>NZ_JBBOTQ010000001.1:0-1473547 GCF_038005685.1 Priestia sp. FSL H7-0729
ATGGGGTCGGCGGTACGGGATCTGCGTGCACGCGCGGCTTCGCTTGCGGGCGGCACGTTCACTCTGGCGCTGTTCGGAGCATTCAGCGCCGGCAAATCCTCCTTCGCCAACGCGTTGCTGGGCGAAGCTGTATTACCCGTCTCGCCGCATCCAACAACAGCGGCGATTAACCGGATCATGGCTCCTGCCGGGGGAGCGGAGCATGGAACAGCCAGGGTCCGTATGAAGACCCGGGACGCCTTCCAGGAAGACCTCGCCTATTCCTTCCGTTTGCTTGGACTGGGTGAGCCTGGAACCGAGTGGCAGAAGCGAGTACGTTCCCTCTCACCACAGGATGTGCACCCCGCGGGACGTCCGCATTACAGCTTTTTGCAGGCGGCAGCAGCCGGCTGGGAAGAAACAGCGGACCAGCTAGGTCAGGATGTGCTGGTGGATCTGGACGGTTATCGTAACTTTGTCGCAAACGAGAAGAAGTCCTGCTTTGTAGATAGTATCGATCTCTACTACAGTTGCGACGTAACGGAACAGGGTATTGTACTGGTCGACACACCAGGAGCTGACTCTGTCAATGCTCGTCATACGGGTGTAACCTTCAATTATATGAAGAATGCGGATGCCCTCATTTTTGTAACGTATTACAACCACGCTTTCTCCCAAGGGGATCGCCAATTCCTGAATCAGTTGGGACGTGTCAAAGATAGTTCTGCCATGGATCAGATGTTCTTTGTCGTGAATGCCAGCGACCTGTCTTCCTCTGAAAAAGAATTGGAGCAGGTTCTCGATCATGTGAGCACCCAATTGCGCAGTAATGGAATTCGGGCACCACGACTCTTCCCGGTATCCAGCATACTGGCGATGGAAGGCAAGATGGCAGGTGATTCGAAGCTGCTTGAGCAATCCGGCTTTATCCGTTTTGAGGAAGAGTTCAACCAATTTGCAGGCAGAGAATTAGCTGATCTTGCCGTAGGTGGTGCTTCCGAAGAGATGGCACGTGTCATTCAGCGGCTGAAGAAACGCGCGGAGGATGCAGCTCAGGGAGAAGAAGCATTGCAGCAGCGGAGGGATGAACTGGAGACCATCCAGGGACAGTCACGCCAGCGTATACAGCAACTTGCAGCACGCTCCATGAAGGAAGAGTTGTCACAGGAAACAGCAGAACTGCTCTTCCATGTGCGGCAGCGACTTGCCTACCGCCTTGGCCTATTCATGGCAGAAGCATTCCATCCATCCGTACTTCGGGAGGATCAGGGCAACCTGAAGACTGCTTTTGCAGCGTGTGGACGTGAGCTGTTACGTATGATTGCGATTGAGCTGGAGCAGGAATTGCTCGCGACCACCCTCAGACTTGAACAGGCAGGTCAGACTTGGCTGACGAAGCAAGTTACGGATTGTATAGATGAGGTGAGACAGTTATCAGGGGGCGTGGATGTGTCACTGCCACTGACCGAACGCTGGAGTACACCTGTGCTTGAAGAAGTTCGTCTGGAAGAACCGTCTGGATGGAAAAGCTATTTGAATTATTTCCGCAATCCGAAACAGTTCTTCGAAGGAGATGGGCGTCAGCGGTTACAGGAGGCACTTGATCCGGTCCTCAAACAGATGATCATTGAAGTTCTTCCTGCTGCGCAAGACAAACTGATTCAGTTTTATGACAACCAGCTATGTCAGTCATTGCAACACCAATCCCGTCAATTGGAAGAACGTCTGGACGAGGCGGTGAGCGGAATTCAAGATACACTGGAAAGCGGAATTCCGGCGGAGCAATGGACCAGCTTGTCCAACCAACTGGAACAGATTGAACACCGTTAAAATCACGGTATAACGCGTATTCTCTGGAAGTCTTTGTAAAAAGAAATGATGGATACAGCAACACATTGAAAATGTTGTGAAACTAACCTCAAAAAGGCCCCTGCCGAAAAGGCATATAGGGAGCCTTTTTTTGGTACGAACAACCTGAAATAAAGAGAATATTCAAACATTTGATTGAAAGGTGGGTATTTACCTTCGTTAATGCGTCAATAAGCTGAAAGCAGGCAGAATATGGTCTGTTATTCGCTTTGCCGCGAATGGGGTACGGTGATAAACTTCATAAATGTTCATAGTATTTTTGAACGACATAAGAGGAGGAGAAACATGGATGTTCTTAGGCAACTGCAAACCTTTTTTTGGGAAAAGCGAACGTATTTATTTGTATCAATCTTGTTCCTCGCCTTAGCGACCGCACTTGGGTTGGTGTATCCGTACATGCTGAGGATACTGATTGATGATATTATTGTTCCGCGCACTTTTGAAGACGTTCCCATAATTGCCTTGACTGTGTTAGGTGTAGTGATTTTGAAAGCGGGAATGCAGTTTTTACATGGATTTTTTGGAGGACGCTTGGGTAACTTCCTGGCGTACAGACTTCGTAACGCATGTTATGAAAAGCTTCAATTCTTATCCTTCCGTTATTATGATACGGCCAAGACAGGTGATCTGATGTCCCGCCTCACGGGAGATTTGGAAGCCATCCGTAACTTTATCGGATTTGGTTTCGCCCAGATTCTCAACATGGTTTTGATGGTCGTATTCGGCGCAATCATGATGATGACCATGAGTTGGCAGCTTACACTGTTCACGCTCATATGCATCCCATTACTTGCCTTCGTTGCGCTGAGATTCGAATCCAAAATTCACCCTGCGTTTCAGGAGATGCGGCTGGCGCTCAGTTCACTGACGACAGCGGTACAGGAGAATATTACTGGCGTGCGTACGGTAAAATCCTTTGCACGTGAGCCTTATGAAGTGGAGAAATTCTCCACACGCAATGAGCGTTACAAGACGAATCAGATTCATGCCGCAACCTTGTGGAGTCGTTATTTTCCGATCATGGAGATACTTGCTTCGGTGAGCATCGTGCTGTTGCTGGTGATCGGTGGAAGAATGGTTATACAGAATACGCTGACACTTGGTGAACTCGTTGCCTTTTTCAGTTTGATCTGGTACATAATCGGTCCAATGTGGAATCTGGGGTTCCATATCAACAACTATACGCAATCCAAGGCTTCAGGTGAACGGGTGCTCGAACTGCTCAATACGCCAGTGGATGTGGAAGAAACGCAAGATCCGGTCATTGTGGAAGCAGACCAAGTGAATGGTCATGTGACATTTGATTCCGTTACCTTTGCCTACGGCAACAAAATGCCAGCGGTAACCGATATTAATTTTGATGCTGCACCCGGTTCTGTAATCGGTTTCCTCGGTGGCACAGGGTCAGGTAAATCGACCATCATTCAGCTCCTGATGCGTGCATATAACGTCAACTCGGGTACGATCAAGCTGGATGGAAAAAATATCAAAGATATAGGCATTCGCAGTTTGCGGAGTCAGATCGCTTCTGTTTTCCAGGAAACCTTCCTGTTCTCATCCAGCATTCGCAATAATATTTCCTACGGACTTAAGAATGTCACCATGGATGAGATTATCCGTGCAGCCAAGCTGGCCAAAGCTCATGACTTCATTATGGAGTTCCCGGACGGATATGACACGGTGGTTGGTGAGCGCGGCATGGGATTATCGGGTGGACAGAAACAGCGGATTGCGATCGCAAGGGCTTTGCTGAAAAATCCGAAAATCCTGGTACTCGATGATGCAACCAGCGCCGTGGATATGGAGACGGAACATGAGATTCAATCCGGTTTCCAGGAAGTCATGCGCGGTAGGACTACATTTATTATTGCACACCGGATATCTTCACTAAGACATGCAGATGAGATTCTGGTGCTGGATGAAGGTCGCGTGGTACAACGTGGGAAACATACCGAACTTATTGAAGTACCTGGACCATACCAGGATGTTTATAAAATTCAATACGCAGATTATATTGCCCGCGGTAAGCGGGAGGCTGGGGAGCAGGTGAATTCATGAGTGCCGAAACGATAGCAGACAGGCGCGAGGCCAAAGGGGCCTCCGAGAAGAAACTGAATGAACGATTCGTGTATCAGGACGATGAAATTATTGAAAAACCGTTTAACTGGAAAGAATTCGGACGTCTATTTGCTTACATGAAACCTTATGCGAAACAATTGTTGCCACTCGTTATTCTAATGATGATTCTCGGTACCATTACGAAATTATCCGTACCTTTTCTGATCAGTCTGGCGATTGACCGGGCCATCGCACCGGCAACAGGGCTGCCAAGTATGACGATGCTTTATCTGATCGCAGGCTCCATATTCGTGTTGTATCTCATTCAATGGGCAGCCAATACGTACCGGATCAAATTGACGAACATTATTGGACAGCGCGTTATCTACGATCTTCGCTCGGATCTGTTCAAGCATATCCAGAAGCTGTCCTTTAACTTTTTTGACAAAAGACCGGCAGGTTCCGTACTGGTGCGTGTGACGAATGATATTAACTCCCTGCAGGATCTGTTCACTAACGGTGCAGTTAACGTCATGATCGACTGCGTGCAGTTGCTCGGGATCATTGTAATCTTGCTGTTGATTAACTGGAAACTGGGTCTTGCCGTAATCATTACGGTGCCAATCATGTTTATCATCTCGACCAAACTGCGGGTGCTGATCCGTCGTGCCTGGCAGGATGTGCGCATGAAGAACTCCCGGATTAACTCTCACTTGAATGAATCCATTCAGGGGATTCGCGTGACTCAGGCTTATACACAGGAAAAAGAGAACATGAAGTATTTTGACAATATGAATTTGTCCAGCAAAAAGTCATGGGATAGGGCATCAGCAATGAACCAGGGCTTCGGACCATTGATTGAGATCACCGGCGGATTCGGTACATTGATCCTCTTCTGGTTTGGTGCTTATCTGATTCAACAGGATCAGTTAACTGTGGGATTACTTGTCGCGTTTGCCAACTATGTCGGCAACTTCTGGGATCCAATCAACCGTCTGGGACAGATGTACAATCAGCTATTGGTTGCGATGGCATCATCGGAGCGTATCTTCGAATTCATGGATGAAAAACCAAGTATTGCGGATAAACCAGGTGCCAAGCCACTTCCTTCTATTAAAGGGGATATCGCATTCGAAAATGTGGTGTTCGAATACGAGAAGGGCAGACAGGCGCTGAAAGGAATCAGCTTCTCGGCGGCTGCGGGACAATCAATTGCACTCGTTGGTCATACCGGTTCAGGTAAAAGTACGATCATCAACCTGATCAGTCGTTTCTATGATATATCCGGTGGACGTCTCACCATTGACGGACAGGATGTGCGGGATGTAACGGTAGAGAGTTTACGCAGCCAGATCAGTATTGTATTACAGGATACCTTCATCTTCTCGGGTACGATTCGTGACAATATTCGATTTGGACGACTGGATGCAACCAATGAAGAAGTGGAAGAGGCCGCCAAAGCAGTCAATGCGCATGAGTTCATCATGAAGCTGCCTGGCGGATATGATACCGAAGTCGAAGAAAGAGGGAACGTATTATCCATGGGACAACGGCAATTGTTATCCTTTGCCCGTGCGCTCCTTGCCGATCCTCGCATATTGATTCTGGATGAAGCTACTGCCAGCATTGATACCGAGACAGAGCTTAAAATCCAGGAAGCACTGAAGGTATTGTTGCAGGGAAGAACGTCCTTTATGGTCGCTCACCGACTCTCCACCATCCGGAATGCAGATAACATTATTGTCCTGGATCATGGTGAAATTAAAGAAGAGGGCAACCATGAGCAGCTTATCCAAAAACAAGGCGTCTATAATGGGCTCATTGAAGCTCAATACAGATTTTTGTAATGAACTCCTTGGACGCCAGTGAAGCGTCTGAACACCTATGAACTTATAACACTCTGGCGTTCTATAGCCTGATCCTTCAATAATAAGTGCATCTTATTCATTGAAGACAGGTATAGAGGATAGCCGGAGTGTTTTTTTTTATGGTTAGTGTGGTATGTTATATTTTCGAAGAATGAAATTAATATCATCGTTCATGGCTGGAGGGAGATCAATGCAGATGGACAACAACGAAATAAATTCAAAGCATTTTGATCACCTGGATCATATGAATTTCAGGCTTATCCAGGTGAATTATACGAGTGATCCTGCGACGGAGTGGCTTCTAAGGAAACACTTCATTGAAACATACATGTTATTATTTGTAGCCAGTGGACAAGGGTGGTTAAAGATAGATGGCAGTTTCGTCGAATTAAAGACGGGCGGGCTGTACATAGGTTTCCCAGGGCAATTGGTTGAGGCAAATGTGCATTCGTTGGACGAACGAGGTGTGTATCACATGAGTTTTGATGTCATGTACGCACTGGAGCAGGAGGGTGGAACAGCCCTTGAGATGATGAAGCAACTTTTACGTAATGAAGTGAATGGCGAGGTCAGCTCATCTTCACCCGTTGCTGTTGGCGTGATCTGTCAGATGATTTACCATCACACATTGAAGAAGGATGGTTTGCAAAGGTACTATGGTCAGATTCGTTTTCAGGAATTGTTGTATACCATGTTTTACGACGTAGCCCGTGCAGAAAAGACGGATCTGGCTTCACCAATTGAACATGTCAAAGAATACATGGAGCAAAATTATTCCAAGAGATTAACCATTGAGGAATTAGCAAATGTGGCACGAATGAGCCCTCGACATTTCATGCGTTTATTCAAGAAAAGGTATGGTTACAGTCCAGTGGACTATTTAACACTATATCGAATTAAACAAGCCCAGATCTTAATGAGAAATGATCACAGTTATCGACTCAAGGATGTGGCATCTTACGTGGGTTACCAGGATGAGACGTATTTCCGGCGTAAATTTAAGCAGTTCTCCGGCATTCCACCAGCAGCGTTTATACGTAATAGCAAACAAAAAATTGCTGCAGTTCATTCCCTGAGCATTGGTATACTGATTGCATTGCAGATCATTCCCTGTGCAGCACCAGCCAGTCATCCATGGACATACTACTATAGACGTAAATACGAAACAGACAAAGTTATGCCTCTCGCCGAGAGTGAGACCACTTGGCTGGAACAGCTTCAATTAGTTAAGCCTGATTATATAATAACGATTGGGACGGAGTCTGAGGCTCTGCAAAGTCAGCTTCATTCCATTGCTCCTGTGTGTGACCTTACGTGGGAAAAAGGGGATTGGAGAGCACATTTGAGAGTTGTTGCAAGCTTTTTGAACAGGTCGGATATTGCAGAGGTATGGCTACAAAGATATGAAGAGAAAGCAACGGTCATAAAGAATCAGCTTGCGGATTTCATACGAAAAGACAAGCTAGTTGTACTCAAATTTTATGGCGAAGAGTTGCAATTGTTAGGCCCAAGGAGCATTGCTTCCGTTTTTTACGTTGATATGCAAATGGAAGGTCCCGAAGGAATTGAAATTTATTGGGAACGGGGAACAGTGAGCATTAAGGAGTTGTCTGTTCTTAACGTTGAAAGAATATTACTGATTGCGGGTGATGATGAGGCATCCAGGCATACATGGTCTGTTGTGCGTAAGTCTGAAGAATGGCTTGAGCTGTTAGCGGTACAGAATGGCAGAATAGATGTCCTTTTGTCGAGCGTCCTGCTGGACTACACGGCGTTTACCCATGAGCTTATGTTGGATGAAATTTTAAAGCTATGGCAAGATCGTCCATAGCAAAAAGTCTGAATAGTCAATATCATACCTGAACATATTTTAATATACTTACTCCTATATCATAATGATAATGATAATTATTATTAATTAGATGTTGTCATAACTACATGCCATATAGGGGGTACATAAAGAATGAGATTCAGATGGTTAACGGTACTATGCACCATGATGTTGGTGCTTATTATTTCGGCTTGTGGTGCAGCGGGGCAAGATGAGGCTACGAGCGAAGGTCAAAAGACTGGTTCTGCCAATACGTCCACATCAGAAACAAACCAAGTAAAAAAAGTGACTACTAAGATGGGAGAAATTGAAATTCCGGTTGAACCACAAAGAGTAGTGGGCCTATCCCTTGTATATCCGGAGTTTTTGTATGCACTTGGCATCGTACCTGTTGCTGTGCAGAACTATCATGAGGATCAACCTTCTTATTTGGAAGTGCCATTCGCGAATACCATGAAAATGGGCATCGCACGAACGCCGAATTTTGAAGCGATTATGGAGACAACGCCTGATTTAATTATAGCTCCTGACTGGTGGTCCGAAAAGGATTATGATCAGCTTGCTCTGATTGCACCCACTGTACTTCTTCCACAACGTGATGATTGGCGGGACGAATTGCGTGATATTGCCAAAATTCTGGACAAAGAAAAACAGGCAGAAAAGGTTATTGAAGATTTGGTGGCAAAGGAAAAAGTTGCAGCTGACAAATTAAACGAGATGATTGGAGAAGAAACAGTTCTCTATATTCGAGTCATGGAAAAAGAAATTGTTCTCCACGGGGAGAACCTTGACCGTGGAAACTTCGTGCACAAACGACTGGGTATGAATCCGCTCCCGAATTTCCCGAAAGATCAAGTTGCCATGTCGGTATCCATGGAAGTGTTGCCTGAATACGATGCAGATCACTTGATCGTTCAACTGGATGACGATAAGAATCCTGAAATTAAAAAGAAATTTGAAGAGATGTTGGCAACTTCACTATGGAAAAATCTGAAAGCAGTCAAAAATAATCATGTGTACATGGTTGGTGGTAAGGAATGGCTCAATCTGGGGATGTCTCCACTGGCCGACGAGTATGTTATTGATGACATTGTAGCTGTCTTTGAAGAGAAAAATAAATAAGGCAAACGATTCATGTTACACGTATCTCTGATTTCACAACTAAATAACAGGATGTGTCCAAAATGAATAAGGAAGATATCTATGACTTGACTATCATCGGAGGCGGTCCAGCCGGATTATATGCGGCTTTTTATGCCGGGATGCGTGATATGAGAGTTAAGATCGTTGAAGGCAAAGACCAACTTGGTGGTTTTCTGCATACTTATTCCGAAAAAACCATTTGGGATGTGGGTGGCCTGCCACCAATGAAGTGTTCAAAGTTGATTGAGTATCTGGTTCAGCAGGCGAATACCTTTAATCCAACGGTTGAATTGAATTGCAAAGTAGATCGGTTCGCCAGGCTGGATAACGAAATGTTGGCTCTGTATACTGCTGAAGGCGAGATACACTATACGCGTACAATCATTGTTGCAGTAGGCCGCGGTATCGCAGAAATTCAGAAATTGGTGCTTCAGGAGCCAGTTGAATGTAATTATGAGAACCTTCATTACACCGTACAAAATCCAGAACATTTTTCCGGGAAGCGCGTACTCATTTCAGGTGGAGGTAACAGTGCTGTAGACTGGGCAATTGAACTTGCTAAAATAGCTCGCAGCGTAGTCGTAATCCATCGGAATAAGGAGTTCCGCGCAATGGAACGAAATGTAAGCGAGATGCACAATATAACGGATGTGAGAACACCATATAGCATCACGCAGCTTCATGGTGATGGTCTAAACATCCGCAAGGTTGTGATTACACATAAGGAAAGTCAGAACAATGTGGTGTTGGAAGTGGATGATGTCGTCATTAGTCATGGATATAAAAGTAATTTAAGTGATCTGGCCAGCTGTGGGCTGAAGATGGACGATGGAATGGTTCTAATGAGCCACCAAGCAGAGACGAGCCTCCCAGGTGTTTTTGCAGCAGGGGACTGTTCGACCCACGAGAGCAAAGTGAGACTCATTGCAGGTGCCTTCAATGACGCAATAGTGGCAGTCAATAGTGCGAAGCAATATCTGAAGCCAGATGCACCCAAAATGGCTTATGTTTCCTCGCATAATGAAATCTTCAGAGAAAAAAATCGGCAAATCCCAAGTTCATAGACTTGGGATTTGTTTGCTTGTCCAGATTTGTCGGAGTATTAAAATATACTCATTTAACATTTCCTTAATTCTGGGAGGAATGGAAAGAGTATCGAATCTGTGAGCGGTAATTGTAAAATTTGATCGAAAAAACACAAAAAATCTTGTAAAATTCACAAGAAAAATAGGGGACACTCTTGCAATCTTTAACCAAAACCCCGAAAATAGAGAGACAGATATAGAAGATTTCTCTTTGGGAGGATTGGAAAGAACATGTGGGGTGCTCCTTATACGGCTCAAGCCAAAAAAATGCTGCTATTAGGCAGTGGAGAATTGGGAAAAGAGGTCGTTATTGAGGCTGGGCGACTGGGAGTAGAGACGATCGCTGTTGATCGTTATGAGAACGCACCTGCAATGCAGGTCGCACACCGGTCATACTGCATCGACATGCTGGATGCCGAAGCTTTGAAACAGTTGATCCGTAAAGAAAAACCTCATTACATCGTACCTGAGATTGAAGCTATTGCAACAGAAGCACTACTGGAGCTAGAGGAAGAAGGATTTTGTGTAGTACCTACTGCCCGAGCTGCACGTCTAACGATGGATCGCGAAGGCATCCGTCGTCTTGCAGCCGAACAATTGAAACTTCCGACAGCTGATTACCTTTTTGCGGACAACCTGGAACAACTTCAGGAAGCCGTACGTAAGCTTGGCACACCTTGTGTCATTAAACCATTGATGAGTTCTTCCGGCAAAGGGCAGAGTGTATGCCGAACACCGGGCGACGTAGAGGATTGCTGGAATATTGCTCTTTCGGGGGCTCGTGGCAAATCCGTTCGTGTTATCGTGGAGAGCTTTGTGCAATTTGACAGTGAGATTACATTACTCACCGTTAGGTCTGTATCAGGCACCGTATTTTGTCCTCCGATTGGTCACATTCAGAAGGACGGGGATTATGTCGAATCCTGGCAACCTCATGCAATGACTCCGGAGCAATGGCAGCAGGCTTGTCATATTGCCAAATCCGTTACGGATGAACTCGGCGGCTATGGACTGTTTGGAGTGGAATTGTTTCTGACTCCGGATGGTGTTGTGTTCAGCGAGGTATCTCCTCGTCCACATGACACAGGTATGGTTACAATGGTGACGCAAGACAGTTCCGAGTTTGCGCTGCATGTACGTGCAATTCTTGGTTTTCCGGTCACGGATGTACATCTGTTGACACCGGGAGCTTCAGCAACGCTGAAGGCTAATGAGGAAACATCTGACTTTACTATAAGCGGGATTGAAGAGGCGTTGGCTCTTCCTCGTACTCAGATTCGTGTATTTGGCAAACCTGAGACCAAAGTAGGACGCCGAATGGCTGTAGCGCTAAGTGCTGGTCAAGATGTGGAAGAAGCTCGTAAAACAGCGGTACAAGCCGCTAATATGCTGAAAGTGGAGGTAAATCATGTCCAATAATGTTGAGGCCCCTGTACTGATGATCCGAGAGTGTGAACTGCGAGATGCTGAAGCGGTAACGGGACTGATGCGAGAGGTCAGCTATCCGACAACAGCCAATGTTATGAAAGAACGCATTGAATGTTTGGAAACCAACCCAAATGCATGCATGCTTGTTGCCGAAGTGGATGAACAAATTATTGGTGTGATTGGCTTGCAATGTGTGCAAAGTCATGCCTATCCAGAACCTGCCGCACAAATTACTTCCCTTATTGTAGGTCAAGAACATCGTGGCGGTGGTATTGGCCGTCGTCTGATGGCTCGTGCCGAAGATTGGGGCAGACAGCAAGGTGGTAAACAACTGTTTGTCACGGGTGCGAACCGTGAAGTAACTTCAACAACGTACTCTTTTTATGAGCACATTGGTTTTCAGAAGAGAGGCTATCGGTTCAGTAAAGTTCTTCTGTAGTATAAAATAAGTTTCTTCTATTGCATGGAAATTCTCATGATATCCTGATCTGCACGTTCTGATGTAGTGACTGATAAATAGATGGTGAAGCGGCATTCGACTAGCATTTTAGTCTGAATGTCTTTTTTTTTATGGCTAGAAAATGACAAAAAAGTTACTTTTCCATATTTTATAGGTTCACAATCTCCTGTTGAATTGATATACTGCTAGAGTATTAATTACAAAGTTGTAATAATTAATCTTAAGGAGATGAATGAATTTGAAAAAGAAATGGATGAAAACTGTCGTAACGAGTAGTCTGACAGCCGTACTGGCCGTAGGTGTAATGCTTCCTGCTTCCGCGTCAGCTGCAGATTCAACATATAAGACTGTCACTACTTACAAAATTACAAGTACAGACAGCTTGAAAGCATATCTGGAGAAATGGCTCAAACAAAATGGATACACGGTATCCGAAGGACAAATCGTAGAGAAGCCTGCTACACAGCCTGACCAAACAACGAAACCTGCTGAGCCGACTACAAAGCCAACAACTAAGCCTGAGCAACCGACTAAACCAGCACAACCAACTCAAGAAGAAAAACCGGCGACTACACCGGCTAAAGATCCATCAAATACGGGTAACACAGGTAACAACACAAGTAAT
Source organism: Priestia sp. FSL H7-0729 (assembly GCF_038005685.1). Lineage (NCBI taxonomy): Bacteria > Bacillati > Bacillota > Bacilli > Caryophanales > Bacillaceae > Priestia > Priestia sp. FSL H7-0729. The sequence goes on from NZ_JBBOTQ010000001.1 coordinate 12,347, forward strand.
AGTGGTAGCGAAAGCACACAATCTGACTTTGCCACGCAAGTAGTAAAGCTTGTGAACGCTGAACGTGCCAAAGCAGGTCTGAGCGCGCTGGCTTCAGATGCTCTCCTTGACAAAGTAGCTGTTGCCAAAGTAAAAGATATGAGCAACAATAACTATTTTGATCACCAGTCACCTACGTATGGTTCTCCGTTTGATATGATGAAACAATTCGGAGTAACTTACAGCTATGCAGGTGAGAACATTGCCAAAGGACAAAAAACACCTCAGGAAGTTGTAACAGCCTGGATGAATAGTGCAGGACACCGAGCGAATATTCTGAGCAAAAACTTTACGCATATCGGTGTAGGTTTCTACAACGGATACTGGGCTCAAGAGTTTATCGGTAAATAAGCAATTATAATGAAGTAATTAAAAATTTGTTTATCAAAAGGTTATATCAGCACAGTTGGAACTGTGTATGGTATAACCTTTTTTCCGTAAAATGACATATGGAAAACGAATTCTGCGAATATAGCGCCAAGATTTGCAAATTAACGACAGAACATTTATGTTATTTAGGAATAGCATCATTAAGGCGTGTCTGAAAACTCCGAAGAAAGCGGATTTTCAGACACGCCTTAATGTAAAGTCATTATAAATTATTAAGCACCCGGACTGGTGTAACATGAGCGGAGATGTGATGATGAAAAAGAAAAGAAGCCTTGATTCTGCACCATGGATCTGGAGAACTGTCAGTACAGTATCCATCTTGGCAACCTTGTTGTTGTTATTTGGATTTGGATACGCTATAAAAGACGTGATTTTCCCCGAGGGAGATTCAGCGTTAACTACCGGCCAGAAGGCAACTGCTCCATCCAAGGATAAGGAAGGAGAACCCGCTGTCGTGGAAGATGGGAAGATTCGGATGGCTGTCATCGGCGATTCCCTGGCAAGAGGTACGGGGGATGATGAGGGACTCGGTTTTGTGAGACGTGCAGGGAACCTGCTTAAAGATAAAGGATATGACGTTCAGGTTCTTAATAATCTGGGTGTAAACGGTTTGAGAACGGATGCTTTATTGAAAAAACTCGATGAGCAAGGCGTACGTTACGTACTACAGCAGTCCAATTTTATTTTGCTCTCGATCGGCGCAAATGATCTTTTCCAGGGAGGGCAAGTTCTACAGGGGGAAGATCCGCCTACAGCAGAGCAGCTGGCAGCGGCTTTACCGGAAACGTCGAAACGCCTTCAAGAGATATTGAAGAAAGTCAAAGAAATCAATCCCGATGCACAGATTGCGTACATAGGATTGTACAATCCATTTGGCGATGTGAAGGAATTGGAGAAGCCAGGTAATGCAGTTGTTGCTGCATGGAACGATGCTGCACTGGATATTTTGAACAATGAGGACAAGATGACACTGGTCCCTACATTCGATTTATTTGAAAATCATCTGGGTGAGTATCTCTCTTCAGATCATTTCCATCCCAACGGACAAGGTTATGAGCAGATTGCAGTTCGGATTGCGCAGGAATTCAAGACAGATACACCGGCAGAAGGGAGCGGAAATTAAATGGCAGAGAAGCAGTATGATTCCGTCCTCTCAGTACAGCATCTGAAGAAGCGGATCGGACGCAAGTGGATCATTAAAGACGTTACATTTGACGTAAAACCTGGTGAAATCTTTGGATTTCTCGGTCCTAATGGTGCAGGAAAAACAACAACGATACGGATGCTGGTGGATCTGATCAAACCGACAGAAGGGAAAATTAAAGTCTGTGGTTATGATGTGAATCGAGACCCTGAGCGTGCTTTGAAGTATGTAGGCTCCATTGTTGAAAATCCCGAGGTATATACCTATCTGACCGGATGGGAGAACCTGGAACATTTTGCCCGCATGCAACCGGGAGTGGATAATGATCGTATCCAGGAAGTTGTGGATATTGTACGATTGGATCAGCGTATTCACGATAAAGTCAGAACATACTCACTTGGTATGCGTCAGCGGCTCGGTATTGCCCAAGCGTTACTTGGGCGGCCTCGTCTGCTCATTCTGGATGAACCGACGAATGGCCTTGATCCAAAAGGAATTAAGGAACTTCGTGTCTTTATTAAACAACTTGCAAGTGAAGGGATGGCTGTATTTGTCAGCAGTCACTTGTTAAGTGAGATCCAGCTTCTCTGTGACAGAGTAGCGATTATCAGTGCGGGACGTGTGCTTGCCGTTGGAGGCGTAAGCGAACTGATTGAAGATCATTCCAAGTTGGCGATATGGCATGTTTCCCCACTGGAGCAAGGCAAAAAGATGTTACTGGATGCAGGGATTGCTCTGGTAAGTCGACCTGCGGATGTAATGGATGATACCATTGTTGCGGGTCTTGGTCCCAACGCTGTGGTTGCCGAGATGCACGAAGATCGAATTCCTGATATGGTGCAGCAGATGGTTCAAGCTGGTATTCAGGTTGAAGGGGTACAGCGGATTCAGCCTACACTCGAACAACTATTCTTAAAAATGACAGAAGGTGAATCCATTGAGTAATATCATGCCGCTGATCCGGAATGAAACGATTAAGATGGTGAAGAAAAAACGGCTTTATATTATATTTATTGTACTTGCGATCCTCGTACCGATGTTTACGTATGCCCAGATGAAATCTGCGGAGAATAATCGTGACAAGTTTGGCGGCGACTGGCGGCTTGAACTGCAACAGGCCATCACAGACAATCAAAACTCGCTCGGTAGCGATCGGGTACCTGAAGAGTACAAGAAATATAGAACCGTGTATATCCAGCAGATGCAGTATTATCTCGAAAATGACATCAATCCCAAAGAACCGGGTGGTGTTACCTTCACACGGGAGTTCATGAACAATGCAGTTGGATTGTTTATTCCACTGTTGATCATGGCCATTGCTTCAGATCTTGTTTCAGGTGAACGTACCACAGGTACGATTAAAATGCTTTTAACACGTCCGGTTAGACGTTGGAAAGTGCTTCTGAGCAAATTAATTACGCTGATTATGTTTGTTTCAATCATCGTGGTATCAGCCTACATTATATGTTATGTCATATCGGGTGCGGTCTTTGGGTACAAAGGATTCAACATGCCAATCTTCACAGGATTCAAGGTTGTGGGAACAGATGTCGATATGTCGGCAGTACATGCTGTAGACCAGTGGTTGTATATGCTTATGCAGGCAGGACTGATCTGGTTTGTGAGTGTAATCGTGGCTATGCTTGCATTTATGGTATCCGTACTTGTGCGAAGTACAGCTGCAAGTATTGTGATTATGATGGCTGCTCTGATTGCAGGAACAATCTTGACCAGTATGGCAGCATCTTGGCAGACGGCGAAATATCTGTTCATGGTTAACCTCGAACTTCCTGATTATTTGTCAGGTGGATTGCCGCCAATCGAGGGTATGAATTTAGGTTTTTCCCTTATTGTGCTTAGTGTTTGGGGCGTTGCTTCACTCATTGTGTCATTCCTTGTCTTTACGAAACGGGATATCTTGAATTAAAATGGACAAGGATAAGAAAACATCTGTTTGCATTTTAGGCATTTTTTTAGTTGCAAGTTAAGAAGGGGGAGCATGAATGGTCGAGCAAATCGATATGTCGGCAGGTTCGACAGGCGGAGGACAGGGGTCTTCAGGCTACGACGCGGACGACATTCAAGTACTTGAAGGGCTGGTAGCGGTACGGAAACGGCCGGGGATGTACATCGGCAGCACCAGCACTTCGGGTTTACATCATTTGGTATGGGAAATTGTCGACAACGCTGTCGACGAACATCTCGCCAAATTCTGCTCCAAAATCGATATCACGCTGCATAAGGACGGTTCTATTACGGTTCAGGATAACGGAAGGGGAATTCCGACAGGTATACATAAAACAGGGATTCCTACTCCCCAGGTCGTGTTTACGATTTTGCACGCAGGCGGAAAGTTCGGTGGATCAGGATACAAAAAATCAGGCGGTTTGCACGGTGTAGGTGCGTCTGTTACAAACGCATTATCCGAGTGGCTTGAAGTCGAGATTTTCCGTGATGGCAAGATTCATCGTCAGCGATTCGAGTATTGGAAGGACAAAAAAGGGATTGAACATGTCGGTGAACCGGTGTCCGGTCTCGAAGTGTTGGGCAATACCAATCGGACAGGTACGAAAGTGACATTCAAACCGGATATTCGGGTGTTTCAGAATGGCATTCAATTTAATTATGATACATTGGCAGAACGCCTTCAGGAGATCGCTTTTCTGAATTCAGGTCTGAAAATTGTGCTCAAGGACGAACGTTCGGGCAATCAGGATGAATACATGTATGAAGGCGGAGCAAGCCAGTTTGTAGCTTTTCTTAACGAAAATAAAGATGTATTGCATGATGTTATTCACTTCTATGCGGAGAAGGATGACATCGAAGTCGAAGTGGCAATCCAGTATAACGCGGGTTATACAGAGACACTGGCTTCGTTCGTGAACTCGATCCCTACTCGGGGTGGCGGTACTCATGAGACCGGATTCAGGGCTGCGTATACCCGTGTAATGAATGATTACGCACGGCGAACCAGCATGATTAAGGAAAAAGATAAAAACCTCGAAGGTAATGATCTGCGTGAAGGTATGATGGCCGTCATCAGTGTCAAAATGTCGGAGGTTGAGTTCGTAGGTCAGACGAAAGATCAGCTTGGAAGTGCAACTGCACGGAGTGCTGTGGATTCGGTCGTGTCCGAAAATATTCAGCGGTTCCTGGAAGAAAACCCGCAGGTAGCGCAAACGTTAATTCGCAAAGCCGTTCAAGCCTCCAGAGCCAGAGAAGCGGCGCGCAAAGCACGTGATGATATGCGTACAGGCAAGAAACGCAGCGAAAGTTCCAACCTAAACGGCAAGCTGACGCCCGCACAATCCAAGGATTTTACCCGAAATGAGTTATTTATCGTCGAAGGGGATTCCGCAGGGGGTTCTGCCAAACAGGGACGTGACTCGAAGATTCAGGCTATTCTGCCCCTCAAGGGAAAACCGCTCAATCCGGAAAAATCGAAGCTGGCGGACATTCTCAAAAATGAAGAATATCGTGCCATTACAGCGGCGATCGGCGCGGGTATCGGAACCGAATTTGCAGTTGAAGACAGCAATTATTCCAAAATTATCATTATGACCGATGCAGATACGGACGGCGCACATATTCAGGTGCTGTTGTTAACCTTCTTTTATCGTTATATGAAGCCTTTGATTGATGCAGGCAAAGTATATATTGCTCAGCCGCCATTGTACAAACTTACTCGTAAGTCTGGTAAGCTCGCGAGCGTTCGATATGCATGGACGGATGAAGAACTGGCGAATTATATGAAGGAATTCGGTAATAATGTTGAGCTTCAACGTTATAAAGGTCTTGGTGAGATGAATCCGGATCAACTGTGGGAGACAACAATGAATCCGGAGACTCGTGCGATGCTGAAGGTACAGATTGTTGATGCAGCAAAAGCAGAACGTCGTGTATCTACGCTCATGGGTGACAAGGTTGATCCGCGGAAACGCTGGATTGTAGAGAACGTCGACTTTACAGAGTACGAAGAATAGAAGGTGCTTGGAATGAGTCCATCAGAACAATTTATGCCGGCCTTTCTCGAAGAGGTCGTAGGGGACCGTTTCGGTCGCTACTCCAAATATATTATTCAAGATCGAGCCATTCCCGACGTACGGGATGGATTGAAGCCAGTACAACGGCGTATTCTGTACGCCATGTACGATTCAGGTAATACGCCTGACAAGACTTACCGCAAGTCTGCCAAAACCGTTGGGGACGTAATGGGTAATTATCATCCACATGGTGACTCATCCATCTATGAGGGCATGGTGCGGATGGCTCAGCCATGGAAAATGGGCCATATGCTCGTGGACGGTCATGGTAACTGGGGATCACAGGATGATGACCCGGCAGCGGCGATGCGGTATACGGAGGCCCGTTTGTCGCCCATCGCGATGGAGATGCTTCGCGATATCGAGAAACGGACCGTTCTGTTTAAGGATAATTTTGATAATACAGCCAAAGAACCGGTTGTATTGCCATCCCGTTATCCGAACTTGCTGGTTAATGGTGTCAGCGGTATCTCCTCAGGGTTTGCAACGGAGATTCCTCCACACAATTTGCGTGAAGTCATTGATGCTTCCATCGCTGTAATGGAGAAACCGTCGATTGAGCTGGACGAGATCATGATGTTCATGAAGGGTCCTGACTTTCCAACCGGCGGATTGATTATGGGCGGTGACGGCATTCTGGATGCTTATCGCACAGGTAAGGGACGGATCTATATCCGGTCCAAAACCGAGATTGAAAATATGCGCGGTGGCAAACAGCAAATCGTCATTACCGAGATCCCTTATCAAGTCGTGAAGTCGCGTCTGGTTACAGCGATGGAGAACATTAGACTTGAGAAAAAGGTCGAAGGTATTGCCGAAGTGCGTGATGAGAGCGGACGTGAAGGGCTACGGATCGTGGTTGAGCTGAAAAAAGAAGCTGACGCACAAGGTATTTTGGCTTACTTGCTGAAGAAAACCGACCTTCAAGTTACTTACAACTTCAATATGGTTGCAATTGTGAATAAAGCACCACAGCAAATGGGATTGAAATCAATTCTGGAGGCTTACATTGCCCATCAGCGGGAAGTTGTAACATTCCGTACCCGGTTTGAGCTGGAGAAAGCGGAAGACCGTGCACATGTGCTGGAGGGCTTGGTTAAAGCTCTTAACATCCTTGACGAGGTCATTGCAGCAATTAAAGCGTCGAAGAACCGACAAGATGCCCAAAATAACCTGATGTGGATGTTTGGATTCACGGAACGTCAAGCGGATTCCATCCTTACGTTGCAATTGTACCGTTTGACGAATCTGGAGATTAATTCTCTGGAGAAGGAACTCGGTGAACTGATGAAAAAGATTGCGCAATTACGATCCATTCTGGATAGTGACCGCAAGCTCATCGGGGTCATCCGCAAGGAATTGATGGAGATTCGTGAGAAATACGGTATAGACCGTCGTTCTGCGATCCAAGGCGAAGTGGAAGAACTCAAGGTTAATCTCGAAGTGCTTGTGAATGCGGAAGATGTATTTGTTACATTATCCAAAGAAGGATACGTGAAACGTACAGGCATGCAGTCCTTTACACGTTCTGGTGGTGAACGGAGCGGAAGTGGTGTAAAAGACGGCGATTATATCGCTCAGGTTCTGGAAGTAAATACGCTGGAGAATCTGCTTGTCTTTACAAGGAAAGGTCAGTATTTCCTGTTACCTGTTCATCAGGTACCTGAATTCAAGTGGAAGGATCCAGGCACAGCTATTGTGAATGTCATTCCACTTGCGAAAGACGACCGTATTGCAAGTGTGCTTGCTGTGAAATCCTTTGAAGAGCCGAATCACAGTCTGGTCTTCGTCACCCGAAGAGGACAGGTGAAACGAACGGAACTGAAGGATTACGTTACCAAACGTTCCGGTGCAGTTGCGGCTTGTAAAGTGGGCAAGGACGATGAAGTGTTATCAGTACATCTGAGTACGGGTGACCAAGATGTTATGTTGATTACAAAAGAAGCCATGGCGATTCGTTTCCGTGAGGATGAGGTCAATCCTATGGGACGTGTATCCGGTGGTGTTCGTGGTATTCAGTTGAGAGATACAGATGAAGTTGTATCCGCCCTATGGGTTGCAGGAGATGAAGGTGAAGTTGCCGTGTTGTCCGATCTGGGATATGGTAAACGTTCATTACTTCTGGATTATGCTGTACAGAGTCGTGGAGGCAAGGGGCTTGCCACATTCGAGTTCAAAGAAGGCAAACGTGTGAAACCGAATGGCAGCCGTATTGTTGGCGCATTTTATTGCAGAGAGCAACGTAACATCACCGTCATGACCAAGGAAGGCCACGTGCATCCGATCTCTTCGGAAGGTATTCCGATTACGGAGCGCAAACATATTGGCAAACTGCTCGTTCCTGTGGACAAACAGGATGAGATCGTTGAACTTCTGAGGGATTTCAATGAGAATCAACCAGCATCATCATAAAAAAAACAAGCAAATAAGACTTTTCGCAGCGCAGCTAATCCTGTCATGCGAAGAGTCTTTTTTTGTTGTTCGAAGGCGGATTAGAAGAGCACATCCATGCGAAGTTTAACAACCTTCGTCGATTACGGTCGATCGCTAGGAAATTGAAAAAAGGCAGCAGGAATGCGGCTTTGGAGGGCGAAAACTTAAGCAGGTGAAGTGATAACCGGTTGCAGAGAGGAGCGATGCAAGATGTATAATTCCGATTTTGCCAAGTGCTGGTCCAGACTAACCAAAGATTATAAATTGCATATGGATCAAGAGCTGGCACCCTCATTGACGGAGGCTCAGTTAGCTGTTCTGGAGGTGCTTGAGGATCATCAGAAGATGAAACCTTCGGATCTGATTCCTTATCTGGCGACTACGCCAGCTGCCGTAACCATGCTGCTCGATCGGATGGAAAAGAATGATCTGATTCGCAGGAATCGGGATAATCAGGATCGACGCATTGTCTGGGTTTCTCTTTCCGATAAAGGAAGAATGGAAACAGAGCGGGGGATATCCATCCGCAATGAATTCATGAACTCTGTTCTCAGTAACATATCGATGCACAATCAACAATTGCTGGTATATCTGCTAGGCAAAATGACAACACCCAAAACCAAAGAGCCTGCATTATCTACTTCGGTATAATACAATGCTCACTCTTCTGAGTAACCATAGGAGTACCTGCTCGTTTCATGCAGGAACCCTATGGTTATTTTATTTACAAATTACATATGATACACATTGTGTCCAGGTTAGTCGATGGAAGGCAAGAAATAACACCGTTTAGTATGTCCCAATATTATTTTGTGATTTCATATGTAAAGAGTTGACTATGTAAATATTTTTGTTATAATAAATAATTGTTCCCCTGATATTTCGTGTACGAAATATTATATTCCATAAGTAAAAGGGTGAAACAATGACTGATACGTATGAAGTATTCTATATTATCAATTCATTCCGCCAAGTGAATCAAATGCTTTTTCGAGCATTCTGGAATGAAAACAAGGAGATCGAGTTGACTTCGATTCAGTTTATGGTGTTATCCATCCTGAGGGAGCGTCCTTCCATCGGCATCAACGAAGTGGCTGAGCTATGCCATATGGGTAGCAGTTCCATGAGTGCAGTTGTGGAGCGGCTCGTAAAGGGCGAGTATATCGTTAGGACACGTTCGGATGCTGACCGCCGATCCGTTAAACTTCAGATCACGGATAAAGGGGAGCAGGCCCAACAGGAAACCCACCATCTGTGGATGGGGAGAGTGTCACCCATTCTGGATATTTCGAAGGAAGACCTTGAGCACCTACTTAGAATTCATAGTCAAATGATTGAAAAGTTACAAGGAAGAGAGATGAACAACATATGAGCACGACTACTGCTGCAGCACCATCCTCAGCGATGGACAACATCAAGAAAGGCCCGATTGTAGCGGCATTGTTAATTGGTGCCTTCGTGGCATTCTTGAACCAAACCCTGATGAACGTAGCTCTTCCTAAAATCATGGAAGACCTCGCGATTAATGCAAACAAAGCCCAATGGTTAACCACGGGTTACATGCTCGTCAACGGTGTACTGATTCCGGTTACGGCATATCTGATTGCCAAATTCTCAACACGTCAAATTTTTATTACAGCCATGACTCTATTTACCATAGGAACGTTAGTCTGTGGTCTTAGTCCCACCTTCACCATTCTGATGGTAGGCCGTGTTATTCAAGCGGCAGGTGCAGGTATCCTGATGCCTCTGATGACCGTTGTATTCCTGACCATCTTCCCGATTGAGAAACGCGGTCAGGCCATGGGAACCATGGGGATCGCGATGATTCTGGCTCCTGCGATTGGGCCGACACTTTCAGGTTATGTAGTTGAGCATTATTCCTGGAGATTATTGTTCTACATCATCTTGCCATTCTCTATTATTGCAACGGCAATTGGTATTGCTTTTGTCAAAAACGTAACACGTCAATCCAGACCTAAACTGGATTATCCAGGTGTTATTTTATCTACACTTGGTTTTGGTAGTTTGCTTTACGGATTCAGTGATGCGGGTACCGATGGATGGGGCAGTGCAATTGTTATTGGATGCCTCGTCGTAGGTGCGATATCCCTGATTCTGTTCGTTATTCGTCAACTGACAACAGATCATCCGCTCCTTGAGTTCCGTATTTTCAAATACAATATGTATTCATTAACGACAATCATCAATATGCTTGTGACGATGGCGATGTTTGCAGGTATGATCCTGCTTCCTATTTTCCTGCAAAACATTCGTGGTTTCTCACCGATTGAATCAGGACTTCTGATGATGCCTGGTGCGATATTGATGGGGATCATGTCTCCAATCACGGGTCGTATATTTGATAAGGTAGGCGCTCGCTGGCTTTCGGTTGCAGGTCTTGCCATTACGGCGATCACAACATTTGGACTGAGTCGTCTGGCCATCGATACGACTTACGGATACATGATGTTTATCTACACGGCTCGTATGTTCGGTATGTCGATGCTGATGATGCCGATCCAGACAGCAGGTCTGAATCAACTGCCTCAACGTCTGAACGCACATGGTACAGCGATGTCCAATACATTGCGTACGGTTGCCGGTGCGATCGGTACAGCCATTCTCGTTACCATCATGAGCAGCAAGCTCAAAACACATCTGGCGGATGCAGTGGCTGCCGGTCAGGTTGATCCTAATGATAAGACAGCAATGTTAGCTGCTACAGCAGATGCAACGATTTATGGTGTTAACTATGCCTTCATCGTGGCTACCGGAATGACCGTGGTTGCTTTAATTATGGCGTTCTTTATTCGTAAAACGAAACCGGCTGTTGAACCTGTTACTGTAGAACAGGAAAAAGCGACGGCTACAGCATAACAAATATCAGGTAAAAGCTAAAAAGAGAACTCTAGCAGTTGAAAAGGGGTACCCCCTAACTGCCTGAGTTCTCTTTTTTTGGTGTGCGCGATAGGAGGAGAGTACTTTTATTATTCGGGCTGGATCGTTGGATCGATAAGAAATACAGGATCGGGCTCATGTCCGAACTGTTTGAGATTAATGGTTCCGTTCAGTTGAAACTCCACACCTTCGCTAATCAGTTCTGTTTCCTGCATCATGCGCGAGTGTTCGTCCGGTATGGAGATTTCACCTTTTGCATTGACGACACGGTGCCAGGGCAGACGTTCCTTGCGGCTCATGGAGTGCAGAATACGTACGACTTGTCTCGCGGCTCTCGGACTTCCAGCGTGAGCTGCAATCTGGCCGTAAGTCATCACTTTACCTTCCGGAATCGCCGCGATGATCGCAATGACTTGTTTGGTAAACGGGGTCATCAAAATGTCTCCTCTCTGTGTCTTAGATATAAAACTGAAAATATTAAAAAACGTGTCGTTCAGATTCTGTATCTGAACGACACGTTTTATGGACAGACCTAACCTGATCCTGTGCACTTATAGAGGTTGTCCAAAAGCTTTTTGGTACACGGCAGCGGGCCATTCTGCCCAGGGGAATTCTCTTGCAGGCAAAGATTGCAGAATAACTTCTTCCTTGGTAACTGGATGAGGAAAAGCAGCAATCACAGACCATAGAGCAATCTGTTGCCCGGGTTTATTCACGCTTGCGCCGTACTTCTGATCCCCGTATAGAGGGCAGCCGATTTCTTTCATTTGCACCCGAATCTGATGAGATCGGCCGGTGTGCAGTTCAATATGGACGAGGCTGTAACGGTCTGTCTCCCCGATAACACGGTAATCCAGAACGGCATCCTTACCGCCGGCCGTACCCTTAGGTACAACCGTAACGGTATTTGTACGTGCATCTTTCAGGAGCGTGTGTTTTAACGTTCCCTGCTGTGCAGGCAACTTGCCATGGACAACAGCCACATATATTTTACGGAAATGACGTCCCCGCACTGTCTCGGACAATCTCGAAGCTGCTTTGGATGTCTTGGCAAAGATCATTGCCCCTCCAACAGGACGATCAAGTCGGTGTACTAACCCGAGATAGACATTGCCAGGTTTGTTATATCGTTCTTTCAGATCCTGCTTCAACAATGTAAGCAAATCCGGATCACCTGATGCATCTTCCTGGGTAGGTACATTGACCGGCTTCGTAATACCTAACAGATGGTTGTCTTCAAACAGAATCGGAATTGCATCGTGATCATGCCGATGTTCTGACATGATTAAGACTCCCAACGGCCCAGAATACCACAAGGCAGATCAAGACCACTACGTGTGATCGGCAGACCAATTTCACCTGCGGTAATGTCACCACCGTACTGAGCAGACATCGTCATGGTCAACATGTTGCGCAGAACCGTGGAGGAGATGCCCGTAGTGTAGGAGTTAACCAGCATGAATAATGGATTATCCGACAAGATCGTCATACACGACTTCAGGAAAGGATAAAGGTTCTCTTCCAGTTTCCATGTCTCGCCATTCGGACCGCGGCCGTAAGAAGGAGGGTCCATGATAATGGCGTCATAACGATTTCCACGCCGTTGCTCCCGTTGTACGAATTTGAATACATCATCTGTAATAAAACGAACAGGGCGATCAGCCAGTCCGGATAATTGAACATTTTCCTTGGCCCATTGAACCATGCCTTTAGCTGCATCCACATGCACGACAGAAGCGCCTGCGTAAGCTGCGGCTACCGTTGCTCCGCCTGTATAGGCAAACAGGTTCAAGACAGAGATTGGACGTCCTGCATTGGATATTTTATCCATCATCCAGCTCCAGTTGGCGGCTTGTTCAGGGAACAGACCAGTGTGCTTGAAGCTGGTAGGTTTAATGTGGAATTTCAGGTTTTCGTATCCGATCGTCCAGCGCTCGGGAATGGGCTTTTTCATATCCCAGTTACCGCCACCGGAAGAGCTGCGATGATAGTGACCATGCACTTGACGCCATTCATTGGTTTCTTGCTCAAGGGGCCAGATAATCTGTGGATCGGGTCTGCGTAAAATCACATCTCCCCAACGCTCCAGTTTCTCGCCGCCTCCTGTATCAATTACTTCATAGTCCTTCCAATTCTTAGCTACGTACATAATGATTTATCCATCCTTCAAAAGTCATTTGGATACTATTGTACAACAAAAAAGGGCTTGTACGCCAGTTGGGGGACGGGATCATTGGAGGAAGGTATTACATCTGACCTTAAAAGGGTGAAGGTTGTTTAGCTGTGTTGAAATCCAATGTGCGCCATATACTGAAAAACAAAGATATCCAAAATTTAATTTGACAATGATAATCATTATCACATATGATTTTGTTAATCCAAAATTCATTCTTTCTTCATAGAGAGAATATAACATGATCTAATTAAAGTGAGGGAAAAATAGATGGCTAAATTGTTAGTGGCTTATGCAAGCATGACGGGAAATACAGAAGAAATTGCAGAACTGATTGTAGAGGGAATTACACAGGGAGGCCACGAGGCGGACCTGAAGTCCGTAACGGATTGTAATGCATCCGATGTATTGGATTATGACGGATTCATGATTGGCGTCTACACTTGGGGAGACGGGGAGTTGCCAGATGAATTCCTTGATTTCTATGAGGAGCTGGATGAGCTTGACTTGAGCGGTAAGAGAGCCGCGGTGTTTGGAAGTGGTGACACCTCGTATGAGCAGTACTGCGGTGCAGTTGATCTCGCGGCTGCCAAGCTGCAAGAGCGTGGGGCGGAGGTATCTCCAGAGATGTTGAAAATAGAATACAGTCCGCTTGAGCAGGAGAAGGAAACATGCCGTGACTTTGGCAAACGCTTTGCTGCTACCGGATTACAGGTGTCCTAAAGATCATGTTAAGACATAATATTCAGGCGGCGATGCCAATCGGAAGGAATGACCTTCCTGTACGTCTGCTTGAAGATTACAGATTGGAAGAAATGCTGCGCAGCCCACACCGGTTCATCCGCCCTAAACCCGTTTCTGAGCAGCGTCCTCCACTGCAATGGAGGCACCGTGTACAATATGCGGTGAGCCATGCGGTCAATGCCTTTTATAGCCTCGACCCCGATGTTCGCAAAGAAGTACCCGTACAGTATTTACTAGAGAAGTGGTGGCCCAGAAAGACAGAAGGTTTCGAATCGGTTCTCCATTACTGGGATGTGAAGAGCAAGATCACGGATGAACTGTCACTCGCCATTGCAATGAACGATGATCTGAAGCATCCAGCCATTCTATTCGAACAGTGGAGAACGGAGTTACCTTCATTATCCATGCATTTGTCGATGATATTTCAGGCGGCCTGGCAACCAGAAGGCTGGGATTCGCTGCTTATTCAGAAATATATGGTTGTCCATGATCCGAATGTAGTCGAGGCGTTTCAGCATATGGTCAGTGTATTCTGCTGGGAAGCCTTCGGAAAATTACCGGGGATGATCGAAATATACTGCTTGTTGGAAGGATGCAAAATTAGGTACATTCCTGGACGCCAGTCTCTGATACGTTCCATGGACTACATTCACTTGATACGTGATAGCATGCCGCAAGCGGAAGTGGTGGAGTCAGAACAGTTTACGACGCGTGATAAAGTGCGCATACACGAAGAGGTAGATCGCTGGAGAACGGAAGCCGTTGAACCGAAAAAAACATGGTTGATGTGAAGGCGGTTGAAGAATAACGATCTATCATGCAGATAGAGGAGGGAAAGTTGCCATGTCTACCGGTCTAAGTCAAGATATAAGCAGCAAAAGACGTGCAGGAACTTGCGAATTCAGTCCGTTGCCAGTACCCCAGTCGGTTATACGCAAGCTGCTTGATGAAGCAGATCCTTCATTATATGTGATGAGTTCAGAACCTTGGAGGTTTATGTTGTTTGCAGGCGAAGGGCGACAGCTATATCTGGAAGCGGTCAGACAGAGCTATCCACCCCATCTGGCTGATCGCTACGGCGATTGGGCTACATATCAATACACGGAAGCGATCCCTACACATCTGGTTGTCGTGGCACCTATGAATGCCCGTGAGGATGATCTTCTGCCGGCGAAAGCCTGGAGCAAACGTTTTAGTATTCTGGCTGCGGAACAGGGTTTGAATGCTGTCTGGAAGATCAATGATTATCAACAACATCCTGTATTTATGAATCTGATGGGTTTGACAAGTGCAGAGAAGGTGCTAGGGGTATTCCATATCGGTTACGGAGACCAGCCTGGATTGCGGGATGTGGATGCAAGCAGACCAGCCTCTGAACTGATGACGGTCTATGACCATCTGGTATAAAACGATTCATTAGTTACTTATTTGCTGGTATTGGAGAGAAAATTACGAACGAGCTGACGATTGGTCTGATCTTTGTTGTAGACGGAGTACAATCGATTGGATACGGTAAGGACATTGCCAAAAAAGAATCGTTCGAATTGGGTCTGTCTGCCCCCGAATGATCCAGCTCCAAGCTCCCAGATCAGCCGGAACAAAGCGTTGCGTTCATAAGAAGCCATATCGTTTCCTTTCAGATAGATATTCAGTGAAGGAGCGATATCGGATTGAAACTCTTCTTCCTGAGGGATCATAATTACCCCGCTCGAACCCAAAAGTTGCAGAATTTCAATCATCTCAGGATAAAGTTTCGGAAAAAGCAGATTGGCTGCCATCAATGGTTTGGGTGCAGGTAATACAAATCCTCTTCCGTCTGGTATGGCACCTGCCTCTGCGGCCAAAGCCAATGCTTTTAACGATTCAAGACCTGCGAACAGACGTGCAGTTTTCTCAATAACATGTGCTTCCGTATTCAGATCGAGTGTATCCGTGAGAAGCTGGAGCGTACCGAGAACAAATTCTGTCTTGGCAATATAACGACACAATACCTGATGACCTGCGTGAATATGAAAGTTGCTACCACTGAAGAGACGCGAGGACATTTCCTCACTTCCTGCAAAAAATATTCGTTCATACGGAACAAGCACCCGGTCAAAGATGACGATATTGTCCATTTCTTCATATCTGGAACTCAGCGGGTAGTTGGTGTGAGATTCGGCTGCATAGGTATCCCTGCATACCAGACTGATTCCTGGAAGGTCATTAGGGACAGCAAAAGAGAAAGCAAATGGATTTTCGTCATCAAATGGGGCAGGAGAAGGGGAAGGATAGACAAAAATCTCATCCGAAGTGGCAGCTTGTGTAGCCATCATGAATGCTCCGCTAATAATGAGGCCTTCCTCGGTGCGGTCTACGACCTTTGCGGCAATGGCATCCTCAGTGGCATCCAATTGTCCTGAGATTTTGCTGGCATAGGGCTGAATGAAGGCATGGGATAGCGTAATATCATGATCACGGCAGTAGGCATAATAATTCTTGAGATTTTCTGCATATTGGGGAGACAATTCGCTCAGAAGATCGGCACCTGTGTAAAAGGACATGATGGCTGTATTCATGTAATCGGGTGAGCGACCAAGAAAGCCATGATGGACATTTGCCCAGATATTCATCCCTTCCCGTCGTTTGCGGAGGTCGTCGGCACTGGTTGGGGGCAGGAAAGATATGCCCACAGGTTTTCCGTCGGCCGGGGAGGCATACGTCATCGTTTCCGCAAATTTAGGATCAGACTGCAGATCATACATGTACATCTGAGTCTCCATTAAACCAGCAAATGCTACATGTTCAGATCGTTTTCCAGTAATAAGGTTACCTTTGTACCAGCAAGGTACGGACTGAGCATCAATTCGTTCCCGATACTGTGTGCCATTTTTAACAGGCATTGTTATTCACCTCTTGGTTCTAATCGTTCATGGGCAGACTCATTTCTTACGTAGTGTACGTAGGTGATCTGTCCAATGTGCATTTAAGAGGTGAAGAGGATTTTTACCGATTAGGGCTTGATAATAATTATCATTCTTGTTACAATAGACAAAGAAAAAAGGAACCGGTAAGGGCTCCTTTAAGTATTTCACTTGAAATTACTATTTTACTTCAAAAGTCTTGCAGTCTGTTTCAGCAGACTGACTTGCTTCTTTGGTACTGTGGCTCACGATGTAGATCGAAGAAGCGTTACATTTGTTCTCTTGAGCCCAGTGACGACAGGAATTAACTTCACACAATACGTCTTTTGCCATGATTGTTAACCTCACTTTAATTGGATTACATTCGTTGGTATAAAGAATCCAAATGTAGCAAGTTGCCGCTTGCGAACATGGAAAATTTTTGCTCTCACGAAAATTGGAGGGCTTTTTTGCGTTATACACAACGATGCATATTTAGAATAGCAAATTTTATTGAAGCTTGCAACCAAATGCCCCCATCTGTGGCAAAATAGTGGACGTGCTGTGGTTATATTTGCAAAAAGGCATTAGTATGTTATTATTTAATAGTAATAATTACGATTAAAATCTAATGGATTCTATATAAATTGAACTAAGCATTTACACGAAAACGGAGAGGACAGAAAGAACCTGAAGAAGCGGAGCGTTCGCCTTTATCCCCGGATTTCCCCTCTAGGGAAATAATCAAAAAATCTGGGGATAACAGCGATCGGAAGGTTGTTCTGTCATCGAAGTGGTCAGTGTAAATATTTATTAGTTCAACTTATATAACTTGAATCACGGACTGAAACTATAAATGAAGGAGCATGTGTATACATGAGCAAAATAAACCATATGAACCGGATTCCCCGAGCAAAAGGGATCGATATGGCTGCTTTTTACACGCCAAAAGAGTGTAGGCGCAAATCCCAGCATATTGTATTTTCCCCCGAAAATGATCGCATCATTAACGAATTCATTACCATTCTGGGCATGAAAGAGAAGTTCAGGGAGCATGATGTGTCCATCCCCAATAAAATGGTCATGTTCGGGCCTCCCGGTACAGGTAAAACATTAACGGCATCACATCTGGCAGAGCAGCTTGATTTGCCATTGGTACTCGTGAGATTAGATGCAATCATTCATAGCCATCTCGGGGAGACGGGCAGTAATGTTCGCAAGTTATTCGAATATGCGCGATTGAATCCCTGCGTGTTATTTCTTGATGAATTTGATGCCATAGGTCGGACACGTGAGAGTAATGATGAAGTGAAAGAGATGGCTCGTGTCGTCAATACGTTGTTGCAGTGTCTGGACGAATTCGATGGAGACAGTATTCTGGTGGCTGCAACGAACCTGGAAACCCAACTGGATCATGCCATATGGCGGCGTTTTGATACGAAGATGACCTATGGAATGCCTGATGATTCAAGTCGCAGATTGTATATCAGCAAGTTGGTGGGGGCATTTGAACAGGAGACCCGGCTGGAAGATTACATATGTGAACGCTTGGCAGGGTGCAGTTATGCGGATATAGAGCAGATCGTTTTGAAAGCAAAACGGAAAGCGATCATTGCCAGCAGTACACTTCATAAGCAACTGATCTCGGATGCTTACGATGAATATAGGCCACGTGTATTAGAGTGTTGACTGTAAAAACGCTGAAATAGCCCAGTCTCCTGAATGGAATCCTGGGCTATTTGTCATGTTAGCATGCTGCGTTACACTTTAACGGCTGCTCCGTATGCTTTTTCTGTATTCATGGCTTCTTGCGTTGCAGTCCAGCGTGGCAGGCTTAATCTGAACGTGCTCCCTTCCGGACTACTGGAGACAAGTGTTAGTTCACCGCCTTGTTCCTGAGCGAGTAACCGGCTATAGGTTAAGCCTAGACCCAGTCCACGGTTACGACGTTTCTTGAGCTCTCCACGATAGAAGCGTTCGAAGATCTTGGGTTGGTCTTCGGCAGCGATGCCTGTGCCGTTGTCCTTGACATCAACATACAGCATCTGTTCTTCTGCGCGTAGATAAATATCGAAGACAGCCTTTTGTTCAGGAGCTGTGGCATGAAGTGCGTTATTGAGCAAATTAACAATGATCTGCTGAATGCGGAGAGCATCCCCCATGGTAAAGAAGTTGACTGGAGGGGAGTGCAGCTGAACCTCTGGCATTTTGTCCTCATACGCAATCTTCCACTGATAGATGATCTCACCGACCAACAGCTTCAGATCCGTCCGTTCCTTGCGAACGGTAACACTTCCTGCAGCCATGGCGTTATAGTCAAGCAAATCTGCGACCATACGCTCCATGCGTTCAGATTCCTTCAAAGCAATATCCAAAAATTCTTTCCCTTCCTGTGGACTCACGACATCGTCACGTACTGCCATAACGAGTCCCTTGATGGAAGTTACCGGTGTCTTGAGTTCATGACTTACCCCTGCCAGCGAAAGTGTGCGCCATTCTTCGAGTTGTTGGAGACGAGAGGCCATATCGCGGAATGAATTAACAAGTTCATTGATCTCACGCTCTCGTGTATTCAAGTCAAGACTCACATTATAATTGCCACCTCGAATCTGTTCAGCTGCATAGGCTACCTGACGAATAGGTCTGGATAATTTATTGGACAGGAGATAGATTGTGAACCATCCACAGAGGATTAGTCCTCCGAGGATTAGAGCCACGAGCCATATGGTCTCTGGACCAAATGTAATGGATTGTTTGGACTGCATGACCCACACTTTACCCAAGGTTTGATCGCCCTCGGATATGTTAACCGTTACACCTGCATATTTGTTGTTCCGCGGTTCAAGATAGTCGTCTGACAGTCGATACTGCACATCTTTTTGTTCCATTTTAGGCTGGGAAAAGATCAATTGATTGTTGTTGTCCAAGATCATGACACAAAAATAATGATCTGTATTAAATAGTTTCTCTCGCTTGGTTACCAGTCTGTCCAGATCGGGTGGAACCCGTAGCATATTATTTTCACTGGTCACATGATCGGCGATCTCCAGACCAAGCAGTTCTGCAGTTTTGAGGCTTTTCTCAATGGAAGTTGTTCGAATCCAGTAGAGTGCCCCAGCCACAATAATTGTGAAACCAATGCATAGAATCAGAAAATATCGCAGTGTCCAGTGTGACAGAATGGATATCGTTCGTTTCGGTTTCTTTTGTTTCAGTTGGCGATCCAAAATTGATACCCCATTCCTCGCAACGTCCGAATTTCCCCCGTCTCTGGCGACCAGTGAGAGAGGGCTTGACGTAGTCGTTTAATCGATAGATCCACAGCACGGTCACTGCCATCATAGTCCATCCCCCATACCTGTTCAATAAGGTGATCTCTGGTAAACGTACGATTCGGATAATCGGACAGGAAGAACAGTAATGACAGGTCACGAGGTGTTAGTGCAACCTCTGCACCGTTCAGCAGCACCTGCTTGGCAGCAAGATCAATGACGAGATTTCCAAAGGAACGCTTCTCTTCGCCACCCGAGGTCCAATGTGGATTACGCCGCAACACCGCATTCACTCTGGCGACCACTTCTTCCGGTACAAAAGGTTTGCTCATATAATCGTCAGCACCGGCATTCAATCCGTTAAGACGGTCTGAAATGTCATCCAGTGCGGTTAGCATGATTACGGGACAAGCACTTTTTTCACGAATAATCCGCAGCAGATCCCATCCATCCATTCCTGGCAGCATCACATCAAGTAATACAAGGGAAGGCGTTACGGTATCAAAAAGGCTAAGTGCAGTCGGTCCATCTGCTGCATGATGAACTTCAAATTCTGCTTTTCTCAGATAAGCAGCCAGTACTCGTGCAATAGCTTGTTCATCCTCGACGATAAGTATGGATTTCAAGAAAAGCGTTCTCCTTTCATTTCATAAACTTGTACTGATTTTACATGAGCCAGAGCGTAAAGCCAATCCTGTATTACGGATTTGAAAAAAATTAGGGACTTGTCGTATCTTGACTTCTTCCTGACACATTCGGTTGATATGATCCATATCAACAAGCAATCTAAACAATCATATACTGGAGGAAACATACAGATGAACAAGAAAGCAAAAGCATGGCTTATTACAGGTGTGGCGGCGGTTGCCGTAATCGGTGGTGGTTACTATCTGGCCAATAGTTACTTGGGGAACAACGTGGAGATTGAGCAGGTGCTTCCTGCCAGCACAGCGACTTCGACAACATCAGTAGACAGTACAGGTGCGGTTGTCGCTAATAAAACTGCGGGAGCAGAGCAATTGAACGGAGACTGGAGCATCAGTGAAGGTTCCAAAGTTTACTTCTCTGTGACTACTTCGCAGGAGACGGTTAACTTTGTGGACGAGCAGGTAACAGGCAATTGGACTATTAATGTAGACGATGCTTCCCAGATGAAAGCAGAAGGACAGATCGAGATGGATGGGATTGATTCCGGGAATGGACAGCGTGATGGTCACGTGAAGCAAGCCGATTTCTTCGATATTGCGACTTATCCGCAAGCTACATTTACAGCGACTTCATTTGAAGGGGTACCTGCGGAATGGCCTGTCGGTCAAACGGTTGATATCAAAATGAATGGTACAATTACGGTTAAAGGTATTGAAAAAGAAGTCACTTTTGATGCAAAAGCGGCTTATGAGAATAATGCAGTATTATTGTCGGCAACATCGATGGTAACGTTCGAAGATTTCGGAATGGAAAATCCGCACTCGGTTGTGCTTTCGACGGAGAATGATATTCAGGTACAGCTTGAATTAAAACTCTCCAAATAAGTGTAGCGACGATCATATACCTAAAAATCTGTTCTGCTTCCGCCTTCCGGTGGACGGACAGATTTTTTTGTTTCTTACAAATCGTGGATTCTTATAGCTCAAATGTAACTTTTACAGGATTATATTGTTAAAATAACTGCTGTTTCCTTTGGAAAATGCCGTGTTACCCACCACTATTAAGCGCTTACAATGAGGAGGATTCATCACATTCATTGATCCATGCACAATCAAACACAAAAAGGGGGAGATCAAGAGTGAACAAAAGGTACATAAGTGGGTGTCTAGTATTATTAATGTTGTTCTGTGATCTGGGGTTGATAGTTCGTCCAGCGGCTGCAGAAGAGGCAAAAGTGAACGTGGCACTTAACAAGGCAGTTACGGTAAGCACAGAATATTTGGAGTGGGGAAGCAAGAAAGAGCATTTGGTTGATGGTAAAAGTGATACGCATTGGGCTGCTACGGCTGGAGTGACAACGGAACAACCACAGTGGGCCATGATTGATCTGGGTGAATACTACAATCTGTCCGGAGCGGAAATAACGTGGAGAGAAGACACTGTTGTGAAATATACGGTAGAAACATCTGCTGACCAGCAGGCATGGACCAACGTTGCTGATCAAAGTGAAAATGCCGATCCCAAACAGATCGCTGATCTGACGTTTCAGCAGAATGATGTGCGATACATCAGACTGAACATATCTTTTTACAAGGGTGAGGGAGTCTGGCCGGAAATATTGGAGTTCAAAGTTTGGGGAGAAGCTGAAGGAACTGAACCAGCCAATATTAAAGGATATGATCCGATCGAAGTGAGAACGGTGACCAGAAGTGCGCCAATTCTGCCCAACGAGGTAAAAGCATGGTACCAGAATGAAAAATCGGGAATGGTACCTGTGACTTGGGATCATATCGACCCTTCAGAGTATGCACATGCGGGCAGCTTTACCGTGACAGGTGTAGTATATGGTGCGCCTCCAGAGCCTCGGCCTGAAGCCAAGGTGATTGTTGAGGGATATCGTGAAGACTATGTGAGAGGTGTCGATATTTCTACGTTGACTGCCATTGAGGACAAAGGTGGCAAATACGTGGACAGCAACGGTACAGAGCGTGATTTGCTCGATATTCTCAAGGATCGCGGTGTCAATTATGTGCGTCTTCGTCTGTGGAATGATCCACAGAAATCAGGGGGCTACAACGATAAGGAAGATGTCATTCGTTTGGCTACGCGGGTGAAGCAAAAAGGCATGAAGATCCTGTTGGATTTCCACTACTCGGATGAGTGGGCGCACCCGGGTCAGCAGCTTCGTCCCAAAGCTTGGGAAGGTCTTTCCCCCGAAGAGCTGAAGCAAGCCGTATACAAATATACGTTTGAAGTTGTGGGAGAAATGAAAGCAAAGGGCGCTATGCCAGATATGGTGCAGATCGGTAATGAGATCAACAGTGGTGTTCTGAACGGCTTGAGTAGCGACGTGGATTTCGAGCAAAATGTTGCCTTGCTGAAAAGTGGAATTGATGCTGTACGTGCAGTAGAAGGAGAGATCACCAATAACGCGGATAAGGTGAAGATCATGATTCATCTGGCAGAAGGAGGCAAGGCGGATACGTTCGACTGGTATTTCAGTGAGCTGGAGAAACGCGAACTGAAGTATGACATTATCGGACTGTCATATTATCCATTCTGGCATGGGACATTTGCCGATGTGCAGAAGACCATGAATGAAGTGTCTAACAAGTTCCAAAAAGACGTGATTATTGCCGAGACATCGTATCCATTTTCATATAAAAACGGGGACGCTCACGGAAATATCATTGGATCGGACGAAGCGCTTCATGTAGGGGGAGCAGACTTCCCTGCAACCGTTCAAGGTCAATATGATGCCATCGCTGGCATTATGGATATGATTGCAAATGTGCCGAATAATCATGGAGCAGGTTTCTTCTACTGGGAGCCAGCATGGATTCCGGCCGGTGTAGGCTGGATTGCATCCGAAGGGAATGCATGGGAGAACCAAGCGATGTTTGACTACGACGAATTTCCGGCTAACGGCGGGCATTCGTATGAAGGCAGAGCGTTATGGTCCCTTGATGTGTACAAACGCGGATTAAATCTTCTGCCCGCAGACCGCCAACAACTGGCTGCGGCGCTTGCACGAGCCGAATCATTAGTCGAGACTGATTTTATTCCGGAAAGCTGGGGTACTCTGGCTCCGGCAATCTCCTCAGCGAATGCAATATACCAACAGGCATACACGCCGGGTGGAGTGACTCAAGCAGATACAGATGCAGCGACAACGGCATTAGAACATGTGATGCAGCAAATGCAGGTGATCCCTCCGCAGCTTGACGAGCTTCGAGCCAAAATATCAGAAGGGCGTACGTATCAGCAGGCTGACTGGTCTGCGGCCACTTGGGCGGTGTTGACCAAAGCGCTGGAAGGCGCTGATCAGGTCTTGAATGATCCAAGAGCAACACAGACGGATGCGAATACAGCGGTTAAACGTTTAGATGATGCGATTCAAGGTCTATCCAATGTGGACAAAACACAGCTGCACCAGTACATTCAACAAATGCAGCAGCAGAATGAATCTTCCTATACACGCCGGAGCTGGTCTGTATTGCAGCAATCTTTGAAGGCAGCGATTCAGGTCCGAGATAACCAAGCTGTTGTCCAGTCTGAAGTGAATTCAGCACTGAGTACGTTGAAACAAGCCTTTACTAATCTGATCTCTCTGGAGGCTTTAACAACGGGCAAAACGGCAACGGCTTCAAGCAGTGCAGGAACTGGAGGCAATCAAGCCAACTCTCCTGAAGGTGCAATTGACAACAATCCGAACACTTCATGGGGAACAGATAATAGTATTGATCGCTGGTGGCAAGTGGATTTGGGGCAAGTCGCTAACCTTCGCAAGATCGAGATGTCGATGTGGAGTGGCGGTATCAAGTACAAGATTGAAGTATCCAATGATAACCAAAATTTTGTGAAAGTAGTGGACACCACAAGTGATGTGGTTGTATCGACCGCACCTAGCCATGTTCTTCCAGAAGGCACGGAGGGACGTTATATTCGCGTAACGATTACAGCAGGTCCCACATGGGTAGGATTCATGGAATTTGAAGCCTACGGTACGTTCCCGGCGGATAAATCTGCACTTCAAGCTACGGTAGATACCGCTGAGAAATTAAAGCAAACCGAATACACGACTTCAAGCTGGAATGTATTCAGTATGGCGCTTTCTGAAGCGAAGGCGTTCATGCTGGATGTTGAATCTTCAACGCAAGATGTAAGCAATGCAGATCAATCGTTACAAGATGCTATGAGTAAACTTGTGCGTCAAGATAGTACACCTGGCCCTGGTCAGCCATCTCAACCGAGTGTACCTTCACAACCTTCCAATCCGGGAACAGCTCCTTCGACAGGGAATCCCGATGTAACCCCACCCATTGGATCGGGCACTGCACCAGAGAAGGGTTCAATCACGATAAAAGGAACAGCAACCGTGGATGACAAGTATTCGATTCGTCCGGCTGCATCCCAATTAACTCAGGCACTGCAGTCCATGGATGCAGGAAATCGTACATTGAAGTTAGTCGCAGACGTTCCTAATACAGCCAACACAGTTACGTTCCAATTGGCTGCAAGTCAATTGGCAGCATGGGTTCGTTCCGAGGAAGTAAAATCTCTGGATGTAGTCGTAGGACAGACTACCGTTCGTGTTCCTCTAAAATCACTGCCGCTAACCATTGCAGAGACTGCGGGAACGTTCGACATTGTAGTGGCAAAAGGATCAACAGATGCACTATCCACATCTCAAAAAGCAGCAATCGGTCATCATACAATTATTGATGTGAATTTGTTAATGAACAATAAGCCATTATCATGGACAAACAGAGCAATTGAAGTTGCTCTATCCAGTGTAGAAGAGCCTAAGCTGAATGATGTGGTTATGATCGTTCATTCCATATCTCCAACTGGGGAGATGACACCTGTTACGTACTCCAAGTACGATGACAAAACGAAGACGATGGCGTTCAAACCGCTGGAATCCGGCAGTTATGTCATTGCAGAAGTTGAAGTGCCATTACATGATCTGCAAAATTACAATTGGGCTCTCCATGAAGTGCAGGACCTCTACGGTAAGGGAATTATTACGGGGATGAGCGCAACACGTTTTGCCCCGCAAGGTGAACTGACCAGAGCACAATTTTTGCAAATGATAGTTAAAGGCATTGGTGATGCACGCCAGTCCGATGCATCCATTTCGCTCCCAACGGATGTGAAGGAAGGGCAGTGGTATGCCGATTCAGTACGACTTGGCATTGAGATGAACATTATTCAAGGCCGAGCGGATGGAAGCTTCGGGGCCAACGAACGCATTTCACGAGAAGATATGGCCGTTATGCTGAATCGAGCGCTGCAGGTTGCCCAACGTGATCAAAATGCGAACAATGCTGCACAAGGACATACGGTATTTGTAGACAACGACGAGATCGCGTCATACGCCAAAGAAGCTGTAACTTCGATGCAACAACTTGGACTGCTTAACGGTATGCCTGATGGCACGTTTGCTCCGAAAGAAACAGCGAACCGAGCACAAGGGGCTGTTGCAGTCGCCAGATTGATGGAACAACTATATTAGAATATAACGAAGCAGGTAAGGAGATCGAATCAACGGATTCGGTCTCTTTGTTTTGCGGAAAAAAAGAGGTTCAGACTACTTCCGGTTCTCTATATAGGCATACGAATATTTGTTAATGTCGTATTGACAATATCGAATTTGTTTGTTATCATTTCGATAATATCAAAACGATAATATTAAGAAATGAGGAATGAGCCATGTTTGGATTCCGATTTGCGAAGTTTCAACCCAGTGAATATGTCATGAAGGTGAAAAATGGTAAGGTACAACGTCAGGGTGTTGGATTGTCCTTCTATTATTATGAGCCCACCACATCGGTAGTGGTGCTACCCGTGTCCTCGGTGGATGTACCTTTTATGTTCGAAGAGATTACGGCGGACTATCAGACCGTTACTGTGCAGGGACAGCTAAGTTATCGCATTGTAGATTATTTGAAAATAACACAGAGCCTGAATTACACATACAATTTGCGCAAGAATCGGTATATTTCAGACGACACCGGCAAACTGGACCAACGGGTAATCACCACAGCGAAAGTACTAACCAAGAAATATCTGGAGAAAATGCCGTTGAAGGAGGCCATTCAATCCAGTGAACGGCTGGCAAGCAGCATGAAACGCGAAGTTGTGCAAAGTGAAGAGTTGGAGAAACTGGGCGTTGAGCTGATGAGTCTATCCATCCTGGCCATTCTGCCCAATAAAGAGACGATGCGTGCATTGGAAGCACAAGCGAGGGAAGAGATTTTACGTCAAGCAGATGAAGCGCTGTATGTGCGTCGCAATGCATCGATTGAACAGGAGAGACGAGTGAAGGAGAACGAACTGAACACCGAAATTGCCGTGGAGACAAAAAAACAGCAAATTCGTGAGACACAATTGCAGGCAGAACGCTCGGTGAAACAGAAACAAAACGAGATGGAGCAAGAGCAACTTCAGTTCAATACAGCGATGGAGGAACGTAAGCAGCAACTGATTGAGTTAACCATTGCCAATCACAATGCGGAAGCCGATGCCAAAGCATATGAGATCGCTGCCGTGATGAATTCGTTGCAACATGTACAGCCGAGTGTACTGCAAGCGATGGCAAACATGGGCATGAATTCCGATAAGTTGATTGCACTTGCATTCCAGGAACTGGCTGAAAATGCAGGCAAGATCGGACAGCTTAATATCTCGCCGGATCTGTTGCAGGGGTTGATGTCTCCCGCGCCGGGCAGAGATCAGGGAGGTAGAGGGCGATGAGATTAGGAAGTAGAGAGCAGGCAGAGCAAGCAGGGAAATCAGTACGTCATCAGGCTGCGCCGGACGATCGAATGAGCGAACACAAGCTCATTCTCGTTAAGCGTCGTACCCGACTGGAAGAGTTGGTGGTTCGATATAATACGGTGCAGCAAGCTCAGTTTTATATTGAACGTCTGGGCGCCGACTTCAGTGATTATATGGAGGAAGACCGTCGTTATCGGTTATCTGTGCAGCAGGCGCAACAGCAACTGGGGCAATTGGGCCGTGTACAGACCATTGATCGGGAACATGTACCGAACTTTATTTTTGGAGAGCAGGATATCGTGGTTGTGGTTGGACAGGATGGGCTTGTAGCTAATACCCTCAAATACGTAACCGAGCAACCGCTCATTGGTGTGAACCCGGACCCGATGCGGTGGGACGGGGTGTTATTACCTTTTACCGTGGAGGATCTGAGCTTCATTGTCCCGGATGTCATTCGAAAACAGAGAACCTTGAAAGAAGTCACACTCGCCAAAGTAGAACTCAATGATGGACAGTATCTATATGGCGTCAACGATCTGTTCATTGGTCGAAAGACACATGTATCGGCACGTTATGAAGTGCGTTTGGGTACATCCTTAGAACAACAATCCTCCAGCGGTATCATTGTATCCACAGGCATGGGATCGACAGGTTGGTTCAAAAGTGTGCTGGCTGGAGCCACCGGAATTGTAGGATCGGCGGCGTGGCAGAACATGAATTCGGAAGATGAGGTTGCTGTTGCATCCTCATCCATTCATGGAAGCAGGAGGGAATTGAGTCATTTTAACTGGGATGCGCCGTACTTGTATTTCTCAGTAAGAGAACCCTTTCCAAGCCGAACGACAGCGGCCAACCTGGTGTTTGGACAGATCCATTCGAAGCAACCATTGCACATTGTATCCCAGATGCCGGAGGATGGAGTTATTTTCAGCGACGGGGTCGAGCAGGACTTTCTTGAGTTCAACTCAGGGGTGGAGGCTATCATTGGTTTGGCAGAGAAGAGGGGGCGTCTCGTAGTCTGACCCTTTATTTCCAAGCCGTTTCCAACTAAAATGGGTAACTAGATGTGATACACTGACGTCAGGAAACGGAAAGAGGGTTAACGATGCAGTCGATAATGTTGGTTGAAGATGATGCCAAGCTAGCAGGATTGCTGGCGGCTTATCTGACCCGAAATGGATTTCAGGTACAGGTCACAGAAGATTTTCGTCATGTATTGGATGAATTCGTAAAGATGGCACCGGATCTTGTGCTGATGGATGTGAACTTGCCTCAATATGATGGCTATTATTGGTGCAGACAGATACGCACACATTCCATATGTCCCATTTTATTCATATCCGCTCGGGATAGCGGCATGGATCAGATTATGGCATTGGAGCATGGAGCGGATGATTATATTACAAAACCTTTTCAATATGAAGTTGTGCTTGCCAAAGTCCGCAGTCAGCTGCGCAGAGCCTATGGTTCTTATGCTGCTGTTCAGCAGGAAGTAACAGTTACGAATGGTCCCATGATCCTCTATCCTGAGCGATTCGTATTGGAATATGATGAACGCTCAACAGAGCTGACACAGAAGGAAGCGATACTGGTGGAAGCGCTGATGGCGAAGGCTGGACGAGTGGTCAGCCGGGAAAAATTGCTTGAACAGATGTGGGAAGATCAGCATTTTATCGATGATAATACGTTGAATGTCTATATTACACGCGTTCGCCGGAAGTTGAAGGAGCTGGGGGCAGAAGAGATTTTGGAGACGGTTCGCGGAGCGGGTTATCGTGTGTTGGATCTGGGTTCATCCGCACAGGGAAAAGGGAAATGAGACTTTTCCTGAAAGACCACCAGATGTTAATCGGATTTTATGTGCTGCAGATGCTGCTGGTTCCGTGTGTGTATTGGCTCTCTGGTGAGGGCCGTCCGATGAAGATTGTCCTTTATGGCATGCTGATCAGTACTGTTGTGCTGTTGGTCTATCTGATCATACGTTACCTCCAGCTGCGAGCGTATTATCGTCTGCTTGAACAACCACGTAAACTGGTAAACGAGCCTTTCCAAACGCTTGGAAATTCGCTCGTGGCGGAAGCCATCCAGGAATTATTACATGAACTGGAGCGTAATCGGCAGAACGAGATGGGTCAATTACGTACTAGCAAGGAACAGCAGGTGGTATTCATGAATCGCTGGGTTCATCAGATGAAGACCCCGTTGTCTATTATCCAACTGACCTTGGAGGATGTGGAAGATGAGACGGCTGCAAGTATTCAGGATGAGCTGGATAAGATTCGCAAAGGACTTGAAATGGTTTTACATTCCTCGCGGCTTGAACAGTTCGAAGGGGACTTTCGTGTGGAGCTGCTTTCTCTGCAAGATGTGCTTCGGAGCAGTATAGCTGAGAACCGACGTTTGTTTATTCGCAGAGGCATTACGCCGGATATCCGTATGCAGGGCGACCTTCAGATCTACAGTGATTCCAAATGGTTGCGGTTCATGTTCACCCAGATCCTGACGAATGCAGTGAACTATTCCGATAGAAAATCAGGCAAAAAAGTGATCATAACCGGCTACCAGCAGGAAGAACGTACCATCCTGGACATTCAGGATGAGGGGATTGGCATCTCGTCGGAGGATATTCATCGCGTATTCAATCCCTATTTTACAGGTGAACGGGGCAGGCAATACCACGAATCCACAGGGATGGGCTTATATCTGGTCCGTGAGATCAGTGCACGCCTGGATAACCGGGTAGAGTTGCTTTCGGAGCCGAATGAAGGAACATTGGTTAGATTCAGTTGGATGCATACAAAAGTTCCAAAGTAAAGAGTGCTTTGCCCATCACATGGGTGAGGTACTTTTTTACATGCACAGAAGTGTAATGGAGAAGGCAGGGGAACAAAACCTTAAACGGGTTGTAAGAGAAGTTTAAGGTAATTCGATAGCGCCGTTACGGGAGGTCCGTTAGGATAAGAATAGTAATAACGTATATAGAACGATAGATTCGGAGGGGAATACGTATGGAAATGTTACAAGTATCAGCACTGAGCAAAGTATATCAGGGTAAAGTACAAACTCAAGCCCTTAGTGATATTCATCTGACAATCAAGCAAGGTGAGTTTGTGGGTATTATGGGCCCGTCCGGCAGTGGCAAAACTACATTGTTAAACATGGTCTCGACCATTGATGAACCCAGCTCGGGCAAAGTATTGATTAATGGCATGAATCCGTTTGATATGAAAAAGAAAGAACTTGCCATGTTCCGACGTCGGGAACTCGGATTTGTCTTTCAGGATTTCAATCTGCTGGACACGCTGACGGTTGCCGAGAATATTGTACTCCCATTGACACTGGACAAGGTCAAACTGAAGGAGATGGAGAGTAGACTACAACGCATTACAGCCAAGCTCGGGATTGATCACATTCTGGATAAACGAGTCTACGAAATCTCGGGCGGACAGCGACAGCGCACAGCCATTGCGAGATCCATGATCAATATGCCTTCAATTGTATTGGCGGATGAACCCACTGGTGCATTGGATTCCACTTCATCTCAGGCTGTCATGGAGTCGCTTGAACAGATTAATCAGCAGGAGAAAACGACCATTATGCTGGTTACACATGATCCCCTTGCTGCAAGTTATTGTAATCGAATTGTATTCATCAAGGATGGAAAACTGGCAGCCGAGGTACACCGCGGAGATAATCGACAGACGTTCTTCCAGCGGATCATTGATACGTTATCCTTCTGGGGAGGGAATTCACATGAGCTTTCCTCAGTTCGCGTTTAACAATATTCGCCGGAATGGGCGAGCGTATATTGCTTTTTTTCTGAGCAGTGTGTTTATGGTCATGATTTTCTTCGCTTATGCAGTGTTCATCTATCATCCGTATGTGACCGAGTTGCCGATGGGTGACACAACCGCAATGGGGATGCAGATTGCTTCAATTATTGTATATGTGTTTGCATTTTTCTTTGTCATGTATTCCATCAGTGCTTTTCTCAAATCACGGAACAAGGAGTTTGGCATTCTAACCATACTTGGTGCGGAGCCTGGACAGATTCGGAAATTGGTCATATTGGAAAATATGTTGATCGGCTGTCTTTCCATTATTGCAGGTATCGGCGGAGGCCTGTTATTGTCGAAGCTGTTCCTGATGTTAACTACTCGTTTTATCGGGATGGAAGATCTGCCCTTTTATTTTCCGGTGAAAGCGATGCTGATTACGATTGGGGCCTTTCTATTATTATTTTTCTGCATTTCACTCTTCACATTGATATTTATCGGAAATAAACGGACGTTAGAGCTTTTGACAGGGACCAGCAAACCTAAAAAAGAACCCAAAGCTTCGTGGTTCTTCTCACTTCTGGGCCTGACATTACTTACAATCGGATTTGTAGTACTCCGCAGTAAATTGAGCGGCGGTACGATCTTGCTCGCAGCAGTTACAGGCATCGCGGGGACGTATTTTTTCTACTCACAACTTTCCGTGCTCATTATACGGGTATTAAAGCGTAATCGCAAAACGGTATGGCATGGTACTCGTCTGTTATGGATCTCAGAGATGAGTTACAAAATGAAGGATAATGCTCGGATGCTCTTTATGGTGACGGTAGTCATTGCGATTGCTTCGATGAGTGCAGTTGTGATTTTGTCACTGGATCAGGAGAATCGGGAGCAGTTTACCAACAACGATTTTCCAGTCATATACAATGTGTACACACCATCGGATCAAATGGATATGAGCGCTATTGATTCGACACTTGAAACCGCAGGCTTGGATTATCAGCAAGTGTATCTGGAGTACTTCTGGTCTGATGCAGATCAGAGTGCTGTCTCAGTCATGCCACTCAGTCATTACAACCGATTCAATACGATCCAAGGAAAAAAGACATTCCAATTGGATTCAGGTGCAGCATTATTCGTAGATTCGCGGAATGAGAAGGATCAGGCTCAGATCGATCGAAACAGGTTTCGCAATTATGCGGAAGGAGACACATTGACCTTGAATCTAGAAGCTGGCCCGATGCAAGCAAGAGTTACAGCCACGGATGTTGAGACACGGTTTGCAACCTTGATCTATTCAACAGGTGTAGTTGTCCTCCCGGATGAGAAGTTTGAAGAGATCACACAACAGATCCATGAAAATAGATTATCTGGCAAAGTTCTGTATCAGATTCCTGCCTGGGGTCATGCGGTACCTGACCGCCACTCCTCGGAAGCCATGGTTAGCGATCAGTTACTTTCGTCCGCAGATACCATTCGAAGCGATAATGCTTCGGATGAGAATTACTCCGGATTTCTGACCACTCGATATGGAGATTTTGAAAGATACAGACAGGGTACAGCACTATTTACCTTCTTGGGCATATTTATCGGATTGATCTTCTCCATCTCTTCGGCAAGCTTTCTGTATTTCAGACTGCATACCGATCTTGAAGCCGATGGAAAAATGGTGCACTCTCTTTCGAAAATGGGTCTCAGTTTCGACGAGATGAAACGATCATCCACCGTTCAGATTGCCATTCTGTTCTTTTTACCGATCGGGGTAGCTATCATTGAAACTTTGGTCGTGGTTAAGCCATTCCTGACTGAATTTGGTATTACCAATTATACGGTTCCGGTGTTGACTGTATTTGGGGCGTTTGTCCTTGCACAGACGTTTTATTTCTTTGTTATCCGTTCCAGATATATATCTTCTCTGCGCAAAATGATGGTTTAGTCATCCAGGAAATGAATGATTATAAGGTACAGAACATGATCCGTTGATTGCCCGCATTTCTTGATTCAGATCAAGGAATCGCGGGCTTTCTTGCGTTAAGATGAATGCATCAACAGATTACATTATCGAGGAGGACGATGATATGAGTATTACGTCATTGCAAGAAGTTAAAGCATTCAGTGAGGATCGTTTTACGAAACGGGTTTTATTCCAAGAGGGTGGAGGAGTGACCTTTGTACTTCATTTTCTGCCAGGTCAGCAGCTTCCCGTTCATAAACATCCGGGCGCAGACGTTATTTTGCTGGTGGTCGAAGGTACTGGCACACTTATTCTGGATGGTGAAGAACAAGTGGTAAAACAAGAGGATGTAATTCATTGCGACGGTGAAGTGGAGTTCGCATTCCATAATACAGGAGATCAGGAAGTTCGTTTGTTCGTGGTGTTAAACAAAGTGCCAGCAGCTTCGTATGCAAAGGACATCTAACATTCAGTATCAAGGAACCCATAAACCATAAAATGATTCATTGATCGGCACTTAAAATAAGGGGAACTCGACTATGGGTTTTCCTTATTTATTTTTATTAAAGAATACTCTTCTTAAATACACGTCCTTCTAGCAATCTTGGGGTAGTAGATTAAGTGTACGTTCCCATCGGTAAACAAAAAGCATACCTGGGTCTGAGAGTATCAGATCTTAAGTACGCTTCTTCGTATTCCGGCAGCAATTTGTTCATTCATCCGGTCACGGGTCATTCTACCTAGAAGTATCCCAGCATTTCTTTGGCTTCATTTGACATCAGCTGTGGAGACCATTGTGGCTCCCACACGACTTGTACATCAATATCAGTCTTATTCGTATTTTCCTGCAACACCCATTTCACGGCACCGACAATCGTATCGTGCAGCGGGCAGCCCGGTGTAGTCAGCGTCATCCGTACATGAACCCGTTCAGGCTCTTCCCTTACTTCATATACCAGACCCAGGTCAACGATGTTGACACCTAATTCAGGGTCATATACTTCCTTGAGACATTCCAGCAAATGAGTCGTTTGTTCCATGATGTTCACTCTCCAGTCCACCTTATTTAGGTTAACGCCTGAATACCAAAGCAATATTTGCGATATATACGATGGAGACAAGAGACAAAATCGTCCCCCCAGCCATCATGACCTCTGCCAGATTAATTAGAATTCCACTGACAAGCAGAAGGCTTCCAGCGACCATGGCGAGCATACCCCAATGGACATACCGTTCACTCAGCATACCTGCCATTAGCGGTGTTCCGGGTCTGCCTGCTTGCTTGCCATATTTGTGGGTCCACCACAGAAAAGGCACGATTTTGGAGGCATACCCGAGTATAGTGAGAGACACCCAGCCCCCAAGATATACCCATCCAGACAGCAGGACAACACGTGGATGGAGTAGCAGCTCAGTCCCTTGCGCGGAATAGATCAGCAGGGCAACAGCATATACAGCAAGCCCACGGCTTACATACACAGACCAGCGAATGCCTGGACCCGGATTATTTTTGTGCCGTTTTTCCTGAATTTGCTCCAAGTGATACACATAGAAGAGCAGGGCTGCGGTTAGAAGCAAAAGCGCGAACCAGAGCAAGCCACCCTTGATGCCTGTGAGAAAAGCGACAACGCCTGTGATTACAGCTGCATTCCACAGGAGCAAGACCGCTTTCTGCAATCGAATGGAATAATTGTGGGACAGGTAGAACATGGGCAGCATTTTGTAACTGAAGCCGGTAATTAACATGCCAAACCATCCGAGTGTCCCCATCCAGATGTGTGCGCCGAACAAGCGTTCATGCAAGCCATTCCAATCACCAAAGGCAAAATTCAGACCCATTAGCATACCGGATAACCCGGTGAGCACCAGATAGAGGCAGGCGCAGGCGGCGCTAATCGTCACCGGATTCCACTGTGAAGCTCGGATGAGGGTAACGGTCATATTCCACCCGAACAATAGAATGCCTGAAAGCGCGATTGTAGCAGAACCGGCAATCCATATGACATCTGCACGAATGAAGCCGTATAACATGCCCACGATACCGATACTGAACAAGAAATAATGACAATAACCGAGAAACAGACTATAGATATTGGATTGCAAAATAACATGTATCAACTGATATACGGCACCCATGGCCAGCATCGTTGCCCATCCAAGCACAAACAAATGAGCGTGAAACCAGCCTTCGGGTCCTCTGAGTTCATCACCAAGCCAGCCTGTCAGCGAGAGCAGGGAGAAGGCATGATACATTACAAATCCAAAGATGCCCGTGATGATAAAAAGAAACGGCAACCTGGACATGGCGTTCGCCTCCTTACCCTTTTTCAATTCTCACTTTGGCTGTGCCATCCGTTTGATCCTCGACCGTATAGAGGCAACCGAGATTGTTCAACTCTTCAATCAGGAATACAGGTACACGGTCATTGTGGATCAACACGACTTCCCCAGATTTGCAACGCTCCAGTGCGGCAAGTGTTCGCATCATGGGTTGTGGCGGTTCCAATCCGCGATTGTCGAGTATAACGGTGGGAGCCTGTAGAGATTCAAAGTTTTCAATCGCAACAGCTTGCTCTCCCGGATGTCCTTTGCATGAAGCTGATTCTTCGTCGGAATCTGGATCAGAATCAGCTTCCGATCCAGATAAAACCATTGCAGAACATGCTTTTGCACCGGTTTTATTTTTTTTGTGTACAAACGTGGTAACCCAGTGATCCGAACCCTTTCGTTCCGATGTGCTGGAGTATCCTTTCAGCTTGAGAATACCAAGCAGAGGCGTTGGTTTGAATGGAGCGTGTAGTACAAAGACATCTTCATGCTGAAGGCCTTTGACCGTGTCCATGATCAGCTGGAACGGCTCTAGCTTTTTACTCAGATGAGGACGCACATCCAATTCAACAATATGAACATCAGATGGAGACATGTGCGTTCACATCCGATCCTGCACTGGCTACATCCGCCTCTACCAACTGTAGAGACGATTTATACAGAGCGGCCATTCCACCGTACAGCGCATAGAAGAATGACTCTGGCGCATCGAGGGAGAAGGAGAGATAGGCTTTCGGGTCCATTCCGAGTACACGCTCAAATAGTCTTGCACTGTCATAGGCGTAGAAACAGAAATGAGTATATTCGAATACAGGCATTTTCTCATAAATGGTGATAATCTCTTGCGCATATTCCGCTTGCTCACGCTGCGCCATTTGAACCATGGTTGTGGCGTCTTCCAGCCGCAGCGTAATGCGAAGTGTAGTATCGTCAATGATTTCAACGTGCGCCATAGCGGTTCAGCTCCAATCTATATTTTGCTGATTTTGACCTGGAACGTCTTAGGACCCTGTTCAATATACTCCCAGTTGAAGCCGTCGGGATGTGTGGACTGGAACTGGAATCGAAGGGGCTTGGGATCGTGATCGTTGATGAGCAGCATGGACTCCTGTGGTTGCAACTGATCAAACGTTTCGAAAATAACTTTATGTTTCAAATGCGGTGGATACTCCGTGGCATTAATGGTTGCTGCGTATGTGTTCATGTGTCATTCCTCCAAATAGGGATAGTGTGGTGTTGCAATTTGATTATAGAAAACGTGAAGAGAGGGCTGTGTGAGCCTGCTCACACATTTACTATTGCCATAATTTTGCCTTATTTAGATTAGAATCCTGTTCGGAAAAGGGTTGCGGAGCATAATTAAATGTGCGACTGTGCGCTATGTTTCACTTCTTGTGATATTTTGCACAGTTCGTCGAGCGAGACATCCTTATATTTAGCGTCAAGATGACACTGGATGAGAGGAAGATTAGGTTCCTCCTTCGGCTGATATGAAGACAGCACCCTAGAGAAGGGAGGTACGTGTATGGAATCAACATTAATGGACCCGTTTGGAAGAGTGCATGATTATTTGAGAATTTCGGTTACGGATCGCTGTAATCTCCGCTGTGTGTATTGCATGCCGGAGGAAGGAATGCAATTTGAACCGACAGAACGCATCCTGTCCTATGAAGAAATCACGTCCATCGTTAAGGCGCTTGCTCCACTGGGCATTCGGAAATTGCGTTTGACCGGAGGGGAGCCTCTTGTTCGCAAGGGGCTGGATCAACTGATTGCGATGTTATCCGCTATTCCAGGAATTGAGGACATTGCATTGACAACCAATGGTATCTATTTGGCACCTTATGCGGATCTGCTAAAGACTGCGGGGTTAACCCGGGTGAACATAAGCCTGGATTCTTTGAAGCCAGAACGATTCGCAAGCATTACTCGAGGTGGCAAGGTGCAGCGTGTGCTGGATGGAATTAAGGCCAGCCAACAGGCCGGATTTTATCCGATCAAGCTGAACGTGGTGTTGATGAAAGGCGTGAACGACGATGAGGTGGAAGATTTTCTGCGGATGACCCGGGATGAACCCCTTCATATTCGTTTTATTGAGTACATGCCTATTGGAGAAAGTGGAGATGGTTGGAGATCAGGGTATATGCCTCTCGAACATGTGCTGGAAACATGTGGAGCACGATGGGATTACGAAAGCTGTGGAGAGATTTACGGGAATGGTCCGGCAGACAGTTATCGCATTGTGGGAGCTGCCGGAACGTTTGGTCTGATTCACCCGGTGAGTAGCCATTTTTGCGGGAATTGCAATCGGCTCAGGCTGACGGCAGATGGAAATATCAAACCTTGTCTCTACTGGTCGGATGAGTTCAATGTTCGTCCACTCGTAGGTGATGACAAGGCGGTGCGGGATTTATTTTACAAGGCGCTCGGAGCCAAACCCGAAACACATGACATGTTAAAAGCCTTAAACGGGCAACAGATCGGCGGCACGCCAACGCTGCGACATATGTCGCAAATCGGGGGTTAGCAACAGCAGTTCAGGAGTCAGGACTTGCATCAACAGGTCATATATGTGGGAGGACAACAATGAGTAACAAAAGCATGCCTTGGATGGGCAAACTCAAATATTTTGCCAAACGTGAAAAAAGTGCGGAAGGATGGAGTGAGATGTCCCCGGTCAACCGGGACTGGGAAGATGTCTACCGCCGCCGCTGGCAGCATGACAAAGTGGTGCGTTCCACACACGGAGTCAATTGTACCGGATCATGTAGCTGGCAGATCTATGTGAAAGACGGCATTGTAACGTGGGAAACGCAGGCTACCGACTATCCTTCAACTGGACCGGATATGCCGGAATTTGAGCCACGGGGATGTCCACGTGGAGCGAGCTTCTCATGGTATCTGTATAGCCCACTGCGTGTCAAACATCCTTACGTACGTGGTGCGTTGCTGGACATGTGGCGTGATGCGCTTCAGACGCATGGTGACCCTGTTCAAGCATGGTCCAGCATTGCGGATGATCCGGCCAAAGTGAAAAGATACAAATCGGTGCGGGGTAAAGGTGGATTAATTCGCGCGTCATGGGGTGAAGTGACACAGATTATCGCCGCTTCACTGATTCATACGATCAAAGAATACGGGCCTGACCGGATTATTGGTTTCTCTCCAATTCCGGCCATGTCGATGGTCAGTTATGCAGCAGGGTCGCGCTTCCTATCCCTGATGGGATCACCATTGCTCAGCTTTTATGACTGGTATGCGGATCTGCCACCGGCTTCACCTCAGATCTGGGGCGATCAGACCGATGTGCCCGAGAGCAGCGACTGGTACAACTCCGGATACATTCTGGTATGGGGTTCGAATCTGCCAATGACGCGCACCCCCGATGCCCATTTCCTGGCTGAAGCACGTTATCGGGGAACGAAAGTGGTATCAATTAGTCCGGATTATGCCGAATATGTGAAGTTTGCAGATACATGGATGTCGGTAAAACAAGGAACGGACGGCGCTCTGGCAATGGCTATGGGCCATGTCATCCTGAAAGAGTTTTATATTGAAAAGCCTACGGACTATTTCATGCAATATGCCAAACAGTATACGGACTTTCCAAATCTGCTGATTGTGGAAGAAAAGGACGGCGTACACACAGCAGGCAGATTTCTCGTTGGGGAAGATCTGGGCATTACAGGTAATAACATGGCTTGGAAAACGCTCGTTTACGATGAAAACAGTGGAACTTATGCGATGCCAAAAGGAAGTTTGGGCTTCCGTTGGGGTGAAGAAGGCACATGGAATCTCAAAATGGAACAGGTAGAGAACGGTGAGCCGATTGATCCAAGACTATCCATGCTTGGCGTTCATCATGATCTGGTTACGATTCAACTGCCGTACTTTGATGATGAGGGGAAACATGTCATGCAGCGGCAGATTCCTGTACGTCGAATATGGCTTGAGGATCGATGGATTACAGTAACAGCTGTATACGATCTGGTACTTGCCAAATACGGAATTGAACGTGTAATGACGCGTTCTGCGGACTCAGCAGAAGTAGTCACTGGTGTGGAGCAGTTGAGTGTACGTATTAACTATGGAGACGACATTTCGCATGCAGCACAGATAAAACCATTCACTCCAAAGTGGCAAGAGAAAATCACTGGTGTGGACCAAGAGACCGTCGTACAGATTGCACGCGAGTTCGCACAGAATGCGATCGATACCAAAGGTCGGTCCATGATCATTATGGGAGCCGGTATTAACCACTGGTATAACTCTGATGTAATCTATCGTGCCATTATCAACCTGATTCTGATGACTGGCTGTCAGGGTGTGAACGGCGGAGGCTGGGCCCACTATGTCGGTCAAGAAAAATTGCGTCCGGCTGAAGGCTGGCAGACGATTGCCTTTGCTCGTGACTGGACTGGACCTGCACGTCTGCAGAACGGAACCTCCTTCTTCTACTTTGCAACAGATCAATGGAGATACGAGGAGACCCCAGTCGGAGAGTTGACCTCAGCGCTTGAGGGTAAACCGCGGTTCCAGCATGTGGCTGATTATAATGTGATGGCTGCACGTATGGGCTGGCTGCCATCCTATCCACAATTCAATCGTAACTCGATTGATCTGCATCAGGATGCGCTACAGGCGGGAGCAACGACGAAGGATGAGATCGGTGCTTATGTGGCCTCTGAATTGCAGAACAAAAATCTGAAGTTCTCGATCGAGCAACCGGATGATCCGGCGAACTTCCCACGTGTACTGTTTGTCTGGAGAGCGAATCTGATCTCAAGTTCCGGCAAGGGACATGAGTATTTCCTGAAACATCTGCTCGGTGCAACGAATGGATTGCTGAACGATGATGATCATGGCCTGCGCCCAGAGCATGTAGAGTGGGTGGATGAAGCACCGGAAGGCAAGTTGGACTTGATGATCAACATGGATTTCCGGATGGCAGGTACAGCCATGTACTCCGATATTGTACTGCCAGCAGCGACCTGGTATGAGAAAAGCGATCTAAGCAGTACGGATATGCACCCGTTCGTTCATCCATTCAACCCGGCAGTAGCCGCGCAATGGGAATCCCTTTCCGACTGGGATACCTTCAAGGAAATCGCACGTGTATTCTCCGAGATGGCTGCGCAGCAATTCGATGGGCCTCAGAAGGAGATCATTGCTACACCGCTCTTGCATGATTCACCGGATGAACTTGCTCAACCGTACGGAGAGATCAAGGACTGGAGCGCGGGAGAATGTGAAGCGATTCCGGGGAAAACGATGCCGCATATTCAGGTCGTGGAACGTGACTATGCTGCCGTATACAACAAAATGATCAGTCTGGGACCTGTTGTGAAGGACAAACCGATCGGTACCAAAGGCATATCCTGGTCTGCGAGTGAAGAGTACGAGAAGCTCAAGAGCATTCTCGGTGTGAACCGGAAGGAGGGCATTGGTAAAGGATGTCCGGATCTGAGCACAGACCGTAATGTTGCGGAGGCTATTCTGACCTTGTCTAGTACAACAAATGGCAAGATGGCGGTACGTGCGTGGGAAGCGCTGGAACAGAAAACGGCACTTCATTTGAAAGATTTGGCTGAGGAACGGTCTGAGGAATGTTTTACATTTGACGAGATCACTTCCAAACCGAAAACGGTCATTACCTCGCCTGCCTTCAGCGGATCGGAAAAAGGCGGACGTCGATATTCGCCATTCACCACCAATGTGGAGCGCCTGATTCCATGGCGTACATTGACGGGCAGACAGCAGTTCTACATTGATCATGCGATGCTACGCGAATTCGGAGAAACATTAGCGACATTTAAACCTGTGTTGAAACATACACCGTTCCATCCGAAAAGCAAACGTCCGATTGAAGGTGGCAAGGAAATTGTCCTGAATTATCTGACACCACATAACAAGTGGTCGATTCACAGTATGTACTATGATGCGCTGCCGATGTTGACCTTGTTCCGAGGCGGCCCGACAATCTGGATGAACTACGAAGATGCAGAAGAAGCCGGACTGGTCGACAACGACTGGATCGAATGCTTCAACCGTAACGGGGTAGTCGTTGCCAGAGCCGTAGTAACACATCGTATTCCTCGCGGCATGGCTTTCATGTATCACGCTCAGGACCGTCACATTAACGTTCCAGGTACCAAAATATCACAAACACGCGGTGGTACGCATAACAGTCCGACCCGTATTCATGTGAAGCCAACACATATGATCGGTGGTTATGCCCAGTTAAGTTATGGCTTCAACTACTATGGCCCGACAGGCAACCAGCGTGACCTCAACGTCATCATAAGAAAACTGCAGGAGGTGGATTGGCTTGAAGATTAAAGCACAAGTCAGTATGGTCATGAATCTGGACAAATGTATCGGGTGCCATACATGTAGCGTAACCTGCAAAAACACCTGGACCAATCGTCCAGGTGCAGAATATATGTACTGGAACAATGTGGAGACCAAGCCAGGGGTCGGTTATCCGAAACAATGGGAGGACCAGGAGCGTTATCGCGGTGGCTGGGAGATGAAGAATGGCAAACTGGAATTGAAGTCCGGCACACGGGCAAGACGCTTGCTTAACATTTTCCATAATCCGGATCAGCCTACCATTGATGATTATTACGAGCCATGGACATACGAGTATGAGAAACTGACGAACAGTCCGGAGAAAAAGCATCAGCCTGTAGCCAGACCGAAATCCCAGATTACCGGTGAATATATGAATCTGGAGTGGGGTCCGAACTGGGAAGATGATCTGGCAGGTGCCCATGTAACGGGGATGGAAGATCCCAATATGAAGGGTGTCGAAGACTCGATCAAAATGGATTTTGAACAGGTATTTATGATGTACCTACCACGGATATGTGAACACTGTCTTAACCCGGCCTGTGTGTCCTCCTGTCCTTCCGGAGCGATGTACAAACGGGAAGAGGACGGGATTGTACTGGTTGACCAAAATGCATGCCGCGCATGGAGGTTCTGTGTATCCAGTTGCCCTTACAAAAAAGTCTATTTCAACTGGCAGACGAACAAAGCCGAGAAATGTACCCTTTGTTTCCCACGGATTGAAGCGGGCCTGCCAACTATCTGTTCCGAAACCTGTGTGGGACGTATCCGTTATATCGGCCTGATGCTGTATGATGCAGACCGTGTTGAAGCCGCGGCTTCGGTTGAAAATGACCAGGATCTCTATGAATCCCAGATGGATATTTTCCTTGATCCGAATGACCCTGAGGTGATTCGTGAAGCGCGTGAGGCCGGCATTCCAGAGGATTGGATTATTGCAGCGCAGCAGTCCCCTATTTATAAAATGGTTATTGATTGGAAAATTGCGCTCCCGCTTCACCCAGAATATCGCACCATGCCGATGGTATGGTACATTCCACCGCTTAGCCCGATTACCAATCGGGTAGAGGGGCAGGGGAGTTCGCTGGAGGCCAATGATATCTTCCCGGCGATTGATAACATGCGTATTCCCGTGGAATATCTGGCCAATCTGCTTACGGCAGGAGATACGGATCGAATCCGTGAAGTACTGCGGAAGATGGCAGTTATGCGCATTCACATGCGTAATCAGCAGACGGGTAAGATCAGTGAATCAGCATTGCTG
Organism: Priestia sp. FSL H7-0729; assembly: GCF_038005685.1. Lineage (NCBI taxonomy): Bacteria > Bacillati > Bacillota > Bacilli > Caryophanales > Bacillaceae > Priestia > Priestia sp. FSL H7-0729. The sequence continues at coordinate 55,472 of NZ_JBBOTQ010000001.1, forward strand.
GAAAGAGTAGGCATGGATGCTCAAGAAGTGGAGGACATGTACCGCCTGCTTGCCATTGCGAAATACAATGACCGTTTTGTCATCCCGCCAGCTCACCGTGAGGAAGTGGAAGATCTTTTCAGCGAACAGGGCAGCTGCGGACTTGATTTTGCAGGTGGTCCAGGTTCTTGCGGGGTATTCTGATGGGAGAGGAGACAATGACAACGATGACGATCGAACCCAATGAAGGAACAGGTCAGGTTCTGTTTTACGATACGAATACGAGAAGAATGGTCTGTAAACTGATCTCTTATCTGTTGCAATATCCCGATACAGCGTGGAGAGAAGGACTGCAAGGCGTTAAGGGAGCTATACAGTCCATTTCGGATGAGACGATGAACCAGATCCTGCTGACATTTGTAGATGAAGCACAGGCTGTTAGCTCGATTGAGTGGCAGGATTCTTACGTTCGAACATTCGATTTTGATAAAAAGTGTAACCTCTATCTCACGTATGCTCTTCATGGCGATGAACGAGATCGGGGCCCGGCTTTGATCGAATTGAAACGCAGATATGAAGCTGCGGGATTTTATATGGAAGTAAGTGAGTTGCCGGATTATCTGCCTATGGTACTTGAATTTGTAGCTGAGGCTCCCGAGGAAGATGCCTTGGGTGTGCTCTCCAGTTGCCATAAGGCTCTGGTCACGATGACCGAGAGCATTACCGGACAGAACAGCCCATATGGAGCATTGCTCAGTCTGATGTTACAGGTCATTCCTGAGCCCCCAGCGCCTGATGTACCCAAACAAGAAGAAGCAGTTAACCAACAACCTGAAGATCTTATGCAGATTGCGGCTCAGATGAGGAGGGGGAATCGGTGAGTACATTGGAACTGTTGTTATGGGGTGCTCTTCCGTATATGGTCATTGTTTTCTGTGTGACGGCAACGATCTGGAGATATGTGACGAATCCCTTCAGTTGGACGTCCAAGTCCAGTGAGATGCTGGAGAAACGCATGTTAAAATGGGGCAGTTTACTCTTTCATATCGGGATTTTCGCCGTAATCTGTGGACATATTGCCGGTCTGCTTGTCCCGGTGGAGTTCTATCGCTGGATCGGCCTGAGTGATGAAGGATATCACATGATGGCTATTGCAGGAGGATTGCCTGCGGGGATCATTGCATTTGCAGGTGCAGTCATTTTGCTAGTTCGCCGTTATGTTGCTCGCAGAGTGCGGGCCACAAGCAGCATCGGGGATTGGCTGGCCCTTGCCATGTTGATCATTGTCATTGTCACCGGAATACTGGCAACCTCGGCTAATGCGGTGAATCACACAGGCTTCGACTATCGTACAACAATTAATCCGTGGCTGCGCGGTCTGATCGTATTCCAGCCTGATCCGGTTCTGATGCAGACGGTACCAATGAACTTCAAAGTACACATTCTGCTTACCTTTGTACTGTACTGCGTGTTTCCATTCACTCGTCTGGTTCACATGCTAAGTATGCCACTGGGTTACCTGAAACGCAGTTATGTGTTGTATCGCAGAAGAGATGGAGCTGTGTATCCGAATCAGGAACAAAAAAAGGAAAGGGCGATGTAAATGCAACATAAAGGTAAGGTTCAACTGCCCTTGCAAACTGCAAGTCTGGTTCTTGGTTTCATGGTATGGGTTATCCTGTCCTCTCTGATGCCATTTATAAAAGAGGATATTGCGCTTACGTCTTCTCAGCTTGCATGGGCAACAGCAATTCCTGTGTTGATCGGATCGATTGCCCGTATTCCGATTGGTTATTGGACGAATCGATATGGGGCACGTATTATTTTCATGATCAGCTTTGTATTGTTGCTGGCTCCTGTATGGTGGATTAGCCGTGCGACGTCGTTCAGTGATCTGGTGATTGGTGGACTATTCCTCGGTATTGGGGGAGCCGTCTTCTCCGTCGGTGTAACATCATTGCCCAAATATTATCCGAAAGAGCGACATGGATTTGTTAATGGGATCTACGGAATTGGTAACCTGGGTACAGCACTGTCTGCATTCGGAGCCCCGCTGATCGCCAATCAAATGGGATGGTCTACGACGGTGCTGCTCTACAGTATTCTGCTACTAGGGATGGCAGCGCTGAATTTTGCTCTGGGGGACAAAAAGGAAACTCGTGTTAATGTTCCGCTCATGCAACAATTGAAGGCCATATCACACAACAATAAACTATGGTTGCTCTGCTTATTTTATTTTCTGACCTTTGGCTCATTCGTGGCGTTTACGGTATATTTGCCAAATTTCTTAGTCAGTCACTTCCAGATGGACAAAGTCGATGCAGGTATTCGTACAGCGGGGTTCATTCTCGTTGCTACCATCATGCGACCTGTTGGAGGCTGGCTTGGAGATCGATTTAACCCGTTCAAAATATTAATGTTTGTCTTCGGCGGATTAACGATTGCAGCAATCGTATTATCCTTCGCGCCCTCATTCTATATCTATACCATTGGATGCCTGACTGTGGCCTTATGCGCAGGGACGGGTAACGGGACCATTTTCAAATTAGTGCCAATGTATTTCGTTAAACAACCAGGTGTAGCGAATGGCATGATCTCGGCTATGGGTGGTCTGGGCGGATTCTTCCCACCATTGATGTTGACTTTGTTGTATAACATGACGGGGCATTATGCCATTGGTTTCATGGCGTTGTCACAGATTGCGCTGGTCAGCCTTGTACTTGTGATCTGGATGTTCTACCAAGAGAAGCTTCAGTTATCTGCCAGCATTCTGGAGAATACGATTGAAGCCATTCTGATTACAGATACGAACAGTGTGATTACTTCCGTGAATCCAGCCTTTACTGCAGTCACTGGTTACAGCGCTGAAGAGGCGGTTGGACAGAAGCCAAGTCTGTTGAAATCCGGCAAGCAGGATAAACGATTCTATGACCAATTATGGTTGGAATTACGTGAGAAAGGATATTGGCAAGGTAAGATCTGGAATCGGAAGAAAAACGGGGAAGTCTATCAGGAATGGCTGAGTATAACGGCGATCCGTAATGAAGCCGGCGAAGTCAAATATTATGCGGGCATGTTCAGTGACATGGGCAGGCCAGAGCTCACAGTAGCCTGATACATGCGTCAGTAATTGTGCATACAGCAAGAGACCTTAACATCAATTGCAGGCGTTAAGGTCTCTTTTTGCACACAGAGATTGGTGTAAGGGGCGTGGGGGGACCAGCAGTGGAGCTGGGTGGTTAAGCATCCCTTTGTTGCTTCAATGCTTGTAAATCAAGAATGATAATCCGGCTGCGATCCACTTCGAGCAAATGCTCTTTCGTAAGCTGGTTTAGAAGCCGGTTCGCTGTTTCCCTGGTAGTTCCGATGGAATTGGCGAACTCCTGATGTGTCATGGGCAGGTTGATCATAATCTGGTCTCCGACCATCTGTCCGTGTTGCTCTGCAAGCATTAAGAGGAAAGAAAGCACACGGTTGCGCACATCCTGACCAGAGAGTACTTGTAATTTATCCTGTAATTCTCGTATTTTGTCACCGAGTACACGCATAATTTTGATCGCAATCGATGGTGTACTGAGCATTAATCGTTCGAATAATCTGACAGGAATGGCCAGTAGCTCGGTAGGGGTAATCGCTTCAGCGGTAGCCGGGTAGGGGTGTGCGTTGAAAAAGCCGGTGTGCGGAAACATATCTCCTGTTTTGAGGAAAGAGACAATCTGTTCATGTCCATTCTCATCCGTTTTATAAGCTTTTACAATGCCGGTACGAATGAAAAAAACAGCTTCTTTTTCGCTACCTTCGCTGAAAATAACCGTTTTCTTGTGAATGCTTCTGGAAATAGCGATATCTTCGACCTGCTTTAATTCCTCAGGGCTAAGGTCCTGGAAGATGGGGAACTGTTGTAGAAACTCTGCTGCTGTATCTTTATTTACCCTGCTCATGAGAATCTTTCCTCTCTGTGTTTATATTTCAGAATTACGATATCACTCAACTCTAGGAGGTTAACTTTGAAGTGAAGACCACTACGCATACAATCGTTATCCCTCATGAACATGGCGGCTGGGCCATGGTTAGTGTACCTTTTCTGGTAGGTATGATTGCAAGTGGACCGCATTGGCTGCATGTGCCTTTATTTGTAGCCTGGCTTGGATTATATTTAACGGCGTACCCTTACTACAGTCTTTGAAAAAAAATGCCAATCGGCATCGTCTCTACAAATGGGCTGCAATCTACGGTTCAGTGGCTCTAATCTGTCTGATCCCACCCGTTCTCGATCATACCTCATTGTTATTCTTCGGCCCTGTGTTGTGCGGCCTGTTGCTCGTGAACATCTGGCATGTTAGACATAAAGTAGAACGTTCGCTTACCAATGACCTTTGTGCCATGCTGGTCTTCTCTCTAGGCGGAGCAGCGGCTTATCTCATTGGAGGTGGGCAGTGGGACCATGGCATGGTGATCGTAGTTTTGTTTTCTTTCTTACATTTTACAGGAAGTACGTTCTTTGTGAAATCGGTCTTTCGAGAGCGAACAAATAAGCGTTGGCAGATGCTAACGCGTTTGGTACATATCCTTATCATCATCATACCCATTGTGATCGGAAACCCATGGATGTCGTTGGCCTATGTATATTCCGCTGTGCGCACCTTCATATATGCTGGCAGAACACTGCGCCCTATGAAGGTAGGTATGATTGAAATCATTGGAGCCGTGCAGTTCCTGCTCTGGTCTATTCTGTTGTAATCCGCATCATTTCATCATAGCGTGATTTTTGAACACATCAGGTGATATAGATCACAACGTTACAGGATTGTTTTTAATTGGTCAGCGAGGGTTAATGGAATGATAGAAGTTAGAACATGATTGAACAAGAGAGGGGTCGGCCCGGATGTGGACTGCATTCATGTGGGGCGGCATCTCTGCCTCAGCGGTTGTTATAGGCGCACTCGCAGCATTGTTTATGAAGATACCGAAACGAGTCATTGGCTGGATCATGGCTTTTGGGACAGGTACATTAATCGGTGCAGCAACCTTTGAACTTCTCGGAGATGCGCTGAATGATGGGGGGATTATACCCACAGCCATTGGATTTACGGCAGGTGCCGTCGTGTATACCCTGTTTGACCTGCTCGTCTCTGCAAAAGGAGGGGCAGGGCGCAAACGTTCGGCAAAGTCGGGAGACTCGAATCAAAGCGGCCTCGGGATCTTTGCAGGCACGGTAATGGATGCGATACCGGAATCCATCATGCTTGGAGCCAGCTTATTGGCTGGCAACGGTGTCAGTGTGGTGCTGGTGGTATCGATCTTTGTCAGCAATATTCCTGAAGGTCTGTCCAGTACGGTTGGACTACAAGGCAAGTACAGCCGTGGCAAAATCATATTGATGTGGCTGAGTGTACTGTTGATCTCTGCACTTGCAGCGCTGGGTGGATATCTGTTTCTGGAGCAGCTCCCAGAGGAGATGGGGGCAGCAATTGGTGCATTTGCAGGTGGCGGAATCATTGCGATGATCTGCTCAACGATGATGCCTGAAGCATTTGAAGAGGGCGGGCCAGTTGTGGGTTTGATTGCATCCATGGGATTGCTCGTATCGCTGTTGTTGGATCTGTAGATGACAGAATAAGCTTCCAATCACTTGATATAAAAAGAGTATCTGAGCAGAATGATTTCTGGTCGGATACTCTTTTTTATTCTTTAAACGAAGGATGATATTAATGGCTGCCTGAGCAGCTTCCTCCGCACCCGCAAGCTTCCTTACCTAGTTCATTAGTTTCGGGCAGGCGGTTCAATTCCACGGATTTCGTGAAATAGTGACTGATCTGCTGATGTAGCTGACTGAACTCCCGTTGAGCATAGATAAACCGACGAATGAGGGGATGATCATAAAGAGCACGTTCTTCCTCTTCATACACCTGAATTTCAGAGGCAAGCAACTCAATATTCTGCCGTTCTTTTTCCTCCAGTGCCTGGTGTTTTTCCATAAAACGCTCATACTGGGCTGTGGCTTGCTCATCTGCTGCAAACTGATCAATCATGTCCCGCATCTCTTTGTAGCCTTCATCTTGTAATAGCAGTGAACATAGCTCCTGCATTTTGTGCATAATGATCTGTTTGTCCAATTTAACAACCGTATTCATCGTATAAACCTCCTGTAGATCTTTTCTTAACTGTATACTGTAACGCTAAGCTTCACTGTGACGATACTCACATCCAATGTGTAATATAATACTTGTCCCAAAGCTATATAAGCTGAAGTAATCATTCACACGTTAACAGTGATGGGAAGGTCATTCTGCCCTCGGGGTGTTCGTGCGAATAATCTTTAGTTCAGGACGGAACCATTTCCCTGAGCTGCTCCAATTGAAGAATAAGGATGCAGTTCCCTGTAACCTGAAGCAATCCCTGGGTCTGCATTATGGCAAGTTTGCGACTAAGTGTTTCCGGCGTGATCCCGAGCAGCAGGGCCATATCTTTTTTGAAAACAGGCAATCGAATTTCATGCTTTGCATGATTCCGGTTGTGGAAGAACAAAAGCAGCTTGGCAATCTTCTGTTCCGTTGTCATCGCACTGAGCGAGCTGTTCCATTCATCGGTTTCACGGAGAAGATTGGAAATGGCGAGCAGGAAATGGTAAGCAAGGTTCGGATCATGTTCAAGTAACTGGTCAAAGTCATGTTTGTTTATAGAACAGATGGAAGAAGGCTCCAGAACTTCAGCGTGCGCAGCATGTGGTTTTTGGTGTAATAGGGAATCTTGTCCGAAGAAGTCGCCGGGAAACAGAAACCGGATAATATGTTCCTTGCCATTTTCATTGTATTTGGATAACTTTACACATCCCTGATGGACCACGTAGAGCGTATCTGAGCGTTCGCCCTCCTGGACGACAACTTCGCCTTTGTTATATTTGTGGGTATGCAGAAGGGAGATCAGCAATGCAGACTCGGAAGGATCAAGATGCTGGAACAGAGATACTTTGGAGAAACAGGCATCCTTCGCTTCGTGTGTACAGATCATCGTTTCATCACCTCGAATTGTTCAGAATGGGTATAATTATTGTCTATTGTCATGTCTTAGTGAGACATTGCGGTTCCACCGTGATCCGTACCATCCTGGGTCACACGCAGAACAGCGGCAGCGCCTTTGGCTACATGATTGAACTGATGGGTTACAATTGCATAATCCCCTTCTTCGGTTACGGTGAACTCTACGACAGCTCCACCACTTGCGGGAAGCATAACCGTCTGTATGCCATACTGGATGTTGCGTGGATTCCCATCGGTATACACACGGTCCATAATGGTACCCACAACGTGGAAGGATGAGACTTCATTGGGTCCGGCATTACTGACATAGATCCGCACTGTATCTCCTACTTGGGCTAACAGGGGATGTTTTACTAATCCATAATCATTGCCGTTAAATACGACATAATCGGGTTCCCCATTCAAAAAAGATTCGTAGTCATGTTCCTTATACCATTCACTCTGAACAAGGGTATATTCACGATCAACCAAGTGATCAGATGGGTATCCAGTCTTGGGTTCAACAATAATCATGCCGTACATGCCGTTCGCAATATGGGCCAGAACTGGTTTGGTTCCACAGTGATACATGAATACACCGGGTGAGGAGGTGGGATAGGTGAACGTGCCTTCCTCGCCTGGCATAACATCAATAAATTTGCTGCTGGGAGCAGCGTGTACCGCGTGAAAATCCATGGAGTGAGGCAAGCTGGAATCTTTATTTTTCAACGTGAACACCAACGTATCTCCCTCGGTCACTCGCAGAACGGGTCCCGGAACAGTACCATTAAATGTCCAGGCGTTGTAGATCACACCTTCGGAGATTTCGACATCTGTAACCTGAGCCGTCATTTCAATATATACCGTAGTTCCTTCTCTGCGAATGATTGGGTCCACTGGAGGTTGACTGGCCGCAGAGTAGGAGACTTCATCGTTGTGAACAGGTTTAATCGTATCGGTGGAACTACAGTGAGAGAGAGTTGCTGTGAATATGGCGAATACGAGTGACCATTTATATATATTTATGAAGGAGAACATAGGTGCACAACCTTTACTAAGTGATGTTTTTCACAATATAAAAAGCAGGTATTCTTTCAATCCGGTATTTATGTAGTTATAGATTACGTTATTGAGGCAGGAGCTGGTGTGACGGGGCACACACTTGGGTATGTCTTATTAGAGCCATTTTCAACAATCTGGCTTCCATTCTTGTGCTGAGGAACGGAGTTACATATAATTTTAGAGAGATGGATTGGTAAATGTTACGTATTTTCAGGCTGTGTATATCTTAGTTACAGAAGGAAGGGTGGATACGGAATGAAACGTTTCGAAGATGAAGGTGCGTATAAGTACAGTTTCTATTCGGTACTTCGTCGGGGCGAGCAGGTTGATGTGAAATGTCCAAAATGCGGTGGACACGCATCTATAGAACAACGGAACAATCAACTGGGATGGAAGTGTTTTGAATGTTACGCTCAAGCTCTTGAAGAACCAGTGTATGAATATAAAGCCAAGGGGAATTGTGCTGTATGTGAACGTTGGTTTAACGTGGAGGTCTCAGACGAGAAGAAGACGTCTCACCGATCAACCCATGTGGAATGTCCACATTGTGGTTCTGTTAATCAGGTTGAATTACATGCGAAGCCGATATACGGAAGGTATTTTTCCGAGATTCGTGCAGGGAAAGATCCTGTGTTCGGATTGGAACTATACTTCCTGGATGAGTTCAGAGGAAAAATAATATGGGCAGTGAATCGGGAGCACTTAAATTATCTCATCGCTTATGTTTCCGCAGATCTGCGTGAAAAACCTGGAAACATGCCTTTAAAAACAGCTTCACACAGTATCCCGGCTTATATTAAGGAAGCGAAGAACAGGGATATGGTTGTGCGTACACTGTCGAAGCTTCAGCACAAGACTGGATGAGACTGAAAGCGAAGATGAAGCGTTAAAGCTGCAAGGGAGAGTGAAACATGAAACTACGATTTAAATTAACTATTTTTGCAATCATTCTGGGTATGTTGATGATTCCTGCTTATTTTATTTTACAGACTTATGGCATATTTCAAAAACAGACAGTCTTATCTGACTATGCTCTCGCGGTTGATGTGAATGGCAAGTCCTATGCAGCCTGGCCGCTGATTAACAGTTTTGCAGCGATGGATAAACAAGAGGATAACCGCCAGCTTTATTACCGGATCGATATGAATCATCTCCAATATCTGTTTAATCTGGCCTATCGGGAGTATGAAGTGAAGCCCGGGGGAGACAATCCGTATCTGGAAGGTACTGTAAACTATGAACACACGGACCACGCCTATGTGCAGACCGAGAAAAAGTACGAGAACGCCAATGATTTTAAAACCGTTCTGAATCTGTATGATCAGGAAGGGCAGGTGATTTATTCCTACGATAACACTGGCAAGGGGGATAAACTGCTCGTACAATCCATTATTCATCAGGGAATGAGTCGTACCAGTGGGAGTGGCAGCGAAGCTGCCCGCGATCCTTATATCAATATTACGGCGTTATTTCGCGACAAGTTAAACATCGATGTGAAACTGACAGTGGATGAGGAACACAAAGTGGTAACCATTCGAATGAACAAATCGGAGGCGAGATGATGAATGAGTATGGTGTGCAACACGGACCTGCTTATCTGGAAGGTTTGACAAGAAAAGACGAGGACATAAATTCCGAGGAAGTGGAGTGGAAAGGCAAACTTCAAACGAGTGATGGTCATGACAAATTCCATATTTTTTATTATGGTGACTTAATGGAAGATGATCTGATTACCTGGCATGATTCGACACCGCTTCTTGTACATGCGGAGCATACCGTCACAGGTGAGCGTTATCTGCTGATTGATGCCGCCAAGCACGGATATGATGCCATGTTATGTGAGACCTATTCGGAAGAAACACTACGTGACAGACCTCTTCGCCCTTATCTGGATGTTGAAGGAGAGGACATCTTTGAGGTGGAATTAACGGCCTATTACAATGTGCCTTGGGATGAAGAGTTCGGCGAAGATGTAGATGAAAATGGCGCATATGAACTGATTACGGGAGAACGCATGCATTTTGATCAGGTCAAACGTGATGGATATGATGCCTTTGCCATTCGTATTCTGAATCGTAAAGGGGTATGGACTAACATTGTACAGGAAGAACTGGCTTAGATCTGTAGCGAATGAACCAAATTGAGATGGGAGATGTCGACAAATGTATATTGTATCCCGTGTACTTAAGCCGGTTCCAGCGGAGGAACTGGATCACTTTGAACAACAGCACGCCATCTCGCTGCCTTTGTCATACCGCAACTGGATTGAACACTACGGGGAAGGTACCTATACGGGATGGATGAATGTGCAGAGGCCAGACCCAGAAGTATTGAAACCTTTTGTTCAATATGATTTTTGGATACATACGGATGAATCGCCTATAAGTCTGCATCAACTTGAGCAGTGCATTACCATCGGCAGTTCTGTAGATGGAGATTTCCTTGCTGTTCATCCTGAAGTTGACGGGCTATTGTGGCTACCGCGTCATGATGAAAATATCACCTTATGGACATGCTCGGAGACTGAATTTGGCGAAACGCTGGACCGAATCTATTGTGGGTATTACCGTCAGGATAAACCGATAGCCCCATCATTCTATGAACCGTGGAATGAATTGCGGAAGCATGCGTTTTACCATTTTTCAGGCACGGAACAGGGAAGTTCAATGCAGGCACTGGCAGAGAAATGTAAAACGGAATACGAGTGGGACGCTGTGTTGGAGAATGAGTACATGTGCAAGCTGTTTATGGCGTCAATGGGCGGATATGTACGTTTTAACTATGCAACTGGAAGAGAAGTTGCCTTGTTTTATGAAGAAAAAAACGGTGCTGAAGAGGCCACAGATAACGATATCAGTCTGTTTTTGCAAGCACATCATTGTACGGTACATGAACAGGGTTAGAGTGGAGGGAAACCTATGAAGTGGTTAAAGGAAGACATCGCGGAACAGTGGCGTAATGAAGGCAAGCGTTATGCAAAGGATGTTAATGCATTTGTCCGGAGAAGCATGGCTGGAGAGCAACCAGATGAATCCGAGCTGGAGGGAGACTCCAGAAGCGGAATGAGTACTGAAGTATTCCATATGGTGAGACAGGCCAATCTCCACGGTGACGTGGAGGTGCTCCGACGTGAGCTGCCAGCAGCGACGTGGCCACTAAACGAGACGTTTCAGGCTTCCATGCAGGCGGTCAAAGTTGTGGGTTATCTGAACGAAGAAACGTGTGTATGGAACACGGGTATCTTCACAGAGAATGGTCAGATCTATACGATGGATCAGCACGGATGGCAGTTGATTTCTTCGTATACTTTTGCAGGTTGCTCATCAGACGGATTGGACTATGCACTTGCAGGACCGGATGGGATTCGTGTCATTCGTCAGCCAGATCGCAAGTTGGAAGGACAAGAGATAGCGACATATCGTTGGGTAGATATTCAATCCCGGATACAGTCGTCCTCACCTCGGATTGAATCACTTGCGGATTGTGAGCATCCCGAAGGTACACTAGAGGGACTTATCCCTATGGATGAAGGCAGGGCACTACTTATACATTCACGATACGGGATATATCTTGTAACGGAAGATCAAATGACCTTACTTCATCCCGATCTGGCAGAGATCGAAGAATATGAGTTAGAGGATACACAGATAGATATGGGGCATGCCGCGGTATCTCGGGATGGTCGATGGATTGCCTATGGCAGCCAAGGGAGCAATCATATGGTGATGGACCGTCGGCTGAGCAAGACATACTCTCTCTATCCAGAATCGAGCTACCCTCATTATGCAGCATTCACCAGTGATAACCAGACCGTCTGGTTTAACGCATGTCATTTCTATAACGGGGTCACGATACAGGTCCCGCTGGAATCAATTGCAGGCAACGAAACAAAGGAAGATTGGCCAGTGATGGATGAGAATGCACGTGTGTATGCAGCAGCTGAAATAGAGGAGGGCATGGTGCTTGGAGATGCATACGGTTATCTGTATTGTGTGAATAGCAAGGGAGAGGAAGTATGGCGCCATTTTGTAGGTAGTACGATTTATTCTCTCGCCGTATCACCAGAGCGATCCAAACTTGCAGTTGGCACCTATGGTGGCATGTTGCATGTGCTCGATCTTCGTTCCAAAGAAATGGACGAGTACGGGATCGGTACAGGCACTCTTCGTGAGTTGGAGCGGTATGTGTTGTGGCGTGGAGAAGAACCTCTGCGCTGGTGAGGTAGCATTTTGACCTAGTAAGGGGTGAAGGGATGGAACGTGAAGAGGCTGTAACGTTATTAAAATGTCACTGCTTTTCTTATGATGACCTGAGTCATCCCAAGATGGATAACGGTTTTATTGGCAGTCTGCGGCCTTACCGTGGATATTTAATTGAGGAGAATTTTCATGAACTGATGGAGATATTGCGGGTTCTGGCAACAGAACTTAAACAGCCTACACTGGATCGGGAAGTCATGGCTTGTCTATGGGGAATTAGTCACATGGCACGTGCTTGGGCTGTTGAACCTGAGGGCATGCTTCGCAGCAACAACCTCATTTCGGACGAACAGGTGGAATTGATGGAACAATGGCTTAATATGTTTTCTTACGCAGTTATGGTTCTGATTGAAGGCGGTGGAGAGGAAGAAGCATTTTGGGAATATCATCAATATGTGCAAGAAGAGAATGGCAGAGCTGAGAAAGGGGAGATCTAGTGAAACCGGAGTCGTATCTAACATTAAACGTACTTATGGACGAGCTGAATCGCTTGCTGGATGAAAAAATACAGGATCAAGAGATTCGCCAATTGTACGAGGAATATCAACATCGGGAAGGGGTATCCGAGGAAAGTCTGGATCTATTCAAAAAGGAGTATGGCGTCCGGCTACCTGGCGATTTTCGTACCTTTTACCAGAGGAAAGACGGCAGTGGTTACGGGTTGCATGTGCTGTACCCGGGTGATGCCGAGACGGGCCGATGTACCCCCTTTTATCTGATGTCATTGGAAGAGATTCGAGAGACCAAACAATACTTCTGTGAAGTGGATGAGAAGCTGGAAGAGTATTATTCCGTGGAGGAAATGAAGCAGTTGGACCCGGAGATCAAGCCATACCTGTTCCATAAACCATGGATTCCTTTTGCAACGATTGCGGGAGGTTCACTGTATCTAATGCTCGATTTCGATCCAGCGGAGGAAGGGACGTATGGGCAGATTATTATGTACGTGCACGATCCGGACTTTGTCTATTATCTAACACCTAGCTTCATGGATCTTCTCAGTATGTCGAACCATAATCTGAAGGGGATGGATGAGATCACATATTAAATCCTGAACGATTAGACAATTCCTTAAAAATAAAGAAGCTGCCGAAGCAGCTCCTTTATCTGAACTGAACCTGAACTTTACATAAGTCTTATGATTACCACTGAAAGAAACGATGTCCGTGAAATCCGCCGCCTGGGGGACCACCGTGCCCACCAGGTCCACCTCCGTGAGGTCCGCCGGGATAGCCACCTCCTGGGAAATGACCAGGGTGTCCACCGGGGTAACCACCTCCGGGATATCCACCGTGCCACCAAGGACCACCAATCGGATATGGTAGTGGAACAGGAACGATAGGCGGGTATGGATAGGGATAAGGGTAAGGATACGGTGGTGGTGGCGGTGGATAATAAGGGTAAGGATAACCCGCAGGTTGCGGGGATGACACTGAACCAGGGCCGTATGCCATGTAACAAGCCTCCAATAACTGGATTGATGATATCAGCCTATGCCACAGTGGTTTCAGATGATACAGCAGATTGAAGAACAATTAATATAGAGTCATGAGGAGGAATCTATAGTGGCCGTAGCTTTTCACACCGATCCAAAAGGAACTGCCTACGAACTGTTGATTGATGAATTGATCGAGAAAACAGATCGTTTTATGCTGGCTGACAGACAAAGGTACGATGAGAGCGAAATACCCGAAGTAGTTCGTGTGTTAGAGCGATTGAAACCCTATTTAGTTGAACGTGCTACGATGGAAGAGATGATGTTAAAAAGCGGGGCTTATTATTCAGAAGGCACCTATTATACATATCGCTGTACGCCGGAATCGGGTCAAGTACTCAAAGAAGAAGCCAATCGTTTTCATGATTGGTGCTATCCTTTATTGCCGGATGATCTTTGTTTTATGACGGAAGACGGGAATGATTATTTCTTCTCAGTGGCCCACGAGCATATGTACGGCATGACGATTACATACAAAGAAGCGAGTGAACTTATGGAGAGGATACCGGGTTTGTTCTTTGAGTTGGACCGTCATAAAAAAATCGATCACCTTCTAGACGATGCTATCAGGCATCAGACTGATAAGCTGGATATCAGCTTACATGGATTGAGTGAACTTCCTGAACGAATTCGGGAGTTGAAGCACTTGAAGGAGTTGACGATTTTTGAGCAGAATCTGTATTCGCTCCCTGCAAGTCTGTTCGAACTGACCTCATTGGAAAGATTGGTCATTACAACGCTTGATTTGGAGCGTATTCCGGCTGAGATCAAGAAACTGAAGCATCTTCAAGAGTTAAGAATTTATTGTGGGAGTCCTTTTGAATCTAAACCAGGTTGGAGGCCCAAACCACAAACTGAATTGGGATTAAATTGTATTCCACCTGAAATTGGTGAATTAAGTGAGCTGAAGTATCTCGAAATTGTATATTCTGGTATACGTGAATTCCCTCCTGAATTGGAAAAACTGAAGAATCTACGCGCTTTACTGGTGACGAATGCACTAATTAAGGGAACTCCGGATGTTGTCAAACGAATGCACTGGCTGGAGTATGTAGACTTAATGAATATTCCATTTGGTACCTCTTGGGAAGAAGTCTGGGAAATGAAAAAGAACATGTAGCCAAATATCCCTGCTCCGGGTATCCGAGTCAGGGATATTTGTTATGCGATCAAAACTTGGCGGAAATGGGCTCACGGATCTGGGCGCTGGGCATAAGCTGGCATATAGGTTATGACCTAAACCGAGAGCGAAGGGCAGGCGTTTTATTTTGGCAACTTCATACATGGATTACACTTTACCAAGCACTCAATTTACTTATGATTTAAGCAAAAACCCGTTATTCAAGAAGGATGAGAACAACTACATTAATTCTCTGTCCATCAACCAGTTAAACACCCTCGGCAATACTTCTTTACTGGATATTTTCCTTAGCACAGGCAATGTGGTTGAACCTCATATTCATCAGAATGCAACAGAACTGGTATACTGCATCAGCGGTTCAGCAGTCGTCTCACTCATTAATCCGTTTACGAACGAGTTGCTTCATTTCCCAATTACACCAGGGCAGGTAGCTAATGTACCTCAAGGCTGGTGGCACTATGAAGTGGCTACTGTAGATCATACGCATTTACTGGCGATCTTTGATGCTCCTGTGCCTGAGGCGATATTTGGCTCAGACATCTTGCGTCTTACACCTGCAAAACTTTTGGCTTATACGTACTGTCTGGACGAGAAAAAAGTTCAAGAAGCGCTGGCTCCCATCCAAAAAACAGTGATTATTGGCCCGCCAGCCGATTGCCAGACTTCGACTGCTCCTGTCTCTAACAGTGCTCCAAATGTGAATCATCAGCCTTACGTAATGCCAAGTGTACAACCGAACGTACAGCCAAACATGCAACAAAACTTACAGCCGAATATGCAACCAAATGCACAACCAAACATGGCACCAAATACTCTGCCCAATATGCAACCTTACGTAAACCGGCTTCCGTACTGGGGCACTTGGGTCGATCCACGTATTATCCACGAACCGGGCTGCCCGTATTATAGAGAGCTTCCTGTGAATACGGATATTCAAGAGGAAAGATGACGGTTTATAAGGGGAGGTTTATCTAGTACACATAGGTACTTCAGTTGAATTAGGTATAGAAAAAGAAGCGTCCCTTGGCCTTGGAGGACGCTTCTTTTTCTTGATTAAGGGTGTCTTCATTACTTGACGAAAGCCGATGCATACCTGAACGTGTTTAGAGTGAAGTGTGAAGCGCTAACGAATCGCAGGCGTCTTAAATCAAGGATTTGAAGCGTGCCCAGAAATTAAAGAATCTGAGACACGCTATTTGAGAATAAATAAGCCGATTGATGCGTTTATATCGGGGATTTTGGGAAATAAGGTGTCTGATGTTCCTTAGAATATTCTCAACTTATTCGCCACAACCCGCAGCAATGGGACTTCAAAACTTTTTAGATGCTGACAAATTCTTAATAAATTTATCTCGATAGCTTACGTGAGTTTGAAGACCCACCTTAGTATTTATACTATCTACTTACGAAGTGTAATTTCGTCCCAAGCCAATCTCCGTTAATAATTGCCGATAAGCAATTGAAGTACGGTCTGCGGGAATATGGGCCTCGGCATGCAGATCAAGGGGGAGGTCCTCCGGCTTCTGTGACTCGACCATCTCACGGTCTTCTTCAAATACCTGCAAGTTGAACTTGATTGTGTCTTCAATCGGAGCGTCTTTGTCAAAGTTGCGTGTGATTGGACAGAATAGACGTGTATACCGGGCAGAGATCGGGGAAGCACAATTGAGAATATTCAGCTTGTCTTCTCCTGGAAAGTGCACTGTAAGCGAAGCTGCGAAGGGCGGGAACACCCGGAACTCGCGCAACCATTGGAAACCTTCTGGTGCAACCAGATCTTGCCCTTTGCCATAGTTACTCACCGTACTCCAATACTCGGCCAGTAACTCATTCCCCTCGCGTTTCACTTTGTATTGGGGGACTTCTGTGTTGTTTCGATCACCAAACGTTTCCGTATGCACATAGGCAAAATGGGATACATCCAGGAAGCCCTCCATTTGTCGTCCAGAGGAACCAGCAATATCAAAGTTGGGTATTAAAATATTGATATAATCTGGATCATCCCATCCAGGGAAGGATGGAATCTGTTCTTCCGTTCCCGCCAGTGAAGTCCATATTAAGCCATAACGTTCAACTGCCGGGTACACAATGAGTTTGAGCTTAGGTGAGATTTTGGAACTTGGGTGTGCAGGTACTGCGGTACATTTTCCTTCACAATTATAACGGAAACCGTGATAAGGACAGACAATCTCGCCATTTTCTACCCAGCCTTTGCTAAGTGGGGCCCCGCGGTGAAAACAAAGATCCTTGGCTACGACAACCTGATCATTACTTCGATAGAGAACCAGCTTCACATCGAGTAATTGAGCAGCAAGTGGTTTGTCTGTTACTTCGGTAGCTTGTGCTACTGGATACCAATATTGTGATAATACATGCCAGTCTTCAGCGGTGAAGGTGCAACCTCTAGGCAATTCGGGCGTCACATTAGGGTTTGCGTTGGTAGTTATCATAGTAAAACACTCCTTGCCAATATGAATAACGTTTCTCTTTTCATGTCAGAAAAGTTAACTTAATTAGACGTATGTTACTACTCTTTTGGTCAAAGTATCAATATATCCAACCTACTTTTGGTTGAAATCACAAACAGTACAGCAAAAACCGTACATGAACACGGAAATTTTCGGAATTACATTACGTCAGATGTTACTTGTAGTAAAAGAGAACAACCTTTTAGGATGTTATTTCTTTAACTGATGGATGGATATATGGAGATGTTTTGTTAGAATCTCAGTGTAATATCTGTTAATTGAGCATACATTTTGGTGGGAATAAAAAGATTTTCGCAAAGTATGTCACAGATCCCGGCCGTCGTTTGTCTACAGTATGTAAACCAAATGACGGAGGCGAATGAAATGAATTTAAGAACGAACTACAGAGCAGTGAGTCCAGGCGCTTTTAAAGCGATGATGGCGATGGAGCAGTATATATCCGGGCAATTTGAAAATAAAGTATTGTATGAGTTGTTAAAAATCCGTGTGTCTCAGATCAATGGCTGCGCCTTTTGTCTCGATATGCATGCCAAAGATCTGATGAAAATGGGAGATTACGCGGATCATATTCTCTTGTTAAGTGTGTGGCGTGAAGTACCTTTATTCACGGATCAAGAACGTGTTATGCTGGAGCTGGCTGAAGCCGTGACTCGAATCTCGGAACAGGGTGTACCCCTTGCATTGTACAACAAGGTCCGCGAACATTTCAGTGAATCCGAACTGGTGGATCTGATCCTAGCCATTAACACGATTAATAACTGGAACCGGATTGCGATTACAACAGGAATGTATCCGGGCTGCTTTAACTAAAAATACACGCACCATGCCAGAGGAGGCCATTCTTATGAATTCCAATCCCTACACCAATGAGCCTGAAGTGTCTTCTCTGGACGTTGGTGAATTGTATATTCGTTATAAAAATTATGCATTTTCAATTGCTTACCGCATGCTGGGCAGTGTGGTAGAAGCTGAAGATATTGTGCAGGATTGTTTTGCGGGGATTCAAAGCACGTCTGCTCAGGATATTCGTAATCCGAAGTCCTACATTGCCAGACTCGTTGTGAACCGAAGTTTAAATCTGCTTCATTCCGCCCGCAACCAGCGGGAAAGTTATATTGGTGAGTGGTTGCCAGAGCCCCTTGGTGACAGTGAAGTGGAAAATAGGCCAGAGGAAACGATGCAGAAGAAAGAAATGATATCCTACGCCTATCTGGTCATGTTGGAGAGGCTTTCGCCCATGGAACGGGCTGTTTTTGTACTTCGTGAAGCGTTCCGATATGATTATTCCGAAATAGCGGATTGGCTGGGCAAAACGGAAAGTAACTGCCGTCAAATCTTTAGCCGCGCTAGACGGAACTTGCCTGAAAGACTTCCCCCGATCGAGCAGAGTGATGCGGATATGTTAGCCAAAGGCGAAATGCTGAGCCGGTTTACAACGGCTTTCCTTCGTTATGACGTCTCTGCCATGCTCGAATTATTGGCGGATCAGCCTGTATTTACAGCAGATGGCGGTGGTGTTGTGCATACTGTTATGAGAACGATGAGTGTTCACAAAGGCGTGCTTGCCCTTCTGACCTCGCGGCGGGTCCTTACGCGATTGCGTGAAAGAGAATGGGTACCGATGTGGATCAATGGCGAGCTTCAACTCGCGTTGATGAAAGAAGGACAGTTGTCCGAGGTACTCTGTTTGGAATTGGACTCTTCCGGGGAGCGGATTGAGGGTGTTTACCTCGTCGTGAATCCGAACAAACTTATATCGGTACACACGACAACTCTTTGATCAGAACGTAAGGACTAGATATATAAACGGAAAAGCGACAACCTCTGTTCCGAGGATTGCCGCTTTTTTTTGCACTCCATTTGTGATTTGCTCCACCTTATTATTCAAGGGCAAAGTGTTGTTCAACAGATTCAATAATTGCTCTCACTTCTGGTGTAAGCTCATCATTGTTCTGATTGAGAACTAGTAAAATTTTCTCCATGGTGTCCAAAAGAACACTCTCCGTATTGGGCTCCCGCTTAGCCAAAGCTTTCTCGTAAGCCTTTTTCACCTCAGGGTCCATGGTGCGGATTTCTTCTTCCGTGTACCAATCATAAGCAGGCGTATTGTCACTTCCGTAAAACAGATATTCAACAAATAACCACTGCTTCACTGTTGATGCACGATTGGAATTCGGAAAGTTGTTCAAAAAGGCTTCTTTCTCCAATGCACGCTGGATTAATTCATTCCAAGAGATGATAATGCCACCATCTGAAGTTGTCATTTGATTGGACTCGGTAGCCATAATATCAATGTACGCGGCAATATCAGCCTTAACAAAAGGTTTGAACTTTTGATATATCTCATAATTGATGATGGGGTAATACAAGCCTTCACTGGTTTCCAGTTTGAACCCGAGATCAGATGCTTCCTGCAGAACCTTCCTCACTGACGGATCTTTAATTTCTTTCAGCAGACGACTATATGTAAGCTTCTGTTCGTAACCAAGTTGTTCATTGGCCTGCGATAGGGCTTGTTGAAACTGTTCCGTATACATTTGGTTATCCATATCCGCCAGCTTCGTATTCTGCATATTCTCCAATTGCAGGGTCATTAATGTTGCCTGCCAAGGACCGACTTTATCAATATGATTCATGAGATATTTACGTGCTTTAACCAGACTTTGTGTGGACTTCACTGCTTCTGTTCGATAGGTTTGGAATTGATGATACACCGCTTTGGAAGCGGGAACAGGTGCAGCCAGTGTGGTTGAGGTGGTAAATGTCGAGCCAATGGCAGTACAGCCGAGAGCCATAGCCAGTAAACCAAGTTTAGCAGGTTGCTTCCATCTCATTCGTATACCTCCTCTTAATGAAGAAAAAGCCATTTGAATTCACGTATAACGGCATTTCCCCGTATTTTATATCTTATGATCCGTAAGCTGAATATGTACAGGTTAGACTTTGATTAAACCAGTTTCTGGTAACCGAATCAAGTGTCTTAAGCACGAAAATGGATTACATATATCCCAAAAAAACAGCCTCTACAACCCGTTGGGTTAAAGAGACTGTCCTGGTATTTGGCTTTGTTTTCTAATTAATGAAATGGTTTATTGCTGACAGGCATCTGTGGTGCTCCGGTTGCTGGAATATAAGCCTGAAGCATCTGTTGTGTATCACTTGGTGTGAGTTGAGGTACTTGATAATAGGCGTTTTTATTCTGGAACATGAAAATTTCATAAGCCATCTCAATAAAATGCTGAATCTGCGAAGCGATGACTCGACGAACCGTTCCATTCGTAATTTCGCTGCAAGACATGCCAAGAAGACTCGCATGTGACTTGATCAGTCCCAGCATATGACCGCTAATCCCGGCATCCTTTACGTCAGCCAAGCTCTGGTTTGGCTTTTTCGGTGCTGAGGGCTTAAGGCCATATACCGGTGGTACCATGTTGGGGATCATGTAGGTTGCCGTCTCTTGATGAGGCTTCTGTCCGGATGCAAAACACTCTGCTGTCAGATTGTACTGGGATAAAATGAAGTTATACTGTCGGTCCAGAATACCAATCAGTTCCTGACTCTGCACAAATGTACGAAAGATCATATATTGATCCAGCACGTTAATGGTGGAGGCCAGAATTTCATGCACATCGAACATCTCATGGCCACCATGATTTAAGTTAGGGCTGATATTTGGATTCGTATTCAATGTGGGCTGTACTGCATTCTGAGGGTTCATGGAATTTGGATTCATTGTAAATTTGATTCTCCTTTGGTAAATGGTATGATTCTAGTATGCTTGGAGAGTAGTAAATTTATGTACATAAGTGAGGTTAGAGTCATTGAGAAAACTGAATTATATTCACATATTTATTTTCCTTAGTGTGGTCACAATAGTAACGCTGGGCTTGTACTACGTAGCCGCAGATTGGCTGGATCAAAGTTATTTTCGCTTCCTGATCTGGAATCTGTTCTTGGGCTGGATTCCTTTTGTGTTTTCTTATGCAGCTTATCTTCTAAGTCATGTGAAATGGAAAGGTGCTGTATGGCTTGCAGTCGCAAGTGGTCTGCTGTGGTTGTTATTTTTCCCGAACTCTTCTTACATTGTTACGGATTTGGTTCATCTGACAGCGAGAAGTACCCGGTATTATGGTGGGAACGGAGTGGACTATACGTATTGGTACGACTTGAGTGTTGTATTAATGTTTGTCTGGACTGGACTTCTACTTGGATTCCTGTCGATGTATCAGCTTCAGGAAGTGATCTATCACCGAATCGGACGCTGGGCATCCTGGAGCTTTGTACTGGCTGGCTGTGCTTTGGGAAGTTACGGGGTATTGCTTGGACGTGTATATCGACTGAATAGCTGGGATGCATTGACGAATCGCGAGACGCTGATTGAACTGATGCGCGAAAGTGTAAGCCGTCCGTCTCTTGCGTTTTGCCTGTTCTTTGGCACGTTTATCATCACAATCTATGCCACGCTATACTATCTGATCAATACAAGGTCTCCCCGTGAAATGAAGAAGAGTGCATGAACTCCCAAGGCGGACCTGCAAGCCTTACGCTAATTTATGTTATCTTGATGCTGAACTCATTACATCTAATCTTAATGTATATTGCTGAATAGGCTGTTCCAAGTCATACAATATGGCTGTTGGAACAGCTTTTTAACATTGGATTGAGCCCTGGATGTTCTGAAGAAAAATACCTCTACTTATTAGAGATTAACTCAAGGATGGTTTTCACAACCAGTTCGGGTTCATCGTGGATAACCATATGCCCACTGCGGGTGGCCGTAATGAGCTGACTATCCTTAGATATATTCAACATGTTACGCTGCCCCGATTGCCATATGGATTCGAGCCTCTGCCCCATTTCAACTGAAATCCCTGCTTGAGCATAGTCTTGAGGACGTCCGCGTGCAATGATACGCACAGGCATTGATCCAAGATTTTGGCCACGAATAGTATCTTCTGTTAAATAGGCGAGTAAGGCTTCTCCCTCTTTGGCATGAAAAAAGGAGGGGGTGGCAATCACATTAACAAAAGTATCCCGATCTTGCTTGGCAACCAGACCATCAAGCAATAAGTCTGGAAATAATCTGAAAGCGCCGGATAACTTCAGTAAGGATAGGAAGGAGGCAGACGGGTTTCCTTGAAACTGAGCCTGTTCCAACAAAGCCTTGGTATTCTTCTCATCGTCCTCAGGTCTCGCATCAATAAGGACAAGGCTTTGAATCTCACTTGTGTAGGTCTGTGCGAAGAGTCTTGCATACATCCCACCGAGGGAATGACCTACCATAACGTAAGGACCACGGATATTTTCCTTCTCCAGAGCTGCGTGTAAATCCTGAACGATATTCGCACCTGTACGTTCTGTAGGGGCAGATTCACTCCAGGCATATCCTGCACGATCATACGTGACCACCGTTGCATGTTGGGCGAGTGTCGCAGGAATGTCTCTCCACGACAAACTTGTCTCACCACTTCCAGCCTCCATAAGGATGGTCGGCGAACCACTACCTTGTTTATGAATATGTAGTTGGTAACCACTGACTTGAACTAACTTACCGGGAGGTGGAAAATCTTTTTTGGCCTGCGACGAAGCAAACCACTCATAGAGGAATGCTGCACCAATTAGTAGTAGCACTGTGCAGAGCAGCTTCACCATGATAGTGAAAATTCTGAATCTCTTTCGTTTTTTGGTTGGACTAGTTGTAAGCATGATCTTATGAACTCCTCTCCTACAGCTGTTTTTTTATTTAGTACAGTGTATTAAAAATATTATAGCACAGTGTATTACTAAAAGAGAAGGATGGTGTATAATATTGTCATGCCAAAAATCGTAGATCACGAAGCTCAAAGGAAAATCGTTGCTGATGCAGCAGTTCGGGTCATACAAGATCACGGACTCGAGCATGCTACCGTTCGGAATATAGCAAAGGAAGCGGGACTATCTGTAGGTTCCATGCGTCATTATTTTGCCACACAGGCCGAATTGTTCGCCTTTTGCATGAATCTTTTTGCAGAAAGGGTACAGAAAAGGGTGGAGGCGTTACAGATGAGCGGTTCCGTACTGCAGGATATGAAGAATCTGCTCTTGCAATTTCTCCCGTTGGATGAAGACAGAATGATGGAAATGGAGGTCTGGTTTTCGTTTACAGCCAAATTATTGGTGTACCCCGAATTAAAAAAGTTAAGTGATCAGATGCATCAGGGGATGTATCGATCTGCTCAGTGGGTAATACATGAGTTGCAGAAGCATGGCATGGCACATCCTGAACTGGATGCTGAGATGGAGATAGAGAAGTTATATGCTCTTGTGGATGGACTCGCCATTCATATGTTAATGCAGCCAGATAGACTTACAGTAAAACGAGTGGAACAAGTGATTGAACAGCATTTGAGCATGCTATGTCCAACCTAATCTTACGTTGTATGAATAAGGGTTATTTCCTTTTATAAGGGAGTGACTCTTATTTTTATGGAAATTTTGCAGGTATCCAGGATGGTATAACGAAGAATTAAGAATGAGAATGTAATGAATACATAGATAAGTAGGTGAACAACAAAATGTTGAATGCAGTAGAGCTGACAACAAAAGTAGAAGAAGTCATGGAACGTGTGAATTTTTCGGGTGTTGTATTACTCCAGCAAGCCGGGAGAACTCTTCTGAATATAAAACGTGGTTATGCGAATCGTAGTGAAGAGCTTGCCAATCAGGTGGATACACGGTTCGGCATTGCATCAGGATGTAAGATCTTCACGGCAGTGAGTATATGCCAGCTAATTGAAGCAGGCAAATTGTCTGCGGATTCCAAGCTGACGGATGTGTTGAATGTGGAGTTTCCACTGTGGGACGAAGGGATCGCCATTCATCAGTTGTTAACACACACGTCAGGTATTCCGGATTATTTCGATGAAGAAGTGATGGATGACTTCTCAGAATTGTGGAAAGACAGACCGGTTTACGCAATGCGGCGATTAAGTGACTTTCTGCCCATGTTTCAGCAGCTGCCGATGAAGTCTGCTCCGGGTGAATGTTTTCACTACAACAATGCGGGTTTCATTGTGCTGGGGCTTATTGTGGAACAACATTCAGGACTGTCGTTTACAGATTATGTGGAAGAGCACATTTTCAAAAGGATTGGCATGAAGGACTCCGGTTATTTCGTAACAGATCAGCTTCCGCGTAACAGCGCTTTAGGGTATATCGATCATGAAGATGGCTCCTGGAACACCAATATGTTCTCCATTCCTGTCAAAGGTGGATCAGATGGTGGGGCCTATGTTACAGCACCGGATATGATTCGATTCTGGGATGCTTTGCTGGGTCACCAATTGCTGAATGCTGAGACAACACGGCAGTTATTAACTCCACATGCTCATCAAGAAGATGAAGAGTATTATGGGCAGGGGATCTGGATTGACCGCAAGGGGGAAGGGATTTTCAAATTTCATGTCATGGGGTTTGATCCAGGGGTGTCGTTCATGTCTTCCGTGTATCCAGACTATGATCTACAACTGGTTGTGCTCTCGAATCAAGAGTCTGGTCCGTATCCAATCACGGTTGCTATCGAAGAAGCATTGGCATAAGGAATAAACCCTCAGCCTATGGATTGGTTATCCTACATCAGGTTGGGGGTTCATTGGTCTAGCCATGGGTCGAACAACATACAAGAGCGGCCTGCATTTATAGCATTTTCCACAGCTCAGGGGCGATTAATCGAGTGAAAACATCCAGTGGAGGTTTCTCTTTCTTTCGTTTATCATTGGTTAACACCGTAACGAGTTCAAGCTCGGGCACAATGTATACATACTGACCACCAAACCCTCGCGCGTAATAGTATTGGAGATGGGGTCTGTCGTTTTCAGCAGCAATATCTTCGGCAACAGACCTTTCATTCGGATAGACATCCACCCACCAATGCCAAGCATAACTGCCGTGATTTGGTGGAGTGACTGTAATGAATGGCTGCGTTGAACGGGTAACGAGCTGACTGGAAATGAGAGACTTACCCTCCCACATCCCTTGCTGTAAAAAGAGCTGGCCGAATTTCAGAAGATCTGCGGGTAGCATCTTTAGGCCGAATCCGCCAGTATGGACACCTTGTGGGTCACTTTCCCATTCAAAGTCCTTAATTCCCAGTGGACCAAAGAGATAACGTTCTGCGAATTCAGCTACGTTCATGTCAGCATTTTGCATCAGGATGGTGGATAGAATCTGTGATACTCCTGAGTTGTACTCCATATATGTACCCGGTACATGACTTAAGCGTTGTTCCAACGTAAAATTCACCCAATGATCGGTGCGGGTCATGCGAGGGAATGAATTCTGCCCGCCGAACTCGTCCCAGTTGAATCCGGCTGTCATGGTGAGCAGTTGTTCCAGTGTAATCGCTGGTTTACTCGGGTCAGGATCAAATGTCAACTGTGGGAAAAAGGTGGAGATTGGGGCTGAAGCCTCTGGCAACAAGCCTTTATCCATCGCTATACAGATGAGTGCGGACAGCACACTCTTGGTACATGAATTGATTTTTGCAATATCGGTCGCAGCCTCGTGGTTGCGGTAGTGTTCGTACATAATCTCACCGCGTACGCTGACCAGACAGCTTCGCAGATCCAGTGGTGGAATGATCTGTTGTAACTTGGATGACAGTAATGAAGGATTCATAGTGTCCTTTCTGTACGGTTGATTTGTAATAAGAACTGGTGGAAATAGGTGTCCATTATCTTAGCATACTAGCTAAGCGAAGCTCAACAAACGATTACGTAATCCTGGTATGAAAGGTATACTAGTAGCTAGGAATAAAATGATTGTAGTGTAGCAAAAATGTAATAGTAGGAGGGTATACCTTTGTTCAAAATCGGAAATCAAGGATCTTTCAAAACGCTCCCTGATCATGCCAGGGCAATATATGAGGGAGACACCGGGGCTGTAGAACAATTCATTAAGCAGGGCATGGATCTCGAAGAAGAGATTACGCTCAGTAAATACATAGCATTAACGCCACTCGACCTTGCCTTAATCTGTAATCAACCGGAAGTGGTTAAATTATTGGTCGAGCATGGAGTTAATCTGAATGTCAAAAATAATTCGGCAATCCTGAAGACAGTTAGATACTGTGGAGAAGAAATGGTGCGATACCTGTACCAGCAAGGTGCCAAGTTAAATGGCCTTAATCGGGTCAAATCCAGTGCATATGATGAAGCCTACTATGGCAACAAAAAGAATATAAGAGTCTTGAATGAACTGGGGTTGGATATTCGTAAATATGGAGGTAAAACATTACGCAAGGCTGTAGCAGATCACGATATGAAGACAATTCAGTACTTGCTGGATCAAGGAGTGGACGTTAATTACAATGAACCGGATATGGTGTACCCGTATAAGGCGACACCTCTCACGGTAGCTGCAAGACTTAATAACATGAAGATGGTTCGATATCTGGTGGACCAGGGAGCAGATGTGACCATTCAGGAGAAGGATGGAGAGCGAGCGTACACAATTGCAGTGAGTCAGAAAAATGAAGAAATGGCTGAATATCTCAAGGGGTATGAACCTCAAGAATTTCATGATATGAACAACAAATTGAATGCATTAAAGTCTTATAAACTGCCACAGCAACTCATTGATTTTCTAACCGGCGCTCTCAGAAGAATAGACTTGCCAGATAATGAATCAGGTGTCCGATATATAGAATTCTTTCATCTGATCGATACCGTGGAGATGAAAATGGGCAGACAGAAACTACTGCGTATTTCCTCGGACATCGATCAATACTCACATATCCTGATTGTCTGGAATCCGAGCAAAAAAATGATGGGATATGCAGACATTGAACATCAAGAACATGGAACGATAGCTACATTTGAAGAGTTCATGTTAAATCCAGCTACATCTATAGAGGATATCCTGAATTAGATGGAGTATACACGAGATTTCCATTAACCTCTTTCCTATTATCATATGGAAGAGGTTTTTTACTATGGTAGAAATACTAATATAGAAAAATATTTAATTCAGAATCTAAAACTCTGCCTTAATGTTGCCACGATAATGAAACGTTTCGAATTAATATTTCTAAATGACCCATATTATATTCAGTATTTGTAAGCGTTATATTTTATAGTTTACTGAAATGGGAATTTTATGATACCATATACACGAAACGTTTCGAGTTCATTTGAAGGGAGAAACTTATGAAAAAAGCAAAAAAGTTCAACTTTATTTTAACTTTTTGTCTGGTAGCTAGCCTGGCTCTAACTCCTATGGCTTCAGCAGGTGACTCAAGTAATGTAATTGGATTTCGAGCAGAATTGAAAGCGATTGCATACAAAACCTATATGTTTTTTGAGGACTATACGGATCAGAACACTGGCTTGACTTACGATGAAGTGCGGCTCACTGAAAACGGGACAGAAGAAGCGAAACGTACCTCGCCCACGAACATCGCCATGTATATGATGAGCACCGTTTCAGCGCAACAATTGGGTATTATTTCGAAGAAAGAAGCTGTACATCGTCTGCAAACGACTATCAATTCCCTCGAAAAGTTAGAAAAGTGGAACGGCCTATTTTATAACTGGTATAACACAGATGACGGTTCAGTGAAGAAAGATTGGGGACAATTTATTTCCCAAGTTGATAATGGCTGGTTATCCGCTGGTTTAATGGTTGTTGGGCAAGCCTATGAAGAACTTCATGGGGAAACAAGCAAGTTGGTCGAAAATATGAATTATACCCCGCTATATGATCCTGAAGTCGGCCAATTCCGCGGAGGCTACGATGTGGCTAAAGGCGCACTGACGGACCACCATTATGGAATGTTTTACACGGAACCACGCGTAGGCAGTTATATTGCCATTGGGAAAGGTGACGTTCCCCAAGATCATTGGTGGAAGATGTATCGTACATTACCTCAAGAATGGGATTGGCAAGCTCAGATTCCTCAAGGCAAATCCGTTAAGTACGATGGAGTGGATGTGTTTGAAGGAAGTTATGTATACAAGGATAAAAAGTTCGTGCCAAGCTGGGGAGGCAGTATGTTTGAAGCTCTTATGCCCGGTATGGTTATAAAGGAAAAAGAGCTGGGTACTCAAGCTTTGGGATTGAACAACCAGCGTCATGTTGAATTGCAGATCGAATATGCCAAAGAAAAAGGGTATGCCGCATGGGGCTTCTCACCTTCTGCAACTCCGACAGGTTACAGTGAGTTTGCAGCAACGCCGTTAGGGACCTCAGGTTATAAAGATGGAACAACGGTGACCGCACACGCAACATTCCTTGCCCTGGATTATGCTCCTGAAGCTGTTCGAAAGAATATTAAAGCTTTAAAGAACTTTAAA
Organism: Priestia sp. FSL H7-0729; assembly: GCF_038005685.1. Taxonomy (NCBI): domain Bacteria; kingdom Bacillati; phylum Bacillota; class Bacilli; order Caryophanales; family Bacillaceae; genus Priestia; species Priestia sp. FSL H7-0729. The sequence goes on from NZ_JBBOTQ010000001.1 coordinate 84,246, forward strand.
ATGGTTGGCAAATATGGTCTCTATGACTCAGTCAATGTTGAAACAGGAGAAATTGCGAAAGCTTATCTGGCACTGGATCAAGGAATGATTATGGTATCGATCGCTAACTATCTTCAAGACGGCGTTATACGCGATTATTTTCACAGTGATAAGATAGGACAGGAGCCAGAAGAATTATTGAAAAAAGAAGTCTTTTCCATCCATTAAAGGAGAGGGAAACTTGCCATACTAATTGTTCAAATGGAACGAAGCAGCATGTTTTCTGCTTCGTTCCATTTGCGTATGTCGAAACCGTATCTTAGGTTGCTCGGTGATCACAATATGTATCTTTTGCAGCTTGAAAGCAGGTTCGCAATTCACATATTTGCAGCCTTGCTCCATTGCAACCATCCTCATTATTGCAGTACGGAAAGTACCGCAGTACCGCGGTTTTACACATCCTATTCGTGACAATGCAGAACCTACATATTTACCGTGTCATCTTCGGTTCACTATACTTCGGTTTGTAAGCGTTATCAAAAAGGGAGTCAGCAAGAATGCAAACCAGCAACATAACCGTAGGTAATGAAAGACATAGAAAGGAGTGAGAGAGTGAAGGAGAGTCACATAGTAGTATCCGTAAATCCTGCTTTTAATAAGAACTCTCTTGGCAAAAGAATTTGGAAAAACTGGGAGCTTTATCTGTTCATGCTTCCCGCGTTGTTGTATTTCCTTATTTTTCATTATGGTCCGATGTACGGTATTCAGATTGCTTTTAAGAATTTCGTACCTTCAAAAGGAATTACGGGCAGCGAATGGGTTGGTTTTGACCATTTTGAACGGTTTTTCAATTCTTATTTTTTCTGGGATCTGCTCTGGAACACATTCAGTATCAGCTTCTATGAACTTGCCATCGGATTTCCGCTACCTATTATATTGGCGCTGGCCTTCAATGAAGTCCGAAACGGCCCGTTCAAGAAATCGGTCCAGACGGTCACCTATGCACCGCATTTCATTTCTGTAGTTGTCATGGCAGGTATGATCATTACCTTTTTATCACCCTCAAGCGGAATGATTGTTCGGTTCATCGAGTTCATTGGTCTTGAACCAGCACAATTTCTGACGGATCCCGCATGGTTTAAGACAGTGTATGTCTTCTCAGGCGTCTGGCAGAGCACCGGGTGGGGAACCATTATTTATCTCGCAGCTCTGTCAGGCGTAGACCCCCAGCTTCATGAAGCAGCCATTATGGATGGAGCAAGCCGAATGAAACGGGTGTTGCATATCAATCTGCCGACGATATTACCCACGATTACGATCATGCTGATCTTGAATATGGGTAATATACTGAGTCTTGGTTTCGAGAAGATTCTGCTGCTGCAGAATTCACTCAATATGGAAGCATCCGATGTAATTTCCACCTATGTATACCGCGCCGGATTGGTGAACGCTCAGTATAGCTTCTCTACGGCTGTCGGATTGTTTAATTCAGTAGTTAACGTTATTTTGCTTGTTACGGTCAACCAGATCGCCAAACGCACCAGCGAGAACAGCCTCTGGTAGAAAGGAGTTGAAGTCTTTGGTTACTGCGATGAAAGAATCCCGAGGGGACAAGCTTTTTCTGATCAGCACTTATATTTACCTGGGTCTGGCAATGCTGGTTGTTCTCTATCCACTCATCTATATTCTCAGCGCTTCAATCAGTTCGCCGCAGGATGTCAATTCGGGAGCGATGTGGTTGTTTCCAAAGAATGTAACACTGGACGGCTACAAGCTTGTGTTTGAGAACCCTAAGATATGGAGTGGTTACTGGAATACCATTATTTACACAGTGGTAGGGACTCTGCTCAATCTCGCCGTCACTCTGCCGGCCTCGTATGCGCTCAGCAGATCTGATTTTGTCGGGCGCCAGTTGTTCATGGGCCTCATTCTGTTCACGATGTTCTTCAGCGGTGGAATTGTGCCGACGTATCTGCTGGTCAAGAACCTTGGACTCATGAACAGCATGTGGGCATTAATTTTGCCGGTGGCCGCTTCGGTCTGGAATATCGTCGTGGCCCGTACCTTTTTTCAGACGACCATTCCGAAAGAACTTCAGGAAGCAGCACATATTGACGGCTGTACGAATCTAAAGCTGTTCATTCGCATTGTTCTACCGCTGTCGGCACCGATTGTAGCCGTTATGGCCTTGTTCTATGGGGTTAGCCACTGGAACAGCTACTTCCCGTCCCTGATCTATTTAAATGATGAAGCGAAGTATCCGCTGCAGATGGTTCTGCGTCAGATCCTTGTTCTTCAGGAAATGACGGCGGAAACGACGGGCTCATCTATCAACGGAGAGGTAGCGACCGCCATGAATAATAAGGCAGAAACGGCATCCCTGATTAAATATGGAGTCATTGTTGTCTCCACACTGCCCATCGTCGCAATTTATCCGTTCCTGCAGCGTTACTTTGTCCAAGGGGTCATGATAGGTTCTGTTAAAGGTTAAACAGCTGAAATGTGATGAAATCAAGGGAGGAATTATAAATGCCAACCACACGTAAGTCATGGAAGCTGCTGTTATCTTCGGCTTTAGTCATTACATTACTGGCAGGCTGCAGCAGTTCAAACGAAGGTGAAGCGAACAACAATCTCGGAAAAGTCGCTGTGAACAATGAAGGTTTCCCGATTGTTAATGAACCCGTTACTCTGTCTCTTATGGCACCAGATGTAGGCATTCAGAACTGGGAGAACATGGCGGTACTCCAGCAGATGCAGGAGAAGACCGGTATTATGCTGGAATACAAGAACGCACCGAAGGATAGCTTCGAAACGAAGAAAAATCTGGTGCTCGCCAGTGGGGATTACCCGGATATCCTATATGCTGCCGGTTTGACAACTGCAGAGCAGATGAATTACGGAGAGCAGGGTATCCTCATTCCACTGGAGGATCTGATTGAAAAGTATGCTCCGAATTTCAAGGCGCTGTTGGAGGAGAATCCGGATGTCCGCAAATCGATAACTGCACCGGACGGGCATATCTATTCCTTGCCAGTAGTAGAACTTAGTCAGCACTGGTACCGCAATCCGATGTGGTATAACGGGGACTTTCTAAAGGCGCTGAATATCGATAAACTCCCTGAAACGACAGAGGAGCTGTATACGTATCTGAAGCGTGTGAAAGAGGAAGATCCAAACGGCAATGGCATAGCCGATGAAATTCCGATTTCCTCGGTGACAACACCCGCTGCGAACCTCCGCGATATCCGTACATGGCTGCTTGGTGCCTTCGGCATTTATGAAGAAGAAATTTATGTGGATGATGCGGACAAGGTGCATTATACACCACTTGAGGAAGGTTACAAGGAGTATCTAACTTATATGAACCGCCTGTGGTCTGAAGATCTGCTGGATCATGAGAGCTTCTCACAAACAGCGGAGCAAAAGAAGGCCAAAGCACAGAACAATCAAATCGCCCTCTTTTCGGACTGGCATGCCTACATGAGCAAAGGTGGAGAACCTTCGACGGCAGATCCGATGTTTGCACCTGTCCACAGTGAATCAGTTGCTGCCCCAGCGATTGCAAAGAACAGAGGGATTACAAGCGGCGCCTTTGCTATTACACAGAGTAATCCTGCGCCGGAAGCCTCTATGCGCTGGGTGGATTATCTCTATTCCTATGAAGGTGCCATGTTCTTTAACAAAGGTCCAGAGGGCACTCTCTGGGAGTACACAGACAAAGAGAATCGGGTCAAACGTTACTTGCCGGTACCGGACGGTAAGGAAATGGAAGATTATCGGGCAACGCTGACACCTAACTACGGCATTCCAGCTCCAACCCTGTCCATGGATGATATTAATAAGGGGCTGAAGACAGATTTTGACCTCTGGGTAGAAGAGGAGACCAAGCAGAAGCTTCTCGATAAAGGCGCACGGATTCCGTTTCCGACCCTGTTCCTTACTGTGGAAGAGCAGACCGAAATCAGTGGCCTGAATTCTGATTTGAAGACATATGTGAATCAGATGGAGGCGAAATTCATCACTGGAGCGGAGCCGCTTACGGGCTGGGACAATTATGTGGCGACAGTCAAGAAAATGGGCGGAGAGCGTATGGTTGAAATCAATCAGGCTGCCTATGATCGTTGGAAATCCAACTAATCAGGTCCATGCGAAGAAAGTTGCTGTTAAAAATGAGTTATAAGGATACAACGCGTCCCTGAACATTGATGCAGATGCAGGAGGAATAGACATGCAAATTACGAGACATCCGAATAATCCCATTGTTGTGCCGGGAGATTATGAATGGCGTAAGGTTACGGTTTTCAACCCGGCGGTCATCATCGATAACGGCAAATTTTATATGATTGAGCGTACCGCGGGTTCCCTAACTCCATGCAAAAATTATTTGGGTCTGCTAGAAAGTGAAGACGGGGTGAACTTTACCCACGTGAAGGATGAGCCCATCGTGACTCCAGACATGCTGGGATTCCCTTATGGTAGTGTGCAGGACCCGCGGATTGTCAAAATTGACGGAACCTTTTATCTGAACTACGCTCTTCGTCCCTGTGCCATGAATTATTACCCCACCGGGGCAGGCGTCCCCCTTCGCTCTATTCCGGAATATCCGGACGGGTGGGGGGACGAGGCGGGACATTGGCTAACCCGGTCCTCCATTTTGAAATCAGATAATCTGCTGGATTGGGAGTACGTAGCGGACACGACACCTCTTGATATTAATGACCGGGACAACATTCTATTCCCCGAGAAAATAGGTGGCAAATTCGTACTGTTGCGCCGCCCTGAGGAGTATGTAGGAGAAGAATACGGTACGGATAAGGCGGCCATGTGGATTACCTACTCCGAGGATCTCGTGAACTGGGAAGAGCCCAAGCTGCTCGCTACTGCGCAGAACTCGTCCTGGGAATCGCGGAAGATTGGGGGCTCTACGCCCCCGATCCGCACGGACAAGGGCTGGCTGGTACTCTATCATGGCGTCGATGAGGGCATTGTCTACCGTGTGGGGGCCATGCTGCTGGATCTGGAGCAGCCTGAGAAAATCATTGCACGGACGCATCATTTTATTATGGAGCCAGAGATGTATTATGAGAAATTTGGGTTCCAGATCCCAAATGTCATCTTCCCAACCGGAAATGTAGTCAAAGATGGACTGCTCTATATCTATTACGGGGTAACAGATACGGCGATTGCGCTTGCAACTGTTCCACTGGACGAGCTGGTGGAGCACATCCTTCAGGAAGGGCAGTAGCTCCGCCAATTTAAACAGGCCTTTTCGTAGTAGCTCCTCTCAAGGCATGTTCCTTGCGATACTGCCCTGGCGTCAGACCGATTTCTTTTTTGAACTTGCGGATGAAATTTGGCGCATCCATGTAACCGACCTGCTCGATAATTTCTTTGAGCGGTGCGCTAGTGTTCTCCAGCAGCCGCATGACTTCATCTACACGCCGTTGCCAGATATATTGTGAGAAATTGCGGCCCGTCTTCTCTTTAAAGCTCCGGCTTAAATAAGAAGTTGAAATGGCAAACTTAAGTGCCACATGCTCTAGGCTGAGTGTGTAGTCTGCAAACTGTTGATCCACGTAAACCAGAATGTCATCCATTAATGTAGACTCGCTTGTCTTCGTATTCAGCTCCACCTGCGCGCAAATGTCAGCGGCCAGACAGAGCAAACGACTCTCCAGCTCTTCAAGTGTTTCAAAGGAAGTCAATTCCGGCATATTGGCGAACACTTCGTTCATACCAAGCTCGGAGGCGGTGCGTAGAAAAGCATTCAACAGATCGAAACAGATGCAGCGCAGTAGATGAACCTGTAACGGCTCGTTTTTAATCGTTTGAATAGTGTCGGTAATCAGTTGCACGGTTACTGATTCGTTGCCCTGCTTTAGACTCTGCTCCAGTTTCAGCATGGATTTGCGTGGAATCCAGAAGTTCTCGGAAGCAGAAGGGTTCAGCTCTGCAAGCTGCTCGAAATAAGTTACCTGACCGCTGTGCTGTATGATTCGGTGCTCCAGAGCTGTAGCAGCTTCAATGAAGGATTGGTTAAGACGGGCCAAGTCCCTGTATGCCGTGCCGACACCGATACTCAGAGATAGCTGCGAGTGCTCGCGAATTACCGCTTGAATGGCTTCAATCACCTGTTCCAGTTGGTTATGAACTGGCTTCTCCGTATCACCGGGAAGTGAAATAATCAGAGCAAACTGCTCTTTGAACGAGAATTCTACACCGAAAATCTGAGCATGGGTACCTGGAAGACACACATTGCTGAGTATATCTTGCAACAGATGCCGTTCCTGCCAGGACATGTCGTCAGGCAACGTAGCATCCCAAGACAATATAGCCGAGAAATAGAGGCCTTGTCCTTGAGGATGCCGGAATCCGGCGCTCAGAATCATTCGCTCAATCTCCGGATCATCCGGATTGCCGTGCTTGAGTAACAGCAGCATGCACTGATTCCGGACGAAGGGCTCCTGAAAATCAATTTTCGCACTGTAATTGTGTAGGGTCTGTCGTATCCATTCCCATTCATTGCGCAGCTTGGAAGCATCATCGCCGCTGCTTCTCATCTTGTCGATCAAATCCCTGATCGGATGGTACTGCCGTTTGGCTAGCAGCAACGCAGCAGCTATGCCGGTAATGACAGCAATACAAAATACGATCAGGATCAGGGTCTGGACATGGACGACACGGCTGAAGAACTGGAAGCTTGGCATTGTTGTCACATAGGTCCAGCCATTTTCTTCCGATTGAACAGAAACAACGGAGTATTGTTCTCCGTCCATTTTCAAATTATGAATACCGGGCTCAAGTGTAGCCAAGTTCTCAATTTCGTCTTGGGGAAGGTTTATGCCATGGCTGTTCGCGGTCAACACCTCTCCGGAGGGACTGAATATGTAGCTGCTCCCTGAAAAATCACTCAAAATCGAATCCATGACCCCGGTAAGGTTGGATTCTTTCATTAAGTAGACAACGGTCCCATATGGAAACGGATCATTCGGTTTAATGGGCACAAGCATGACGAGCATCGGTTCCATTCGGGAATTAACCTTCACATTCTCAGCGGCACGGACCAGGGGATGCCTGGTTTCATTCAAGTCCTGCTGCAATTCTTCCAGATTCCAATGCTCGAACTGATAGAGGCTACCAAAGGTGACATCAAGATTAGCCAAACCGCGGTGCGAATAGATGTGGGAATCGTTATGGAAGTAGAGAAGCAGATCCTCTGCAATGCTGCTAGCTTTGTAATTCGCCAACGCCTGAATCGCCTCCAAGCTGTAATAAGGGTGATTTACCATATAAGGGGTCAGGTGTTTGTCATAGGCGATTCTCCCCGCTATTTCCTGAAGTTCATTCATCCGGTTATCTATCGTGATCTTCACCTGGTTAAGCTGATTGACATTTGATTGTTCGATTTCTACACGCAAACCTTTGACAGCGTTTTCATATATAAAAATAGTTACACCTGTCAGAGGGATAAGAAATATGAGAATGTAAGAAAAGGCATACTTCAGCAGAAGCCTTGATTTGAAATGATTCCAGCTGAGCCTGAATCTGTGGAGCAAGGATGGCTTAAGTGCCGGATTTGCCATGAAGCAGTCCCTCCCGTGTTAAGATATTCGGATTAAAATCACTGTTCTCTTCTGGATTACACTTGTGCTAGTATAAACATTATAACATTATAATCTTTAGAGTGAAGTAGCTCATCAGGCTTATTTTAAGGATTTGGAAATACAGATTTCATGTCTTGAATCTTTTTTTGTAATTAGTCTGTATAACGGGTTGAAAAAGGAGATGGGATGAGTGGGCACAGAGAATGTGCTGCGCAATTTGCAGTTTGTTGACGGGCGGATCGTGGATATCGCCATTCAGGACGGGATTATCACCGCCATAACACCGCCAGGCCAGGCTGAAGGAGAAAATCTTTTGGATTGTTCAGGGTTATATGCATCCAGTGGGTGGATTGATCTGCATGTACATGCCGTTCAGGAGCTTGATCCCTATGGGGATGATATCGACGAAATTGGTGTAAAGCAGGGGGTAACAACACTTGTAGATGCCGGAAGCTGTGGTGCAGACCGAATTGGAGCTTTCTATACCACAAGACTACAGGCAGCTACACAAGTATATGCTCTGTTGAATATTTCAAGGATTGGTCTCGAACGGACGGATGAACTGTCACATCTGGAATGGATTGACCGAGCCAAGGTCCTGGAGGCGGTAGCGGCTTATCCTGATTTCATTGTTGGTCTGAAAGCCCGCATCAGCGAAAGTGTTGTCAAAGACAGCGGGATACAACCGCTCAAGCTCGCACGCACACTCTCGGAGGAAACGAAACTTCCGCTTATGGTTCACATTGGTTCTGCTCCGCCCGCGATCTCGGATGTGCTGGAGCTACTACAGTCGGGCGATGTAATCACCCATTATCTTAACGGTAAGTCGAACAATCTGTTTCATCCGGATGGCACACCGCTGCAACAATTACTGAATGCGGCTGCTCGGGGAGTTCATCTGGATGTGGGTCATGGCACAGCGAGCTTTTCCTTCCGGATTGCAGAACAGGCCAAGGCTGCAGGCATTGCGCTGAATACAATCAGTACGGACATTTACCGAGGCAACCGTATGAATGGTCCGGTATACAGTATGTCGAATGTGCTGACGAAATTTCTGTACCTCGGCTACAGTCTGGAAGAGGTCATCCGCGCGGTTACAAGAAGTCCAGCGGAGTGGCTCGGTAAGCCGGAGCTCGGGAAGATCAGGGTGGGACAGCCAGCAAACCTGACTTTGTTTTCCCTGGAAGCAGGAGAAAAGCAACTTGAGGACTCGGAAGGAGATGTCCGGGTCACGCAACACTATATTGAGGCGAAAGGAGTTTTTGCTAATGGGTCACTCATTACAGGCTAAGTATGGATTGAAGCGTGTTATTAATGCCAGCGGAAGAATGAGCATCCTTGGCGTTTCCGCACCAACGGATTCAGTCATGGATGCGATGAAACAGGGCGGACAGCAGTACGTGGAAATTGCGGATCTTGTGGACAAATCCGGAGAATATGTTAAACAGTTACTTGGTTCCGAAAGCGCGGTTGTGGTGAACTCCGCATCCAGTGGTATTGCGCTGTCGGTGGCTGCCATTGTGACCGCCGGAGATCCACATCTCAGTCTTCGTTTGCACCAGGAACCGATATTAAAAAATGAAATTATTATACTAAAGGGCCATAATGTGCAATATGGAGCGCCCGTCGAAACGATGATATTCCTTGGCGGCGGTCGGGTAGTGGAAGTCGGATATGCCAATGAAGGCCGTAAGGAACATATTGATCAGGCAATCAATGAACGCACTGCAGCCATTCTTTATGTTAAATCCCATCATGCTGTTCAGAAAAACATGATTTCTGTGGAAGAGGCCTGGGAGGTTGCCCAGCGTAGAGGTGTACCGCTGATTGTTGATGCGGCAGCAGAAGAGGATCTGAATAAATATATCCAATTCTCCGATCTGGCCATTTACAGCGGGTCGAAAGCTATTGAAGGTCCTACTTCCGGCATTGTCGCCGGTAAAATGAAATACGTCGAGTGGCTAAAGGTACAGCTACACGGGATTGGCCGCAGCATGAAGGTTGGCAAAGAGACCATCTTTGGGTTACTTCAAGCTCTAGAGGAATATCAGGACAAAGCGGATAATAGTGAACGAGAGAAGCTGACGCTGGAGGCACTTCAGCCACTTGATAGACTTCCTGGTGTCTCAGTCCGCATCGTGCAGGATGAAGCAGGAAGATCGATTTTCCGAGGACGCGTCCAGATTGATTCATCTCTTGCTGATGTGGATGCGAAGAAAGTGAATGACCAACTACGAGAAGGCGCAATTGCGGTGTATCCCCGAGACTATGGTGTCAAGCAGGGTTATTTTGATATTGATCCAAGGTCGCTGCAAGGGGATGATATGCAGGTCATCGTCAGCAGAATACATGAAATCGTGGGAGGTAAACCGGAATGAGTCATATTCAGCAGTGTCTGTATAAGAATAGGGCCGCAATAAATGTACTGGCTGGAAGTATCGGAAACGCTAAGGATGTGTACCAGGCTGCGGAAGGATATGTACTTGTAGGTGTGCTCTCCAAAAACTATGCTACGTCGGAGAAAGCTGTAGTCGCCATGACTGAATATGGTCAGGCGATTCAAGATGCCGTATCCATCGGACTCGGGGCCGGAGACAGCCGTCAGGCTGCAGTTGTGGCGGAGATTGCCGCGAGCTATCCGGGCAGCCATATCAATCAGGTATTCCCGGCAGTGGGGGCAACCCGTGCCAATCTAGGACCTAAAGACAGTTGGATTAACTGCCTGGTATCTCCATGCGGACAACCAGGCTATGTAAATATATCGACTGGCCCCATCAGTTCAGTAACCGATCCGCAGGCCATTGTTCCGGTTCAAGCCGCCATTGCACTGGTTCGTGACATGGGAGGGAACGCGCTCAAATATTATCCGATGCAGGGGTTGAAGCTCGAAGAGGAGTACCGTGCGGTTGCCAAGGCTTGTGGGGAAGCAGGTTTTGCTCTGGAGCCAACTGGCGGAATCGATCGGGACAACTTTGGACCCATTCTAGAGATTGCACTACAGGCAGGTGTACCTCAGGTTATACCACATGTCTATTCTTCAATTATTGATTCGCAGACCGGGAGTACGAACGTACAGGATGTCCGCAGACTGCTCGAAACAATGAAATCGCTGGTGGACCGGTATGCCTAGGATTGCTGCTTTTGGAGAAGTGATGATGCGGCTCCAGGTTCCGGGCTACGAAACGCTGGTCCAGAGCAGCAGGTTGGAGTATTCTTTTTCCGGCAGTGGGGTGAATGTAACGGCAGCATTAGCCAGATACGGTCATAATGGCGCTCTTATTACGACTTTGCCGGAAACTGCGGTGGGCGAAGCGGCTATCGCTTATCTGCGCAAGCTTGGGGTGGATACCTCTCTTATTAGGCACGGCGGTAGACACCTTGGGATGTACTTTCTGGAAAATGGCTTTGGAGCCCGTCCAGGCAGAGTCACTTACACAGACCGGCTGGGCAGCAGTTTCAATACTGCGGATGCGGCCAATTATGATATGAAAGATCTTGCCTCCCGGCTCGACGTTCTTCATTTGTGTGGCATTACGCTGGCTATGAACGATGGCGTGCGCAAGCAGATGAAACGGCTTGCTGAGGAAGTGAAGTATGCTGGCGGCAAGGTTGTATTTGATTGTAATTATCGTCCTGCGTTATGGGGGACGGATGGCTATATCAGGGCCCGCCCGCATTATGAGGAAATGCTGGGGCTGGCAGATCTGGTGTTAATGAATGAGAAGGATGCGAAGGGTATTCTTGGCATCGATACCGGAGAATATGATAGAATAACACAGATGAAGCACGCGATTCCTGAAGTTGCACAGCGCTTCGGGATCGGAACGGTAGCAGGAACCCACCGTGAGATTAACGCGGACCATACGCATTCCTTGACAGGATATATCTATCATCAAGGTACGTTCGTATTTTCCCGCAAGCTGACATTCCCGGTGTACGACCGGATCGGTGCCGGCGATGTGTTTGCCAGCGCCATCATCCATGGGAAATTGCAGCAATACCCGATGGAACATACGGTTAATATGGCAGTGGCAGCAGCGATGCTGGCCCATACCACCCAAGGCGATACAGCGCTTTTTACCGAGAATGAGGTGCTCCGGGCGCTGTCGGACCATACCTCAGATGTTGAAAGGTAGTGAACATTGAGTGTCTCTCAAGCGCAAGCAAGGTCCTTTATATCAGCAAATCCAAAAAATTCTCAAAGATCGGATTCTACATGGCGTATATCCTCTCGGAAGCACTATCCCCTCTGAACCCCAGCTGGAGAAAGAATTTGGCGTTAGTAAAATGACAGTCCGCGGTGCAGTCCAAGAGCTGTCCCAGGAAGGTTACGTGCAGAAGAAAAGCGGTGTTGGAACGATAGTGATGCGCAATACCTCTCATCAGAAGCTCTCAAAGGGCAAACGGTTTACGGAACTGCTCGTAGAAGAGGGTCATAAGCTGGAAAAGAAAGTTCTGAATTCCCGGTTACTCGCCAATGATATCGGTACGAAGGAGTATGGTCTCTACGGGCCATATTGCCAGCGGATTGAAAGGCTCTACATTCTCAACGGACAACCCTATATTCATCTGATACACTTTTTGGCAGCAGCTGCTTTGCCCGGCGAAGGGAAGGAAGGAATCAATGGAGACATCCAATCGCTATATGACTCACTGGAGGAGAACGACATTTTGCTGGAAAACTTCAAAGACCGTTTCTTTGTAGAGCCGGCATCTCCTGAGACATGCCAACTGCTGAAGATTCCCCCGGGAATGCATGTACTTAAGCGCCTGCGTAACTCCTTCGACGGAGAAGGCAGATTAATTGAGCATAGTATCGGCTGTTATAACACGGAACTTCATCATTATCTGGTTAGTTACGACACTTAAGGCTGATCTCTTTATTTAATTAGAAGGTGAAAATAGATTGCTATAAATTGTATTCATACAAAAGAGGGTCCTGCAATGTTATTACAGGCCCCTTTTTGCGTAAATAACTGTTTATTAATGAAATACCTAGAAATCCCTCAAGCAGTCATATACCTCATATAATTCCACGTGATTAACCTTAATCGAATCTTCTTGATGCAGTTCCATATTCTGATGTGGTCCCGTCCATCCCAATCCCGAAATGGATTGTTCAGGTTCTCCTCAAGCCATACCGGTTTGCGTGCTTTGGTGATCTCCATATCAAGTTCGGCTACATCTTCCGCTCCTTTCGTTCTGCACTAATCGATGCTAAGCTACTTGATATCTAGTATTCTGTAGAAATATGAATAAATGAATTATATCAAAGCTATTCAGAGGCTACCATTTTGGGAAAGAGTCTGACTCGCTTCTATTCACTCTATAAAAAAGGAACGATGTTATGGACACAGGTATGAGTCGCAACAAGATACTGGGTGCGTTTTTGAAATCGCGGAGAAGCCGCATTCAGCCCGAACAAGTCGGATTGTCGGGATCTTATGGACAGCGAAGAACGCCGGGTCTGAGAAGGGAAGAAGTAGCCGTATTGGCTGGTGTCAGTGCAACGTACTACACGTGGCTTGAACAGGGTAGGGAATTCGCGGCTTCACGAGAAGTGATGGAGAGCATAGCGAATGCGCTCCAGTTAACGCTGGAAGAGAAGAATCATTTGTTTGACATATGGGACCCTAATCAGGAACATGAATTCCTTGCTTCGTATTCTCAGCTGGAGCCAGGGTGGCAGAGTATTATTGGTCAGTTGACTCACCCCGCTTTTATTACGAATGAACGTTCCGAGGTACTTGCCTGGAATGAGACTGCCAATACAAACCTGTTCAACTTTACCTCGATGAATGCGAATGAACGTTTAATGATGCGGATTTTATTTTTGGACACATCGCTAAGAGAGCGTATGCACAACTGGGAGGAATTCGCTCGGCACTCGGTAGCGGTTTTCCGTACGTACTATGACAAGTATCCGAGTGACCCCGAATTTGCCAGAATCGTGAAACAATTGAGTGAAGAAAGTGTGGACTTTCGAACGATCTGGAATCTGCACCAAGTCGAAATGAAACAAGTCAATCGCGTCCTGCTTGAAACGACGGATCGGACAGATGGTATTGGATATGCGTACGATATCTTTTCCATGAATAATCTAAACAGCCAATCAGGTATTCATTGTTGTATTTATGTTCCTGTTACCGTTACCGTGTAAAGGTTCACTCATCCTGGTAATTTCTTTACTAGCATAAACAGAGTGTGGTTGGGCTCCCGGGAGTGAAATAGAATGAACTCAAGTTCAAACGTATTTATTTAATGTTTGTATTAGACGTTTCTATTTTAACATGAGAAGAGGGAGCCACATGCTCAAGACAAGAACACTGGGAAATGATCAATTGCGAATATCCGGGCTCGGCCTGGGTGTGATGATGATGCCGGATAATGACGAATCGGTACATACCATTCAGGGTGCATTGGATGCGGGAGTCACCATGTTTGATACGGCAGATCTGTACGGAGAATATGAAAAACAGCGATTTGGAGGGAATGAAAAATTGCTTGGGCGTGCGCTGCAAGGTCGGAGATCGGAGGCTATCGTTGCTACCAAATTTGGTATAACGCACACACAGGGACCCAAGGGAGATCCGGCCTATATCAAAAAGTCAGTAGATGCGAGTCTCTACAACCTGGGGATGGATTATATCGATCTGTATTATCAGCATCGTCCTGATCCCAATACACCGATTGAAGAGACCGTCGGCACGCTTGCTGATCTGGTTCAACAAGGGAAGATACGATATATTGGTTTGTCCGAGGCGCCAGTAGAGATCATTCGGCGTGCACATGCCGTTCATCCGATTACAGCGTTGCAGACGGAATATTCATTGTGGAGTCGAGAACTTGAGGATGAGATTATGCCCGTCCTGCACGAATTAAACATTGGCTTGGTTCCATACAGCCCATTGGGACGTGGCTTCCTGACTGGTCAGATTCGATCTATAGACGATTTGCCGGCAGATGATTATCGTCGTCACTATCCGCGTTTCCAAGGTGAGAACTTTCAGAAGAATCTGGAGGTGGTTGGATTGATCCGAGAGATGGCTGTGCAAAAAGGATGTACGGTGTCTCAACTTGCTCTGGCTTGGTTGCTTGCAAAGGGAGAACATATCGTTCCAATTCCGGGGACCCGCAATCTGGAAAGAGTTCACGAGAACTTAGGAGCGTTACAGGTTTCGCTTACGCATGATGAGATGAAGCAGATAGATCGCATATCATCTCAAGGCATTGCAGCCGGAGGCAGATTCCCTGGTCAAGCCTAGTTCAGTAGTTACATGATTCATAGAAACCTACAGTTCAGGATGAAGAACTCTATATAACATGTGTCAACAGTATTAACTTTCTATTCTCCGGCATACAGTACAACGATGAGATGTATGCTCAAGGAGGAGAAATGATCGTATGATAAATCCGATTTTGCAAGCCCCGAATGTTCCGTTAGCTGCCGATTCCAATGCGGTTGTCAATTATCAGCGGGATTCACGAAACTATGTAACCCAGTTGTTTGGAGAACAGCTGCCGACCATTGCCAATGGTTTCTTTAACGTGTACTTAAGCAAAGGAATTATTGTGCAGCCGCACTGGCACACCAATGTTACGGAGATGATTATCGTCATCACTGGTGAAGTTACGGCGTCAGTCTTCAATCCGTTTACACGTGAACGATTAACCTATCGTCTGAAACCAGGTCAGGTTGTGGTATTCCCGAAAGGCTGGTTTCATTGGTTTGTCGCTGAGACAGATGATGTATATGTGTTAACGATCTTTGATCAACCTACGCCTGATATTGTGTTTGGAGCGGATTTCTTGGCAGCTACACCACCGGAGGTAGCTCATCGCGCGTACTGTTTGGATGAAGAGGCGTATGCCAGAGCCGTTGCGTCCATTAAGAATGATGCCATTCTGGGCCCGCCAATAGGATGTGATACGCAAGTTTCTGATGAATCGACCTCACCGTCCAAGACGTCCGTGTCACCATCCAATAAGCTGAAGTCTTAATTCAAGATGCCTTATTTTCATTATCAAAGTATAGAGCCTGTAACTGGATCATCACAGTTGCAGGTTTTTTGATGTGTGGATGTAATTGTCGAATGGAGTTCAGGGAGGGGATGGCATTATATTAGAAAAAAATTAAAAGGGTTTGAGTCGGTGTGTTATGTTCTCTGGTAGTATAGTATGAACATCCAACGAAAATGGAGGACTCCTTAATGAATATGTCAGAAATGGAAACACTTGAAATTGCAATGAGTTATGCACCTATTTTGATGTTTGACAGAAACGAACCCTTTTATCCGGATTTTGTTGGTGTTTCTGTGTTGCATCAAACCGGGCCTTCACCATCTTTCAGAAGGGACATCGAGTTTCCAAGCGAGGTAGTGAAATATGTGATTGAATATGCAATATGGTGGGATTATGAGATTGGACATTTGTATGAAATGGAGCATGTATGGATCTATGTGGGTCATGACGGAGAGGTTGTAGACTGTGAAGCCAGCTTTCATGGGAAGGTGCTGCGCGGACTGTTGAAGGAACGGGTCAATATGATTGGACATCATGTACTACTGTACTCGCAGCCTGGCAAACATGCTTTCTCACCACTTCCGGTTGTATTTGAATTATTACCTAACCTGTATAGTGCAGCAGGTTCCAAAGCCGGATGTGATGGGCTACTTGTGAATGAGCTGTTTCAAGGTTATTTTGAAACGAATGAACAGATCGATGCTCAGGTAGAGCGTTATCTCCAGACCAAAGCGTTCGTACCTGCCATGGAGTTCGAAGAATATGTATTAAAACCAGAGATGTTTATGACATGGGATAATCTGTTTGGCATTATTCCACACAGGATTAAGGATCGCTTAATAGAACTGGAGCAGTTATATAACACATAAATAATTAGTTTTAAATGGCTTCTGTGTTAAATTAAAGTATACGTTTTTCGCTTCAAAACCAAACTTTATGGATACGGGTTTGGTTTTTTTTATGGGAAAATGGACTCAGTAGGAGGAAGTATTTATTAGACTTAAGTCTTGGAATGTGGAGTAAGTATGGCATAACACATCATTTTTTTACATGGGAAACGATAGACGTTGGACATAAGAACTATACATATTTATATGTAAATATAAGAAGACCATGCCACATGTAAGTTTGTTTGGAGATGTCTGTATGTGTCAATGCAAAGTGTTGAATATACGTATAAGTGTAAGATGGAAAAACAATTTAATAGGTAAAAAGTATAATTTATATTAAAAAGAAGATTCTTTATATCTGAAATAAAAATTCATAATAGTGCAAATTTATAGAAATAAAAATTTTCTATTCAGTTTTAATATATTTATGTCGAAATAGATCGTAAGTTGTCTGGAGCGCGACCTAGAGAAGGGTTTACCAACCAAGCGTTATATACATAACTGGACACTACGATGCCTAGGAGGAGATTACATGAATTGGTTTGGCAATTTGAAAACAGCAACAAAGATTATCTCAGCATTTTTAATTGTGTCGATAATCCTCGCGTCGCTTGGCGTCTACTCGGTAGTAACATTGAGAAGTACGAATGAACGAATGCAAGAGATGTATAACAACAATCTGATCTCGGTTAGAGAACTGTCCTCAGCTCAGGTTGATTATCAGAGATTGCGAGTTAACGTGCGAGATTTGAATTTTGAAACTGCAGCAGCAGAACAGACCAGAGTTACGGAAAATATGGCTACAATTCGTCAATCCATGGAGGAGCGAATTGCTACGTATCGTCCTCTTGCTACTACCCCGGAAGAAACGGAATTGCTTCGTAAGTTAGATACCCAGTATGACAGTTATATGAAACTATTTGATCAAGGCGTCACTATGGCGTTATCAAATGATGATGCAGCTTTCATTACATTCCTCAAATCAACATTAAAACCTCCAGGTGATGAGGTGGTAAAAACACTCTCGGACTTGGTGAACCTTAATGTAACCCTGGCAGAACAGGCTAACACAAAGTCTGAAGAAGCCTATACAACTTCCTTTGCAGTCACCATTGTTATGGTCGTTGCATCCGTACTTTTCAGTATCCTCATTGGATATATCATCTCTCGCTCCATTTCGAAGCCACTCATGGCCATGTTGGGTCTAGCTACGGAAGTTGCCAATGGAAATCTGACCCTTAAGTCAGACATCTCTAGCAAAGACGAAGTGGGTCAACTGGCTGCGGCATTGAATCGCATGGTCGACAACTTGAAAGAGTTAATCAACAATATCGTGATGAACTCTCAAAGTGTTGCCGCTTCTTCGGAACAGATCTCAGCCAGCACACAGGAAATTGCAAGTACGAGCACAAGTCAATCCAGTGAGGCAGGAAATATCTCCGAATTGTTCAAGGAGCTCTCACTTGCCATTAACTCCGTCGCTGTAAGTGCGGAGGAAGCAGCTGAACTGTCCAACGATACGGTGAAAACTGCTCGTGAAGGTGGACTTGTTGTACGAACTTCTTTGGAAGGCATGCAAGCTGTTAATACGAAAATGACCAAACTTGAAGATGATTCCCGTAAAATCGGTGACATCATTGAAGTGATTGACGATATCGCTGAACAGACCAACCTGCTGGCGCTAAATGCTGCTATTGAAGCGGCGCGTGCGGGAGAGCAAGGACGAGGATTCGCTGTAGTTGCAGATGAAGTCCGGAAACTTGCAGAACGAAGCGGTGAGGCGACCAAAGAAATTACTGCCATCATCAAAGCGATGCAGGAAAACACGAGACAGAGTGTACAGGCAGTAGCAGCCAGTGTTGAGCAGTCTTCCATGACTGGACAGGCATTTGATCAGATCATTGATATGGTCAATAACTCCTCGCAGAAAGTAAACGAAATTGCAGCTGCATGTGAGGAAGAGGCGGCTCAAGCGGCGGAGGTCATGAGCTCGGTTGAATCCATCTCGGCGTCCAGTGAGGAATCCGCAGCTGCGTCAGAAGAGACTGCGGCAACCTGCCAGTCTTTGGCACATCTGGCGGAAGAGCTGGCGAATTCAGCAGCTGCCTTCAAAACCCAATAAAACACATTGAATTGAGGGTGAATTGATGTCTTCACTTCAGAAGGAACAATATATTGAGCTGTCTGTAGGTGCAGAGACTTGCGCTATTCGAATCGAAGAAATTCACGAAATTATTAAAATGCTCAGCATTACAGATATACCATTCAGCCGTCCAGAGATCAAAGGGGTAGTTAATTTGCGTGGCAAGGTTGTATGTGTGATGAGCTTGCGCAACCTGCTGGGGATGCCGGATGAACCGGATACCAGAGCAACTCGTATTATCGTAGTTCGGTATCAGGATGAATATATTGGCTTGATCGTGGATCGGGTAAACAAGGTAACCACGTATTCGGAAATACATCCACCAACTGGAGGTTACGGTCGTAACCGTGAAGGGCTCTTCCATGGTGTAGGGCAACAGGAAGACAAGCTTGTGGGCATTTTGAAACTGGACGAAATATTGGGCGGTTAGGGAGGAATACACGAATGATGGATTTGTCTGCCTACCGTGACATCTTTATCGAAGAACTGAATGATCAACTGGAACGTATGGATCAGTCTTTGCTGGCATTGGAGAGTTCACCTACTGTTGAACTGGTCCAAACGCTATTTCGGGCGGCCCATACCATCAAGGGTTCGGCATCCACAATGGATTTTCGAGAATTAAGCGATCTCACGCATGAAGTGGAGTATGCCCTTGAATGGGTCCGGGAGAAAAAACCGGATATGACTTCGGAACTCATTGATACGTTGTTCCGCTCTTTGGATGCCATGAAGGTGCTTCGTGATCAGTACATTCGTGGAGAGGCCTATGGAGACTTTAGAGCAGTCGTACGAGAAATAAAAGATCTAATTCAAACCCCGGCAGTTGTCGGGAAACTTGTTACACCTCAATTGAAACCAGCAGAATCGATTGTTGCACAGGTAGCTATTGTGTCAGGCAAGCAGTTATTGTCCATTCACATTGTGCTGGAGCAGAAGTGTATGATGAAAGCGGCAAGATATCATATTTTGCGACAGCGCATTGAGGACATATGTGGTACGGTTGTTGCAACTTCTCTCATGGAGAGCCAACCGGGCGTGCAGAATGAAGATGAGCAGTATGGTCAGTTCCTCTTCATCGTGGCTACATCAAAGGACCCACAGCAACTTAAGGCAGAGTTGTCTGCAGACTCAGATATTCATGTGCTGGAGATAGATCCGTATATGTTGGAATCCAATGAGGTTGCAGCGACTTCTGCGCCGGCTGAATTCATCTCTGAAACAGAGCAAAAGAAACCAAGTGTGACGAATATGGGTACATCTGGCCCGGAAGAGAAAGTGAAAGCTGCTCAGCCTACAGTTCGTGTAAGTGTTGAGCGACTGGACCATTTGATGAACCTGGTTGGTGAGCTGCTAATTGATCAGACATCCCTTGCAGATCTGAGTGGATCGGGTGCGCGTAAAGAGCCTTCCTCACTCATTCAGAATATTAGTGGTGTATCCGATCATATGGGCAGGGTTATCAAGGAACTCCAAGAAGGTGTAATGAAGACACGGATGTTACCCATTGATCAACTATTCAGTCGTTTCCCGAGATTGGTTCGTGACCTTTCGCAAAAGCTGGGTAAAGACCTGGAACTGGTTATTCAAGGTGGAGAGACCGAGCTTGACCGGATGATTATTGAGGAATTGAGTGACCCGCTGATCCACCTCATCCGTAACAGTGCTGATCATGGTGTTGAAAGTGTAGAGGTTCGTGCGGCAAACGGTAAGCCGGCCAAAGGACGTATTACCTTAACTTCATTTCATGAAGAAAATCATGTCGTCATTCGGTATTCGGATGATGGTAAAGGGATCGATGGAGAGAAGATCAAAGCTTCCGCCTTGGGCAAAGGCATTATTAGTGAGGAACAGGCTGCACGCCTAACAACACAGGAGGCTGTACACCTTATATTTGAGCCCGGTTTCTCTACAGCTTCTTCTGTAAGCGAAGTATCAGGACGTGGCGTTGGAATGGACATCGTGCGTAGTCAGATCGGACGGCTCAACGGTATCATTGATATTGATACAGAGGTTGGTGTTGGAACCACGTTTACAATTCGTCTGCCGCTCACTTTAGCTATTATTAAAGGTCTGTTAGTCAAAGTATCGGGTCGTGTTCTGATCTTGCCGATGTACAATGTGGCCGAGATCGTTCGAATTTCACCTGAAGATATTCAGATGATCCAAGGGCAACAAGCAATCCTGAATCATGGTCGAATTGTACCTTTTCACAGACTGTGTGATAAATTGAACTATTCACGAACAGATCGCACATCCAAAACCATTCCACTGGTGATTGTGCGTTCCGTCGACAAAATTGCAGCATATGCAGTAGATGAGATCATAGGAAATCAGGAAGTCGTTATTAAGACGCTCGGTACGTATCTGGGTGCGATGAACCATCTTTCTGGTGCAACGATTCTGGGTAATGGTAAAGTAGCCCTTATTTTGGACGCGTCCTATTTGGTCAGTCACTAACCATTAGATAAACTTTATGCAGGCCAAAGAGCCTCATCATCCATAACAGGATGGTGGGGCTCTTTGTTGTACCTTGTAACCACTCAGGATTTGAAAATGAGATCCATGAAGCGATTAGCAGCCAGAGAAATTGGCATATTGCGCTTGGTCATGATTCCGACATGGGAAGGGGGGAGCGGGACATCAAGCTGAATTTCGAAGAGTGAACCTTCTTCCAGCTCTTTGGAGATAAATTCTCGTGTGACATAGGAAATGCCCAGTCCTCGACGCGCAAACTCAATCAACAGATCAACGCTACCGACCTCAATCTCAGGCTTCAACGTGTAATTATAGCTGTTAAACAACTCAGTTATAGCCATCCGAACCCGGCTGTTCCGGGAAAAGAGGATCAGTTGATGCTCCAGAAGCATCTCAAGTGTCATGACCTTGCCCTTTAACTGAGCATAACGTTCTCCAGCTACAAAACAGTCTTTCAACTGAATGCTTTCTCTGACTTCGAGCTGTGGATCAACAATGGGCATCCGAACAACACCAAGATCGATCTTGCCTTCTTTGAGAAAGGTGATGACTTCCGGCGTGGTTCCGTGACTCAAATGCAGCTTGATATTAGGGTATAAGGTGTGGAATTCCTCTAAATATGCCAGCATGTAATGCTTGAACAGGGAGTCACTGCCACCAATCCGGAGTTCACCATTGTCGAGATTCTTCAGTGCGGCCATTTTTTCTTCCGCAAGTGAGATCAGAATCTGGGATTGTTCAATATAGGAGTACAGACTGGCACCTTCTTGTGTCAACGCTACACCCTTGGAATTTCGATAAAACAAGGTGAGACCAAAGCTCTCTTCCAATTGCTTGATGGCATGACTGACGCTGGGTTGAGTGATATACAGTGCTTTCGCAGCTTGCGTCAGACTGCCTGTTTTGGCGGCCCAATAAAAGACTTTATATAGTTCATAATTTGTTGTCATAGATGTTGTCTATAGCTCCTGTGAAATATATTAATTACTTGTATGGCTACAAAACGTATTATAGTGTAACTACAACAAAGAAACCAGAGTTACTTGGAAGGAGAACGGTAAGATGGAACCAACTACCATTGTTTTATTTGGTGCTACTGGCGATTTAGCCAAAAGAAAAATATATCCTGCCTTATATAACTTATATCTTGAGCAGAAGCTTCCGGAAACCTTCTCATTGATTGGTCTGGGGCGCAGAGAGTGGTCTGATGAATTCTTTCAGGCACAAGTGGAAAAATCATTAAATGAATTTTCCAGACGCCAAGCTGATCCTGAAGTTGTGAAGTCATTTGTGAAAGCTTTCCGTTACAGTGTATTGAATATAAGCCATAAGGAAGATTATATAAAGCTGTTGGGATTAGTTGAACAAAGAGAAGCTGAGCTGAGCATTCCGTCCAATCGCTTGTTTTATCTCTCGGTTGGTCCGGAATTTTTCGAACCGATTGCCGAGAACATTCAAGAAAGTGGGTTGGGTTCCACAGAGGGCTGGAAACGCCTCGTCATCGAGAAGCCATTTGGTCACGACCTGCAGTCCGCCAGAGATCTTAATCGCAAATTAAGCGAATCGTTCACGGAGGAAGAGATTTATCGGATTGACCATTATTTGGGCAAACCGATGGTACAGCGTCTAGAGACGTTGCACCAGAGTAACCCAATCATGAAGGCGTTGTGGAACAACCGTTACATCTCCAATGTGCAAATTACGGCGAATGAGACTGTAGGTGTCGAAGAACGTGCATCCTATTATGATCATGTAGGTGCAGTTCGAGACATGTTCCAGAATCATATGTTGCAACTGCTTATGATGATGGCGATTCAGCTTCCATACAACAGTTCTTCTGAAAAGGTTGGATTGAAGAAAAAGCACATTATGGAATCGATCCAGCCGTTACAAAAACAAACTGTGGGCGCAAACATCATCCGTGGACAGTATGCAGAAGGCAGCATTCAAGGTAAACCAGTCAATGCTTATGCTGCTGAACCGGGTGTAGCCGAGAATACGATGAATGACACATTCATTGCTGCCAAATTGCAAATTGATGATTTCTTCTGGCGCGGTGTTCCGTTTTACATTCGTACGGGTAAAAGAATGAAGGAGAAATCAACACGTATCGTGATTGAATTCAAAGAACCTTCAGGACAGACAAATGTGCTGAAAAACAAAGGTTCCAAGCCAAACCTGCTCGTTATTGAGATGAGTCCGGATCAGAGTATGACATTGCAACTGAATGCAAGTGATCCTGAGAATAAAGGTGAATTCAAACCGGTTCATATCGATCTTTCTCCGGATAAAGGTGACCTTGCGGAAGCTTACGAGAATCTGATTCGTGATGCTTTGCTGGGTGATCCAACATTCTTTGCCCATTGGGATGAAGTAGAATTGTCATGGGCGTGGGTGCAACCCATTCTGGACGCATTCCAGGAAAACCTTTTGCCACTTCACCTGTATCCTGCAGGTAGCTATGGTCCGGCTGAATCAGATGTTATGCTTGAAGAAGATGGTCACCACTGGTGGTTTGATGAGCCGGCGGATCAGGAGTCTGTAGTTACAAATAGCATACCCTTGGCGGTTAATGCGAATCTCTAAACCATAAAAAAAATTATATCTGGAGGTAATTAAATCATGAAATTTTTTATCGATACAGCTAACGTGGAAGACATCCAAAAAGCATACAAAATCGGCGTATTGTCCGGTGTAACAACAAACCCATCTTTGGTAGCCAAAGAAGGCGTGAAATTCGAAGATCGTATTGAAGAAATCTTGCGTTTGGTACCTGAAGTGGAGTCCGTATCTGCGGAAGTGACACCAGATGCCCTTACTGCCGAAGATATGATTGCACAAGCAAACGAATTGATCAAAATTAACAACAGCGACAAAAACATTACGATCAAATTGCCAATGACACTTGCAGGACTTGAAGCTTGCCGTTACTTGACCAAAAAAGGCGTGAAAACCAACGTAACGTTGATCTTCACGGTGAATCAGGCGCTTCTGGCTGCTCGTGCTGGTGCGACATATGTATCTCCATTCCTGGGACGTCTTGATGATATCTCTGAGGATGGTGTGCAATTGGTTACCAAAATTGCTGAATTGTTCCGTACACATAACCTGGATGCACAGATTATTGCGGCTTCTGTAAGACATCCGGATCACGTTACACGTGTAGCAATGGCGGGAGCTCATATCGCGACTGTTCCATTCTCCGTTATTGAACAAATCTCCAAACATCCACTGACAGATCAAGGTATGGACAAATTTGCAGCGGACTGGAAAAAAACAGTACAATAATCACTGAACATTTATTCGTTTCATCTTACAATAGAATCATATAAATCATGGAGCATTGGGAGGACATAATGAGTAAACAACAGATTGGTGTTATAGGATTGGCAGTAATGGGTAAAAACCTGGCTTTGAATATTGAAAGTAAAGGGTTCTCGGTATCAGTATTTAACCGTTCCCCTGAGAAAACCCATGATCTGCTGAAAGAAGCAGAGGGTAAAAACCTCACAGGTGCGTTCACTATTGAAGAATTCGTGGAATCCTTGGAGTCTCCGCGTAAAATTTTGATCATGGTACAAGCAGGTAAAGCAACAGATGCAACGATCGAACAACTGCTTCCTCATCTGGATCAAGGCGACATTATTATCGATGGAGGTAATGCTTACTTCCCTGACACACAACGTCGCAGCAAGGAACTGGAAGAAAAAGGTTTCCGCTTCATCGGTGCAGGTGTATCCGGTGGTGAAGAAGGCGCACTGAAAGGACCGGCAATCATGCCAGGTGGTCAGGAAAGTGCTTATCAACTCGTAGAACCGATCCTTACAGCAATCTCGGCCAAAGTGGGCGATGATGCATGTAGCACATATATTGGACCAGACGGTGCCGGACACTATGTAAAAATGGTGCATAACGGTATCGAGTACGGAGATATGCAGTTGATTGGTGAAGCTTACCACCTGCTCAAATCTGTATTGAACGTTTCCGTTGAAGAGTTGCATGAGATCTTCACCGAGTGGAACCAAGGGGAGCTGGACAGCTACCTGATCGAAATCACGGCAGATATCTTCTCCAAATACGATCCAGAAACAGGAAAACCAATGGTTGACGTTATTCTGGATGCGGCTGGACAAAAAGGAACAGGTAAATGGACAAGCCAAAGTGCGCTGGATCTCGGCGTTCCATTGTCCATGATTACAGAATCCGTATTCTCCCGTTTCCTGTCTGCCATGAAAGACGAGCGTGTAGCAGCTAGCAAAATCCTGAGTGGACCAGCAACTGAAGCATTCTCTGGCGACAAAAAAGCGTTCATCGAGAACGTGCGTAAAGCATTGTTTGCAAGTAAAATCGTATCCTATGCACAAGGATTTGCACAAATGCGTGCAGCTTCTGACGAGTATGGCTGGGATCTGAAATACGGCAACATTGCCATGATCTTCCGTGGCGGATGTATCATCCGTTCGCAATTCCTGCAAAACATCAAAGAAGCTTATGATAAGGACGCAGCTTTGAAAAACCTGCTCCTGGATCCTTACTTCCAAAACATCGTTGAGTCTTATCAAGGTGCATGGCGTGAAGTTATAGCGGCTGCTGTAAAACAGGGTATTCCGGTACCAGGATTCTCCAGCGCTCTTTCTTACTACGACAGCTACCGTACAGAGCGTTTGCCAGCAAACTTGCTGCAAGCACAACGTGACTACTTCGGTGCTCACACTTTCAAACGTGTGGACAAAGAAGGTTCATTCCACTTCCAGTGGATGGACACGAACGAGTAATATTCGTTTCGAATATATAGCATCCTTGCAGTCGATCATGAATTCAACTTCATGGCGCCTGCAAGGGTGCTTTTTCTCGTTAATGGTTCGAATTTGAATATCATCAAATTGTAATAAAATGTACGAATCTGGGTTCAGCAAACAGATGATCTGACTCTTCAACTACGTTATACTTGTTCAGACGGAATTACATCCGTGATGAAAATTCAGAATACAACTTATTGACGTGGAGGTTAGACCGGGAATGTTTGTATTAGCGGGGTTATTGTTTTTGGTCGTATATGGATTATTAGTGTTCTACATAGGCTGGAGCGGTTGGAGTTGGATGAAACCAGTCGTGTCTGCCAGATTTCGATGGTTTTATATTATAGCGCTTGTATTCCTTGCCGTTTCCTTCATTTTGGCACGTGTATTTGGAAGCATCTCATTTCTCAGTATTATCGGTTCTTACTGGCTGGCGATCTTCTCGTTGTTATTGCTGATCCTGCCTATCGTTCATCTTACGATGTGGTTGCTGAGATTAACTCGTATTCCTAGACATCACACACAGAAATGGGCGGGTGTTGTTACGCTGGTGCTGTTAGTCTCCACAATGAGTTATGGAATTTTCAACGCATACAGCCCGGTAGTGAGAACGTATAATATCCAGATTGATAAAAAAGTAGAAGGTGTAGACAAGCTTAACATTGTCATGGCTGCTGATATGCACTTCGGACTTCTATCTGGTCCTGCACATGCCAAACGCATGGTGGAGGAGATTAATGCGCTGAAGCCGGATCTGGTGCTATATCCTGGAGATATTATTGATGACAATCTGGATATGTATCTGAATAGCGGAATTGCGGATATTATCAGTGATATTCAGGCTCCATACGGCGTCTATGCATCACTTGGGAATCACGATAAGTTCGATGGTCCGATTGAAGATCTGATCGCTGCGCTGGAGAAGAGCAACATGCAAGTATTGTATGATGACAAGATTGTACTGGATGACAAGATCACCCTAATTGGTCGGAAAGATCGCACAGAGAAGGATCGTGCAGAAGTAGCTACTTTAATGCAAAATACGGACTTGAGCCAACCGATACTTATGATGGATCACCAGCCATATGACCTGGATATTGCGGAACAGAACAATGTAGATCTGGTGGTATCCGGTCACACCCATCGTGGTCAGATTGCACCTGCTCAATTCATCACACAGGCTATTTATGAGAATGATTGGGGTTATCTGCAAAAGGGTTCCATGCATTCCATCGTAACCTCGGGATTTGGCTTCTGGGGACCACCAATTCGTACTAGCAGTCGTTCGGAGATTGTACAGATTCATGTGACCTTCCAGCAATGATGAAAGGCCCTTCGATAGAAGGGATAGCTTATAAACACGTCAACCGTAGATTGATGATACCGGCTCCGCTTTATGATGACAAGCTCAGATCACTGTCATGATAAAGCGGAGTATTTCTTATGCGAATTTAGATGGGCGCGCGCTGATTAATTAAGGCGTTTTTACTAACATAAGACGGCT
Organism: Priestia sp. FSL H7-0729; assembly: GCF_038005685.1. Lineage (NCBI taxonomy): Bacteria > Bacillati > Bacillota > Bacilli > Caryophanales > Bacillaceae > Priestia > Priestia sp. FSL H7-0729. The sequence continues at coordinate 111,668 of NZ_JBBOTQ010000001.1, forward strand.
TGATCTCCCGGAAATCGGAGTTCAAGCCACCTGTTTTTTTATTATGTAAGTTTAGTTTCTTACTCCGTTGTCAGGAATGGCTTCAAACGAATAAAATGCGCCTTTTGTATTGATTTTACCGATAAGCGTTGTGGCTCCTTTTTTCGTAAAGGTGTATTCGTTATTTTGGATACGAACGGAATAACCTTTTAGCTTAATACCAAATATAGATCTGACTGTAGGCGCAGCGATGGATAGTGCTTTGTTTTTGTTGAGCTTGGGCTTGGCGAAAGACTTTTTGAAATCAGCATCATTTTTCCAGTTAATACCTAGTTCGTTAGTGACTTTCCATACTTTTCCGGTCTTGCTGCCGATATGCACATAATTTAGATTGTCGTCATCCCGATACTGCCATAACATATCTTTTCCTTCTACGGTAAATAAGGTGTAATCAAAGGCTTTTACTGAGGGAATTCCAAGTGTTTTGAGTGAATTTCGTGCTATGTTTGTCATCCAGGCATAGGAATCATCGATTTTATATTGCAGAATTGCCGACATTTGATTACCTTTGTCCACATCGATGTAAAGTTGTTGACTTGGTCCAAAGATGACCCAGTAGTTCTGGAGTAAATGTCCATGTTCTGGATCATTGGCTTTGAAACGCCAGAAACCACCTTTAATGAAGATATCTTCATCTTCAAATGTTTTTAGGAAGGCATCAAGCTTCAGGAGCAGCGCATTATCCATGACTTTATTCAGATCAGCGTTATCATACATGATATGGGTGGACGCGACACGATTTGTATCAGGATCGTATGTTTGTGTGAAATAGGCAAACCCGGTTCCATCAATAGTTCCGTTAATGACCCACGGATCAAATGATGAATCTATTGTGGTGAATTGAATGTTCTGTTTTCCCACGAGTTTAACCAGTTCTTCACTTAGAAGTTTTTTTGTCTCCGAATCTAGGTGCTCAGCAGACTCTTGACTCTCTATTAATGAGAGGTTATTGGAATTTGCGGCCAAGGTGAGTGGGGCAGACAACAATAGTGACATGGTAGCGACAAATGCGGTCAATGAAACGATTTTTTTCAAAGTGAATCCTCCTGTTAAGTTTAGGTCATATTATTAAATGTCAGTACGCACATATCTTTCAATGTACTATAAAAGTAAAATTTTGCATAACCATATAAACGCAAATATCGGTTTCCTGTTGACACCGTTTTCAGCTTATGATAAATTAGATCCGAGGCTTGTTACCGGTAATGCGGGCAAAACCACTATGGAAATGATTTTATTATTTCTGTTTTGGTTTTGCCCTTTTTTATTCCTCAAAAAAAACCAGGTGGGTCCAGAATGATTATTAAACAGATATTTAATAACAATATTGTCAGTACCGTGGATGACAAAAATCAGGAACTACTGATCCTCGGCCGGGGTATCGGATTCAAGTTCAAAGCAGGCGATGAGATTGATGAAGAACGGATTGAGAAGGTATTCCGTCTTCAGGATACATCGATCTATGAGAAATTTAAATCCATCGTAGCTGAAGTGCCGATTGAGATTTTGCAGGCAACAGATGATATTGTGACACTGGCACGAACACAATTGAACAAAACCATCAGTGACGGGATCTATGTCTCGTTGTCGGATCACATTCACTTTGCTGTTCAGCGCTTGGAAAAAGGAATGATCACTCGTAATCCACTTTCTTGGGAAGTTCAGCACTTCTATAAGGCGGAGTATGATGTGGCCAGAGAAGCATTGACTTTGCTGAAGGAAAGACTGGATATTGAATTCCCCAAAGATGAGATCTGCAATATTGCCTTGCATTTCATCAATGCGGAAGTGAATGATTCCATGAACGATGTCACTCATCTCATGCAGCTATTGCAGGAGATTATGAATATCATCAAATATCACTTCAACGTCGAATTGGATGAAGATAGCGTCAATTATTTCCGCTTCATCACCCATTTGAAATATTTTTGTCAGCGTGTCATTACCCATTCTTCACATGATGATGCCGAGGAATATTTGTATGAAGTGGTTCGGAAAAACTATCCGGAGACTTTCAAATGTATTGGCAAGATCGAGACTTTTATCCATAAGAATTATCAGTATGACATGACTCACTCGGAGCAGTTATATCTAACGCTCCATCTGGAACGTCTGATGAAAACCAAGCGGGACGTATAAAATCCACGCAATAGAATGAAATTACAACTGGATATCCTATGGGCTTGTTACTGTTCAATCAGGCAATACCCGAATGAGATGGCGCCATCAACGTGCGCTATATTCGTTCGGGTATTTTTTATTGGAAAAATGAGGAGGAAGACATCATGAAACATCAAGAAGCGGCGCAGGAAATCATCAAAGCCGTTGGGGGAACTAAAAATATCAATTCAGTGTATCACTGCGTTACTCGACTCCGCTTTGATCTGAAAGACAACGATAAAGTGGATAATGGATCACTCAATAAACTGGATAAAGTCATGGGGACTAACATTTCTGGTGATCAATTTCAGGTCATTATCGGTAATGATGTGTCGAAAGTATTCGACGCCATGGTAAAGGAACATCCTGCAATCCAGCAAAGTACGGAAAATAAAGAGCCTAAGTCGGATAAAAAACAAAATGTCGTGCTGAAAATTTTTGAAACGATCGCAGGTGTCTTTGCCCCGATGCTTCCAGCGATTACAGCGGCAGGTATGCTCAAAGGGTTACTGGCACTATTCGTGTCCATAGGTTGGATGTCCGCTGGAACAGATACGTACCGTATTCTCTCAGCCATTGGTGACGGCGTATTCCACTACCTGCCCTTACTGATTGCAGTCAGCGCTGCTCGCAAATTCGGCAGTAATCCGTTTGTTGCCATTGCACTAGGTACGGCATTAATGTACCCAGACATGACAGCATTGCTATCTAGCGGTGAATCGGTTGGATTCTTGGGAATTCCGGTTACGGCTGTAAGTTATGCTTCATCGGTTATTCCAATTTTACTCGCTGTATGGTTGATGTCCTATGTTGAGAAATGGGTTGACCGTGTTATCCCTGCTGCACTCAAGCTATTGCTTGTGCCTTTGATTACCTTGCTTGTGATGGTTCCGGTGACACTGATTGCAATCGGTCCATTGGGTACATTTGTAGGTAGCGGATTGTCTGGCGGCATCAACTGGCTGCTGAATGAAGGCGGATTGATTGCAGGTATCGTTCTTGGCGGCGCGATGGCGCTCATTATTATGACAGGAATGCACTATGCACTTGTGCCGATCATCCTGAGTAATATCGCTACACTGGGCTTCGACAAATTCTTGCCATTGACCTTCATCTCCAATATGGGTCAGGCTGGTGCGACACTCGGCGTATTCTTCCGGGCAAAAGATAAAAAACTCAAAACCGTGGCATTGTCCACGAGCTTTACAGCTCTGATGGGTGTAACGGAGCCGGCGATGTACGGTGTAAATATGAAATACAAAAAACCATTTGCCGCAGCCATGATTGGTAGTGCCGTAGGTGGCGGATTCGCCCTTGCTTTTGGCGCAAAAGCGTATGTGCTTGCGGGTAACGGTGGTCTTCCGGGACTTCCTTCCCTGATCGGACAAACCTTCTGGTATTCTTTCGGGGGGATGATCTTGGCCTTTGTTGTAGGTACGATTATGTCTACGATATTCGGTATTAAGGAAGAAGAAGGAGACGCTGAGGCGTTGGCTCAATTCTCACCAGGTGCTTCTTCTGCACCAGCGAAAGTAGCTTCAAGTGATGCTGCCAGCGTGAACGTGGACGATATGGGCGCTCCGTCACCAACGAGTGATGCGGTAGCCGTAGCTCCGATGACAGGTAAAGCGATCCCGCTCCAAGAAGTTAATGACCCAACATTTGGAGATGAATTGATGGGTAAAGGTGTGGCATTTGTTCCAACAGTCGGCGAACTGGTTTCACCAGTGACAGGTACCATCATGAATGTGTTCAAAACGAAACATGCGATCGTTGTCCGCAGTGATAACGGGATGGAATTGCTGATTCATGTTGGAATTAACACCGTGAAGCTGCGTGGACAGTACTTCGATGCACACGTTGCTACAGGAGCGCGTGTACAGGCTGGGGACAAGTTGCTCACATTTGAACTGGCCGAGATTGCCAAAGAATATGACATTACAACCGCTATGGTTGTTACCAATACAGCGGATTACAAGCAGGTTCTGCCTGTGAAATTGGGCGAAATCACGATGGGTGAAGACGTATTGAAAGCTGGAATCTAATGCTTAAGATTAGTGGTTAATCAGCAAAGATTAAATCAATCCGAAGAGGAGAGATAGACATGATGAATCGACAAGGGTTTCCGGAAGGGTTTCTATGGGGCGGTGCTATTGCTGCCAATCAGGCTGAAGGTGGATTCGACGCAGGCGGCAAAGGATGGTCGACAGCCGATATGGTTCCTTATTTTGAGAAAAAGGACTACACCAACCTTAGAGAACTGATGCATGTTACCAGTGCAACGGTTGAGAAAGCAATGGCACATCACAGTGCGGAGGGTTATCCGAAGCGTTACGGGATTGATTTCTACCACCGTTTCAAAGAGGATATTGCGCTGTTCGCCGAGCTGGGCTTCAAGACATTCCGTCTGTCCATCAACTGGCCGCGTATTTTCCCGAATGGTTATGATGCCGAGCCAAATGAAGAGGGACTGCGCTTCTATGACGAAGTGTTCGATGAACTCCGGAAATACGATATCGAACCATTGGTAACCCTCTCGCATTATGAGATGCCTATGGCACTTGTTCTGAAATATAACGGCTGGGCTGGCCGTGAAGTGATTGGACATTTTGTGAGATATGCTGAAACCGTGATGACCCGTTATAAGGACAAAGTAAAATACTGGTTAACGTTTAATGAGATTAACACGACCATTATTGAACCGTTCACAGGTGGCGGTATTATTGAAGACCGTGTGGAGAACACGATGCAGGCTTCTTATCAGGCGCTTCATCATCAATTTGTAGCCAGTAGCCTGGTAACAGAGAAGGCGCGTCAGATTAACCCGAACTTCCAGATCGGATGTATGCTTGCACGCATGATTCACTACCCGGCGACATCGAAGCCAGAAGATATGCTGCAAGCTCAGATCGATAACCAGCTGAACCTGCTGCATACGGATGTACAAGTTCGTGGTAGTTATCCAACGTTCATGGCTCGGTACTGGGCAGAGAACGGGATTACCATTGCCATGGAACCGGGAGATGAGCAGATCCTGCGTGAGCATACGGTTGATTTTATCTCGTTCAGTTATTACACATCCTTGGTGTCCGCAGTGAACCCAGAGGAATATGGAGTGACGGGTGGTAACCTGTACAGTACGATTAAGAACCCGAATCTGGAGCGTACGGAGTGGGGCTGGCAGCTTGATCCAATCGGTTTGCGTGTTGCATTGAAAGAGTTGTATGATCGTTACCAATTGCCACTGTTTGTAGTGGAGAACGGCCTTGGAGCGAAAGATACGGTTGAAGCAGATGGTTCCATTAACGATGATTATCGTATTGATTATCTGAGAAAACATATTACACAAATGAAAGAAGCCGTTATGGATGGTGTGGACCTCATGGGGTATACCAACTGGGGAGCGATTGATATCATCAGCGCATCCACTTCGGAAATGTCCAAGCGTTATGGCGTGATCTACGTGGATCAGGACGACAACGGACAAGGCACATTGAATCGGTATAAGAAAAAGAGCTTTGGCTGGTACCAAAAAGTCATTGCCTCGAATGGCGAGAACTTGGAATAGATTAACCAATATAGGCACCCTGGGCGTAGCTGGTATAACGGCGCCAGGGCGCCTTTTTACTATAATCTCTCAAGATGCTCACCAACACTAATGGCACTTTAATGCATAGAAGATGACTACATAACATGCTGGATGGTATACTGTGATCGTATTGGGGGAGGGATAACCATGAAGAAACCTATTATTGCTGTAGATATGGATGACACGATATGTCATCTGGTCAAGCGGGCCATATATCACAATAACCTCAACTTCCCGACCCATCCGTTGCGGTATGAGGATATGATTCATTGGGATACATCCCATTTGCGTCATCCAGAGAGTACGCATGATGTATTTTATGGTCGGCCGGGTCTGTTCGAGGAATTGGAATTATACGACGAATATGTTGTAGATGAGATGCGAAAGCTGAACGATGCTTATGATGTCATTGTCGTGACGGCAGCAGAACCAAAAACAGTCGTTGAGAAGTGGAACTGGCTTCAACAGCACATGCCATTTATAACTGCAGAACAGTTTATTACATGCAAAAGAAAAAACTTGCTCGGATTCGATCTGCTCATTGATGATGGAGCACACAATCTGATTCCCGCGCATGAGGATGGCAAGAAGGTCATCTGTATCCCGCATCCGTGGAACATACAGGAGCGTGAGCGATACAACTTTCCGTTGATGTCTTCATGGAAAGAGGCTAAGGCATACATAGATGAATTGTTACAGGTTGTCGGTGTCTGAGATTTAAAATTATGGTCCAGAGTGCGGTGCTCTGGATTTTTTGCGATAGGCGAGAGGTGTTTCGCCTGTTATTTTTTTGAATGCAGCATAGAATGAATCCATATCCCGATATCCGACCAGCTCTGCAATCAGGCTAACTTTGTGCTGTGAATTCTTTAGAATTTCGCAGCTTTTTTGTATGCGCAGATGTTGCAGGTGGCCGCTAAAGGTCTGTCCGGTATGCCGCAGAAACATTCGCCCAATCTGTTTTTCGCTCCAGCCTGATATGCGTACCAGATCAGACATCCGAATACGATTGCTTGCGTGTTCCTTGATATAGTGAAGGATGTAATCAAAACCAGTGGAATGATTTTCTACATCCTGATCCTTTTGATAAAGTTGTCTGTAGGTCATCAATACCAACTGGCTTACCAGGGTATATAACATGGTAGACGAACCGATTCTCTGAACGGAGGATTCACGGTATAGCTTCACCATCAAGTCTTCAATCTGATCGTTGTGATCCACAACGGATATATAAGGAACCTGATTTTGTGCCAGGTCCGTCAGATGTTGAATGATTTCTTTTTCCTGAATGATGGCTGTCAGCGTGTTGATCAATTCAGCATTAAACAGACAATTATATATAATTAACGGATGCTCGGTTACGTTTGTGCTCACAGGACGAAAGACATGAGGAACGCCAACAGGAATGACAAACAGCATGCCTTTCTTCACGGGAATAACATCTTCACCGATATGATGAAAGCCCTTTCCTTCGGCAACATAGCTATACTCAATAAATTCATGTGCGTGAAAAGGAAGCATAAAATCCTCAGAGCAACGATTGACAAAAAGTTGCAGATGATTATGCAGAAAGTATTCGCTTTTCATAAGTTGTACAGATGAATCCATAGGCAACCTCCTCGCATAGATGGCTGAATCACCGGATGAAATAGTCCGGATCACCGGGTATTTACGATAGCAGGATCGATATAATTATATCGTAACCCCGTATGGGAAGCCAAGATGGAAAGGACGATCTGCTGATGTTCAACGTTAGTCACCTTCGCTGTGAGTACAAAATGAATCCGATTGGCCTTGATGTGAAATCACCAAGATTAAGCTGGCAGCTGCAATCCGATCGCCGGAATTGTATGCAATCCGCTTACCAGATTCAGCTATCATTGACAGAAGATTTTGAGGGGATGGCATGGGATTCTGGCGAGATAAGTACGGATCAGTCCATACATGTGGAGTTAAACCCCTTTCAACCTTCTCCGCGAACGCGATACTACTACCGGATTCAGGCATGGGATGATGCAGGAAATAATTCAAGTTGGTCCGAAACAGCTTATTTCGAGATGGGACTTATGGACAGTAATAACTGCTGGCAAGCAGAATGGATCACAGCTCAAGCATCAGATGATGGAGATACGTCATGCCCGCGTATGCGCAAGCAGTTTAATGTGAAACAACCTGTTACGTCTGCCAGAATATATGTGACAGCACTTGGATTATACGAGTTGCATATGAACAACACAAGAGTAGGAGAAGATTATTTTACACCTGGCTGGACCTCTTATCGTAAGCGATTACAATATCAAACCTATGATGTTACCGACCTGCTTCAAGATGGACAAAATACTTTAGGTGCATATCTTGGAGATGGTTGGTATCGCGGATATCTTGGCTGGAACAAAGAAAGGGAGATATTTGGTTCAACATCCGCATTGCTGCTGGAACTACATATGAAATATGCAGATGGATCAGAGGAATGCATCCTATCCAGTGGGGAGTGGAAGGCTGCTCCAAGTGCCATTCGCATGTCGGACATCTATATGGGCGAGACGTATGATGCACGGATGGAGTCCGATTGGTCGGATTCCTCTCAGGTGAGTTGGTCACCCGTGAACGTACTGGAGCATCCCAAAGATATCATCGTTGCACAGGAGAACGTACCCGTCACCCAAGTCGAACAGCTACAGCCAATCGCCTTGTTAACAACACCTCAGGGAGATCGTGTAATAGACATGGGGCAGAATATGGTGGGATGGGTGAAATTCAGCATTCAAGGTAAGGAGGGTCAGACGGTGGAGCTGCACCATGCTGAGATATTGGATCATGAAGGCAACTTCTACATCGATAATCTTCGCGCCGCCAAGCAGTGTATTCGTTACACCTGCAAGGGAGATGGCGAGGAATCATTTGAACCGCATTTTACGTTTCAAGGGTTTCGCTATGTGAAGCTGATTGGCTTCCCGGAACATGTTCGACTGGATGAATTTACTGGAATAGTGTTGCACTCGAACATGGAGCAAACAGGTCAGTTCTCATGCTCCAGTCCACTGGTGAACCAACTGCATCACAATATATTGTGGGGGCAAAAGGGGAATTTTCTTGATGTACCGACAGACTGTCCACAGAGGGATGAGCGGCTCGGGTGGACCGGTGATGCACAGATGTTTGTCCGCACGTCTTCGTACCTTATGAACACGGCCCCCTTTTTCACCAAATGGCTACGGGATTTGAAAGCAGACCAAGGAGAAGATGGAGGTATTCCATTTTTCGTTCCGGATCTGAGAAGTTCCACGTCAGAAGGATGGGGTGACACCAGTCATTCCTCAGCCGCTTGGGGTGATGCAGCGGTCATCTGTCCTTGGACCATCTATGAGATGTATGGGGATGCCAGATTACTGGCTGAGCAATATGAGAGTATGAAACGGTGGATCGAATACATTCACGTGCAGGGTGACAATCCGTATTTGTGGAACACGGGATTCCACTTTGGCGATTGGCTGGGGCTCGACTCCAAGCCCGATAGTTATGTCGGTGCAACGGACACAGATTATGTGGCAACGGCATTCTATGCCTATTCGGTCTCGTTAACTCAAAAAGCGGCTGAGGTGCTTGGAAAGACAGATGATGCTGAGTATTACAAGCAGTTGCATACAAACATTGTTCTTGCGTTTAATAAAGAATTCGTCACTCCAGCCGGCAAAATTGCTGTTCCAACGCAAACAGCGCATGTTCTCGCGCTTCAATTCAACCTGTTGGACGACAATGCCCGAACTCGTGCTGTCGATCAATTGGTGAAACTCGTGAAAGAGGCGGGTAATCATCTTACTACGGGCTTTGTAGGCACACCTTATCTAAATCCGGTATTGACTGACGCAGGTCTTCACGACCTGGCATATACATTACTTTTTCAAGAGGATTATCCATCCTGGCTCTATCAGGTGACTCAAGGCGCAACGACGGTCTGGGAACATTGGGATGGGATCAAAGAGGATGGCAGTCTCTGGAGTGCTGATATGAATTCATTTAACCACTATGCGTATGGTGCAATTGGGGAATGGCTGTATCGTTATGTTGCCGGAATCAAGTCCGATGAACATCAGCCAGGATTCCGCATGGTGCATATTGAGCCGCAACCCGGACCTGGACTGGATTGGGTGGAAGCGAGTTTGGAGACAATGTATGGTCCAGTTGCTTCAAGCTGGCATCGGATGGCGGAGGGAGAAATGGAGATACGCGTGCATATTCCTGTCAATACGAGAGGTATGGTGCGTCTTCCTGGAGCGAGTGCACAGGTCGTTCTGGAGCAAGGGAAACCGTTGGATCAGTTGGATCGGATAAGTGGAATTCAGGATATTCAAAACATTGGAGACGATGTTGAAGTCACACTGGGGTCTGGGAGTTACCATTTTACGTATAAGTACTAAACGATTCTGGATAGATAATGTCGAATAATGAATAATATTGGTGTAATATATCGAAAATAATATAGATTATGATTGTAATACCCTCGCTTGCTGATTAAAATGAAGCATAGAATCTGGATTGCGGCCGGAAACTATCATCCCATATCAGTCACAAGTGAGGTTATCTTTATGAATCAACCGGTTAATCGGCCCCGGCGTATTGAGTATCTGGATCTCTTCCGTGCTTTTGCCATCATGGCAGTAGTAGCCATTCATGCGACTTCAACAGCAGTTGCGCATTACCCCAAGAATACGCTAGATCATGATGTGTATTACTTCTGGAACACGTTCCTGCAATTTGCAGTTCCAGCTTTTCTGTTCCTATCATCCCTGGTTTTGTTCTACAACTACAGATCCAAGGCGAATGAGAAGGGTTGGATGCTCGCTTTTTATAAGAAGCGTTTATTCTATGTATTTGTACCCTATGTGGTGTGGTCCCTTATCTACTTTGCCATTAAACAGTTGCTTGCTGGCAAAGAACCTTTGACCCACGGTGTTCAATTTGCCAAACAATTAGTGATGGGAACCGCTCATACGCACTTATACTTTTTTCTGATTATTCTTCAATTCTATATCGTTTTTCCATTGCTTCTATCGCTTACACGCCATCGTCTTTTTAATCGGTACTTGCCATTATTCTTTATTGCGGGTCAAGCGATCTTCTATGCACTACATTTGCAGTTTCACTTCGAACGGACCGGAAGCTTGTTACCCAGTTATCTGATTGTAATTGGATTTGGCGCATGGGTTGGGTTGAACTTTGAATGGGCAATGAATAAACTTTACCTCCACCGTTATATGCTTATTGTTGCGTTATTGAGTGGTGGTGCCATATTTATATATGGTAATGCTTATATCAAAACCGCTTTCGCTGCATACCCGGTGGTAACCTATACCGTGCTGTTCCTCTTCCGAAATCTGTTTACGTTGTCAGCTTGCTTGCTCCTGCTGATCTTCAGTGAACGAATGGGCAGAGGAAAACATAGTGAAGTTCGTAAAGCTACACATGTTCTGGATTCCTTGGGTACAGTTGCGTTCGGTGTGTTTTTAATGCATCCACTTGTACTGCTCTTCTGGAGACGTGAATTCTCAGATGACCTGGCTCGGCACTTCAGCGTGGGTATCGTCCTATCTTATGTTGTTGCTCTCCTGTTCTCATGGATCTGCGCGATGGGATTGCGCCGGATGAAGTGGGGATGGGTACTGATTGGACGTTAAGTTTAAAATAAACAAATGATAGTTAAGATAAGAGTTTTCAAGCCCTCAAGCGTTGAGGGAATCACTTGAAAGCTCTTTTTTATTTGCGCCAAAGAAGGTATTATAGAGTTTAATGTCCATAAAATTGAATTAATGGAATGAACACTACCTTCGGAAAGGCTTGAGCGTAACAAGAGTCCGCATCGCCTGTTACATAAGCCAACAAAGCGTGATATCGCGTGGTCTGAGCGAGATTTGCTAGATACAATGAAGCATTATCGACTGAATTCGGAGCCGGGGGAAATCACGTATGAGCATTACATGCGGATTGATAACACACACAAGAGCCCGGATGAAGTGGCACAGTTAATTCAGGAACGATTTAGTTTGTAATCTGAGAAACATTTATCTTAGCTGAGTAGCTTTTTATATGAGAGGGGCATTACACATGTATTTTGTTATTTTTTTGCTCATAGGACTTGTTTTATGTTATCTGATCCCATTCGGTCCGATTTTGGCTGGTGGCATTGTTTTCGCCCTTGTGATAGATCATTACCGTCAGACAATGCATATGCGTGAAGATATCCGAGACATCAAGAATCATTTAGGGCTAATGAACAAAGGTGAGGCGCAAGAGTACGAGATGGATAAAGAATACACGCAAGTAAATCGTTTGGATTCAGAACAAATGGACGTGATTAATCGAAGAATTGAAGCGGAACTGGAGAAAGAGAGTAATAAAAATAAACCTTGAATACCTGTAAAATAATTCTTGTTTTGCTCACTCCTGTGAGTATATTTACCTAGATCCGGAGTCATGCTAATTCGATATTAACTTTTTGTTGCACTGTGTAGAAATTTGTAATATTATGAGGGAAGCGCGTACAACATATCGGGTTGTAACTGTTGAATCAGGCAAAGCCGTATACCTTGAGAAAAGGGATTGGTTTGTCTTTTTCTGTATATTGGAGTGATGAAGTGAAAATCGAGAAGGTGCTGAACAATAATGCTGTAGTTGCAATGAATGACGAACAACAGGAAGTTATTATCATTGGCCGGGGGATTGCTTACCAGAAGCGGGCGGGTGATATGGTTTCCGAACAGCATATCGACAAGATATTTACTTTACAGAATGAAGATATTCAGGAAAACTTCAAGGCATTAATCTCAAGCATTCCTCTGGAATACATGAAAGTTTCTGAGGAAATCATCGCTTATGCCAAATTAAAACTTGGCAAGAAACTGAATGAGAGCATTTACTTACATCTCACAGACCATATTCACTTTGCCATTGAGCGGTATCGCAAGAATCTGCCTATACGCAACGGGTTAATCTGGGAGACAAAGCAGTTATACAAAGAGGAGTACGAAGTAGGAATGGAAGCGCTCAATATGATCTGTGATCAGTTTGGCGTGATCCTGCCTGAGGACGAAGCCGGTTTTATGGCACTTCACTTTGTTAATGCAGCTTTGAACGAGGAAATGCCCAACATCAAGAGTATGACGCAGGTCATGCAGGAAATCTTGACAATCATCAAGTATCATTTCAAGATTGATTTTGATGAGAACTCACTAACATTCTATCGCTTTGTGACGCATTTGAAGTTTTTCGCTCAACGTTTAGTGAAGGGAAAACATTACAAGAGCAACAACGACGATGAACTGTTCCTGATGATTCAGAAAAAGTATCCAGCAGCACACAAGTGCTCGGAGAAAATCAAGAAGTTCATTGAGAGCAACTACACGTATCAACTAACTGACGAAGAAATGATGTACTTAACGATTCATATTGAGAGAGTTGTGAATGCAACTTCTGAATAATCCCATAGATCAGCTTGCAGGGTTGCAACCACCAGGGCAAAACCTGAACGATTGAATGACAGAACACCCGTTAACCGGATGTTCCGTACATTCAAATGTTCAGGTTTTTTTATTCTCTCCAATAGGCTTCGAATCCGTGTTTAACCAGAAAGGAAGAAAATAACTTCATGAAACACGAACAATTAGCTAAAGACATTCTGTCTGGTGTTGGTGGAAAACAGAACATTAACAGCGTGGTTCACTGCGCAACCAGACTGCGTTTTAAATTAAAAAATGATAGTAATGCTAAGACAGACGATCTTAAAAATCTGCCCGGCGTCATAACGGTAATGCAAAGCGGTGGACAATACCAGGTTGTCGTAGGTAACGAAGTGTCTGATGTGTATAAAGCCTTGCTACAGGTTGGAAATATGAATGCGGATGAACCGGTCTCTAATGATGAGTCTGAATCTTCCGGCAAAAAAGAAAGTCTCTTGGGTCGATTTATCGACTTGATCTCCGGTGTATTTACACCGATACTCGGCTTGCTTGCTGCAACAGGGATGATCAAAGGTTTCCTGTCCATGTTTACTTCTCTCGAATGGCTGGACCCGGCTTCAGGAACATATCAATTGTTGAACGCTGCAGGAGACTGCCTGTTCTATTTCTTCCCGATCTTCTTGGGTTACACAGCAATGAAAAAATTCGGTGGATCTCCATTCCTCGGGATGGCCATCGGGGCATCACTTGTATATCCGACCTTATCCGGTCTTAGTGGTGGAGAGCCATTGTATACACTGTTTGCAGGCACATTGTTTGAATCTCCAATTCATATCACGTTCCTGGGTATCCCTGTTATTTTGATGAGTTATTCCTCATCTGTAATTCCGATTATTATTGCTGCTTATTTTGGTGCAAAAGTAGAAGCGTTCTTCAAAAAGATCATTCCGTCTGTCGTAAGAACGTTCCTGACGCCATTCTTTACGATTCTGATTGTTGTTCCAGTAACTTTCCTCTTGATTGGTCCAATCGCGACATGGGCAAGTCAGCTGATTGGTGCAGGCGTATCAGGCATCTATGACTTGAGTCCATTGGTAACAGGTATTGTTGTTGGCGGATTGTGGCAAGTGTTGGTTATCTTTGGTTTACACTGGGGTATCGTACCAATCATGCTGCTCAATCTGTCCACACTGAAAGCAGATCCAATCTTGGCGATGATGTTTGCTGCTTCCTTTGCTCAGATTGGTGCTGTCCTTGGCGTTATGCTCAAAACAAAAAATACCAAACTCAAATCACTGGGTGTCCCTGCCTTTGTGTCCGGGATCTTCGGTGTAACTGAGCCAGCGATTTATGGTCTTACTTTGCCACTGAAAAAACCATTTATTATGAGTTGTATTTCTTCAGCCGTAGCTGGTGGTATTATTGGATTCGCAGGTTCCAAAATGTTTGTGTTTGCTTCAGGCATCTTCGGTGTTCCAGCGCTGATTAGTCCAACAGCAGGGATTAACTATGAATTCTGGATGGCTATGATCGCCACAGTTATTGCTTTTGTACTAAGCTTTGTACTCGTTTATTTTGTAGGTTTCAAAGATCCTGCTAATCCGGAAGCTGCCAAACAGACTCCAGAGCCGGTAAAAGAAGAGAAGGTTGTACTTGAGCCTAATCCAAATAATCGTTACGAAATTGCCAGCCCAATGACGGGTGAGGTCGTTCCTTTGCAAGAAATTAATGATGCTACATTTGCTGGTGAACATATGGGTAAAGGTATTGCCATTCGCCCAACCAGTGGGAAAGTGGTATCCCCGATTAATGGTGTTGTACAGACGATTTACCGTACCAAACATGCGATCGGTCTTGTAGATGATCAAGGTGTAGAGATTCTGATCCATATCGGTCAGGATACGGTGCAGCTCAAAGGTCAGCATTTCACTGCACATGTGAAAGACGGGGATCGTGTGAGTGTGGGTGACTTGATCGTTGAATTCGATCTTCAAGCTATTATTGAGGCGGGATATGAGACCGTAACACCGATTATTGTAACCAATACGGCGGATTATTTGGACGTGGTTGCAACAACAGATCGTACAGTGCAAGAGAAGGATAAATTAATTACGGTTATTGGTTAATTCTGCTTTTAGTGCATATTTTAAAATATGAATATCATGCTGCATAGGGACCATTTCGATACTTTCGAAGTGGTCCCTTTTTTCTATTTTCGATCACATTAATTTATTTATGAATTTAATAAAAATAAGTGTTGCAAACCTAGTTCAGATGTACTATGATGAGTTCAAGAAGTAAGCGCATACATCAATCGGGTTGTAACTGTTCAATCAGGCAATTCCGACCATCCTCAGTTCTGAGGATATGGAATGCAACTTACTTTCATAATCAAAATTAATTAAATATTAATGTGTACAGCCTTACAGGGTTGCAACCGTTAAGGGCAAAACCTGAATTGCTGAATAACACGACTGATTTCCGGACGATCCGGTATGTTGTGTATGTTCAGTAGTTCAGGTTTTATTTGTTTCAAAAGTCATGGGGAGTCTACTTAGAGAGGGAGAATTACAATGAGTAACTACGATCAATTAGCTAAGGACATTCTATCAGGTGTAGGTGGTCGCGAGAATGTAAACAGTGTATTCCATTGCGTAACAAGACTGCGGTTTAAACTGAAAAATGAAAGCGTAGCCAAAACGGAAGAACTTAAAAATCTGCCAGGTGTTATTACCGTCATGCAGAGTGGTGGACAGTATCAAGTCGTGATCGGCAACGAAGTGCCGGATGTATATAAAGCAGTTGTTAAAGCGGGGAATTTCCCAACTGAAGGTCAGTTTGAGGAGGAAGCAGACAACTCAGGCAAGAAAGTTGGATTGTTCAGTCGATTTATCGACATGATCTCCGGTGTGTTCACACCATTACTCGGTTTGTTGGCTGCAACAGGGATGATCAAAGGTTTTACAGCCATGTTTGTAGCATTTGGATGGGTCGAAAATACATCCGGAACATATCATTTGCTGAATGCACTTGGTGATTCACTGTTCTACTTCTTCCCGATCTTCCTTGGATACACGGCAATCAAGAAATTTGGGGGTTCACCGTTCCTGGGTATGGCGATAGGTGCTTCGTTAGTGTATCCTACGCTGTCCGGTTTGACTGCAGGAGATCCACTATATACTTTGTTTACAGGTACATTGTTTGAATCACCAATTCATATTACGTTCTTAGGTATCCCGGTTATATTGATGACGTATTCAACATCGGTTATTCCGATCATTATTGCTACGTTCTTCGCTGTCAAGATTGAAAGATTCTTCAAAAACATCATTCCTAAAGTGGTTAGTACATTCTTGGTTCCATTCTTCACTTTGCTCGTGATTGTTCCGGTAACCTTCATTGTAATTGGTCCAATAGCCACTTGGGCAGGTCAATTGGTTGGTGCAGGTACAACAAGTATCTATGAATTGAGTCCAATTATTACAGGTTTGGTTCTCGGCGGATTCTGGCAAGTGCTAGTACTGTTTGGACTCCACTGGGGACTTGTACCGGTTATGCTTCTTAACCTAAGTACATCGGGTGCTGATCCAGTTCTTGCAATGTCCTTCGGCGCTTCCTTTGCCCAAACGGGTGCAGTACTTGCAGTTCTGCTCAAAACAAAAAATTCCAAGTTGAAATCATTAAGCATTCCAGCGTTTATTTCCGGTATATTCGGAGTAACTGAGCCGGCAATCTATGGTGTAACTCTTCCATTGAAAAAGCCATTTATCATGAGTTGTATTGGTGGTGCTGTCGGTGGTGGTATTTTAGGATGGGCAGGCTCAAAGCTTTACGTCTTTGGTGGACTGGGTATCTTCGGTATTCCAAGTTTTATCAACAAAGAAGCAGGTCCTGATTCCGGATTCTATATGTCCATCGTTGCAGTATTGGTAGCATTCATCGTTGGTTTTGTCTTGACATACGTGTTTGGATTTAAAGACAAAGTAGAAGCTACACCAGCTCCAACACCTGTACTTGATCCAAATCCGAACAGCAGATACGAAATCGTAAGCCCAATGGCTGGTGAAGTCGTTGCACTAAAAGAAATTAATGACGTAACATTTGCAGGAGAGCACATGGGTAAAGGGATTGCAATTCGTCCAACCAGTGGTAGAGTGGTATCTCCAATCACAGGTGTCGTTCAAACCGTATATCGTACCAAACATGCTATTGGTCTTGTTAGCGATGATGGGGTAGAGATGCTGATCCATATCGGACAGGATACGGTTAAACTGAAAGGCGAACATTTTACAACCCATGTGAAAGACGGAGACCGTGTTAACGCAGGTGACCTGATTGTTGAGTTTGATCTGCAAGCGATTAAGGATGCTGGATATGAGACGGTAACACCGATCATTGTCACGAACACTTCAAATTATCTGGACATTGTGGGAACGAAAGATGCATCCGTTCATGAGAAAGATAAATTGATCACGGTATTAAGCTAATTGAAATCACAGATGGTTTAGGAGGAACTCCTCAATGAATGATAAATTTACAGCCTTCCCGGAGAATTTTCTCTGGGGAGGAGCAACCGCAGCGAATCAATTGGAAGGCGCCTATCTGGAAGGTGGCAAAGGGTTAACTACTGTAGATCTAATTCCGATTGGTGCCAATCGATGGAATATTGCTCTGGGTAACCTGGATTCATATGAGCCAAAAGAAGGGGAATTCTATCCTTCCCATGAAGCGATTGACTTCTATCATCGATATAAGGAAGATATTGCGTTATTTGCAGAAATGGGATTCAAGTGCCTCAGGCTTTCCATAGCCTGGGCACGGATTTTCCCTAATGGTGATGAAGCGGAGCCAAACGAAGCAGGCTTGCAATTTTATGATGATGTCTTTGATGAGTTATTAAAATATAACATTGAACCTGTGGTAACGATCTGCCATTTCGATGTACCTGTACATCTGGTCGAGACTTACGGCGGTTGGAAGAATCGTAAGATGATTGGTTTCTTTGAGAAATATGCGACGACGCTATTCAATCGATACAGGAATAAAGTGAAATACTGGATGACGTTTAATGAGATTAATATGTTGCTGCATCTCCCGTACATTGGAGCGGGTATTGTTCTGCAGGATGATGAAAACAAAGATCAGGTTCTGTATCAGGCAGCACATCATGAATTGGTAGCCAGTGCACTTGCGGTTAAAGCTTGTCATGAGATTATTCCTGGTGCACAGATCGGCTGTATGCTAGCGGCTGGAATGGTCTATCCATATAGCTCTAACCCGGATGAAGTATGGAAGGCTATGGAGAAAGACCGCGAGTCGTTCTTCTTCATCGATGTGCAGTCGAAGGGAGCATATCCGGGTTATACCAAAAGATTTTTCAGGGAAAATGACATTCGGGTTGAGATGCAACCGGAAGATGCAGAGATATTGATGCAGAACACGGTCGATTATATCGGTTTTAGCTATTACGCAAGCCGGTGCACCAGTGTGGACCCTGAGATTTTGAAAGATTCGACTGAGGGTAATGTATTTGGTTCAGTGAAGAACCCGTATCTGAAAGCATCCGAATGGGGATGGACGATTGATCCTAAGGGGCTTCGAATTACGTGTAATCAGCTTCATGACCGCTATGGCAAACCGTTGTTTATCGTAGAAAATGGACTTGGGGCAACCGATGTGTTGTTAGACAATGATGTCGTTGAAGATGACTATCGCATCGAATATCTGAATAGTCATTTTGCCGAGATGGCTGAAGCGATTCAAGATGGGGTAGAACTTCTGGGTTACACGAGCTGGGGACCGATTGACCTGGTCAGTGCGGGTACTGGAGAGATGAAAAAACGTTATGGCTATATCTATGTAGACAGAAATAATGATGGCACGGGCACACTTCGCAGAGTGAAAAAGAAGAGTTTTCACTGGTACAAAGATGTTATTGCGAATAATGGTGCACAATATTTCTGATACGAGGTGTCCGACGCTATAAAATAAACAAAGAGCAGTCTCGTTACTACGGGATTGCTCTTTGTTTATAAGTGGACGAATTTGACCCATAATGTGGGTTTTGGATATAATAACAAATATGAAGAGAATCTTGTCACTTCAGAAGGGAGGAGCATCCACTCATGAAGAAAAAATCACTTGCGTTTATATCTTCGGGATATGGATACTCCACTGCTGTCTTTTTCTAGAATCTATTCCAAGGGTGGAGTCTGCCCAAAATCGGAAGAAAACTAGGAAATAACGCAGAAAAATCTTAGGAAATGACGAGGTAATACAAATGAATATGGACAAAATTACTAGAAAAAATCCAGTAAATATGCCAGCTCCTGTAGGTCAGTACACGCATGTTACAAGAATCCCGAGGAATGCAGAGTTATTTGTGACTTCGGGTCAAATTGGAGCAGATCGCAGCGGACTCTTTCCAGAGAGTCTCAATGAGCAAGTTACCAATACGTTTACTAATATTAAAACGGTGCTCGCATCCGAGCATTTAGATGCTGAACATATTATCAAAGTTAACATATGGGCAACCGAGAAAATCGATTGGGATTTCTTATATGCCGAGTGGGGACAACTATTCAGTACGGATTATCCTGCAATGACGATTGGATATATTACGGAGTTAGGTCTACCGGAGATTAAAATTGAAATTGAACTCTGGGCGGCAAAAGTTTAATAAGGAATACGTTTTAACAAACGAAGGAGCATCTCAATTACAGATGCCCTTCGTTTTTTTTATTGGTAAAAAATAGAAAGGTATGCCTTAGAATAATCATGAACGATAGTAGGTGTATTATGGCACCTGCAAGCTCTGATAAGCATTCAAACGACCATATGTCCAGTAGATCCCGGAGCCTGATACCGGGTCAGAAGCGAAACACAGCGCATCCCGAATCTGAGCATTTGTTTTCCCTTGTGCAGCGAGAAGTGCAGCTACTCCAGCCACATGAGGGGCAGCCATGGACGTACCGCTAAGGTAGGCATAGGAACCTCCCAGGTATGTGGATAGAATGGTATCACCCGGTGCCGCCATATCGACCCAAGAACCATAGTTGGAGAAATTGGATTTGAGATCGGAGGGATTGGTTGAAGCGACAGCAATTACGTTGGGATACGATGCGGGTACAATCGGGAATGAAGTGTTGTCGTTACCGGCTGCGGCAATAATCACAGCTCCACGATCCCAAGCATACTGTACGGCAGCTTGAAGGAAGGCATCTCCCATCGGACCACCTAGGCTTAGGTTAACAACCTGTACACCATTATTGGCAGCGTAGACAAGCCCGTTACCGACATTACCTACCGTTCCTTGCCCGTTGTTATCCAGTACCCGGAGCGGAACGATGGATGCGAGTGGTGCAACACCTGCGATACCTACACCATTGTTGGTAACAGAGGCAGCGATCCCGGCCACATGGGTGCCGTGACCGTTTCCATCCTCAGGGATGTTATCATAATCAACATAATCATAACCGGGGAGAAGCTTGGAGGCCAATTCTGGGTGGTTCAACTGTACACCGGTATCGATAATGGCGATTTTGACAGAGCTGTTACTTTGAGTAATGTCCCATGCGGCGGGTGCATTAATTTTTGACAGGTTGTACTGGTAAGGAAAGAACGGATCATTAGGTGTGAAAGATGCCTCAACAAGATAGTTCGGCTCTGCATGTTCAATAACCGTATGACCTTTGTAGTGTTTAAGCATCCGGTGCATTTTTTTGCGGGATTCCACACGGTACCATCCTAAATCTGCATAGGTCTCAGCGACCTTACATCTCCCTTTTTTGTGAAGGGTGTGCATCTCATCCTCCGTTGTACCTTCCTTGAATTTGACTAAGAGCTGCTTGGGAGCATGAGGGTGAAACTTGCTCTCGGCACGTTGGTCCAGATAACGATACACGATCAAGATGATTGTTGACAAAATGAAACCGAAGACTCCTAACCATAACCACATGAGCGTTTCTCCCTCCAATATGGATTGTGACACGCCTTATCGTATGCAAACTCTATCAGACTGCGAGGGCATTTATTCAATTTGGTTAGTAGTGTAGATAGATTGATAGTGCCGGATAAATTCGGTAAGATGAGAAGAAGGGAGCGGATCTGGCAGGAATAAGATTCATGGAACGGCCAGCAGGAGCTCTTAATACAGAGGATAAGGAATGTGGATGTATTGACACAACTTCAGAATATACCGACAGTCACACCAGTTCAGGCACACCAGATTCATGATGCCATTGATTTTGCCATGCGTGTACGTAGAGAAGTGTTTCCTATGATGGACCACGCGAAGTTACCTGTGGACTTCGAGCAGTTCACGCAACATTACCTGGACTCCGATGAATCGATTTTTCTCGTTGCAATGATGGGGGATGCGGGCATTGTAGGAACGATTGGAATATTACCATATGATGGACGTATTGAAGTCGTGGACGGTCGATATGCAGCCCAGTCTGCAGCCGAAATTGTGAAATGTTATGTAGATCCTGCGTATCGCAGATACGGCATTGGTTCGATGCTGGTTAAAGAACTGGAGAATGTGGTGAAGGATATGCACTATACGACGCTGTATTTGCATACACATCGCTTCTTGCCAGGGGCCGTAGATTTCTGGAAACGCCAAGGGTTTACGGTTATTGCTGAACAGGACGATGACTGGCAGACGGTACATATGGACAAGTTGGCATGTAAGTGACACTGGAATGTATTGAAGGAAAATAATATTTTGATAGTATTGGGGGAGATCTATCCATGTATTCAAGTCTGATTGAGAAGCTGGAGCACACCGAGGCTATACGCTGGTTTCCGAATCATCAAGTTCAAGAGAGCTGGATTGTTGAAGTTGAACAAGAGTTGGGTTTTTCGTTACCTCCATCGTATCGCTGGTGGCTTCTGAATTATGGTCAAGCGTTGTTAAGCAGAACAGAAATTCTGACGATTACTTCTTCGGAACACCGAGAGTTTACGGATGTTGACATTTTGTATAGATACCGACTTGCCGATGAAGACGCAAAGAAGGAAGGGAAACTGGAGCTGTTTGTGCCGGACGAGGATGAATATTACTACTTTGATACGCAGACGGCTGATCACCTTGGGGAGTATAAAGTGATGCGTTTGGATTATTTTAATGGGGAACCTGAAGTATACGCTGATTCTTTTGCCGGATTTTTGGAGAAGTTGATCGATCAGCGAACACCACGGAATAAATAATTTTGTGTAAGGGAAATGACTGTCGGAACTCGCTCGTATAGACATAGACAACATACATGATGGGGGTAAAAGCAGATGCAAGATACGAAGCGGAAAATTGTTTTTATTGATATTGATGGCACTTTGGTAGATGATGACGGAAACATTCCGTTGTCCGCACAGAAGGCATGTAAACAGGCCAGAGAGAATGGGCATCTGATCTATTTATGTACAGGTCGCTCCAAGGCAGAAATCTATGATTCCATCTGGGATGTCGGATTTGACGGTCTTATTGGTGCGGGTGGGGGCTATGTGGAGTTTGGTAAGGACGTGCTGTATCATAAAAGGGTGACAGCAGAAGATGTACGTCATATGGTCGATTTCTTCAATGAACATGGGATTGACTTCTATCTTGAATCCAATTCGGCTCTGTATGCAAGTAGCAATCTTCAACCTCACTTGGAACGCCGCATCTATGGAGATGTGGAGAATGATCCGGTTGCCAGAGAGAAAAAAGAGCTGAAACCGCATCCTTTTATTGCCGGATTGACCTATGGAGAGGCGGACCTGTACAAGGATGACGTGAACAAAGTATGTTTCCTGGAGAGCTCGGTGATCCCGTTTGACCGAATCAAGCAGGAGTTTGAAGGCAAATTTGAAGTCATTCAGTGCACCGTGCCGATCTTTGGTGAAGGAAGTGGTGAGCTGATGATCCCTGGCATTCACAAAGCTATTGCAATAGCCGATCTGTTGAAACATCTGGGCATGTCGCAGGAGGATACTTTTGCTATCGGGGATGGCATGAATGATGCCGAGATGCTGGAGTTTTGTAACGTCGGCATCGCCATGGGCAATGCAAAGCCAGGTCTGAAAGCCATTGCAGATGATATTACTGGTACAGTAGAGGAAGATGGATTGTATCATAGTTTTGTGAAGTATGGATTGATTGAGGGGGAAGTAAACTTATACATGAGTGTATAAAGTGAAATGAGATAGGCAACTCCCGGATAGGCAGTTGCCTGTTTGGCATGTGTTTTATTTCATGATACCGGACAAGACCCAGTAGATAAATATGCCGAAAGCTCCAAGGAAACCACCGCATAGTAGCGTGAAAAAAACAACGAACTTTTTTCCATTCATGATCATCTCTCCCAAATGAGTTTAACATATCAACTAAAACCAATGAAGTCTGCTTAAATATATGTAGAGTTGTGTTATTCCTTCAACATTTGATCCCCATTAACCGATATATATTAAGTACGCCCAAAAGTAAGATAGACAAAGGAGCACAGATCATGGATATTGCAGCATTATCAATGGCAATGAGCCAAGCTTCAGTCGTACAGTCGGCAAGCTTGCAAGTGATGTCAATTACAAAAGACATGGCACAGCAGCAAGGCCAGCAGATGACGGAGATGTTGAAGTCTGTACCTGCTCCTCATCCCAATCTGGGTGGAAGTCTCGATCTTTCGGTTTAATTGATATTACAGCATGTGTTTTAATGTAACACCCATTGCAGCAAGCAAAACCCGACCCGCTCCTATTCGAAAGAATGGAAGCGGGTCGGGTTGTTTTTTCCATAGATATGTTTAGGCGTTTACTTCCAGACTTACTTCGGCTAGCGTAGCTTCGCCAGGCTTGGCAATCTGCCTTCAAAGGACAACGTATCCTTCAAAGTCCATAACTCATCGTAACTGGAAATCTGAAGATCGGCTTTAGACAAGTCCTGGTTGCCTGATCCCGGATTGTGATAGCCAATGCAACGCATGCCTGCACTTTTGGCCGCCTGAACACCATTACGAGAGTCCTCAATCACCAAACAATTTGACGGGGATGCGCCAATCATTTCAGCTGTCGTCAGGAAAATATCTGGTGCCGGCTTGCCATTTTCGACTTCCTCACCGGTCATTCGTACCTCAAAGTATCGCCCAAGTCCAGTCTTCTCCATGATCAAATCAATCAGTGCACGTGGAGAGGAAGAAGCAACAGCTATGGGAATGTGTTGCTCATGCAGCCAGCTTAACCAGCGTTCCACGGAAGGCATTGCCATCAAGTTCGAATGAGCCAGCATGGTTTGCATCACATTGTGCTGATGATAAGCCAATACTTCTTCTAGCGTAGCCGTCAGTTGATGTTTGTCCAATACTTGCTGCCACATGGACTCCAGCGTAACTCCAACATAAGTATGGTGTTCTTCTTCGGTCATTACTGCGCCAAAATGGGCAAAAGAGCTGCGCTCAATCTCAAAATATATCGGTTCGCTGTCAATAAGTACACCATCCATATCAAAAATGACTGCTTGAATGATGTCATCATCGGCCGCTCCCAGTCCGCCAAACTCTTGGTTTGCTACCATGTTGTATTCCTCCTCCAGGATTGTGTATACCTATATCTCTAATCTAATCCATTCCTTGCTAATGCTCCACTTTAGAAACTGGAACCACTGGATTGCAGCACAACTTTAATGGCTTGTGAAGAGGCTTGAAGTGTGCGTCCCTGAATATCGCAGCCAAGTGTGCGGAAAGCCTCTTCGTAATCCTCCAACGGGAAGGAGTGGGTGATGATTTTTTTTGCCGGAATAATCCCTTGTTCAATCATATAATGTGCGGTTGCAAATGTTCCCAGAGAATCGATGGAACCAATAATTTTAAGACTGCGGTCCACGACTTCTTTTGGATTAAAGGACGTATTTCCATCTCTTAGACCTACCAACATCAGATAACCGCCACTGGCAAGCTGGGAAAGCACTTGTGTACCTACAACACCTGTTGTATCGACAATCATATCGACCTGATGGGTTGCGGGTGACATCGATTCGATTGCATTTTCGAAGGATGAATGAACCTCCCAACGATCTGGTGCAATAGAGCCGGCAATCGCTAAGCGTTCCTCCGAGATGTCGACGAGACAGCCGGTAACGCCTTTGGAAGCGAGCGCGTAGCTGTACAGAATGCCAATCGGGCCTGCACCGAGGATGATCGTTCTGAAATTCGGCAGTAGATGGATCTGATTAATCCCCGTCAGCATACAGCTGAGCGGTTCCGTCAAAGTCGCTTCCTCATAGCTCACATGATCCTTCAATTTGTACAAAAAGCGATCTTCGGTCACATAATAATCCGTAAATGTCCCGTCAGCACTTACACCTGTCTCTGTAACGGACTTATGTGTGCAATGATTTTGTCTGCCTGTTCTGCACATGTCACACTGTCCGCAATAGTAGGTAGGATCGATCACAACACGGTCACCCGGTTGCAATGTCGTTACCGCAGAGCCAACATCAATGACTTCCCCGGCAGATTCATGACCGAGAATGACCGAAGGGACCGCATGATATTTGCCGCTGACAATACCGAGATCGGTACCGCATACACCTGTCGCACGAATACGAACCAACACCTGATTATCTCTTGTAATTTCCGGGACAGGTCGTTCCTCAAGCACGACATCCCAGGCTGATTTGTATACCAATGCAAGCATGATATAACCTCCTTGTAATTATATAAAATATAAATATAAATATAGCGATTCATCTTAAAACAGTTTCTGACAAGATACGAAAGTAGTGAAGGGGGCGAAATCGATTCTGAAGAAGCGCAGCGTTTGCCTCAAAGCTTTCTGAAAGAAAGCTGTAACCGGAACGACCACTTCGAACAGTTGAATTGAAATGTTTTAATGCACGCTGGCAATTACCGAATCCAGCCGCTCCACAATCTCTACCAGTTCGTCTTCGGTTGTGGTGAGGGAAGGTCGGACCTTAACCACGTTACCGAAGCCATATCTTGAACTTCTCAAGATCAGATGCTCATCTGTAAAAGCGCGGTCAACAATGGCATTGGTTTTAAGTGTATCCGGTTCATTACCGTCACCTACGATCTCCAACCCCCACATTAACCCTACGCCACGAGCTTCCCCGATACTTGGGTATTTCATAGCCAATTCATGCAGCAATTCACCCAGAATTACACCTTTGCGTTTCACGGCATCGAGAAATCCGGGTTCGGATACCACCTCCAGGGTGGATTTGGCAGCGGTTACGGAGATCAGATTGCTTCCAGAGGTGAAGGAGTGTTCGTGTTTTTCGAGCACATTCAATCGGGATTGCATTAATACAGCAGCAACAGGAACGCCGATTCCGCCAAGACCTTTCGCGAGGGTAATCATGTCAGGCTGGATATCAAACAGTTCGCTGGCAAACATGGTTCCCGTACGACCAATGCCGGTCTGTACCTCGTCGGCAATGAGAAGCATGTTGTGTTCATCACACAATTTACGCAGTCGTTTGAAATATCCGGCGGGAGGGATAATATTGCCGCCATTCCCGAGAATGGGTTCAATAATCATACAGGCGACTGAGCCGGAACTTGCATATTCTATCGCATCAGATATAGCTTCAACACATTGATAGCCGCAGTCTCCATTTGAGGATTTGAATGGGCAACGATAACAGTATGGGGCAGGTACATGGACAGCGTTAGCCACAGCCGAATTGGGGAAGCGTTTCCGCCGGAAGGCATTCCCCGAAATCCCGGTGGCAAATTGGGTCTGCCCATGATGGGACAGATACAGGCTGATGATGTCTGTCGATTCGGTATACTTCTGTGCAATTTTGGTTGCACATTCGTTGGCAGTTGAACCAGTGATATCCCGCATCCATCCGGCATTAATGTCGTTTGGAGCATATTCGATTAAGTGATCAAGTACTTCATTTACGTACGGTTCGGTGAAGGAGGAAGACATATGCGTCAGATTGCCGACTTGTTCCTGAATTTTGCTGACAACATGTGGGTGATTATAGCCCAGTGACAGATTGAACGTGCCCGACACGCCATCCAGGTATTCAACACCTGAATCGTCAATCAACTTAATCCCTTTTCCGGCTATGAAGCGGTTGTTGGTTAAAGTTTGCATACGATTTCCTCCAATATAATGGTGTACTAGCTCGAACGAAGCTCAACAATCCCGGATGATGCGGGCATCACCTCCCTTAAGAAACGATGTTTACATTTCCTTGCTATGTTGTGCGAGAGCAGCACGTACTGCATTGTTTTTTACAGTCCATAGATGAGAGACCATCAAAGTAACAAGCAAGATCAGACAGAATCCGGCCAAAATCCAGATCGTATTCACGACAGGCCATGTACTCATACTCCATCCAGTCACATACTGCAAGATGGCACCTCCGATACCACCCGATGCGATTAGGATACTGGTTGTCCGCTCGGTCATACCGGGAATCAGAACATTTGCGTAGACCAGTGCGATACAGAAAAGCCCTGACATGAACAGACCGGTTCCAAAGATGAGCACATACGTTGCCCACTGTCCAGTTACAAATACCATAGCGACCGTAAAAAAAAGCGTGCCAACCGTACTCCAGATCAGGAAAGGCATATAGTTGACGGATTCGGCTATTTTTCCGGAGAAAAGACGACCGATGATCATCGCAATCCACAGGATGGAGACACTCAGCGATGCGACAGATTCCTGAAGTTGCAGTCGTTCTACGAGTATGGAGGGCAGGAAGTTCATCAATCCCAATTCCAATCCCATGTAGATGAAAAAGAAGATGACAAAGATCGTCAGCAGACCCAGATGTTTTCTCGAATATTGGGCTTTACCTGCTGCATGTGCCACTATATTCTCGCCAGCCTGTTTCAGATAAAGTGCGGCTGGCCGGGGCATAGTGATCCACAGCGGCATGAGAACCAGTGACAACACGGCCACCGTATAAAAAGTAAGATGCCACAGATCCATCCAGATGAATAAAGCAGCAACAGCCGGGATGAGAAGTGCTCCAAGAGCAAAGAAGACATCCAGCTTGGACATGGCGACCGCCTTTTGATTCTCAGTGAATTCGATTGTGAATGCACCTACAGAGGGTTCGATGATACCTGAACCGAAACCTACGATAATCGTGAGAAGAAGAACTACAGACCAGGATGGTAAAAAACCGAGTAATGTATAAGCGGCTACAATACAGATCAGGGCAAGGGTCAGCATAGCTTTTCTTCCGATACGGGCTGTCAGGGCAGGAGCTACAATTACACCGACAAGAAATCCAAGAAACTGCAGAAACAACAAAAATCCGCCATCACTGTAACCGCGTTCATAATGTGACAATAAAACAGGGAGAAGTGCACCGAGCACAACGCTGGTTATGCCGATTAACAGATAAAAACCGCAGCTTAGAGCGAATATTCTTTTCAAAAGCCCACCTCCTAGTTGGATAAAAATTTTATATTATGTAATTAATGTTTATTTCATATATAACTTATACCATAAATGCCCAAATGTACATGCTTTTTATTGTAAAATAATGTTAAGTTTTGAAGGTTGGAAATATTTATTGTGTTATATTTTTTCCTAAAACGATTTCGTGTCGAAAACACAGATCCGATCAATGTATTTGACCTTTTTATGACCTATTAACAGTGATGTCACTTGTATTGAACGAGAGTTGTAAACCGTGCGAATATTAAAAAAACGTCCCCTGTCAAAGTAGACAGGAAACGTTCTGACAAGCCGTTCTATATGATGGACCTGAAACACTTGTCACCATTAAGCAGTCTGCACAAAGAAAATTCCAGCGAATGGTGCGTGAGCAGATGCTGGACCTTTTCGCAAAAATAAATAACCGTTTGCATCAGGAAGACCCAATACATCTCGATATGGTTCAGGAAAATCTCCGGAATATATCTGACACACCAGTTGATATTCCTCTACCAGGTGGTCGATTCCTTTCACACCGTTTGGTAAAGTGGGGGAGAAGAATGAAAATGCAGGGAATTCCTGTTCGTCTAACTCCATTTCAATCAAACGTACGCCGTTTAACGGAATGGGTGGCACGGGACATACGGAAGTAAGTGGATGCGAAGATACCGAGACATAAGTGCATCCGGCGAGAATATTCTCGTTCCACTCCAGTTCATCTCCCGTATAGGTTACCTGATCCAGAAAGTATTCGGAAGCGGAGTAAGTCGAGAAGACCGAGATATATTTATCTTGTGGTATAGAAGGGATATGGACCTGCTGTGAAAGTGTGTTGCAATTGATGGAGAACAGATGTAATAGAGGTTGCCCCTCAGGGTTGAGCGGCCAGTCTGCAACGTATGCAATTTCTCCACCAATCCACATGCCAGAGTCTTGGTTTGGATCATCGGGGTCAACTGTAAATCGAGTAACTTTGTACATGTGTAAAACTCCCTTCAGTGTGTATTTTGGCTTTCCCTATGTACTGCTCTATATGTTTTCATATAAGCATTCATTGCTTCATTTCAGTATAAATGAGATGATGTGGAATGAGAATCAGTACAAGGTACTAACTCTTGCAGGAGTAAACAGATGAGAAGTGGTGACACATGTTAATTAACAAATACATAAGTGAAACGGGATTCTGCTCCCGTAGGGAAACGAATCGATTAATTGCAGCCGGACGCATAACGATCAATGGCAGGGTATGTGAAAAAGGGGCGCATGTTGAACCTCATGATGTGGTACTCATTGATGGCAAGGAGATTCCTCGTAATGACAGCGAACCTGTCTACATTGCTCTGAATAAACCGATCGGTATTGTCTGCACAGCAGCAGAACATGTGGAGGGGAACATCATTCAATATATGAATTATCCTTCTCGCATATTTGCGATAGGCAGGCTGGATAAGGCATCTGAGGGGTTGATTTTACTTACGAATGACGGAGGCATTGTGAACAAGATGATGCGTTCGGAGCATAATCATGATAAAGAATATGTAGTGACTGTGGACAAACCCATAACCGAGGAATTTGTAAAGTCCATGTCTGATGGTGTTGAAATTCTGGACGTGGTGACCAAGCCCTGCGAAGTGTATAGGCAAAGTGAAAATGTGTTTCGTATTATTCTGACACAGGGTCTCAACCTGCAGATCCGGAGAATGTGCAAAGCTTTGGGGTACCGCGTATTGAAGCTGGAGCGCGTGCGAATTATGAATATTACGCTGGATCAACTGGAGCGGGGGCAATGGCGTCATCTGGAGCAAGAGGAACTGGAAATTCTGCTGTCTCAATTGAATGAGATAAAATGAAGCAAACACTGAAACAAACACTAACCCCTCAGCGGATTAGTGTTTTTTTTGTTGTTAAGCTTGTGTGCTTTGCGCTCTGAAATGTAAGAGCCGAATAGGGTTAAGAACGCACCAGTTACAATCACCCAGGTGATCTGTTCCCGAAGAACGAGTGCAGATGACAGGACAGTAATGACTGGCACCAGATAGATATATACACTCGTTTGCATAGCTCCGAGAAGATTTACAGCCCGGTTCCAGGTCACGAAACACAATGCTGAGGCACCCAGACCGAGGTACAGAAGATTAGAAAGATTGGTCAACCTTGTGAAGCGCCCGAGTTCCCAATGGAATTCGAACAGGAATAGAGCTGGCAGCATAAAGATCAGGCCATAGAAAAATACTTTGCGGGTTGCACCAATGGTGTGGAAGCCGAGCTGGCCAATTTTACGCATGAATACTGAATAAATCGCCCATACCGCAGGTGCTACAAAAGCAAGCAGATCACCTACCGGGTTCAGTTGCAGCACGAAACTGCCATTCAGTGCGATGAGTAGGATGCCGCTCAAGGCAATCCCAAATCCCATAAGAAAGCGGTGTGTTAACTTCTCACCATCCAGGAAGAAATGTGCGAGCACGGCAGTGAAGAACGGGGCAATGGAGACAATAACACCCACGTTGGAAGCGGTTGTGTACACCAGCGCAATATTTTCAATGAGAAAATATAGAGTCACTCCACATGTGCCTGCTCCGATAAACAAGCACTCTTCCCTGAATGAAGAGGTCCGCAGAGAACGCGGATAGATCAACACGAGCACCAAATACCCAATCAGGAAGCGGAAGAACAAAATTTCCACTGGGGTAAAGTCAATCAGCAGAACCTTTGTCGAGACAAAGGTAGTGCCCCAGATCAATATGGTAAATAAAGCGAGTAAATGTCCGGTAGAGGCTTTAGTGTTTTGATGTCCAAGATGACTTGTCATACGATGTTAGTGGTGGCTCGTTTCAACTCCGAATCATGATTGAAGATACGTCTATATTGCTTGGGCGTCAGGCCAATCAGTTTTTTGAAAAAATTCGTGAAGTGGCTCTGGTCGCTAAATCCTGTCTGTGCAGCAACTTCAATGGGAAGCTGACCTTGTTCCAGGAATCGTTTGGCTTGGTTAATACGAATCGTCTCCAGGTAGCGGTAGGGTGATATGCCTTTCTGGCGAGTGAACAAACGCAGCAGGTGATATTTGCTCATCTCCGTCAAGTCGGCTAACTCGTTTAATGAGATGCTCTCCATGTAACGAGATTCGATGTACTCACAGATGCGTCTGATCTCTATAGTGACATCCTGAGTGGAAACAGGCGGTTTAGCATCTGAATAATCACGCATCAATTGATCCAGCAGAAAGAGTAACCGTTCTTCTTTGCAGAAATCCGATTGTTCCTCCAGAATCATCTGATGAAGCTCGTGCAGGGAACCCACAAGTTCACTTTGGTAGAGAACGGGGGATGTAAACCGTGGTAAGTATGCTTGTCCGGTAATCTCTCTCGCATACTCACGCATAACCTCAGGCTGGACGTTGATACAGCGATAATCGAGCGTTCTGCCATCGACCTGTTCGCAGGCATGAGGATCAAGTGGATTAAAGACAATCATGTCTCCGCTATTCAAAATGTATTCTTCATTGTTGCAGACGAGATGACGCTTGCCTTGCTCAATAAATCCAATGACATAATAGTCATGAAAGTGATTGGGAAACTTCTGCATAATGCCTTCAAACTGATAAGCTTCTAGCTGTAAGTCGGTATCAAATACCACAGTCCGGACTTCCCGAATCATGATGCACCTTCTTTCTGGTATGTTAAGGTCATTATAGATTGCTAGGAAGGAATTTTCTTGAACGATATTGCTATTGTTCGAAGTGTTCGATCGTATAGATATCTCCAAAAACAAAATACCCGCAATCCCGGAGGGAAAGCGAGCCCTTTGCATAGTATAGTTGATTCATGAGTTCAAACCTACATACATGTGTGAAAAAAT
Source organism: Priestia sp. FSL H7-0729 (assembly GCF_038005685.1). NCBI lineage: Bacteria > Bacillati > Bacillota > Bacilli > Caryophanales > Bacillaceae > Priestia > Priestia sp. FSL H7-0729. The sequence goes on from NZ_JBBOTQ010000001.1 coordinate 144,173, forward strand.
GATGTGAGAAAAAATGTCTGGAACGATAAATCATTGTTCTTAGTGTAGCGTAGCCAGTACTTCAGGTGTAAAAGTCTGAATCTCAGAGACGCGGCCTTCGCGTATTTTGGCAGCCCATGCCGGATCACCAAGAAGTGCGCGTCCCACAGCTACCAGGTCAAATTCCTGTTGCTCGTATCGCTTCATAAGTTCGCCCATCCCCGGATGTTTTATTCCATTGCCTTCTGCTTCAGGATCACCTGCCATACCTACAGAACCGACGGTTATCGTGGTTTGACCACTTAGCTTCCGTACCCACCCTGCAAATCCAAGATCAGATCCTTCAAACTCGGGCTCCCAGAAGCGTCGTGTCGAGCAGTGGAAGATATCTACACCCGCGTCAACTAACAAGCTAAGGGATTGTTCCAGTTGTTCGGGTGTGTCGAACAGTCGGGCTTGATAATCATTCATCTTCCATTGGGAAATACGCATTGCAATAGGGAAATCAGGACCCACCGCAGCACGAACTGCCATGACAAGTTCTATCGCAAATTGAGTTCGTTTCCGAAGGTCACCACCGTAGCGATCCGTCCTTCTATTCGTCGTTTTCCAGAAAAACTGATCGATCAGAAATCCGTGTGCACCGTGAAGCTCAATTCCGTCAAAACCGATGCGTTGCGCATTAACGGCTGCATCAGCATAAGCTTGAATCACTGTCGCAATCTCTGCCTCCGTCATGGGTGCCCCTATTTGAGTACCTTCCATATCCATTCCCGATGGACTTAGTGATGCAGCTTCCGGGTGTGGTTTAGATCCTGAAGGACGAACGATTCCCATGTGTAAAATCTGAGGAAAGATTTTGCCGCCAGCATCATGAACTTGTTTGACCACTTCAGACCAGCCTTGAAGAGCTGCTGCTCCGTACATATGAGGGATTCTAGGCTCACTTGATGCAGACGGATGCTCAATGGTCGCACCTTCGGTAATAATGAGTCCAACACCATGCTCGGCACGCCTACGATAATATGCGGCTACATCGGGGCCCGGGACACCATCGGGGGAGAAGGCGCGAGCCATGGGAGACATGACGATGCGCGAGGACAGGGTCAGCTTTGCAACGGTGTATGGTTGAAACAGACGCTCAGTAGAAATAATGTTATATTGTGGATTACTCAAAATATGCACCTCCATTATGTTGTACCTCTCAGTGGGTACGAGTGCAATGTTAGCAATCCCAACAAGTCTACTCAACCAACAGTTCGATTGTTTTGTTGCTTAAGCGAAAGACATGGCTTATTGTATGGTGGCATTGCACTTACTTTCACTTGTTGAACCAATAGCACTTATCTATAATGAAGGAGTCTGGCCAAATATGTTGTGTACAAAGGAGGATTGGGACATGTCTGGTGTATTGTCTCCAAACTCGAACGATCCGCGTGTCATTCGCACTCGGCAATTAATCCTTGATGCGTTTTTAAATCAATTGAATCTTAAAAATTTCAACAGCATTACGATTCAGAATATTACGGAACAAGCCACAATTAACAGAGCCACTTTTTACGCCCATTTTCAGGATAAATATGCACTGCTTGAAGCCTTGTTATCAGATGCTTTTATGGAATATGTAACGAAAAGGGTGGACCCGGATGGCCGTTTATCAGCAGAAACGATACAGCAACTTATATTTTCATTATGTGATTATCACGTCTCAAGCAATGACTGCATCAAGAAATATGAGACGGTTGCACCGATAATTGAAGAAAACATTAAGGCACAGCTGGAACAATTTCTGCTTGAATTAATGAGCAAAGTGGCGAAGGATGTAGATCCCAAAACACTAAAAATAACTGCAACCATGTTAAGCTGGTCGATCTATGGAATGACGTATCGATGGAATATGGATGGAAGACGGGAATCTCCTGCTGACTTGGCCCAGCGAGTTGTCCCCTATATGATGGGCGGATTGGAATTGCTGAATTAACTTAACGAAATTGAATAATTATTCGAATGGACGAAGGAGAAATGACAAGATGATTGATCATTTGGTTGTTTTTAAATTTAACGATAAAACCACACTATCCAAACAGCAGGAATGGGTGGATCAATTGCTCGCGTTACAGGAACAAATCCCGGGGATTGTCGCATTGACCGCAGGGATCAATGTAACGGAAGAAACGGACCGTATTCAAGGTTATACGATTGGGTTGAGAGTGACGTTTGAAGATCAGGACGCACTGCGTGCCTATGGTCCACATCCTGCTCATCAGGCATTTGTAGCTTCGTTGGATGGTTGGGTGGAAGATGTCATTGTTGTTGATTATGCGATATGAAGTTGCGATTCTAGAGGTTAACGACTATAGGAGTTGAAGGTTCCCATGTGTTTAATTTTATTTGCTTACCACATGCATCCAACGTATCCGCTTATACTGGGGTCAAACAGGGATGAATTCTATCACAGACCTACGGCTCAAGCACATTATTGGGAAGATTACCCTCAGATATTGGCAGGGCGAGACTTGTCAAAAATGGGAACCTGGATGGGCGTAACAACCGGTGGGCGTCTGGCTGCTGTTACGAATTATCGTGATCCGAATGAAGAGATACATGCCAAGGGCTCAAGAGGAGATCTGGTTGCTGACTTTTTAAAGGGAACCTCCACACCTGAGCAATACATACAACGTGCGGAGCAAAGACGAGATCATTATCCTGGCTACAATTTGTTAGTGGGTGATCCGGAGAACCTCTATTATTATTCGAATGTGGGCAATGTCGTGATGAAATTGAAACCGGGAATATACGGGATTAGTAATCACTTGATCAATACAGATTGGCCCAAGGTGAAACGTGGGAAAGAAGGGCTGGAGAAAATCATCCATGGGGAGAACGTAGACGAGAATACTCTCACTGAACAAATATTAGGTTTGCTGCAAATGGCAGATCCTTCAGTGGACGAACTTCTGCCTCATACAGGCGTTCCATTGGAGTGGGAACGTTTGTTATCACCTATCTTCGTTAGAAGTGAGAAATTCGACTATGGGACCCGAGCTTCATCCGTTGTTCTGATGAACAGAGAAGAGGTGTTTTTCACGGAGATGGTTCACCAGAACGGAGAGATCATGAAGCAACGTTTTAACATCAAACCTCTTAACTGGACAAGCTGAGGATATGAAATAAGTGATGTTCAGACGTTATATATTTACATGGAGTCATTGAAGTTAAATCACACATTCTTTTTTTCTTCGAGTTGTAAAAGCGTAGTTCCAAACCCCTTATGTTAACTAACGTGACGCGAAGTAAACGGTTTGATAAGACCTTTTGTATAACACGCCCAATTTTAGTTAGGCTCTTTATCTCTTATCACAATTCTATGTTATGAATCATGGAACTTCCCTGAATAGTTTATATAATGTGAATCAACATAACATGATTTTGCAGTGGTTCGGTTGATTCTAATTTCAGGGGGGCAACGTGGGATGAAAGAAACCAAAAAGATGAGAGTATTTTCGCTTGGGATCCAGCACGTACTCGCGATGTATGCGGGAGCAATTCTGGTGCCTTTGCTTGTGGGCAGAGCACTAAATCTGACGGCAGAGCAGTTGGCGTATCTGGTATCCATTGACCTGTTAACGTGTGGCATTGCAACATGGCTTCAGGCTCGGAAAGGGAAGTATTTGGGTATAGGTTTGCCAGCGGTGCTTGGAAGTTCTTTTGTAGCGGTGACACCCATGATTGCGATTGGATCGCAGTACGGAATTCCTGCCATATATGGGTCGATCATTGCAGCGGGGTTATTTATCGTCATTTTTGCCGTGTTTTTCAGCAAAATCGTCAAATTATTTCCACCAGTTGTGATCGGTACAGTAGTAACCATCATCGGTCTTGCGTTAATCCCAACCGGCATTAAAAACATGGCGGGGGGAGTAAACAGCGAGAATTTTGGAAGTTTGGACAATTTGGCCCTTTCTTTTGGCGTATTGCTTTTCATTCTAATTCTGAATCGATATGCTCGCGGTTTGGTTAAATCCCTGGCTGTTCTCCTTGGTATTATCGTGGGGACTCTCATCGCAGCCTTCATGGGAAAAGTGAATTTTGCCGCTGTACAGGAAGCCTCCTGGTTCCATTTACCCCAGCCCTTTTACTTCGGATGGCCCACCTTCGAAATCGGCCCTATCATTACAATGATAATTGTAGGTACGGTCGTGATCATCGAATCAACAGGTGTATTTATGGCTTTGAGCAAAATCTGTGATCAACCGATCAATGAAAAAGATCTGGCACGGGGATATCGCGCAGAAGGTCTCGCGTTTGTCCTTGGCGGTATATTTAATGCTTTTCCATACAATACATTTGCACAGAATGTCGGTTTGGTTCAACTTTCCAAAGTAAAAACCACCAATGTTGTGGTTGCAGCCGGAGGTATTCTGGTCTTTCTGGGGCTCATTCCGAAGGTTGCTGCTTTTGCAACCATTATTCCAAGCGCTGTCCTTGGAGGAGCGACGGTTGTCCTGTTCGGAATGGTCGTCTCATCCGGGATCAAAATGCTGCAAAACGTCGACTTCGGTAAACAATCCAATCTGTTAATCGTGGCTTGCTCCGTTTCTCTTGGACTTGGCGTTACCGCTGTACCCGATTTGTTTGCCCAGCTTCCTCAAAGTATTCGCATCATTGTTAGCGATGGTATTATCACAGGAAGTCTGTCAGCGATCCTGCTCAATGTATTCTTTAACCTCAGTTTTAAAAAAGAAAGCTTACCTGTACAACCCGTACAGGTTCAGGAAGCACATACGTAATTCTTGTAATAACATACATGCCATAGCGTATACGGAATAGATCCAAGACGGTTTTTCTGGGAAGTGGAATGAAAGGGAATGACTCCACTTGGCAGAGAAACCACTTGGATATTTTTGTGTCAAACCTACGATGTGTTATTTCCTACATCCAAGTTACGATTCATGAGGAATGCAAAAGATAAGTAAATATGCTAAAGTTTCATCAAGAACATTTTATATGTTCGTTTAAGCCAACAACCTCTACATTGAATTTCCATGCGACTACATAAATGAGCATTGGTTCACAAGGCTAAAATATAACCGAGGGATATCCCTTGGTACAGAAAAGGAGTTGTGAGCATCATGCAACAAGCGACGTCGAACAAAGGCTGGAATTTGGACAATAGTTATGCACAGTTACCGCAACCCTTTTTTACAAGTCAGGGCGCAGTGCCTGTTGAATCACCAAAGCTAATCATATTTAACAGACTGCTTGCATCCAGTTTGGGGCTGAATGTGGAGTCTCTTGACAGTGATGAAGGAGCGCAAATTTTTGCAGGTAACCTGACACCGGAAGGAGCCGAACCATTAGCTCAGGCCTACGCAGGCCATCAATTCGGCAATTTCAACATGCTTGGTGATGGACGGGCTTTGCTGCTGGGAGAACAGATCACGCCACAGGGTGGGCGAGTGGACATCCAGCTGAAAGGTTCAGGAAGAACACCTTACTCCCGTGGCGGAGATGGACGAGCTGCTGTTGGACCCATGTTGCGCGAATATATCATTAGTGAAGCGATGTATGCACTGGGTATTCCAACAACTCGCAGTCTGGCGGTGGTGTCTACAGGCGAAAACATTATTCGCGAAACAGAGCGACCTGGGGCTATCTTGACCCGTGTGGCTTCGAGTCATATCCGGGTAGCAACCTTTCAGTACGCAGCAAGATGGGGGTCTATTGAAGATCTTAGGGCGTTGGCCGATTACACGTTGCATCGACATTTCCCTGAGGTTGCTCAATCCGAAAATCGTTATCTTTTGCTCCTTCAGGAAGTGATTAAACGGCAGGCGGCTCTCATTGCCCAATGGCAGCGTGTTGGTTTCATTCATGGTGTGATGAACACGGATAACATGGCCATTAGTGGTGAGACCATTGATTACGGTCCATGCGCCTTTATGGATGCTTACAATCCTGCGACCGTATTTAGTTCCATTGACAGACAAGGTCGCTATGCATATGGCAATCAACCTTATATTGCCGGCTGGAATTTGGCTCGATTTGCCGAGACACTTCTGCCGTTATTGCATGAAGATGAAGAGCAGGCGGTGCAACTTGCGCAGGATGCTATCGCACAATTTTCTGAATTGTACCATCAGCACTGGCTCAAGGGGATGCGTGCCAAACTGGGCTTGTTGGACGAAGAAGCCGAAGATGAAGCACTGATCAAGGATCTCCTTGAACTCATGGAGAAGCATAGTGCAGATTATACCAATACGTTCTTGGCTTTGACCTTTGATACATTGGATGGGACAACAATGTATGCCTCGACAGAATTTTCTGAATGGCACGCCCTTTGGCAATCAAGACTGGACAGACAGCAGGGAACGAAGGAAGTCTCTAAGCAGTTAATGAGAACAAACAATCCAGCTGTCATTCCCCGCAATCACCGGGTTGAAGAAGCGCTTGAGCGAGCAGAAAATCACGGAGATCTTAGCGTAATGGAGAAGCTTTTGGCTGTTCTTTCAGACCCATTTGCGCATTCAGCCGAGCAGGCTGAATATGCTGAACTACCTGCACAGTGCGATACTTCGTACCAGACTTTTTGTGGGACCTGATTGAACAGGATGGAAGAAGAGGCTGCCTTGGGCAGCTTTTTCATTTTTATTTGATAGGCAGGTGTATTCATTGTCCAACATCTTAAGCAAACAACAATTGGCAGACATCCTTTTACAGCTTTTAGAGCGAACAACTTTCCGCAGGGAACAGATGCAGAACTATGTTAACCGCTTGTTTGAGACCTTTAAATGGGACGGTGTACCCTATGTTGAGAATGGAAAAGATGCGTATATCGTTCAAATATACGAACGTGGTCTCGTCTCGTTAGAGAAAAGGGTAAAACAGCCGGAGGAAGTCATCTATTGGCTGCTGGAGGATATTATTTTCACCGCGACGCATGTAGAGTTGTTGGAAAGACATGGTGTCGATAATATAAAGACCCATTTGAACTATACAGATGAAGTCATGAAGGAACTGAACAGGGGTGTTCAGGAAGCTTTCCAGCAGATCGGTGATCCGTATTTACATTGGTATCAGACGGGTAAACGTCAGGAGTTAAAGAGCTCGGAATAAAGAAAAGTGATGTGTGTTACGTGAGCGAGCAAGATATCCATGATGTATGGTATGAGTATGCTGTATTATTTGTCGAAAAAAAGAATGAATCTGAACAGGGCTGGGCAGCCTTAACTTCATTTACTGAACTGTGGGATATTCCTAAGTTACTCTCAATGGAACAAGAGCAGCAGTTAGATGTCTTGGATGAGCAATTTTGGAATAATGAGGATCAGATTGCAGAGAAATCCTATGGTTATTATTACGGAAAATTGAACATGGTGACTATATAACCTGGTTTCAATGAAGCGTCAGTTGTTCTATTCCAAGTTTGCATACTTGGTCTTGCAATGACTCAAACGTTCGGCTATACTTGCTATAAATTGAATACATGAATCACGTTGATAGAGCGCAGTAGCGGCTTTGTCCCTGTTACAGAAAGTCAGGGGTTGATGGAACCTGATACATACAAGGGCTGCGAATTACACTCTGGAGTACTTGGGTAATGCCAAGCGGATGGGCAAACGATATATTGCCAAAAGTGGTATGGATAGCGTGTTAAGGTCATATGTTGTCCATGCAATTTGGGTGGTACCACGGTTATGATAATCGTCCCTGTGTCTAATGAAGACAAGGAGGCGATTTTTTTGTGTCCAAAAAAACCGTTCCAGTGTGTTATTTTGCAATTTAACGTGAATCATGACTGAATACTGAGGATAGAAAAGGGGTTATAGGAATGAATATTATTGATGAACTACAGTGGCGTGACGCCATTAACCAGCAGACGGATGCAGAGGGACTGCGTGAATTGACCGAAACCAAATCAGTCTCATTGTACTGCGGTGTTGACCCTACAGGGGACAGCATGCATATTGGACATCTAATTCCCTTCATGATGCTGAAACGTTTTCAACTGGCAGGACACCGTCCGGTTATTTTGATTGGTGGAGCTACAGGTACGATTGGTGATCCAAGTGGTCGGCAGGCAGAGCGTTCTTTGCAAACGATGGAGCAAGTGCAAGAAAACGTGGATGCACTGACAGCGCAGATGAAGAAGTTGTTTGTAACAGACGGTGATAATCAGGTTCGCATGGTGAACAACTACGATTGGACACACAAAATCAATGTTATTGAATTTTTGCGTGACTACGGGAAAAACTTTAACCTCAACACGATGCTGGCCAAGGATGTCGTTGCGAGCAGACTGGAAGGCGGAATCTCCTTCACCGAGTTTTCCTACCAGATCCTTCAATCACTCGACTACCTGCACCTGTTCCAGAACGAAGATGTACAGCTTCAAATCGGCGGTTCGGATCAATGGGGGAATATCACGAGTGGTCTTGATCTGATTCGCAAAAAAGAAGGATCTGAAGCAAAGGCGTACGGTTTGACTATTCCGCTCATGCTTAAATCCGATGGAACCAAATTTGGTAAAACAGCTGGTGGTGCAATCTGGCTGGATCCGAACAAAACGACACCATTTGAATTCTACCAGTTCTGGGCGAATACAGATGACCGTGATGTGATCAAATACTTGAAATACTTTACCTTCCTGAGCAAAGAAGAAATTGAAGCTTTGGCCGAAAAGGTAGAGACAGAGCCGCACAGACGTGAAGCACAGAAAGCACTTGCGGAAGAAATGACAAAATTCGTTCACGGCGAAGAAATGCTCGAACAGGCTAAGCGCATTACAGCGGCGCTGTTCAGTGGTGATATCCGTTCCCTGACAGCCGACGAAATCGAGCAGGGTTTCAAGGAAATGCCAACTTATGAAACGGACGGCGAAGCCAAAAATATCGTGGACTGGCTCGTGGATTTGGGTCTGGAACCATCCAAGCGCCAGGCGCGTGAGGATGTCACTAAAGGTGCAATTTCCATGAATGGTGAGAAAATCACGGAGCTTGAATTCACGGTGTCTGCAGAGCACGCCATTGGCGGTAAATTCATCATTATCCGTAAAGGTAAAAAGAATTACAGCCTGGTTAAACTTCAATCGTAGTACAACTACAGAAACAAAAAGACCGTCTTCCATCTCTGTCAAGCGACAGAGCGGAGACGGTCTTTTGTATAACAGGTCATTGCCTGACCTATATTATTGATTAACGATCGCTGTGATTTCTTCATCCAGATCAAGTCGTACGTTCTCACGGTACGCCCGAATGTTGTATTCACTGTGCAGGTAACGAAGAATCGCTTCAATCATATTGGACTCTACCAGATATTGACTACGGCCTTGAATCCAAACTTCAGCGGAATAACCGGTATCTTCTTCCCAGCTCAGTTCTACGTTCACATCGGTTGGACGTACACCCTTACGTTCTGCCATATGAATACAGATTGCATTCACAATTTCATCCATGCTCAGAACCATAGAGATTAGTACCGTCCGTTTCTGTTACGGTCATCATCACGATCATCATTGCGGCGGTCATAACGACCATCCGCTGCAGGTTTACGACGGTTGGAGATGGCTCTGAAGAGTGCCATAGCCAGCATAACAATCAACATGATTGCTGCAACGTTCACGAGCAATCCGAGGATGTTACCCAGGGCGCCCATGCCACCGAACAATCCACCGAACATCATACCAGCAAGACCACCAAGCATCATGCCTTTCATGAATCCTCCGCCACCGCCGAAGAATCCACCACCACGAGTTGCAGCTGCACCAGTACCAGAGTTATTACCGGAATTGGATTGATTCACGTTGCTATTGGAGTCGGATTTCTTAGGTGTGTTGGTATAACTTTTTGTACCGGATTTGAATCCGCCACCACGTCTTGCATCCGCAGAGTCCGGATTCGTTACTCCCACTGTTGCGAACAATAATGTAAAGGCCATAAATACCATCATTAGATGTTTAACTCCGAATTTTTTCTTCATTGTAAAGATCGTAACCCCCCGATTAATTTGTTTGATTCGCCCAAAATGGGCCTTACTCATGTAATACGGTCAACTTGCAGGAACGTTTCAAATTTTATTAAATTTCTGAAACGCTTGGACTTGGGTCTTGAATTGCGGCTTGGCCATCAAGCAATTGGGTAACCCAATGACACCACTCCAGGCCTGTTTGCGCATGCATTAACCCTTTTTGTACCAAGATGTAGCTTCCAAAATCTCGGTTGCCTACACGAAGATTATCCAGAGGTATACGTGACTTCAGATCCTCGAAGTAACGTATGCGTTCCATAAACCAGCTTTTACGCTCGTTAAGAATGCGTCTCATGCTTCCGTCTTCCGCAATGCCAACACACAGGATACGCAAATTAAACTCATCGCGTGTAACTGGTGCGGTAACAGGAGTGATCATCCATTCCAAGAGTTTTTCAATACCTTTTTCCGTAACTGCGTACATTTTCTTGTCCGGCTTGTCAGACTGTTGTACCCAGCGGGAGGCCAATAACTCATCGTTTTCCATCTTGGACAGGAGTGGGTAGATCTGGCTGTGTTTCGCCTGCCAATGCGGCTGAATCTTCAGCATCAGATCATAACCCGATGACTCCTCGCGGGTAAGCAGCCCGAGCAATCCGTAGGAAAGTATGTTCATGCACATGTCTCCTTAATATTAGGGCTGGGTCAGAGAAAATAAACCTTTTTGCTTTCTTTGACCGCTTTCATAAAAGTGTACACTGAAACTGTATGGTTTGACAACCTGACAGAGCAACCGCCTTAATTTAGACAAAAAAAAGTGCGAACCATAAGGTCCGCACTCCAAACCATTTAGAGAGATGCCTGTTGTCCATACCCTTCAGCGACAACATCAAGCTCACCTGTGGCAGAATCGATAACCATGCCGTGAACGGGTACATTGGGAGGAAGTAATGGATGCTTCTTGATCACTTCCACAGTTCCTTTTACCCCTTCTTCAACACTGTCAAACCCACGCAACCACTTTTGCAGACGAATGCCGGAATTTTCAAGCGTAGACATGACCTCTTCTGAAACTCCACGTTCTGTCATGTGACCAATCATCGTTTCAGCATGCAGGGAAGCCATACCACATTCTGTATGACCTACCACCAACACCTCATCAGCGCCCAATTCATAGATAGCAACCAATACAGAACGCATAACACTACCAAAAGGTTGGGAGATGATTGCACCTGCGTTTTTGATGATTTTTACATCGCCATTTTTCAGATTCATCGCTTTCGGTAACAACTCTACAAGACGGGTATCCATACAAGTGATGATGACCATCTTTTTGGTTGGAAACTTGCTAGCCGTATACTTCTCGTATTCTTTAGTCTCGACAAATGATTTGTTGTAAGCCAAAATCTCTTGAATGTTATTCATGTCCATTGCCTCCTGTTATCCAATACGACGAGCACGGCCACTTGCAATTGATGCAGCTTGTCCTACGCGCCTTTTTGCTTTAATGATGTATCACGGTCAGCAAATGGCATTACTCCAACCTTATAGAGGTTGTTCAAAAAGTCCACTTTTGATTACAAATCATATCCGAAGGGCATCCTCAGCATCGAAGTTGAAATTCATTTCTATCTTCTCGGTAATGAAAACCAGACTTTTGGAACACGTATCTTGAGGAGGATAATGCGATTTGCCTCTGTTAAAAGTTGATTATACGCAATAGGAAAAGTATCATCAATAGGTGAATAAACTTTTTTTGAAGAGGTGAACGATAACAATGGATAAACAAACACAGGAACATTTGGAATCCTTCCGTAATCTGGCTCGTAAAATCAAGAGCTATCATGAAGCCATTGGTTTGCTTCACTGGGATCTGCGCACAGGTGCGCCAAAAAAAGGCGTTCCGACTCGTTCGGAGACGCTGGGTATGTTGTCCACCGAAGCATTCAAGCTGCAAACCTCGGCTGACATGAAAACCTACCTGGATGCATTGACTACTCCAGCAGTATTGGAACAACTCGAAGATATAGATCGTCGTCTGGTTGAAGATTGCAAGAAAGAGTATGATCGCAGTCAATCTGTACCACCTGAGAAAGTGCAAGCCTATACCGTACTCACGGCCAAATCCGAAACCGCTTGGGAAGATGCCAAGCATAACAGTGATTTTGCAGGGTTCTCCCCATATCTGACAGATATCGTTAAGCTCAAACAGGAGTTTATTGATTATTGGGGTGTAAAGGATACGCGTTACGATACGCTGCTTGATATGTACGAACCGGATCTGACCGTTGAAAAAGTGGATGCTGTATTTGCCCGGCTCAAAGCACGTTTGGTGCCACTGCAAGAGAAAATCAATGCTTCGGAAAACAAGCCAAATACAGATTTTCTGAATCAGTTGTTTGACACCGAACAGCAGGAGAAGTTCAGTCTGTTCATCTTGGAACAAATGGGTTATGACTTTGAAGCTGGACGATTGGATGAGAGTGTTCATCCTTTTGCAACAGGCCTTAACCCGGGTGACGTTCGAATCACAACACATTATCTGCAAGATGATGTAGCAAGTGCAGTCTTCAGTTCACTGCATGAGGGCGGACATGCCCTGTACGAGCAAAATATTGATGACAGTCTGGCGGGTACCCTTCTGGCCGAAGGAACGTCCATGGGGATTCATGAGTCTCAGTCCCGTCTTTGGGAAAACATGATTGGTCGCAGCCTGCCATTCTGGGAACGCTATTACAAAGATTTGCAGCAGCATTTCCCGCAACTGAGCGAGGTTGAACTGGAAGATTTCTATCGTGCAATCAACCGGGTGGAGAGTTCACTCATTCGAATTGAAGCGGATGAACTGACCTATAATCTGCATATTATTATCCGATATGAGATTGAGAAAATGTTATTTAACGATGGCTTGGAAGTGAAGGACCTGCCAGAGACCTGGAATGCAAAATACAAGGAATACCTTGGTATTATGCCAACGAATGATGGCGAAGGCGTTCTGCAGGATGTTCACTGGTCTGGTGGAGACTTTGGTTACTTTGCTTCGTACTCTCTGGGGAATATGTATGCAGCTCAAATTCTACATACATTGCGCAAGGAAATGCCGGAGTTTGATACCCTTATTACCGAAGGTAATCTGATTCCAATTAAGGAATGGCTAACAGACAAGATCTACCGCTATGGTAAAAGTCGTACGCCTTCCGAATTGATTGTTGCCGTAACAGGTGAAGAGTTGAACCCGGATTATCTTGCGGATTATCTGGAAGCCAAATATGCCGAGATTTACAAGCTGTAATATACAAAAAAAAGCATATTGAAATAACACTTAGAAGAGCTGAGGAGTCGGGCATGATTGCCCGGCTCTTTTTTGCATTCAAGTTCTTAACCTTTTGCTGGGCATCGGCATATCCATAATAGAGAGAAACTGCTGAAACCAGTGAAGGAGGGAAACAACATGAAATACACGCCATGGTTCGTCCGGGGCATCGTGATTCTGCTGATTATCATTGTGGCGCTTACCAGCTGTAACAAGGAAGAGAATGAAGCGAAAATTACGATTGGCGAAGTGACTCGTTCGGTATTTTACGCACCGGAATATGTGGCCGTGGCTCAAGGTTTTTTTGAGGAGCAGGGACTTGAGGTGGAGATTCAGACAACGGCTGGCGGTGACAAAACGATGGCGGCATTACTCGCAGGTTCGGTGGATATCGCACTTGTAGGCGCGGAGACGTCCATATACGTCTATCAGCAGGGAGCGGAAGATCCAGTCATTAACTTTGCCCAACTGACCCAGACGGATGGTACTTTTCTGTTCGCTCGTAATATGGAAGGTAGCTTCGATTGGGAGAACCTGAGGGAGTCGACATTTCTCGGTCAACGCAAAGGCGGCATGCCGCAAATGGCAGGGGAGTTTGCACTGAGCAAACATGGTATTGATCCGAAAAGCGATCTGGAGCTGATACAAAATGTGGACTTTGCCAACATTGCGTCTGCTTTTGCCTCAGGCACAGGAGATTATGTCCAACTATTTGAACCTCAGGCATCAATCTTTGAAAAAGAAGGTCGAGGCAAGGTTGTTGCATCGTTTGGAACAGAAAGTGGTCGTCTGCCCTACACGGTCTTCATGACGAAACAGAGCTATCTTAACGACAATAAGGATATCGTGGAGAAGTTTACGAATGGTCTGCATAAAGCGCAGGCATGGGTAGATTCCCACAGCGCTGAAGAGATTGCGGAGGTCATCACTCCTTTTTTCAAAGACATTGATCCAGCCATTTTGATCAGTAGTGTAAACCGTTATAAGGAACAGGGCAGCTATGCAACGGACCCGATCATTGATGAGGAAGAGTGGAACAATCTGCTTGATGTCATGAGTGCTGCCGACGAGCTGAAAGAACGCGTAGATTTGAATGCAATTGTGGATAATGCCTACGCGGAAGAAGCTGCGAAATCAAAGTAATGGGTATTCAGGAAAGGAAGTGAGCAGAATGCCTGAATCCGAAAGTGTGATCCGACTGGAGGGGATCTCTCAAGTATACGTCAGCGAGCGTGAAGCTTCATTGGTGATTGAAGACTTGAGTCTGGAGATCCAAAAAGGAGAGTTCGTTAGTCTGGTTGGACCGAGCGGATGTGGTAAAACGACATTGTTGTCGATCATCGCCGGGCTGCTCACCCCCACTCGAGGAGAGGTTAAGGTTAAAGGGAAGCTCGTCGGCGGTCCCTCAGCACAGATTGGTTATATGCTTCAACAGGATTATCTGTTTCCATGGCGGACCATTCTGGATAATGCATTGATCGGTCTTGAACTGACAGGCAGACTGGAAGAACGGAGCCGTGAGCGTGTACGGGAACTGCTGGTAAGTATGGGATTGGCCGGAACGGAGAATCAATACCCTTCAGAGCTTTCAGGAGGCATGAGACAGCGAGTAGCACTGGTGCGCACGCTGGCAACCGACCCCGGAATTTTATTGTTGGATGAACCATTCTCGGCACTCGATTATCAAACCAAGCTGCAATTGGAGGATCTGGTCTCGGACACGTTAAAACAGTTTGGCAAAACCTCTGTACTCGTCACCCATGATCTGTCTGAAGCCATTGCGGTCAGTGATCGCGTCATTGTACTTGATCGCAATCCGGGGCGAATTCGTCGTGAATTTATCATTCCCGATGAAATTCGGAAGGCTCAGCCATTCCATGCCAGGGAGCAAGAAGGGTTCAATGAGCTGTTTCAGGCATTATGGAGCGAACTGGATCAGCCCGGGGGAGGTGAGAAAGACGCGTGAATCAAACGAATCCGAAGCAGGAAAAGCGTGACGAATGGATGGGACAGCTGCATCGGAATCATATTCAGCAGGTGGCCAGATGGCGACATCAAGTGCTTGCCGTACAGTTATCTATGCTTGTATGTATGTTCTTGTTATGGGAAGTGGCAGGCAGACTCCGTTGGATTGATGTACTGTTATTTAGTTATCCAAGCAAAATTTTTGCTCAGATCGGCAAGGACATTGCTAGTGGCGAGTTGTGGGCGCATGTTGGGATAACCGTAGGGGAAACAGCGGTTGGCTTTTTGCTGGGAACACTTGTTGGAACCTTGCTGGCTGTTCTGATTTGGTGGTCTCCTTTTTTGTCCAAGGTGCTGGACCCCTATATGGTTGTGTTCAATAGTATGCCAAAGGTAGCACTTGGCCCAATCTTTATCGTTATGTTCGGCGCAGGATTTACAGCCATTGTCATGACCACGTTATCCATCACGGTCATTATCACAACATTAGTCGTGTATAACAGCTTCAATGAAGTGGATCCCAATTATGTCAAAGTGATTCGAACGTTTGGTGGAGACCGTTCCGAGATTTTTACGAAAGTTGTATTGCCAGCTTCTTTTCCGGCGATTGTATCCACCTTGAAAGTGAACGTGGGCATGGCCTGGGTGGGCGTAATTGTAGGTGAGTTTCTGGTCGCCAAACAAGGGCTTGGTTATCTCATTATCTACGGATTCCAGGTATTCAACTTCACGCTTGTATTATCAAGTCTGTTAATTATTGCGGCAGTTGCAACTGCCATGTATCAACTTGTTGTTTATGCAGAGCGCAAATTGCTGGCTGGTCGCAGGTAATGTGGTTTTGTTTTGTCCCTATGATGAACGTTTATATATGTATACAATTTCACAAGGGGTGTCACGTTGCCCGATACCGTAAAATCAAGTACCATATTTAGTATGAATATTCCGCGCTGATCTGGAATGAATGCGATGATTGGAGAAGAGGGCCTTGAGGTTCTGTCGCAACGATCTAACTTGCCAGCGTCCCTCATTCGGGGCGTATTGCTGTGACCGGCATGCATGCGCATGTCGGTTGATGTCGTCTAGTTTATATTTGGACGAGACATACTAGTCATGATAAATGAATGAGGCGACGAGCGGGCTAACAATTTTTTTTACAGCTTAGAGGAGATGGAATGTTAAATGGGTTTTAGGGTAATAAAAACCGCAATTGCCGCATTAATGGCCGTGCTGATTGCGGACTGGTGCGGCTTGCCAGGACCAACATCAGCAGGATTGCTTGCCATTCTTGGGGTGGATGTAACGAGAAAACGAAGTATTCGCACCATCTCGGCGAGGTTCTTTGCTTCAGTCGTTGGACTTTTATTTGCAAGTGTACTTTTTCACTTTCTAGGATTCCATTACTGGGTACTGGCCGTATACATATTGATCGCATTCCCCGTTATTGTGCGGGTGGGCTTCAAGGAAGGTATTGTAACAGGTTCAGTCGTGGTGTTTCGGGTGTTCAGCGGCGGAGAGATGGACGTGAATGTTGTCCTCGTACAAATTGCTTTGCTACTGATTGGTCTTGGTTCCGCAATGGCGGTTAACCTCGCCTATATGCCGGCAGCGGATCCACAGATGCTGCGCATTCGCAAACGGATCGATGAACTCTTCTCAAAGATTTTCAAAGAATTCGCGGCTACGCTGCGTAATCCCAATGAAGCATGGGCGGGTAGAGAACTTATTGAAGCAGATAAAGCAATTTTGGGTGGTATTGACGCAGCCAAGCGTTCTCTTGAGAATCAGGTGATTCATCCGAATGAGGAATGGAGTGTCTACTTCTATATGCGCAAAACGCAGCTCGACTCCATCCAGCACATGATGCATCTGGTGTCCCAGATCTATCAGAAGATGCCACATGCGGAAATGGTCTCGGAGCTGTTCGATCAGCTCAGTCAGGATGTGCTTACTGAATCCTACACCGGACGAACTGAAAAACTTCTTGCGGATGTGCAAGAAGAATTCAAACGTATGGAGCTGCCGGATACAAGGGAAGAATTCGAGATTCGTTCCGCAATTCTCCAGTTGTGCCGTGAACTCGCGCTGTATCTGAAAGTCGCGAAGAAGGACAAAGCACCGTCCCCAATCTCGGACCGGTCCCAATCTACAAACGAATAATAGAAAATAGTTGTCACCCTAGACGAATGCCCTGCATACACTTGTAGTGAATGATTGTATGGAGGAGGTTTAAAGATGTCATTGAGTCATAAACATCAATGTAGAGAGATTATCACGAAGGCGATCTGCGGCAAAGGTCGTAAGTTCTCTACCGTAACACATACCGTGACTCCGCCAAATGGGCCGACAAGTATTTTGGGGGCTTGGATTATCAACCACCAATATGAAGCCGTATCAGCGGGTGACGGAATTGAAGTTATTGGTACTTACGATATCAACATTTGGTATTCCTATGACAAGAATTCGCAGACGGATGTAGCCAAAGAAACGGTGTCGTATGTAGAACATGTACCTTTGTCCTATCTGGACCCGAAACACCGGACTTCCACAGTGGAGGTATCTGCGGATGCAACGCAGGAACCTAGCTGTGTGGAAGCCACAGTATCGGCGGGTGGAAGCAGTGTAATTATCCGTGTAGAACGGGAATTCGCTGTAGAACTCGTTGCCGAAACCAAAGTTTGTGTGAAGGTCTGCACAGATGGTTGCGGTGATTACGAAGACAAGGATTATGACTTTGGCAGTGGCGATGGAGATTATGACGATCTCGATCCCGATCTGCTCGACGATGAGCTGTGAGTTTGATTCATCATGTGTTTGATAACCTAAGGTATCATATGCGCCTGAAGGCGCGGTGAAGAGGGCGTAAGCCCTCTTTCTTCTTAAATATTGAAAAATGGGTGTTAACGAGCCTCGCAATATGCCTGGAATACCTTTCACGGGAAGGCTCCGCATTGCGGGGTTATTTTTATTTTAGTTGCATGATCCGGGAGGGGGGACGTCATGAATGTGTTAGAACAAGCGGAGGAGGCATTACTCCGATATGAAAGGATGACTTCTGGAGAACGTACAGAACGCTTGAAACAGGCAGGCATTGAAGTGTTGTCACTGCAGGATCGGCGTAAACGCGAACCAGGCTTGCGTGTACGCTATGACGTGGAGATTAGCTGTCTGCAAGCGATCCGGATCAAGCGCAAGGATACCAGTGGCATGGGAGGGGCACAGGAAACTCTGTTGGAGCGTGAAGCAAGTTCAACCTTGTTTAAGCGTATAGAACGACTTGCGATCAAAACGCTGTACACGCTGGGGATGGATCATGGAGCAGTTCGAATGGAATCCTCAGGGAACGGGGGTTGCGCAGTTATTTCGATCGATCCGAGTCCTTGGAAAGGGGTAACCAACCTTGCGACTACCTACAGGGAAAGCTGGAGGCATCATCAGGAACTGCTGGACGAGGAGCGTAGTCACAGAACCGTGCCCATCCTCGGCATGGACCCCGAGTTTCTTCTGGTGCAGATGCCGGAATCCAAAATCGTACCCGCCTCCAAATTTCTTGAACGCACAGGAATGGCGGGCTGTGATTCCGTGACGATTGGTGGCCGGCGCATATATCCGGTTGCCGAGTTGAGACCCACTCCCAGCTCTGAACCACGAGAGCTATTGGCTCATCTGATGAGGGCATTCGCAGCCGCTTCCCGCAGCATCAGTGACCACTCGCTGATCTGGCAGGCAGGAGGGATGCCGCAGCGGGGGTTACCTCTGGGCGGTCATATTCATTTTAGCGGTGTGAATCTTACCGGAGAACTCCTCCGCGCACTGGACAATTATCTGGCATTGCCGCTGGCATTCCTTCAAGACCCGCGTGGATCGGGAAGACGGCCACGTTATGGAGCACTTGGTGATTTTCGCCTGAAATCCTACGGTGGATTTGAGTATCGTACGTTACCCAGCTTTCTTGTGTCGCCCCTTGTTGCAAAAGGTGTTGTGGCCTTGGCGGGTCTAATTGCGAGCGGGTATACTCAATTACGGCAGCGTCCGTTGGCAAAGGCTGAGGTTCATACCGCTTTTTATGAAGGAAAGCGCGAAGTGTTTAAGGAACACATTCCAACTCTGGTAGATGATCTGAAGAGGTTGGATGGATATGCACGTTATGAACGATATGCGTCTCCGTTACTCCTTCAATTAAAACTGGGAAGAACTTGGGATGAGAGCCGCGATATTCGCAAACTCTGGAATATTCGGGCAGGTTCATGAAGAATGGACGTTTTTTTGATATAATGAGAAACAAGTCTTTTATAAGTAGTAGTTACGGGAGATATGGAGGAGCAACACTTGAAGGAACTGGCGAATAGCCAACACATAAGGCGGAGGCGCAAACACGGTGCCTGACCGTCTTATTGTCCTTCCAGGACGCGTTTCTTCCTGACATTATAGGAACGGGATGGAGGATATTCATCATGGCTCAGTATACGCCAATGATTCAACAATATTTGCAAGTGAAGGCCGAAGCACAAGATGCTTTTTTATTTTTTAGACTGGGTGACTTCTATGAAATGTTCTTCGAGGATGCGATTAATGCTGCTCGTGAACTTGAGATCACTCTGACTGCACGCAACGGGGGCGCGGATGACAAAATTCCGATGTGCGGTGTACCTTATCATTCGGCTGACAATTACATACAGCGTCTGATTGAAAAAGGATATAAAGTTGCGATATGTGAACAGATGGAAGATGCAAGTATAACGAAAGGCATGGTACGACGTGAAATTGTTCGTGTGGTTACACCCGGAACGGTAATGGAAGGCAAAACACTGGGGGACAAGTCCAACAACTACATGGTGTGTCTTACAGGTAATCAAAATACGCTCGCGCTCGCAGCCTGTGATCTGTCAACGGGTGAGTTGTACGTGACATCCGTGCCCTACTCTAAGGAATGGCTGAAGGATGAGATCGGCATCTACGAACCGTCGGAGCTGGTAGGGGATGCTGCGCTGCTTGAAACAGTCGAAGCCGAGGCGTCACCAATCGGTCGCCCTGTGGTCTATACGTCATGGACAAAAAATAAGGAAGATTTGGTCCGGCAGCAGTTTGGCGAGGCTGTATGGGCAAGATTGGAACCTGAACGTCAAGCGTGCATTGCTCGTCTTTTCTCCTATCTGAGTGAGACACAGAAACGCTCTTTGGGACAATTAACCCAAATCTCAACGTATGAGCCGGATCATTATATGATCTTGGACCCGTTTACCCGCCGGAACCTGGAATTGGTTGAAACCGTGCGTGAACGCTCCAAAAAAGGTTCATTACTCTGGTTGCTTGATCGGACCGAGACGTCCATGGGTGCAAGAATGCTGCGTCGCTGGGTCGATAAGCCATTATTGCAAAAAGGGAAGATTAATGAGCGTCTTGAAGCAGTGGATACGTTGTACAACCAGTTTATATTACGTGAGGACCTGCGGGCAGAACTCAAAGATATCTATGATCTGGAGCGCTTGGTTGGCCGGATTGCGTTTGGTAATGCCAATGGTCGTGACCTGAATGCGCTCAAATCATCGTTGGAGAAAATTCCAGGACTTCGTCAGCTTTGCGCGGGGTCGTCTTCCGCAACACTGCAACATATTGCCGAAACGATGGATGATTGCAATGATCTGCGTGAAGCAATCGGGCAAGCCATTGTAGACGAGCCGCCTGTATCCGTAAGGGATGGAGGTCTGATTCGTGAAGGGTACCATGAACGTCTGGATGAATTGCGTGAGGCTTCGGTTAACGGGAAACAATGGATTGCGGAGCTGGAAGCGCGAGAACGTGAGGCGACAGGCATTCGATCGCTAAAGATCGGCTATAACAAAGTGTTTGGTTATTATATTGAGATCACCAAGTCCAATCTGTCCGCGCTGCCAGAGGGACGTTATGAACGTAAACAGACTTTAGCCAATGCAGAACGTTACATTACGCCGGAGTTGAAAGAAAAAGAGACACTGATTCTCGAAGCTCAGGACAAAATGGTTGATATTGAGTATGGATTGTTTGCGGAACTGCGCGAGCGGCTGAACAAAGAGATTGCAAGATTGCAGAAGCTTGCCGAACTGGTAGCCGAGATTGATGTGTATCAATCATTTGCGGTGATTAGTGCTGAGCGTAACTTTGTGCGGCCTACGCTGACCGACGGTTATGACCTGGTTGTGGAAGAAGGACGTCATCCAGTGGTCGAGGCGGTCATGCGAGATGGGGCATTTATTGCCAATCACACGGCAATGACCAAGGAAGAGGCACGTATTCTGCTGATTACTGGGCCAAATATGGCTGGTAAGAGTACGTATATGCGACAGGTTGCTTTAATCTCCATTTTGGCGCAAGTGGGTTGTTTTGTGCCTGCGGGTCAAGCCGAGGTGCCGATCATGGATCGCATTTTCACACGGATTGGTGCCGCGGATGATCTCATTGGTGGACAAAGCACATTCATGGTGGAGATGGCTGACATTCAGGTCATGACGGACAAAGCGACACCGCGCAGTCTGATTATAATCGATGAATTGGGGCGGGGAACATCAACCAGCGAAGGTATGGCGATTGCTCAATCTGTCATTGAATATGTACATGATATTATCGGTTGTAAAGCCCTTGTATCCACACATTTCCATGAACTTGCTCACCTGGAGGAGAGTCTGGACAAGCTGGCCAACTACTCGATGGCGGTACAGGAGAGCGGTGACAAGGTTAATTTCCTGCGCAAATTGATTGCCGGAGCAGCCAGCAGCAGTTATGGTATCTATTGTGCACGCCTAGCAGGTCTGCCTGATAGCATTATTGAGCGGGCGAATGGACTGTTACATGGATTCGAACATGCGGCTGCCCAAGTAGCTGTGGGAAGTGAATATATTGGGAATGAGAAGCAGGAAGCTGGCCTGCATGCAAAAGGTGTAGAATTCCAGCACACGGATTCGGCTTCTATGCTTAGGGAGCATGATACTGCGGAAAGTGCAGATTACACACCTTCTACAGAAGATTCAGCCGGGGCTGGAAAGTCCCATGCCAAGAAATCAAATAGCAAAGGACAGTCCAGCGCAAGCCATTCGGATGTGGTTCAACTGTCCATCTTTGGGGATGATGAGCCGAACGTGGCAACGAAAACGGATGTAGTTGTGGTGGAAGATAAGCCAGCACGCGAATTCATCCGTACAATGAAAGATATCGATGTCATGAATATGACGCCACTTCAGGCGATGCAGATATTAAATGATCTCAAATTGAAGGCACAGCAATTATCCTGAATATAAGGGAGGGGAAAACCTGTGGCGAAAATACATGTGCTAGATGAACATATTGCCAACCAGATTGCGGCGGGTGAAGTGGTCGAACGGCCTGCGTCCGTTGTCAAAGAGTTGCTGGAAAACTCGGTGGATGCAGGCGCCACCAAGATTGAAGTCACGGTGGAAGAGGGCGGACTCCTCAGTATTCGTGTCAAAGACAATGGTTCGGGTATCGAGCCAGAGGATATGGAAACCGCCTTTTATCGTCATGCGACTAGCAAAATAGCCCATGGACGAGATCTGTTCCAGATCACAAGTCTTGGTTTCCGCGGGGAAGCCCTGGCAAGTATTGCCGCAGTGTCCAAGGTAGAAGTATTATCGGCAAGTAATAATGACGGGCGAGGACGCCGCATTGTAATAGAAGGCGGGAACTTAGTCTCTCATGAAGATGCAACCTCACCCCAAGGTACAGATTTTGCAGTGAAAGAACTATTTTACAATACACCAGCCCGACTGAAATATATGAAAACGATCCAGACGGAGCTGGGACATATATCTGATGTTCTTTACCGGATGGCGATGTCTCATCCAAACATTTCGTTCAGATTGCGCCATAATGAGAATGTGTTGCTTCAGACGTTGGGTAACGGCGATCTGCTGCAAGTGGTTGCTGCGATCTATGGAACAAGTGCTGCCAAAGCGATGCTTCCCATTCAGGGAGAAAGTCTGGACTACCGGGTGAGTGGGCTGATCAGCCTGCCAGAATGGACACGAGCGAATCGTGGTGGTATGTCGACAATTGTTAATGGGCGATTTGTTCGCAATTACGGTCTTAATCAGGCGATTCTCAAAGCTTACCATACCTTGCTGCCCATTAATCGTTTCCCGCTTGTCGTGGTGCAATTGGAGATGCATCCATCCCTTGTGGATGTGAACGTGCATCCGGCCAAACTGGAGGTTCGATTCAGCAAGGAACCGGAACTGTATGAATTCGTGGAGACAACTTTGAGAGGGATACTTCGGCAGGAGGTATTGATTCCACAGGTCAAAAAGCAGCAGATCCGACGCGGAGATGATAGTTCCTTTATTCAGGAACAATTTCTCTTTCCACGTGGTCCGTTGAAAGACCAGCCTGAAGCAGAAGGGTATGGACAACAAGGACCACTCGGGAAACCTACTGTTGCACCACTGAAGTTGACTGCGGAAGATGATGATCTGGATTTGGATGCTCCGGCGGATGTGTCTCCAGCACAGCAGGTATCTGAACAGGGACATACCGTGCCTTTGCCCGAAGCTCCACCTGAGGTTACACATCCTCCTCAGCAGTTAGAAAGTTGGAGCGAGGATATTTTGCAGAAGGGGGCAAGTCATGATGGGGGGCAGACCATCACTACAGTGCAGGAAGGTACTAAAGATGTAAGTACAAGTTCTTCCGTAGCTTCTCCAAAGCCTGACCTTTCTTCACAAGATAATGGAGGTCGTGTAGCAACAGAGAAACCGTTGGCTGAAGGCCAATCGACTACCTACCGGTCCGATTCCGTAACTTCATCGGTTAGGGAAGCACGATCACCCTACAATCCGTCTTCGAATGCGAGAAATGAACGGACGTGGAAAACTTCAGGTTTGCCTGATGCCACTAAGCTTGCTACTGCCATTCAATCGGATGCAACCATGCCTGCATTTCCGGAGCTGAGCCTGATTGGACAGCATCATGGTACGTATCTGATCGCACAAAATGACCAAGGTTTATACTTGATTGATCAGCATGCGGCTCATGAACGTGTGAATTATGAGTACTATTACGAGAAATTTGGCAATCCTGCTCAAGCCTCACAAGAGTTGTTGCTGCCGATTACGCTGGAGTTTACACCTTCAGAGACTGAAAAACTGAAAACAAGACTGGCCTGGTTCGAGCAGGCCGGTGTATATTTGGAGCATTTTGGTGGACAGACGTTCCGTGTGCGTTCCCATCCGTTCTGGTTCCCCAAAGGAGACGAGAAAGACATTATCGAAGAGATGTCCGAATGGGTTCTAAGCGAACGCAGTATAGATGTAGCCAAGATGCGAGAAGCTGCATCCATTATGTGCTCCTGCAAGGCGTCCATCAAAGCCAATCAGAAGCTGACGGATCAGGAAGCAGAAGTGCTGATTCAGCGTCTGGGTTCATGTCGTCAGCCCTACACTTGTCCACATGGGCGCCCAATTGTGGTTTCGTTTTCAACGTATGATCTGGAAAAATTATTTAAACGAGTGATGTAGCTATTTAGGGGGACATTATGTACATTACAACCGGTGACAAGGAGATTGCCTCTCAGGTGGAGCGTGCACGCAAGCTCGCCGAAACGACAGGAGGTATCTACGTACCGCGCAATAGAACGTCTTTACCCAAATTGATTGAACATTATGGTATCAATGAAATAATAGTGGTACTCAATGGCAGAGCCCGCTTGTTTCGCAAAGATGGGACGGAGCTTGAGTTTCACCCCAGTATGGGATTTGTTCGCGCTAAACGTGTTTTAAGAGGGGAAGCCGATCCCATGCTGGAAGCTGGTTCGGTACTTGAAGGGGACACCATTGTTGATTGTACGGCTGGACTCGGTTCTGATGCGCTGGTGTTTTCGGTTGCGGCAGGTAAGCGTGGACGGGTCATCGCCTGCGAAAGTTCTCAACCACTCTATACCCTGCTTCTGGAGGGCATGTCCCATTATAAGAGCAATCAACCCTTGGTGGATGAGGCTTTTCGGCGCATAGATCTGCGGCATGTGGATCATCTTGAGTTGCTGCGTTCCATGCCGGATCGGAGCTGTGATACTGTATATTTTGACCCCATGTTCCGTGAGCCGATGATGGATTCGAGTGCTATACAGCCCTTGCGAGATTATGCGAACGCTCATGCGTTGCACGAACAGAGCATTATGGAAGCGAGACGGGTTGCCCGTAAACGTGTCGTTATGAAAGAAAAGCGCGGCAGCGCGGAGTTTGACAGGCTCGGATTCGAAATACTTGATCGAGCGAATGCAAAAACCCTGTACGGAGTGATTAATGTTGAACGTGGAAGCTAAACGAAAACCCAAACTGCTTGTGCTGGTTGGACCAACAGCAGTAGGCAAAACAAGAATGAGCATCGAGCTTGCCCAAGCTTTCAATTGTGAGATTATCTCGGGGGATTCGATGCAGGTATATCGTGAAATGGATATCGGAACAGCCAAGATTACCTCTGAAGAAATGAAGGGAGTACCTCATCATCTCATTGATATTCATGAACCGGAGTACCCGTATTCTGTGGCCGAGTTTCAGGAAAGCTGTACCCGATTGATTAGTGAAATTCATGAACGTGGTAAAATGCCTTTTATTGTAGGTGGCACCGGTCTGTATGTGGAATCCGTATGTTACGGCTTCCAATTTTCCGATAGTGGTTCAGATGAAGCGTTCAGAGAGGAACAATTCAGCTATGCGGAAGAACACGGAGCACAGGCCCTTCATGATCGATTGAGGGAAGTGGATCCGGTTAGTGCGGATCGTCTGCATCCGAATGACCTAAGGCGAATTGTGCGTGCGCTTGAGATCCATCACCTCACAGGCGAGAAGTGGTCTGATCAGTTGGCAGTACAGAAGAAAGAGTCGCCTTATGACCTTCTTATTGTTGGTTTGACCATGGATCGGCAGAAGTTATATACCCGGGTAGAAGAGCGGATTGATCTCATGATCGAACAAGGTCTGGTAGATGAAGTGAAGTCCCTGTTGGAACGCGGAGTGGCTAGAGGTCATATTTCCATGCAAGGTCTTGGATATAAGGAAATTGCAGCATTCTTGCAAGGGGAAGTGAGTTGGGAAGCTGCGGTTGAGTGGCTGAAGAGGGATACGCGCCGGTTTGCCAAAAGACAGCTGTCCTGGTTCCGCCATATGAAGGATATTGAATGGGTGGACATGACAGATACCGAGGATTTTGAAGGGAAATACAAGCAGATAAGTGAATTGATTACACGGAAATTTGATTGAATTAAGCGATGACTAGTATTCATCTGAGTGATACGGTTTAGATCAAGATATGTAAACCTCTACCTTTTAGTTATTAAAAGGCTAGAGGTTTTTACTTATCACATCAACAGATGAAAGAGATAAATTATTCTCCAAACAACGAATAAAAGTGATTAAAAATGAAGATTTTGTCCCTCTTTTGCAAAACTGACAAGCGGTGTATAATGGATAAGTCTACTATTTATTCATCTCGCAAAGATTGGGTATAAAATAGCAGACAAGGGGTTTTTGTGGATTATATGAAACTGTTCATGATATAATAGCACGAAAGCTACTCAGCGATATTGAATATTACTTGAACACGAATTCAAATGAACCAATGGGGGTACGGCTAATGAACAAGTCCATCAACATCCAAGATACGTTCTTGAACCAACTGCGGAAAGAAAATATTCCTGCTACGGTCTATCTGACCAACGGCTTCCAAATCCGCGGGACGATCAAGGCATTTGACAATTTTACGATCGTCATTGACAGCGACGGACGCCAGCAAATGGTCTACAAGCATGCCATCTCCACGTTCACGCCGCAACGCAGCGTATCGCTGATGCAGCAAGATAACAGCGGCGAAGCTTAAAAAATTACGAAACCTTTTCACCAACCATTTCGTCTACAAGTATAGGTATTGAAACAGAGCAACCTGAATAAAGGGTTGTTCTTTTCATTCCGGGCAAAATATGTTTAATATATGCTTGAGCCAACAGACGAATAGAATTTATGCAACTGAAAGGGAGTCAGGAGGTAACATGCCAAACGATCCGTTGTCGAGGTCTAACAATCGCAACAACAATAACAAGTCATCCAAAAAAGCGAAACCAAAGACCTCTAAAAAGAAAAAAATTACGGGTAAACGCGTTGGATGGACACTGTTTTTCACAATGGCGATCGCCATATTCTGTGCACTAGGCGGATACTTATTTATTATGGTGAGCGGTGAAAATCTGCTCAAAGCCAACAAGGACAAAACCACAATTAATGAAACTTCAAAAGTATATGATCGCAATGGTCAATTAATGGGGGAGCTGTCCATTCAGAAGCTGGAACCCGTCAAAGAAGACGATATTCCTGAACTGGTGAAGCAAGCCTTTGTTGCGACCGAGGATAAACGTTTCTACGATCACCAAGGTGTGGATATCTGGTCCATTGGGCGTGCGGCAGTTAAGGACGTCATGGCTCGTTCCATGGTGGAAGGTGGTAGTACACTTACCCAGCAGCTTGCCAAGAACATGTTCTTGTCCCGTGACAAGACGTTCTTCCGTAAAGCAACGGAAGTATCGATTGCTATGGCATTAGAACGCAAGTACACAAAAGACGAGATTCTGACGATGTATCTGAACCGGATTTTCTTCGGTCATCAGCGTTACGGGATTAAAGCGGCATCTGAATTTTATTTTGGAGTTACCGATCTCAAAAGGTTGAAGTTATGGCAAATTGCTACATTGGCAGCTATGCCGAAAGGGCCTTCTGCCTATAACCCGGTAAGCAATCCAAACGACTCCAAAGCACGCCGTGGTGTGGTATTGCAGCTGATGTACGAACAAGGCTACATTACCAAGGCGGAGATGGATGAAGCAAAAGAGGTTAACTATAACTACAAGCGACCAGAGAAAGACATGAAATATCAAGCCTTTATTGATTATGTGCTCCGTGAAGCTGAACGCGTAACAGGTAAAACGGAAGATGATCTGAATATCGGCGGATACAAAATCTATACAACCATGGATGCTCAGGCTCAAACAGCCATGGAAACTGCTTTTACAGATGATAGTCTGTTCGAGGCAAGTAAAGATGATCAACAGGTTCAAGGCTCCATGGTGATCATGAACCATGAGAATGGCAGTCTCGTTGCCCTTCTGGGTGGACGGGATTATCAGACCAAGGGTTATAGCCGTGTAACGCAGAGTCGAAGACAACCGGGTTCAGCTTTTAAACCGATTGTGTCCTATGCACCGGCTCTTGAATCAGGAAATTACAGTGCCAACTCCTCGCTAAGCAATGCGAAGCAATGTTTTGGTAACTACTGTCCGGGTAACTTGCATGGATATTCTTCGACGATCAGTATGACAGATGCCATTACAAAATCGGAAAATATTCCTGCGGTTTGGTTGCTTGATAAAATAGGCGTTAACACAGGTATTAATTTTGCCAAGAGTGTAGGTATACAGTTGACAGATGAAGACAAAAACTTGGCGATTGCCCTCGGTGGTCTGAGTAAAGGTACAAATACACTGGAGATGGCGCAAGCCTATAGTGCATTTGCCAACCTCGGAGAGTACCGACAAGCCTATTCAATTAAGGAAATAAAGGATAGCGCAGGCAAAACCACGTATAAACACGATAACTCGGACACAACGCGTGTCATGAGCGAGCAAAATGCGTATCAGCTTACACAGATGCTGCAGAATGTTGTTAATGACGGTACAGGACGTTCAGCGCGTCTGGATCGTCCCGTAGCGGGTAAAACAGGGACGGTTCAAAGTGGTATCTCTGGCAACAGTGCCAACCGTGATGTATGGTTCGTTGGATACACACCGGAATGGACTGCCGCTGTCTGGATGGGCTATGACAATCCGGATGCCAATCATATGCTTAAGAACAGCAGTAAGCTGTCCGCAGCTTTCTTTGCCAAAGTCATGGGAGATGCTTTGAAAGGCGTTCCCGTGAAGCAATTCAAAGCACCGGCTGGAGGGCAGGCACCTCCGCCAGTAGAAGAACCAGAACAGCCAGCTCTGTCCGTTAGTGGTTTGAGTGGATCATACGATCCAAATGCTCAAACCGTCTCACTGAGTTGGACTGGAACGGGTGACGCGAGCACGCAATATCGGGTGTATCGTAAAGAAACCTCCGAAGGCCAGTTTACGCATCTCATTGATTCTGTTGGATCGACCAGTGCACAAGATTTAAGTGCATTGCCTGGCCTTACCTATGAGTACTATGTAACAGCCTACGACTTGGCATCAGGACAGGAGACGGATCCTTCGAACACCATCTCCCTGATGATTGAAGCGCAGGAAATGCCGCCGGAGGAACCTGATCCTGGTATAGACCCTGGAACAGAGATAGATCCTGAGCAGCCGGGTACGGAGAATCCGGACAATGGTTCACCGGATAATGGCAACTCGAACGGTAATAATGGTAACGGGAATGAAAATGGCAACAACGGAAATGGCAACAATGGTAATAACGGTAATAACGGTGGAGCCGGCCAAGGAAACGGTCAACCTGGGGGAGGAAACACGACCCCACCTGGTCAGGGGACTACAGATCCAGGCGGTACAGGTGAAGGCTCCGATGATGGGGCTGTAACAACACCGGGCGAGGTTGTGACTCCGGACAATGGAACGAGTGGGGATACTGGAGGAACAGACACACCTGCAGATTCTCAAGCCGGAACCGGCGGATAGCCGATGAATGACTAAATAGCTACATCATAGCCAAATTGAAAAAACTGCTTCCCGGGAAACCGGTGAAGCAGTTTTTTCTGTTATACGGATCTTCTTTAATTGAAGATCATTAAAAGAAAAAGTGGGACAAAGCTTGATTTTGAGTGTATACCTTAAATATGGTAAGCTGTAACTATTCGTAATACGTTGTGCAAGGACGGGTCCAGAGCGCTGGAATCCATCATGCGGACGTTATTACATTGTTCACCAATAACATCAGAGCAGGTCACGGACCTGTAGTCGGCAAAGAGGGGTTCGTATGAAACGGAAATTCGGGGACCGCGCGAACTGGCGCCGGATTACGAACCGACAATTCACATGCCGGTTCGTTCAATCCAAAATTTTCACAGGTTATATTACGTTGTACACCATACAGGATTTGAAAGAACCTTTGTGGAAAACCTATGGAGGCAGTACCTTCTGTATCGCAGATAAAGGCTATTCCTGGCTGCAATATTACCCGAAGGGAGAGCACTTTGTAGTTACAGCGATGTTTGATGATCAGGAACGGATTGTGGAATGGTATATTGATACATGCCGTAGTCAGGGGATAACGGATCAGGGTGTTCCTTGGTTTGATGACCTGTATCTGGATGTCGTTGTGCTGAAAGATGGGGAAGTATTTTTGCTAGATGAAGATGAGCTTGAAGATGCCTTGTCACGGAAGCATATTACGACAGGTGATTATGACTTGGCGAACAAGACGGCAAAGGAACTGCTGCATGCCATTGATGCACATGTATTCCCATACTTTCAGTTATCGCTGAAGCACAGGCAAAGTTTGTTTGAGAATGGAGAGTTTCGAAAAAACATTCAGATCTAAGACATGTACCTAACCGTAGAATTCTTCATGATCCTTCTAATATTGGAGCACCTGATAGAATACATTAATAATCAGGAGAGTACAGCCCGATAAAATAGAGGTGATGGCGAATGAACGGACGGGTCATGGCTGCAGGAGAGCAACCAGGAGGCAGACCATCCAGACAAATTAATATTGTATTGCGTAACCAGGAACCTCAGATGTTGGTCAAAGATGAAGCGGCAGCAGTACAGGCAGCCAAGAGTTTAACCAAACATGCGCACTTCCAGGAGATACAGGGTGAATTGGAGCAACTGGTTGGACTTGAAAATATCAAAGACTTGGTATTTGAGATCTATGCATTTCTACAGATTGCTCAGATGCGTACTGAAGCAGGTTTACTTAGTGGTGCGCACGTGTATCATATGATCTTCAAAGGTAATCCGGGGACCGGTAAGACAACCGTGGCAAGAATCGTCGCCAAGCTCTTTCAGAAGATGGGTGTGTTGAGTAAAGGTCATCTTATTGAAGTAGAGCGTGCGGATCTGGTTGGAGAATATATCGGTCACACGGCGCAGAAAACAAGAGATTTGGTCAAGAAGGCACTCGGTGGGATATTGTTCATTGATGAAGCTTACAGTCTGGCCCGCGGGGGAGAGAAAGATTTTGGCAAGGAAGCGATTGATACGCTTGTTAAGTCTATGGAAGATAACAAAAATCAGTTTATCCTGATTCTTGCCGGGTACTCGGAAGAAATTGATTTTTTCCTCCAGACGAATCCCGGATTGCCTTCTCGTTTTCCCATTCAAGTGGAGTTTCCAGACTATAGCATTGATCAATTGATTCAAATCTCTGAGATTATGGCCAAAGAGCGTGATTATATTCTAATGCCTCAGACCATACTCAAGCTAAAACAGCATTTGCTTCAGGAAAAAAATGATTCGCTGCATGCCTTCAGTAATGCCAGATATGTTCGTAATGCCATTGAGCGTTCGATCAGGCATCAGGCGGTTCGTTTATTGGAACAATATTCAGAGGGCAGTCCAGGGAAACTGGAGCTGATGACAATCCGTACAGAGGATTTGAACTTTGAGCGAAAGTAAGCGATAATATAGTTTTTACACCAGCCGGCCGGGCCAACCGGTTCGGCTTAAGGCATGCCATGGCATATTCGTGACAATGTTTATCAACGGATTAGTAATTAGAGGGAGTGAATATATACATGACAAATGGCACGCATGATACAGATATGGTCAAAAAAGATCGCGCCGTCTTGGTGAGTCTTGTTACGGATGATGTAAAACGTACAGGTATCAATCCTGAGTACTCTTTAGAGGAGCTGGTAAAACTTGCGGAGACAGCTGGAGTAGAAGTACTAAGTGTGCTTTCTCAGAACAGGGAAAAACGGGATACCAAATGGTTCATTGGTAAAGGTAAGGTGGAAGAGCTTCGTGCAATTGCTGAGGAACTCGAAGCAACTACAGCTATTTTTGATCAGGAATTGTCAGGCGCACAGGTTCGGAATCTGGAAGAAACCCTCGATCTCAAAATTATTGACCGCACCCAATTGATTTTGGACATCTTTGCACAACGTGCCAACACTAGAGAAGGTATTATTCAAGTGGAACTGGCTCAACATAGTTACTTGCTGCCACGTTTGTCGGGTCATGGCAAGAACCTGTCCAGACTCGGTGGCGGAATCGGAACAAGAGGTCCAGGTGAAAGCAAGCTGGAGACAGACCGTCGTCACATCCGTGGTCGCATCGATGATCTGAAACGTCATCTGGAAGAATTGACTCGTCATCGCAAGTTGCATCGTGAACGCCGCAAAAAGACAGGTATTGTTCAGGTGGCCCTTGTTGGTTATACCAATGCTGGCAAATCAACCTTGCTCAAGCAGTTGACGGCTGCTGATGTGTATATTCAAGATCAGCTATTTGCTACTCTGGATCCAACATCACGCACGATGGAACTTCCAAGTGGTAAAGAAATCGTACTTACCGACACCGTTGGATTTATCCAAAATCTCCCGCATGATCTGATTGCAGCATTCCGTGCAACACTGGAAGAAGTGAATGAAGCAGATCTCATCCTGCATGTTGTGGATGCCTCATCAGCTATGCGTGAAGATCAGATGAGAACGGTTAACACGATTTTGCAAGAACTCGGTTCAGGGGACAAGCCGCAGTTAGTCCTGTATAACAAAAAAGATGCGTGCACACCAGAGCAACTTGAGATGCTTCCATTGGATAAGGATCACATCAAAGTAAGCGCATTAGACCCTGAGGATTTGCTTAAAATCCGTGAATTGATTCAGACGGAACTGACAGGTGACACGAAACGATTCCGTATTCCGGCAGAACGGGGTGACCTTACGTCGGTACTCTACAAAATTGGTGATGTAGTGGATACCAGCTTTGAGGAAAATGATGTCATTTATGAAGTTGAATTGCAAAAAGGTGAATATGAGAAATTTGGTTATATGCTTGAAGATTTCATAGAATTGTAATA
Source organism: Priestia sp. FSL H7-0729 (assembly GCF_038005685.1). Classification (NCBI taxonomy): domain Bacteria; kingdom Bacillati; phylum Bacillota; class Bacilli; order Caryophanales; family Bacillaceae; genus Priestia; species Priestia sp. FSL H7-0729. Next base: position 177,431 of record NZ_JBBOTQ010000001.1, read on the forward strand.
TTCATGACATATTGATGTGATAAGTTGACACGATAATAGATATTCAACGTCAGATTCGTGCTATGAAGGGGAATGAAGTAAGATGGTAAGTTTTGATTCAGAAATATCTGAACTTCAACGTCAAGTGGAGCGTCAGATTGAAGGACAACTTCGACAGATAGATCGGATTACAGATCACAATCAATGGAAGGTGATTAATGCTTTCCAACAGCGAAAAGTAAGTGATTTTCACTTTGCAGGTTCAACAGGTTATGCGTATAACGATCGTGGGCGTGAAGTGCTCGATGAAGTATATGCTGATGTATTCGGTGCCGAAGCTGCATTAGTACGTCCTCATTTTGCTTCAGGTACACATACGATTAGCACAGCTCTCTTTGGCGTGTTGCGCCCAGGTGACGAATTATTGTACATCACGGGTAAGCCTTATGATACATTGCATAAAGTTATTGGCAAACCCGGTGATGGCACAGGTTCGCTACGTGATTTTGGCATAGGCTACCGTGAGACGGCCTTAACTGCTGAAGGTGGAGTGGACTGGGTAGCGGTTGAGAATAACATTACACCGGCAACAAAAGTCATTGGAATTCAACGTTCACGTGGTTATGACTGGCGCTCATCCTTCTGCATTGCTGAGATTGCTGAGATGGTTACGCGTGTTAAAGCGCTGAAAGAAGACGTCATCGTATTTGTAGATAATTGTTACGGTGAATTCACGGAGGAACGTGAACCGACAGAAGTCGGAGTTGATCTGATGGCCGGATCCCTGATCAAGAATCCTGGTGGAGGTATTGCGGAAACCGGTGGATACATATGTGGAAAGGAACAGTACGTACAGCTGGCAGCTTATCGTCTGACCGCTCCGGGAATTGGGGGAGAGGTTGGAGCAATGCTCGGAACAACACGCGGCATCTACCAAGGACTTTACATGGCACCGACAATTGTAGGACAAGCTATAAAAGGGAGTACATTTGCTGCTGCGATGTTTGCAGAATTCGGATTTGTAACCAAACCTGCTTGGAATGAAGCACGTACTGATCTGATCCAGGCTGTTCAGTTCAGCTCGGCTGAGCATTTGATTGCCTTTGTGCAAGGAATTCAGCGCGCAGCAGCCGTGGATAGTCATGTGGTTCCTGAACCGTGGGATATGCCTGGTTACGAGCACCCTGTCATTATGGCGGCAGGTACGTTCATCCAGGGCGGAAGTCTTGAATTATCAGCAGATGCGCCTATTCGGGAGCCGTATATTGGGTATATGCAAGGCGGATTAACGTACTCTCATGTCAAATATGGCGTTTTAATGGCGTTACAGACGATGAAAGATCGTAAATTATTGTGAGTTTATCTAACACGTCATTGACACTTACTAATAACTAAATGTACAATAGGGAGAAGAATAGATGACTGGAAGGTTGATAAACATGGGTGATGAAATTCGCAGAAATATGGCCTTATTCCCAATTGGTATTGTAATGAAACTTACGGATCTATCCGCACGTCAGATTCGTTATTATGAGCAGCACAGCTTGATCGTTCCTGCGAGAACGTCAGGTAATCAACGGTTATTCTCTTTTAATGACGTAGAGAGATTGCTAGAGATCAAGGCTTTGATTGAAAAAGGAGTTAACATCGCGGGCATCAAACAAGTGATGAATCCTGTTTCGAAAGAATCCGAGGAAGCTACAGTTATCACGCCAGATACAGAAGTTAAACGCAGAGAGCTGTCCGATACGCAGTTGCATCGCTTGCTGAAGCAACAGCTTGTATCAGGTAAGAGACCTGGACAAGTATCTCTCATTCAGGGAGAGCTTTCCCGATTCTTTAACAAAAAGTAAATTCGCATAACTTGGCGATTGAGGGGAAATCATGCACTTGTGGTGTAAGAATCCTTGACCCGTGGAACTTTCTAATGTACAAATATAACAGGCAAGCCAAATACGCAGATAAGAAAGGGAGAGGTTATAGTGAGCTATACAAAAGAAGACATTCTCCGCATCTCGAAAGAAGAAAACGTACGATTCATTCGATTGCAATTTACTGATTTGCTTGGAGCTATCAAAAACGTTGAGATTCCTGTGAGCCAGTTGACTAAGGCTCTGGATAACAAAATGATGTTCGATGGATCTTCCATTGAAGGTTATGTACGTATTGAAGAGTCCGACATGTACCTCTATCCAGATCTAGATTCTTGGCTTATTTTCCCATGGGTGGCAGAGAACCGTGTTGCACGCCTGATCTGTGACGTATATCTTCCGGATGGTAATCCGTTCCCAGGAGATCCACGTGGCATATTGAAACGAAACCTGAAGGAAGCCCAAGATATGGGATTCACTTCCTTCAACGTCGGTCCTGAACCCGAGTTCTTCTTGTTCAAAACAGACGAAAAAGGAAACCCGACTACCGAACTGAATGACCAAGGTGGTTATTTCGACCTTGCGCCTACGGATCTTGGTGAAAACTGTCGTCGTGACATCGTTATCACTCTTGAAGAAATGGGCTTTGAGATCGAAGCTTCCCACCATGAGGTAGCTCCAGGTCAGCATGAGATCGACTTCAAATATGCTGATGCTCTGAAAGCAGCTGACCAGATCCAAACGTTCAAACTCGTTGTTAAAACGATTGCACGTCAGCATGGTTTACATGCTACATTCATGCCGAAACCGCTGTTTGGTATGAACGGATCCGGTATGCACTGTAACCAATCCTTGTTCAAAGGCAATGAGAACGCATTCGTTGACGAGTCGGACGAGTTAGGTCTGAGCAAAACTGCACGTCACTTCATGGCTGGAACTCTGAAGCACGCACGTGCGTTTGCTGCAATCACTAACCCAACTGTAAACTCATACAAACGTCTTGTACCAGGTTATGAAGCGCCTTGCTACGTAGCATGGTCTGCTAGTAACCGTAGCCCAATGATCCGTATTCCAGCTTCCCGTGGTCTGAGCACACGCGTTGAAGTTCGTAACCCGGATCCGGCTGCTAACCCTTACTTGGCTTTGGCTGTTTTGTTGAAAGCAGGTCTGGACGGAATCAAACGTGAGCTTTCCTTACCAGCTCCGATTGACCGTAACATCTACATCATGTCAGAAGAAGAGCGTGTGGAAGAAGGCATTCCAAGCTTGCCAGCTGACCTGAAAGAAGCATTGAATGAATTGATCCGCAGCGAAGTCATTTGTGACGCTCTCGGCGACCACGCCTTGGCTCACTTCTATGAGCTGAAAGAAATTGAGTGGGATATGTACCGTACACAAGTCCACCAATGGGAACGCGATCAATATATTACTTTGTACTAATAGCTCAATCCCTTGGCGCTCTAGCGCTGAGGGGTTTTTCTTTTTGTGGGCAAGTACCTATATATTTAAAGAAAAATCAAAGTGCCCACAAAATGCCCACAAAATATTTTTTTATTCAAAAATTTCTTCAGTGAATTTTTCAAATCTATCTATATTGCTTTTCTGGATCTTGCCTGAGATGTGGGCATAACATCTGATGTGATCTGAATACTTCCTTGACCTGATTGTTCTTGAACGAATTTGTGGCTTTGTTGAAGAATATAGCTCAGTATGATTAAGATCATGGGGAAGAGATACTTTCGTAATACGCTTGAGTTTTAGGGTACAACAATAGGAGCTCAGTAGGAGCTCTTATAATTCAATCAAATAGTTTCTTTATGACACTCAACAAATCATAACCATATTCTTCAAGCATTAAGTTTGAGCTTGCTAATGCAATTAATAAGCAAATGATTCCACAGAATAAACAAATAATGATAGAATCTAAAGCACTAGAACTTCCATAGTGTTGCCCACAATAAGGACATACATAGGCATTTCTTGAAATCTCTCTCTCGCATGATTTACAACTCATTAATTTGCTAGGTGGTCTAATCTTATTTATGATGTTAATTACCATTGCATATAAAAACATAAAAGCAAAATAAAACATCATAAAAATCAATATAATAACAACCCCAGACATAAACACATCACTCAAACTGTCCATCTTCTCCCCCTAAAATATGTATGTAATTCTGTAAAATCTATTTGACTCAATTGAGTCTATCAGATAAGTGTATAACCTTCCAGATGTTTCAAAAGCGGAACTGAAAAGAGCGACACCTGTAGCATCGCTCCAGCCATTCCCAATTACTAATTTAGATGATTCTTTATCAATCCTTCGTTATTGTTCCGCACATTGCCAACTTCCTGCGGAACCTCATAAGCTCGCATCGCAGACGCTTCAAATTGCTTGAGTAACCCAAGCAATGACTGGACATCATCATTAACTCTACCAAGCCATTCCGCCTCATCCTCAGGGTGCAGAATAACCGGCATGCGGTTGTGTATGTCTTCCATGAGACTATTTGGTTCAGTAGTAATGATGGTGCATGTGCTCAGCTTGTTTCCATCCGAATCTGTCCAGGTATCGTACAGACCAGCCAATGAAAATATGCTGTCGTCCTTCATCAGAATTCGCATAGGTGTCTTGGCTGTCCCTTCTTTACGCCACTCGAAAAATCCCGAACATGGTACGATGCAGCGTTTGGATTCAACTAAACGTTTAAAGGCGGGCTTCTCTGTCAGCGTTTCGGCCCGGGCGTTGATCATCTTGTTCCCGATCTTATCATCCTTTGCCCAGGAAGGAACGAGTCCCCATCGGAGCGCACCCAATCGATTACCGTCTTTACTACCGATTATGGTTGGAATGAACTGCATGGGTGCTGCATTGTAATTAGGTTTATACTCATAGCCATCAGCTATAGAAGCGTAGTACCTGTCCATTATCGCTTCTATAGGATCAGTGATTGTGAATCTTCCGCACATACAAAGCACCTCCTGTATTGTCTTTACAATATATAAAAAAACAATAAATTGATCAAACACGGGTATATGCAGCAAATTTTTTTGTTATATTATTGTATGCCTTAGTTACAAAAACACATAATGTATCAATCGCAGATTTGGATAATCATAAACCCTATTCTTATCAATAAAAGAGGAGCTTTTTATATGTGCTAACAAAACCCTTCTATTTAAAGAATTTTATAAAATCATGCTTGTTATAGCTCAAAATCATTATCATTTATCCAATAACCTAAAAAAGCGGAATTGAAATATATATTCTTTCTACATTTCATCAACCTGTCGGAAGCAAAAGTTTTAAATTACATCCTTAGAAATTTTATTAGCCAAGTAATAGAGGCAAATTCTAAATTTCACTCATTTAAATTTCCAACCCTCGTTCAGATACATATAAAGCAATGTTTCAATTGTATGTTGAAAGTTTCATATAGAAGAGGTATACTTTAATTAAATTTTGAGCAATTTAATTTTAAATAATTAATTGGAGATGTTAATATGGATCAGGCAAAACAAATGGTGACAGAACAACGTACATTTTTTTATACAGGACAAACCAAAAATATCGAGTATCGAATTAACGCGCTTCAACAGCTTAGAAAAGGAATTGAGAAGTATCAGCAACGGATACAAGATGCACTTCGTGCTGATCTGAACAAATCCGAGGCGGAAGCTTACGGTTCCGAAATCCGCATTGTTCTGGGTGAACTGGATTTTGCATTAGAACATCTGCAGGAATGGGCTGCGCCAAAACAAGTCCCGACCAATTCGGCTATGCCAGATGGGGTGAGCACCATTTACCCTGAACCGTACGGAGTGGCTCTTATTATTGCACCTTGGAACTATCCTTTCCAACTGGCGTTTGGTCCACTGATTGGAGCAATTGCAGCCGGTAACTGTGCAGTTATCAAGCCTTCTGAATTAACACCAGCCGTATCTCGTCTGACGTATGAGCTGATTCAGGAGATCTTCCCTCATGAGTATATCGCCGTTATGGAAGGGGAAGTTGAAGCCAGCACAGCATTGTTAAAAGAGAAGTTTGATTATATTTTCTTCACAGGCAGCACAGGGGTTGGTCGCATTGTGATGAAGGCAGCTGCGGAGCACCTGACTCCTGTAACTCTTGAATTAGGTGGTAAGAGTCCTGCTATTGTTCATAGTGATGCAGATCTGAAGCTGGTAGCTCAGCGTATTGTTCGTGGTAAGTACCTGAACGCAGGGCAAACATGTGTTGCTCCGGATTACTTGCTTGTGCATGAACAAGTTCATGATGAATTGATTGATCTAATTGGCGCAGAGATCAAAGACAAATTTGGAGATGATGTGGTACAAAATTCTGATTTCCCGCATATTGTCAATGCGCGTAACTTTGATCGGTTGTCGAAATTTCTTACAGATGGCAAAACGCTGCTAGGTGGACGTTCTGTGCGTGAGCAGCTGCTGATTGAGCCGACTGTACTTGGAGATGTGAACTGGGATTCACCTGTCATGCAAGAAGAGATCTTCGGTCCGATTCTTCCCGTATTTACGTACAGTGACCTGAATCCCATGCTGGACGGGATTGTTCGCCGGCCAAAACCATTGGCCCTATATCTCTTCACACAGGATGAGCAACTGCAGGATCAGGTTCTGAATCAAGTATCCTTCGGTGGAGGATGTATTAATGACACACTTTCTCATATGACATCGCATTATCTCCCGTTTGGTGGTGTAGGAGAGAGTGGAATGGGCTCATATCACGGACAACAGAGCTTTGATGTGTTCTCACACCACAAAAGTGTTTTGAAACGCAGTGAATAATTAGCCGCAAAAAAATATAAACAAGAAAAAAGAGGTTGTCCTGTTCGTCAGGACAACCTCTTTCGTATTTCTATGTGTCTAGATTGGTTACTCATGTTAACTATTAATGAATATCACGGAAAAGGCCAATGACTTTACCCAGAATACTAACGTGTTTCAAACGTAAAGGCTCGAAGGTCGCATTCTCCGGTTGAAGGCGAATATGATCTTTCTCTTTATAGAACGTTTTCACTGTAGCTTCATCGTCTTCAGTCATTGCAACGACGATATCACCGTTATCAGCAGTTTGCTGTTGACGGACAATAACGTAATCTCCGTTAACAATTCCTGCTTCCACCATACTATCTCCGACTACCGAAAGCATAAACACTTTCTGTTCACCTACATAATGTGTAGGAAGAGGGAAGTAGTCTTCAATGTTCTCGGTTGCAGTGATTGGAACCCCGGCTGTAACCTTACCAACGACAGGAATACGTGCAACGCTGTGAGCAAATTGATGTGAATGCTCAGATTCTTCCTGGCTTAAAAGCTCAATGGCTCTTGGCTTGGTAGGGTCGCGTCGGATCAAACCTTTTTTCTCCAAACGATCCAAATGTCCATGTACTGTTGAGCTGGAAGCCAGTCCAACAGCTTCACCAATTTCCCGTACGGAAGGAGGATACCCCTTCAACCGGACTTCATTTCGTATAAATTCCAGAATTGCCTGCTGCCTGCTGGATATCTTCGACATACCGTATCAACCCCATTTTAGTAACGTTTGGGAAAATTATAACATAGAACCTCCGTTCGTACAAACATAAGTTCTAAATAAAATGGCATAAAATCAGTGTTTTTTAACTTTTAGAACAGAATCTGTCCAAAATCCAGAGCATAATACTGCAAATGAGCAAATGCTTTGCAAAAGTACTTCATAATATGTTAAAGCTTCCTTCGAAAAAAAGCGAACAATTGTTCTAAAAATATATTGAACAAAACAAGTGTTCGTGTTATATTGATTTCAACAGATAGGAACAAACGTTTGGAGGCGGGTATATAATGAGATATTCTACTTATCAAAGCATTTATGAACCGATGAATTCGGAACTGGTGAAGTCTAACATAGGGAACTACAAGAAGGTTTTAGCGCGTTTCAAGATTTCCACGTGGATGTTAAAGGTAGCCATTACTTCTTTGATTATATTTATTGGATGCAGCACTGTTTTAACTGTATTTGCTGGCAATGAGAATGATGTTCTGCCTGGAGGGAAGATCGCCGTTTCACAAGGGGAAACGTTATGGAGTATTTCTTTGGAGCATAAACCGACGAATATGGATACACGTATTTATATAGAAGCAATTAAGAAAGTGAATCAACTTCATACGACTTCCATTCAAGTGGGTCAAGTACTAGCTCTACCGCAATTTACAGAATAAAATGCACATCCATATGCTTTAGCGCGTGTCAACTTGACAAGCTACCTTTATCATGGCAAAGTTAATATGACTTTGTATTTTTGGAGGGGACAAGCTTGGATATAGATAGTCTGGTAGCACGCATTAACGAATTGGCTCGTAAGCAAAAGTCCACTGGATTGACGGAAGAAGAACTTGCAGAACGTGCCGAGCTAAGAGAAATTTATTTGAGCAATATCCGCAGTAATTTCAGACAACAACTGGATACCATTGAGATTGTTGATGATGAGAATGACAAAGGCCACCAAGGCAAACTCAAACACTAACGAAACCTAATGATATCTTTATGATATTTAGGTTTCTTCCTGTTATTTTGAGTGTGCAATCTATAGGGGGACATGTTGGTTTACAGTTATGTAAGCCGATACAAAGACACATAAGGGGGATTCACATGTCGCGTTCGTTCGAGAGAACGGTTAAGAAAAATTCCAAGCAGTTAAATCAGCAACGTAAAAAAAGTGGTCAACCAATTACAGGTACACCAGGTGAAGAGGTCTTTAAGGGACGCAGCCTTTTGTTCCCTATATTTTTGATCGGTCTCGCCTTTTTGTATCTGTTTATGAGCACGTTCCTTGTGCAAGCTCCGATGACAACCTGGGACTGGGTGACGATGCTGCTCTACGTATTTTTGGCAGTCATCTTCATGCTTCGTCGTCCGTACATCAAGATTAGCAGTAATCGGATTATAACGACGAAGGGTAATCGTGAACGTTCAATTGGGGTTGACGATATTGTCAAATTCAGAATTGAACCAGGTACAGTTGTTATCGAACATAACAGTCGTGGGAAAAGATGGGTGTTCACCAAGTTGTTGAACCGTTACGATACAGATGCGATTGCAGAACGTTTGCTTAAGTTTGCAAAAGCACATCAGATCACCGTGGAAACCGTTGAAAAGTAATTATTGCATAAAGGGGTAGATGATCGGAATGGCGTTAAAAGCGATTTTGTTCGACCTGGATGATACTTTATTGTGGGATGAGCGTAGTGTTCGAGAAGCTTTTCATGAGACTTGTCTAATTGCAGCTAAAGAAACTGGTGTTAAACCAGAAGAACTTGAAGAAGCTGTTCGTAATGAGGCACGCGGGCTGTATGAATCATATGAAACCTTTCCGTTTACCAAGATGATTGGAATCAATCCATTTGAAGGCCTATGGGCTAACTTTACTGGTGGGGATCAACCTGAGTTCCGTCAGTTGGAACAACTTGCTCCAGTTTACCGTAAAGAATCTTGGCGTCGTGGCTTGTTGAAGTTGGGTATAGATCGGGAAGATCTTGCTGAACAATTAGCCACACAGTTTGGAGTAGAACGGAGATCCAGACCTCATGTATACGAAGAAACGATGGATACCTTACGTGAGTTACACGGAAAGTATAAATTGTTGCTGTTAACGAACGGTTGTCCTGCGTTGCAACAAGAGAAGCTGGATGGTGTACCTGAATTGACTCCTTTCTTTGATGAAATCATTATCTCTGGTAACTTTGGAAAAGGAAAACCAGATCCGTCGATATTTGAACATGCTTTGAGTAAACTGGGAGTTAAACCCGAAGAGAGCATGATGGTGGGGGATAAGTTGACGACTGATATTCGTGGTGCTTTATCATCTGGCATCCAATCCGTATGGATTAATCGTGAGCATAAGACCAACAATGAAACCTATGCGCCTGATCATGAAATAACGCATTTATCGGAATTAGATCAGCTTATTGCTAAGTTCTGAGCAGATCAGCTATAACATCTTTCCTCAGCACCCTGAAACATTGGAAGCTTCAATGAACGATGATGTCGTTCTTGAAGTTTCCAATGTTTTTTTATTTGATCATGTTGACTCAATGACCTTGTTAAATGAGATTCTATTTTTTTTTTACTAAAAGTTATTGAAATTAGGGGGAAGCTGGATTAAAATATAACTAACATACTAGTATGACTAGTATTTAGATTGTCCTAAGCAATTTCTTTTGACTTAATTCATTTGAATGGAAGCTGAAGTCGTTGCTAACTATTTTTTTGATTTAATGTAAGCGCTTCATATACTTTAGAAACCTCCTTTCGATTTGGAGATCACACTACCTATCAAGTGCTAATTCATGATGTGAAGCACCTTGAATAGTGTGATTCTACATAAAAATTAAAATGATATCGCTTACATTCAGCTATGGTCTATTTCGCAGTGGGGGTGAAGTTGAAAGATTTGTTGTCTTCTACAAGAGGAGAAACGATGGGAATTCTACATGAATTATTCTCACTTATCAAGTTCTGGATCGGAGTGAAAACACATGGAGTCGGAAACCGCTAAAACAACGTTAACCATGACATCTTTACGTAAAGAAAGCAGATTACGAACGGCAGCAACCTTGTTTCGCAAAGACTGGCAGCTGTATTCACTATTAATCCTTCCCATCATCTATCTCCTTATTTTTAAATATGGGCCGATGATTGGTAATGTGATTGCGTTCAGACGTTTTGTTCCCGGGGGAAGTATATTTGGAGAAACGTGGGTGGGATTAAGATACTTCAAAATGTTCATTGAGGATCCTACCTTCTGGAGAGTATTCGGTAATACGCTGATGTTGGGCGGACTCGCATTGCTCTTTACATTCCCGGTTCCTATTATTTTTGCACTGATGCTGAACGAAGTGAAGAGTAAACGATTCAAAAAGTTTGTACAAACCGCGTCTTATTTGCCGCATTTCCTGTCCATCGTAATTGTTGCAGGTATGATCTTGCAGCTGACAGCAGTGAATGGTTCCATTAATGGACTGGTGGCTTTCTTCACCGGAGACAATATTCCTTTTATGCAGCGTGCTGAATGGTTCAGAACAATCTATATCACTTCTGAGGTATGGCAGGGTATGGGTTGGGGAGCGATTCTGTATCTGGCTGCACTGACAACCATAGATGATTCTTTGTATGAAGCTGCGCGTATCGATGGTGCCAATCGATGGAAGCAAACAATTCATGTAACGATACCAGGGATCTTGCCTACGATTGTGACATTATTGATTTTGAACATGGGTAATTTCTTGGCTGTTGGATTTGAAAAAATCTTACTCTTGTACAATCCACTTATCTACGAGACATCTGATGTGATCTCCACTTACCTGTATCGGGTCGGACTGGAATCCAGTAACTTCAGTTATGCTACCGCAATTGGCTTGTTCGAATCGCTGATCGGTCTGATTCTGGTGTTCTCCGTAAATGCCATCTCACGCAGACTGACACAAAGAAGCTTATGGTAAAGGAGGAGCATCATGCAGGAATCCAGATCTTACAAGGTATTTAAAGTATTCAATGTTATCTTTCTGCTGTTCGTGGTATTTATAACGCTCTATCCATTCTTGAATGTTGTGGCACAATCCTTCAGTAGTGAGTCGTATATTAATTCGGGCAAGGTTAGTCTGTTCCCAAGAGGGTTCAATGTGGAGACCTACAAGACGATCTCACGCGACAGCATGTTCTGGACGAATTATAAAAATACGATTATCTACACCGTTGTAGGTACATTAATCTCCATGTTCATGACGACTATTTTCGCATATGCCCTGTCCAAAAAGAGGTTGATGGGTCGCAAGTTTTTGACCATGTTTGCCGTGTTCACCATGTTCTTTAGTGGTGGATTGATTCCAAACTATGTTTTGATTAATTCCCTTGGATTCAACAACACCATGTGGGCTCTTGTTGTTCCGGGTGCAATTAGCATATACAACATGCTGATCATGAAGTCATTTTTTGAAAATATGCCTGAAGAACTGGAGGAAGCTGCCTCCATTGACGGGTTGAACACTTACGGAATCCTGTTACGCATTATTTTGCCGCTAAGTAAAGCAGTTATGGCAACCATGGTGCTGTTCTACGCAGTAGGTCATTGGAATTCATGGTTCCCAGCCTTTCTGTATTTGGACAAAAAAGAACTGTTCCCGGTCACCATTTATTTGCGCAATATGATTGCAGGAGCGACTAGCGGGGCGACTGCCGGTGCAACCTCAGCTGATAACCTGACACAGATTGCTGCCAATATTAAGTCAGTAACGATGGTACTCACCATCTTGCCGATACTCACCATCTATCCATTTGTCCAAAGATACTTTGTAACCGGTATCATGCTAGGGTCTGTTAAACAGTAAGACGCAGCAGCTGAAGTGATTCACATGATTAACTTTTCGAGGTTGTTTAACGTTTCAGGCAAAGTCAACCTAAACTAAACTCAGGGGGATAACCTAAATGAATCAAAAGCCACGTAAGTTTGTTGGTAAAATGGTGTTGGCAACAATGATGAGCGTTGTTCTGGCAGCATGTAGCAGCGGTACTGGAGCTGGAGGTGACGTCACAGAAGTTCAAACCAAGGCAGCGATGGAAACGTACAACGTAGGGGATACATTCAAGGCAACGGAGCCATTTAATCTATCCATACTATATAGTGATCAACCTACTTATCCATATAAAAAAGATTGGTTACTTTTCAATAAAATTACCGAACTGACGGGTGTTACACTTGAGCCAACGATTGTACCCATGAGCGATTACTCTCAGAAGAGATCTCTGTTGATTAGCTCCGGAGATGCACCACTAGTTATCCCTAAAACGTACCCTGGTGAAGAGGCTGCATTTGTGTCCTCTGGTGCGATCTTGCCGATTAGCGATTATATTGATTTGATGCCAAACTTCAAAGATAAAGTGGAAAAATGGGGTTTGGAAGATGAACTTGAAGGTCTTCGACAGGAAGATGGAAAGTACTATGTACTCCCGGGTCTGCATGAAGAAGTATGGCCAGATTACACAATACTCGTAAGAACGGATGTCTTTGAAGAAAATAACATCGCCATTCCGACCACATGGGACGAATTATACAATGCTGCCAAAAAGCTGAAAGAAATCTACCCGGATTCCATTCCATTTTCGGATCGCTTCCAATTCAATAGTACATTGAACATCGCTGCTACCGGATTTGGTACCAAGGCTGGATGGGGCTTTGGTAACGGATTGACGTATAAGGAAGATCAGGATGAGTTCGTATACACAGCTACAACACCAGAATACAAAGAGCTACTGACGTACTTTAACAAGTTGGTATCTGAAGGATTGCTGGACAAAGAAAGTTTCACACAGGATGATGATCAGGCTGTACAAAAATTTGTATCAGGCAAATCTTTTATGATTAACGGCAATTCCCAAACGGTAGTGCTGCACCGAAATGATATGAACAAAACGCTGGGAGAGGGTAAATACTCTGTTGCGAAGATTACAGTTCCTGGTGGGCCAAAAGGTCAATTAATGTCTGGCTCCAGACTTGAGAACGGTGTCATGATCTCCGGAAAAATTCAAAAAAGCGAAAACTTCAAAGCTATTATGCAATTTGTTGATTGGTTATACTACAGCGATGAGGGTCAAGAGTTTGCCAAATGGGGCGTTGAAGGCGAAACATTTACCAAAGAGGGCGGAACACGTAAATTGGTAGAAGACGTGAACTATAATGGTTTGAATCCAAAAGGCACAAAAGATCTGCGTATTGACTTCGGCTTCTCTGGTGGTGTGTTTGCCTACGGCGGTACAACAGATCTGCTGCAATCGATGTTCAGTGAAGAAGAGTTGAAATTTCAGCAAGACATGAAAGATACCAAGGAAGTAATCCCGGCCGAACCACCAATTCCATACTCTTCTGAGGACCGTGAACGGGTGACACTTCTAAGTACACCACTGAAAGATTATTCAGACCAAAATACACTTAAATTTATCTTGGGTGAGCGGGACTTGTCGGAATTCGATACGTTTGCCAAAGAGCTTGACAGTCAAGGTCTTTCTAATTATCTGAAGCTTGCCAATGACACGTACAAAGCCTACAAAGAAAATAAGCAATAATATCGTTAAGGTTGGCCAGATTACCGTTTCACACCGATATATAAGTGGAACGGTAATTTGTGCTAAAATGAATGAATACGGCTGATAGAAAGAGGTCTAGGCATGTCAATAAATCAAAAAATTAGAGGCTCGACCCGGGCATATTCATATAATCTGTTAAAAGAACGAATTCTCCATCTGGAACTTAAGCCGGGCACCAAGATTTCGGAGAAAGAGATTGCAGATGAACTGCAGGTGAGCAGAACTCCCGTACGAGAAGCATTCATGAAGCTTGCTGAAGAAGAACTGCTGGACATTATTCCACAGAGCGGAACGATTGTCTCTCATATTAATCTGGAGCATGTGGAAGAAGGCAGGTTTATGCGGGAGAAGATGGAGAAGGAAATCGTGACATTGGCTTGTGCTTCTTTTCCTGAAGAATACAGATTCCGACTTGAAACCAACATTGCAATGCAGGAAGTCTGTGTAGGTAAAAACAATTTCTATCGTCTTTTTGAACTGGATGAAGAATTTCATCAGATTTTGTTCCAGGGTACGGGTAAGCTGAGAACATGGAAAATGTTGCAACAACTGAATATTCCGTTTAATCGGTTGCGTTTGTTACGTCTAGCCGAGGACTCAAATCTGGAGGTCATTATCTCCCAACACAAAGATATATATCGGCTTATTACAGAGCGTAAAACGGAACAGGCTGTTCAGGTGATGGAAGCTCATCTTAGACTGGTTGTAATTGAACAGGAATCGATAAAAGCGAAATATCCGCATTATTTTATATAGTGCACCGTTGTTGTATAATACTGCCCGTACGCATATACGAAAACCCCTGTTCAATTGAACAGGGGTTTTGGTTAAGCAAGTCGGAACACGAGAGTGTTAGGCTTGTTTGATAAATGTAGGATCAGGGTATGGATCTGCGATCCAGCCATCTTTTTCGATGAATAGACGTACAGCAATAATTTGTTTGTTCTCCATCAAGGTGAAGAAATGCGGTGTATTCTCCGGTACGGAGATGACGTCTCCAGGAGACAGTTCTACATTAAAGTAGCCCACATCATCTGTAGCTTTGATAACAAAGATTCCTTTACCAGCTACAATCGCACGAATCTCATCTTCAGCGTGAGTGTGGATCTCTTCGAACTTGGCCAGCTTCTCTTCGATATCTGGTGTTTGCTCGGACAATGTGATGACATCCCAGATTTGGTATCCGCGACGTGCAGCCAAATCTCTGATTTCATAATCGTAAGTTTCCAAAACTTCGGTTTTCTGTTCATCCGTTAATCCAAAGTTATTTTGCAGATCAGTGTTCAGTTTGGACGCGTCCCACTTCTCATATAATACTTCGTATTTGTTCAAGAAATTTCGAACATTTTCGTCACCAGTGATGCGTTCGTTCGTATTTCGGATAACAATTTCAGCCATGTTCTTTCCCTCTTTTCCACTTGGTTTAATTGAATTATATCGGATTGCTCTGTTTTTGTCGATTCTCAAATTCCGTTCATAATTCGTGTAAACCCGCCATCTTTCGCGAGAAAACCCGATCTTTCACATTAAGTTAGTTTCTGTTAAACTAAGATTTAACGTTTTGCGGGGGTGAAGATATTGGATAAGATTAGTCTACACGATGCATTAAAACAACGAATATTAATCCTCGACGGTGCGATGGGGACCATGATTCAACAAGTTGATCTGACTGGCGAAGATTTTGGCGGCGAAGATCTGGATGGATGTAATGAAATGTTAGTGCTTACTCGTCCAGAGCTGATCCAGCGCATTCATGAAGAATATCTCGAGGCTGGCGCCGATTTAATTGAAACCAATACATTTGGTGCGACATCGGTCGTGCTTGCTGAATACGATATTCAGGATCGGGCACGCGAGATCAACCTGGAAGCAGCCAGAATTGCGAAAGCTGCGGTTGATCGTTTCTCTACACCGGAATCTCCACGTTATGTGGTAGGTGCGATGGGACCAACAACCAAAACACTGTCTGTAACTGGGGGAGTAACGTTCCAGGAACTTATCGACAGTTATTTGGAGCAAGCGCTTGCTTTAATAGAGGGAGGCGTTGATGCGCTACTGCTTGAAACCTCCCAGGATACCCTCAATGTAAAAGCCGGCAGCATCGGAATTCAGCAGGCCTTCGAACAGAGCGGTGTTACACTGCCCCTGATGATATCAGGAACGATCGAACCGATGGGAACGACCCTTGCGGGCCAGAACATCGAATCCTTTTATATATCCTTAGAACACCTTAACCCAATTTCGGTAGGACTAAACTGCGCTACGGGTCCGGAGTTCATGCGTGATCACATTCGTTCGCTTTCCGGAATGGCATCGGTTGCCGTTAGTTGTTACCCGAACGCGGGTCTCCCGGATGAGAACGGTAATTACCATGAGTCACCAGACTCGCTCGCTCAGAAGATAGGTGCTTTTGCCGAACAGGGCTGGTTGAATATCGCTGGTGGATGTTGCGGGACAACCCCTGCACATATTCGGGCTATGCGTGATACGCTTGCTCAGTACCCCCCAAGAGAAATGAACGGAACACATCCACCGGCATTGTCTGGTATAGAACCAATCTATATCGAACAGGACAATCGTCCCTACATGGTCGGTGAACGTACAAATGTGCTGGGATCACGGAAATTCAAACGACTCATTGTCGAAGGCAAATATGAAGAAGCTTCGGAAATTGCCCGTGCTCAGGTGAAAAATGGAGCGCACATTGTCGATGTGTGTGTACAAGATCCAGACCGTGAAGAGTCAGAAGACATGGTGAAGTTCCTTGAATTGGTTGTGAAAAAAGTAAAGGTTCCTCTCATGATCGATACGACAGATGCTTCAGTCATTGATTTGGCTCTTCAGTACTCGCAAGGTAAAGCGATAATTAACTCCATTAACCTTGAGGATGGCGAAGAGAAATTTGAGCTGATCACGCCGTTGCTTCATAAATATGGTGGTGCGGTTGTTGTCGGAACGATTGACGAGCGGGGTCAGGCGATTAGTCGAGAAGACAAGCTTGACGTAGCCAAGCGCTCTTACGATCTGCTGGTGAACAAATATGGACTCAAACCAGAAGATCTCATTTTCGATACATTGGTGTTCCCGGTAGGTACGGGAGATGAACAGTACATTGGTTCAGCCAAAGAAACCATTGAAGGTATAAGAGTAATTAAGGAAGCGATGCCGGAATGTCATACGATTCTCGGGATTAGTAACATTTCATTCGGACTGCCTGAAGCGGGACGTGAAGTGCTGAACTCTGTATTTTTGTATGAATGTACCAAAGCAGGTCTTGACTATGCCATCGTGAACACGGAGAAACTGGAGCGTTATGCGTCCATTCCTGAAGAAGAACGCAGGCTCTCGGAAGAGCTTTTATATAACACCAATGATGACACACTCGCGGCGTTCGTAGCGGCGTTCCGTAACAAGAAGGTAGAGAAGAAGGAAAAAATCTCGAACCTTTCATTAGAAGAACGTCTCGCTTCATATGTTGTGGAAGGAAGTAAAGAAGGATTGCTGCCAGATCTCGAACAGGCCCTTGCCAAATACACAGCACTTCAAGTGATTAACGGTCCACTTATGCGGGGGATGGAGGAAGTAGGTCGTCTCTTTAACAACAATGAGTTGATTGTAGCTGAAGTGTTGCAGAGTGCGGAGGTTATGAAGGCTTCTGTAGCATATCTGGAGCAGTTCATGGAGAAGAACGAAACTTCGGTTAAAGGCAAGATTATTCTGGCCACGGTCAAGGGCGATGTGCATGACATTGGTAAGAACCTGGTAGAGATCATCCTGTCCAATAACGGTTACCGTATCATTAATTTGGGTATAAAAGTACCACCAGAACGTATTATTGAGGCATACCGAGAAGAAAAAGTCGATGCGATCGGTCTCTCGGGTCTATTGGTAAAATCAGCGCAGCAGATGATTCTTACCGCTCAGGATTTGCGAACAGCAGGTATTGATGTACCTATTATGGTTGGCGGAGCGGCGCTAACACGTAAATTCACCAAAAACCGTATCCGTCCTGAGTATAATGGAATGGTTGTATATGCCAAAGACGCGATGGATGGTCTGGATCTGGCGAATAAATTGATGAATCCCGTTACACGTGAAGCGATGCAACTGGAGATGGAAGCCGAGAAAGAAGCGGATGCTTCAGGTGCTGTAGCTGTTCAGGCACTTCCAGAGCTTACACGAGTGGAGCGTTCGGATATTGCTGTAGATCATCCGGTTCTTGTACCGCCGGATCTGGAACGGCATACGATGCGCAACTATCCGTTATCCCATATTATTCCATACGTTAACATGCAGATGCTGCTTGGACACCATTTAGGGTTGCGCGGCTCAGTGGAACAACTGCTTGCTTCAGGTGACAAAAAGGCTACCGATCTGAAAGCAGTTGTGGATGATATCATGCAAGAGGCAGTTCGTGACGGGATTATTCAGGCGCATGCCATGTATCGTTTCTTCCCGGCTCAGTCCAGCGGTAACAGCGTCATTATCTATGATCCAAAGGACACCAGCAATATCTTGCATACTTTTACGTTCCCACGTCAAAAAGTCGAGCCGTTTCTGTGTCTGTCCGACTTCCTGAAGCCAGTTGAATCCGGTCAAATGGATTACGTTGGTTTCATGGTTGTGACTGCCGGACATGGTGTGCGTGAACTATCAACGGCGTGGAAAGATCAAGGGGATTACCTTCGCTCGCATGCTCTGCAATCCGT
Organism: Priestia sp. FSL H7-0729; assembly: GCF_038005685.1. NCBI lineage: Bacteria > Bacillati > Bacillota > Bacilli > Caryophanales > Bacillaceae > Priestia > Priestia sp. FSL H7-0729. The sequence goes on from NZ_JBBOTQ010000001.1 coordinate 196,126, forward strand.
AGCACTTGAGGTAGCAGAAGGATTAGCTGAGCGTGTGCATCATATGATGAGAGATATCTGGGGATTCCCGGATTCTGCGCAAATGACGATGAAGCAACGTCACGGTGCACGTTATCAGGGGATCAGGGTATCCTTTGGATATCCCGCTTGTCCGGATCTGGAAGACCAAGGACCGCTGTTCAAGTTGTTACAGCCTGAGGATATCGGTGTGGAATTGACTGAAGGTTTCATGATGGAACCTGAAGCATCCGTATCAGCGATGGTATTCAGCCATCCGCAAGCCAAGTATTTTAACGTAGAAAAGGCATAAATCAGTTGAGTGTCAGGCAAAGCCCTCCGCATTGTCGGAGGTTTTTTGCTGGCAACGGAAAGAGGTGCGATCCAGAATGGAACTATATTTCCTGGGAACTAATGCTGGTGTACCTACGCTTCAACGGAATGTAACTTCCATTGGGCTACGCATGTTGGATGAGCGCAGAGCTTTGTGGTTGTTTGACTGCGGGGAAGGAACGCAGCATCAGATTTTAAGTTCTCCGCTTAAACTAAGCAAATTGGAGAAAATATTCATTACTCACCTGCATGGTGATCATGTATTTGGACTTCCGGGACTGCTTTCGAGCAGAGCCTACCAAGGTGGCACAACACCGTTAACGGTATATGGTCCTCCAGGTACAGAACGAATGATCAGTACAACCATGGAGCTTAGCCAATCACGAGTCAACTATGAGTTGAATATCGTGGAACACACGGGTGGCGTCCTGTTTGAAGATGACAGTTTTATCGTGGAAGCTGCTTTGCTTGAGCATCGAATTGACAGCTACGGATACCGGATTACGGAAAAAGATCGTCCAGGAAGCCTGGACCCAGCCAAACTGGCGGAATACGGTTTGAAACCAGGCCCATTGTTCGGCCGGCTTAAACGTGGAGAAACCATTACGCTGGATAACGGTGATTCGCTTCGTCCAGATGATGTATTGGGCGCGCCAAAACGCGGCATGGTAATCACCATATTGGGTGATACACGTCCATGTGACAATGTACAGCCGCTTTCCGTAAATGCAGATGTACTGGTCCATGAAGCTACATTTATGCATGATTTGGCCGATACAGCGCATGAGTATTATCATAGTACTTCAAAACAAGCGGCAGAAGCGGCTAGAGCAGCGAATGTCGGGCAATTGATCATGACCCACTTTAGCTCACGTTATAAGGATGAGGATCAACTGCAGCCACTTTTGGAAGAGGCACAGTCCGTATTTCCGAATACGAGACTTGCAAACGAACACCAGCTTATTCCCGTCGTGCATCGCAAGCAAGAATCTTAACCATGAATGCGATCCAGTGCACGGCTCAACACGTCATATAAAGAACCGGGTAATTGCACGGGACTGAGGGAGAGGAACTCCCGCGGTCCCTTTTGCAATCTGGTCAGAAAGCGTGTAGGATGGGCAATATGAAGCGGGAAATGATTCAAATTATTTTCCGGGAAAGCGCAGGAAATGACAAGCTTGTACAGAAGACGCGCGAGTTAAACCGTCTGTGTTCGATTCGGTTCGACTTGTTACATGCATATGTCAGCAAGCCATTATTTTTTGCCTGAATACATAGGTTCGCGGTCAAGTTCAAGGTAAATGATTAAGGACATGAAACGTTAATGGAATAAAGAAAGGAAGTGCTGTGTGTGATTAAGGCCTATCTGATTGATTTGGATGGTACGCTCTATCATGGCAGACATCGTATCGAAGGAGCCGATCAGCTTATTCGAACACTGCAAGAGCTAGGAAAGCCGTATTTATTCGTAACCAATAATTCTTCTCGCACACCACAAGGTGTGGCAGATCACCTGAACGGGATGGGCATCCCTGCCGACGCGTCTCAGGTATGTACTTCTGCTGTGGCAGCTGCTGAATACGTTGCTGAAGAATCTCCGGGTGCAAAAGTGGCATGTATTGGTGAAGCAGGACTGCTGCAAGCCATAGAAGAAGCAGGACTAAAATTGACAGAAGATGCACCGGATTACGTGATACAGGGGATTGATCGTGAATTTACCTATCACAAATTGACGAAGGCGCTAAGGTGGATTAATGCGGGATCAAAATTTATCATGACCAACCCGGATCTGCAGCTTCCTTCCGATGATGGACTGACTCCCGGGGCGGGAACGATTGGAGCAGCAATTGAAGCGGCAACCGGAGTTCGTCCTACAGTCATAGGCAAGCCGTCCAGTGTTATAATGAAGTCAGCCATCAGCCGGCTGAACCTGGCGTCTCATGAAGTGGCAGTGATCGGAGACAATATGCGAACCGATATCGCAGCTGGAGTTGCAGCAGGATGTGAGACGTTGCTGGTACTTACCGGTGTGACAACACGGGAAAATATGGATGGACACATTCAAGCAGCAAAAGCTCGACCTGATCATGTGTTTGAAGATTTGCATAAATTGATGGAGTGGCTGTCGCAAGAGACAGACCAAACTTCCAAAAAGGGGTAATGTACGATGCCGGAACTGCCGGAAATGGAAAATTACCGGACCTTATTGTCCGAGAAAATACTTGATCTACCGATTACAGGTGTTGTAATTAACCGCGATAAAACGATAAATACGGAGCCCGATCTGTTTATCAATGAACTTACAGGCAATCGCATCATATTTGTTGAGCGCCGAGCGAAGCATTTGATTTTCCACCTGGCTAATGGCAAACGTCTGGTGCTGCACCTCATGTTGGGCGGTATGATTTTCTGGGGCACGGAAGAGGAACGCCCTGATCGTTCCACACAGGTGGAAATCCAGTTTGGAGATCACATTTTATTCTTTATTGGACTGCGTTTGGGGTATTTACATCTGCTTACTTCGAAAGAAACCGAAGCGGCAATGTCCGATCTTGGACCGGAACCTTTGGATCGACGGATGAACGTTGAACGTTTTGCTTCTCTGTTGAAAGGTCGCCGGGGTACACTCAAGACAACGTTGGTTAACCAGCATATTATTGCAGGGATTGGCAACTGTTATTCGGATGAGATTGCGTTTGCTGCAGGTCTGAGACCAAGCTCCAAAACGCAGAACATCGCAACTTCACCTGAGCTGACGGAGCGCTTGTTCCATTCGATGCAGTCCGTGTTGCGCGAAGCAGCATCTGAAGGTGGATATATGGAAATGCCACTGATGCAAGGGGATACGAAGACCGGAAGCTTTGACGAGCAATGCCGGGTGTACGATCGGGAAGGCGAGACTTGTCCGCGCTGCGGGGGAACGATTGAACGAGTGGAAATTACGGGCAAGAAGGCATTCTTCTGTCCGAAATGCCAGCATGAAGCCTAACAACGGAATCGGGGCACATGTCAGCACGAGAGGTGGATTTCTACAAGCAGCCAAGAGAGCACATGCGATGGGAGCAACGGCGTTTCAGTATTTTCCGAAGAACCCGCGTAGTCTTGGTCTGAAAAGTCTGGATCTCAAGGATGCTGAGCAATGCAGGGATTGGTGTGAACAGCATGGACTGGCTTCGATTGCTCATTCACCCTATCCTACGAATCCGGCGTTGGGCATGACCCGTGGAGAGGCGGGGTTTCATGCTACAATAGCTTCTATTCGCAATGATCTTGAAATTTCGAATGCTTGCGGTTCTGTTGGAACGGTGGTCCATTTTGGACATATCAAAACAAATGATCCGCTGGAGGGGTATCAGAACCTCATACATTGTCTGGATACCGCTTTGGAGAATTGGAATGGTCATTCAAAGGTACTGCTTGAGAATCAGGCAGGTGATCATGGCCCCATGGGCACAACCATAGAAGAAATGATACAGATTCGCAAATTGAGCCGATATCCGGAGCATATTGCTTTTTGTTTTGACACATGCCATGCTTTTGCTTCAGGTTTGTGGTCGTCAGGCAACGAAGCGGCGATGCTTGACAAGGGCAAGGTGCTCGGATACTGGGATGATGTTGCTGCTGTACATTTTAATGATTCAAAATATGCGTCGGGTTCGTGTAAGGATAGACATGCGAGGATCGGACAGGGATACATCGGAAATGAATCAATGAAAGCATTGTTAACTGCGCCTGAGTTCCAAAAAGCGGTTGTTGTGCTTGAGACAGAAACGGGCGAAGATGGAACGCACCGTGATGATATAGCGCTCATGCGTTCCTGGCTATAATGGGGAGAGGAGCGATTTTATGCATGTTTTTTTGGATGACTATCGGGCGTGTCCGAAAGGATTTGTTCTGGCAACGAATGCAGAAGAGTGCTTGATGCTGCTAAGAGAAGGTGACGTGGACATTTTGTCTCTGGATTATGAGCTTGGTCCGGATTCGCCGAATGGCGGTGAGGTTGCGGCATCCATTGTACGTGAAGGTTTATTTCCACGTGAAATCTATCTGCATACAAGCAGTATGTTTGGTAAACGTCAGATGTACGAGATGTTATATAGCAACAAACCCGATTCGGTAACCATTCATAATGGTCCAATGACGGGTGAGGTCATGCTGAGTGTTGCTGCGGGAGAAGAACGTTCATGAAGCCAATTACATCGAAAATGTTAATGCGCGGCGTATGGGAAGGTATGCCACAGGCTGTATTTATATATACCCCTTTATGTGGGACATGTGCGGCAGCCCGGCGTATGTTGGAAGTCGTTGAGCATATGCTGCCAGAAGGCATTTTATCTGAAATGAACATCCATGACATTCCTGAACTCGTACAACAATTTCAAATTTCAAGCGTGCCAGCAGTGATGCTGTTTGACGGGCAGCAAGATGTTCCAAAAATGGTTTATCGGATGAGCTCTGTGGAGCATCTGCTCTCGGAGATCCGGAAGGCGGTGCTGAAATGAGTATAATCTCAATAGAACAAGTCTCACTTAGACGAGAAGAGAATCAGATTTTGGATAACGTACATTTGCACATTGAACAAGGCGAACATTGGGTTATTCTGGGTCGGAATGGTTCTGGCAAAACAACGTTACTGGAAATGATGAACGGATATATGTTTCCAAGCCAGGGACGCATTGAAGTACTCGGTAATCTGTATGGGCAATGTGACGTCAGGGAAGTACGTAAGGAAATTGGTTATATCAGCCAAACGTTGATTGAGAAACTCACACCGAGAGATCCGGTATGGGAGGTTGTCGCTACAGGAGCTTATGCCTTTTTGCGTTTTTATCAGACCATTCCTGATGAAGTAAAAGCCAAGGCGCTTAGTTTGCTAGATGATATGGGCTTTGCTAATCTGGCCAATAATCCGCTTGGCACACTATCCCAAGGGGAGCGCAAAAAAGTCATGCTTGCTCGGGCTTTAATGGCTGAGCCAAAATTGCTGATTATGGACGAGCCTTGTGCCGGATTAGACTTATATGAACGTGAGAAAATGTTAACTGAGATTGATCGGCTACGCCAGCGTAACATTACAGTGGTGTATGTAACGCATCATGTTGAAGAGATCGTACCTTTATTTACGCATGTGGCTTTGATCCGCGATGGACGTATTGCGGCGGCTGGCCCCAAGCATGAAGTTTTGACACAAGATACAATTAAGCATACGTACGATGTTCCGGTCGATATCCAGTGGGATAACGGTCGTCCGTGGATACGCGTACGTTCTGGAGGGTAACACAATTTGAGTACACAATCGTCTTGGGAAGAAGGCAACTTCTCCCGTTTTATCTGCACAGCCAATCATGGCTTTGCCCCATATGCTCAGGAAGAGTTGCGCCGTACATTTGGTGCGGTCAAGAGCACGGTACTCGTACCAGGAGAAATTTTACTTGCGAGTCTGCCTATAGCAGAGGAAGAAGTCTCGGGTAAGCTGTGGGAAGAGTATCCAACGTTTTTACGTCATATCCAGCCTGTTCAGTTTCAGGAGAATACAGAAGATTCGGAGCAGTCAATTGAGAAATTGATTGCATTTGTAATGAATCATAAGGAACTGACGGGTACCCCTGTCGTACTACAGGTACGGAAGACAGACGGGGCCTTTTGGCAAGAAAATGCAGCTTCATTGAAGCAATTGCTGACAGAAAAACTGGATGAGCTAGGCTGTGAATGGGTTGTACGTGATGCTGAATATGTCATTTCGGTATTTGCTGCGAATGATATGTTGTATGCTGGCGTATCCAGACCTGAACAGAACCTGTCAGACTGGAGCGGGGGAGCCGTACGTTTTCAAAAAGAAGATGGACAGATCTCGCGTGCCAAGTTCAAGTTGCTTGAAGCCGAGCAAACGTTTGGCATTGACTTTACTTCATTTCATAGAGCACTTGATATCGGTGCAGCACCAGGTGGATGGACCTCGTTCCTGCTTGAACGCGGGCTTGAAGTAACGGCAGTAGATCCGGCGAAGATGGATGCAACGCTGCTGGCATCACCAAAATTGACATTCTTGAAGAAAAATGCAGGGGATGTACGCTTTCGCGAAGGAGAATTCGATCTGCTCGTATGTGATATGAGTTGGAGTCCCAAGCTGATGAGCCGACTTGTATCAGACCTTCTATATAGTCTTCAACCTGGGGGAACAGCGATTGTTACCGTGAAGTTATTGCATAAAAAACCGCTCGCACTCATTAAGGATGTTATCGATACGTTTGAGCGTTCGCGGATGCAGATACAACGTTCCAAGCAGTTGTTCCATAACCGGGAAGAGATCACACTCTATATGGTTAAATATTAAGAGATCTAACCTTGCTTAAAGCAACTAAAGGTGTTATGAAATTGATTCGATAAAGCTTATTAGAATTTGTGCTTTACAATCTATTCCTGCCTGTACTATAATGATACCAATATTAACCATAACAAACCTAAGGGAAAGCATCCCGAAGTGAACGAAACCGGATATCCGGTCTGTTCTTCTTCGGTGAAGCTTTCCCTTTTTTGTTGTGTATTGAAGGAGGAATTGGTATGAGACATCCGGCCAGGCTGGAACGCGGAAGCCTGCTGGGAGGTAGATATCGTATCGTATCCATTCTGGGAACAGGCGGAATGAGCCATGTATACGAGGCGGAGGATTTAAAATTGCCGGGCAAGATATGGGCAATTAAAGAAAGTGTGACGGCTATGCCATATGAAGGCAGCATGGAGACAGAGGCCGCTCTCCTTACATCCCTTCGTCATCCAAGATTACCGCAAATTGTTGATTTTTTTGTCCCGGATGAAGATGGCTATACCTACTTGGTGATGGAATACATTGAAGGGTTAACGCTCAGTGAGTATTTCAAGCAGTGCCGCGGGAAGATCCCGATGGTGCAGCTAACGGAGCTGGTGCTTCAATTACTGGATGTGTTGAGTTATCTGCATAATCTGAATCCACCTGTCATCTATAGGGATCTGAAACCATCCAATATCATGGTCACTCCGGAACATGAAGTAAGATTAATCGATTTTGGCATCGCCAGAAGTTACAAACCGCAAAGTGCCGAAGATACCGTCAAGTTGGGAACAGCTGGATTCGCCGCTCCAGAACAATACGGCTCGGGTCAGACCGATGCCCGATCAGATCTATATGGACTCGGAGCATTGCTGCTGTATCTTATGACTAGTGGGGCGTATACGGAATGGATACAAGGTGTGGAAAGCTCTATTCGGAGTGATATTCCACGGACGTACATCCCTGTGGCGAGAAGACTGTTAAGGTATAATGCCGAGGAGCGATTCCAATCTGCGGATGAGGTGCGGAAGGAACTGCTCCGAATACCTGGTGGAATAACGCCTGGTGGAGGTACAACCATGACCTTGAATGGCGGAACAAGAGTTATTGCCTTGACTGGTGCTTCATCTGGTGTAGGGGTTACCCATACAGCTATAGCTATCAGTCATTATCTCGAAAGGCAAAACTTTAAAGTAGCTGTGATTGAAATGTCTCCTCGCTCTCAATCCTTTGCAAGAATTCAACAAATCGCTCAAGCGGGTAAACCGGTGCCAGCAGGCAGACAGTTTGCAGTGGATGGTGTGCATTATTGGAAACAATCCGGGCGAGCAGATATTTTGTCTTTGCTTGGGGGGAGCTATCAATTCATCGTGATGGACCTCGGTAGTGGTCAGGACCAGAACAGGCTGGAAGAATTTCTGCGTGCAGATCTGCCGATTGTTATAGGCTCAGGTGCCGAATGGAGGCAGGCGGAGATAGGCGCTTTTGTTCGATCACATCATCGGTATCCTCAAGAGAAATGGATATATTGTCTGCCCCTCGCAGCAACTGAAGCTGTACAACGCATTCGTAAAACGCTGGATACAGCGAGTGTTTATGGTCTGCCGTTACATATTGATCCTTTTGACAAGGACGCACAGATGGATAAAGTGTTTTCTCATATTTTAACGCATATGATGGCACGACAAGCCAAGAAACGTTCGTTCTTTTCAAGAAGGAAAGTACAGGATTAGACGAGATTACGAAAGGAGAGCCTCTTTTGTCTAAATTAAGAAAACAAAGCCGTAAACTGATCTATGCCGGGCTTATCGGAGCAGGCGCTGTAGGGTTGGTGTTCGGAGGATATGTTATTTACAATGTCAAAACGATGGGTGATGTCAGGTCAGCTGTAGAAGCCCGTTATTTATCAGCATATGAGGAAAAGGAAGCTGAATTGAAGCAACAATGGGATTCGGGAGCACAAGGATGGGTAACGGTTCGAGATATTGAAGCAGGTGAACCGATATTACCGGAGGATCTGAAGCTCATTGCTGTTCCGGATGCACAAGCACCGCGAAATCTCTGGTCCAGTACCAAGCAGATGGAAGGGCAAGTAGCCAAAATAGAGTTGAAAAAAGGAACAGCGATTACCACTGAGATGGTGTATGAGGATACACCGGCTCCACCTGATTTAAGAAATCGAGAGCTGCAGGTTGTGTTACTGCCGTCCTCACTTGTTAAGGGAGATATTATTGATGTTCGTATCCAATTCCCTACCGGACAGGACTATGTTCTCTTATCGAAGAAGAAAGTGGAACGACTCAATGCAGCTACCTTATGGATTACGATGACGGAGGAAGAGATTCTGTCACTCTCCAGTGCAATTGTAGATGCCTATTTACATAAAGCTTCAATCTATGCCTTAACCTATGTAGAACCACAGTTTCAGACACCTGCAATCGCGACGTATCCTGCCAATTCAGAAGTGTTAAAACTACTGGAAAGTGATCCGAATATTGTTCGACGAGCGGAACAGGAGTTATCCAGACAGGTGCGAAGTTCGCTTGAAAGTTCACTGGCTGCCTCCGTGACAGCACCATCAAAAGGGGTTGAACAGGATGTGGCACAATCTTCAGTTACCTATAACAGTCGTCCATCAGCAAATAATTCGGCAACATCGGATGGTGTCACTTGGAATGATGGTTCAGGAAACGGTGCAGGAGCTAATGCTGGAAGCGTAGATAATTCTGCGCAAGCTTCACAATCAGATGAACAGCAGAGTCTGCTAACGGGCGGAGAATAGAGAGCAATATGAGTGTTCACTTTAAATCAATTCGGATAACAAGGTTTTTTGGACAAAGAAGGGAGTTATAACATCTATGCATACATGGATCTTTGCGGGTTTATGTGAGAAGAATGATCTGATGCTATATCTTTGCAAAATATTGGCTTCGACAGGCAACAAGGTCTTGCTCGTTGATGGAACCTTACAGCAGAAGTATGGGTACGGTGTAGGTGATAGTCAGCAGTCTTTGCGAATTACGGAATTTGAGGGGTTTGATATCGCTTGTCATTTTGTCACTTCAGCAGCTGTGGAGAATCATCTTGAAGTAAATGGCGAGCGGTTGGACAGTTATGACTATGTGTTATACGACATGGAGACCTCGCATTTTGCTTCACGTAATCTTTGGCTAACCGCTGATGTAAGAGTCTGGGTAAGTGATTATGAGCGTTACAATCTGGAACGTGGCAAGGGCTGGTTGAAACGGTTGCTTGAAGATCAGTCATTGCCTGGTGAGCTTTCTTTTCAGAGGCTCTTAATTAACGGGGTTGACTGCAAGCTTGAAGCTCGTTATCTGTGGGCATATCTGGAGGGCAGTCCGTTTGTATGGACAGGAGAATCCTTAGTGCTTCCGTGGGATGAGTTAACAGCAGCAGTTAAGCTTGAGAATGAGCATCATCGCCGAGTTCATCTGGGACCTTTGTCGCGAAATTACAAAAAATCGTTGTGTCGCGTGGTTGAGCAGTTAACAGGTTGGGAAAGTGTTCGTAGTCGCCGTGCAATGAAAGAAGCAGAGAGGATGAGAGCATGAGCACCATTACCTTTTGGAGCCCTTTTGCAGGAACGGGTTGCACTTCAAGCACATTAATTAGTGCTTATGCGATGGCACTTCACTACAGAACAAGAGTGTTACTTGTTAATGCAGGCCTTGCCGGAACTGGCACAGAAGCTGCTCTACCATCCAAAGATACGGACTCAGCAGATTTTGTGTTCTCCTTTGAAGAGGGTGGCTGGGATGCGATTGAACGACTGCATTCGAGCGGAAGTCTGAATAAGCACAATCTCAGGGATTATACCAAGCCACTGCTGAAGGAAAGACTTGATTTTCTAACTGGAAGAATTGATGAAATGGAACGTTCCCCGCAGGAACATGATGAGACTGTGAAAAAGCTGCTGAACGTAGCCAATGAGTATTATGATCTGGTTCTTCTGGATGCGGATCATGCTGATGCCGATTCACAGCTCAAGCTGCAACACGCGGACTATGTTGTCATTAATCTCGATCAAAATATGCGAAATCTGGAGTTGTTCTTTGAGGAGATCCTGCCAGAACGACTGAACAAACAGAATATGCATGTTGTAATCAACAAATACGATTCGCATTCCCGTGCAACGCTCTCCAATATTCGGCGCCAGTTCAGATACAAAGGCACGATCTCTGCGATCCCCTACACAACCGGATATCTGGATGCAATGAATCGCCGAGATGTCGCTAGGTACTTGCAGTTGGAAAGTTTGACTGAGGATAAGGATATTCGTAAAGGGAGCTTTGCTGCAAGCATGAGCGAACTCGCTCGCCTGATTATGGACGGTGCCGGTATGCGCACAGTTCTGAAGAGGCTGGAAAGGGGAGCCTGAACCTCGAATGCTATGGAATACGATATGGATAAGTTTAATTTTGATTCTGTGTCTGACGTATATCTGGTTCAAGTATAGAACGTTTCTTCGTGAAAAGAATGCTCGTGTTCCTGAACAGGAATCATTCACGATTGACACGCTGATTGAGAAGGTGAAGAACTCACTTCATGAGCTTAGTCATAGTCAACTTGCGGATGCAGGTCTGCACGAAGAAGAATACCGTCGAAGAATCAATCAACGTGCCGAGATGAGAAAAGCGCTGAAGGGCTGTGTCTCAGGCAGTATCAGCGACAAAACGTATGTGAAAAATTTGATAGGAGATCTACTGACCCGAAGCATAGGTCTGAACAAATCCAATGTAGATGAAGTTATTTTGTTTGCAGAACCAGATTTGTTGACGATCCAGGACCGATTTGAAATTGTGTTTTATCTGTACCGACAGCAATTCGGTGTGGATGCACTCTCCCGATTGATTGATACCTACGATCTGGGAAGGCTGAGAATGGAGGATGGTACGGACGACGGAGGGAGTTATTATATTTCCGAGGAAGACATTCACTATGTTTTCGAGTGCGAATATCGAGAGCTTGGATTCAGAGAAAAGATAGATATTATCGTGCAGCGTATCTACCAACATTATAAAGGGTTCTCGGTTGTTGATGAGATAAGGGACCAACGTATTGATGGTGTTAGTGGTGGTGTCAGCGGTATGCTTGATGCTGTTCATAATATGGGGCTTCGAAAACCGGCATCATGGAATGAGTTGCTGGAACAAGGATTGGAGGATGATGCACATGAAAAACCGCTTAGCGGTATGGAAAGTGTCTGGATTTTTTACAAAGGTAAGTCCATTCATCTATCCTTTCTGTCATTCGGCAGTATCCGTGAACTGAAAAGGGTATGCCAGAATATATACAAATACAATTATCCCGGACAGTTGTCGGAAGCAAGTGGATACAAGGTGAATGAGATGAAAGACGGCTCCCGTGTCGTAGTTGTTCGTCCTCCTTTTGCAGAATCGTGGGCATTCTTTGTCCGGAAGTTTGATATTCCGAATGCTTCATTAGAACAGTTGATTACAGGTAACAACGCAAATCTGCCGATCGAATTACTTCAATACCTCATGAAAGGAAGCCGGATCACAGCTGTAACCGGAGCACAAGGTTCGGGTAAAACGACGTTGCTTATGGCTATGGTCAAACACATCTATGCATCGTACACCCTTCGGGTGCAGGAGATGGCGTTCGAACTTCAATTGAGACGGATCTATAGCCGACGTAATATTTTGAGTTTCCGAGAGACTGAACATATTTCAGGTCAACAAGGGCTTGATTTGCAGAAAAAAACGGATGGTACCGTCAATATTCTTGGTGAGGTTGCGAGTGATGAAGTGGCCGCATGGATGATTCAAATGTCTCAGGTTGCCAGTCTGTTCACCCTGTTTACCCACCATGCCAAAACGTTTCGTGATCTGGTCTTCTCCCTCCGTAATTCCTTGCTCAAAACAGGCATGTTCCAGCATGAGCATATTGCTGAGGAGCAGGTTGTGAGTGTCATCAACTTCGATGTTCATATGAAGAAGGATGCTGAGGGACGAAGATATATCGAACGTATTACGGAATGTCTACCTCGTGCGAATCAAGGTGACAGCGTGGAAGAGAGGGCAGGTTTTACATTTCATAATGTTGTGGAGTATAGAGATGGGGCGTATGTTGCAACATCTCCAATCTCTTCGGGATGCATGATGGATATGCGAGAACAGATGACATTACAGGATGCTGAGAAATTTGAACAGTTTATGAAGCAACACTGGGGTGAGCCGCATGACAATTAAATGGATTCTGCTCCTCGTATTAAGTATTTGTGCAGGAGGGTTGCTGGTCACACTTCTGGTTTTAAGTGTTTTACGTCGCAAGGGAGGTAGCCCAACAAGTCCATCCGGCGTGATTCTAACTCCTGGCGGGAAGGGGTTCAAGGGACTGGGGTCATTTTTGTTGCAATCCTACCGCCTTGGAATGAAAGTTCCAGTGTTATCCGCCTATATTCTACAAGTGCAGAAGCGTATTTCATTTCGACATGTGGGGGATGAGCCATCCCTTCGCAGGCTGACGATGACAGTGGTTTTCATTATCCTTGGAGGCTATGGAGGTATAAGTGTCATTCTGTTTCTTCTGCAGCCGGGTTTCACCTTTGTAATATTGTCCGTGCTCTGTGCCGTGGTGCTAAACAGTCTGGTGCTAGATATGTGCCTCAGTCGTATGGAGAAAAGGCTGCTGGTGCAGATGTTGGATCTCTTCGCGGATGTAAGGCATCGGTATCATCAGCATGGCATGGTTGAAGAAGCACTCTATGAAGCGGCTGAAGCAGGTACAGGAGAAGCAGCGGAACAGGTAAGACTAATCTACGAAGCTTTAACTTCTCCAGATCCGAATGAAGCACTTGAGCGTTATTACGAAGTGGCTCCCAACCGTTTTCTCAAAGGATTCGCCGGCGTCTCCTACATGGTCATGGAGTTCGGGGATAAGGACAGAGCTCAAGGTTCTATCTATCTTAATGGACTGGGTAACTTGACTCAGGAGATTCACTTGGAGATATTACGGCGTGATAAATTGGATTATTTGCTCAAAGGACTTAATATCATTGCGCTCGCACCTGTATTGTTCACCGCTCCAATCGAACGCTGGGCTAGAGTCAGTTTTCCAACGATGGATGAATTTTACCGTAGCAAAATCGGTTTTATTACCAAAATATCGATCTATGTAATCATCATCCTTGCCTATTTGCTGCTGCAAAGGCTTCAGCAATACGATGAGACCCGTTTCCGATCAGGGCATAAGCGTTCATGGTTGGATCAGCTTCTGTACAAACAAACGTTTATACGGAAATTGGCGATGCTGTTTGCAGCGAAACCTGGCAGTACTCAGTACAGTCAAACAATACGGCTGATGAGGGAGAGTAGCTCAGAGTTGAAATATGAATGGCTTGCCATTCGTCGAGTGATGTTATTCGCAAGTTGTTTGGTCCTTACAATGGGTTGCATTTTGCTGTTGCATCAGGTTGAACGTAATCACATCTTGCATGATCCGATCCGGGATGACCGTATGTTTGGTGCAATGGCTGAAGCCGACCTCAGGAAGGCCGAGGAAAAAACAGCATTGGATCAATCCGTGCTGAAAAGTGTAGAAATGAACCGAGGAGCTACATACGAAGACATCTCGGGTGCGTTACAGCAGCTATCTCCCGTTCAGCTGGACCATGATACCCAGGCTGAGACGATCGCACGCATTATGCAAAAACTTGAGGTGTATAACAAGCAATATGTACGCTGGTGGGAAATGATTATAGCGATTGTCGTGGGTGTAGCAGGGTATTACATGCCCATATGGCTCATGTTATTTCAGCGGAAAATGCGAAAGTTGGATATGCGACATGAAATCTATCAATTTCAGACAGTGATATCCATTCTGCGTGAGATGGACAGGATGTCAGTCGAAGAGATATTGGAATGGCTTAATCGATTTGCCGTCATTTTCAAGCGTCCGCTCCAAAAATGTTTGTTGCATTTTGAACATGGGCCAGAGCATGCACTTGAACAATTAAAGGAAGAGGCGGGCTTGCCCGAGTTCCAGAGACTGGTTGATAAATTACAGCTTGCTCTTGGCAAAATCTCAATACGTGAAGCCTTTGATGATCTGGAGAGCATGATGGCATTTTATTTTGAACAACGCAAGCAAGAGTACAGCAAAATGATAGATGTCAAAGCATCATGGGGAAGAACCATTGGATTTACACCCATGTATGCACTTATCTTTTTGTATCTGGTCATTCCACTAGTCGGCATGAGCTTCTTGCAGATGAACATTTATTATGAACAAATTCAGAAACTGTAGCACCATTCATTCGTGTGACAGTCTGAAATATATTAATAACTTATAACTGGGAGGATTTATCATGAACAATGCATCAAGCGCTTTAAAGGTAGCAGCAGGGATATTTTTGACAATCGCTCTGATCACAATTGTAGTTCTTTTGTTTATTTCAGCTCAGGAGGCAACCAAGACGGCCCAGAACAATTTTGCTGATATCCAGACCGAGTTGTCTCAGGCTGCATTTACGGTGTATGACGGAACCACCATCAGTGGATCACAGGTAACTAATGCGCTGCGTAAATATGCGGACAAGGATCAGTTCGGTATTCAAGTTATTACAGGTAAAAATAAAGCGGGTCAATGGTACGGCAACCAATTGAACATTTCACAGGATCTCAATAATGCCGACTACGGCTCGGTTATTGCTCCTGACGATAAAGTGGGGATTATTAACCAGACCATGAGTGAAAAAGACAATCAATATGTCAATCCAAGTGGTAAATTCAAAGCGATTATCGTAAAAGACCGTTCCAACGTGGTAAGAGGGCTGATCTTCCAGCAATCCTGACAGGAGTTGGTTTCACATGTCCCAAAATACCCAGCATCTCATGTTGTTTTGTACGGCGGTTGTCCTGTTTGTGACAGCCTGCCTGTACGGGCAACATAATGTTAAGATTTTATCAGCTTCATTGAATGACAGAGTACAGACAACAGCAGGTATGGAGGGTCGATTGACAACAACATTGCATACCACTAAACCATCTCAGTACAAGGGTGCGGAAGTGATACATACCGTGAGACAGATGACAGGTATAGGCATTCCTGTGGAGGTAGATGGGACTTCGTATGTGATCGATCCTCTTGTCAGCAAAACAGCGACAATTCCTGTCCAGCTTGATGCCACCTACAGACCTGAGTTTATACGAAATGAAGCTGGGGAACTGCTCAAGATTGTTTTTTGGAAGGAGGCCAGTATGAATTGATTAATGCCGCATCCAAGCTGCTTGCCGTATTGCTCGCAGTCCTTCTGCTCTATGTGTATCCAGCTGCTGAAACAGCTGATCGGCAGGACGATATAGCACGTATGACGGCTAATCAAAATGTAACACGTTTTGTCGATGCTGTCCGAACGAAAGGATATATTTCACCTCGAATGTTGGCTGAGTTTGAGGAGCAATTGGCCCAGACGGGCAATGTGTATGAGGTGTCGATGGAACATTCACATAAGAAATATGTACCTCACTATACAGACCCGATGGACAACAACAGTTTTACCGGAACTTACGAGGTTGTACAGGATGGATATTATTCAGCTCAGATTCGAGATAGGCTATTCCCATCCTCAGGTGTGATACCAGCTGAGGATCCTGGCCGAAGATATACGTTGACGACAGGGGATTTTTTCACCGTGACGCTCCAAAATACAAATCGTACACCTTCCATGCTCATTCGTGAATGGCTCAGTGGTACAACTCAGGCTTCAGCGGTATTTGTAACCTACGGAGGTATGGTCCTCAATGAAGATTACTGAGCTATCCATAGTATTTGTGCTGATCTTCTTTCCGCTCTTCTGGATCATCTCACTCCATACCCAGGATGCCGAAGAGGCTATCTATCTTGGACATCGATACAGATCCGCACTTCAAACCGCGGTCATGGATGCAGGTGCAGTCATGCATCAAAATGAGAAACAAAATGATGAAGCAGGTTATGATTCAACCAAGTTTGTTAAAGCGGACAAGGAGCTTGCCCTGTTGACGTTTACTCAGACAATGGCTTTAAATATGGGAATTCAGGATGATCCCGCAGCTATTCGAAACATGTTTAATTACATTCCTGCCGTGGTTATTCTGGATTACGATGGCTATTATATGTTATCAACAGAAACAGAGTTGACAGGTAACCGTGATGATTCTTTCAGGCAAGTGTGGAGCCCCAAAAGACCTTATACATATTCCGATTCAAATGGTAGCAGCATTAACTTTACACTGGATGACTACGTATATGCTTACGATGCAAACGCAGGGAAATGGATTGAGGGATTCCAAAAAGAACTTGCTGCTAGCTCTCAGATTCCTTTACTTCAAAATGCCGACGTATTTGAGCAAGTTAGACGAAGCCGAATTGTAACTAGTGTGCAGGATGATCTGGCTGATGTGATTAACCGTCATAATGAGTTTGCCAGAAAGAACGGTATTTCCTATACATTTACGATGCCCTTGATTGCACAAGAAGATTGGTATAACTCCATTAACGATACAGGGATTATGGCTTTTATCCAGGGGATCGGTGTGGGTGACCAGAAGATCAACAATTATGCGATTGGTGGAGGCAGACTTGTAAAGAAAACAGCCATCGTAGGTGGAGTAGATCCATTAACGGGTATTAAGTACTACTATCCCTCCACATGTGGTAATGGTTACCGTGCCGAAGAAGTGTTCACAGACGCAAGACAAGCAGCTGCACAAGGCTATTTCGAATATAACTGCTCTAATCGTTAGGGTAGCCTGTATGACAAAATCTTGGAAGAGGTTCATGAACTGTTTACATTACTTTCAGAAAAGACGGGACCTGTGCTAGAATAGGGTTTCGGAACCATAATAAAAGTAATGTCTAATAGATAGGAGCAACCTCATCTTATGAGTTTATTGTCAGTAGAGAACGTGAGTCACAATTTTGGAGATCGCACGTTATTTAAAAATGTATCGTTTCGTTTGCTCGCCGGAGAGCGCGTAGGACTTGTGGGTGCCAATGGTGTAGGTAAATCTACATTAATGAACATCCTTACCGGTAAATTGCTTAAAGACAGTGGAAAAGTGGAATGGACACCTAAGGTCCGTTATGGATATCTGGATCAGCACACGAAGCTTACACCAGGCAAGACGATTCGTGATGTGCTTAAGGATGCTTTCCTTCCGTTGCTTGAATTGGAAAAAGAAATGATGAATATTACAGACCAGATGGCAGATGCAGATCCAGATAAGCTGGAGCAGTTGCTGGAAGTGATGGGCGATATTCAGGAACAACTGGAACAGGGTGACTTTTATCTGATTGATGTAAAAGTGGAAGAGATGGCCAATGGACTTGGTTTGTCCGCAATTGGTCTGGATCGAGATGTCGCAGCTCTAAGTGGTGGACAACGTACCAAGGTGCTTCTTGCCAAGCTTCTGCTTGAGAAACCTACAGCTCTTTTGCTAGATGAGCCGACCAACTATCTGGATGTAGAGCACATTGAATGGCTGTCACGTTACCTGAAGGATTACCCGCATGCGTTTCTCTTAATCTCCCATGACACGGAATTCATGAATGAAGTCGTAAATGTCATTTATCATCTGGAATTTGCCAAATTAACGAGATATGCAGCGAACTATAACAAGTTCCTGGAGATGGCTGATATGAATAAAGCCCAGCATATTGATGCATACGAGAAGCAGCAAGAGTACATCAAGAAGCAGGAAGATTTCATTCAGCGTAATAAGGCACGTGCTTCAACTTCAGGTCGAGCGAAGAGCCGGGAGAAACAGCTGGACAGAATTGAACGTATTGATCGTCCAGATGAAGCAGCCAAACCAACGTTCAAATTCAAGGATGCCCGTGCGAGCAGCAAAACGGTCTTTGAGGGCATTGATTTTGAAATTGGATATACGTATCCTTTGCTGCCTAAGATGACAATGACAATTGAACGTGGTGAGAAAATTGCCATCGTAGGCTGTAATGGTGTGGGTAAATCTACACTGCTGAAAACCATTCTGGGCAAAATATCTCCACTCAGTGGAAAGACCTTTTTGGGAGATTATCTCGAAACGGCCTATTTTGAACAGGAAGTTCGTGCTGGCAACATCACGCCCATTGAGGATGTGTGGAATGAGTTTTCACATTTGACCCAGAATGAGGTCCGGGGTCATCTCGCTCGCTGTGGGTTGAAAAATGAGCACATTACCCGTCCGCTTAACATGCTTAGTGGTGGAGAGCAAGCCAAGGTTCGTTTATGCAAACTCTTGATGCGTGAAAGCAACTGGATTTTATTCGATGAGCCGACAAACCATCTCGATGTCACAGCCAAAGCGGAGTTGCAGCGTGCTTTGCAAGAATTCAAGGGAACGGTGTTACTTGTATCTCATGAACCTGATTTCTACGAGGGTTGGGTTACCAAAACATGGAATGTCGAAGAATGGTCCGAGAAAAACTAGAAGATTCAAGACCATGTTTAACAGAAATGACGGTGACAAAAAAATCCGTCTATGGTAACATAGGCTACAACTTCATATGAACACTAGGGGGGCCGCACGATGCGGCTGAGATGGAAGAATGCGATTCCGGACCCTTTGCACCTGATCTGGATCATACCAGCGTAGGGAAGTGGCGAGCGCGTTTCAGTGAATGACGTGAGCAAACGGTAACTCGAGAGGCTTTCAACCGTCTGCTTAGCGAATTGAAACATGCAGTTCCGTTTATAACGGTATGGCTATAAGTTCTATAGCTTTATTGGCACGAATTGAACTGTATGTATTAGTCAGTCATCTGATCCTATGATTACTACGCAGCCACTCCCCTACGGGAGTGGCTTTTTTGTGTTTTTATAGAATTTACACATGGAAGGAGAGGGATGGTACGGCATTTTCTCATGAACATGTTCACGAATCATTTGAATTGCATGTTGTATCTACGGGTGCAGGGGATCAAGCATCTTTTGTAAAAGCTGCAAAGGACGTATGGCCATGGGTGGATTATATTCACATACGAGAGAAACAACTCACATGGCAAAACAAGATTGCTTGGGCTGAAAATCTGCGTAGCGCTGGCATTCCCTCTTGTCGCATCGTTATCAATGGCTCAGAACTGCCTTCACAGAATGACATCTATGGCGGTGTACATTGGGCGCAAGAGGCTTTGCTCAAGTACAACTCCAATAATGATGTTAAAAGCAATGTGCGGCGAATTCGTCTGGGTGTATCTGTTCATTCCATCGAGGAGGCAAAAATTGCTGAAGAACGGGGAGCCGATTACCTTTTCTTCGGGCATATCTACTCAACCAACAGTAAACCTGATCTTGAACCAAGAGGGTTATATGCTCTTGATGAAGTATGCAGAAGTGTCTCCATTCCTGTCATCGCGATCGGAGGTATAAGGCCGGGTAACATTCATGCGATTCGCTCCGCAGGCGCACAGGGGGGCGCTGTGATCTCAAATGTATGGTCGAGCGATTCACCGGATCGGGCCGCTGCATCACTAAGGCAGGCTATCGTTGCTACAGGAAGTCTGAGCCGCTGAAAGGAGATGAGAGGATGAAAGAGATTGTAACGGGTCAGAACAGGAATCATCTCAGTCATCAACTGAAACCTGAACCGGAATCAAGAAGCAAGAGTGTTGCTGATAAACTGGATAAAATTTGTGCAGAAACGATTATTATAGGCGGGGGCGTTGTTGGTTGTGCCATTGCATATGAACTTGCTTCCCGAGGACAGGATGTACTGTTGCTGGAGCGTTCGGCGATTGCAGGAGGCACTTCTTGCGCAGCGGCTGGAATGCTGGCGGCAGATAGTGAGGATTTTGTTCATCCTTTGATGGCTAAGCTTGCCAGGCAAAGCAGGCAGTTGCTTATTGAGCAACAAGTGCTAATGGCTACCCTCAGCGAGGTAGAAGTTGGACTGCAACGCCATGGATTCCTCACCCCTTTTCGATCATACAGCGAATTAAGCCACTATAAGAACAATCGAAATTCTGGTTTGTCTGCTGATGAGGTGTGGTGGGATCGTTCCACTGTACAACAAGAGGCATCTTGGCTTAACAGAGATACGTATGGAGCCTACTACAGACCTTACGAGAGTGAGATTCTTCCAATCCATCTAACGAAGGCATACGCCGAATCCGCTCAAGCATTGGGAGCACGGGTTATCGAGGACATACAGGATATACGTGTGCAAGCAAACGAACATGGCGTCCAGGGGGTTACCACATCGATCGGCGAGATGAAATGTAAACACGTCATTATAGCGGCTGGATTACAGAGTGAAGAATTGATGAGACATGTAAATTTGAGCTTGCCTGTGTGGTCGGTAAAAGGTGAAATAGCCGCCGTTCAGTTCTCAGTTGAACATGCAGGGTACAGACCTGACAGAACGGTGTATGCAGAGGATATCTATATTGTTCCCAAAGCCAATGGCGAAGTTTGGCTTGGGGCAACCAGTCTGCCAGGCAGAACCGATCTGAACGTTTCTGTACAGAGTGTTCTGAAGCTGCTAACTGCGGCTACCCACTGGGTACCTGGGATGAAAGAAGCACGATTCATGCGAGCGTGGGCGGGCGTAAGACCGGCAACTCCAGATGGGCTGCCTTATATTGGTGCATGCAAGAGTATACCCGGGTTGTTCGCCGCCTGTGGACATTACCGCAACGGTATCTTGCTTAGTGCGATAACAGGCAGGCTTATCGCGGAGTTAATCGCTGGTAAAAGCTCGGAAGAACTCGGGATTGAGGTGCTGAGCCCTGAGCGATTGAACAGAGAGGGAGTGGTGCAGTGAATATCATCGTTAATGGCCAACGGATGGAGATTGATGACAGATTGAATCGAGTGGATAAACTGCTCCAATCATTGGACCTTCAAGTTAAGACTGTAGTTGTAGAGCTGAATAAGCATATTTTAACCCGCGAGTATCATGAAACGACGGCATTAAGAGAAGGCGATCGAATCGAGATTGTACATTTTGTAGGAGGCGGTTGATGATGTTAAACATTGGTAAATATACGTTTGAGTCCAGATTGTTGCTCGGAACAGGCAAGTTTTCGGATCTGGAAGTGCAAAGTCAGGCTGTGGAAGCATCTAAAACGGAAGTTTTGACCTTTGCTGTTCGTCGTCTGAACCTGGAGGAACGTAATCAGACGCATTTCCTGGATACATTGGATCTGGACCAATACACTCTTCTTCCGAATACGGCTGGGGCTTCCACAGCGGAAGAAGCGGTGCGGATTGCCGAGCTTGCGCGGGCTTCAGGACTTTGTGATATGATAAAAGTTGAAGTCATCGGTGATAGAATAACATTGCTCCCAGATCCGATTGAAACGTACAAGGCTTGCGAAATTTTGCTTGAAAAGGGCTTTACTGTGTTGCCTTATATTTCGGATGATGTCATTCTGGCCAAAAGGCTGCAATTGCTTGGCGTACATGCTGTAATGCCTGGTGCTTCCCCCATCGGAGCTGGAAGGGGCATCATTAATCCCTATAACCTTGAGATCATCATTGAACAGGCTGTTGTGCCTGTGATTGTGGATGCAGGATTGCGCTCCCCGAAAGATGCTGCGTATGCGATGGAACTTGGTGCGGATGGTGTATTATTAAATACAGCTGTATCCGGATCAGGAGATCCAGTAAGCATGGCTAAAGCTATGCGATTGGGGGTAGAGGCAGGCAGATTGGCATATGAGGCAGGCATGATACCCGTGAAGCGTTATGCAGCAGCCAGTAGTCCGGTGGAAGGAATGGTTCATACATGACAGATCAAATAACATCCTCAGAACAGGCCGATCGTTATTCCAGACAGGAACGCTACGCGCCATTTGGTAAGGAAGGTCAGGCTAGATTAAAGAGCAGCAGAGTTTTAATTGTAGGCGCTGGCGCACTCGGAACAGGGATCGCGGAAACGTTAGTACGTTCCGGTGTAGGACACTTAACGATTGTGGATCGTGATTATGTGGAGTGGAGTAACCTGCAGCGACAGCAACTATATGTAGAGCAGGATGCAATTGAACGGATACCGAAGGCGATGGCGGCCGAAAAACGTCTGTCTGCCATTAATTCCACGGTTCATGTGGAAGGGAAAGTATTGGATGTCAGAGTAGATGAATTGGAAGAACTCGTTCAGCATACCGACTTGATCTTGGATGCAACGGATAATTTTGATACCCGACTACTCATTAATGACATGGCACAGAAGCACCGTATTCCCTGGATTTATGGTGGATGCGTGGGTAGCTACGGAATTACCTATACGTTTATGCCTGGCGATACCCCTTGTTTGAATTGTTTGCTAGGTGAAGTCCCTCTGGGGGGAGATACTTGTGATACGTCTGGCATTATTCCTCAAGCGGTACAGATGGTAACGGCGAATCAGACAGCAGAGGCAATGAAGTTGCTTAGTGGTAATGCCAATGCATTGAGACGCAAGTTATTGTCATTTGACATGTGGAGGAACGAATACATATCCATCAATGTGGATGGTGCGAAAAAGCAAGACTGTCCTTCCTGCGGCACTTCCGCAACGTATCCATATCTTTCTGCGTCCAACCTGGAGAAAACCGATGTGTTGTGTGGAAGGGATACCGTTCAGATCCGCCCTGCACGGCGCATGAATCTGAATCTTCAACATACGGCGGATCGCCTGGATAGACTTCAAGAAGGTAAAGTGGAATCCAATCCTTTTCTGGTTTCTTTTACAACAGGAGTCCATAGAATGGTCATTTTCCAGGATGGACGTGTCCTTGTACACGGAACAAAAGATACAGCTGAAGCACGTACGCTCGTTCACCGCTACTTTGGCTGAAGCAAGAAAGAAGCAAAGTCTGTTCCCTGAAGGGAATGGACTTTTTCATTTTACGGCATGCTAACTGTACCAACCACTGCTGCGAGCAGTGGGACAGAGACAGGCCGGGTGAAAAATAGTGAAAACAGCCATTTTGCTGATTGGAGCAGGAGAGCGGGTCAGCCTTATTCAGGATGTATTGTGTGCCGAAGGGTATGAGGTGCAACGAAAGGAAGGGTCTGAACTAAACCAATCCGGCGATAATTCGTTATCACACTTCAACCTGATCATCCTGCTAGACCAGGGTGAGGGGGAGGCGCATCGAATTCAAGAGGAAAAGGCAGAGTTGAAACAATGGATAGATACAGGTCAGGTTGTACCTCTGCTGGTTATCACGTCTAATGCATCTCCTCAAATCATCGTGGAATGGCTGGATTACGGAGCTAATGACGTAATGGAGGAACCCATTCACTTGAACGTGATGCTGGCTAGAATACGAAATTTATTGCGTGTTTTTGCGAATGCAACACAAGAGGGGGAAGAAGTCATTGTAGTTCATGATCTTAAAGTGAATTTGCGTTCAAGGCGGGTGAATCGTGCGGGTGAGTACCTGACATTAACACCAAAAGAGTACGAATTGCTGGAATTCCTGGCCTTGCATGTGAATGAAGCCTGTACACGAAGTGATATTTTACGGGAAGTATGGGGGTATGAGTATGCGATGGATACCAACGTGGTGGATGTGTATATCAAACATCTGAGGGTTAAGGTGGATAAGGGAAGAAGTGTGAAGTTGATTCATACTGTGCGTGGGATCGGTTACATGTTACACGATAAAAACTAGATATTTCACCGCATTCCATGAATCACCAGTTTGAAGCATGGCGAAAAAAGGGTAAAAGAAAAAACCGGATCATATCATCCGGCCCTAATTCATTTAATATAAAAGGTTCTAAAGTACACGACGAGCTTTAATGTACGTTCTCTTCCAAGTACCGGAGTTCAGATCCGAGATCGTTACTCCTGGAGATCCATAGGTATGCAGAATTTTTCCGTTTCCTGCATATACGCCTACATGAGTAATGTTGGAGCCCGTAGAACGGCTGCCGCTAGAGAAGAATACAAGATCGCCAACACGAAGATTAGCTTTGGATACTGCTGTACCTTCTTTAGATTGGCTAACGGATGTGCGCGGCAAGTCTACACCATACTTTTTGAAAATATATTTCATAAAAGAAGAGCAGTCAAAAACTTTGGTTGTTGATGTTGAAGCACCAAATTTATATGGAGTTCCAGTGAACTGTTTACCATAGTTAACAATCTGTTGACCTGTGGACACAGAAGCAGTTGCTGCCTGTGCAACAGGGGCGTTAGTCATTAATACAGCTCCAAAACCTAGTGTAGCGCACAACCCGACGGTTACGGCCTTTTGGACAAAGATGTTTGTTTTCATGTTAGTTAGTACCTCCAAAATTCGTTTTCGTTAAGTTGCTAGAGCGAGTATAACAGCTTTGTAACAGCCTAGAAATTGGATACGGACGTGTAATCCCTTGTGCCACAGTGGTTTGGGTAAGTTTATTAAAATACAATTAAAAATGTCAAAAAATTAATCATTGACGAATGATAAATAAAGATGAAATAGAAAAGACCCTTGAATCTCAAGGGTCTTTGTTGTGTATGAACCTGTTTTATTATCGAAATTACTGGTTACAAAAACGTAATAATTAAGAATGCATGCTGATATATTTAATCTTTGCTTTGAATGATCAGTAGTAAGCCACTATCAATGGTGACTGTGCCGGAAGTGCCCAAGAGTTGGTTGCTCACACCCAAGGATTGTCCCATGCGAATGGTGGCTTGATCCAGCGGATACATAAAACCCTCCAGAGTTATTCCTGTGACTTCATGGGTCAAAGGGAGCAAAGAAACATATTTATAGCTACGGTGTTCAACCACAGCTTTGGATGTTGTGAGTGTCATATAGTTGTGCTTATCCTGAATGGCACAGGAGATATGATGCTGCATCGCGCGAACCATGATATGTACATTAGCAAGTGTGTGATCCATACGTGTACCTGTCGCGCCTAACATTAGAATGTGAGTAGGTTCGTGATCTAACGCTGTTTCAAAAGCCATTTCCGTATCGGTCAGATCCTTATGAACAGGGTCGCATGTAATGAATGTAGTGCTATTGTTACTAACAATTATACGTTCCTCTTCGGAGATAGAGTCGAAATCTCCAACTGCAACATGAGGCTGAATGCCGTGTTCAATTAAAAATAATGCGCCGCGATCGGCCGCGATGATCATGTCATCCTCATGTATTTCCTGAAGTAATTCCGGAGATAGATTTCCGCCTGTAAAAATAACAATCCGTTTCACCGTCATTTTAATACATCCTTCCTAGTACTGAGCAAATAGTTCATTGTTCAAATATGGTGTTGAAACCTGTACAAATGTATTCATTAAACCAGTATAATCCACAAAATGTGGTTGCACAATTTCAGTGCTCGCGGATACAATGGGTAGAGCGACATGGAGATGACTTGAAAAGTGAGGTTTGAACAGGTTGGACTTACACATTTTTGAAGTATTCAGTATTATAGGTACCATCGCATTTGCAATGTCCGGTGCCTTCGTGGCGATGGAAGAGGAATATGACATTTTGGGTGTACTGGTGCTAGGACTTGTCACGGCATTCGGAGGCGGGATTATCCGGAATGTACTTATAGGTATACCTGTAACGACACTATGGAGTCAGGGATCACTTATTATGTTAGCCTTAGTATCTGTAGCCATCGCCTTTATATTACCCCTCAAGTGGATTAGTCACTGGAAGCGAACAGAGGCGTTATTTGATGCAATCGGACTTGCAGCATTTGCAATCCAAGGGGCATTGTACGCGGCGAATATGGGACATCCGATTAGCGCAGTTATCGTAGCAGCAGTAATGACCGGTATTGGTGGAGGCGTTATCCGTGATGTGCTTGCTGGACGCAAACCGCTTGTATTGCGTGACGAGATTTATGCTGTATGGGCGATGACAGCTGGTTTTGTCATAGGTATGGGTTGGTTAACAACAAATGCCGGATTATTGTTTTGTTTCGCGGCCGTTGTGTTCTTCCGGATGTGTTCTGTACATTATAAATGGAAACTGCCACGTCGTTCGCTCGTGCCATCTGAGACGGGCAACGTCAGTCCTCAGCCGGAGAGCATCGCAACACAGCCAACATCGTCGGTACTTCAAGGTACGTTAAGTAAGGGGGATTAATATGATTAACGTTTTGTTTGTATGTCTGGGCAATATATGTAGATCACCAATGGCTGAAGCTGTCATGCGTCACAAAGTCCTGGAGAAGGGGCATGAACACCAGATTCGAGTGGACTCTGCCGGTACAGGAGACTGGCATGTTGGTAAACCTCCACATGAAGGGACTCGAAAATTGCTGGATTCGTACCAGATTTCTTATGCCGACATGGCAGCGAGACAATTCGCCAGCGAAGACTTTACTCAGTTTGATTACATTGTGGTTATGGATAATTCGAATGCAGATAATGTACGCAACGTTCCAGGCGGAGCTGAGGCGGATATCATCAAGTTTATGGACATGCTTCCGGAGGAAAAACTTAGGGAAGTACCTGACCCGTATTACACAGGCAATTTTGAAGAGGTATACGAATTGGTTAACGCAGGTTGCGACGTTCTGTTGAGAAAGATTGAAGAGGAACATTCCATAGCCTAGTAATAAACCTAATATGATAATTAACTTGTAATGGGACAAAGAAGCAGGAGTGAGCAATCAACCAAGCAGGGTATCCTGCTTCTTTTTTAGGTTACAATTGTAAGCGGTATCATAATGATGTAAAACAAAAGCGGCATTTCAGCCGCCTATTGGAGTGGTTTATTCATCCTTCTTGGAGAAAATAAAGCAATGCTTCTGGCAATTCTTTTTGCCAAAAACCCCATTGGTGATTCCCGTCTTTTTCCTGATAGGAGACGAGAGCACCTCGTTTTTCCAGCAAATCACGGGTATCCCGGTTCAATTGTACAAAATCATACGTACCAGTATCTGCTGTGAAGGCAGTCTCCTGTAAACCAACGATCATCCAGATTGAGAGCCAGGATAAATCTTCGGCTGCTGCATAGATTTCCTGAGAAGCGGAGTAGAATGCCCCAGACATGCTGATGACACGTGTGAACAGATCCGGATATAACAGAGCAAGATGAAGCGAAACACTGCCACCAAGCGAGTCTCCGGCAAGTACACGTTCCTGCGGAGAACGACGCACAGGATATTTCTCTTCTATATAGGGAATAATCTCTTCAGCGAAGCAAGCGGTATATGCCTTGAACCGATCTCCGAATGGAGCATATTCCTGCGTTCTCACAGACACATCGACCTGAACCCCTACAATAATGAAAGGTTCGGCTCCTTCGTCCAAAATAATTCGGTTAGCTGTTGTGGCAATTCGCCCGAAATTGAAAAACTCTTCGCCATCCTGACAGTATACGACAGGGTAGCTAAGTAATTCGTTATAGCCCGGAGGAAGGTAAATACGGAGCGTTCGTTTCTCCCCGAGATAACGACTTTCAATCTCTTCCTTCACAATCGTGCGTTTCAAATAGCGGGAATCCGTCATAAAACGTCACCTTTCTCGGTTAATTTTTTGCATTCGACCGCGCAATACGGTAAGATTACCCTTGTGCGGGGTTAGGTCAAACACGCAATCATGTATTATGCTGTTATACCAATATTAATCCCCTGTTATACATACAATCCGGCAGGAAACATAAAAAAAATTACGGATTTCTTTGACGTATGGAGTGAAACAGGTGTATAATAATATTATAACAGCGGAACTTGATATTCAAATTTTTTGTTGAGGTGAAGAAAAAAATGAGCAAGGTTCCTTATGAAGTGTATACAGAGGATGTAGAAGCTCTGTCCGTGCTGTCTCCTGACGGCGAAATTGTTAACAAAGACATGATGCCTACACTTTCCGATGATCAATTAAAAGAAATTATGTACCGCATGGTATTTACCCGTACTTGGGATGACCGTGCAGTAAACCTGGGCCGTCAAGGTCGTCTTGGTTTCTATGCTCCAGTATCTGGTCAAGAAGCTACAATGGTTGGTAGTGAATTTGCAATTGAAAAAGAAGACTTTGTATGTCCTGGCTATCGTGACATTCCGCAACTCGTATGGCATGGACTTCCTCTTTATCAAGCATTCTTGTACTCCCGTGGACACCAACATGGTGGACAAATTCCAGATGGCGTTAATGTATTGATGCCACAAATCATCATTGGTGCACAAATTCTGCATGCAATGGGTATCGCTATGGGTTACAAACTGAAGAAACAAAAACAAGTTGTTATCACGTACACAGGTGATGGCGGTTCTTCTGAAGGTGACTTCTATGAAGGTCTGAACTACGCTGGTGTATACAAACTGCCTGTTATCTTCTTCGTTCAAAACAATGGTTATGCCATCACAACTCCTTTTGCTAAACAAACAGCAGCTCTGTCCATCGCTCACAAAGCGGTAGCAGCAGGTATCAAAGGTGTTAAAGTTGACGGTATGGACATCTTCGCTGTTATAAAAGCTGTTCAGGAAGCTGCTGAGCGTGGACGTAACGGAGAAGGCGCAACATTGATCGAAGCAGTAACATATCGTTTCCGTCCTCACTCCCTTTCGGATGATGCTTCCAAGTATCGTACAAAAGAAGAAGAGGCAGAATGGTCTGCTAAAGATCCTATCGCACGTTTTGCTAAATATCTGGAGAAAAAAGGTCTGTGGACTGAAGAAGATACAGCACGTGTGAAAGAAGAAGCAAAAGCTAAAGTAAATGAAGAGATCAAAAAAGCGGAAAAAACCGAGAAAATGACGATTTCAGGCTTGATCGACAGCATGTTCGAACAAACGCCTAAGCACTTGGAAGAGCAAAAAGCTGATTTCCAATAAGTTTTTTCCGATAAAGCATAAACATCCGCGACTTTAATGTCCCGGTATACATGTACGAATTCAAATGTGAACTGTCAATGTTTAAGGAGGAAATGAAGCAAATGGCACAAATGAACATGAAAGAAGCAATCCGTGATGCGCTTCGCGTGGAGTTGAAACGTGATCCTAACGTTCTGCTTTTCGGTGAAGACGTAGGTAATGTAGGCGGCGTTTTCCGTGTAACGGAAGGTCTGCAAAAAGAGTTTGGCGAAGAGCGTGTATTTGATACACCACTGGCTGAGTCCGCTATTGGTGGTCTGGCTGTAGGTCTGGGTGTACAAGGCTTCCGTCCGGTTGCTGAGATCCAATTCGTTGGTTTTATCTTCGAAGCCCTTGACCAAATGGTAGTGCAAGCTGCTCGTATGCGTTTCCGTTCCGGTGGAAAATACAATTCTCCAATCGTATTCCGTACACCATTTGGTGGCGGTGTAAAAGCGGCAGAATTGCATACAGATTCCCTGGAAGGTTTGCTCACGCAAACACCAGGTATCAAAGTGGTTGTTCCTTCTAACCCATATGATGCAAAAGGTCTGATGATCGCTTCTATTCGCGATAACGATCCTGTATTCTTCATGGAGCACTTGAACCTGTACCATGCTTTCCGTGCAGAAGTGCCTGAAGAAGATTACGTTGTTGAATTGGGTAAAGCGAACGTTGTTCGTGAAGGTTCCGATGTAACAATCATTACTTACGGTATGATGGTTCATACTTCTGTGAAAGCAGCAGAGGAACTCGAAAAACAAGGAATCAAAGTTGAAGTTATCGACCTTCGTACGGTTAGCCCGATCGACATCGATACCATCGTTGCTTCTGTTAAGAAAACAAACCGTGCAATTGTTGTTCAGGAAGCTCAAAAGAGCGCAGGTGTTGCAGCTGAAGTCATTGCCCAAATCAATGAAAAAGCAATCCTGCACTTGGAAGCACCGGTTCTGCGTGTAGCTGGTCCGGATACTGTATATCCTTTTGCACAAATCGAAGATACATGGCTGCCTAACCCGGCACGTATCATTGCTGCGGTTAATAAAGTCGTAAATTTCTAATTTAATCATCTGACATGCCGCAAGGCGCAGTATGGTGATTCACACCGCAGCGCAGGCTGCACTGTAAACAGCCATTAGCCCCTTGAGTAACAGTTATTTGCATTAGCAGTAACAGTTGGTTCTTGGAGTTAAGGGTTGTTTTCAGGATTGAGCACATAATCAAGGAGGTTTTTCAGTTGGCTAAATTTGAATATAAATTCCCTGAACTAGGCGAAGGCCTACACGAAGGTGAAATCATCAAGATGCACATCAAAGTCGGTGACAAAGTAACTGACGACGATATCATCATGGAAGTACAGAACGACAAAGCGGTAGTTGAAGTACCTTGTCCGGTTAACGGAACAGTTACAGAAGTATTTGCTAAAGACGGCCAAATCTGCCACGTTGGAGAAGTTGTAGCGATCATTGATGCTGAAGGTGAAATTCCTGAGCAAGACGACGCTCCTGCTGGCGATCAAGGCGAGCAAGAGAAAGATGCAGCTCAAGGCGGAGCTGATACTAGCGGTTCTTCTGCAGCAGCTTCCAGCTCGGATGCAGCTAAAGAAGGCGGCGACAACAGTGTTCCAGCAGTACCTGCTAAAGACGTTTTGGCAACTCCAAGCGTACGCAAATTTGCCCGCGAACAAGGTGTGGACATCGCTCAGGTTAACGGCACTGGCAACAATGGTAAAGTAACCAAAGAAGATGTTGAATCCTTCAAAAACGGTGGCGATTCTTCCGCAGCGGCATCTTCCGCAGCTCCGGCTCAAGAAGAGAAAAAATCCGCAGCACCAACAGCGGCTGCAGCTGATCAATACCTTGAAGAAGAGCGCGTACCATTCAAAGGTATTCGTAAAGCGATCTCTAACGCAATGGTTAAATCGGCTTACACAGCTCCTCACGTTACAATCATGGACGAAGTGGACGTAACTGAATTGGTTGCTTTCCGTACTCGCATGAAACCAATCGCTGAGAAAAAAGGAACAAAAGTTACTTATCTGCCATTCATCGTTAAAGCACTGGTTGCGGCTTCCCGCCAATTCCCGGCTCTGAACGCTATGATTGATGAAGAAGCTAACGAAATTGTTTACAAAAAATACTACAATATCGGTATCGCAACAGATACAGACAACGGCTTGATCGTTCCTGTTATCAAAGATGCTGATCGTAAATCCATCTGGATGATCGCTGATTCTATCCGTGATTTGGCTGCTCGTGGTCGTGACGGCAAATTGAGCGCGAATGAAATGAGAGGAAGCACAATCTCCATCAGTAACATCGGTTCTGCTGGTGGTATGTTCTTCACTCCAATCATCAACTTCCCTGAAGTTGCTATTCTCGGAACAGGACGCATCAGCGAAAAAGCAGTGATCAAAAACGGCGAAGTAGTTGCAGCACCTGTAATGGCTCTTTCCCTGAGCTTTGACCACCGTATCATCGATGGCGCAACAGCACAAAACTTTATGAATTACATTAAACAGCTGCTCGCTAACCCTGAGTTGCTTGTTATGGAGGTGTAAGATATGGTAGTAGGCGACGCTTCTCTCAATATCGATACATTAGTAATTGGTGCGGGTCCTGGCGGCTATGTAGCTGCCATCCGCGCTGCTCAACTGGGCCAAAGCGTATTGATCGTAGACAAATCCGAACTGGGCGGTGTTTGTTTGAACCGTGGATGTATTCCATCCAAAGCCCTGATCTCAGCTGCACACCAATATGAGTCTGCACTTCACGGTGAAGCTTTTGGTATCTCTGCTGAGAACGTAAAAGTGGACTTCAGCAAAACTCAAGAGTTCAAAAACGGCGTTGTTAAGAAAATGACTGGCGGCGTAGCTGGTTTGCTCAAAGGCAACAAAGTTGAAGTTTTCAACGGTGAGTGCATGTTCATCAACGAAAACGAAGCTCGTGTATTCAATGACCACGAGTCTCCGCGTTACAAATTTAAAAATGCAATTATTGCAACAGGTTCCCGTCCAATCGAACTGAAACCTTTCCCGTTTGGCGGACGCATTCTGTCTTCGACAGAAGCTCTGAACTTGCCTGAAGTACCAAAAAGCATGATCGTTATCGGTGGCGGATATATTGGTGCTGAGCTTGGTCAAATGTACTCCAAATTCGGTGCGAAAGTAACAATCATCGAAGGTTTGGATACAGTACTGCCAGGTTTCGATAAAGACATGACTAGCCTCGTGGCTAAAAACATGAAGAAAACAGGCATCGAAATCGTAACGGGTGCAAAAGCTGAAAGTGCTGAGCAAACGGATAAAGATGTAACTGTTAAGTACTCTGTAAATGGTGAGTCCAAAGAAGTAACTGCAGATTACCTGCTGGTAACTGTTGGACGTCGTCCAAACACAGATGGAGAACTGGGTCTCGATATGATTGGTGTTGACGTTGACGAGCGTGGATTCGTCAAAGTTGACCACCAAGGTCGTACCAGCATTCCTCACATCTTCGCTATTGGTGACATCGTATCTGGTTTGGCTCTGGCACACAAAGCTTCTTATGAAGGTAAAGTGGCTGCTGAAGCAATCGCAGGACAACCATCTGTAGTTGACTACAAATGTATGCCAGCTGTTGTGTTCACAGATCCAGAGTGTTCCAGCGTAGGTTACACTGAAAAAGAAGCTAAAGAAAAAGGTTACAAAGTAAAAGCAGGCAAATTCCCTTATGCGGGTAACGGCCGTGCTGTATCTTTGAACCACGCTGAAGGCTTCGTGAAAATCGTAGCTGACGAAGAAAGCGGCCTGGTATTGGGTTGCCAAATCGTAGGTCTGGAAGCTTCCAACTTGATTGCTGAGCTTGGTTTGGCAATTGAGATGGGTGCTACATTGGAAGATCTGGCTCTCACAATTCACGCTCACCCAACTTTGGGCGAAATCGTGATGGAAGCTGCGGAATTGGTTATGGGTCACCCGATCCACATCATCTCCCGTTAAGATCATCTAAGTTTCGGATCCGTCCGGCATTATACGTATATCAGAAGAGACGAATGACGCTAACGCGTTATTCGTCTCTTTTTTAATGAAGAAATGGGAGAAATTATATGAAAATTTACATGTTATATTATATTGTCACACCTAGCATAATGTTTGAGTAAGCCCTTTTTATCCTGAGGCTCAGATGATACAATATTAAAATGATCGGACGTGATGTGGTGTATGCCAGTCTTAGTCTGAGTAAGCAAAGATAAGAAATAAGAAGTGCGAGGAGATAACAACATGAAAAACTATCTCGATTTATTACAGGATATTCTGAACAATGGCGTTCATAAAGGAGATCGTACGGGAACAGGAACACAATCCGTATTCGGCAGACAACTCCGTTATGATCTCTCCGAAGGATTTCCGCTGGTAACAACCAAACGAATTCATCTCAAATCGGTTATTCATGAACTGTTGTGGTTTTTGAGTGGCGATACCAATATATCTTATCTGAAAGAAAATGGTGTGAAGATCTGGGACGACTGGGCGGACGAAAATGGAGATCTGGGACCGGTGTATGGCTCGCAGTGGCGTACATGGGAAGCACCAAACGGAGAAAAAATTGATCAGATCGCTGCAGTTATTGATTCGATCAAAAATAATCCGGATTCAAGACGTCACCTTGTCAGCGCATGGAATGTGGCTGAGATCAACAATATGAAGCTTCCACCTTGTCATTTCGCGTTTCAGTTTTACGTTGCAGAGGGTAAATTATCTTGTATGCTTACAATGCGTTCCGTGGATACGTTCCTCGGGTTGCCGTTCAACATCGCGAGTTATGCGCTCTTGACTCATATGATCGCCCAGCAATGTGATCTTGAGGTGGGTGATTTCATCTGGTCTGGAGGGGATGTTCACATCTACTCCAACCATGTTGATCAGGTTAGAACTCAACTGGAGCGTGAACCTTATGCGTTACCTAAGCTGGTAATCAAGCGTAAGCCGGATTCTATTTTTGATTATAAGTTTGAAGATTTCGAATTCGAGAACTATCAGCATCATCCGGGCATTAAAGCTCCAATTGCAGTCTAATTATGTATCCAATCTCGATGAGAGACTTGGATTGAAGGAGTGTATTACCCTTGAGTATTGAATTGGTATGGGCAATGGGGGAGAACGGTGTGATCGGATTGAATAATTCGATTCCATGGCGTTTACCCAAGGATATGGCCTTTTTCAAACAACGTACGTTACACAAAACGATTATCATGGGGCGTAACACGTGGGAATCTTTTGGCGGCAAGCCGCTTCCTCAGCGCCGTAATATCGTAGTGACAAGAGATCTGAACTACAAGGTGGAACAGGCTGAAATCGTACATACGATTGAAGAAGGGCTGAGCGTAACCAAAGGTGAGGAACTGTGCGTAATTGGGGGATCGCAAGTGTATCGCGAGTTCTTGCCCCTTGCAGATCGTCTTGTGGTGACCAAAATTCATGAGAATTTTGAGGGAGATACGTTTTTCCCCGAAGTGGATTGGTCCGAATGGGAACTGATTGAACAGATTGAAGGCGAACAGGATGAAAAAAATGTCCACGCGTATACATTTGAATTTTATGAGCGTAAACGTTAAAAGTGGCATAAGAAAATCATGACTTCGGTTGTATTTGTATGATGAGAGGCGCTGATTGCGAAATATTCGTGAACAGCGTCTTTTCTTTCTTTGATAAAAAAGAGTCACTTGTTTAGCTTGGAGTACATATCACATGAATATAACATATTTATTGATATTTATGTATAATATACATGTGAATAAGCATTTAACAGTAAAAAAGTGTAAATAAATTGGGGTTTTAACGTTGTGAAGTCCTAAAACGAGACTAATATTCGGAAAAAATAACGATTTGTAGCAGAATATGTTGAATTTCATGACAAATTACCTAACATTTATATAACGTTTCGCTCTTTTATTCCTTTAACATACAGCGGATTTTGCAGATCATAAACACATTTAACACCAAAATAAGGGTATTGACCGTCGGTAGACTTGAAAGATATGATGTATAAAATACAAATAATTATGCGGATAATCCATTTAATATTCATCACAGTAAATGCTACTATAATTGAAATATCTTCGAGAAGATTTTGTGATACAATAGACAAAAACTCAAGAAACGAGTAATCCATTTCATATAGAACCATGCACATGAAGGGATTAAGACAAGAACGGATGGGGGAAAACGTAAGATGTCTACACCTACTGGATTTATGGAATACAAACGTCAACTGCCAACAGATCGTGAGCCAGCGGAGCGGATTAAGGATTGGGAAGAGTTTCATAAACACATGGCTGAAGAAGAGCTCAGAACACAAGGTGCACGATGCATGGATTGTGGTACCCCGTATTGCCATACAGGTATAGATATGATTGGTGGCACGTCAGGTTGCCCCGTGCATAACCTGATTCCAGAATGGAATAATCTTGTATATCGCGGACTGTGGAGAGAAGCACTTGAGCGCCTTCACAAAACGAATAATTTCCCAGAGTTTACAGGTCGCATCTGTCCAGCTCCTTGCGAAGGATCGTGTACAGTTGGCTTAATTGGTCAGCCTGTAACCATCAAAACGATTGAAGAAGCCATTATTGAAAAAGGTTTCGAAGAAGGATGGGTCGTTCCGGAGCCTCCTGAAAAACGTACGGGTAAACGTGTAGCTGTGGTAGGTTCAGGTCCAGCGGGACTAGCTACTGCGGCTCAGTTGAATAAAGCAGGACACTCGGTAACCGTATATGAGCGTTCGGACCGTGTCGGCGGATTGCTGATGTATGGTATCCCGACGATGAAATTGGATAAAAACGTAGTTCAACGTCGTGTTGATCTGCTCGAAGCAGAAGGTATTCAATTCATTACAAACACCGAGATTGGTAAAGATATTGCAGCACAACAACTGGTGGATGAATATGACGCTGTTGTATTGTGTGGTGGTGCAACGAAGCCGCGTGAATTCAATATTGAAGGCAGCGATTTGAAAGGCGTTCATTACGCCATGGATTTCCTGAATGGCAGTATTAAGAGCTATCTGGACTCCAATCTGGAAGATGGTCAATACCTGTCCGCTAAGGATAAAGATATTATCGTCATTGGTGGCGGTGATACCGGATCTGACTGTGTAGCTACATCGCTGCGTCATGGTTGTCGTACGATCACTCAATTCGGTACGCATACACAAGCACCTATGGAACGTGATCGCATTAACAACCCTTGGCCACAATTCCCGAACGTATACACACTTGATTACGCACAAGAGGAAGCCAAAGCGTTGTTTGGTCAAGATCCGCGTGAATTCTCCATCATGACAACGAAATTTGTCGGAGATGATGAGGGGAACCTCAAAGAATTGCACACAGTGCAAATTGAGCGTATTGTGGATGAGACTGGTCGTAAGATTTATCAGCCGATTCCAGGTACAGAGCGTGTATTCCCGGCTCAGATGGCCATGATTGCCATTGGTTTTGATGGACCGGAACAAACGTTGGTAGAGCAACTGGGACTTGCAACAGATCGTCGCACCAACGTTAAGGCACGTTACGGCAAATACAACACCAATGTGGATAAAGTATTTGCAGCAGGTGACATGCGTCGTGGTCAAAGTTTGGTTGTATGGGCAATTAATGAAGGCCGTGAGGCTGCTCGTGAAGTGGACAAATACTTGATGGGTGCTTCGGTTCTGGTATAAAGTATAGAGCAAGATATAAATGACAACCTTCGCGATTAGCGAAGGTTGTTTGCTGTTATTTTAACCAATGTGACTACATATTTCATGCAAGTGTGAGCAATTGCATTGCTTTTTAAGAGAAAAAGATTTATTATTATATTATAATTATTATAAATAAGGATTAACTCAAGCTATGAATCCATACGATAGATGAAAAATCCAATGAATATAAACCGGAGGTGCGACCTGCTATGGCAAGTAACCGGGACAAGTCCATTTCAGAACAGATCTTTCACATTAAAAATCAATTGGTTGAAAAGGGATATAAGTTAACACAACAACGGGAAGTAACTGTACGTGTATTGCTTGAACATGAAAAGGATCATTTTAGCGCAGAAGAAGTATTTCTTCTCGTGAAGGAGCAGTTCCCTGAGATTGGATTGGCTACCGTATACCGAACTTTAGAATTGTTGAGTGATCTTCAAGTCGTTGAGAAGATTAACTTTGGCGATGGTGCTGCCCGCTTCGATCTGCGAAGTACGGACGGTTCTCATCATCATCATCATTTGATCTGTACAGAATGTGGTAAAGTAGAAGAAATTATGGAAGATGGTCTGCTTCGTTTGGAACAACAGATTGAGCGTCAGTATGGTTTTGCTGTTACGGATCATCGTCTGGATTTCCAAGGGGTATGCAAAGAGTGCAGACAAAAGCATGTATTAAAAGAACAGGCAGCAGGTTAATTCATTTCGGGAAGGTGCTCCCGAATCCAAAATCTGATATAATGAGTTTCAGAAGCAAGGGGCTTCCGTCGGCGGAATGCCCCTTTTTGCCGTCATGCGGACGGTGAAGGAGGAGAGATGGACGGATGAAGACACTGGTTATAGCGGAAAAACCCGACATGGGTCGAACCATTGCCGCCGTCATAGAACCAAAGGCCAAGAACAATCGCACGTATCTGGAAGGTGAACATTACATCATCACCTGGGCGATAGGGCATTTGCTTGGACTGGCTGAACCGGATGCCTATGATACAAAGTACAAGCGCTGGAATATAGCGGATCTGCCGATCATACCCGATCAGTTCAAGATTGTACCCAATCCGAGGACGAAAGATCAGCTCAAAATGATTGGAGAACTGGCGAAACGAGCTTCAGCGATCGTTAATGCTTGCGATGCAGGGAGAGAGGGGCAGTACATCTTCGCTCTCATACAACAGCAATTGAAGCTGCGTCAGCCTGTAAAGCGTTTATGGATATCGGATTTGACGGCAGAGAGCATTAGACGTGGTTTTGATGGTCTGAAGGATGCCTCTGAATTTGAAAATTTGACCCACGCTGCTCGTGCCAGAAGTGAAGCCGATTGGTTGATCGGCATGAACGCTTCACGGGCTTTTACAACCCGTCATAATGCATTGTTGTCTGTAGGCCGTGTGCAGACGCCGGTACTCGCGCTAATCTATGATCGGGAAATCGAGATTGAAGCGTTTCAGTCACAGACCTTTTATGAAGTGGCCGCCTGGTTTCGGCAGGAAGGTGTCGAGTACCGGGGTCTGCGTCAAGGCGATAAGCTGACCGATGCCGAGGCAGCAGAGGCCATTGCAGCCAGTGTGAAGGGCAAGATAGGGCGGATTACTAAATATGAAGCGAAGCAGACGAAGGAGTATCCGTATCGTTTGTATGACCTGACCCTTTTACAGCGTGAAGCCAATGCCAAGTTCGGATATGGAGCCAAAAAAACACTGGATATCGCGCAGGCCTTGTATGAAAAACACAAGGTGATTTCGTATCCGCGGACCAACTCCAACTATGTTACTGAACAGAATATTGAAGGAATGCATAAAACGCTAAACCTGCTTAAAAATGGTACCTATAGTGAGCTTGCGCAAGGGGCTAAGCCAGAGCTTGTTCATAAAAATAATAAAGGGGTATGTAATCCGAGCAGGGTTGAAGATCACCATGCAATTTTACCTACTTTAAAGCGACCAGGTACCTTATCCAAGGATGAACAGAACATCTATGATTTGATTGTAAGGCGTTTCTTGTCTCACTTTTATCCTCCGGCGGAGTATAAACAACATACCGTGCTCACGGAAGTGGAGAAACATCAGTTTAAGACATCTGTCAAAGAACTGCTCTCTCTCGGATGGAAAGTGGTGCTTGGTTCCGGAGATCAGGATCAGGGTGGTGCAGGCAAGAAGAAGACCAAAAAAAACGGCAATGATGAAGAGGAAGCCGAAGAGTGGACGGACAAGGCTTTTAGTGTGCAACCTGAACTGCCTGTTCAATGTACGAAGAGTGAGTTCAAGGAGAAAGCGACCCAGCCTCCCAAAAGTTATACCGAGGGAACATTGCTGAAGGCGATGGAAAGTGCAGGCAAGCAGATCGAGAATGAAGAGCTGCGAGATGCGATGAAAGACAGTGGTTTGGGTACTCCGGCTACACGTGCAGCTACAATTGAGCGCCTCAAAAACGTAGGTTACATTACGCTCCAGGGAAAAAAAATGCAGTTAACGCTCAAAGGCAGAACGGCTATCGAATTGATTCGCCGGGCGGGCGTGGATCTGTTAACTTCACCTGAGATGACCGGGCAATGGGAAAGAAGGTTATATCAGATTTCCAAAGGTGAGGCAGGTCAGGACAAGTTCATGGAGAATGTCAAGAAATTTACGTTGTCCATTATCGAGAAAGTACGTGTGCAAGCTCCTGCGCCGGCAGATGCTTTTGGAGAAGATTCTCGTGCGGGCAGAGGGAAAGGCAAGGGAGCCAGAACCCAAGTCGGCAATACGAGGACATCTGCCAAGACAGCTAGTGGTGGTTCAACTGCAAAATCAACCCGTCAGACTTCGGCATCTTCATCTAGAGCTGGCAGTGGGAAAAGTACGACCACCAAAGCATCATCGTCAAGTGCGAGCCCATCGGGAGTGAGAGAATTACTGGCACCTTGTCCTTCTCCCGGCTGCACAGGTCAGATCATAGAGGGCAAGAAGGGCTACGGATGCTCACGTTTCAAGGAAGGCTGTTCGTTTGTGGTATGGAAAGAGTATGCAGGCAAGAAAATCACCAGTACGATGTTAAAATCGCTGATTGAGAAGGGGAGTACCCAAGTATTGTCTTTCAAACGAAAAGACGGGAGTACGGTGAAAGCACGTATTATTTTACAAGACGTGGTAACTGGCAAGTTATCTGGTGAGAAACAGGATGCCTGATTGGTTATCATAAAGGAAAAGGACCCTTATCCAAGGGTCCTTTTCTGTTGCTGTTGTTGTATATTTTCGTGTATGACTTTGGGTACCTCTTCTAATGCAGTGATGGTATACATCGATGTTTCCGGATTAGGCTGAAGTTCTACGATGTTGTATTGCCATTCATTCGGCTGTTTGATGTATATACTGTGAATTCCAGCCTTTACCGCGGGCATAATATCTGTCCGCAGTGAGTTGCCGATCATCCATGTTGCACGACGATCAAATGGACCATTAGACAGAATGCCTTCCAGTGCCTCAATATTTTTGTGTTGCCGAATATAGATCCGATCATCAAAATAAGCCGAGAGCTTCATCTGATCAATCTTACGCTGCTGGATCACGGTTTCGCCGCCGGTATATAAATAAAGGGAATGTCCAGCACCTTTGAGGTTCTCAAGCGTTTCAACCATGTGGGGGTAGGGTTCAACCTCCTGATCGTACACACTCATGCCCAACTTGCTCAGATAGGACTCTTCTCTGGGAGAAGTTAATCTGGAGAACTTGCCTGAGAAATACCGATAGGTATCAATCAGGGATTGCGGGAAATGATGACTCGCAAAGCCAAGCTTGTTCACTCCAGTTACATCAATCTCCAGTTGTTTTTCGCGAATCTCTTGCGTTGTCAGAGCATGTCCATCAAACCACTCCTGCATATTCTCAAAGAATTCTCCCAAAATCAGGTTGAAATACTTGTTGCAATATACGAGTGTATCATCAAGGTCAAACAAAATATGTTGTTTCATTAATTTCATGTTCTAACTCACTCCTTGTAGCCAGCAACTCTGCAATGATGCAAGTAATTATATGCGAATGTAGGATTCCAGAAACATATTCAATTCAGATACGCCATCTGGGCGAATGCTGTATTTCTCTTTACGGTTACTTCCGAGCAGATGGGTTCGTAGCAGACCTGCGATACGTAGCGCCATTACCTGATCTTTGACGGTATCTTCGTCTTTATCCAATTCTTCACACATCTCAGCGAGAGACTTGGGTTCATCCGATACGTAACGAAGCAGACGAAGTCTTTCGGGATCCGCCAGTGCATGGGTGAAGCGTAAAAGGCATGTTGGCGGCTGGTCTTCGTTCTCCTCAGGTGCATCTACGGGATACTGCATAATCATCATACCCTCATAGAAGCAGTACATATTAATAGGACGATTGTGTACCGTTGGAAACAGGATGACTTCGTTCAGTCCAGGCATCGGTTCAACGAGAACGCCTGCTGTAGCATATTCAATCAGTAATTCAGGACCCATTTTATCAAGCAATATGCGTTTTTCATCGGCATCTTCTTCCAGCCATACACGCTGATCTTCACTCATATTCTGACAGTAGTGTTCATCCCATAGTCGCAATAATGGGACATAACTGTTCCGAATGCGCGTAGATTCTTCTATTGTAAGAGCGGGCAGAAGAGGAGACACACGTGCATATAGGTCTTCCGCTGACATTCCGGCAAGCATGTCCAGGAAATCACGATTCTCCGATGTATCATTTTGATATGCTGCCCATGCAAACAAAACATCAAAATCATCAAAAGGCCAAGTGGCCGCAGGTGCGAGCGCAGCTCGTACATTGGAACTTAGTTTTCCTTCCACTTCCTGAATCCATTCAGGACCAATATCCAGATGCTGAATCCATTTTTTCGTGACATAAACCAGAAAGCTGTTAAGCATTTCATATATCGGTGAAACATCAATTTTCACATGATAAGCCATAATGTTGCAGAATCCTCCCGTCACATCTAAATGTACGCAGCGACTTAACTACTATTATGGCTTGTTTTGCAGGGCGTTGTCCACTATAATGTTCAAGTTCGGGGCAAGCCCCGATCTATGAATAGCAGTTCAAAACGATATGTATAACATACAAAAGTCGTCAGCGATGGCGATTTTTCTTTGTGTGCTCTCAGGAGGAATGAATTCGTGTCATTGATTACTCGTCCCAGACTATCACACTCGACGGCCAACTATCTTATTCTGATTACGGTTATTGTGGTGGCGGGTGTAAGTCAGGGGCTTTTGCTGCCTGTGCTTTCGATTTTTTTGGAACAAAAAGGGGTTTCACCAGGTTTAAACGG
Source organism: Priestia sp. FSL H7-0729 (assembly GCF_038005685.1). Lineage (NCBI taxonomy): Bacteria > Bacillati > Bacillota > Bacilli > Caryophanales > Bacillaceae > Priestia > Priestia sp. FSL H7-0729. The sequence continues at coordinate 238,540 of NZ_JBBOTQ010000001.1, forward strand.
CTTAAACGCCGCCGCGTTGTACATTGGCTCTTTTGCCATGACTCTCGTTGCGGAACGGTTATTGGGAGCACTAGGGTTCAAAAAGCTGATTGTAGGTGGCCTGATATTAGTCATGGTCCCTTTAATACTATTTCCGTATTTTCCAGATATTAAAATATGGTTCATATTGCGTCTGATCGTTGGAATAGGAGACAGCGCACTTCATTATGCGGCCCAGCTCTGGGTACTGCTTGTTACCGCTCCTGAAAAGCGTGGACGCTACATATCACTATATGGCATGTCCTACGGTCTCGGATTCAGTATTGGTCCGCTGGGAATTAAGCTGCTTGGCTTCGGTGATGCTGTCCCTTTCTGGGTATTGTTCGTATGTATCGCAGCAGTACTTGTACTGGTATTAATGAAGCTTCCGGATACAAAACCGGAAAAAGCAGAGCATGGCCAGCTGCCAGAACGTCGTTTCCGTCGCAGTCTGGCATGGGCTTGGTATGCACTGTTACCTGCACTTCTATACGGATACATGGAGGCTGGTATGAATAGTAACTTCCCTGTGTATGGCCTGCGTATCGGATTCGATACCAATCAGATTTCGTCGTTACTTCCTTTTATCGGTATAGGGGGGCTGTTCCTTCAATTGCCGCTCGGAATGTTGAGTGACCGATATGGGCGTAAGAAGATATTGATGTTTGCGGGGATCAGCGGGGGAATTGTCTTCATGCTGGTTCCAGTCGCAGGCACGCATTTCTGGTTGACACTTATATTGTTAACAATCGCAGGTGGTCTGGTCGGTTCCTTTTTCTCACTAGGCCTGGCTTATGCCGCAGACATCTTGCCTAAAGTGTTGCTGCCCGCAGCCAACGTGGTGGCTTCCTTTCATTTCACGATTGGAAGCATTATCGGACCGAATCTGGGTGGTCAAATGATCAACTGGATTTCACCCGGAAGCATGTTCACCCTGCTTGGAATCATGTACCTTCTGTTTGGCGTGGCAGGTATATTATTTCGTCGTAAACCTGAGTTCGAATCTGTGTTAAAATAGAAGCTGGTGTTCGCATGGAAATTGATGTCCATTTCCGAGTACACTAGTGGTAGGGAAAAACATGGACAAGAGGAGACATCGCGATGATCAGAGTAGAGAATTTGAGTAAATCCGTGGGCGTGGACCGCGTTCCCGTTCTAAGGGATATTCGATTTGATATGCAACAAGGTGAGATGATAGCTGTAGTTGGCTCAAGCGGTAGCGGTAAAAGCATGCTGCTCAAATGTCTGGCCATGATGGAAAAATGGGATTCCGGCCGGTTTACGGTGGATGGTGCCGAGATCTTGAAAGAAGGCTGGTCTGGAAAACGGAAAATCAAACGGGAATGGGCATACCTGGAACAGAATCCAGAATTATTTCCCAGACGTACGGCTCTTAAAAATGTATTAATCGGACGATCGGGTCAGACTCCCGTATGGAGAATGGTAACTGGTATGGTACGTTCCGATGATTATATGGGTGCTATGGATTATCTCGAAGGATTGGGATTACTCGATAAAGCACATCAAATCGCAGAGAAGCTCAGTGGTGGAGAGAAGCAGCGTGTTGCCATTGCAAGAGCACTTGCTCATGGTGCCAAAGTGGTTTTGGCCGACGAACCTGTAATTGGTCTTGACCCTCATACAGCAGATTCGGTGCTGGAAACGCTGCGCAAATTATGTGAAGAAGAACGTGCAACGGTCATTGCCGTATTGCCTATTGAACTTGCTGAGAAACATGCCACGCGAATCTGGGGACTGGCAGACGGCAAGATCGCTTTTGATATTCGTGGACGAAGACTGACACAGCAAGAAAAAAACCAGATTTAAACTATTGAAAAGAGTGATGAGATTGTTTAATTCACGGTGGGGCCGCTTCATTGCAGCAGGAACTATGGCAATCATGCTTGGTTCTGTTCTGAGCGGTTGTACAGTCATAAGTGACCCCAAGCTTCTGATGAAGCAACCTATGATGTCTATGGACAAGGAGAAATTATATACAATTGTACAGAAAGAACAACCATCGGAGAGCAAGCTAATCCGGCCCAAAGATCTGAATAATACAAGCATGATTCGTGTTGCTGATTTGAATGGTGATGGTACTCGTGAGGCTATTGTCTTCTATGAAACTCCTAATGAGAATGTGCGGATTCATGGAATGCTCTTAGAAGAACAAGGTGAAACATGGGTGAAAAAACTTACATTTGATGTTCCAGGGAATAGTTTGCAGTCGTTTAAATTATTAGATATTACAAATGACGGAAATCCAGACATTATTCTGGGGGTGAGTGTTGAAGCCCAGAAAGCTTTAATGGCCTACTCCTACAAAGGAGGTGCCCTTGAACAGGTAATGGGTGGTGTGCCCTACAATCAATTTATTATTGACGATATTCAAGGAAACGCGCTGGATTTAAATGGGGACAACGAAAGTGATTTTGTGATAGTGACTTTAAATACAAGTGGTTTTGCCACAGTTGCTTTATATCAATTTAATGAGGGTAGTTTTAAAGAAGTAGATCGCATTCAGACTGACTATACTGTGAAAGAAATATATAGCGCACTCGGCGGACAGATTGCTGAGAAGAATATGGGTATTGTATTGGATGCTGAGTTAGATGATCGAAGTACTTTTTCACAAATCATATATGTAAAAGACGATAAATTGATAAATGCTTTCAAATCACCCGATCAAACGTATAGAGATGACAAAATTTTAAGTAGTGATGTCAATAATGATGATATTATTGAATTTGGATTAAAAGAAACACCAAAGGGTTGGGAGCATTATGTTTTTGATGAGCGAATGTGGTTTTATACTTTTTACCAATGGGATGGAAAAGATGGGAAGAAATTTGTCTCTTTTCAGTATCGAGATGATTCAAATTCATTTCATTTAAATCTCAAATCGGATTGGTATGGAAAAATAACTATTGATACTAAATCAGAAAAAGATAAGTATATTCGCTTTAAAATGATTGACACTGATGAAACTGTTGGTGAAATTAAATACTTCACACTTTCGCAGTGGGAACAGGAGAAAGGGAAGAGTTGGAAAGAAATCACACGGAACAATGAACACATTATTGCCTCACGTGGTTCTCAACTCGATGCGAACCCTGGACTCTTAGAAAATTTATCGCAGACAAATAGAAAGGAAGAACTTAATGAGTAAAGTACTTATTCTTGAGGATGAAGAATCCATCCGCAGTTTTATTGTGATTAATCTAAAAAGAAACGGATTCGAAGTGCTTGAAGCGGGTGACGGTCATGAAGCGCTTCGCATACTGCAAACGGTGCCGGATATTGATCTGGCACTGCTGGATGTCATGGTACCAGGTATTGATGGATTTGAGGTGTGTCGACGGATTCGTGAAACCAATGAACGTCTCGGCATCATCTTTTTAACCGCGAAAGTTCAGGAACAGGATAAAGTATACGCACTTTCGGTAGGTGCAGATGATCACGTAAGCAAGCCTTTCAGCCCAACCGAGTTGATTGCACGTATTCAGTCATTGTTACGGCGTGTGAACGTGCATCGGGAAACTGCAGCGAAAGTTACGTTCCAGTCCGGACCATTTTCACTGGACCTGATCTCGAAGCAATTTAAGAAACAGAATGAAGCCATTGAATTGACTCCAACGGAGTTTTCCCTGATTCAGTTTTTCCTGGAAAAAGAGAATACACCGCTCAGCCGCGACGTATTGTTAGATCATGTATGGGGTAAAGAGTACATGGGTGATCCCAAAATTGTGGATGTTAACATTCGTCGTCTGCGTCAAAAAATTGAGAACAATCCTTCCGAGCCCGAATACCTGCAGACTGTATGGGGTCACGGGTACAAATGGAAGGGCCGGGAGCAATGATTAAAAAAGGCATCACGCGACAGATCGTATTACATTACTTCATCGTAGTTTTTCTTGCTCTGTTGCTAGTTGAATTCATATTTATGCTCGCAGTGCAAAGATACTATTATGAGAGCATTTATAATACGATAAACCAGCGGATTACGATGACAAATGATTTTAAAGAACCATTGTCTCTCGTGAATGGGGCAGAAGATGGTAATAATCTATCGTATCTGCTTGTGAATCTTCAGCTTGATAATACAGAATTACAAATTCTCGATTTGAACGGAAGAGTATTAGCCAGTTCTACTGCATTTGAGTCAGAACATGCCGTTCTTCAGACCAGTGACATCTCTCAGGCGATGAACGGGAACGTAGGTCGTTGGGTCGGGAGACAGCCAATTACAGGTGAACAAGTGATGGCAGTATCTCATAAGCTTGACCTTGGAGGCGAGAATACTTACGTTGTCAGGTACTTGACATCTCTTGACCTAGTTAATTCAAAATTACTGGTGATGGGATTGCTTGCAGCTGCTGTAGGTGTAGCTGTGCTTTCTCTTGTATTGATCATCAGTATTGGTATGGCAAATTCCATTGTACGTCCAATCAACAATATCACCGCAGTATCTGCCCAAATGGCCAGAGGACGGCTGGATGTCAGGGTTAAAGGAAACTATAAGCACGAACTGGGCGAATTGGCATCTACGCTTAACTTCATGGCACATGAGATCGTGCGCAGTAATCAGATCAAGGATGATTTTATTTCTTCGATCTCACATGAATTAAGAACACCTCTGACCAGTATTAAAGGCTGGAGCGAGACACTGGACTCTGGCGGTTATGACCCGGAAGAAACCCGAATTGGCATGGGTATCATTTCCAAGGAAACCGAACGATTGATCGGACTAGTTGAAGAGATGTTGGATTTCTCCAAATTGCAACAGAATCAGATGAAGCTGGTTAAAGGAACGGTCAACATTCGCGAAATTGTGCAGGAAACCATGTTGAATGTCTGGGCCAAAGCGGAACAAAAACAGGTTCATCTCAAATTGGAAACGGACGAGACTCGTGCTTATAATGTCCATGGAGACGGGAATCGACTGAAACAAGTCTTCTTAAACATTGTGGATAATGCGATCAAATTTTCACATGAGAATTCGTGGATCTTTTTGTCCGTCAAAGAGGAGAATGGTCAGATTATTGCAGCTGTTCAGGACACCGGTATCGGAATTAGTGAAGAACACCTCATCAAAGTACGGGACCGCTTCTTCCAGGTTAATCACCAAAATGGGGGAACGGGACTTGGACTTGCGATTACGCAAGAACTGGTAGAACTGCATGAGGGAACGATTACGATGCAGAGTGAACTTGGATCAGGTACAATCGTTACGGTTACGCTACCTGCTGTGGCTGAGGAGACGGATTTAGAAGAACCTGTAACGCAGTCTTGTGATACTGCATTCCCTGAAGAAAGAGCAGCAAGTGAAGTGAAATTGGATCAAGAAAAGTCTTAAGGTTGTATATAAATTTCTACGATATCGATCGAATGATAAGCTTCACTACAAAAAAATATCAACACCAAAAAAAGCGAGCCATCGAAGGCTCGCCTTTTTTGATATTCTTATGAAGAGAGCTCACCAGCGCGCAAGCGCCCACTTTTCTCATATACTTCTTTCAACATGCGAACGGGTTGCGTACGAACAGCCGGTTTGGCAGAGACAATCTCGTTAGGTCCAACGACAACAATTTCATCCGCAGTACCTTTCACAATTGCACCGTCTTTGATAATCGCACCTTCACCAATGATGGCGCGCTCGATGTGAACTCCGCGGCCTATACGTGCATTAGGCATTACGACACTGTCTTTTACCTCGGAACCCTTACCTACTTCAGCACCGCAGAAGATTACAGAACGCTCTGCGTGACCTTCGATGGCACAAGAGTCATGAATCATGGAAGCTACATGCTCAATCTTCGCTTGTCTAGCCTTATAAGCACTTGGCTTAGAGCGCCATTCGCGAGTAAACATCGGCCAGTTCTCTTTTTGCAGACTCCAGTCTTCATCATTATGCAACAGATCCATATGAGCATCCCAAAGGCTTTTAACTGTACCTACATCTTTCCAATAACCATTAAAGTTATAGACAAAGAGGGGATTGTTTTCATTCAACATTTGAGGAATAACATCTTTACCGAAGTCATGGCTGGACTCAGGATTAGCAGCATCTTCCAGGAGATGGCGCTTCAGGTACTCCCATTTGAACAAATAAATGCCCATTGAAGCCAGATTACTTTTCGGTTCAGCCGGTTTCTCGGCAAACTCTGTCACACGCAGATCAGCATCGGCAGCCATAATCCCAAAGCGATGTGCTTCGTCCCATGGAACTTCCATAACTGAAATCGTTGCTGCTGCATTATTCGCCTGATGAGCCTCCAACATATCACGATAATTCATATGATAAATATGGTCACCCGACAAAATTAGAACATTTTCGGGGTTTTGTTGATCAATATAGTCAATATTTTTATAAATAGCATCCGCCGTTCCCAAGTATTCGTCATTTCCTGTATGATAAGATGGAAGCAAGGAAATTCCTGCCTCACTTGAGACGCCATGTCCCCATGGTTCTCCTCCACCAATATGATCGTGTAACGATTCCGCTTGGTACTGCGTCAATACTCCTACAGTATCGATCCCTGAGTTTACGCAGTTACTGAGAGGAAAATCGATGATCCGGTAGTGCCCGCCAAACGGTACAGCGGGTTTTGCGATACTCGAGGTTAAAGGGGCTAATCGCTTCCCTTCTCCTCCCGCCAACAGCATAGCGATGCAATCTTTATTAAACATAATCGTTTCCCTCCCAAAATATTGTGCATTGTAGTACATCATTAACGCAAAGTAGAACAAATGAAACTATTGATATTGTAAAAATTCAGAAAAAAGACAACATTTTCTAAACCACCGCATTTTTCTTTTCAACTTGGCTAGAATGGGGTAATGGTAACTGTTATATCTATTTTTTTGAAAAGAAGGTGATCTCTTGGCCATTCAACCGTTAGCACACTCGGATATTTTGCCGGAGCATATTTATTTATTTCATGAAGGCAACCTTCATCACAGTTATCGAATGTTGGGCGCGCAGCCTGAGACTTGCGATGGCCGTCAAGGATATCGCTTTACCGTATGGGCACCAAATGCCGCAGAAGTAGGACTGGCTCTGGACCGCAATGAATGGAAAGGCGAAAAGGAACCTTTATATAAGATACCCGAATCAGGATTTTGGAGTCGTTTTTTTCCGGAAATCAGCGAAGGAACTTTATACAAGTTCCGTATACTAACGGAAGATGGTACAGAATTGCTCAAAGCGGACCCATATGCATTTCAAGCAGAGGTTCGACCTCAGACAGCTTCTGTCACCAGTTCAATCGAAGGATATAAATGGAAAGATGGTGCATGGAGACGCAAACAACGTGCCATGTATAACAAACCTCTACATATTTACGAAATGCACATGGGAACCTGGAAGCGCAAAGAAGACGGCAGCCTATATAGTTATCGCGAGATGGCTGACTTGCTCGTTCCTTACTTATTAGAAATGAAATATACACATGTTGAAATGATGCCCCTCAGTGAGCATCCATATGACCTTTCGTGGGGATACCAGAACACAGGCTTTTACGCACCAACCAGTCGTTTCGGGCATCCAAAAGATCTGATGTACCTGGTGGATACATTACATCAGGCTGGGATTGGTGTATTGCTGGATTGGGTACCTGCACATTTTGCCAAAGACGCTCATGGGTTGCGTATGTTTGATGGTACGCCTCTGTATGAGTATGCAGATCCGATGTTAGCAGAGAAGCCAGGTTGGGGCACACTCAGCTTTGACTACTCGAAACCTGAAATTCGTTCATTTCTGATCTCCAATGCATTATATTGGATGGAGATGTATCATTTTGACGGACTCCGTGTTGATGCGGTTACGAGTATGCTTCGGCTTGATTTTGAGAAGCAGCCAGGGCAATATCGTGCCAATGATGAAGGTGGTCTTGAAAACAAGGAAGCTGTAGCTTTTTTGCAGCAGCTGAATGAGACGGTGTTCAAGTATTTCCCTTATGCATTGATGATGGCTGAAGAATCAAGTGCATGGCCAATGGTGACTTTACCTGTAGATGAAGGTGGTCTGGGCTTTAACTACAAATGGAACATGGGCTGGATGAATGATACGCTTGATTACATGGAATCTGATTTTCACGAGCGTCCTTCCAAACATCATTTGCTGACTTTCCCGGTCGTATACTCCTTTGCAGAAAATTATGTGCTACCTCTGTCTCATGACGAGGTTGTTCATGGCAAAAAGTCGCTACTCGACAAGATGCCAGGAACTTACGAGCAGAAATTTGCTGGCATGCGTGCTTTTCTGGGCTATTTTATGACTTTCCCAGGGAAAAAGCTGTTGTTTATGGGTGGAGAATTTGGCCAGTTCATCGAATGGAAAGATGAGGACCAACTGGACTGGTTCTTACTGGATTATGACAGTCACCGCAACTTGCATAAGTTTGAGCGTGAGCTGTCTAACCTGTACTTGAGCGAAAAAGCTTTGTGGGAGCTTGATCATTCCTTGGACGGTTATGAATGGATCACTCCGGATGATCAGGACCAGAGTGTCATTTCATATGTACGCAAAGGAAAAAAACCTGCGGATACACTCCTTGTGCTCATTAACTTTCAGCCGGTCAAGCGGGAGCGTTACCGGATTGGTGTCATGCGTCCCGGTATGTATACCGAAGTTCTGAACAGTGACCATTCCGTTTACGGCGGTTCAGGCATTACTAATGATATGCAGCTGCCTACCGAAAAGATTCCTTTTCATGGGCATCCGCATAGTCTCGAATTAGTTTTGCCTCCGCTGAGCATTGTGATTCTAAAAAAGAACACGCGTCGGAAAACGGATGAATCGCCTGCGAGTATTACTTCCGTCAGTTCAACAACGAAAAATAAGAAAGAAAACAACACGCTGAAACCGAAGAGGAGGACAAAGGCATGAATATTCTATTTGCTGCTGCTGAAGTACATCCATTTATCAAAACAGGAGGCCTTGCTGACGTAATCGGTGCTCTCCCGTTTGCATTGAAGAAGAGCGGGGCAGATGTGCGGGTGATTATGCCAAAATATAAGGGGATTCCCGATGAGTACAAAGACGCGTTGAAACCAGTCATTACAACAGATGTGCCTCTCGGTTGGCGCAGACCCTATTGTGGGATAGAAATGCTGGTTCATGATGGGATTCCAGTGTATTTTGTGGATAATGAATATTATTTTGGACGGGATGGAGTGTACGGGTATATGGATGACGGTGAGCGTTTCGCCTTCTTCAACCGCGCAGTTCTCGAAGTGTTGCCACAGATTGAGTTCAAACCTGACGTGCTGCACAGTCATGACTGGCATGCAGGAATGATTCCTTTGGTGCTTGAAGCCCATTACAGACACGATTCATTCTACAGTGATATTCGTACGGTATTCACCATACATAACTTGTTGTACCAAGGGGTATTCCCGCATGAGTTATTCAGTGAAATCCTTGAACTGGATGATCGATATTTCACTGTGGATGGAGCTGAGTATTACGGTAATGTCAATTTCTTAAAAGCAGGAATTGTGTATGCTGACCATGTGACAACCGTAAGCCCAACATATGCACAGGAGGTGCAAACCTCTTATTATGGATACGGGTTGGACGGACTGCTAAGCTCACTTGGAGATCGTTTCAGCGGGATTGTGAACGGGATTGATACCAAGAGCTACAACCCGGCAACGGACACCAAAATTCCAGTGAAATACAGAACAAGTCTGTCCAAGAAAACGGAGAACAAAATTGAGCTGCAAAAGGAACTTGGACTTCCTGTTCGCCCCGATGTACCTCTCATGGTGATGGTGACAAGGCTGGTGGACTCTAAGGGGCTTGATCTGGTCTGCCGTATCCTGGATGAACTGTTGTACTATGATGACATTCAATTCGCTGTATTGGGAACAGGAGAGCCGATGTATGAACACTGGTTCCGTGAAGCCGCTAATCGTTATCCGCTCAAAATGTCTGCCCAGATCACGTTTAACGATGGGTTATCCCGCCGCTTCTATGCAGGCAGTGATATCTTCCTGATGCCATCGAGATTCGAACCATGTGGCATTAGTCAGCTACTGGCTCTGCGGTACGGTAGTGTGCCTCTCGTAAGGGAAACAGGCGGTCTGAACGATACTGTGCAGGCATACAATGAGTTTACCGGAGAAGGGAATGGTTTCTCATTCACAAGCTTTAATGCACATGACATGATGAATACCATTCGGCGTGCCGAGGAGATCTACAAACAGCCAGAACATTGGAAGAAGATCGTGAAAAATGCAATGAGTGGTGAGTACAGCTGGAACGTTTCAGCTGAAGAATATATGGATATTTATCGTCGGATCACGCATGAGCCTGTAAACTGATGTAATCCTGAATGAGTCGCAGCATATCATGCTGTGGCTTTTTTAATGAAATAAATAAAAACACTTCCAAAGTTCAGAATGAAAGTCAACATCTGAGATGGTGGAAGTGTTTTCTTTTTTCTTTTATATAACTGTGTGAATTTACACTTTAGTATGTTGGATGGTCGCTGGATCAAGCTGTCTATACAAAATGCGGTAGCCGTAAGGGTCGAGTTTAATATTCATCATTCCATCGGTTGGAAACACAGGCTCTTCAGTCAATGCATCCTTCCAGTCTTTCGTTTCCATGGGATGAGAAAGCGTTCGATCTTGAGGTGTATTATTCATCCATACGGTAAAGTGAAGGTTGTCATCAACACGCTCGTACACAATACAGGGATCATGGTGATCCGCCTTAAGGAAGCGGAAGCGTCCTATGCGCAGGGCTTCATTGCTTTTTCGTAAATCGATCATCAGACGATAGAAATCATACAGTTCTCTGTCTTGCTTGGCAGGGTCCCATTCCATACATTTTCGACAATCCGGGTCAGCATGACCACTAATTCCCACCTCATCGCCGTAGAAAATACAGGGTGTACCGATATAGGTGAAAAGAAATACAACGGACAATTTTAATCGGCGTTTGTCTTCTCCTAACCGAGTAAGAAGGCGAGGGGTATCATGGCTACACAGCATATTGAAGATCACTTCATTGGTTTGTTGTGGATAGCGCATAATCAGTGAACCCATCTCATTGGCAAAGTGATAACCATCCATGGAACCACAGAAGAACTGAAGCACTTTGTCGGCAAATGGGTAATTCATGACGGAATCGAATTGATCACCCATGAGCCAGGTTAAGGAGTCGCTCCATACTTCACCAACAATATAAGCTTCCGGATTTGCTGCCTTAACAACCTTGCGAAAATCACGCCAGAAATGGTTATCCACTTCATTGGCTACATCCAGACGCCAGCCATCCAGCTTGATTTCCTTAATCCAGTACTCTGCTACATCAAGTAGATATGCTTTAACCTCCGGGTTGGCTGTATTGAACTTGGGCATGTTGCCATAGAAACCAAATGTATCGTAGGTAGGGATACTGTCCCTGATCTGAACCGGATATTCATTGATGTGGAACCAATCGGCATACTTTGAGTTTTTTCCATTCTGGAGAACGTCTTGAAAAGGAGGGAAGTCTTCACTGCAATGGTTAAACACAGCGTCAAGCATGACCCGGATACCCAGGCGATGGCATTCTTCTGTCAATTGTTTGAGCAGGGCATTAGTACCGAAATGAGGGTCGACTTTTTTATAGTCTATAGTGTCGTATTTGTGGTAGGAATTGGCTTGGAATAGCGGGGTAAAGTAAATGGCGTTCACGCCAAGTTCAGTCAAGTCATGCAAATGATCCAGCACACCCTGCAGATCACCACCGAAATAATTGTCCAACTCCGGTTTGCCACCCCAGTCATGGGTTTCTTGTGGATTCAGCTTGGGATCACCATTGGCAAAGCGCTCAGTCATGATCTGATAAAAGACGGCTTCTTTGGCCCACTCGGGTACCTTAAACACATCAATTTCATGTATATAGGAGAACTCATAATATCCTCCGGTTGGATAGGGGGGCTCATAATGAATTCCGTTATCGGCAAGAAAAACATCTTCCGAACCTGCAGTTATCCGAAATATGTAGGTGAGACGTTTGAATTGTGGCTTGACGGCAACCTCCCAATAATCAAACATGTTATCCGCAGCAGCCTTCTCCAGTTGTATTTCCTTATACGTTCCGTTCCAATTGTACTTATCTCCGGTCAGTGCAGTCACGTATTGCACATCATTACGTTTGGTTCGTACGCGCAGATGTATGGTGGACGAATTATAGGCATAAGCCCACTTGTCACGAGGAACATGATACATGGCTTCTAGCAGCATGACAGCACCTCCTGAATAGGATAAGTTATGAAAAATGGTCTTTAGAACACGCACTTATAGTTATAAATAACCAAGTTAGCCAGCAAATGAACCACATTTACTGTAATAAAATGTACTATTTTCATCATTTTCAAAGGTTTCTTTCACAGCATTTCCAGATTCTTGCTGAATATACGTACAGCTAATTAAGAAAAGGCACCCTGAACAGCTTGGAATTCAAGTCTGTTTAAGGTGCCTATATAACATGTTAATTAGATTCTTAGCGAATAGCTTGCTCGAACTCCGTTCGGATGGTATGAAGCAGCTCTGGCTGATTGAGTACGTCATAGGCTGTTGTAGCAAGTGCTTTTGCTCCCAGAATCATGCCATCCAGCGCGCGCTCCTGGAGTGCAAGATCACGGAAGGCTACGGAGTGCAGGGTATGAACCTCATCCACAACACGGATGTACGGGTGGATTGCAGGACATTTTAGGGAAACGTTACCGATGTCCATGGAGCCATGATCGTTACCACTCACAATCTCTTCCTGCGGGATGCCGAGTTCGATCAGATTTTGACTAAACGCAGCTGAAAATGCTTCATTGGTGACCATTTCGTCATAGGATGTTTCATAGTTGGATGTCACCAGCTTGCAACCTGTCTGCAGAGAAGAGCCTTCAGCGATCTGAATCACACGTTCTGTGAGGATATTCAGTTCTTTACGGGTTGCTGCACGTACATAAAATTGTGCAGAAGCATAGTCAGGAATGATGTTTGCTGCCTGACCTCCGTTATTAATCACACCATGAATCCGAACGGTGCTTTTCACTTGTTGCCGGAATGCATTGATTCCGTTGAACGTTTGAATGACGGCATCAAGAGCATTAATGCCTTCGTGCGGACTTGCAGCAGCATGTGAAGATCGGCCATGAAATTCAAATTGTACAGCGTCAATCGCCAGCGAGCTGCCTGATTTTTCGTAGGCATAGTAAGGATGCGCCATAAGGGCAACATCACAGTCATCGAACAAGCCTGCTTCCGCCATCGGAACTTTGGCACCACGTGTCTCTTCTGCGGGTGTACCAAACACTTTAATCGTTCCACCTACTTCATCCAGAATGGCTTTCAGCCCAACGGCAGCTCCTAGACTCATCATGCAGATCAGATGGTGACCACAAGCGTGACCGATCTCCGGCAAGGCGTCATATTCACACAATAGTGCAATGGTAGGACCGGGTTTGACAGCGGTATAAGTCCCAATAAAAGCAGTCTCCAGTCCAAGAATAGGAGCCTCTACAGTGAAACCGTGGTAGACCAGTTCTTCTTTCAAACGGGCAGAAGCGAGATACTCTTCATTTCCCAGTTCAGGGTTGGCACCGATATATGATGAAATGGCTTTAAAACGGGAAGCATATTGATCAATAACCGTCAGAATTTGTGATTTGTTAGATGTCATTAGTAAACTCCTTATGCAAAAATGAAAATAATTCATTGATTATATCATGTTTGCTTTATTTTTTCAGAAACAAGTCAAGATTTGTAATGTTAAAATGCATTGCATAATCATGCATTGTACTTTATAATGACTCAGTCATCAACATGAGAAGCATACAACGTATTGTAAGGGGAGAGAACAAGGTTGAAATTGATAAGTCGTTACACCATGATGCTGTTGACCTTTGTCGTTCTGCTGACGACTGCCGTTCCTGTGGCGCTTGCAAGTGGATCTACAGATAATTCAAGCAGTAAAAAGCTGGTGCTCGGTACAAGTGCCGATTTTGCACCCTATGAATTCCATAAAGTAATTAATGGCAAAGATGAGATCGTTGGTTTTGATATTGAGATCGCCAAAGAGATTGCCAAAGATCTTGGCGCTGAGCTTGTGATTGAGGATATGGGCTTCGACGGTCTTCTGCCTGCATTGCAGAGCGGGCGTGTTGATCTGGTAATTTCAGGTATGACTCCGACGGATGAGCGGAAGAAAAGTATCGATTTTTCCGACACCTATTATAAATCAAAACAAGTGATTATGGTTCGCAATGTGGATAAAGACAAATATCCAACCATGGCAGAACTTGAAAATGCGAAGATTGGCGTTCAGAAAGGCTCGATTCAGGAAACGATCGGACAGAGTATTCCAGGAGCGAAACTTACTGCGCTGGATAAAATCTCGGATATTGTGCTTCAACTGCAAACAAAACGCATTGACGCGGCAATCGTTGAAGATACCGTTGCTGCAGGTTATCTAGACGATATCATTGGACTTGCTGCTGCTGTTCCGGACGAAGAGCAAGCAGAAGCAGCAATCGGGATTCGTAAAGGTAATACCGAGCTGCTAGCTGCAGTAAATGGAACACTAGAGCGACTGAAAAGTGAAGATAAAATCAATCAGATGGTGACGGACGCCAGCCTCTTGATGGCGGATAAAGCGAACAAATCACAAAATATTTTCCAAGTATTCTGGGAATATAAAAGTTTCTATGCTACAGGTGTAGGATACACACTTCTGTTGTCTGCACTTGGGGTTATCTTCGGGGTAATTATTGGATTGATCATCTGTTTGTTCCGTTTGCATGACGCTGCAATCTTGCGCTGGATCGGTACGGCTTATGTTGAAGTGATCCGTGGTACACCGATGCTGGTACAGCTGATGATTATTTACTACGGTTTTTCCCTGAGCTTTGGCATTAACTTCACTGCACTTCAGGCAGGTATCATTACACTTTCAATCAATAGTGGTGCTTATCTGGCAGAGATTTTCCGTGCAGGTATTCAAGGTGTGGATCGTGGTCAGCTGGAAGCAGCCCGTTCCTTGGGGATGGGCAGAGGAGCAGCAATGCGTTATATTATTTTACCGCAAGCCTTCAAAGCTGTATTGCCGGCAATTGGTAATGAATTCATAACCATCATCAAAGAATCCTCCATTATCTCCGTTATCGGTATGGTGGACATTATGTATCAGGCAAGTGTAGTCAAAAACATTACGTACCAAGGCTTGAGTCCATTTTTGATTGCAGCAGCCATCTACTTTGTAATGACGTTCATTTTGTCCAAGCTGCTGGGACGACTGGAAAGGAAGTTGAGTGCAAGTGATAGACGTTAGACAATTACACAAATCTTATGGAAATAACGATGTGCTTAAGGGCATTAACGTGACGATTGGCAAAGGTGAGGTTGTCGTGGTCATTGGCCCTTCCGGTTCAGGAAAAAGTACATTCTTGCGTTGTCTGAATCTGCTGGAACAGCCTACCTCGGGTGAGATTGATTTTGAAGGCGTGTCAATCACCGATCCGAAGCACAACATCAACGCAACTCGTGAGAAAATGGGCATGGTGTTTCAGCATTTCAACCTGTTCCCACACAAAACGGTAGAGCAAAACATTACAATTGCTCCAATTAAAGTGAAGAAACAATCCACTCAGGAAGCGGAGAAAATTGCTGCTGATCTGCTTAAAACTGTGGGCTTGTACGATAAAAAAGATACATTCCCGAATCAGCTGTCCGGTGGACAGAAGCAACGGATCGCCATTGCTAGGGCATTGGCTATGCAACCGCATGTGATGCTGTTTGACGAGCCCACATCGGCACTGGACCCTGAGATGGTCGGTGAGGTACTGGATGTCATGAAACGTCTTGCAGAAGGCGGTATGACCATGGTCATCGTGACACATGAGATGGGTTTTGCACGTGAAGTGGGAGACCGTATCCTGTTCATGGATGGCGGGGTAATTGTGGAAGAGGGAACACCTGATGAGGTGTTTGGAGCACCCAAAAATTCACGTACACGTGATTTTCTTGCGAAAGTACTCTAATTATAATGATTACATAGCGTTACTGACTTCGAGTCGGTGACGCTATTTTATTTGTGTAATAATAACATCCAGGATTCGAAAAAGTAACTATTCTGTTACCAAATATATAGGGGACATCTCGCTCAACAGTTTTAGAGTATTCAGTATTCTTACACCTGTTTGCACATGTTAAAACTATTTGGTAAGAATTACTACAAGTTCAGGTTACAAAATTGTGATATATTGAACTCTGCCGAAACTTCCGGACAGGGAGTGCGGGGGATGTAACGATGCAGATTGTGCAGGGGGAAGATCTACAGCACACTGCTTGGGGTGAATTAGGGGTACATATCGTTTCAAATGTAATGATGAACCTATAGGGTGGGCTCCTCATCCGAATCCGACAACTAACTTCGCAGGCATAATGAGGGAGGAAGACCATGATTAACAAGAAACGTATAGCCAAAACAGCAGTAGCATTAATGACAACAGCAATGCTCATTCAAGCCGTTCCGGCTCACGCCGATTCAGTTCATGTGGCCAAAGAGGGGGATACCTTCTACACCTTATCGAAACAATACGGAGTAGCAATCAACACGTTAGTTAAAGCAAACAACGACATCTCGCCTTACAACATCTATGGTGGTTTGAAAATTACGATCCCTGGTAAGGCAAACAATGTAGCTGCCGCAGCGACGGAGAGCAAGACCCAAGCCAAAACGGTTACCGCTGCAAGCTTGGACGTGAACACAGACAACAAAGTGGTTCAAGCCTGGGGTAAAACATTCGATTACAGCAAAGCTGTGAATGTGAAAGCAACGGCATACTCTGCAGATCCGTCTGAAAATGGAGGATGGGGTGCTGTCGATTATTTCGGGAATGATCTTGAACTGGGCACGATTGCAGTTGATCCAAGTGTGATTCCACTTGGAACTAAAGTACTGGTAACGGGTCACAGCCATCCAGGATTGCCAAAACAGGCTTTTGTAGCCACAGCACGTGATGTGGGCGGTGCAATCAAGGGTCACCGGATTGATATCTTCATCCCGGGTAGCAAGCAGTCTGTAAGCACGTTTGGTTTTCAGGATATCGAGCTGTACATTCTGAAGTAGAGCGTAAATTACATCTAAAATGAATTCAAACAGGGTGTCTGCCAATCGCTAAATTTGCGGTTGAACAGGCACCCTTTAACATTTGTAATCTTGTTCAGTTACGGTTCACGGTATCCTAATCTTTGGCCTTTGGCAATCCCAGCATTTCGTCCAAGGTGACCAGTTCATATCCCCGATTACGCAGTTCCTCAATAATTTCTGGCAAAGCCTCAATCGTTCCGTTTAGATTAGATCCTACACCGCCTCCTGCATGTTGCAGAACGATGGAGCCAGGTTTGACAGCAGACAGGATGTTATCTCTCACCTGCTCCTTAGAAAGGCCTTTCCAGTCCAGTGAGTCTACGTTCCAGTTCACAATGCTATAATGTTGTCTGGCAGCCCATCGCAGCTGCTCCTCATTAATGTCTCCATAAGGCGGGCGAATCATCTTGGGCGTATATCCCGCCAGCCGTCGAATAATATCCCCGGTATGTAAAATCTGTTTGCGAAAGGCATTCATCGACAGCTTACTGAATTCCGGATGATTGTAGCTGTGATTACCAACCATATGCCCTTCCTTAACGATGCGTTTCACCAGATCGGGATGTTTCTCAGCTCGACTACCTACGATGAAGAATGTAGCTCTAACATCGTATTTCTTCAATACATCGAGTACCTGTGGAGTAAAGCGTGGATCAGGCACATCGTCAAAAGTCAGTGCAACCTTCTTCGTTGAAGGACCATTGGTTTTGAACGTATCGGCATATTTTTGACGTAACTGTCCCAATGTCAGTTGTTCTTCTTCCCCAGAACCTGAACCGGATACCGATTCACTTGGCGGGCTTGAAGAATCCCGCGATGAAACCGGAGCATGATATCCTCCGAGAAAAATAACGATAACCATCAGCATGATGAGGCGTATACGCATAATAACAGCCTCCTTTTCCAAAATGACGTTCTTCTTGGTATGCCCGGGCTCTCCATAAAATATGCGTAGTGTGAGAAGTTTCATTGTCTATTTATCCCATGATGGCCATAATTCCTCCATATATAACATATAGAAAAGGATAGGTGGATAGGATATGAGTACATATGATTTGAAATCCATACGTTTACAGGTGATTGAAGCAGGTGAAGATAAGGTTTTTCTCGTTACCGGAGGAAAGGCACATATTGGTGCTGTAGCTACGTTCTATGTAGACCATGAGCGCGTCAGCGGGACGACGGTACATATTCCGGGTCATAAGGAGCAAGAGTTGTGTGAGCGGCTAGCCCGAAAGGCGGCTCTACAGTTGAAAGTAACAGTCACGGTAATCATGGGTATCCATTTTGATTCCATCACGCGGATGCAGATTGATGAAATCGTGCAGACTGCAGAGAGGCTGATGGAGGATCAACTGAGCAAAGATAAAAGATCTTCCTGAGAAGATAAACGAACTTCCTTATATAAAGAGCAATCGCAAGTTTTTATTTTATTTGCTAAAATTGAAACGAGTTGTAGATTGTTGCGTATGTATGTTTATATACGATGTAATATCGACTAGGAGGAATAACATAATGTCCATTTTCAAACGTTTGCGTGATCTAACCATGTCTAACATCAACGCCATTATTGACAAAGCAGAAGACCCAATTAAGATGACGGACCAATATATCCGTGACATGCAAGAGGACCTGGAAGATGCGGAGAAAGCAGTAGCTCAACAGATCGCCATTGAGAAGAAATTCAAGCAGCTATTCGAAGAGCAGGAAGCTCTGGTGAAAAAACGTGAAGAGCAGGCGCATACGGCGGCACGTGCTCAAAACCTGGATCTGGCCCGCAGGGCTTTGGAAGAGAAAAAAGCAGCTGAAGAGAAGATGGCTGAGTACAAAACCAGCTATGATCAAAACAAGGCTTCAGCAGATAACCTGCGTGGCAAGCTGGACGAGATGCGTAAGCAATTGACTCAAATGAAGAACAAACGCGAAACACTGGTAGCCCGCTACAATGCAGCAAAAGCTCAAACGGAAATCAACAAAGCGTTGAATGGGTTTGGTTCCGATACTGCAAGTGCTGGTATGAAGCGCATGGAAGAGAAAATGATGCAGATGGAAGCACAGGCAGAAGCAAGCAACGAAATGTCTTCCAAAGGTAAGTCCTTGGATGAAGAGTTCGAGAAGTTGGGTAAGGATCAGGCTGTTGAAGATGAACTCGCAGCATTGATGAAACAGTACGATAATAAGAATTAATACCTTGTAAGTCAGCAGGGTTGACCAGCGGAGGAGAAGAGTGTTTCTCCTTCGCTTTTAAATGCGGTTCATGTTGAGATGTGGGGGCTGTGTAAATGGATTTGAACATTTTGGCGATGCTGGTCTGGACAGTATCTGGTTCGGTTTTGCTGTTTGTCTTGATGTATGTTGATTCACTGTTCACGAAATATAAGGATTTTGCTGAAGTTAAGGCTGGCAACATGGCAGTTACCACTCGTATGGTGATGAAATTATTTGCACAAGGGTATGTACTCGCTACGTCCATTTCTACGGCGGGTCATCTTGGTGAAGCATTATTGGTCTCCATTGTATCCTTTATCATTTTGTTGATTCTGGAGAGTGTTGTACACTTTATGATTCGCAGATGGGCCAATCTGGATCTGGATACCGGAATACAGCAGGGGAAGACCGGATACGGGTTGTTCTCTGGCGCTTTACATATCGTGGGCGCACTGATTATTGCAGCTTGTTTATAAGATAAGGAACAGGAGTAATTCTCATGAGTGTATGGAAACGAATTAAAGGAATACTAACGAAACCTGAACCACCGCAGGCAGAGAAAACCATGCTTCAGCTTGCACCCGGTGATATATGTGAGGTTTCTCTCGTCACTTATGAAGTCGTTGGTCGAGTACAAAATCGCGCTCGAAATGCAGTTGTGCTCACGCTGCAGGATGGTACCGCATTTCGATATTTGCATATCGAAGAACGGGAACTCACACGTTACGCCCTATATACACCCATTGATGGCAGGCTTGATGCACCTGATGAAGTACCTACATTGCTGGATCTGGATGGACGCGCATATCATCTGGAGGAAGAGTATGGAGGAATGGTATCAACAGCAGGCAGAACGCCCTATGGCCAGGCTGGAGAACAATTAGTATGGCAGTATCAGTCCGATGATAATATGCTTCTTCGCGTGGAGTGGCAAGACAGAAGATTTACACTGTATGAGGGTGAGTCCATTCTTCCTGCGGATATCAAAGTGATTCGTTCGAGCTAGGAGAGGTTCCCAATGAAAAAACACTTGGCACATGGATTAAAATTAATGCTGGTCCTCAGCCTTGTGATGTCTCTGTTGTCCGCGTGCGGAGCACCTTCTGTTCAGGACACATACCCGCTTGAATCGGTTAACGGCAGTGGTAACTCAACGTCCTATGTGTACCGGGCTTCGGACCGCACCGTTCCAGAAGTGGCCCAGGAATTGTCTGACCAAAGGCAACCGGATCAGATCTCTGCAGAGAACACAGAGCGTATGTTCCTCGTGTATCAGGACGAGTATTATCACCTGCAACAAGATCCGAACAAGCCGGAGGATACCTTGGTTGAGGTGGACTCGAAGGAATATGTTCGGCAGAACTACGATTCATCTTTTTTACAAGGTTACCTCACCGCTACATTAATTGGTAATCTGTTCGATTCTTTTGGCGGACGAGGTTATGGCAACTATCGAGGATATACCAATAAAGAAACATATAAACCGAGTGCAGGATCTTATCGAGCACCAACAAGTAATGACAAGAAGCTTGCTCCACCCATTACTGTTGATCGGAAAGGTACGATTACAAGGCGCGGAAGCGACAAAGATTCAAGTGTGGGATCTGGCGGAGGGTTATTCAACCGCAACAAGGATCAGAGCAAGGGAACCATTGATCGTAACAAAAGCAGTGGTGGTCTGGGCGGATTGTTTGATTCACCTAAGAAATCCTACAAAAAACCGAAAACCAGAGTGGGCGGCGGCCGCATTATGAGGCGTAGATAATGTTCTAATTCTAGGCGTGTCCGCAACCATTCAATAGTCCAATGAATAAGAACAGCGAAAAGGTAAGGCAGATTCATCTCTGCCGGAACATTTACCTTGGAGCTGTTCTTTTTGGTCTAAGATTTGCGAACATGATTGGATTTCCGTACACGGGGAATGGTTGAAGCAGGTTGTTTGCGTATCCAGCGGATAAAGGGAACCATTCGTTCAGCTTGTCTCAAAGACTGCAGGTCCGTAAGGCCAAGCGTTATGATGTCTTGATTGGTGTATAGAGAATGAATCTGTTTGTGACAGGGGATGCACAGGTTGGCCGTTGGCAGAAATGTACCTCCCATTTCTTTGGGAGTCAGATGATGAACGGTCGTGGTTACAGGCTCTCTTCCACATAATTCACATTGTTCACTCATATTCATCGCCTCCTTTAGTCAATTATATTATGAGCAGACAAGAAGCCTTTCATGTTGAATATAGATCAAGGAATGTTACACCTATATGAAATAAGATGTTGTCACAAAATTCAATACGTGATGTACTTGTTATCTTACAGTATTCGGGCTACACTTTCTTAAAAGATGATAGTCTCTAGGAGGTATAAACACTTTTGAAACTGAACTCACATTCACATGATATGACGACTGCCAAATTCAATCGTACAGCTGTACAGGTACCGGATGCCCAAGCCAAAATAGCTGCAAGAGTTACTATAGGCTACATAGAGAAAGTTCAACTTGAGTCTGCCCATGGACGTACTCTTGCAGAGAACATTCAGGCACCTCATCCGTATCCGTTCTTCCGAAGATCAGGTATGGATGGATTCGCGATTATAAGTACAGATACCATAGATGCATCTAGTGATCATCAAGTTTGGTTTCGTGTAATTGATGAAATTCCTTGCGGCTACACCTCGGACCACACCATTGTTTCAGGTACAACGGCTCGCATTATGACGGGTGCACAGGTTCCGGAAGGTGCAGATGCAGTAGTCATGATGGAGATGACGGAGAGCAAGATAGAGAACGGAGAACAGTGGATTGCATTGAAACGGCACATATTGCCGGGTGCTAACATCACACCAATTGGACTGGAAGTCCAAGAGGGACAGCAACTGCTTGAAGCAGGAACGATCATCAGAGCAGGAGAGCAGTCGGTGTTAGCTACTTTTGGCATAGCAGAAGTTCCCGTCTTTCAACGTCCCAAGGTGGCGATATTCGCAACAGGCACGGAATTACTTGATGTTGACGAGCCATTACAACCAGGTCGGATTCGCAACAGCAACAGCTACATGCTACGTTCTCTGGTCGTTGAAGCAGGTGGAGAGCCTGTAATGTATGGTTCAATTGCAGACGATGTGAATACAGCAAGGGCCAAACTGGAAGAAGCTATTCAAGATAATGATATTGTAGTGACCACAGGTGGCGTATCTGTCGGGGATTATGATATTATGGGCGAACTTGTGCTGGAAGAACATGTGGAGATGTTATTTAATAAAGTGACGATGCGACCAGGGAGTGTAACCACAGCTGCTGTGTATAAAGATAAATTACTTTTTGCACTTTCGGGTAACCCGGGGGCTTGTTTTGTAGGTTTTGGTCTGTTTGTTCGTCCAACCATTCGTTCCATGCAGGCAGATGCTTATCCTTATTTGGAAGAATGGACTGCAATTTTGGAAGAAGAATACACGAAAGTGAACAATTTCACACGATTCGTACGTGGACGCACAGAAATCCGCAACGGCATGGTGTACGCGATACCGGCTGCTGCCCGTGTAGATGAATCCAGTGTGATGATCACCATTAAGGACAGTGATTGCCTGATTGTGGTTCCGCCTGAGAAAAAAGGTATTCCTGCGGGTGAGCAGGTGCGCATTCTCAAACTGCCCTCAGGTCATGTGAGGTAGTGGTAGATGACTACAATGAGTAATACAAAACCGCATATCATACAAATTGTAGGATACAAAAACACGGCGAAGACAACTATGACAGCCGCATTGATCAGACATTTTTCTTCCATGGGACTTAAGGTAGCGGCAATTAAGCATGATGGACATGACCATTTTGAGATGGATCAAGAAGGAACGGATTCGTATCAATTCGGGGTGGCAGGGGCATCGGCGGTGGTTGTCATGTCGGAGAAGCGTACTGCGATTATGGAACGAAAAGCAACCAGGTTGGAGGATATGTTAAGTCATCTTTCCGGGTATGATTGGATTGTTATTGAAGGATTCAAGGATGCTCCTTATCCCAAATTCGTGATGGTTCGAGAAAAGAAAGATCTGAGCATGGTTAATCAGCTTGAAGGGGTAGTCGGCATGATCTCATGGTTATCTTCAGAGCAGTGTATGGAGCCGAGCATCGTTAGCAAAGATATAACTTGGTACTCGGTGCATGAAACGAAGGAGATAGCCGAAGCGTTGTTAGAGATGGTCAAGAGAAAGCAAGACTGATGGATGAAGTCGAATCGGTAAAACTTTATGAAGTGTGACATGATGGTGGCTGCACATGAATTAAGTACAATAGTGTGAGTGATGCTATTAAATAATAACGTAA
This sequence comes from Priestia sp. FSL H7-0729, assembly GCF_038005685.1. NCBI lineage: Bacteria > Bacillati > Bacillota > Bacilli > Caryophanales > Bacillaceae > Priestia > Priestia sp. FSL H7-0729. Next base: position 262,223 of record NZ_JBBOTQ010000001.1, read on the forward strand.
TAATTATTATGTAAACTAAAATCATTCTGTTTATGTTCTTTCCTTCGAATGATCCGAAACAAACGAAAAAAAGCAGCAGACCTTTCTCGGATCGAAATCCTTGATACGGTTTGCTGCTTTTATGATGTTCGGGATGTTATATCCCATCTTCTGTACGACGTTCGATGGCTTCGGACATCGTTTTATCAGTAAGGTGAGCATAGATCTCGGTCGTTTCTGTAGAAGCGTGTCCAAGCTGCTCCTTGGTTTTGTAGATGTCGTTTTGCAGATAATAGTCGGTAGCGAATGAATGTCGTAATTTATGCACGGTCAAGAATGGTTTGCCAAAACGTTTGGCGTATTTCATGATCATGGCCTGAATCGCTCTTTTGGTCATTCGGCTTCCTTCTGAATCTCCGTTACGCAAAGCAATGAACAGACCTTTCTCCCGCTTGGGCGTACGGTAACGTGATTGCCGCAAGTTCATATAGGTTGCGAGTTCGTCCTTGGCCTGTTCCCTGAAATATACGGGTGTTTTGTACGTCTCATCATTATTACCTTTGCGATAAACATACAGGAGTTTGTTATTCAGATCGAGGTCATCGACGTTCAGGTTCACCACTTCCGATACCCGTAAACCTGAATTGAGAATCAGACTGGCGATGCAAGCGTCCCGTTCTTTGTTGAGTTCATGGGAATACAGTGCCTGTTTGTTCTTCTCCATATCGACAGCGTAACCTTCAAGGATATAGCCGATAAATTCCAGTAGCTCTTCTTCCTCCAGGATTTTACCTTTGAGTTTGGCAGCGGTATCCTTGGGTTTATGGGTACGCTTGATCTCGATTTTGGCCATAATGTTCCGCTTCAGCAAAGGATAGAAGTCTTCATCTTCCGCAATCTGGCTCAGGTAATGAAACAGGGAGCGAAGGGAAGAAAGTTTGCGAGAGACGGTAATTCTGGAATTGGTTCCTTCCCGTTTGGTTGTGAGAAATAACCGATAGGCGGTAACTGAATCCATGCGAAGGACTTCCAGTTCATTCAACGTTACTTCTTTATTAGAGCTTGCCTCGGACAGCCCTTCTGCACGCAACCATCCGAAGAAAGCTTCGTAATCTCTCAGGTATTCGAGCAGGGTAGAGGGGGATAAGTCAGGCAGCTTGTAGTCCATGAATTGCTGAACGAACCAAGGCATGGAAGGTAGTTTGTCATCCAGCTTGCGTCGATCAATCTCTTTTTGCACGTTGGTCAAGTTCGACACCTCCATGTGAAAAACATATAAAATTAATATTCAAATTAATAGTATTCTATGCTCTAGTGTACCATAATTTACATGCTCACAGCTTGTTCACCTAAGTAGGCAGTATGTAGGAGATGCTTCCTTGCCCTTCGGCGCGTAAACCTTTAAAGTAATTAGTATACGCAGAGCAGAGGAGGTGAACCGGATGAATATGAAAATAGAGCTGGTTCCCCGGGAACGCAGTCAGGTGATTCGGCATTTAATGCAATTTTATCTATATGATTTTACCAAATATCTCAATATTGATGTGGACAGCAACGGTATTTTTCCGGAATATCCCGGCCTGGAGGCATTCTGGACAGAAGAAGACCGCAAGTTTCCTTTTTTGATTACAAGTGATGGGGCACCTGCAGGGTTTGCTTTGGTGGAGAAATTAGAGCCTGGAAGTAAGGATAACGACTACTATTTGACTGAGTTTTTTGTGATGCAAAAGTATCGGCGTAGTGGCGTAGGCACTCGGGCAGCATATGAGCTGTTCAAACGTTTCCCAGGAAGATGGAAAGTGACCCAGGTTCGTAACAACGTCATTGCGCAGGCGTTCTGGCGAAAAATTATAGGGGATTATACGGGAGGCCGTTTTCGAGAGAAGTTCCATCCGGAACTGGGCAATCCAAGCCAGTATTTTGTAACCTGATTCAAATAGGGATTTACCTACATATAAAAAATCTGGGGATGACAGCGATTGGAAGGTTGTTCTGTCATGGTAATGTCAGTGTAAATAATCTTTAGTTCAACTTATAAATCTAATGAAGGAGTGAGTGACATGAACGTACCCACATTCCATCTCGATGGACAGACAGCACTGGTGACAGGTGCAGGGAGAGGGATCGGAAAAGCAATTGCAATTGGACTTGCCCAGTCCGGCAGTGACGTTGTGCTTGTATCCCGAACAATGAAAGAAATTAAGGAGACAGCCGGATACATATATGAACAGACAGGGCGTAAAGCGCTCGCTCTAACTGCGGATGTGACATCAAAAGAACAAATGGAAGAGACGTTTCAAGAGGCAATCTCGGAGATGGGTAGTCTGGAAATTCTGGTGAATAACGCAGGTATGAACATACGGACACCGGCACTGGAAGTTACGGACGAGCAGTGGGAGACCATCATGCAGACAAACTTAAAATCGGCTTTCTTTGCTTCGCAATTGGCGGGTAAGCATATGAAAGAACGTGGGACTGGGAAGATCATCAACATCTCTTCGGTAGGTGGGCATACGGCTTTGCGGACAGGGGTTGTATATGGTGCGACCAAAGCTGCATTAATTCATATGACCAAAGTGCTCGCACTGGAATGGGGGAAATATGGTATCCGTGTCAATTCAGTAGGACCATGGTATTTCCGAACACCTCTGACCGAAAAGCTGCTGGATGATCCCCAGTATTTGCAGGAAATTGTAAGTCGTACACCGCTACAGCGTGTCGGAGAATTGGAGGAAGTGGTAGGACCGGTCGTATTCCTGGCATCGGATGCAGCGGGATACATCACAGGTCAGACGTTATTGGTTGACGGTGGCATGTCCATTTACGGATTCTAGATGAGTTAAGTTGGTAGCAGTCTAAAAATGGGTGACATAACCAACACATGGGTAATAACATAAGGGCTGTTATTCTGTATTTCTAATTATCTGTACCCAATTCACTGAACTTGGAGGAAGATAACTATGGAGACGCGTAATTACGGAAACACGGGTATGAAAGTAAGCACACTAGGGTTCGGTGGGTCGGAGATTCGGGATTCATCCAGAGGCGATGTTGAACAATTGCTGAATAGTGCCTTGGATGCAGGATTAAACGTGATTGATACGGCTGAATGTTATGGTGACAGCGAGGAGTTAATTGGCGAGGTGTTGTCACATCGGCGCGATGAATACTATTTGTTCACCAAATGTGGACATGCAGCCGGGATTGATGGTCCGGATTGGGACGCCAAAGTACTGGAGCAGACAATTGATCGTAGTCTGAAGCGGTTGAAAACGGACTATGTGGATGTAATCCATTTGCATAGTTGTTCTGAAGAGGTACTTCGACAAGGAGCAGTAATCGAAGTACTGCAACGTGCCAAGGAAGCAGGGAAGACCAGGTTTATCGGATATAGTGGGGATACAACAGATGCGCTCTATGCGATTCAGACCGGAGTATTTGATAGCCTGGAGACTTCATTAAATATAGCAGATCAGGAAGCGATTGAGCTGACTTTGCCTGAGGCGAGAAAGAGAAATATGGGAGTAATCGCCAAAAGGCCCATTGCTAATGTGGCCTGGACATTTGAAACGCTCTCCGAAGATGCATATCCATATGTATATTGGAAGCGTTTAAGTGAACTTGAATATGGTTTTCTGGGTGAAGATGCCCAGGCAGCGGTAGAAACTGCACTGCGTTTTGCACTAAGTACGGAAGGCGTAGATACGGCTATTGTAGGAACAGCTAAGCCCAATCGCTGGCAGCAAAATGCGGATCTTGTGGCCAAGGGGCCGTTACCTCAGAAGCTGTATGACGAGATTAGAGCTAGATGGAAGGAAATTGCCGGAGCAGATTGGACGGGTAGGACTTAAAATTAAAAACAGAATTATTAACGAAGCCGCCATGATGGCGGCTTTTTTTTACCCAACATAAAATATTTTCAACATATGAAAAATTCACAACAGTTTCAGAACAAGGGCTGAGAAACCACTAGGGAACCACGTTTACACGTCAGTCTAGTCCGAAAACCGATGAAAAAGGATGAAAAAGAACATTCCCAGGAAGGGAACTTTTCGTTTTACAAACGACTAAATTTATAAAAAACGACGAAGCTTTTGAGATTATAAGAAAAATAGCAAATCTGCGTTTGATATGAATGAAACAACGATTTTATTATATTATTTCAACATATGAAAAATTCAGAATAGAAAAACATTTTCTCACCTTAGTTACCATTTAGCATATAGTTACGTTGACGCACCACCACGTTAGAAAGAGAAACCACTTCAAACTTTTAATGTCAATGACTATTTTTATGGGAATATACAAAAATGCAGTGAATTATAGGAATAATCTTATCGTACTCTAATAACTTGGTCTTGAAAGGCCGATATTAAATCAGTAGATTGATCTATATAAAACAGGGGGAGTGAAGGTTAATGTTTAAAAAGAAGTGGCTAGTAATGCCACTGATCGTTGTGTCATTATTTTTTGCCCAATCCTCATATGCAGCAAATACATTTTCTGATGTTCAGGGCAAAAAATATGAATGGGCTGCTGAGTCTATTGAATTGATGGTAAGTAAAGGCGTTATTAGCGGTTATAAGGATGGAAGTTTTAAACCAGGTAAAACGATAACCAAAGCAGAGTTTGTACATATGTTTCATAAGCTTTTCCCAGAAATTAATTATTCAGATGGAAAATCTTCAGAGTTTGTAGATGCACGTAAACATTGGGCAAACAAAGATTTTGCAGCTATATTCAATGGAGATTACGTGTGGAGCTTTTTTGAAGGTTTAGATGGGCAATACCCAGATTATAAATTTTCAATTAAACCTGATAAACCTTTAACTCGATGGGATATTATAATGATTTCTTCAATTAGAACTAATTTCACCGATCAGACCCTGCATCCCGAAATTGAAGATGTACTTTCTGCAACTTCAAACTACAAGGATATTAAGGTTCGTCCTGCAAGTTACTATGATAATTTCTCGGTTAATTATCCGGTGATTTACATTGATCAGGATGAAGGAGAATACTATTATGATGGTGATTCTCAAGATTTTAAGGCAGAAGCTTTATACACACTAACTAATATGGGTATTATTACTGCAAATAACGGATACCTTCGTCCAAAAGATTTTGTGACACGTGCTGAAGCAGCAACCATTTTACATCGTCTGTACGAAGCAACACAAAAATAAGTAGATGCAAATTTTGATTAGACATATCAGATTAGATATATCCAAAGGAAAAACCTCTCACAATATTTAAAGTGAAGGTTTTTCTTTTTTTAGTTGATAAAGTTTTCCGCATAACGGAGATAGTAAAATTTTATATAGGTAAATACATATTAATTATTATGTAAACTAATAATAATTCTTTTGGCAATGCAGACATAAAACCTCCATGACCTGTAAACCGTAAGGGGATAAGGCAGAAGGAGGAGCATCATGAAGAGTCAGGTACACACGAAGAAGGATGACGAAAAACTAAGTTGGGTCAGTCTGTCTTTGTTTGGCGCGGGCTGCACGCTCGGAACGGGATTTTTCCTGGGAACCAGTCTCGCGATTCATTGGGCTGGCATCTCAGTACTCGTATTGTTGGTGCTCGCTGCGGCGGGTACTTATTTTGTATTTGGTGCGCTGGCGCAGATGACGGCAGATGATCCTAAGGAAGGGGCATTTCGAACCTATGCAGGCGAAGCATTTGGAGCGTGGGCTGGTTTTGGAAGTGGATGGATGTACTGGTTCTCCGAAATGCTCATCATGGGTAGCTCTTTGACAGCACTGGGTCTCTTTTCTCAATTCTGGTTTCCCAAGTTTCCGCTATGGGCATTTGTTGCGGTATACGCGGCTATCGGCCTGTTCATTGCTGCACTGGGAGCGAAAGGATTAACCAAAACGGAGAATATTCTTGCTGTAATCAAACTTGCTGCAACGGTTGCATTTATAGCTATAGCAGGAGCAGCTTGTCTGGGGTGGTTACCTGTAAAAGTGACCCCCGAACAATTAAAGAATGAATGGTTCCCTCATGGAGGTAAAGGGGTATGGACCGGTTTCATCTACGCATTCTTTGCTTTTGCCGGGATCGAGGTCATGGGCTTGATGGCAGCCAACCTGAAAGAGCCAAAAGATGCAGTGAAATCAGGCCGAGTAATGCTATTATCGGTGAGTACACTCTATGTTATTGCGATAGCATTGATCTTGTTGCTCGTGCCATCAGCTCAGTTGACTCCAGATGAAAGTCCGCTTGTCAAAGCCATGTCAACCATCGGCTTAACCATAGTGGTCCACATTCTCAACGGAATTCTGATCATTGCAGGATTCTCAACGATGGTGGCTTCACTATATGCGATTACATCCATGTTAATGAAACTTGCAGAAGATGGAGATGCGCCGAAGCTATTTACGAAAACGTGGGGGAAAAAAGACATTCCGGTTCAGGCATTATGTTGTACAGCGGCCGGTTTACTCCTCTCAACATTGATGGCATTATGGATGCCCAAGAGCCTGTTTGAATATGTGACGACTGCAGGTAGCCTGGTATTGATGTATACGTGGCTGCTCATCTGTATCACATACATTAAGAAAATGAAGCCTGTGAAGTGGAATCGCATCAAAGTATGGATTGCCATCGTATTCATTGTAGCTGCAGTGGCCGGAACAGCGATGGAAAAAGCCAGCAGAACGGGTCTGCTGGCAAGTGTGGGACTTCTGGTGTTCCTTGGGATCATCACGTATATCGTTCACAAATTACGTGGCTCGAAACCACCGCAGTCAGCACCATCCAAACCATAAGTACCTTTCAGCAACTTTCGTGGATGTCGTACAACGGATTAATGAACGACGTAAGATTATTTCGTCAACTTGCCCAAAGCTTGCTTCATCCGCATGAATGGACATTTGGAAGGTGTCTGCTCATCATCAGGCAAGAAATATTGTTTCCATTCCAGATTATCCTGCTGACCATACCACATCAGTGACGGGTGAGCAGGTACAGCATCATACGCAGCGAGACGTTTGCGAATCAAAGTTTTCATTTTACGGCCTAGAGGCGTGTTGTCGTTAATGGATTCGAATACCCATCGCGGTTGAAAGGCAAACATGAGATAAGGAAAGTGCCGACTAGCTCGGAGTTCATGTGCGGGAGTCGCACAGAAACAAAAATATGGCTCTCCGCCAAAGCAAAACTCCCATGATGAATCATGAGGATCAGTTGAAATATGTTCCGGCCAAGGCTCGGTATCGTGTGAACTTACCCGATTAAGCATTTGCCAGAATAAGGTCTGATATTGCTCCACCGTTGTATGATCTTTCAGATCACTTGGCGTCTCACAGATCACGACCATGGAAGCATAATGACCAGTGTCTCTGGAGACAGGACCATATTGTCTAAGCAAATCGGCCATATCTCCAGCAGCATGTTCTGATCGGGGGTCACACGTAAAGCCATATCTCAAATGTCCTGACAGAAATCCCATTCGTCCTGGTACACATGGATACGTATTATTTTCATCGGCGATCATATCTGCAAATTGCGAATAAGCGTCCTGCTGCCAAGATGGAAGACGCTCATATAAACTATTTATTTCTTCGGCACTATACAGCTCCGCCATGGATTCCCAACTCCATTCCACATGATACCGTTACAGTATTAATGCGGGGGAAGTTGGGTGACTGTCCAGCCTGATTTTATTATCAGAAAAAAATGGAACGCACAGCTTCGTACCCAAAATACAAACCAAATCCAATTAGGCAAATTCCTGAAATAACCGAGATCCAGCGTAAGATGTTTTCGTTGCTATGTTTATGGAATCTACTGGCCATTCCAGCCATGATGACATCCCATACCAAGATACCGATGAATATGCCTGAACTATAGAGCAGCAAATGAGCCGTGTCCGTATGTTTCACTGTCGTCGCGAGAATGGAGCCGTAGATGCCGAGCCAAAACAAAATATTCAGTGGATTGGACAGGGCCATCAAAAAGCCGGAAATAAATGATTTTCGAACAGTCGCTTCCGCAGTAGATTTGCCTTGAATTCCTTGTCTAAGCTTCGAGAGTGTTTCCACTCCTGTGTAAATCAGAATAAAACTTCCAAATGACCAGAGAAAAGAGCGCATAAACGGCGTGTCCAGAAAATGGGCAACTCCAAAATAAATCAGCAGCATATACACCAAATCCGCAAACATGGCGCCGAGCCCCAAAATCCAGGCATGCATGAATCCATGTCGGGCTCCACGGTCGAGTTGAGCGGCGTTAATCGGACCGATTGGAGCGGACAATGATATTCCCAGAATAATATAACTGAACAGTACAGACATAAACACGTTCACTCCTTAACGGGTTCGATGAATTGTACCAGTCGTCACAGAAAATGGGTACAAGTCATCGTATTCCCGCAAGGAGTGAATTAGAACAAGCTGCTTTGTATCATAACAAGGCCTTGTTATTCTGTTAAAGTTCCACATCCAATTGGATTGGAGTGCAGTTGTAGCCGTTGCATGAGCTTTCTTCACAAGGGCAAGCGGAGAGCCCAATCGTGAGATCCATTAATGCCTCCATCTCGATATAATCCCCCGCTCGAGAATCGGGAGCTACAACATCAATCTTACCTTCACCCTCAACAACGGACTTCATAAACAGATTAAAGGGATAGTGTTGATCCGGTGGTAAGATCCCAAAGGGTTCCAGTGCCGTGTTCAGATTGTGATAACAACTGGCGTGGTCCTTTTTATCGTATAACACCTCATACATCTCTGGACGACAAGCGGAGTTAAAGAAATCATGTACCCCAACGGTGTCACGGACAATCTTGAGTATTGGTTGATATTGATTGGAATACACAAACTGTCCAGGTTTAATTCGGTAAGTACGCAATACGTCCATGGTCACACCGGGGTCCAAGCGATGGTTAGCATCGTGCGCATCGTAAGCCACAAAATCAATGACCTGCTGTCCCTCCAGATCTGTTATACGTAATAAAGAACCCTTGTTTACTTTCAGAGCATATCCCGTTTTGGCAGGGATACGAAAGGACTGTTTATGAGACTGTTTGATATTCATTCGTCACATTCCTCCGCTATTTTTGCTTTCAGTATGCGGAGCAGACGAAGCTTTCATGCACTATTTTGGCAACACATCCTACTCAGGTGGGTAAAGATCAATGATAAAGGTAGATACACGCTGAACGTTCTAAGCTGGAAACATGGGGTTACCTTTCATTCCGACCCAGAGTTCTGATTGTTCCAGCTGTGCAGCCAGATGTAATAACCAATCTTCGCGTCCCTTGGTTGCCATCACTTGAACGCCCATTGGCAAACCTTCAGGTGTCATATGCAGAGGTACACTTATCGCAGGCTGGCCGGTCAGATTTGCAAGTTGGGTGAACGGAGTATAAGTAAGGCTTGGCTCAAACATTTCATAGATGAGTTGTTGCTGCTGGGTCTTGTCCAACTCACTAATCCGCATCAGATTATGGATCTGTTCATCATGAGGTGTTAATTCACCAATCTTAGGCGCAGGAAAAGCATTAACGGGTGTGATGTAGAAGTCATAACGCTCGAACAAAGTGGACATCTGGGCTGCAGCTACATCCCATTCAGCTAAGCTATGCACGAATTCCGCAGCGGACACCTTTTTTCCAGCTTCAGCCAGAACCCATGATTCAATCTCCATATCATCGGAGGTCAGAGCCCGACCCATGGAGCGTTCCATAGAAGAGATCATCGCGGCCATCTCTCCACTGTTCATCATGTAATAGTTCTCCATTAATCTGACTCCGTTGACTGGGCTCAGCTTTTCTTCAACATGATGACCTTGGTCTTCCAACCAGCGAACGAGCTTGAATACAGACTCTTTGGCTTCTGGACTGACGGGTGTACCTACGGGCGAATCGGTTGTGTATGCAATTTTCAGTTTGCGTTGATGTGGATAGCTCATATCTGCCAAGTAACTGCCTGGAAAGAGTGGGGCATGAAATGCAGCTTCAGGCTGTATGACTTGTAAGGTATCAAGCAATGCAGCACTGTCCCGAACCGAGCGAGAGAGGGCGAAATCAATCGACGCGCCTTGCCATTGTCGACCAACTCCTGGTCCTACAGGTGTGCGCCCGCGAGTTGGTTTCAGACCAAACAAGCCACTAAAAGAAGCCGGGATACGGATCGAACCGCCTCCGTCACTGGCACCGGCAAGTGGAACGATACCGGAAGCTACAGCGGCGGCGGCACCGCCACTTGAACCGCCTGGGGAGTGATTAATATTCCATGGATTGCGACTTGGACCATGAAGACGGGGCTCGGTAATATTTTTCAAGCCAAACTCGGGCGTATTGGTATGTCCCATGATGATAAAACCTGCATCACGCAGTCGAGTGACAAAATTCGAATTGCGTAATGCGCGATGCTCGCTGAACAAACGTGAGCCTGAAGTTAGAAATTCACCTTCCAAAGATTGCGAAATATCTTTCAAGAGCAGGGGCACACCGGCAAAAGGTTGTTCTCCAGGGCGAACTAAGCCAGCTTCCTCCCGTGCACGGGTTTCATATGTACGAATGACCGCATTAAGTTGCGGATTCACTTCTTCAAGGCGTGCAAACGCCGCTTCCAGCAATTCAACCGGGGATACTTCCCGGGATCGGACCAGTTCAGCCAAACCTACGGCGTCGTAGGAGGTATATGAGAATGAAGACATGTTGATCGTTCCTCTCTGAATATAATTCATCTGTTTATTCCATATGTCATCGTACCACCGGTTTAGACAAAAGACAAAACAGTTCAATTATTATCGAGTCATGGAAATAAAAAACCACTGCTCATCTAATTGATGTGCAATGGTTTAATTTTAATATTTGATGATTATTGATTTATATGTGATGCTCGGACATTACCTTACTCTGTTCGCAGCTTTGGTGCCGCATCGGCCGGAGTTGATGATCGTTCCTGCTGTTTGGAAATGGCGAAAAGCGCCACCCATATCAGGATAAAACCGAGCAGTTGCTCCCATGTAATCAATGTTCGGAAAGCAATCCAGTTCACCAACACACCTGCCATCGGGAAGCTAAGTTCCGCGAGAGTTGCAACAGAAGCTTTGGTTGAGGACAGACCTTTGTAATACAACAGAAGACTGAGCAGACCTGGTAACAAGGCCTGACCGAGAATGTTGAGAATGACAGCAGTCTGTTCTCCAGTTCCGGATGGAAGTGTCCATGCCGCACCTTCGTTCCACGTCATAAAGATCAGGAGCGGGAGAGCAACCACGAAGCGAAGGGAGGTGACGGTTTCGTAACGTGCCTGCCCTAACATCAGTCGGCCCATAACCGTTGAACCTCCCCATAAAGCAGCAGCTCCAAGAGATAATAAGCTTCCAGCATGGATCCAGTTGTCCCAGTTCCCTAATGGCAATGTGAAGCCGAATGTAAGTAGATACGTTCCTGCTAATGCGATGATGAACAGTCCGCCGAAGCGACGTGGCAACGTTTCTTTCAATAACAGCTTAGCCAGTACGATAGCAAAGAGGGGTTGCATTTTTTGCAATAACAGCACCGTATTCGGATCGTTATGTGTAAGTGCCATGGTGAACAATACTGTTGCGAGTGCTGATCCTCCCCATGAGATAAAGATCACCGCAATCCAGTGGCGAGCACGCAGGTTTTTCAGATCAGCCCGGAATTTCCACAGCACGGGAATGGCGACCAGACTTACGATGATATGTTCGACCAGTACAATCTGTGTGGATGTCATTGTTTTGAGTAAAATAATGCGGAAGAGTGGGTCCACACCCCACAGGGCAGCTCCGAGAACTACAAGCCAGAATCCGGTATTACTTCGTTCCTTGCGGTAAACAGGTGATGCTGCTGATGTCTTTTCCATATTCAGGACTCCTTCGTCAGAACACGGAATCTTCAGTTGGCAAAATCGACAAAAGCCCCCGTTTTGGTATAAACCAAATAAACGGGGGCTCATCCAAGGACATGCGTCAGGAAAGAGGCCTTCCCATGAACGGCATGTCAATGTGTTGATCTTCTCTCATCCGGACTGTACCGTCGGCCTTGGATTCACACCAAGTCAGTCGCTAGATGTCCTTTGTTAAGAACAACTAGCGAGTCGCGGGCTGGTTCCGAAGAACATCACCGCCGGTTGGGAATTACACCCTACCCCGAAGATCCTATTCAATTATATAGTGTATTAAACAAGCTGTAACATTAATAAGTTCATCTTATTCCTGTAAGCGCTAGCAGTTCAAGCATTATTTTAGAAAACGATTTTCCAGCTTCCTTGCTGTCTGCGAAGGAGCACGATCTGGCCTGCGTGATAGGCATCGTGAAGTATCCACCGGGCAAGTTCGTGTGCCCATTTCTCTTTGGAATCCATATATGCAGCTTCAAGGTCAGATTCTTCAAGTGCAGCCAATTGATCTCGCAACTGTTGGGCTAATCGAGCTGTACTCTTCATCAGTGTATTCCATCCGGCTTCATCCGTTGCATCCCCAGGATTACCAAACGTGTATTCATTGGAGTCTACAGCAGGAAGAGTAGGCTCTTTACCTTGAATACGACATAATAAGCGATGATTGTAATAATACATATGGTTAACCAACTGCCAGATGCTTAATCCTCCTGAGGGTGGAATCCAGGCTGCTTGTTCTGCTGTAAGACCTTCCAAGGACTTCGACAAAGGTACAATCCAATTGCATTGATCCCATGTATCATCCTTTTGAATCAGTAACACATCTAATGCTGTTGTTTTTGTCATTGCCGTTTCCTCCTTGAGTATTATTGTGATGTATGACGTAACTAGCTAAAACTGATTAATGAGGTTACACTTAATATAACACATCAAAGACAGAGTGTAACCGCCTTTATTGAATTAAGATAGTTACACTGAACGGAGGTAAACATGGACAGACTTTGGACTGATTTTGTAAACAGCGATTATCATGATTGGCGTGGGGGAGATCGATCGGAGGACAGGCTCGGTAAGGGGAGCTGGCAGCAAGAATTTTTGGATCGATGGCAACTTCAGGCTTCTGTCCCTGCCTCTCCAGAAGATGAGTTATCGATGAGAAATTTCAGGGATAAATTGATGGCTCTTGGAGCCCGCTTGTCTTGTGGGTCATCATTAACGGATACAGAAAAACAATGGTTGAACAGCGTTATGGAAGCAGGGCGTGTAAAAAGAACATTGATTACAATTGATCAGGAATTGAAACTTCGATTGGTAGCTGTAGAAGCTCATTGGCAGCAGGTTATGGCTGAGGTTGCTGCTGACTTTGCTATGACTTTGGTGGAGGGTGAGAGTAATCGGATTCGGATCTGTGATAATTCGGATTGTCGCTGGATGTTCTATGATGACACCCGAAGCAGAACACAGAAGTACTGTGATGATAAGATGTGTGGCAATCTGATGAAGGTTAGAAGATTTCGGGCGAAACGCAAATCCCAAAATTGATAAATACTAACAATAACTATATAATGTATATATACTAGCGAAAAAATAGTCAGAAGCAGTACGAATTCGTATAAAGAATGTGATCGTCTTTCTAACCAAATCAGATGGGAGATGTGTCTTGTGCGGACAAGTTATCTGTTGAAAAATGGCTGTGTGTTGTCGATGGATGCTCGAATTGGACAGTATAAGAGGGCAGACGTTCTGATTCAGGATTCACTGATCATGGCGATCCAGCCCGACCTGGATATTCCGGGTGCGGAGGTCATTGATGCTTCATCGATGATTATTATGCCTGGGCTGGTGGACACGCATCGGCATATGTGGGAATCACTGGTCAAAACAGCGGGAACCAACTGGTCGTTACCCGTTTATTTGCAGAATCTCTATTATGGTGCGATGGGAAGCAAGCTCCGTCCAGAAGATAGTTATATTGCTAACCTGCTCGGTTCCTTGGAAGCGCTTAATGCAGGAGTGACGACCGTATTAGATTGGAGCATGCCATACTCCACTGAGCACACAGATGAACTGATTCGTGGACTTCAGGATGCGGGGATTCGCGCGGTATTTGCTCACGGAGTACCTGGTGAGACAAACTATTGGAATCGGGATAGCCTACTGACATATTCGAATGATGTGCGAAGAGTCAAAGAACGGTATTTTTCATCACGGGATCAGCTGCTTACCTATGGGCTTGCTATTCGTGGTCCGGAGTTCAGCCATTGGGATACAACCGTGAAGGAGATCGAGCTGGCTCAAGAGTTGGATGCAATCTGTTCCATGCATGCCGGATTTGGCACTTGGGGTTCTGTGGATCGATCCATTAGCCACTTGTACGAAGCGGGACTGTTGAGTCCAAGAGTGAATATTGTTCATGGTAACACTATGGGCATGGATGAATACAAAATGCTGGCAGATAGCGGCGCTTCCTTGTCGGTCACACCTGAGGTCGAAATGATGATGGGGCATGGATATCCGGGCACCGGATATTTTCTTGAACACGGGGGAACCCCTACACTGGGTGTAGATGTGGTAACGTCCACAGGCGGAGATATGTTCTCACAGATGAAGTTTGCATTGCAAGCTGAACGATCCAGAGCCAATGAACAACTTCTGAAACAGGGTGAGATGCCGGGTGAATTGAACTTGCAGTCAAGCCAAGTACTGAGATTCGCAACTTCAGCTGGTGCCCAAGCATTGGGATTGGAACAGAAGGTGGGCACGTTGACCCCAGGGAAGGAAGCAGATCTGATCATGATTCGGACCACCGATCTGAATATGTTCCCCGTTCATGATCCAATCGGCGCTGTTGTGCAATTTGCCAATCCATCCAACGTGGATACGGTCTTTGTGGCAGGTAGACTCGTGAAGCGAGAGGGCAAGCTGCTCCATGTTGATCTGGACGCAATTCGTCATACGGCGATGAAGAGCAAAGATTATTTGTTATCCCAATATCGGATGTCGGATGCGGAGAGAATTGCTTTTTCATGAATCGTTTTTCATAGAAAACTGAAATGAAGTCAGTTCGTATTTTTATATACAATTCTACCTATAGTAAGAAATGAAGGGCCGCATAATGATATGTGGCTCTTTTACATGCCTTCATATCGTTGAATTAGACAGGATAAGAGAGGAAGAGACAGCGGAAAAAGACGAAAAGAGCTCTCTTTTTCTTAACTTCGGATAACAAGGATGATAATGTATTAATCACGAAAATTAAGGCTCATAAAACTGCGCATAATATAAATTATACGCAGTTTTGTTTTAAAACGATTTTCATATTCATCACCGTGCAACAGTTCATGATAATTTTCGCGAAAAAAGAACAAAATAAGAGATCCTTAAAAATAAATTTAACCAAGCAACGCGATAACGTGTAGAATTCGATAGGTTTTTATAGGTGATCGATAAGATAGAACAAATGACTTTTTCATAGAACAGATGGGAAGCCATCCAATCTCTGCTACATCCATAGCACATTTAAGATTCATGACGAGAGGAACATGACTATGCGTGAGAACGAACAACGATCTTCATTATTTCGTAAAAAACCAATTGCCTCCGGGGGCGATAACAACAGTGCATTGAAACGAGCGCTCGGTCCGTTGGATTTAACCACACTTGGGGTAGGTGCCATTATTGGTACAGGCATTTTTGTGCTTACCGGTGTAGCTGCCGCAACGTATGCCGGACCCGGACTTGTACTGTCATTTTTGCTGGCAGGTATCATATGTGCATTCGCTGCCTTGTGTTACTCGGAATTTGCCTCAAGCATACCGGCATCGGGTAGTGCGTACACGTATAGTTATACGGCTTTTGGTGAAGTGATTGCCTGGATTCTGGGATGGGATCTGATATTGGAGTATGGATTCGCGAGTGCGGCAGTAGCCAGCGGGTGGTCAGGATATTTCCAGACGTTATTGTCCGGATTCGGATTGGAGTTACCACATGCACTGACGAGTGCGTTCAGTCCGGAAAAAGGAACTTATTTTGACATCACGGCTGCGGTCATTACGTTAATTATCACCTTCCTGTTAACCCGAGGGGTGAAGGAGGCGGCTCGTGCGAACGGCATCATGGTCGCGATCAAAATTATCGTGGTGTTGATCTTCATTGGTGTGGGTGTCTTCTATGTAGAGCCAACGAACTGGCAACCCTTCTTGCCCTTTGGTATCTCAGGCGTAACTGCGGGAGCAGCTACGGTATTTTTTGCTTACATCGGATTTGATGCGGTCTCCACTGCGGCAGAAGAGGTCAAACGGCCACAACGGGATTTGCCGATCGGTATTATTGCGTCACTGGCGATCTGTACGGTGCTCTACATTGTTGTTTCGTTGATTCTCACAGGCATTGTGCCGTATAACATGTTGAATGTAAGTGATCCGGTGGCGTTTGCATTTGAATTTGTTCAATTAAAGGGATTATCCTGGATCGTATCTCTTGGAGCAATTGCGGGGATTACGACGGTATTGCTGGTCATGATGTATGGCCAGACACGACTGCTCTATTCCATGTCTCGTGACGGACTGCTGTCTCCCGTCTTCTCCAAAGTTAGTGGTAAGAGTCAGACACCGGCGGTAGGAACATGGGTTGCAGGCATTATCGTGGCTTTGTTCTCCGGGTTCATCTCGCTGGGACACTTGGCAGAGCTTACGAACATCGGAACGTTGTTTGCTTTTGCAGTTGTAAGTCTGGGCATTATTGTGTTGCGTAAAAATAACCCGGATCTCAAACGCGGATTCCGCGTTCCACTTGTGCCACTGATTCCGATTCTGAGTGCTTTGGGTTGTGTATACCTGATGACACGCCTTGCGGCTCTGACATGGATAACGTTCTTTGCTTGGTTGATCATCGGATTGATTATCTACTTTGCGTATGGACGGCATTACAGTCATCTGAATCCGGCACGCCGGATCTCCAGTGCTTTCAGAGCGAAGGACAAATAGATTAGTCGAGAAGGTCTTTACCCGAGAACATCTTCATTTTTCCTCATTTCGTATCGCTTAGGCGAAGCGGGATGGGGATTTTTTTATATAGCAGGACAAAGGAGGATAACAGCAGGGGAAGGTTGGAATTTTCTTCATATATGGGTAAGTAATTAGGGACGTGACGAACTTAATCACGGGGGCGGGGTTGCGGCTAAGCCAAATATGAAATATATTTGGGGTTGTGACATGCCATCAGACATAAGAGAGGGGATGTATCATGAACACACCATTACATACGAATTCAAATCATCAAAATGCAACTTTTGGATTTGCATTAGCTGACTCATCCGTACTTGCAGAGGCGCAATTAATTGTTTCACAATTAGAGGATTCACAAACCTTACAGTTGGATATTGATCCGCAGCGTCTTCTGAAGGATGGACGTAAGGTATCTGTCATTGCACAACCGTTGGATTCACCGGTCAATCGTCAGGATGCCAATATCATCTATGGTCAGGAGCTGGCATACATGCAGTATGCTGTTAACCTGAAACCGGATAGCACGATCTCCATTGCTTCTATTGAAGGTGTAGAACAGCAGGTTAATCTGGGTTGGTCAGCATTTACAGAAGGGGAATACGAACTTCGAATCTCCTTGCATATGAAAACACCTCGCATTGCTGAAGGCGCGCTTGAACCTGAGCAGATTGCGATGGTTAAGTACGCGCAGGTGATTACCGTATATATATCGCTTTTCCCGGCAGAAGCAGCGTCCTTGAATTCATCATCTCAAGCTGTGTGGAGCAGAAATCACCATGTGTTTGACTCCTACGGCAGAGGAGGATTCATTCTCGCTGACCTGCCTCGACTTGCTCAACGTATAGAGGAACTGATCGGACCAGGTAACCACAATCTGATTGAACAATTTGCAGAAGGGGAACTGTCGGATACGTTGCTGGAAGAAGGTCTAATTGCGATGGCATGGGGCGTGACGCCGTGGTGTTATTCACTCTATTCTGCACCGGACCAGTCATCTGCTCGAATGCTTGCCGTGGACAAGCTGGGTGATGAACCTGAACGGCAAGGAATCTACCGTATCGATCCGTCCATTCAGCAATTAAGTATTGTGCCGGCGAATGAACTGGCGAACTGGCCTGCCTGTGTTCAGAACGATTGGCCTCTCATTGATGTGGCGGGTGAAGGTGAGACATTGCATATGGATATGTATACTCAGATCTGTGAATCCGTAAATGGCCTGCACGAGAATCCATTGCCATCGTTTGTACTTACGCGCAGTCAGGGCGAACCCGAAGTGATTATTCCGTTGATCAACGTTGTCATAGTGGAAGAAGAGTAGGGTATCTGTTTAGCTTAGGAAGGTTGTTCTGTCATCGCAGTGCCCGTGTAATTAATCTTAGTCAATTTTAACCGAATTGAGGTGAGGAAGACAGATGATGACTGAGGAGATCCAGGAGCAATATGCGGACGAGCTAGAAGCTTTTCACATATGGATGAAGGACGCCGGATATACAGGCCATACGGTAAAATCATACACGGGTGACGTGGTGGAATTCCTGATCTCCATTCAAGGGAAGTCACTGGAGCAGGTCAAAAAGCTGCATGTGTTGTCTTTTCTGTCCCGTGCCCGGGAGCGTGGGGTTAGTGATGCCACGAGAAATCGCAAACATGCGGCGGTGAACTGCTTTTACAAGTCCCTCATTGAGCTCGAATTGTTAACCAATAATCCTGCCTTTGGGATCAAAAAATCCAAAACCGAGAAGAACCGTGCGCCCGTTTTCCTTGATGAAAGTGGGCTGACACGTTTCCTGGAGTCGGTAGAAGGCAAGTATCGCACACGCAATCTGGCTGTTTTCCTACTGATGGGGTATATGGGATTACGGGTTGGAGAAGTGCATGCTTTGGATTGCAAAGACTATAATGCGGAGCGGCGTACATTGGATGTATTTGGTAAAGGTCGTAAATGGCGCTCGCTACCTGTACCGGAGACCGTGGCAAACGTATTGTCTCAAGCGATGGCTGAGCGTTTGGAACCTTGGCGACCGAAAGAGGAAGCACTGTTTGTCTCGCAAAAAGGAAAGAGACTGTCGATTCGCAGCATTCAGCTCATATCAACGGAAACCTTTGAACGCTTCCAGCAGGAATCACCAACCAATCAACGTCAAAACTACTCCAGTCATAAGCTGCGTCATTCCTTCGCGACCATGATGTTGCGGCGTGGAGCCGACCTGCGTACGGTACAGGAGCTGCTCGGTCACGCATCGATTCAAACGACAACTGTCTATACACATGTCACCAGCAGGGAGAAAGAAGAGGCCATGGCTCTGCTGGATGTTAAACTCCCGACATATTAAGAAGTAAGAAAGCCAATATGTAATCCAAAATAAGAGTCTGTCCAAGTGACAGGCTCTTTCTGTGTTCATATAGATGATGAATATTATAACATAATTAATATTATGTTAACCTAATCAGACGTCTAGTATCTTAAGCAGTCTTTCTTATTATTGATATCAAACCAAAGAACCATTTGAATTTTCTCTCTGGAAGAAACAAATGGTTCTTTGGGCTATAACGAGTATCTTAATTCATAACGTTTAATGCGTTGAATTGTTCATAACATAAAAGAGTTCGTGTTCTAAGCCTGGGTTACTCCAATCCAGCGATTTGTTCTTTTAATTTGTTAGCAGAAGCCTGGAAAGCCACTTTCTCGGATTCATTCAATGGAAGAGGCAGAATCTCGCGCACACCGTTGCGATCTACAACACATGGTACGCCCAGATAGACATCCGAGACGCCATTGTAATCTTCGAGGAATGTGGACACGTTCAGAACGGAGCCTTCGTTGCCGAGAATTGCAGCTACAATGCGGTCCAGAGCAAGGGCGATTGCATAGGAAGTTGCGCCTTTGGCATTAATAATCTCATACGCTGCATTTTTGGTACGGTCAAAGATATCCTGTTGTGTTTCTTCATCCAATTCCAGATCTGTTCCTGCAACGTTAGCCAAACTCCATACGGGTACTTCGGAATCACCATGCTCACCAATAATGTGGGCGTGAATACTCCGTGGGTCGATCCCTTTGTTCTTACCAATCAGGTAACGGAAACGTGCGCTATCGAGCAATGTACCTGAACCAATGACACGAGAAGCCGGCCATCCGCTTTGTTTCCATGAAGTATAGGACAGAATATCTACAGGATTCGTTGCGATTAACAAAATACCATGAGAATTCACTTCAGTAATACGCTCAATAATTTCTTTGAAAATGCTTGCATTTTTCTTCAGCAGATCAATCCGGGTCTCGCCTGGTTTCTGGGAAGCACCTGCTGTAATAATAATGATATCTGCATCTTTGCAGTCGGAATAATCGCCAGCCCATACTTTCACGCCACCCGTAAACGGAAGACCGTGGTTCATATCCAGCATTTCGCCGGTTGCCTTATCATGATTCACATCCACAAATACCAACTCGGACGAACGCTGTCTCAACATTAGCGTGTATCCCGTTGTTGTTCCCACCGCACCCATGCCTACAATCACGACACGACTTGGTTTCAATGCTGCACTATTTGTCATGTTCATATCCACTCCTTTTGGGTTATACTCCCATCCATATTAAGGGATTACAGAATATAAAGCGAGTGTTGTCTATAAAATAGTTCACATTTCATGTCTTTTTACCAATTATTCCGTCGAAAAACAGTTTAGGATGAAATTAATGATATACATGTGCAACACCTAGCCCAGAGCTTCAGTTGAAAAGAGGGAGTAGGGCAGCCCTAGATGGGGCAATGAGCCTTTTACGCAAGGTTTGTGGTAGAATAGGAGCAGTGGATTCTGATGAATCGTAAATATAACGCCATAGGACAGGCATGCGCGCCTGTATATTGGATGAGAGAGGTGGAACCCACTTGCGTTCGCAATGGATCAAAATCGCGCAGACAGCATTGCTGTCTATAGGTATAGCAGCCTTACTCGCTGCATGCACCGACTCAGATCAACCTCCGGTAGCAGAACCTCCGCAGCAGCAAGAGGACGCCGGGAATACAGGGCAGACATTAACTGTCGTTCCCCCTGTAAACAGTACAGAATCTGCAGATATGGCCAAGTACCAAATACAGACCCGATTAACCGATTTTCAGTTGCTCAATGACAACGGGGGATTGGCGTGGGGTGTGACGCGGAATGCGTTGCGACTGTACTATACACAGGACCAGGGGAAAACCTGGACTAATATTTCACCCTCGGAAAATGTACAATTTCCGGCTAACCCTAAATATGGACAAAGCATTTATTTTGTAGATCGTACACATGGTTGGATTGTTCGAGAAGGCATGGGGGGAACAGATACCATGGTGCTTCGCACCAACAATGGGGGCGTAACCTGGAGTCTCTCTTCTCTATCCAAGACGGATAAAGTGACTGCGATCTCATTTGTATCTCCTGAAAAAGGCTGGATTCTTACCACGGTAGATACCGCTATTGGTAAGCAGGACAAGAAACTGTACTTTACCGAGGACGGCGGAATTACCTGGAATCGGATGTCATCCAGTGATGAAGACAATAAACAGGAAGCAGAAGAGATTTCCAGACGTGGATATACCACAGGCATGACTTTCTCGGATCCGAAGCATGGTTTCTTGACAGCGATTGAGTTCGGTACACCGAAGTTGTATGTGACCACAGACGGCGGAGAGAACTGGGATGCAGGACCATCTTTCTTTGATCGAAAAAAATTCAACGGGTGTGGTAATTTCAGTATCAGTCCACCACAATTTTTTGGACGTGAAGCACAGTCAGCCTGGATGTCCATGTCATGTTCCCATGGGGAGAGCACGACATTCAATGGATTCTTTACCGCTGATGGCGGAAAGAGCTGGAAGCTGTCCAATTTTACTTTAAACAAACAAACGGGTGCGAATCGCAATCTTTCACCTGTATTTTTGAATGCATCGGAAGGTTGGGCCATGCAAAAGGGCATAACCTACCACACCAAGGATACGGGTAAAACGTGGAATGCTCTTCCTGCAAGCAGTGTGCTTGAGAAAATACTCGAAGACTATCCCGAGATCGTGAAGATTCAGATGATTACCTCCAAGCTAGGCTGGGTATTGGTTGAGAATACAGATGCCAAAAGATCGTTGTTATTGCAAACGGTGGACGGCGGTGTACATTGGAAAGTGCTTTAAATGTAGAGTGTTATCGATGTGATTAGATATAGGGAAAGTGAGGAGCCGAAAGGTTCCTTTTCTTTTTTGTTTAGTTTGTGAAATAAATCACAAATAAAACTGTTAGAAGGTGATATATTTAACTCAACAAGAGAAGGAGTGATGAAGATGAGAACCAACGATCAGACTCAATTCACGCAGGCGGACGATTTAACCAGATATATGCTTCAATTATGCTACACATGTGACGATGCGAATCGTTGTACGACAGAGGAAGCGGTGAAGGCTTGCATGGCAGAACACGCACAGGCAGACCAGCCCGAACCAGCAGAAGGTGGAGAAGTAACTCGCGGGTTTATGGACTTGATGTACGCTTAGTCATCAAGACTGATCAAAAAAAGCTGATATATCAACGTTTTGCCCCCTGCTGGGGGCTTATTTTTTTTGAAAACAACTGAAAAAATCACATTTCCACAGCGCACTCATATTTATCACTTCACAGTACTATGCTCGAAGAGAAAAATTAGTTTACGTACTTTCCATAATCCGGAACGGCAATACGGTCAAATTCATTAACCAGTTTTCTCAGGCTTGTTGTTAGTAATTCACCAGACATCGGTAGTCCATGGCCAGTTACAGCAACCAATGGCTTTAAACTCTCAAGTTTAACAACAGATTGCTTTGCAGCTTCCCAATCAGTTGTTAAATAGCGAGGGGGTCCACTTATCTCCAATTCCTGATTTAATACTTTATACATATACTCTTGTTTTACAGTAGCAAAGGCGTCACCTGCGATTAACGCTCCGTCACTTTCCCTAAACAACGAAACATGACCGGGAGAATGTCCTGGGGTATGAATCCACCTAAATCCTGGCATATGGGGTACACTTCCGTTCGGGGGTAACGTTTGTACATGACTTCCAAGGTTTATTGGTTCATTGGGAAAAGATGGCGACATCTTCGCTACCAAACCACCTTCAACCGTAGGGTCTGGTTCCGGGTAATTTTTTACCCCTGTGAGGAACGGGAGCTCTAGCGGATGTGCATAAACCGGAACTCCCCAGTGTTCTACGAGTTCGATCACCCCTCCGACATGATCAAAGTGTCCATGGGTCAAAATTACTGCTTTGGGCCGGCTGTTTGCACCGAAACGTTCCTCAATGACAGAAATTATTTCATTTGCTGACTTTGGCATTCCGGCATCTACTAAAACGAACTCGTCAGATTTCGGGTTACCTACTAAACAGATATTTACAATTTGAATCGTGTAGCAAAATAAATCAGGTAGTATTTCAGTCCCCATACCACTTCCCACTGAAGTTACAGGAATAAACTTATAATCTGTACCGTAATTCAATTCTTCTTTCATTAGCTCATCCTCCTTATCGATGTTAAATTGACTTGCTGTAGTATACCCAGAAGTTTAGAATTATCCGATTTCCTACCCTTCCGCAGGCGGATTAGCAAACAATTAATGGACAAAACTAGCGCTTTTTACATGCGTGTCGCTGTGCGAAAAAAATGAATCCATTATACCATCGGTATTTTTTTACTTATGAATATGTATCTCATGAACATGGAACTATACTTCTGGTGGTCATTAAAATTTGAAGGAGCTGTTATGATGGGAATATTAAGTGGTAATCCAAAAAATGAACCTATGCATTACGGTGAAATCTTCAGCGTATGGCAATGTTCAACGGTCGCGAAGGGGGCACTTTCCTTTTACCAAGCATTTTCTAATCATGCAGGAGATAAAGATTTGAAAAAAATATTGGAGGCACTAATTGATCAAGCTAAACTTGAGATCAAAGAGTGTGATACTCTCCTCATTGATAACGGAATTGCTACAACACCAGTTTTACCAGAAAGACCTCCAGTAAAACTGGAAGACATTCCTGTTGGTGCAAGGATTACAGATCCTGAGATAGCAGCAAGTATTGCTTCTGATACTTCAATGGGATTGGTTGCTTGTAGTCAAGTTATGGGCCAATCCATTAGAGAAGATATCGGAGCCTTATTTGCGAAATATCACGTTACCAAAACCGCTTTAGGCCTTCGTATTCTCCAAATGAGTAAAGAAAAAGGGTGGCTTATTCCTCCGCCTCTTCAAGTGAAAAGACCGGAAGCTGTGGAAGTTTAAAAATGAAAAAGGATCCCTGCTGACATTAAAA
The DNA here is from genome assembly GCF_038005685.1 of Priestia sp. FSL H7-0729. Lineage (NCBI taxonomy): Bacteria > Bacillati > Bacillota > Bacilli > Caryophanales > Bacillaceae > Priestia > Priestia sp. FSL H7-0729. The sequence goes on from NZ_JBBOTQ010000001.1 coordinate 286,420, forward strand.
GTTAGCAGGGATTTTTATATTTTAAAATAATTTATGTTGCTGGATTGATATGTAACCATATATTATTCCATAGGACACCTCTCTCTAACTGTTCGATGCTTTCTTTCCGCTGCCCAAGGCAGGGAGGATGCGTAATATGATTCAATATATAAATGATACTTTTTATAACTAAAACTCAGATGGGAAGCAATAAATCAACTTGTATAACTACAAACTTATGTCAGCGAAAAGATAGTAAGATGGGTCTGATATAACGCTTAGCTATATTCACGAAGAACGCTCCTGAGGTTCTTTTTGATTTGGAGTGAAATGTATGCGCTTTTAAATGTACTTCGCGAATATTGCAGCATGGGTTATTATAGAAATAATTAAGGTAATTTTCTCAAAATGTGGAATTGATTTAAGCCACCACTATCGGTCGTAAATTATCAACCTATGTGAATACGTTGGCCAAAACTGAATTTGCCATTGAGCAATTGATTGAGGAATCTGATGATGAATTAATGCAACTACAAAATAACAATTTTGCCAATAAATCAAATATGTTCCCTATAGTCTTTGTTATAAAGGCATGAAAACTATATTAGATAATAAGGGGGTAGCGGATGAAGATTAATCAAAAATATTCCTATGTTAATAAAGCAATCGCTTCTGTTCTTGTACTTGTATTCATCATAATGACATGTCCGGTATCTGCGCGCGCTGAGGTAGAGCAGGTGGAGACAACACCCTCCAGAATTGCGTTGTCTTCACTAGAGGAAACGATTGATTCATATGTGGCCACAAATCAAAAGAAAACCGCTGCCGTATCGGTTGTAGCTATCAAGAACGGTGAGACGATTGTGAATAAGGCCTATGGTTACGCAGATTTTGAGCAAAAGAGACAGGCAGACACCTCTAGTGTATTTGAATGGGGTTCAACCTCTAAACTGTTAGTCTGGACGAGTGTTATGCAACTTGTAGAGCAGGGGAAGCTTGATTTGGATACCGATATTCAGGAATATTTACCAGAAGGGTTTCTTAAGAAGCTTGAATACGATGCTCCCATCACCCTAAGGAACCTAATGCATCATAACGCAGGGTGGGAGGATAGATTGATCGATTTATGGTATTCATCCGAGAGTGATATTGTGGAGTTAGGTGAAGCTTTACAAAAATTTGAGCCAAGGCAGATTGATAAAACTGGGAGTGTCGTTGCTTATTCAAACTATGGTACGGCTATGGCTGCTTACATCGTTGAAGTGCAAAGCGGACAACCATTTTATAAATATGTAAATGAACATATATTTAAACCGCTGAATATGAAAGAAACTTCGATGCACCCGTCACAGCATGATAATCTAAACGTCTTGAAAAAGAGAAATGAGATTCAAGGGTACACTACGAGTCTGAAACTCATCCCTAAGAACAGAGCATACATAAGCTTATACCCTGCGGGGGCCGCCATTGGCACAGCAGAGGATGCAGCTAAATTTCTCGCAGCTTTAATGCCGGTGGATCATAGCAATTTATTATTCACGAATAAGGAAACGTTAGACGAGATGCTGTCACCAAGTCTATATTATGATGGAACTTCTAATCCTCGAATTGCACATGGCTTCTTTGAAGTGGAGTACTGGGTGCCTGCACTTGAACACGCTGGAAGTACGGCGGGCTTTACAAGTAAATTTGTTATTGACCCGGAGTCTAAATTTGGGTTAGTGGTCATGACAAACCAGTCAAATGAAATGGCTTATAGTGTTGGTCTTGTCCAAAAAGTGTTTGGAAGTAGCTTCAGTACAAATTCGGTTACATCTGAGAGTGGAGGATATTATCTGCCTGCGCGACGGGTCGTTTCCGGTTTTACGAAGGCATATTCGATGTTAAGTCTGCAGAAGTATACAACATTTGACCTTAGTAACTTTGCAAATGTTGTTGAGCGTAACGGGACTATTGAGAAGGTCTCCATTCCTTATAATGACTTTTTGCCCGTATCCAACTTGACGATAAACTTGATCAAAGCATCTTTTATTGCGCTTGCAGTAGCCATCCTACTCAGTTTGAGAGCGATAATTGGCTATATTATTCGGTTATCCAAATACAAATTAAAAAACTGGGAAAGACCCGGTACAGGCTTTGATAAGTATCATATTGCTATTAATATTGCCAGTGTAGCATTGATTTTAAATACGACTCTATTGTTCATGCGCGCCTTAGGCTTTTCCCCCTATTCTTCATTACGCATCCATCTCATCTTCAATTTGGTTTATGTGATTCTAGCAGCGGCGTACCTTGTTTTGATGTTCTACAAATTGCTGAAGAGAAATTACAGTAAAAAGCAAACGGTATTTTATATCATGTCTGGCATATCTGCTTTCCTATTTGCTACTTTTATTATGGGATGGGATTTGTACTTTTAGAGCGATATGCAACGTGCACTCAATCAGAAAGGGTACGAAATAACAGAAAGGACGAAACCATGAATATTCAGGATCTCCCCATTGAAATAAAAGAACATATAGGGAAAGTTCAGAAAATCACTTTTCCTAAGCAAGGTCATACTTCTACTGTGGCTATTCTGGATACGTTCGACCAAAAGTACATCATCAAGAAGACAGAAAACGATCTATATAATGAATGGTTATCCGATGAATATAAGATGCTTCGATACCTTCATCATTCGGGACTCCCTGTTCCAAAGGTATTTTTGTTTCATACTGAGGAGACATCGAGATGGCTTCTGATGGATTATATTGACGGAATAAGTTTAAGAGAATTTCTCTCTACGATGCCTGACCTTCAAAGTAAAGAAAAAGCGATTTTTAACTTTGGGCTCTGTTTAAAGAAAATACATGAATGTTCTTGTCCTGTTGAATTATTGAATAATGACAGTCTCTGGTTAGATACAATGCTTAACAAAGCAGAATATAATCTAACTCACTTTGCTGTAGACGGCTCAGCAGAACGACTTCAACAGTTGAAAAAAGCAAGGCCAAAACCAATAGACCATACTTTCATTCATGGAGATTTTACTATAGATAATGTGCTAGTTAATGATTGCAATATTGTTGGAGTTATTGACTGGGCAGGAGCGGCATATGGCGATCCAAGATATGATGTAGCATTAGCCATTAGACCAAAACTTAATGCGTTTGATAATGAAAGAGATAAAGAAATATTTTATAACGGGTATGGAAAGTTAAGAATAACGGATGAAGAGTACAATTATTTTGAAGACGGGATATATAACTTCTTTTAGTCTGGTTTTATTATTATATTCCAACGTATATCAATCTCTATAGAAGGAGTCGAAAAAATGAGCCCTCCAAAACATATCGTATCTGCCGCTGCAATCGTGATCAACGACAAAAATGAATTATTACTTATTAGAGGTCCACGAAGAGGATGGGAAATGCCAGGTGGTCAAGTGGAAGAACGAGAATCTCTTAGTCAAGCTGCGATCAGAGAGACGAAAGAAGAATCTGGCATCGACATTGAAATCATCAAATTCTGCGGCATCTTTCAGAATATCGAAAATTCAATCTGTAACACATTATTTCTAGCAAGACCGATAGGTGGGGAATTAATGACATCATCGGAGAGTTTAGAGTCTGGTTTCTTTCCAATTGAAGAAGCGATTTTAAAAGTCGAATGGAAAAACTTCAGAGAAAGAATAGAGTATTGCTTGAACCCTGAGATGCAACCTTTTTGCATTGAGTTCAGTGATAAGAATAATATTTAATGTTTCCGGAAAGGAGGTTCATATCAATGAAACGAGTCGATGTAGTTTACTCACTACTGACCAATCCATCCAAGTCTAAAGTGCTTGCAGTAAAGAATGTAGGGCGTTCAAGCTGGTCGCTGCCTGGCGGAGCTGTTGAATCTGGTGAATCATGGGAACAAGCAGCAATCCGGGAAGCCCAAGAAGAAACAGGACTTGATGTTAGCGTGCACGGTATTGTAGCAATCAACGAGTGTAAATTTGAAGAAATACAGGAACATGCCATTTTTATCACATTCAGAGCAGAAATTGTCGGAGGGGGAGAAGGGATATCAAGACCAGATGAAATCTCTGAGATGGCATGGTTGGATATAACACAGGCAGATGAACTGATGCCTTACTACAAGAACGGCTTTACAAGCTTACTTAATGGAAATGAGATTACATATTTCAACGAAGGTAACAAGTGATGTTCTGGTTGTATGTAGTGTATAAAGGGAGGCTAACAGATGGACAAGAACAGTGTTTATGAAACAAACAGCTTCTATTGGAATACAAAAGGGAATGACTTTTTGAGAGCGATCGTGCTTCCACATTATGGAGCGTTTATCTCAGAAGAAAAACACCAACTTTTTGGTGATGTCTCAGAATTAAAGATGTTAGAGGTGGGCTGTGGAGATGGTCAATCCTTGCAGTATCATGGAGACCACAAAGCTGGCGAGCTATGGGGTATGGATATATCCCAGAAACAGATAGAAAAGACACAACAACACTTGAGGACACACGGTATTTCGGCAACATTGATAAGTTCACCCATGGAAGAGGAATGTGGTATTCCTACGAATTATTTTGACGCTGTGTATTCGATTTATGCCATCGGTTGGACCACTGATCTTCAAGGTACTTTCAGCCGAATCGCTTCTTATTTAAAGAAAGATGGCATTTTTATTTTCAGCTGGTCTCATCCAATTCATAGATGTGTTGTTGAAGAAAACGATAGATTTGTTTTTAATAAGCCATATTCTGATGAATCGTGGTATGCGGTATCTCCTGATTTTGTTCAGGGTGAACTAACCTTGGCTGATCGTCAACTATCAACCTATGTCAATGCGTTAGCAAAAGCGGGATTTGTCATTGAACACATGATCGAGGAATCCGATGAGGATATTATGCAATTACATGATAATAGCGATAATCTCCTTAAAAGAGCGAAGGTGTTACCTGTAACCTTTGTGATCAAAGCGAGGAAACTTTAGAAGCGGACTTAGTTATTGGGGGAACTTATATGAACAAAATACCTTTATTTATAGTGACAGGCGCAAGTGGAACAGGAAAAACAACGATCTCTTCGCTTGTTCGCAAGCAGCTTCCCGAATTTGACGTCTTTGATATGGATATCATCGATAATGTGGATAGGCAGATTGCCAAAGAGAATTGGTTGAGGATTGCGTATAGCATATCGCTAAGTGGACGAGGAACCATTTTATGCGGAACGATGGTGCCGGAAAACATTGCATCGTCCGACTACATCGATCGATTTGATCGAATTCTATATATGAATTTGCATTGTGACGACGTTACTCGCGAGACGCGTTTAAGAGCTCGTGGGTGGGATGAGAACTCGATCGAAGATCACAAGAATTTTGCAAATTGGCTACTTCAGAATTCGGAAACTGCATTTGACCCGCCAATGCAAAAAATTGAAACGGCAGAACTTACAGCAGAGGAAGTGGCTGAACAGATTAAAGAATGGGTTCTAAAAAACTGGTGCGAGGAATGAATACCTAAGGATACTTAAAGAGTAGTGTATATCGTCTGCTAAGCGAAGGAGGACAAGTATTGTTTCTCAATGTATTACTTTGGTTGATCATCCTCTGGGTGATCTCTATCTATTTCAGTTTTCCCAAGAAAGATCGCATGAACACCGTCAATGTGCCAAGTACATATTACATTCAATCTTCCAATCGACTGGATATGCAAAAGAATTATGAATGTGCTGCATTTTCCAGTGCGTTCGTCTTGAGACATTTCGGTTTGGAGTCCAACGGTACTAAGCTTTATGAAACCTATCCTCGCAAATTACTGGATGGAACCGTATATCCGAAAGCGGTTGTTGTTTTTTTCAGAAAGCGAGGATACCAGGCAAAGTACTTACGTGGTAATGTGAATACGTTGAAGCAACAGATCAGTCAAGGGGTACCTGTTATTTTATTTATTAGAGTCCATGCCAAACAACGTTACTTGCATTTTGTTCCTGTTGTTGGTTACGATGAAACGCATTTTTACTTGGCTGAATCGTTAGATCACAAGATTAATTGTGATGAAGAGTATTACAACCGAAAAATCAGCATAAGTGAACTAAACACGTTATGGAGTTCGTGGTTACCCTTTTGTCAAAACTCATATATCGTTGTACATCCTAAGCAGATTTAAGAAGGCCCGCTCAAGGGACAGGTATTTTTACTTTGAACGAACGAATCGGCATTATTCGAAAAATCTGCATGGTTAAAACATGAAACTCATGCCCAATTGGCATGAGTTTTTCTGTGAACAAATCTCCCTACGTAAACAAGTTCGCTTTAGTCGATGGTTATGAAATATAGATAAAACGTATGGGCAATTGCTACGGAATTTATAGTTTTCTTGTAAATCAGCTGAGCTTTTTAATTAAATTGGTTGTTCGTCCACGCATCTATTCATCTACATACTTACGTTAAACTATGTCCATAGGGAGGTGTCCACATGGTGAGTCATTCAGAAGTGAAGAAACGAATGAAGAGAAAAAAGGCAGCATTACATCCGTGTAAACTTAAAAGAAAAGAACGCCGATTGAAAGTGGTTAAGAAGTTCGTTCACGTAAAATGTCCGCCTCCAGAAGTGAACATATCTACTCCTACTGTCGTTGGCCCAACAGGACCACAAGGGATACAAGGCGTGCAGTGTGTACAGGGTATTCCAGGTAAACAAGGGGTAGAAGGGCCACCTGGAGTTCAAGGACCGGCGGGAGGGCCGCCTGGACCACAAGGACCTCAGGGACAGCCTGGTCCTGCTGGAGCCGCAGGCTCTCAAGGTCCGGTCGGACCTGCTGGACCCATGGGAGCCCAGGGAATTCCGGGAGAGGCAGGGGCTGTAGGGCCACAGGGTCCGCAGGGTAACCCTGGGCCTGCCGGTGCAATTGGAGCTCAAGGTTTTCCTGGCCCCACTGGAGCTGTTGGGGCGACGGGTGCGACAGGAGTGGCAGGCCCGGCAGGCACAGCCGGTGCAGCAGGAGTGGCAGGCCCTGCTGGAGCAGTAGGCCCGGCAGGTACAGCTGGTGCAACAGGAGCGGTAGGCCCTGCTGGAGCAGTGGGTGGGACAGGAGCGACAGGAGGAGCTGGTCCCGCTGGGGCAACAGGATCTACAGGAGCGACAGGAGCAGCCGGAAGCGTGCTGGGATTCGCTGACTTTTTCGCACTGATGCCACCTGATAATGCTGCAACGGTTGCTCCCGGTACGGATGTAAGCTTTCCTCAGGATGGGCCAACAAGTGGAACAACGATCGCCCGCACGGGGCCTAGTTCATTCAATCTGGCAGCCATTGGTACGTATCAGATTTTGTTCCAAGTGAGCATCAATGAAGCGGGTCAATTAATCTTGACCCTCAATGGGACGGATTTGGCCCCTACAGTAGTTGGGAGAGCTACGGGAACGTCTCAGATTGTGGGTATGGCCTTGGTACAGACAACCGTGATTAATTCTATTCTGACCGTTCGGAACCCAGCTGGTAATTCTACTGCGTTAACAATTACGCCACTTGCGGGCGGAACAAGACCTGTATCGGCACCTTGTGATCACACAATTAGCATGAGTCCGTTAACAGCCCTGGCTAATTGTACTTTGCTTTATTAAATATGCATCCCCAATGGTAACGTTGGTGTGCTTGAACGGAGATCACAGTGCTTTACTCAGACTGTTATCTCCGTTGGAGCTGATGTTGTACATATGTATTCATTCACTCCTTCCTTGATTTTATTGTTCAAATATTTAATCGGGTTAACAAGTTCCGTGTCCGTCCGCATATACATTACAGAAGACGGGTCAAGACTCCGGCTGTCCTAAGTTGTATGAACGGAGGGAGAGACATGGGCATTGAATCATCCTGGATGTTTGATTTGTTTGGAACCGTCTTTCCGGTTGTATTTGTTCTGATTATAGGTATAGTCCTTCTGTCGATGGGAAAAGAGGTATGGAGGTGGGGACGCAACAACTCGGAGCCGCTGTTGACCGTGCCTTCACGTATCACCAGCAGACGGATGAAGATGAGTCAGTCGCAATCTGAACCAGGCAGTACAGCACGAACGTTATACTACGTCACCTTTGAAGTAGAGAGTGGAGATCGGCTCGAATTCAAAGTGAATGGCGAGGAGTATGGTTTGTGCGCTGAGGGGGACGAAGGACGGCTCTCATTCAAAGGAACGCGTTATGTAGGCTTCGAGCGATATAATCGCGTGTATTCTGAACGCCTACGTGGTTAAACCGAGCAGCTTGCGCCAGGATGGCGTGAGCTTTTTTTGATTATTTGCTGGACAAGCGTTTCTTAATGGCCCTGACGTGTATTTATATAAGAAGAGGCATAATGAGATTATGATCAAAGGATCATTACCATAGAGGAGGCAATGAATATGTCATTTACAGATCAGGTCGTTGTTGTAACCGGTGCCGCTCAGGGAATAGGACGGAGTGTGGCTGAGGCTTATGCGGTTGCCGGGGCCAAAGTTGTACTTGCTGACTACAAGGAAGCGGAGGGTGCGGCAGCCGCAGCTTCCATTCGTAATGAAGGTGGAGAAGCCATTTTTGTCCAATGTGATGTTCGGAGCGAGCGTGACATTACGAACCTTTTTCGTACGACCGTAGATGAATTCAAACAAATTGATGTTTTGGTGAATAATGCAGGACTCGCCAAATGGAAATCACCCTATGAGCTAACGTTGGAAGAATGGGACGATGTACTCAATACGAATGTGAGAAGCTGCTTTTTGGCGAGTCGGGAAGCAGCCAAACATATGAAAAGCAATGAACACGGGGGTGCCATTATCAATATGGCTTCTACACGTGCACTGATGTCTGAGCCGGATACCGAAGCTTATGCCGCTTCCAAAGGAGCGATTGTGGCTCTGACACATGCGCTGGCGGTCTCACTGGGCAAAGACCAAATTCGGGTCAATTGTATCAGTCCGGGATGGATTGAGACAGGTGACATGGATAAATTGAAAAAGGAGGATCATGAACAGCATCCCTCCGGTCGTGTGGGTGTTCCTTCCGATATCTCCCGTGCTTGTCTATATTTATCTGATCCAAGCAATACCTTTGTCACAGGGACCAACCTCGTTATTGATGGAGGCATGACCCGAAAAATGATATATGAGGACTAGAACCGGGATAGAGCCGGACGAGCCCTCCGCTATACCAACTTAAGAGTAATAAGCCCAAGTTAAGCACTTGGGCTTATTTGTTTTTGATAACTCGGTTGCTATAATAAATGTGATTTTACAACAGTAGAGGAATGGAGGGAGTATATGTTCGGGAAACAATCCCGGAAGGTATTTTGGCTGTTACTGCTGATCGGAGGGATGATAATGATAGGGAATGAGTCACCTGCTGAAGCTGACGGCGCGGATATACGGGCGGCCTGGGTATGGCAGGCACAGTCTGTTAGCAACGGAGATGAGCTGTTGGCCAATGCAGCTAAACATAAGATAAACAGGCTGTACGTGAATGTAGACATGACACTCTCCAAGGAGGTATACCAGACGTTTATAGCCAAAGCTAGCCGTGCAGGTATTGCGGTTGAAGCGCTGGGAGGTGATCCATCCTGGGCGGTAAGTGGCCGTGAAGGCCCCATGCTCAGATTAGCGTCATGGGTAACTGACTACAATCAGGCTGCTGAGCCCAACGAGCAATTTGATGCCATTCATCTGGATATCAAGCCCTATGTGTTACCAGCTTGGCAAGAAGATGCCCAGTCACTGGTACAATCCTGGGTAGCGAATATGAATCTGTTATTTGAGCAAGTGAGACAGGATGGTGCAGTTGCCATGAATATGGATCTGCCATTTTGGCTGGATTCGTACACCGTTACAGGGAATAGAGTTGCTGGGGATGCAGATAACGAACCATTGTCACGTTGGTTCATTGGACAAGTAGATCATGTCACTTTACTCGCTTACCGTGATAACGCACAAGGGAATAATGGGATTATCCGTTTAATTGAACAGGAAATGAACTGGGCCGATACCAGCGATGTAAGCGTCACGGTTGGGTTGAACACCAAACCCATGCCTGGTGAGGAATTTACGACATTTGCCGGTAAAGGTGCATCGCAGCTGGAAAGCGTTATGGAAGAAGTTGCCGCAGCATTCAGCAGCCATACTTCCTACGCTGGTTCTGCTGTACATGACATCGTATACTGGGGACAATTGGAGCCATCAGAACTGCCATCACCCGAGATTCGGGGGACGTATATCTGGGAGGCCTCTCAGGTGACGAATGACGGGGGAGAGCACATACTAGAGTTTGCGAGAGCGCAAAATATTAACTGGTTGTATGTTCGGTTAGATCTGGATCAACCTTATTCCAGTTACCGCAGTTTTGTGAAAAGGGCAAAAGCGCAGGGCATTGAGATCCATGCGATGGGCGGACACCCGATCTGGGGCAAAAAGGAAAACCGTCCACGCATTCAGCGATTGATTGATTATGTGAAAAACTACAATGCTGAATCCGAGCCGGATGAACGATTTGAAGGCATCCATCTGGATATTGAGCCTTACACTTTGCCGGAGTGGGAAAGTAATCCGGACACCCTGTTGACTGAATGGGCGGCCAACATTACATTTTTCCAGGAAGAAACGAAGAAGGACAGCGATCTTGAAACAAGTGCAGATCTTGCTGTATGGCTGGATACCTTCCCGTTGCCGGGAAAAGACATGTCTGTGACAGAGTTTATGATTGATACACTTGATCATGTGTCGATGATGGCATTCCGTAATCATGCAGAAGGGTCCAATGGCATTGCTGCTGTTGTGAGTCAGGAGATGGAGATTGCAGATCGTCTGGGCAAAAGGTTGATGATTTCGGTTGAGATGAAGCAGAATCATGAAGGTCCTCATATTTCTTTTTATGAGAAAGGGGCAGCGGAGATGGAACTTCAGCTTGCCAAGCTTCCGGATCTGCTGGCCGAACATCAGGCTTACCAGGGCAACATTGTTCATGCTTACGATTATTGGATTGAAGCCAAGCCTTAAACCGGCGAGTATTATAAGAAATGAATTGCTTCGGGACTTCACCTTGGGTGGGGTTCCGGGCTTTTTTTGTGGAAAAAAGATGGAATCGTGTCACCGAATGGGCTCCTGCACAATACGATGTACGGTGATGAACAGCTGAAATAAGGGAGGTAACAAACTATGGCTGTTATTAAAGCCAACTCAGAGGACGTCAAGCTGCTCGCTAGACTGCTGAGGGCGGAGGCTGAAGGTGACGGCGAACAGGGCATGTTGCTTGTAGGCAATGTAGGTGTGAACCGGGTGCTGGTGGACTGTCTGGACTTTGGGGATATTCGAGACATCAACCGCATGGTATTTCAGAACCCCGGAGGCTTCGAGTCAACACAGAAGGGATACTTCTACCAACGGGCGAGACAATCCGAGATTCGTCTGGCGCAACGTGTAATCAATGGAGAACGGTTTTGGCCAGCCAGCAACTCGTTGTGGTTTTTCCGACCTGTGGGCGACTGTCCGGATACGTGGTATAACCAGCAAAATACAGGACGTTTCAAAGCACATTGTTTCTTCAGTCCGACAGGCGATGACTGTCCGGAAGTATATTAAACTTTAGGAGGAATCACAATGATTAATCAGCCTTATCAACCAACGACTCAAACACTGGGTCAGCAAGCGAATTCTGTGTTGGGTCAACAAGCCAATTCTCAGGTTCAAGGTACGTCATACAAAATTGGTAACGGAATGCCTAGCATGTCACCAACACCAGGCATGGTATCCCCTAGCTCAACTAGTGTACCGCCACTTGTATCCAGCGGAAGTCCAATGACACCCACGGGTGCTGTGGTTACAACAACGGCTCCTCAATTTGAGCAATCGTACATCGAGAATATTTTGCGTCTGAATCTTGGCAAATTCGGAACGTTCTACATGACATACGAAGGCAACAAAGAATGGAACGCTCGCATATTCCAAGGTATTATTGAAGCAGCGGGGCGTGACCATATTATTATCAGCGACCCGAAGACAGGAAGACGGATCATGCTGTTGATGGTCAACTTCGACTATGCTACATTTGATGAGCCATTGTTGTATCAATATCCGGGCGTGGTAGGTAACTACCCACAAGCTCCAAGCAGACGTTAATCGGCGCTTCACGATTTCAATGGATATTTGACATCTCTGACACATACTGAATTTCAGGCTGTCCCGAATGCGGAGGTTATCTGTAGACGGGACGGCTTTTTACATAAGCATTTATGCGAAATTGTTTCAATAGACCGAGTCAGACGTAACCTTTTGATAAAAACATGGCACTTATATATGAACAGAACAAGCAACATGCCTATATGAAGGGAGTCCATAGCATTGAAGTCTTGGATTGAAGGAGCGATGAAGGGGGAACCCGAAGCTTACGCACAACTGATGTCTCAATATCGCGGGATGGCTCTTGCTGTTGCCTACAATCGTTTAGGAGACACATTTTGGGCTGAAGATGTCGTACAGGAGGCATTTACTGAGGCCTTTGGCAATCTGTCCAAGCTGGAGGACTCGGAGGCCTTTCCGGGGTGGTTCAAGGTGATCGTGGAGAGACAGTGTTATCGCTGGTTACGACGCAAGCAGCATACCATGATTCCCGTTCAGGAGTTGGAGCATGTTTTCCATGAAGAGGAGGATCAGGCACATAATCCGGAAAAACAGGCGGTGCAAAACGAGATGCATCGTACGCTGCGTGAATCTATTGCAATACTGCCATCATCGATGCGGATAGCTGTTGAACTGTTTTATTTGGAAGGATACTCACTCAAGGAAATATCGGATTTCCTCGGGGTCAAGGTACCTGCATTAAAGAAAAGACTGTTCGATGCCCGATCCAAACTTAAGCGCTCTATGCCAGTAAGGGATCTGGTTTCTGTGTTCAGTGACTTGTATGAAGGAGGAAAAGGGTTGTTACACATTATGAATGGGGATCACGCTGCCAATCGTTTAAGAGAGAGTGGAATCGAGGGAGATATCCTCGTATGGAGAGAATTGTACACGTTCGGACCGGTAGTTCAACATATGGATGATGCAAAGGAGCGGAAGAATCGGGCATCCGTATTAGAACGGCAGTTGGGCATTCCACAGACGGAATACTTGCAGATTGAGGAGCTTGAACGCAAGTTGCATTCGTTTCAACAATATAAGGAGATTGTCCTATGGTTTGAATACGACCTCTATGATCAGACGATGTTATCTTACCTGTTACATTATTTCAAAGGACAAGCGCTCCAGAATACGATACTAAATCTGCTCTGTATTGACTCGTATCCAGAAATTGAGCACTTTAGAGGACTGGGACAGCTTACCTCCACACAGATTGAGCGGCTGTCCGGTAGCTGGCATGTGATTAACACGGACGAGCTACAAGCCGGTGCACAGTTCTGGGAAGCCTATACGTCAACGGATATCCGGCATCATCTGGATTACTTGCAGACGGACACTTCTGCGCTACCCTTTACAAAAGCTGCCTTTAAGGCACACTTGTCTCGTTTGCCATCTGTATTGAACGGTCTAGGGATCATTGAGCAGACAACACTGGAGACCATAAGAGCGGGTGTAGATCGTCCATATCCATTATTTCGCGAGGTTGGGGACAAGCTGCATATTCTTGGGATGGGTGATCTTGAATACTGGGCACATCTGAGGCGAATGACAGAAGGAACGCATGCTCTACTTCAGATGACCGGTGCAACAACATTCCCTAATTTCATGCAGCATGATGAAACATTCCGGGACGGAGTCCTGTCGTTAACGGAACTCGGAATTCAGGTATTGAATGGAGAAGCCGATTGGGCACTGCTTGAGCAAGACGAATTCTGGATCGGTGGATTGCATAATGCAAGTGGAAAACAAGCCAGATGGCGCTGGAATCCTGCTTCTGAGACTGTAGTAGAGATTGAGTCGACATTGTAATTAGCGGATAGAATTTGAGAAAATAACAGTATTGCGAAAAGAGAGTATCTAGCCACGCGGAAGCATGAGCTAGGATACTCTTTTTGAACTGGTTAGATGATGGTTTATAAAATGTTAAAGAAACAGCGTAATCATTACTTTTGTTAAAGAAAAAAGGCGTTTGTGCCATTTCGTTGTCATAGGACACGGATTGACTGTGTAGTGTAGAATTATATAATAAAAGAAGCATATCTTTATTATTCGACAGAACAAGGTGGAGGTGGAAGCATTGGGAAGTTGAAATTGCATATGAGCGGCAGAATGGCTAATATCCTACATTTTCGAAGGAGGTGGACCTATTTGCCGAAGAATGACGGCGAATAGGATGAAAATTTGAGTGACCCCTTACCGAGTATTTTAAATTTATTATTAATCGGTTTACTTGTATTAATGAATGGTTTCTTTGTGTCGGCGGAATTCGCGATGGTGAAAGTTCGTGGAAGTCGGATTGAGGCTTTGGTGGAAACAGGCAACAAAAATGCAAAATACGCTTCCAATATCATACGTAATATGGATGCATATCTGTCAGCTTGTCAATTAGGTATAACGCTGGCTTCACTGGGACTTGGATGGTTGGGTGAACCTGCAATTGCACACCTGTTAGAGCCTCTGTTTACCGCATTTGGACTAGGACCGGTCTATGTTCATGGAATCTCTATTGCCATTGCATTTGTAATTATTACAATCTTGCATATTGTATTGGGGGAACTTGCTCCCAAGACGATGGCGATTCGAAAGTCTGAAACGATCACACTGTGGTCAGCGGCCTTGCTAACGTTCTTCTACAAATTAATGTATCCATTCATATGGGCACTGAACGGTATGGCTAACGGCTTGTTGAGACTGTTCCGAATGGCACCTGCTTCCGAGATGGACGACGCGCATAGTGAAGATGAATTACGTATTCTCATGAAAGAAAGCAATAAGAGCGGTTTAATTGATAACACTGAATTAGCACTTGTTGATAATATATTTGATTTTACGGATACAACTGCCCGTGAAATAATGATTCCGCGGACGGAAATGATCTGTCTGAATGCCAATCAGTCCATGCTGGAAAATCTGGAGATTGCCAGTGAGAGTATGCGAACAAGGTATCCGGTATATAACGGAGACAAGGATCATATTATCGGCTTTATTCACATTAAGGATCTGATGCGATCCCAACTTACGGATACCATCTCCGTGATCCGGCCTATCCTGGCTGTGCCAGATACTACCCTGATCAGTGATCTGCTCAAGCGAATGCAGCGCAGCAAGACACAGATTGCGATTCTGATTGATGAATACGGGGGAACCTCCGGGCTTGTCACACTTGAAGATATCATGGAAGAGATCGTAGGTGAGATTCAGGATGAATTCGACCAGGAGCGTCCTGCCATTGAGCAAGTGGATGAGATGGAATACTCCATTGATGGATTGATGCTGATTGAAGAAGTCAGTGAACGATTCGGACTGGAGATGGATCGTGTCGATTACGATACCATCGGAGGCTGGCTATACTCCAGAGTAGATGCCATTCCACCTGAGGTCGGTCAATCGGTTGAGTATGGAGGTTATGTATTTGTCATTCAAGAGACAGAGCATAAACGGATTTCCCGAGTAAATGTGATTAAGCTGGAACTGTTGGTTGAAGAAGAAGGCGCGTAGCCAGATCAAAATTGAAACAAATGAAGCTGTATGGTGACATAATGGTCATCGTACAGCTTTTTTTGCATGCTCATGATTCTGTAGTGCAGTTATTAATATTGGCATTATCCAATACATACGGGATGGAATAATTTAAGTTTCACAATGTTAGAAATGTATATAAAATACAAAAGACGCTTCCGACAGCAACATCGGAGCGTCTAAATTTTTTTGAAACCTGTCACCCGATCCGTCCGTTTATACCCTTACACAAAATCAAGTATGAAGCGGAGGATGGAATAATATGCGGAAAATGAAAACGGAAAGTGCAGCATCTAAACTAAAAATAAGCCTTGTTGCCTTGTTAATGGTGCCAACGCTCCTGGCTATATCTACGTCTGAGCCAGCCGTTGCAAGCCCGACGATCACCGTGTCCTCTGGTGCTCTTACAGCTCCACCGCCGCCAGAACCATCCATCCATTCGCTTGCTAACACTCGCGAACTTGGACATATCTATCAGGCGGTCGGTGCAATTATCCCAGGAGGAGGCCTGTCGGCTATTGTCAATACCAAAACCACAACATATACAGCAATGAAGACACTTTCCGTAGATTATCGACTTGAGCGCTGGACAGGAACAGCATGGGTAACTTTCAAAGCCAGTTCCAACAATGCAACGAATACAAATCTATTGAATGCCTCATCGGATTGGACCGTTATGCCAGGATATTATTATCGCGTTACCAGTATTCATACAGCGTATGATGGAAGTACTACGGATACAAGCAAACATGTCTCTGGCAACGTGTTATTTTAAACTTAGCGACGGGTGCTGCCGGGAAACTTCTGCTCTTGAAAATCGTTGGCAATAGCAGTCATTTCTTCTTCCGAAAGGGTGCCAAACAGACTCATATTGTTGGAACCCATCATCCACTGAAAGGAGTTATAGGGTGGGCCGATATACATTAGTGCTTCTGTGCCGTCAGCCAGCTTCACGGTGCTCATGTCACGAAGCATGGCCCCTTCAATTTTCTCCCCAGGCATAACATAGACATAATCAAACTGGATAATCTCCTCCTCTATGCTTTTGCCTTCACTGGTATATTGAACTCGCATTTGTGTGGACTCATAATAATCGTCAGGATTCACAGGGTTTTCAGTATCGAGTACGAGTTCGAACTTGACCTTGTTGAATCGCTCCGGAATGGCCTTGGATAACAGAAAGTCACCCATGAACCCTTCGCGTGCAATCTCTTCCGTAACAAGTACTGGACGAAGCATGTGGCTCGATAACTCATACGAAGGTGTATGAAGAGCCTCTTCTTCTTGTGCTTTAAGCATATCTTCCAATCCCGTTTCCGGTGGTGGAGGCGTTTTGGCTGTTGACGGATCAGCCCCCAGATGGGTCGTACGATCCTCAATGATAATGGATTTCATGCCATTGCCCCAATCCTTGATGGATTGCACAAATGGGGATACGGCTTGTGTACCGGACGGCAGGCTGAAAATAACCGCCCCGATGGTCACGGATGCAGCGACTACAACAGATAGCCTTAACGTACGTATTCTTTTTTTACGTAAACCGATTCTGTTAATTTCCCGTTGTACCTTCTGCCAGGATTGCTGCATGGATTCGGTATGGGAGGCGGAAGGGGCAGAGACGGCCTGATGGAAAGCTTCATCAAAAGCCAGATCAAACGCAGCGTCGAAATAGTCGTCTTCCATCTCTGAATCGAATCGCTCCACATGCTTATCGGACTTGCCTTTGCTCAATGCTTCCACCCCATTCCTTATGTAATTTCTTCTTGATACTGCCGCGGGCTCTGAACAAACGTTGCTTCACAATGTCTTCGGAGGTATCCAGCAGTTCGGCCATCTCTCTGTAGGAGAGACCTTTTTTCCACCGTAACTCCACCAGTACACGATATTCCGGTTTGAGCTGTCCGAGATAATATTCAATAGACTCTTCCATCATCTGCGTCTCTACCATGCTTTCCACGGAAGCTGCTGTCTGATTCATCGTCTCTATATCTATAAAAACACTATCTGTATCCAATTGGTTACGGTTATTTTTATTTTTTCTCAGATAATTGATAGCGGTGTTCCGCGTGACGACCTTGAGCCAGGCTTTTAGTTTGACCTCGTCTTCAAAGATGGGTTTGTTTTTAATGATTTTGATAAAAGCTTCCTGAATAATATCTTCTGCTGCTGCACGCTCCTTGATGATATAAACGATAAGACCATGTACCATATTATAATATTCATAATACACTTCTTCTTGAAGTGTAGATCCTAAATTATGGAAATCTGAGGCGAGTAGTAACTGGAGCCGATTGGCCATGATGTTCTCCTTTCTGGTGAACAATCCACAAACATTGGTATCATTACATTTTACAACATAATATGGAAACGATACAATGGGAGGTTGGTCCGAAAAAAACCAGATGAAGAGAGCATGTGCTGCCTCCGGACAAATTGCTGAAAATTAATAAAAAGGCTTTCTTGCAACCATAAGCACATGGTTGCAAGAAAGCCTTGATGACTGTTCAGTGAAAATATATTCCGGGGAAGAACTTAACCGTTATCCCGTTAGAATGCCCAGTCTCCCTTAAGGAAGATGGCTTCACGTTCACCGTTTGCCGTAATACCGTAGATATCCGTCTCGGGCGAGCCCATCATGAAGTCCACATGAGTAATGCTGGAATTCATGCCGCGAGCAGCAAGTTCTTCGGGAGACATTGTCTTGCCACCTTGGATATTAGAGGCATAAGAACTGCCGATTGCAAGGTGACAGGAGGCGTTCTCATCATACAATGTGGTGTAATACAAGATACCGCTTTCTGAAATTGGGGAATGGAAGGGAACTAGAGCTACTTCGCCAAGGTAATGCGAACCTTCATCCATAGAGATGAGTCTCTCGAGCATATTGTGACCTTCCTCCGCATGAAAATCAATAATGCGCCCATTCTCGAAGGTGAGTGAGAAACGATCAATGATGCTTCCACCATAACTGAGCGGTTTGGTGCTGGATACTGTACCGTTAACACCATGCTTGGCTGGAGCTGTGTATACTTCCTCTGTAGGGATATTCGCTACAAAAGGCGTACCTTGCTCATTCACGCTGCCAGCTTGTGCCCAGATATGTCCCTCAGGAAGTTCAACGGTCAGATCCGTCCCCGGGGAGAGGAAGTGCAGTGCTTGATACTTTTTGTTATTCAGGGCAACTGCCTTGGTTTCCAGTCTTCCAATATGCTGTTCCCAGGCTGCAACAGGGTCCTCCAGATCGGCTCTCACCGCTGCAAAAATGGCTTCCCATAGCTGGTTAACCTGCTCCGTTGCAGGGAGATCCGGGAATACTTTGGCTGCCCAATCGGGGGATGGACAAGCCACGCCCGTCCAGCTCATTTTATCCGCCTGTTGATACTGACGGTACTTGGCCATCGCTAGGCCAAATGTACGCTGATGGGTGGAAATCCGCTCCGGGTCAATACCTTTCATCAGGTCTGGGCTGGATGACAATACGGTCAAAAAAGCTGCATTATTGGCTGCCAGTTCTTCAAGCTCCGCTGCATGCCACTTCGGTGGCTCTTGGAAGGACTCCTCAGGGGCCATCTCAAACCGCAAGCGATTGACGGTTTCATCTCCGTATTTTACAATAACCTGCTTGGCGCCAGCTTCGTATCCCTTACGCACCAACAAGCGTACAAATTCAGCGGTATCAATCATTGCACTAATGACAAATACTTGTCCTGGCTGCACGTTTGCGCCTACTCTTACAGCCAGTTCTGCGTAACGATCCAGTTTTTGTTCAAAACTTAACATATGCGTTCCCTCCAGTTGTTGAATTTTTGACCTGTTGACACAGGAAAAGAGAGGAGTAATCTCCTCTCTCCACATCAAACGGGATTAAAATGCCCAGTTTCCTTGCAGGAAGATCGGCTCTTCCGTGCCTTCGGAGGTTACGCCGTGAATGTTCATTTCTCCAGATCCGATCATGAAGTCTACATGAGTGAGACTGGAGTTCATACCACGTTCAATCAGCTCTTCTTTGGACATCGTTTTACCACCTTCCAGACAGAAGGCATAGGCATTACCAATCGCCAAATGGTTGGAGGCATTCTCATCAAACAACGTATTGTAGAACAAAATATTTGTATCCGAAATTGGTGACTGGTGTGGAACGAGGGCTACTTCACCCAGATAGTGTGCACCTTCATCCATCTCAATCAGGTTTTTGAGTGCATCCAGTCCCTGCTCAGCGGTGTAATCTACGATTCGACCGTTCTCAAATGTAAGGGAGAATCCGTCAATCAGGTTGCCGCCGTAGCTCAGTGGTTTCGTGCTACGCACTGTGCCGTTAACACCCGTTTTCAGCGGAGCCGTGAATACTTCTTCCGTAGGCATATTGGCAATAAAGACATGTCCTTGCTCATTCACACTTCCACCGGATACCCAGATATGGCCTTCCGGAAGTTCAATGGTCAAGTCTGTGCCTGGAGCTGTATAGTGAAGCTTCTTGTATTTTTTGTTGTTCAGCAGATCAGCGCGGGAATCAAGGTTTTGCAAATGGGTTTTCCATTCGGCAACAGCATCCTGCTCACCGATCCGTACGGTTTTGAAAATGACGTCCCACAGGCGATCCACTTGTTGTGCTTCTGGCAGATCCGGGAACACCTTAGCTGCCCATTCCGGAGAAGGGACGGCCACGATAGACCAGCTGAATTTGTCAGCCATCTGATACGAACGGTATTTTTCGAGCGCTTTGCCGCGCACTTTTTGGCTAGTAATGATGCGTTCCTGAGCTACACCATTAAGCAGATCCGGATTTTCAGCGATGACGTGCAGAATAGCGGCACCTTCTTCGACGAGTTCAGTCATCTCAGCTGCAAACCATTTCGGTTCAATGGAGAAGGCTTCATCTGGTGCAAGATCGTAATGAAGACGTGTAACGGTCTCATCGCTCCAGTTAACTTTGACCAATTTGGCGCCTTTACCGTACGCTGCTTTGACAATCAGTCGTACAAAATGTGCTGCAGAGATTGGCGCGTTAACCACAAGTGTCTGTCCGGGGTGGATATTGACACCGACTTGTACAGCCAGTTCAGCATACTGCTGCAGATTCGTTTCAAAAGTATTCATGCTATTTTTTCCTCCAATGTGATAATAATATCGTAGCTTGTTGGCTATTATAGTCCTCATTACAACTATGTAAGGACTCAGAATGGTTCCTTCATTGAATAAGGTATACGTTGCTACGTTATATATTGTACAATTAACCAATAATAATTACCAAACTAGGTTTCCCAGAAATGTTGGAGACCGCCTGTAGATGAAAGATTAAAGGAGAGAATGATTGTGAATATTGAAATTATAAGTGCTGAAATGCGCCGTGAAGGTGAAAAAGGATATGTAGGAAATACCGTTTATCGCACAGAAGGCGAAAAGTCAGTATATGAGATTACCTTCATGAGCAAGAACGGAAAGGATTGGGACTACAGTTTGCATTTCACGGAGCAATCGGGTGATGAAGAAGAGTTACTGCGTATGGACGAGTTACTGGAGAATGATGACGATCTGTACAATCAATTGCTCGATGCTGCTTTGGAGGCATTTCCGGCTTAACTAGCCGAGATGTTCTTGTTCTATTGTGTTGTGTCGATGACTATACTAGACGGTGTATGCCCGAAACAGGGTGTATACCGTCTATTTTATTGGAAATGTTGAATAGATGATCCAGAAAAGGGAAGTCTACGAGAAGAATGGAACCAGAGAGACAATCCGCCAAATGGGAGGTAACCGTGAATGGCATCTGACAATCTGATTACAGAAGGGTTGACGGGACTTGAAGAAGTCGCGCCCGATATTCTCAGTCTGCGTACACTATTTGTTAATGTCGTGTTCATCGGAGAGCCAGGAAGCAGGAACTGGGTCCTCGTGGACACCGGAATGGCGAGGTTCACAGATCATATTGTTCAGGTTGCAACAGAACGATTTCAGGGTCCGCCGTCTGCGATCATATTGACGCATGGTCACTTCGACCATGTGGGGACCGTTATTGAGCTGGAACAATTTTGGGGTGTACCGGTGTATGCTCATCCGCTTGAAATTCCGTATTTAACAGGATTGAAAGATTACCCACCAGCGGACCCTTCTGTAGGTGGAGGTTTGATGTCCAGGTTGTCATTCGCTTATCCTAATGAGGCGATCAATCTGGATGATCGGATATTCAGTTTACCCAATGATCATTCCGTTCCAGGCGTACCAGGGTGGGAGTGGGTGCACACGCCAGGTCATACTCCTGGGCATGTGTCGCTGTTCCGGGAAGCAGACCGTTTATTAATTGCAGGAGACGCGATCATCACAGTGAAACAGGAATCGCTGTGGAGTGTGTTGCTTCAGGACAAACAGTTGCATGGCCCGCCTTCCTATTTCACGACTGATTGGCAGGCAGCTCATCAATCCGTCCAGCATATAAGGCATTTGGAGCCAAAACTTGCGATTACCGGGCATGGGCATGCCTTGAGCGGAAATATGCTGGCAGAATCCCTGAAGCGGCTTGATATGGATTTTGAAGAGAGCACTGTGCCGGATCACGGCAAATATGTGGATTAATTGAACCAACAGAAGAAGGCAAGCAGAGACAGCCGCAGCGGATTGCAGCTGTCTTTTTTGTTTTTCTATCATGAATTTGTTCTCTATCATAGATTGGTATTTTGTGCTCGGGCATGATATAGTCGAGCCGTATAATATAACCTTAGTATGCAGGAGGTACATATATCGATGACACAACAAAATGCAGCATTTGAAGAACAATTTGGAGGGATACCGGCCATTTGGCTTCGTTTTAATCAGTTTGAAGCGGCAGTTATTCCAAGCGTGGGTGCCAACCTCGTTGCTTTCCGTGACACTGAAAAGGGTTTCCGTTATTTGAGAGAACCGAATCAGGATCAGATGGATGAGTTTATGGCTGCACCAGCGGTCTATGGAATTCCGATTCTTTCTCCACCGAACCGTTATGAGGATGGACGTTTCCCCTGGAATGGTAAAGTCTATCAATTGCCTGTGAACGAACCGGCTACAGGCAACCATTTGCATGGATTTTTGCATGATGCGGAGTGGAAGGTCGAAGGATATGGTTCTGATCAGTTGGAGAGCTATGTGTTGCTTAGCCAAGATGTGAAAGAAGGACATGCATTCTATCAGTACCTGCCGTTTACGTTCACCGTGACGCTTCGTTACTCTTTGAGCAGCCAAGGGCTTCAGCAACAATTGATTGTTCGTAATAACGGGCAAGAATACATGCCTAATCTGTTTGCATTCCACACAGCAATTGCTGTTCCTTTTGCACCGGATAGTCAATCCTCGGATTACACGGCCAAAGTTACGATTGGGCAACGACGTGAATTGAATGAGCGTTCTCTGCCAACAGGACAATTTCAACCGCTTACACCTGAGGAAGAACAATTGAAGAAAGACGGAGTTAGTCCGTTCTTTGCTGCCATGGATAATCATTACACTGCAGAACCGCAAAATGGTCGTAACTATATGGAGCTCACGGACCACCGTACTGGAGACAAACTGGTATATGATGTAGGTACTTCCTACAAGCACTGGATGATCTGGAATAATAACATGGGTGGCGAATTCTTCTGTCCTGAACCACAGATGAACCTGGTTAACGCTCCTAATGTTGAAGGCATCCCGGCAGAAGAAATCGGATTGGTCGGTCTGGAACCAGGTGAACTATTCGAACAGAGCAGCCGATTGTATCCAATTGCGGCACAAAAATAATTCACGTTCGTTTTGCGCTACGCTTACAATTTTGTCGAAAAGGTGAAAACCTGCTCGTAAATCATGTATAATATGACGAGATACACAAGCTTTGTAGAGACCCAAACCATCTTTTTGGAGGAGGACAAGCAAGTGGAATACCGCATTGAGAGAGATACGTTAGGCGAAATGAAAGTACCAGCCGACAGGCTGTGGGGAGCTCAGACGCAGCGCAGCAAGGAGAATTTCCCCATTGGCAGTGAACATATGCCGATGGAAGTTATCCGTGCGCTAGCCATTTTGAAAAAAAGTGCTGCGGCCAGCAACCATAAATTAGGTAAATTATCTGCCGCTAAGTCCGATGCCATCGCTTATGCAGCAGACGAGATTATTGCAGGTCGTATTGATGACCATTTCCCACTGGTCGTGTGGCAGACTGGTAGCGGAACGCAATCCAATATGAACGTAAACGAAGTGATTGCCAATCTGGGGAACCAACTGCTGGAGCAAAAGGGAAAGGAAGAGCGTCTGCATCCAAATGATGACGTGAATATGTCCCAGAGCTCCAACGATACTTTCCCAACGGCATTGCATGTCGCAGGTGTTCTGGCTGTTGAGGATCAACTCTTGCCGGCAATTTCGGTATTAAAAGCCACTTTTGCTGACAAGTCGGAGGCATTCAAGGATATTATCAAGATTGGACGTACCCACCTTCAGGATGCAACACCAATTACGCTTGGCCAGGAGATCAGCGGTTGGGAAGCCATGCTAGGCAAGAGTGAGCGTATGATCCGTGAAAGTGTACAGTACCTGAAGGAGCTTGCGATCGGCGGTACAGCTGTTGGAACGGGCATCAATGCTCATCCGGACTTTGGGGACTTCACTGCCAAGGAGATTGGCAAACATACGGGGAAAGATTTTGTATCTGCACCAAACAAATTCCATGCACTTACAAGTCATGACGAAGTCGTATATGCGCACGGTGCTGTTAAAGCGCTTGCAGCTGATTTGATGAAAATCGCCAATGACGTCCGCTGGTTGGCCAGTGGCCCTCGCAGTGGATTGGGCGAGATCCGTATTCCGGAGAATGAACCAGGCAGCTCCATTATGCCGGGTAAAGTCAACCCAACTCAGAGCGAGGCCATTACGATGGTGGTTACGCAGGTCATGGGTAATGATGCAGCGATTGGTTTCGCGGCAAGTCAGGGTAATTTTGAACTGAATGTATTCAAACCGGTTATTATCTATAACTTCTTGCAATCCGTGCAACTTCTGGCGGACTCCATTATTGCGTTTAATAACAAGTGTGCCGTAGGCATTGAGCCTAACCTGGATCAGATTCAACATAATCTGAACAATTCACTTATGCTGGTTACGGCGCTCAATCCGCATATTGGTTATGAGAATGCAGCTAAAATTGCGAAGCTTGCACATAAAGAAGGCTTGTCTTTAAAAGAGGCGACGTTACAAACAGGGCTGCTTACGGAAGAGCAATTTGATCAATATGTTGATCCAGCCAAAATGATCGCTCCAAAGGCCTAAAATCAGTCAAAATGAGCAGTGTAGATCAATGAAGAGAACGACCTGCATAAGTAGGTCGTTTTTCTTATGGATTCCGATGAACTTAAAGCTTGTCAGACTATACGTATACATATAAACTACATATGCACCAGTATTCATTTAATTGAATAGGATTCGTATATATTTGGAGGTTTCTGCGTTGTCAAAAACGAGAAGATTTACGATACGCTCCAAAATTTTATTGGGCTATCTTGTGGTTGTGCTTTTATTTGGAGCTGTTCTGCTAGTGCTTACGGCCCAGATTAATGTGTTACAGAAGGAAAATGATTTTATCTCTCATCATGATCTGGAAGTACATAATCTGACCAATGCAATTGAAAAAAATGTCTTGAATATGGAGACAGGACAGCGTGGATTCATGATTACAGGCAATGAGAGCTACCTGGAGCCTTATTCCCAAGGTCTGTCCCAGTGGAGTTCCAACTATGATCAGTTGAACGCTCTCATTAGCGACAATCCTTCACAGCAGCAAAGTTTGCAAAGCATCAAAGCCCATATTACGCGCTGGATTGAGATTGCTGGAGAGCCGTTAGTGGAGTTGAAAAAGCAAGGGGATCAAGCAAAAGTTGTTGCATTCTTTCAATCTGATCCGGGTAAAACTGAAATTGATCTAATTCGCTCCCAACTTACCACCTTCCGTAACACAGAGATCGCTCTGACCGAGGCGAGGGTTACGGAACTTGCCAAACGCAGTTCCACACTGCTGACGATTATGTATACGCTGTGGGGCGTTATTGCGGCATTATCGATTGCAGCAGCTCTGGTGATATCAGGCAATATCGTCAAAACGTTACGAGATGTTATGCAGACGATCAGTGATATCTCCAAAGGTGGAAACCTGAAGCAACGAATCCAGGTGCGGACACATGATGAAGTGGGGGACCTGGGCCACGAAACGAACAAATTGCTGGATGAAGTACAAGAACAGAATCGGGTCAAGGATCAGATCGCGGGGATTGCTACACTTTTGCAGAATCCGACCAATCTGGAGGGATTGTCCCGCCTGTTCTTGAACGAGCTTGCCATGTTATTTGAAGTGCCTTATAGCGTCTTATATCATTGGAAAGACAATCGACTGCTACGCGTGGCTGCATACGCTGCGGATGGAGAGAAAGAACGTTCGCTCGGTAAAGTGTCACTTGCCCCAGGTGAGGGACTTGTTGGGCAAAGTGCTGTCGAGAAGCGAGTCTTGCGCATGAATGATCTGCCTCAAAACTATATCCGAATCTCATCGGGTCTTGGACATGCATCCGCCACATCACTTACCGTGGTACCGGTCCTGTTCGAAGGTAGAACAATAGCGGTAATTGAGCTTGCTTCAATGAAACCGTTGCAAGAGCATGACATGAAGCTGATGCAAGAACTAACAGAGATTTTCGGTGTTTCACTACACTCAACGGTCACTCGCATGGAATTACAGCAATTATATGATGAGTCACAAGTTCTGAATGAAGAATTACAGGCACAATCGGAGAAACTTCAGGTACAGACTGAAGAGATGCTGTCTCAGACAGAGGAGCTGCAAATGCAGACCGAAGAACTTCATATGCTTAATGAACGCTTGGAAATACAGAAGAGCGCTGCTGAGACATCCGCCAATGAACTCTCGGTCGTAGCCGATCAGCTTCGAACTAGTTCGGGGTACAAATCCGAATTCTTGGCCAACATGTCTCACGAACTGAGGACTCCGCTTAACAGCATGTTGATTTTGTCCGAAATATTGTCTGAAAATAAAAATCAACACTTGAACAGTGAAGAGCAGAACTATGCTTCTGTCATTCACAAGTCAGGCAAGGACCTGCTGAATCTAATCAATGATATTCTGGATCTGTCCAAAGTGGAGGCTGGGCAGATGGAAGTGGATTTTGATGATGTCTATCTGGGCAGTCTGCCTGAAGTCATGAATCAGTATTTCCTGAAAACAGCGGAGCAGAAAAAAATAGATTTCCGGATTCAGCTCCAAAGTCCTTTGCCGGAAACCATTGTGACCGATGAGATGAGATTGCACCAGATTCTCCGAAATCTGCTCTCGAACGCATTCAAGTTCACTAGTGAGGGGGAAGTTGCCTTGACGATCTCCCGAATGAGTCTGGCTAACCCTGAAGCGAAAGGGCAAGAGACCGACGTGATTGCGTTCTCCGTCAGTGATACGGGAATTGGCATTGCAGATAACAAACTTCTGCAGATCTTTGATGCCTTCAAACAGGCGGATGGAGCTACAGCACGAAAATATGGTGGCACAGGGCTGGGCCTATCCATCTCTCAATCACTTGCGACATTGCTGGGGGGCTCAATCTCGGCAACAAGCCGTGAAGGCCATGGCAGTGTATTCACGCTCTTCCTACCACTGCGAAGAGATGAACCTGAGACGATGAATGCATCACGGTTGTTCCTCAATGAGGTGGCTACCACTACACCTGAGATTCATAAGCTTCCTTCAATGACTTCTGAACAATCTGATGTTTTATTGACACCTCTGGAAGAAGCGTTGCTCAGTGGTCGTCAAGTGCTTGTCGTTGATGATGATATTCGAAATGTATATGCGCTAGCTAACGCTCTTGAACAATACGGCATGAATGTCATTTCAGCTCAAAATGGGTACGAATGTCTGGAATTGTTGGAGCGTGGAGGCGTCAAGCCTGATATTATCATGATGGATATTATGATGCCGGAACTGGATGGTTATGAGACGACTCGCCAGATCCGTGAACGGCTTGGCATGACTCAGCTTCCGATCATTGCACTGACAGCCAAAGCCATGAAAGAGGATCGGGAGAAATGTATCGCAGCAGGCGCTTCCGACTATCTCAGCAAACCGCTGAATATCAAAGATGTATTATCTCGTATGAAATTATGGATGAATCACGAAACATTGGAGATCTGATCTAAAACCTATGCCGATTACAGGGAAGTGCGCTGTAATTAGGTCATAGGTTTTATTTTTTTGCCATGTAAGCTTTATTAAGAAAAATGATGTTATAATACTTAACAACAAACGAGATTAAATGGATGAATATAGATTTAATTAGGAATGTAATCCAGAAATAATTCTGCTTAAACGAAAATAACATGATTACGTGTTATATATATGGGAGGTAGTGTCCATGCAACTTACGGTTAGAGAGGCTTTACAGGTATACCCGTTGTCCGAGGCCAAACTGGTTGCGGGTGGAGAAGGGACTTCACGGATGATGAAATCCGTTAATGTCATGGACGCTCCTGATATCGCGGATTGGATCAAATCCGGAGAAATGTTGTTCACCACCGCTTTTATTATGAAAGACAGTGAAACAGATGCACTGCGTTTGATGCGGCGCTTGAACGAACGTGGCTGTGCAGGACTCGGCATCAAGCTGGGACGCTTCTGGCAGTCCATTCCTCAAGGCATTGTCGAGGAAGCGGATCGACTTCGGTTACCATTGCTTGAGCTTCCTTTTCAATTCACCTTCTCGGACCAGATGAATGCCTTGTTCAAGGCTGAACATGAACGCAGTAACCGCTTGCTGCATGAGGTTGTGCAGAAGCAAAAGAAATTAATGCAGTTTGCACTGCAACAGCAGCCACACCGGAATGTGTTTGCCGAACTTGCTACGGTGCTGAATTATCCACTTGCCGTCATTGGTTCACGTGGGCATGTGCTTTACGGTAGTGAAGGCATTGCAGGAGATGCTGTAACCCAGGGCTGGCCATGGAAATCGGTCATGCACCGAGTGAAATGGAATCAGGGTAGTTGTCATCGCGTACCGATCAAGCAAAATGATGAAGAATACGGATCGTTGCTGGTGTTTACCGATTCAGCCTTATCGCTTCGGGCAGAGGAGGAGCTGTTCCAACAGGCTGCTGATGTACTGGCATTTTATATGGATATGACTTATCGTGAGCATATTAATCCGACCGTGCAAGATGAGATGCGTACGCTGCTTTCACAATATCTGGATAACAAAATGACCATTCAGGAATTGACCACCATGAGTGAGAATAAAGGTGTGCATCTGTTCCAGGGAACGTATCAGTGCGTACTGATTACGCTTGAGCCGACTCTCTTCGCCGAGGGAAAGCTGCTTAAACAGATTCATCGTGAATTACAATACAATCCACTGATGCAATTCACGGCCTCACAGCATTTTCAGATCGAAGATGGCATTCTGTCCATCTATACCTGTCCAACAGGGAGAGACTATGGAGAGGAACTGTCAGGTTTTCTGTTGAACCGGTTCGGTGATGTGCTGGCAGCACAAGAAGCAAAAGGGGCACCGGCCCCGCGTTTCTGGATCAGCAAAATGAAACACGAACCCAAATCGCTCCGTGAAGCGTATCAGGAATGTCTGGATACCCGACAACTGGCTCGTCGATTCGGCATGAAAGACCGTGCTTTGCAATTTGAAATGCTCGAATTTGCCTATGTGTTCCAACATGTACCGGATAACATCATGGAGAATTACTGCAATAAAGTACTTGAACCGTTACTTGCCAGGGATGGTGATCCCAATCAGGTATTGATGAATACATTGGAGTCCTTTATCGAGAATGATGGACTGATCAATGAAGCTGCCAAGCAGCTGTTTGTGCATCGTAACACAGTCACTTATCGTATGGAGAAAGTCGGCAGCTTGCTGCAAATGGACTTTAAGAAAACAAATGATCTGCTGAAATTAAAGCTGGTCTTCACCTTCCGCAAGTTTGTGCGGGACAAAGCAGCTGCAAGACCGCACAATGTGCAACTCTAAACCGCGCATTGTGCAAGATGACAATGTTACTGAGTCTCAGAACCATGAACCGTATTCCCTTGATGGAGTGCGGTTTTTTCATGTTTAAGGACAACAAAAGCTGAACTTCCCGTGCACGGCAAACAAATCGCAACTCTGATGTTATGTTATATTACAAAATTGCGTAAATATTGTTGTCGCGACATTGAACGACACTTAGAATGAAGAACAATAATCCACAACAGACCGGAGGTTCTAACATGAGCGACTTAATTAAACTTGTTAACAACTGGTCTATCACGCAGTTCGTGCATACGTTTGGCGGCTTATTTGAGGAATCATCATGGGTAGCAGAACGTTCCGGGCTTTTACGACCGTTTGATTCAATTGAACAGATGATGAACGTGATGAAGGATGTGGTTCAGGCATCGGATGATGAGGTGAAGTTGCAGTTGCTTCGAAATCACCCGGATCTTGGGGCACGAATCAGCATGAGCAGCAACTCCGTTCAGGAGCAGGCAGGTGCAGGCCTTGATTCACTCTCACAAGAGCAATACAACGAACTTCAACATTTAAACAAAGCATATACAAGCCAATTTGGCTTTCCTTTTATATTGGCTGTAAAAGGCCATACCGCGAGCTCCATCCTCGAATCCATGAGGCAACGTCATCGCCGAGGCAGGGAAGAAGAATTCGAGACTGCATTGAAGGAAGTATTCAAGATTGCGGGCATTCGCTTGGAGCAATGGCTCGCACAGATCGGTCATGAACATGAGTTCGTGAGCAAGCCGGCCGCAGTGCAGCAGCGGACCATGTATTACGGCAAAGGGGATGTGTGGATGTACCGTTCCTACGCCAAACCGTTGACGGGTATACAGTCCATTCCGGAATCTCCTTTTATGGGACGCAGCAATATTCTGTTTGGATTAAACATTAAGGTCGCCGTGCAGGGCGATGAATTCTTGCCTTCTTTTGCAGAAGGGGATAATTCGCTGGTGGTGGCAACCGATTCGATGAAGAATTTCATTCTCAAACATGCAGCGGATTACACAGGGGCGACGGTGGAAGGATTTCTTGCGCTTGTAAGTCGGCGTTTCCTGGAGACGTATCCGCAGATGAGCAAGGTTCAGATGACAGCGGACCAGATTCCTTTTGAAGATGTACCGATTGGGTTGGAAGGGAGTTATCGACCGAGTGCGCTCGTATTTCGTTATTCACAGAATGATCGTGCGACAGCTGCCGTGGAAGCAGAACGAACAGGAGACTCGATCGAATTAAGCAACCATTTCAGTGGTGTAGCCGATCTGAGACTGATCAAAGTCAAAGGCAGTGAATTTGCCGGATTTATGCAGGATGAATATACCACTCTTCCAGAGACATGGGATCGACCGTTATTTATTTTCCTGAACATCAATTGGCGTTATGAAGATCCGAGAGATGGCATGGATGATCAGCGTGGACGGTATGTAGCGGCGGAACAGGTCAGAGATTTGGCTGCTGCGGTGTTTCACGAGTGTCGATCTGCTTCCATTCAACATCTGATTTACCAGATTGGACGAAGGTTGTTAAGTCGATTTGAACAACTGAGTGAGGTTTCATTTGAATCCAACAATCGGACTTGGGAGACAGTGCTGGAGGAAGTGAAAGAGGGAGAAGGCAAAGTATTTACCGAACCGAGACCACCTTATGGATTCCAGGGTTTCTCGATGACAAGGGATGATCTGGGAACAGATGGCCGTGACGCCGGGAAAGCAGGTGATGTCTAATGTCGATGTCTGAAGGACGAATTACAACACATGTGCTGGATACATCCAAAGGCGTGCCTGCTGCGGGTGTTCGGATCGAACTGTATACCCTGAATAGGAATGGAGAACAGGAAAGCAAGACAAAAGTAGCTGAGTCGGTGACCAATGCGGATGGGCGTTTGGATGCACCGCTGCTGGATGGAGGCAAGTTGGAGCCAGCGATATATGAGCTTCAATTCCATGTTGAGAGTTATTACGCACATCGTTCATTGGAGGAGCTGGGGCAGGCATTATGGACGATTGTTCCGATACGTTTTGCCGTATCTGATGCCTCAAGCCATTACCATATTCCATTATTGATTGCTCCAGGAGGTTACAGTACATACCGGGGAAGCTGAACATGCACATATCCGGTTCTGATTCAGGGGGAGGGTCATCCACATGACAACATTTGATACCATCATCCGGGGGGGCCGGGTGGTGCTGAGAGATCGGGTAGAGCAACTGGATATTGGCATTACGGGTGAGAAAATTACGGAACTGTCCACACGGCTGACCGCTGGTGAAGCGACTTGCATCATAGAAGCTGAGGGGCTTACAGTGATGCCGGGTGTCGTGGACATTCATGTACACTTCAATGAACCCGGACTCGCCAGTTGGGAGGGATTCCGATCGGGTTCGGCAGCCCTTGCCGCAGGGGGAATCACGACCTATGTTGATATGCCGCTTAACGGCGTACCGCCAACCACAAGGCCGGAAGCATGGGACATGAAAAGGAAAGCGGCGGCAGACCAATCGTATGTGGATTATGCCTTCTGGGGAGGTCTGGTTCCCGGCAACCGGGAGGAACTTGCTCCACTGACACGGCTGGGTGCTGCCGGATTCAAGGCATTCATGTCGGAACCGGGTGGTGATGGGGAAGACATCTTTGCCAGAGCTGATGATCATACGCTGCTGGATGGGATGAAAGAACTTGCAACATTAAACCGTGTGCTGGCACTTCATGCAGAGGACGAAGGCATCGTTGCCGAACTCGGTGCGAGAAGCATCGCTGAGGGAAAGACGGAACCGATGGATTATATCCGCTCTCGTCCTGTGGAAGCTGAAGTCGTCGCGGTTGCCCGAGCGTTGAAATACGGCGAACAGACCGGGTGTGCGCTGCATTTTGTGCATATTAGCACCCGGGAAGCGTTGGATCTGATTGCAGCAGCCAAACGGCGTGGGCAAGACGTCACTTCGGAGACATGCCCTCATTATCTGACGCTGACCGAGAAGGATGTGGTCCGATTGGGTGCTGTAGCGAAATGCGCTCCACCTCTTCGCAGCTCTTCCGAGCAGGAGCAGTTATGGGATGCACTGAGTTCAGGAATGATTGATGTTATTGCCTCAGACCATTCTCCTTGCCCGCCATCCATGAAACAATCGGATAACTTCTTTGAAATCTGGGGCGGCATATCCGGGGCACAAAGCACACTGCTAATCATGCTGGAGGATGGACATCTTCAGCGAAATATTGACCTCCCGTTGCTCGGAAGAGTGCTCTCTCTGCAGCCTGCCAGAAGGCTTGGTCTGGAGAATAAAGGGGAGATTGCAATTGGCATGGATGCAGATCTGGTTCTGATTGATTGGGAGAAGAGTACAAACCTGAACACAGAGGATCTGCTCTATACGCATAAACAGAGTCCTTATGTAGGACGTACATTCAAGTGTCAGATAGCAGATGTATTTTGCCGTGGGCAGCGCGTCTACAACTCGGAATCCGGGTTATCTCCTGTGCCTGTCGGACAACACATTGCGGCTTACTCCTCTAGTCCCATCGAAGCGGGAACGGAGGAAACGCCATGACGGAGTCTGGAATTTACCGGTCATCCGGTACGAATAATGCACCTCTTTCTTTGCCAGATATGGAACAGGTGGAGCTGCAAGCCATGCTAGACTGGCTGTCGACATATGGTGCAGACGCACAGGGCGGCGTCACAAGGCTGTTGTATGACTCGGCTTGGTGTGAAGCACAAGGTGCCCTTGCTGCCAAAATGCAGGAAAAAGGGCTGTCTCCCGAGTTCGACCAGTCCGGGAATCTGTATGGCACACTGAAGGGCGAGGGTATGGGATCAGCGACTGGTGCTGAAGAATTACCGATCGTGACCGGATCACATATGGATACCGTGGTGTATGGTGGCAAATATGATGGTGCTTACGGTGTGGTGGCGGGTGTCCTTGCTTTGGAGTATTTGCAGAAGCATTTTGGAGCGCCGAAGCGCACACTTCAAGTGGTATCCCTATGCGAGGAAGAGGGGAGTCGATTCCCTTTTGCATATTGGGGTTCACGCAGTATAACAGGAACAACCTCTCTGGAAGATGTGGAGCATTTGAGGGATCAAGATGGCGTTACCTTTGCACAAGCGATCAGCGATGCGGGTTTTGGGCCCAATAGTGCATATAGACCGGCTGCGAAAAAATATGGTGCCTTTATTGAGCTTCACATTGAGCAAGGTCAGGTTCTGGAACGTCTCGGACATTCGATTGGAGTCGTATCCGATATTGTAGGTCAGAAGCGGTTCAGTATTACGGTAAGCGGGGAAGCGAATCATGCAGGAACAACGCCGATGTCCTGGCGCAAAGATGCACTTGCTGGAGCAGCTGAGATGATTACTGCAGTAAGGAATAACGCATTGGAAGCAGGAGAACCGCTGGTAGCCACGGTTGGGCGAATCACAGCCGATCCGGGTGTTGGGAATGTGGTTGCAGGACGGGCGGTGTTTTCATTGGATATCCGCCATATCCGGCAGGAAAGTATTGATCGTTGCTGGCAGGATATGCTCCAGGCTTTTAGTCGGATTGCAGCCGAGCAGCAGCTCGGACTGGACTGGGAAGAACATCTGTCGGTGACGCCCATTCCTATGAATGCAGAGATGATCTCAGACATCCAAGATACCTGTGAGCAGGAGCAGTTGTCCTATTGGCTAATGCCAAGCGGTGCGGGACATGATTCGCAGATTTTTCAGCCGACTTGTCCGACGGCCATGATCTTTGTGCCGAGTCAGGACGGTATCAGTCATAATCCACTTGAATATACAGCTGAAGCAGACCTGATGCACGGTTTTCAGGTTCTGGTCCGGCTACTCTATAAATACGGTTACGGGAGTTGAATGCAGATGTCCAGCTATAAAGAGTTATCTCCGTCCTTGCGGACCATTATGACCCCGGGACCGGTTGAAGTTGATCCACGTGTTCTCAGAGCATTATCCTTTCCTATCCTGGGGCAGTTTGACCCGGAGTTCACCTCCTTGATGAACGAGACGATGGCAATGCTGCGTGAGTTATATATGACAGATAACGAGTGGTGTTATCCGGTCGATGGCACATCCCGTTCAGGCATTGAAGCGGTGTTGGTCAGTCTGATCCAGCCCGGTGACAAAGTTCTCGTCCCGATCTACGGACGATTTGGACATCTGCTGGTTGAAATCTCGGAACGCTGTGGTGCCGAGGTTGTCTTTTTTGAAACGGAATGGGGAACGGTATTTGATCCGGAAGAGGTGATCAAAGCGATCCATGCCCATAAACCAAAATTAGTTGCCATGGTTCACGGTGAAACTTCCACCGGACAGATGCAGCCCCTTGCCGAGATTGGCAAAGCCTGTCGCGAGCTCGATATTTTACTCGTTGTAGATGCTGTGGCAACGATCGGCGGGACTCCCGTGGAGACGGATGCCTGGTATCTGGATGCGGTGATGGGCGGAACGCAGAAATGCCTGTCCGTTCCTTCAGGGATGGCGCCTCTCACGTACAACAATCGTGTGGAACAGAAACTGATGAGCCGCAAAACTGTTGAACGCGGACTCCGAGACGCAACCAGTGCGCGGGCAGAAGGCCGAACCATTGCCAGCAATTATTTTGACCTGAGCCAATTGCAGGATTACTGGAGTTCAGCACGGTTGAACCACCATACGGAGGCTACCTCCATGCTCTATGGTCTTCACGAAGGTTTGCGCATATTGCTGCAAGAAGGATTGGAATCCAGGTTCCAGAGACATCTTGTGAATGAACGTGCATTGGTCGCTGGAATCCAGGGAATGGGACTGCAACTGTATGGGGATATGTCCAGTAAACTTCCGATGGTCACTTGTATCACGATTCCGGAGGGAATTGATGGTGAGTCGGTGCGCAGCATGTTGCTAAACGATTTTAGCATTGAGATTGCCAGTTCATTCGGACCGTTGAAAGGGCAAATCTGGCGGATCGGTACAATGGGATTCAGCTGCCAACGCAAAAACGTACTTCATGTGCTGGGAGCGCTGGAAGCTGTCCTTCTCCGTCATCGTCATGTGTTACCAGCCGGTGAAGCAGTGCAGGCGGCATTGGATGTGTATGCAGGGAAGGAGGGCGCTTTATGTTAAATCAGATGCCAATCTCCAGAGAGGTCATGGTTACTACTCCTCATTATCTGGCGAGTGCAGTGGGAAGCTCCATCCTCCAGCAGGGCGGGAATGCTTATGACGCTGCTGTTGCGGTCAGTGCAGCATTGGGCGTGGTATATCCGCATATGACCGGACTTGGCGGGGATGCCTTCTTCCTGATTCATGATGGAGCCAGCGGTGAGATTACCGCCTATAACGGAAGTGGTCGCTCAGCCGCAGGCATTCATGCCGATACGTTCAAAGCGATGGGTATGAGTGCTATTCCTCAGCGCGGTGTACTTAGTGCCATCACGGTTCCGGGAATGGTCGATGCCTGGTGGGAAGTTTGGACCCGGTACGGTAAGTTACCGTGGGAGCAACTGCTTGAACCTGCTGCGCAGTATGCGGAAAAAGGATGCCCTGTATCCCGGAATCTTCGCCTGTGGATGGAAAGGGATGAGGATTTCATACTGGGTCATACACCGCTGCGAGCGGTATTTGCCCCTATGGGTACACTTTTGCAGGAAGGCGAGCTGTTGATCCAGCCTGATCTTGCTGCCTCGATTCGTCTGATTCAGACAGAAGGGCGAGATGTTTTTTATACAGGAGAACTCGCGGATCGTCTGACTTCGGCTATTCGTGAGGATGGGGGCATGCTTGCACCAGCGGATTTTGCAGGTCATCAGGGAGAATGGGTGAAGCCCGTCAGTACAGGGTATCGTGGGTATGAGGTTCATCAGATGCCGCCCAACTCGCAGGGTTTCTCCATGCTAATGATGTTAAATATGCTGGAGCATATGGATCTGTCCTCGGTGGCACGCACGTCACCCGAATTCTATCATCTGATGACGGAAGTGGTGAAAAAGGCGTTTCGTGATCGTGATCGTTATCTGACGGACCCTGATTTCAGGGACATTCCGCTGGAACATCTGTTATCCAAGGGTTACGGAGACCAATTGTGGAACGAGATTCAGTCTGCTCCACCTGTGGCACAGCCGTTTTTGTCCAAAACGATAGGTCAGGACACGGCGTATGCAGCGGTTGTTGATAGCGAAGGCAATGCCGTTTCCTTCATTCAAAGCTTGTATTTTGACTTCGGTGCAGCCTATGTCCCAGGGGATACGGGGGTTATCATGCAGAACCGGGGATCGTTTTTCTCATTAGACCCGAGGGACGCTAACGTTCTGGAACCCAACAAACGCTCATTCCATACGCTCATGCCGGGCCTTGTTACACGAGATGGCAAACCCTATATGCTCGTGGGTACACAGGGGGGAGAAGGCCAGCCGCAGACACAATTATCGGTGCTTACCGGCGTGCTTGATTACGGGCTGAACATTCAGGAAGCAATCAGCTTGCCACGTTGGGTGTACGGACGTACCTGGGGCGAAGAAGGCGATACGCTGCGTGTGGAGAACCGATATCATGATGACGTATGTGCAACCCTTGCCCAGTGGGGACATAACGTTGAAGCGAGAGCACCGTGGGACGGTATTATGGGACAGTCGCAAGGCATTGTCATTCGTGAGGACGGCATGATTAGTGGCGCGGCAGACCCCAGAGGCGATGGTATAGCTATTGGATGGTAACAGCTGCATGAACAGTTATAATTTCAACGGGATATTTACACGATAACAGCGAGTTGAATGATACAGACAGACACAGATAGGGGAGATTGGCATGGGAACGATCCTGCTGAAAGGCGCACAGCTTGTGACGATGAATGCAGAAGAAGAAGTGTTCATTGGAGATCTGTTGATCGAGGATAACAAAATCAAGGAGATTGCAGCGCATATCGATGTTCAGGCTGACCAAGTCATTGATGCTCGCGGCAAAGTACTGTTGCCGGGCTTCATCCAGACACATATTCATCTGTGTCAAACCTTGTTCCGTGGACGTGCGGATGATCTGGAACTGATGGATTGGCTCCGTCAACGCATCTGGCCGCTGGAAGCAGCGCATGATGAGGAGTCCGTGTATTATTCGGCAATGCTCGGACTTGGCGAATTGATCTCCAGCGGAACCACGACCATTCTGGATATGGAGACGGTACATCACACAGACTCGGCGTTTCAGGCGATGGCACAGAGCGGCATCCGGGTCATCTCTGGCAAGGTGATGATGGATCATGGAGACGAAGTTCCGGAACCCTTGCGTGAGAATACAGCAACTTCGCTGCAACAGAGTGTGGATCTGCTGGAGAAATGGAACGGTTTTGGCGGAGGTCGCATTCAATATGCGTTCTGTCCACGCTTTGTTGTATCGTGTACTGAAGAATTGCTGATAGAGGTACGCGACCTGTCCAATAAATATCATGTCAAAGTCCACACCCATGCCTCCGAGAATCGTGGAGAGATCGAACTCGTAGAACACGAACGCGGAATGCGTAACATCGTATACCTCGATCATATTGGTCTGGCTACCCCAAGATTGGTGCTGGCCCACTGTGTATGGTTGAGTGAGGAAGAGAAAGAGATCATCCGCAAGCGCGGAGTCAAAGTCACTCACTGTCCTGGATCGAATATGAAGCTTTCCTCCGGAGTAGCAGATATTCCGGATCTGCTGAATCGTCAGATCGCTGTTGGGATCGGGGCTGATGGTGCGGCGTGCAACAACAATCTGGATATGTTTCAGGAGATGCGCCTCACAGCGCTGATGCAGAAGATTCCTCATGGTCCAACGGTGATGGATGCCCGGACCGTACTGCGCATGGCTACCATGGGTGGTGCAGAGGTGCTCGGCTTATCGAAGGAAATCGGCAGTCTCGAAGTGGGCAAAAAGGCAGATATGCTACTGCTGGATCTGGATGATTTCCACACGTACCCTTCTTATGAGACGGATGTCTATTCACGCGTGGTCTATTCCGCAACACGTAGTTGTGTGGACACCGTAATTATCGATGGCAGCATTGTACTCAAAAATCGTAAGATTCAGACGATCGATCGTGGCATTGTCCTACGTGAGTCGGATAAAAGTATTGCGAGATTGATGAAGCGCATCTGATTGAAGGGAACTTATGCAATTCCAGAAAGGATGGAGACGACTATGGAAATGCATGATCTGTGTACAATCGCAGCCCGTGAAATGCGCTGCGTGCTCGCAACAGCGATTAAGGTAGAGGGTCATGCCTACCGTAAGCAGGGAGTCTCTATGCTGTTGACCGAGGAAGGCCAAATGTATGGTAGTATCAGTCCGGGATGCCTGGAGAGTGATCTTCAGGCCCGGGTGAGCCATGTGCTGGATACGAAGCAGATGGGATTCGCGGAGTACGACATGCGTCCCGAGGATGATCTGTCCTGGGGGGAGACCATTGGCTGCGGCGGAATCGTTGTTGTGTTGCTTGAACCAGTGTGTGGTGAACTCCGATCTACGTTGCAGAAGATGCATGAGTGTTTGCAATCCGGCGCTGCAACAGCGTTAACCCGAACGTTTCAAGATGATTACACAAGGGTTCAATATGGATGGAAACGGATTGAGGCTACGGAAAAAGAGCATCATCCGGTCTTGCGTCCTTCGCTCGTCCCTCCTCATGATCGCGTAGCGAATCATAATCGATCGCCATTGCAGGTTGATATGCAGCACAGCAGTGGAAATACCAAGTATGAACATTCAACATCAACACAACATTCTCCCGATATACCTCGCCTTACGCTTGTGCCTGAAGTGATACCTGCTACGTCAAACGGATCTCACTCTTCCCATCTATCCGTTAATTCACAACATATCTCTAAGGCGGACGCTGAAATAGCGACCAACAACACGGTTTCAACGAATCCCTGGGACCTCCCGCTGCAACTCACTTCACTGTACACACCTACACCTCGGTTGATAATCATCGGAGCCGGGAATGATGTTATTCCTGTTGCCAGACTCGCCCGATCCGCAGGGTTCCGTGTGGTTGTAGCGGATTGGCGAGAGTCCTTATGCACCTCGGAACGATTCCCTGAAGCTGAACTAGTATTGGGTTTCCCGCGTGAGATTATGCCTCTGTTAAACGTAACCAAAGGGGATTATTTGATATTGATGACTCACAATTTTCCCCGCGAACGTGAACTGTTGGAGATGGTAGTGGATTGTGAGTACGCGTATCTTGGGATCATGGGTTCCAAAACACGAACAGCCCGTCTGCTGGATGGCTTACCACCGTTGAAAAATGTACATTCTCCCGTTGGTTTGAGCATCGGGGCGGACGGTCCCGAACAGATCGCCATCAGCATTGCAGCGGAATTGATCGCATGTAAACATAAGGTTTCTTCCTTGAGTTCTGAGGTGGGGCAGAAGGGAAGCGTTGCACATGCGAATGACGGGCATCGTTCTGGCAGCAGGTAAGAGTTGTCGCCTTGGTCGGGATAAACTCTCGGTTGTCATGCCAGACGGGAGGTCACTGGCTGCATGGTCACTGGAAGCTGCGCTGGATTCGGATCTGGATCAAGTGGTCTGTGTGGTCAAACCGGAAGATTCATTGGCTTGGCTGCCTGTAAAATGGGTTGATTCTGCCACTTATGCCTATCATCCCACAGCGCGACTTCGAATTGTAGTCTGTGCCGACTATGCTTGTGGCATGGCGAATTCTCTTCATTCTGGCGTATTGTCGGCCATGGAGTACCAACCGGAGGGCATTCTCATGTTACTGGGTGATCAGCCTCTATTAAAGGCGCAGGATATTAATCGGGTGAGCACAGCACTGGCTGCCCACAAGCTGTGTGACTATGTCGCAGCTACTAACGGTGAGGGAGGCAAGCCGCCCGTTGCTTTTCGCTCCCATATGTTCGGTCCTCTGTTGTCTCTGCATGGAGATGAGGGGGCACGCAAGATTATGCGCAGCGCTAATTATTCCGGAGTACATGTACCCCTGTCTGAGACGAGTTTCTGGGACGCAGATACAGAACCGGAATTGGAACGCATTTTGAATCATGTATATGAATCGGGGCAGGCAGACTATATAACAGGAGAAGATTAATAACTATGTATAATTTAATTACATGATCAGGTCAGCCAGGCAGTCTGGTTGGCCTGTTTGTCTTCTTTTTACGTGTGGAGAAAGAAACTACATGTTAGCTTTTGATAGATCATAATGCATCAAGCACAAATAGAACACAGGTTTTATACATTTATCCAAAACGATGTGAAGGTAATTGACGTTGCTGCTGAACTCTCATATGATTTGAAGAATTATCTGGATCAGACGGTTGAATGTCCTGCCCATGGAAGAGAGAGAAAGGGGATGCGGCGATGGTAACACCAGCATACGGTTCTGGAGCATTGCCATCGGTATGGCAGCCGGAGAACCTGCAAGAACTGCAAACGTTGAGAAGTAGACTGAAGGAAATATGTTGTTTCACGGCAGGCGGAACATTGCTGCGAACCCAGTGGGAGGGAGGCTTGATTCCTGCACCTGAACACATGATTAGCCTGGCTCGTGTTCCTGAAATGAGAGGGATATCTAATCGTGGAGATGAGATCGTCATTGGCGCAATGACCCGATTAAAGGAATGTGCTTCACAAGTGTTGCTGCATCAACTGCCGATCCTGCAAGAGGCGGTGAATGGAATTGCTGCCCCTTCCATTCGTAATGTGGCAACCATTGGCGGGAATATTGTGTCCGGAGTAGGGGATACACTGCCTGCTTTGCTCGTATATGATGCGAAGCTGCACTGGTTGACGGACAGCGGAATTGAAATCCGCAGTGTGTCTTCCTGGCTTCAGGGTGGACGGGATGGCAGCCGTAATCCAGGGGATGTATTAATATCGATTCATATCCCGATGAGACCATCCTCTCTACTTGATGTGGACAGTGGGCAGATGCCTGCTGCAAGGGAAGTTTCCTTTTACCGCAAGTTGGGTCGACGGGAGACGTTCAGTGCATCGCTGGTGACGGTTGCGTTATACGGTGAGATTGATTCGGATCATCGCTGGACTAAGATTGCGATTGCTGCAGGCGGGGGCTCAGGCATGGCGATGAGACTGCT
The DNA here is from genome assembly GCF_038005685.1 of Priestia sp. FSL H7-0729. Lineage (NCBI taxonomy): Bacteria > Bacillati > Bacillota > Bacilli > Caryophanales > Bacillaceae > Priestia > Priestia sp. FSL H7-0729. The sequence continues at coordinate 328,164 of NZ_JBBOTQ010000001.1, forward strand.
GGAGTCAGAACAGCTGCTTCTTAACAGCGAAGCTACTGTCATGCAAGCGGCGGCTCTTGCAGCTGCTGTGGCTGAAGAATTTACAACTTATGGTGATGCATTTGCAACGGAACATTATCGTAAACAGACCGCAGGCAACCTGCTTGGTGCCGGGCTATGGGAGGCACTTCACGTATAGTTAAATGGGATCAAGCAAAGGGGGAGAGGCATTGTGCTGCTGAATCGGAAACAGAGCGGGAAACGCTGGCACCTGCGGCCAGATGGGGCACCCAAAGTAACAGGTCAGCTTCAATATCTGACGGATATGACGCTACCTGACATGATTCATGGCAGAGTATTGCGAAGTGATTATCCTCATGCTCGCATATTATCTATAGATACTTCGGAAGCCGAAACGTTGGAAGGTGTCTATGCGGTTCTGACCTCCAAAGATGTGCCTGGTCTGAATCGTTTTGGCATAGCCACCCCGGATCAGCCTGTATTCTGCGAGGATATCGTTCGTTATGTTGGGGATGCCATTGCAGCGGTTGCTGCGGATTCCCCGGAACGTGCGGCACTTGCGCTGGATGCGATTCGCGTAGAGTATGAGGAACTCACTCCGCTTAATAGCACAGACGCTACGTTGGCTCCCGGTGCACCAGAGCTGCATGAGCATGGTCCAGGTAATGTGCTGCATCGGACGGAGATCAAACGTGGAGCCGCCGAGCAAGCCTTTGCCACGTGTGATCATATCGTGACAGAGACGTATTATACACCTCGCCAGATGCATGCGTACATGGAGACAGAAGGTGGCCTGTTTGTCCCGGATGAAGAGGGAAGGCTGAATGTATTTGCGGCAACGCAACACGGTTATAAGGATCGGATGCAGCTTGCGCGGATTATTGGCTGTCCTGAAGAAGATATTCGTGTGGTGTCTTCACCGATTGGGGGTTCATTTGGCGGAAAAGATGAGCTTAACGTACAGCCTTATGGTGCACTGCTGGCCTTGAGATGCGGACGTCCTGTGAAAATGCATAATTCACGTAAAGAATCCGTGCGTGCAGGGTTGAAACGGCATCCAATGAAGATTGAAATGCAAACGGGTATGAGTCGAGAAGGCATCATACAAGCGCATCGTGTCCGCATTACAGCAGATACGGGAGCGTATGCCACACTGGGTGCACCCGTGTTGAACTTCTGTACCGAGCATTGTCTTGGACCATACGCCATCCCTCATGTGGATGTGGAAGGTGTGTCTGTGTATACGAATAATGGATTGTCGGGTGAGTTTCGTGGATTTGGTGGGAACCAGGCGATTTTTGCCATGGAAGGCCAGATGGATCGGCTTGCAGAGATCATGAACATGGACCCTTGGGAGTTCCGCAGACGTAATATGAGAGAAAAGAATGATCCCGGACCGCTGAATCAACGTATTCTGGTTACGGATGGACTGTCCCAAGTATGGGAGGCATTGGATCGCTCCGAACTGTGGCAGAAACATCAGCATCCCCCGACAGATCCTACTTTGCCGCCATGGATCAAGCGTGGTGTCGGAGCAGCAATTGCCATGCATGGTGCAGGGCTCGGTTATGGCATTCCAGATCCTGCGGGCGGTCGCTTGTCCCTGAATAATGAAGGCAAGATTGAGGTGGCATTCAGCTACGAGGAATTCGGTCAGGGGCTCGTTGCAACGCTGGAAATTATGTTATGTGATCTATTCCAATGCAGTACATCGGATCTCAGTATCATTATTGGAGATACGGATCGTGTGCCACACAGCGGATCAAGTACGGCTTCACGTTCAACAACGATGGCCTGGATGGCCCTTCAACGTTTGCAGACTCCTTTTCGTTCCCGTGCTCTCGCTGTTGCATCTGAATTGTCGGGCATTCCGGCGGATGAACTGGCAACAGGACCTGGGGGGATATGGCGCAAAGGCCAGCTTCCTGCCGAAACTTTAGAAGTAGAAACAGAAATAGAAACAGATGTGCAAAGGACAGGAAAGAGCGAGAAGGAAGTAACCTTGGCACTGGAAGACGTAAATCAAATGTCTGAAGCAGGAAAAGCAGAGAAGGCTGAAAGAACTGAAGTGGTTGAGATTGTTGCTAAGGGGACTGAAAGTGCTCAAGTTGCTGAAAGTTATTTGGGTGCATCCCAATACAAGGCGAAAGAGGGGGGCGCATCAGGCTTAGTGATCTCGTATGCTGAACTCGCGACGCAGGGCGAAGCCGATGAATGGATTTTCGATACAAAGTTCGATTACCCAACTACGCCGGACAATGTGGTAGGCGGGCATTATTTGTATACGTATGCGGCGGTTGCGGCAGAGGTGGAAGTCAATACGTTGACCGGAGAAACCAAGCTGCTCGATACACGCCATGTCGTAGCGGCAGGTCCGGTTATCAACCCTATGGGCTATATCGGACAGATTGAAGGCGGGAGTGTCATGGCGTTGGGATTCACGTTGACCGAGGATGCGGTCATGCAGGACAGCCGTTATGTAACCACGAACCTCGACACGTATCTGATCCCAACCATTAAGGACATTCATACCAACCTGGAGGTTGAAGCCATCGAAGACTTACCCGAGGGTGATTCATTCGGGCCCAGGGGCATTGGTGAGATTGGTTCCGTAGCGCTTGCGCCAGCCATTACAGCCGCCATTCACCAGGCGACAGGCGTATGGGTTAACCGTCTCCCTGTACCGAGGGAACTACTGGTCAGGCCTTTAAATGTACCTTTGCAGGAAGGAGTGAGTCCATCATGAGTAAGCCACTTGAGAGTCACTGGACAGCCGTTGTGAATGGCGAAGAGAAACATCTGGAGATCGCGCAAACGACTCGACTTGTTGATGTGCTTCGGACTCATTTGCAACTGACGGGTACCAAAGTATCCTGTGAAGTTGGTCGCTGCGGCGCATGTATGGTTCTGATAGATGGAGAGCCCGTGAATTCCTGTCTTGTCATGGCTTATCAATGTGAAGGCAGTGACATAATGACCATTGAAGGTCTGCATGGCGAGGAGAAAGGCACCCTGCATCCGATTCAACAGGCTTTTGTGGAGGAAGGGGGCTTCCAGTGCGGTTACTGCACTCCGGGCATGGTGATCTCAACCAAGGCATTGTTGGATGCACATCCTGAGCCTTCTCAAGAACAGATTGAAACGGGGTTGTGCGGGAATCTGTGTCGTTGTACCGGCTACGGTGGCATTATTCGGGCGGTACGCAAGGCAGGGGAAAGCTGTGCGATAAAGGAAATATCTGCCGAGGAGACTATTAGTTGAGACGGGACGAAGACTTAAGCAAGGTGAATTGAAGAAACGTTTTTTGAAAAAGCATTCGATCCAGGAATGCTTTTTTTTGTTTTTTTATGTCTTCAATCATATAACGGGAGATGAAATTAAGGTCCGATTTTGGTGAGATAATGAACCGTTTTCGGAGAATCATCAGGGTACAGATCGTTTTAAGGATTAATCTTGAAAGTATTGGTATAAAAGAAGTTTTAACAATTGCAATCACCATATATTTACAAAAATTGTTGTGCATGCTATGTTTACAATGAAAGCGTCATCATGAATGGGTTCATTGACATTTCATTATCATATTTCACTTGGGAAGGAAGATGGAATTGATGAAAAATTTGCTCAAAAAGGCAACCGCAATGATGCTGGCATTGGCCCTACTATTTGGATTAATGACAGCGCCCGTTCATGCAGACACCCCACTGTTCACCATCGAAAGCGAAGATGCGCAACTCACCCCGGATCTTCAAGTGGTCACTTCGATCTATGGACAACCCAAGCCCGGATTCTCAGGGGCCGGATTTGTCTGGATGCAGAACTCTGGCACACTAACCTTCACAGTTACTGTCCCGGAAACCGGCATGTACGCAATCTCCACACGATATATGCAGGAGCTCAGTGCAGATGGCAGGTCACAAAATTTAATCGTAAATGGTGTTACAAAAGGGGCGTTCATGCTGCCTTACACGACAACATGGTCAGACTTCGATTTTGGCTTTCACAAGCTGAATCAGGGTGCCAACACGATTGAGCTGAAGGCTGGCTGGGGCTTCGCGTATTTTGATACTTTTACAGTGGATTATGCGGATCTGGACCCCCTGAATGTACAGCCTATTCTGAGTGATCCTGAGGCCACACCGGAAACACAAATTTTGATGAATTATTTAACGGAGGTATATGGTAACAATATTATTTCTGGTCAACAAGAAATCTACGGAGGAGGGAATGACGGAGATTCAGAGCTTGAATTCGAATGGATTCATGATCTGACCGGGAAGTATCCGGCTATTCGCGGCTTTGATTTGATGAATTACAATCCGCTGTATGGTTGGGAAGACGGTACAACCGATCGCATGATTGATTGGGTGAATAACCGTGATGGTATTGCAACAGCTTCCTGGCATATCAATGTGCCTCGAAATTTCAATACGTATGAGCTCGGTGACTTTGTAGACTGGAAAGAAGCTACGTATAAGCCAACCGAAACGAATTTTAATACAGCAAATGCGGTAATTCCCGGTACCAAAGAGTATCAATACGTGATGATGACCATTGAGGATTTGGCAGAACAACTGCTAATTTTGCAGGACAACAACGTGCCGGTTCTGTTCCGTCCGTATCATGAAGCTGAAGGCAACGGCGGACTGAACGGGGAAGGTGCATGGTTCTGGTGGGCTTCGGCAGGCGCAGAAGTGTACAAAGAGCTATGGGATCTGCTTTATACCGAACTGACCGAGACGTATGGCTTGCACAATCTGATCTGGACCTACAACAGCTACGTATACAGCACTTCTCCTGCTTGGTATCCGGGCGATGATCAGGTAGATCTTGTCGGATATGATAAATATAATACGATCTATAACCGTTATGACGGTTTGTCTGGCGTACCGAATGAGGATGCAATTACCTCGATTTTCTATAAGCTTGTTGAGTTGACGAACGGTACGAAAATGGTAGCCATGACGGAGAATGACACAATCCCAAGCGTGAAAAATCTGACAGAGGAGAAATCAGGATGGCTGTACTTCTGTCCTTGGTATGGCGAGCATCTGATGAGTTCTGCATTTAATTATCCGGCAACATTGAAAACACTTTATCAAAGTGATTATGTCATTACGTTGGATGAGCTGCCAAATCTAAAGGTTAACAATCCGAATCCCAGCGCATCCATTACCCCTGCAAACGTTGAATTTGACAAATACACACCCAATCAAAGCGACAAGGCTGTAACTGTGAATGCAAATGGTCATACACTGAACGCTCTTCGGGCAGGCAACTATGTGTTGACCGCAAACACGGACTACACTCTGAGCGGAAGCACATTGCTGCTGAAAAAAGCTTATCTGGCGACCCTGCCAGTTGGCGACCATTCGATTGTTCTGGATTTTAATCAAGGGCAGGACCCTGTGTTAAAAGTCAAAATTGTGGATTCAACACCGAGCACGAATGCTGCGATTTCTCCTGTGAGTGCAACATTTGATAAAGCGACGAATCCCGCGCAGGATATTAACGTCACTCTCACCCTCAACGGCCGTCAGCTTACAAGCATCACGAAGGGGAATGCTACGCTTGTATCCGGTCAGAATTATACAGCGTCCAGCTCTGCTGTTGTTCTGAACAAATCCTATCTCGCTACGCTGCCCTTGGGTCAGAACGTATTGACCTTTCACTTCAATGGAGGAAATAACGCTGTGTTTACGGTGAACGTAGTAGATAGCACGGTTACTGTGCCAGCAGGGGATTTGACGATTCAAGCCTTTAACGGCAATACAAGTGCATCCACCAACGGAATTTCACCCAAATTCAAATTGGTCAACTCTGGTAATTCGGCCATTTCGTTGAGTGATGTAAAACTCCGGTATTACTATACGATTGACGGGGAAGAAGCTCAGAGTTTCTGGTCCGACTGGGCCAGTATGGGCAGCGCGAATGTAACGAGCAATTTCGTTAAACTGGCGACTCCAGTTGCCGGGGCGGATCATTATCTTGAAGTGGGCTTTACAAGTGCGGCGGGAACGCTGAATGCAGGTCAGAGCGCAGAGGTTCAAGCTCGCTTCTCCAAGAACAATTGGACGAATTACACTCAGACTAACGATTACTCGTTCAAGGCATCCGGTAGTCAGTTCGCAAACCATGATAAGGTTACTGGTTATGTGAATGGTCAGCTGGTATGGGGAATTGAGCCGTAAGGGAGAAGCACTTTTCATGGGCTGGATCAGGGGTTAAACCTCTGATTCAGCCTTTTATTGTGTAGTCGGTGGTACACCCGTTAGACGGAATGTTCTTTTTCACTTTAAGTATGTGATGATGTATCCCTGTCTGTTACTATGCGATCTATTAGCTTTTTCGTATGGGCCATGATGAACTGAAGGAGGAGACCTGCAAAACAGACGGTTAACAACGTTCCAAGCCCGATCGGACCACTGAGGAGGAATGCCAATATCAGAAATACAAAGTAAATGAATGTTCTTGATACAAATAAGGGAGTTCGAGTGATTTCATGCAGAATTAATGTTAAGCGGTCAATCGGAATGGGGGCAAAATGGGTCTGTAAATAGATTGCCGTGCCGATACTTATAATTACTAAGCCAATGGCAAAAGTCATGAGTTGGTTGTACCAAACTACCGGCGTGACTAAAGATTCAGATACATAAAGCCATAGATCAATTCCCACACCAGTAATGAATGCGGTGACGAGTCCCAAGAACTCGGGTTTTTGCTTCTTCAGAAGCGAATTGCATCCTATCAATAGGAAAGCAATGATGACCTCCCAGCTTCCTACACTTAGGCCTACATGTTGGGAAAGCCCTACCAAAAGTGCATCAAACGGCGAGGTGCCCAGATCTGATTGGATGGTAAGGGAAATGCCCAGCGTTAAGATGAGAATACCTGCGACAAAAAGCACATATTTCAATTCATTCAACCTCTTTTTTTGATATTATGTTGCAAATACAACAAAAGTAAGATAAATTCAATGTAATCCTTTTTTATTGCATTTGCAACAAATGATTCATGATTAACTTGTTAAAGGAATGTGAATATAGATGACGATTCGTATAGAGAGATGCACCAGTGAACATATAAGTGAACTGCAGGAGATCAGTTATGAGACGTTTAATGAAACGTTTAAAGCGCAAAATTCACCTGGAAATATGAAAGCTTATCTGGAAAAGGCGTTTAATCGGAAACAATTAGAAGCAGAACTGTCCATGGCGGATTCACAATTTCATTTTATTTCCGTCAATCATGATCTTGCAGGGTATATGAAGGTAAATATCAATGATGCCCAGTCTGAGAAGATGGGCGTGGAATCCCTTGAGATTGAGCGGGTATACATCAAGAAAGAATTCCAAAAACATGGCCTTGGTAAAGTATTGCTCCATAAAGCCATAGAGGTGGCAAGAGAACATCATAAAACAAGTATCTGGTTAGGGGTATGGGAGAAAAACGAAAATGCCATCGCCTTTTATGAAAAGATGGGGTTTGTACAGACTGGAGCTCATACTTTTTACATGGGAGATGAGCAACAGATTGATTTTATAATGACCAAAACGATACAGTAACTGGTTCAATGAGGAGATAAGCTTGGGAGAAAAAATGCTGTTAAGCAGAATTCTTTCGGGCTTTTTTATGTTTTGCCAGAACCGTTGAATAATAAAATGTAGAAATGGACGAGAAAAATCACATAATTAATATTATGTAAACTTATTATTTTCGATGACCATCATAAGCTGTATCTATGGCTTTAGGAAAAGTTAAAGTCCTGATTAATACATAATGGACAGTAAAATTCAGCTCAATAATCGTTAAGGGAGCCGATTGAATTCGAGGAAGATCAGTACAGTTTATTAGTTTATTTCTGCGTTTGGACAGCCATTCGAAAATCGTTTTCGTTTGTCGTCTAATAGATCGTGTTACGTTCTTAATAATCACTATATTAGTTGTACATATATCATGTTAGAAGAACTTTTTGCGCATGAAAAGGGCGTGCTAATTCATCATGTTAAACTATTTGGTTTTAGACGCGGAAAATGGAAAATAAAATTAATGTATCAAGTGAGAAATGAGGTGGATTGTACTCTTCGAATGAGCCAAAAAAAGGGCTGAAATCAATCAAAATATTAATTGGATAAATAAGGTATAAATCGTTCGAAAGGCGCTACGACGCCGATTATAGATCAATTCCATATGGATTTGCGATGGATTTAGTACCGCTTTCACGATATGCTTTTGGAAATTGGAAAGGAAGTGGGAAATATGGAACGCGAACTGGCGTTGGAAATTGTCAGAGTAACAGAATTGGCTGCGTTAGCTTCAGCACCCTGGATGGGACGAGGCGACAAGAACAGTGCAGATGAAGCAGCTACTTTGGCCATGCGCGCCATGTTCGATTCCGTGTCCATTCGCGGCACGGTGGTAATCGGTGAAGGAGAAATGGATGAAGCACCCATGTTGTACATCGGCGAGGAAGTGGGCAACGCTGAGGGGCCTGAGGTTGACGTGGCTGTAGACCCGCTCGAAGGTACAGAAATCGTGGCCAAAGGACTAAACAACGCTCTATCGGTTATTGCAGTGGCGGGAAAAGGTAACCTGCTCCACGCACCGGATATGTATATGGAGAAATTGGCGGTAGGGCCTGCACTTGTAGGCAAGGTCAGCATAGAAGATCCGGTTGAAGTCACACTGGAGAAAGCCGCTGCCGCATTGAACAAAAACATCTCGGATCTGACAGTGATGATTCTGGATCGTGTGCGACATGAGAGCATCATTAAGACACTGCGCAAGGTCGGCGTGCGGATCAAGTTCCTCAGTGACGGTGATGTGGCGGGTGCAATGGCACCGGCCTTCCCGGAGGCGGGCATTGATCTGTATGTCGGATCTGGAGGAGCGCCGGAAGGTGTGCTGGCTGCCGCAGCGCTATCTTGCCTTGGGGGCGAGATTCAAGGTCGCCTGATGCCTGCCAATGCAGACGAATTCCAGCGCTGCCTGCAGATGGGGATTGATAATCCGTACAAAGTATTAACGATGCAGGATATGATCGGTACGGAGGACGTCATTTTTGCCGCAACGGGTGTGACGCCAGGGGAGATCTTGGGAGGGGTACGGTATCTTGCGGATGATCGCGCCGAGACGGATTCGATTGTCATGCGTGCCAAAACCAAAACCATTCGATTCATTCGTTCCCAACACTTCTTGCCTAACAAAGAAGTGCTGCACAAAGTAAGACAGCTTCAATCCACGCCTGAACCATCGGACCGCATTCCGAATCATGTAAAAACGTTGGAACAGGCAGAGTTTAGTCAATCCTCCGTTGATCATAGTGTTACCACCACGTTGTGAGCCGGACTCTCCATGAATTAAACAAATAGCATCAACTGAGAGCGTTGTAGTGAGTTTGATAAGTAACTTGAACCCCTAAGGTTACAGGGCAAGGAGTTAATAAAAGTATCAGCGCTGGCAAGAAAATAATGAGGGTTTGGGTTAATCCAAGCCCTCATTATTTTTTGTATTAAAGCATTGACAACGGTTACATAGCATGAGAAAATGTACGCGCGTACATAAATATCGATTTTTAATTATTACATTATTGCTGATGAGTTATATAAGTTGAACTAATCATTTACACGATAACGGAGAGGACAGAAAAAACCTGAAAAAGCGAAGTGTTCGCCTTTATCACCGGATTTTCCCTTAAGAAAAGGGAATCAAAAGAAATCTGGGGATAACAGCGATTGGAAGGTTATTCTGTCATCGTAGTGTCAGTGTAAATAATCTTTAGTTCAACTTATATAAAGGGGGGTGAAATTCATGGCATCTCGTAAAGAAGTGGCTGATCTTGCGGGTGTTTCCGAGGCGACGGTCTCCCGGGTGCATAATGGGGTAGGTCCTATTAAGGAAGAGACACGCCGCAAGGTTCTTGAAGCTTCCGAACAGTTAGGCTATGTGCCCAGCGCACTTGCTCGCAGTTTTGCCAGAAGTAAAAGCGGGAACCTTGGCGTAGTATTGCCTTATGTTCCGAAGGCGCATCTGTTCTCGGCGTATTTTTTCTCGGAAATGCTGAGTGGGATTGGAAGCAAAGCCAGAGACAATGGCATGGACCTGCTGGTTATGTTCCGGACACCCGGTGAAGTGATGAATTATACGGATCTGTTCCGGCGTCAGAAAGTGGATGCTTGCATTATCCTTGGTGCCCGAGATGAACATGAAGAACTGGCAGCCATGCAGCAGCTTCACCAGGAAGGACACCCATTCTGTGTAATGAATCAGCATTTTGCGGGCCAATCGTTCACGGAAGTGGATGCGGATCATGTGGAAGGCAGCAGGCTTGCCATACGCCATCTTACGGATCAGGGGTATCGCCAAATCGCTTTTCTCAATGGTCCAGACAGCTATTCCAACAGCCAGGAGCGAATGGAAGGTGTCCGTCTTGGCTTGCAAGAAGCAGGTATGGAGTTGGATCCAAGTCTCTTGCTTGAGGGAAATTATAGTAGAAGAAGTGGGATTGAGGCAGCAGCGATTGTAGCAGATCGCCTACATGAGATTGATGCTGTATTTGCGGCCAATGACCGGATGGCCATTGGGGTCATGCATGGTTTGCGTGAGCGGGGAATTCGGGTGGAGGATTTTCCGGCATTTGTCGGTTATGACGACTCCGATGCCGCCGAGATGGCGGTTCCGCCGCTGAGCAGCGTCAGGGTTCCATTTTTTGAGATGGGTGAACTTGCAGCATCGAAGCTTATGCATGGGTCTGCAGGTATCACGCATAAGGCGAATAACTCAGTTGTGACGCTAACCGAATCAGCGAGAGCGTTGTTGCCTACCGAATTGATCATCCGTGCTTCTTCTATCCGTCAATAGTTTATTGGTACACATATTGAAAGACTTTTTATTATTCCAAAGGAGGAAATGACCATGTCAAATCGTCTTCGTGTCGGAATGGTTGGATACAAGTTTATGGGGAAGGCCCACAGTAATGCCTATCGCAGTCTGCCGATGTTTTTTCCGTCTGCTCCGCTGCAGCCTGAGATGTCTGTGATCTGTGGACGTAACGAGCAGGGAGTGCAGGAAGCAGCGAATCAGTTCGGCTGGTCCGAAAGTGTAACCGATTGGCGCGAACTGGTGAAGCGGGATGATATCGACCTGATTGATATTAACGCGCCAAGTGATGCCCACAAGGAAATTGCTTTGGAAGCAGCCCGTCAGGGCAAGCACCTGTTTTGTGAGAAACCACTTGCTCTGTCCCTCGCGGATTCGCGTGAGATGCTTCAGGCAGCAGAGGAGGCCGGAGTCGCTCATATGGTCGGGTTCAACTATCGTTTCTCACCAGCAGTGCAATTAGCGAAGGATCTGGTGGAGAGCGGACGACTGGGCAAAATCTATCATTTCCGTGCGTTTTTCCTTCAGGACTGGATCATGGACCCTTCGTTCCCGCTGGTATGGCGTTTGCAAAAAGAAGTAGCTGGCTCCGGTTCCCATGGGGATCTGGGTGCGCACTTAATCGACCTGGCTCGTTTCCTCGTTGGTGAATTCCAGGAAGTTATCGGTATGAGCGAAACATTTATCAAAGAACGACCACTTGCAGCCGAGATGACCGGACTGAGTGCAAAAGGTAGTTCGAATGCGGATGCACCCAAAGGAGAAGTAACCGTCGACGACGCGACGCTATTCCTGGCCCGATTGGCAGGAGGTGCGCTGGGCAGCTTCGAGGCTACACGTTTTGCAGCGGGCCATCGCAGTACGAACTCGTTTGAGATTAACGGCAGTCTTGGCAGTGTACGATTTGATTTTGAGCGTATGAATGAACTGGAAGTGTATTTTACTAAGGATGAAGAGGACGTACAGGGATTCCGTCGTGTACTGGCAACCGATCCTGCACACAAATATGCTGAAGCCTGGTGGCCTGCCGGACATACGATTGGATTCGAGCACACGTTCACGCATGAAATGTTGGAGCTGGTAACTGCGATCTCTGAAGGACGACAACCATCACCGAGTTTCCACGATGGGGTCGCTTGTCAGGCTGTACTGGAAGCCGTGGAACGTTCGGTGACGGAGCGGCGCTGGGTGACGCTTGAAGAAATGTGAGCAAGATGTACAGCGAGACAGAGACGTCAGGATTAGAGTTGAACACAACTAATATATCCGAAAGCGAGTGATGAAACGATGAGTAAAGCACTTATTGTATGGGGCGGCTGGGATGGACATGAACCGGAGCAGGTAGCAGCGATTTTTGAACGTATATTGAAGGAAGAGCAGTTTGAGGTTGAAGTCTCGAATACGTTGGAGTCTTATGCAGATGCAGAGAAGCTGATGGGTCTGGATTTGATCGTACCCTTGTGGACGATGGGACAGATTGAGCAGGAACTGGTCAATAACGTATCAGCGGCTGTTCAGAGTGGGGTGGGCTTGGCTGGTCTTCATGGCGGGATGTGTGATGCCTTCCGAAATAACGTAGACTGGCAGTTCATGACGGGTGGACAATGGGTTGCTCATCCAGGTAACGATGGTGTGGAGTATATGGTGAACATGAAGCGCGGCTCTAGCCCGTTACTGGATCACATTGAAGATTTTCAGGTAAAAAGTGAACAGTACTACCTGCACGTAGACCCGGCAGTGGAAGTGTTGGCCACAACTCGTTTTCCAGTGGTGAGTGGTCCGCATGCAGCGAATGGACCGGTGGATATGCCTGTTGTCTGGACTAAACGATGGGGCGCAGGTCGGGTATTTTACAACTCACTGGGACACCATGCTGACATTGTAGACATGAAACCTGTGACTGAAATGATGCGCAGTGGTTTCAAGTGGACAGCAGCAGGCAAAGAACTTGCCAAGAGTCGAGTAAGTGCAGCAACCGAAGTGTATACAGGTATGGCGGACAACCAGAACTAATGAGATTGTAGTTTGATTGCAAACGTAACTTCAGTGTCAACAATTCATCCTCAATGGATAAACCATTTCTGATCCACGGCGAAGGGAGCCTCAGGCATGAAAACAATGAAAGTAGGCATTATTGGCTGCGGTAAAATCAGCGGTATTTATATGGAAAACTGTCACCGGTTCGAGGTGCTGGAACTTGTTGCTGTTGCGGATCTTGATCGGAAACGTGCAGAGGAGCAAGCTGCAGCCTATAACGTGCCAAACGTATACAGCGTGGATGAAATCTTGGCTGATCCCGAGATTGAGCTGATCATCAACCTGACGATTCCTTCCGTTCATGCGGATGTATGCTTGCGGGCCCTCGAATCAGGCAAACATGTCTATGTGGAAAAACCACTAGCAGTTACCCGTGAGGAAGGTCAGGCTGTGCTCGAAACAGCGAAGCGTAAAGGACTGCTTGTGGGCTGCGCACCAGAGACGTTCTTTGGATCAGGCATCCAGACTTCACTTCAATTGGTGGAGGAAGGAGTAATCGGAAAGCCGGTAGCGGCGACTGCATTTATGATGAGCCGTGGTCATGAACACTGGCACCCAGATCCGGAGTTTTATTACGCGTCAGGCGGTGGGCCAATGTTTGACATGGGTCCATACTACCTCACGGCATTGGTTCAACTGATGGGACCGATCAAGTCCATTGCGGGCATGACAGGTAAAGCCATGGAAGAACGCACGATTACGAGTGAGAAAAAGAGAGGCCAAGTGGTTCCCGTCGAAATTCCAACTCACGTTACGGGTCTGTTGCAGTTTGAGCAGGGTGCCATTGGCACGCTGATTACGAGCTTTGACGTATTTGGCGGAAGTTCATTGCCACCGATTGAGATATATGGCACGCACGGTACATTGCAAGTACCTGACCCCAATACCTTCGGCGGTCCGGTACGTTACCGCTTGCTGGGTGAACAGGAATGGACGGAAGTTCCGCTCCTCCCAGGGTATCAGGAGAATACACGAGGCATTGGTGTAGCAGATATGGCCTATGCAGCACATAGCGGACGTGCACATCGGGCGAGCGGGGAACTGGCATACCATGTTCTTGAGGCCATGTGGGCATTCCACGATTCATCCGATGAACAGACGTTTTACCAGATGAAAAGTTCGTGTCAGCGCCCGGCTGCATTGCCAGTGGATCTGCCATTGTATACATTGGATAAGTAAGATAACTATTAAAGTTTACGTTATGACGAATAGCCCCTTTTCCTCCAAACCAGGAAAGGGGCTGTTTTTTTATCGAATCAGAAAAAATTGGAGATAACAGCGATCAGAAGGTTGTTCTGTCATCGGAGTGTCCAGTGTATATATTCTTTGGTACAACTTAAATAGTCACTTATGGCTCAAATCCCGCCTGACTGATCCAAATTTCATTCTCGGCAAAATGGTCTTTCATTCGCTGAACCACAGTCTGATACGCATCTGGCTGATACCAGTGCTCCATCCCAACTTGCTGGTATAGCGACTCCATGCCGAGTCGACGGGTGCGCTTGCCCTCACTGCCATCGCCCATGAAATAATCGTCAATGCATACACGCTGAACCAGAGGTCTCAGTATAGCTGCAAACTGTTCACTGCTGGGTAATACGGGAGCAATCGCAACCTGAGTGGGTATTCCGGCATCTCGCAACTGTTCCAATGCACGTAAGCGGCCTGCAATCGGGGGAGCGGAAGGACTGAAATGCTTGCGCATATCGTCCAGATCTGTCTCCACCGTCATGCTGACCCGAACCCGGTCACCTAACTGTGCTAACAGATCTATATCCCGGGTAACGAGTGGACTTCGGGTTTGGACTAATACAAAATCGGGCGGATGCTGTACCATCGTTTCAAGTAATGAACGCGTGATACACTCCTTGTATTCGGCGGGTTGATACGGGTCTGTACTGGATGACATGAACAGCGTGACTTTGCCTTTCGCCAGGGCACGCTGCAATTCTTTGGCGAACACTCGGGAGGCCTCCTGTTTCACATCAACCCAGCTCCCCCAATCCTCTTTGCGAAATAAGGAGACAGGCATCTGTCTGACATAACAATAGGAACAACCGAAGGCGCAGCCTGTGTAAGGATTCAGCGTATGTGTATAGCCATTAAGAAACCCTGTCCCCTTGTTGAGTAATGTTTTGGGTACTTTGTAAGTAAGATTTGTTTTCATAAGTTCTCATGCCTTTCGCGGTAGTGTGCAGGTGTGAGACCTGTGTGTTTGCGAAATACAGTAATGAAATAAGCTGAGTTGGGTATACCGACTTGGCGTCCAATATCAGTGACAGTAAGTCTGGTATGTTCAAGCAACTTCCGGGCTTCGGTGATTCGTTTTTCCTGAATATATTGAACCGGTGTGCGGCCTGTAATCCGCTTGAACACACGATGCAGATGATAAGGACTGCCATGACTTACAGTGGCAAGGACATCCAAGGTTAGAGGTTCGGCGTAATGATGTTCGATGTAATCCGTGATCCCGTATATCCACTCCTGATCAGGTACACGCTCGCCTGTTGGTTTACAACGTTTGCATGGTCTGAACTTTCGTGCCAATGCTTCTTCGACATGTTGAAATATCAGTACATTTTCAGCTTTGGGTGCTCTGGACTTACAGGAAGGTCGGCAGAAAATGCCCGTTGTCTGCACACCGTAAAAGAACGTTCCATCATAAGAATTATCGTTGTGGATGATGGCATGCCAGTATTTTTCATCTATTGATTCGGGCTGTATACGATCTTGATCTGGACTTTCCACGGTGATCACCTCATCTCTAATTATACCCCTGATTCCAAGGGATTGACGAAGTTTCAGCTTAAAAAGCAAGATATCAATATTTTGGGATATGGCTCTTTCCTTCAATCTGAACGAAATATGAGCTACAATATACAAGATGGAAAGCAGTTAATATCTCAAATGAAATTTATAGATGAAAGAGGTAGGTAGCATGGTTCGTTTTGGCGTAGTGGGTACCAACTGGATTACAGAAAGGCTTCTTGAAGCCGCAGCACAGGTTGAAGGATTCAAATTAACCGCTGTGTATTCAAGAACTGAAGAAAAGGCTAATGCATTTGCAGATAAATATGATGTTGAACACCGATTCACCGATCTGGAAGAGTTGGCGGTAAGTGATGTGATTGATGCAGTCTACATTGCAACACCAAATACGATTCATGCAGAGCAGGCTGAGCTTTTTCTGAGAAACGGCAAACATGTATTGTGCGAGAAACCTCTGGCTGCAAATAGCGCCGAAGTTCGGAGTATGATCGATACAGCACGAGAACACGAGGTTCTACTCATGGAAGCGATGAAATCGACCCTTGTTCCCCAGTTCAAAATAGTACAGGAAAGCCTGCATAAAATCGGGCCTGTCCGCAAATACGTCGCGGGATACTCTCAGTATTCTTCGCGTTACGACAAGTACAAAGAAGGCATCGTCCTGAACGCGTTCAAGCCTGAACTCGCCAATGGGGCGTTAATGGATCTCGGTGTGTATTGTCTCTACCCATTGATTACTTTGTTCGGTGCACCTAATCGGGTTCAATCCCAAGCGATGATGCTGGAATCAGGCGTGGATGGACAGGGTAGCGTGCTGCTGGATTATGATGGGATGGATGCGGTCGTTACATACTCCAAAATCTCCAACTCTCATCTACCAAGCGAAATTATGGGGGAACTGGGCAGCATCATCATTGACAAGATTGGTTCACCTGAACATGCAGAGATACGATACAATGACGGTACGGTGGAACAGCTCACAGTCGAGCAAAAACATCCGGCGATGTATTATGAAGTGGAGGAGTTCGTGAATCTGGTTCAGGAAGGCCAAAAGGAATCCAGTATGAACACGTATGAACGCTCTTATGTTACGATGCAGGTCATGGATCAGATTCGGAAGCAGATTGGGCTTGTGTTCCCTAACGATTGATTCCAAAACAGGAAAGGTAGCTGAGACGAGATGAGAAGAGTTGAGCAGAGCAGAGCAATAGTATAGAAGAGCAGAAGAACAGCAGAGAAGATCAGCAGTCCCATGATTCTGGTAGTTTGGAACTGACACAGATTATTTTCATAGGAAGAACCTTCGAGGAATATATGAAGATGTTCAACTTAACGGTGGAGGATCTTGCTGGCAAGTCCATTCTGGATTGTCCAAGTGGAGCGTGTTCGTTCAGTAGCCAAGCGCGCAAATCGGGGGCTGACCCCATGGCCGTGGACATTGCCTACCACTACGAGATTGACGAGCTTGAACTAAAGGGATTCCAGGACATTGAGCATACGATGAAACAGATGGAACCCGTGCAAGGGAACTATGTGTGGGATCAATTTGAATCCATCCAGGGGTTAAAGGAAGAACGAACTCGTGCCATCACAGACTGTATTGCAGATATGAGAAAGTTTCCTGACCGTTATGTAGCGTCTGTGCTCCCGGATATTCCCTTTGCGGATGAACAATTCGATCTGACGTTATCCGCCCATTTCCTGTTTACGTATGCGGATCGATTGGATGTTGATTTTCATGTTGCAACCGTGATGGAACTACTGCGTGTGACCAAACGAGAGGTTCGCATTTTTCCAACAGTTGATCTGTCTGGCGAACGTTACAAGCATATGGATGCATTAAAATTAATACTTGAAGAGCTTGGGTACACGGTATCCGAAGAACCAACTTCATATGAGTTTCAACGCAATGCGCACACCATGCTTCAAATTGTGAAACAAAATCGAACAAGATAGGAGGTTTTTCGGATGAATAAAGTTCTTATACTTGGGGGTACACGCTTCTTCGGCAAACGTCTCGTGGATCACTTGCTGTGGGAAGGAAAATCGCAGATTACAGTCGCAACTCGCGGTAACACGGATGTCGACTTCGGACCGGAAGTGAACCGGATCAAGATGGATCGTGAAGACCCGGAATCTCTGGCAGAGGTTGCACAGACAGACATGTGGGATGTTGTGTACGACAATATCTGTTATTCCCCGGATGCAGCGAAAGCGGCATGTGAAGCTTTTGCAGGACGCACCAAAAGGTACGTTTTGACATCGACACTCTCGGTGTACGGTGATCCCAGACCTGGATTCAAGGAAACGGATTTTGACCCGTATACATATCCATTACAGTATGGGAGTGCGGAAGATTTATCATATGGCGAAGGCAAACGGCTTGCGGAGGCTGTCTTTTTCCAGGAAGCGGATTTCCCGGTTGTGGCGATGCGCATCCCAATTGTACTCGGGATTGATGATTATACGAGAAGACTTCATTTTCATATTGAACATGTGCAAAAAGGAAAACCGATTGGCATGCCGAATCCGGATGCAGAGATTGGATTCATTAATTCTACCGAAGCGGCAAGATTTCTTGCTTGGCTGGGACATTCTTCCATTACCGGTCCGGTGAATGCAGCTTCCAAGGGTGCAATTACGCTGTCAGCCATGATACATCTGATCGAGACGGTCACGGGCATGCAGTCCCAGATCCTCACGGAAACGGTGAAAGAAGATATGTCACCCTTCGGCGTTGAGCAATCATGGACGATGGTGACGACCAAGGCAGAACAAGCTGGATATACGTTCGAACCTCTGATGGACTGGTTCCCGGGACTTGTTCGAGAAGTCGCTCTCGCATTACAGTCGGAGCGGTAGACATATCGCCTGAATGGGAATTGATGAACCAAACGAATAGATGGAATAGATCATTCTAACAAATGAAACATAAAGCAGGGTGCAACCAGAGCGTATTCTCCGGTGCACCCTGTTTTATGTTGTATCTCTTTTCAAATCTGAATTGGAACTAATTCAGTCTACTCTTGCGCCAAACTCTATTTTGGCTCACGTGGGGCAGCGGCAGAAGCACGTATGCGCAGTTCTGATGGAAGGATGACGGTCTGGGATTCGGAAGGGGCTTTTCCCTCAATCCGGTCGATTAGCATCTGTACGCCGCGAAACCCAAAATCATATGCGGGCTGTGCCACTACGGTCAAGAAAGGATCAAAGGCAGAAGCCAGATCCAGATCGTCAAAGCACACGACGGAGATGTCTTCTGGCACGCGCAGTCCCCGTTTGCGCAAAAGCCGGATGACCCCAATCGCCAGCATGTTGTTGGCTGCAAAAATGGCTGTTGGTTGCTCCGGTTGAGAGAGTAGTCGATCCACTCCCTCTTCATCGCTGAAATCCCGGTACCCGGTTCGAAGTACAAGCTCGGGATCGAGATCTGCTCCAGCCTCACGCAAACCCTCCAGATAACCTTCTTCCCGCAGTCTGGCGGTAGAAACCTCCGAAGAACCATTGACCAGTGCAATGCGCTGGTGTCCCAATTGCACCAAATAACGGATCAGCTCAATTGCACCTTCCCGGCTATCACCGGCAATGATATCTGATGTAATGCCAGGTACGGTGCGGTCCAGAAAGACAAACGGAATGTGACGTTCCTGTAACTGTTTCAGATGAGGCAGAGACCGATCTCCCGCCGGGGCAAAGAGTACACCGTCCACCCGAGTGGACAGAATCGCATCCACGTAATCCTTTTCCTTATTGTAATCCTCGTCACTATTACCGAATAAAAGCCGGTACCCGCGAAGATGGGCTGCATCTTCGGCACCACGGGCGAGTGTTGTATAAAAAGGGTTGGTAATATCCGTAATCAGCAGGGAGAGCATCTGGGTTCGTTGAAGCACAAGGCTGCGTGCATTGGAGTTTGGAATGTAGCCCAATTCGTCGATCACCTGTTGCACACGTTCGCGTGTCGCGGAACTTATGCGGCCTGTATGGTTAATGACCTTGGAGACCGTCATGGCGGAGACGTTGGCTTTTTTGGCAATATCGTAAATGGTAATCATAAGAGATCTAACCTTTCCGCAACATAGTCTTACCATTCTATAGGATAATGCCAATTGACAGCAAGATAGGCTCATGCTATGTTAGGGTTACCGATAACCCTAAAGGGTTCTGAACGTTTTTACTACATAAACCATTTCGTTGAATTCGCTTATGCACGTTCCATTTTCTTGAATAGAGGGACTACATCCATAGCTGATTAATGAAATGGTTTATTGGTATTTTTTCAAATATGTAAACGCATTCAATATCGAGTAATGCTCTTGATAATCTGTGTATGCATCTCTTGCGTGCCACTCGGGTATCGGTTGTATTTCCGTCATTATCTCATTCCAATCAATGCATATGGATCAGACAGAAGGTTTCTCAATTCAACCCAAATTCTATGAAACGAATTGAAGGAGGCATTCCAGTATGACACATCAGGATTATCGTTATAAGCAGGCTTTCCCCAAGATTGGTATTCGTCCCACGATTGATGGAAGACGCAAGGGTGTTCGGGAGTCACTGGAAGAGCAGACGATGCGGATGGCGACATCCGTTGCCGAGCTGCTTGCAGCCGAACTGCGTTACCCTGACGGCTCAGCAGTAGAGTGTGTTGTGGCTGAGACCTGTATTGGTGGAGTGGCTGAAGCGGCCGCAGCATCTGAACTATTCAGCCGTTCCAACGTGGGTGTAACGATCACCGTGACACCATGCTGGTGTTATGGTACCGAAACGATGGACATGTCGCCAGCCATTCCTACAGCGATCTGGGGTTTTAATGGAACTGAGCGTCCGGGTGCGGTATATCTGGCAGCAGTACTCTCTGCCCATGCACAGAAGGGGATTCCGGCCTTTGGGATCTATGGAGAGGATGTACAGGATGGCGGAGATACAACGATTCCCGATGACGTGCGTGAGAAATTGCTCCGTTTCAGCCGTGCGGGTCTTGCAGCCGCTACCTTGAAAGGGCAAGCGTATCTGTCCATTGGATCGGTGTCCATGGGAATTGCGGGTTCGATTGTGAACGATTCATTTTTCCAGGAGTATCTGGGCATGCGCAATGAATACGTGGATATGAGCGAACTTACTCGCCGTATCGAAGAAGAAATCTACGACCCCGAGGAGTATAAGCTCGCGCTGGCATGGGTGAAGGAGAATTGTAGCGAAGGTCCGGACAACAACGCTACCCATCTGCAAACGGATCGCAAACGCAAAGAGTACGAATGGGAAACGGTTGTGAAAATGACCCAAATCGTGCGTGATCTCATGGCGGGCAACCCGAGATTGGCAGAGCTGGGGTTTACAGAGGAATCGATGGGCCACCACGCCATTGTATCCGGCTTCCAGGGACAACGGCAGTGGACGGATCATTCTCCAAACGGAGATTTTCTGGAGTCGATATTGAACTCTTCTTTTGATTGGAATGGCAAACGTGCGCCTTATCTGGTTGCAACAGAAAATGATAGCTTGAATGGCGTATCGATGTTGTTCGGTTCGTTGCTCACACATACGGCTCAGATCTTCGCTGATGTACGTACGTATTGGAGTCCGGATTCGGTACAGCGTGTGACAGGTCACCAGTTGGAAGGAAACGCAAAGGATGGCATCCTGCATCTGATTAACTCGGGTTCCGCAGCTTTGGATGGCACAGGACAACAGTCCAGAGACGGGAAGCCTGTCCTCAAGCCATTCTGGGAAATTACAGAAGAGGAAGTTCAGGAATGTCTGAAAGCAACATCGTGGAGACCTGCATCCGTAGAATATTTCCGTGGAGGCGGCTACTCAGCAGATTTCCTGACCAAAGGTGGCATGCCTGTAACGATGACACGTCTGAATCTCGTCAAAGGACTGGGACCGGTACTGCAAATTGCTCAGGGATACACCGTCGATCTGCCTGAAGATGTGCATGATACGCTGGATCAGCGAACAGATCCAACATGGCCATCCACCTGGTTTGCACCTGTTCTAACCGGATCGGGAGCGTTTACTTCCGTATACGAGGTCATGAATCAATGGGGCGCTAATCATGGCTCCATCTCGTATGGACATATAGGTGCTGACCTGATTACGCTCGCTTCCATGCTTCGTATTCCGGTCAATATGCACAATGTACCTGAATCGGAGATTTTCCGTCCGCGTGCATGGGGATTATTCGGCACCAGTGAACCGGAGAGTGCAGACTACCGTGCTTGCAGTGTGTTTGGCCCGCTGTATCGTTGAAATAACGTTCCATTCCTGTCAAAACGCCATGTTCCTTGAAATGAGGTAACATGGCGTTCTCTTGAAAGCTGTGTTCAGAACTCGAATACGGCATATCGCGTAGAGTTAAGGAGGCTTGGTAGAATGGGCAATCAAGCAACACATGTGCTTGCTGCCGATTACGGCGCCGGTAGTGGACGTGTAGTCCGGGGTTCTTTTGATGGAAGCAGACTCTCGTTACAAGAAGTGCATCGATTCAACAACGAACCCGTGCAGCTGGGGGGCGAATTGTATTGGGATTTTTTGCGACTTTTTCATGAATTAAAACAAGGCATTGTGAAAGGGACGCAAGGTATCTCTCCATCGGTCCGTTCAATAGCAGTGGATACATGGGGAGTGGACTATGGATTGGTGGATGGTGCGGGAAGATTGTACTCGAACCCACGTCACTATAGGGAAGCACGCAATGCACAGTGGATGGAAGAAGTTCTGCACATGGTGAAAGAAGAAGAACTGTATGCCATGTCCGGTGTCCTGCCGCAGCAGATCAACACCGTATTTCAACTGCTAGGGAGTGTACGAGAGCAGGCCGAGGGTTTGCGTCCGGATGTGCGGATGTTATTTATGCCTGATTTATTTCACTATTATCTATCCGGTCAGCAGGCTTGTGAGTATACGATTGCAAGTACCAGTGGGCTGTTGCACGCAGGCGAGGCACGTTGGAATGAACATCTGATCGGGCGTCTTGGTATATCTGAAACATTATTTCCAAGGCTCGTTCAGTCCGGTACCGTACTGGGTAATTTAACGCCTGAATTGTGCGCAGAATTACAAACTGGACCGATGCAGATCGTCTCAGTGGGATCACATGATACAGCCTCAGCCTTGGCAGCGATTCCAGCGATGGATTCAGATTTTGCGTTTATCAGTTGTGGAACCTGGTCTCTTATGGGTATGGAACGTGATACGCCTGTATTGGATGACCGGAGCCGTGCACTGGGGTTCACGAATGAAGGGACCGTGAATGGCAAAGTTCGCACCCTGAAAAATCGTTCAGGTCTGTGGCTGCTACAGGAATGTAAACGACAGTGGGAGCGGGAAAATCAACTCTTTTCACACGAAGAACTGGTTCAGCTGGCTACCTTGGCAACGCCGCATCAATGTTACGTATCTCCGGGAGATGGTGTGTATCTGGCGCCAGGGAAAATGCCTGAACGAATACGGCAACAATGCAGTGTCAGCGGACAGACTGTACCCGAAACGACTGGAGCGATTGTGCGCTGCATTCTGGAAAGTCTTGCACTGGAATTCAGGCAGACGCTGGATGAACTGCAATGGATTACAGATACAAGACCTCGTGTCATTCATATGGTTGGTGGCGGCGTACACAATCGACTATTGTGTCAGTTTACAGCCAATGCAACAGGTATTCCGGTGGTGGCGGGCCCGGCAGAGGCGACTTCGGCTGGCAATTGCATGCTGCAGTTCTTGGCACATGGAGAAGTGGGGAGCTTGGCCGAGGTCCGGGAAGTCATGGCTGCTTCCTTTTCCCCCGAGACCTATGAGCCTAAGGATATAGAGCTGTGGCAGGAAGCATATGCAAGCTACCAAAGTTTGTATCAAATCAAACGGTAATGAACAGATGCAATGAACATGGATGCAAAATGCTTGCTAAAAAAAAAGGATGAGGAGTGGTGAGGAACAATGTCTGAACAGCAAATAAGGGAAGAATTGACGAAATATGCCCGCAGAGCAGTTGCTCAAGGGTTGGTGGTAGGACCCGGCGGGAATCTGAGTGCTCGTGCTGGAGGAACGATGCTGTTGTCTCCAAGTGGTTATGCACTTGAAGACTTGGAACCGGATGAGTGGATTGCTATTGATATCGAGACAGGTCAGACTAGTGCGGGATCAACACGTCCATCTTCTGAAGTATTGATGCATCTGTATAGCTATCGTATCCATGCGGATATCCAAGCCATTGTGCATACGCATCCTGCGTATACGATCGCACTCAGTCTCGTTTTCGATAAATTGCCACACTTGTTCCCCGATCAGTCTGCATTGGTAGGCGACATCGGGTTCGTTCCATATGTTCTGCCAACGACGAAACAACTTGCCGATGCAGTCTCAGCAAAGGTAGAGGAACATACGGCACTCATTCTCGTCAATCACGGATTGGTCACTACAGGTAAAAACCTCCGCGAAGCCTATTACCGCACCCAGGTGGTGGAAGAAAGCGCGAAAGTATATATGATCGCCAAGGCAGCCGGAGAACCCAAAGTGTTAACTGCTGAAGAATATAAGGAAATTCAATCCCTTGAAAGTGAAGCCTACCGTGTGCAGCTGTTGCAACAACTCAAGTCTTAAGACGGGTTAATCATTCGTCAAAACCTGACATGAAACTAGATAATCTTATATTTTTCTCCACAAGTATTGCATAACCTGAAATACCGAGTATAATACTTGGTAAATAGACGAAAAGGGGATGCAATAAACGATGAAAACACATGCTGAATTGAACTCACTTCTTGTTGACGATTATCTGGATCTCCTGAACATTGCAAAACAGCTAGGTGATGAGGAATGGAAAGATGCCATTCTGCAAGCATTGAAAGAAGAAGTCGATGCGAATCATCATCTGGATTCTACAGAGGTAAGACAGGATTTATGGAGCCAATTTGAAGGCATTAATGAACAGATGCATGATCTGTTAATACAACTGAAGCATGCTGACAATCCTGAGGAGAAAGAGCAGATTATTGAGATGATCTGGGGATTGAAAGTAGACCGTCATGCGATCACACGTAAACTTGAAACCATGAGCCGTGCCAGTGCTGGACATCAATAAGCTCTAGGTTGATTATACATCAAAAACCCGCGTGTTTCCTGGGAATATCCCTAGGAAACACGCGGGTTTTGTTTTTTTTTGATGGATGCCACAAGGCATCATTCTTAATTAAAAGCGTATTATTTGAACGACTCTCTTAAAATTGTTTTGCGAAAGTTCGTGCTTGCTCTATAGCTTGTTGCTTGATCTCATCTGCACGATCTTTATATTGATTATGGCCCTCGACAAAAATGCCATCAAGCTTCGGCACACCGAGGAAAGACATGATAATGCTTAAGTAACGATGACCGGATTCCATCTGAGCCGCTGGGCCTTCGGAATAAATGCCGCCGCGGGCCTGAATATGCAAGGCTTTTTTGTCAGTCAACAGTCCGACAGGACCTTGTTCGGTGTAACGGAATGTTTTGCCGGCTACACAGATGGAGTCCACATAAGCCTTCAGAATGGGAGGGAATGAGAAGTTCCACATCGGTGTTACAAAAACATATTTATCTGCTGAGGCAAATTGATCCGACAGTTCATTCAAACGACTTACTTTCGCCTGTTCTTCGGCAGTCAGATCACTGCCCGATTGCAGTTTGCCCCAACCACTGAAGACATCCGCATCGATATGGGGAATATCTGAGCGATACAGATCGAGGTGAACAACCTCATCCGAAGGGTGATTTTCACGATACGCATCAATAAATGCTTTGCCCGTAGCCATGCTGAAGGAGGTTTCATGATCATGAGGATGGGCAGTAATATACAATAAGGTAGACATGTAGTTCTTCCTCTCTGTGCGATTAATGGGATGAAGCGATCTTGGCAATGATGAAGCGACCGCAGTAGTATGCATCGTTTTCCCCGTTTTATACGTCAGATAGGAATTGAATGGATCGATCATGATACTGAATTGGTTGCTATATAGTGACCAGATACTCAATCCATGTATAATATACAGGACGAGTATTATTTTCCAAAGACAATAGGATGAGTGAGATGAGCGCACATGGGAATGGACCTGGAGAAGCAACGATTAAGCATTGAAGCAGCGAAATTGTATTATCAGTCCGATTATAGCCAGCAGGATATTGCCGCCCGGTTGGGCGTGTCGCGTCCCACGGTGTCAAGATTGCTACAGTACGCCAAAGATCGTGGATACGTGCGAATTGAAATTATGGACCCGCTGGAGGATATCGACATCATTGCCGGAGAACTTAAGTCGAAATATGATCTGGATACGGCACTTGTGTGTTTTGCCCCTCTGAAGAGTGATGAAGAGATACAGAAGCATATTAGCAAACGAGCAGCAGACTACCTTCAAGAGACGGTTCAGGATGCAGATATTATCGGTGTGACTTGGGGAACAACCATGCATGCCGTAGCACGGCAGCTTCGCCCCAAGCAGGTTAAAGGTGTCGAAGTCGTGCAATTGAAGGGGGGCGTGAGCCATTCCCATGTCAATACGTATGCGGCTGAGATTGTACATTTATTCGCTGAGGCATTCCATACAGTACCGAGGTATTTGCCGCTGCCTGTTATTTTCGACAACATTGAAGTAAAAAACATGGTCGAAGCCGATCGCCATATCGGCAGAATCGTAGAGCTTGGCAGACAGGCTAACATTGCTTTGTTCACTGTGGGTACTGTGAAAGAAGATGCGTTATTGTTCAGGCTCGGCTACTTCAATGAAGAAGAGCAGCAATTACTGATGAACTCCGGTGCAGGTGACATTTGTTCACGCTTTTTTGATGCGGAAGGTCAGTTGATCAGTGAAGAGATCAACAGCAGAACCGTCGGCATTGACTTGGCTGAATTGAGAAATAAGGAAAAATCCATTCTGGTAGCCGGAGGACAACGCAAAATTGAAGCGATTCACGCCGCGCTTAAAGGTCATTATGCGAATATTCTGGTTACGGATCAGTACACAGCCCAGGCATTACTGCGATTCTAATTTCAAATGGATATGGATGACAACATCTGCCACGTAAAAAGGGCGGATGTTTTGCTTTGTTAGGCAGAAAATATAAAGAAGCAAGAACGGTAAGTTAAGGTGTGAACAAAAGTTCAAGTTGATTTTTACATATGTTCATGTTAGTGTAAGGGTATAGAAAATAACTAGTTCAGATAAGGGAGAGATTCAATTGACTACACCACAATTAGCTAAAATGATCGACCATACGTTGCTTCGTGCGGACGCAACGCAAAGTGAAATGGCCAAGTTAACCGAAGAAGCGAAGCAATATCAATTTGCTTCTGTATGTGTTAACCCAGGTTGGGTTGCTTATGCTGCTGAGCAGTTGCAGGGTACTGGCGTAGACATCTGCACTGTTATTGGTTTCCCTCTGGGAGCATCCACAACGGAGACAAAAGCTTTTGAAACCAAGGATGCGATTGCTAAAGGTGCAACTGAAGTCGATATGGTCATTAACATCAGTGCTTTGAAAGATGGCAAAGATGATTATGTTGAACAAGATATTCGTGCTGTCGTTGAAGCGGCTGCGGGTAAAGCTTTGGTGAAAGTTATTATTGAAACTTGTCTGTTGACGGATGAAGAGAAAGTACGTGCTTGTCAGGCAGCTGTACGAGCAGGAGCTGATTTTGTTAAAACTTCTACTGGTTTCTCCACAGGTGGAGCAACGCCTGAAGATATCGCTTTGATGCGTAAAACAGTAGGTCCTGATGTAGGCGTTAAAGCTTCCGGTGGTGTACGTAGCCTGGAAGATATGCAGAAAATGATTGAAGCGGGTGCGACTCGGATCGGTGCAAGCTCTGGCGTGAAGATTATGCAGGGCGGTCAGTCTACATCTTCTTATTAAGCAAAAGCATCTTATCAGGAAAAGAAAAAGCTTGATAAATAAAAGTAATGTTATGTTCTCTGTACTTGAGGATTCGTCTCAGGTACAGGGAACACCATTTTACACTTATATTTTAATTAACGGAACTTATTGTAAGCGCTTCATAAGTTTTCTGAAAGATTACTTATAAAAATGCTTTTAGACACCCTTTGAGCTGAATTTCACATCCGGCTTAACTACCTTCAAAGGAGAGATCAAATGAAATTTCTAATTGCCCTTCTTGGTTTACTCGTTGTTTTTGGACTGGCTTATATCGCAAGCAACGGTAAAAAAAAGATTCGATATCGGCCGCTGGTCGTTATGATTGTTCTACAGATTATTCTGGCGTATGCCTTGCTGAATACGGGGGTCGGGACATGGCTGATTGGTGGATTTGCGACCGTATTTAAAAGTTTGCTTGATTATGCAAATGAAGGGATTGCGTTTGTATTCGGTGATTTGACGAAGGTTGAAGACGCAACTGGCGGTGTTCCGTTCTTCCTGAACGTCCTAATGCCGATTGTAGTCATCTCTGCACTTATTGGTATATTGCAGTATATCCGAATCTTACCTTTTGTTATAAAATATATTGGTCTGGTATTAAGCAAAATCAACGGAATGGGCAAACTGGAATCATATAACGCGGTTGCTTCGGCTGTATTGGGGCAATCTGAAGTGTTCATTTCTGTGAAAAAACAAATTGGGTTGTTGCCAAAACATCGGCTGTACACCTTGTGTGCTTCGGCGATGTCCACGGTATCGATGTCGATTGTCGGTGCCTATATGTCCATGATTGATCCGAAATATGTGGTTACGGCACTTGTGCTGAACCTGTTTGGCGGTTTTATCATTGCTTCCATTGTGAATCCTTATGAGGTTACAGAGGAAGAAGATATATTGGAAGTACAGGAAGAGGAGAAACAGTCCTTCTTCGAAATGCTGGGCGAATACATCCTGGATGGATTCAAAGTTGCCATCATCGTGGCTGCGATGTTAATCGGTTTTGTTGCCTTGATTGCACTTGTTAACGGAATTTTCAGCGCGGTGCTTGGCATTTCGTTCCAGGAGCTGCTTGGTTATGTGTTTGCACCATTAGCCTTTATTATGGGTGTTCCTTGGAAGGAAGCGATTCAGGCGGGAAGTATTATGGCAACCAAAATGGTATCCAACGAATTCGTCGCCATGCTTGCTCTAGCGAAAGAGACATTATTGTCTGCCAGAACAACAGGGATCGTATCCGTCTTCCTCGTATCGTTCGCCAACTTCTCCTCCATCGGTATTATTGCCGGTGCGGTGAAGGGACTTCATGAGAAACAAGGTAATGTGGTAGCCCGCTTCGGTCTGAAACTGCTTTACGGTGCATCGCTTGTCAGTGTATTGTCGGCGATCATCGCCGGACTGTTCTTGTAAACCGGATTATTGGAAGGAGTGCTTAGGTTATGTCAACATTTAAAAGAGTACATCTAATCGTTATGGATTCTGTAGGGATCGGCGAAGCGCCAGATGCAGCAGAATTCGATGATTTTGATGTGGATACCTTCGGTCACATTGCACGTGAACGCGGAGGTCTGAACATGCCTCACATGGCCAGTCTCGGACTGTCCAACATCAAAGAAATTGAGGGTGTTCCTGTAGCGGATACACCTAAAGCGTATTATACCAAGATGCAGGAAGCATCCAGAGGCAAAGACACCATGACAGGTCATTGGGAGCTGATGGGTCTTTACATTGATACACCTTTCCGTGTGTTCGAGAATGGTTTTCCCGATGAGTTGATTCAGCGCATTGAGGAGAAAACGGGCCGCAAAGTAATCGGTAACAAACCGGCCAGCGGCACGGAAATTCTGGATGAGCTGGGTGCAGAGCATGTTGAAACTGGCGCGCTCATCGTCTATACATCCGCGGATTCGGTTCTGCAAATTGCAGCACATGAGGATGTTGTTCCACTGAAAGAACTGTACGAGATCTGTGAGTTTTGCCGTGAAATAACACTCGAAGATCCGTACATGCTCGGCCGCATCATTGCACGTCCATTTGTAGGGGAAGCAGGTAACTGGAAACGTACTGCGAATCGTCATGACTACGCGCTCAAACCTTTTGGTCGTACGGTTATGAATGAACTGCAAGATGGCGGATTTGATGTGATTGCCCTGGGTAAAATCGCAGATATCTATGATGGCGAAGGTGTGACCAAGGCTGTTCGTACCGTCTCGAACATGGATGGCATGGACAAGTTGTCTGAGACGATGGATGAAGAGTTCACTGGACTCAGCTTCCTGAACCTGGTTGATTTTGATGCCCTGTATGGTCACCGTCGTGATCCGCAAGGGTATGCTCAGGCGCTTGAAGACTATGATGCAAGACTGCCAGAGATTTTTGCCAAAATGACCAACGATGACCTGCTGCTGATTACAGCTGACCATGGTAACGATCCGACCTATCGTGGTACTGACCATACACGTGAATATGTACCTCTTCTTGCTTACTCTCCACGCTTCAGTGAGGGCAAAAAGCTTGATCTGCGCAGCACATTTGCTGACCTTGGCGCAACCGTAGCCGAGAACTTTGGAGTGAAAATGCCAGAATACGGCACCAGCTTCTTGAAGGATCTGAAATAGGTTTTTACGAAAATGGGATAGGAGACATCGGAGTAGCTCTGCTGCTCCGGTTCCTGCCATCATAATAGACTATATATTACTGGAGGAGATTCATTCATGAGTACACATATTGGAGCAAAACCCGGAGATATCGCAGAAACAATCCTATTGCCAGGGGACCCTTTGCGCGCGAAGTATATTGCAGATACGTACCTTGAAGATGTTGTATGTTACAACGAGGTTCGTGGAATGCTCGGTTACACAGGTACATATCATGGACACCGTATTTCGGTGCAAGGTTCAGGAATGGGTATCCCGTCCTTTGCAATCTATGCTAACGAGTTAATCAGTGAATATGGCGTGAAAAACCTGATCCGTGTAGGTACTTGTGGCGGTATGCAAGAGCATGTACGTGTACGTGACGTTATCCTTGCACAAGCAGCATGTACAGATTCCAGCATGAACAAGCACGTATTCGGTGGATATGACTTCTCGCCAATCGCTACGTTCTCTCTGCTGAAAGAAGCATATGACCGTGCAACAGCTAAAGGCATGAAGATTCACGTCGGTAACGTGTTCAGCTCCGATTCTTTCTACCGTGACGACCGTTCCGTCACTGAGAAATTGATGAAGCACGGCGTACTCGGCGTAGAGATGGAAACAACAGCATTGTACACGATCGCTGCCAAGTTTGGTGTTAACGCACTGACCATCCTGACGGTAAGTGACCACCTTCTGACAGGCGAAGAAACATCTGCCGAAGAGCGTCAAAAAACGTTCAACGACATGATGGTAGTAGCTCTGGAAACAGCAATCACACTGTAATTGTTGTATTTTATATTCATAATCATTTGATTTTTATCGAAACTTTTGTTCGAAGCACGGAGTGAAGGACCTGGAATCGATTCTGAAGAAGCGTTAGCGCTCGCCTAAAAGCTTGCTGAAAGAAAGCTGCTTCGGAAGGATACGCTGTCTCCGAGTTTTCTCCATTGCAAAATGGATCGAAAAAACTTGGAGACAACAGCGATCAGAATTATATTCAAACATCATTTGATTTTAATCGAAGCATTTGTCTTAAGCACGGAGTGAAGGAACCGGAATCGATTCTGAAGAAGCGTTAGCGTTCGCCTTTGTCTCCGAGTTTTCCCATTGCAAAAAGGATCAAAAAAACTTGGAGACAACAGCGATCGGAGGAACGATCCGGGGCCGGAACGCTGTAACTACAACGTGTTCTATACAATCAATTTCACACACAAGGAGAGATCATCATGAGAATGGTAGACATTATTGCCAAGAAACGCGACGGAAAAGAACTGACAACAGCTGAGATTGATTTTGTTGTTCAAGGATACACTCAAGGAGAGATCCCGGACTATCAAGTCAGCGCATGGGCGATGGCAGTATTTTTCAAGGATATGACAGACAAGGAACGCGCGGACCTGACCATGTCGATGGTGAATTCCGGTGAAACGATTGACCTGTCTGCTATCGAAGGCATCAAAGTAGACAAGCACTCCACAGGAGGGGTTGGCGATACAACAACACTGGTGCTCGCTCCACTCGTAGCTGCGCTGGATGTTCCTGTTGCCAAAATGTCCGGACGTGGACTTGGTCACACGGGTGGTACAACAGACAAGCTGGAATCCGTTGCTGGCTTCCACGTAGAGCTTGAAAAAGAAGAGTTCATTCGACTCGTGAACGAGCACAAGGTTGCCGTTATTGGGCAAAGTGGTAACCTCACGCCAGCTGACAAAAAGCTCTATGCTCTGCGTGATGTAACAGCTACCGTTAACTCGATCCCACTGATCGCCAGCTCCATCATGAGTAAGAAAATTGCGGCAGGTGCAGATGCTATTGTATTGGATGTTAAAACGGGTGCCGGTGCATTCATGAAAACAACAAAAGATGCTAAAGAATTGGCACATGCTATGGTAAGCATCGGTAACAATGTTGGACGTAAAACGATGGCGGTTATCTCCGATATGTCCCAACCACTGGGTCTGGCGATCGGTAATGCGCTTGAAGTGAAAGAAGCCATCCTAACCCTGCAAGGTAAAGGACCGAAAGATCTGGAAGAGTTGTGTCTGGCTCTTGGACGTCAGATGGTATTCCTTGCTGGCAAGGCAGATTCCTTGGAGCATGCTGAGGAGAAATTGAAAGAAGTGATCCAGAACGGTAGAGCATTGGAGAAATTCAAAGATTTCCTGGCAAACCAAGGAGGAGACTCTTCGGTTGTGGATCATCCAGATCGTTTGCCACAAGCACAATACCTGGTTGAAGTCCCAGCAGATAAAGACGGCTATGTTGCTGGAATCGTCGCTGACGAAATCGGAACGGCAGCAATGCTGCTCGGCGCAGGCCGTGCAACGAAAGAATCCGAAATTGATCTCGCTGTTGGTCTGATGCTGAACAAAAAAGTCGGCGACCCAGTCAAAGCTGGTGAGTCCCTCGTAACGATCCATGCCAATCGTGAAGACGTAGCAGACGTCATCGCGAAGATCAAAGAAAACATTACAATTGCGGATCATGCCGATGCGCCTGTATTGGTTCATGATATCGTAACCGAATAATAAATCATCAGAGTAGATGAGATGAAATCTCACTCCTGACTGAACATGAAAGCCCCGAAGCTATGTAATCCATAGTTTTGGGGCTTTTTTGTTGTTGAATAGTGCGCTGTTAAATGATAGCGATTACCGGCTCTTTATTTGTTCATACGCTATCACGGAATCGGCACTCGTATAAATGTAAGGGGTGGACGGCTCGGATACAGGTGTCACCTTTGTGGCCCGAATCTCAATGGTATCCTTACCGTTCACCTGTGCCGAGCCGATGTTGCCATCGATTTGCACCCAACTGTCTGTAGGGAAGCTATCCGCTTCCGGGATGTGAATCATCACGCCGAAGGGAGCCGCATCAGCAGGGCAGCACATGACGAGAAATCGCCCGAGTGCAAAATGTGATTCATGATCCATGCTTTTGTCACGATAAACGAAACCGGTTAAGGAGATATCTTTGCCTGCAAATTGTCGCTGGAACATATCAATCGTGCCGAGGGTTTCAGAGAAGATCTCGGGATAGACTCGGATGACCTGTTCTGCATACAACTTCTCCGCCAGTTCAGCGAATTCGCGGCTATACTCGTCTGGGGGAATGAACTGTACTTTGGTGGCCGATGCAGGCTGAACGGTCGTTGGTTTTTGTGTGAGATCTTGTACATTCAATTGCGCTGCCGGATCAGGTAAAGGTTCTTTCCGACGAATCTCGGGAGGGGCATAGGTGAGAGACATACCTTTCTGACTGGCCATGGAGCTGCCGAGAGCCCGATCAGGTAACAGAAATCCCAGCAACAAGGGTATGGCAATCAGGCCATATACCATTGAACTGCGAAGGAACCCTGAGGGCGGTGGATGCTCACAGTCACAATGAATCTCGTTTCTACTGAACAGTCCA
Organism: Priestia sp. FSL H7-0729; assembly: GCF_038005685.1. NCBI lineage: Bacteria > Bacillati > Bacillota > Bacilli > Caryophanales > Bacillaceae > Priestia > Priestia sp. FSL H7-0729. Next base: position 361,799 of record NZ_JBBOTQ010000001.1, read on the forward strand.
TGCCAGGCCATGATAACAGCGATAAACAATAAGGGAACAGGGCAGCATAGCAACAGTTTTTGCATGGTAGGAGCCAGATAATAATGAAGCGAATCACTAGAGTTCAAGTTAATAATGTAAACTGCCAACCCGCCGATCCAGACCGCACGGATCAAGTTATGCCATTGGATGACGTGTGACCATGGAATAGGAGGTTTGTTCATCGTATTAATAGTGTGGTTCATAACATCACCTCATTTCTATTCATCTTCAGTAAGTTAGTTCATGGGATTAACCATTCAGGTCATGAAGTATGTTGCTCAACCTTTATACCAGCAGATTAATCAACCACGAGCCGGCGAAGACGAGTGTAATAATGGCTAGACTTAGCCCAATAACAAACCGGGTACGGAAGGTTGAGAGTAACATGAGCGTGCTTTTGAAATCCAACATTGGACCAAGCACAAGGAAGGATACCAGCGGCCCCAGTGCAAACGTATGGGAGAACGCAGAAGCCACAAAAGCATCCGAAGTGGAGCAGAGAGACAGGACATAAGCAAAGCCCATCATGAACACGTAAGAGGCGACAGGGCCATTGCCAAGTGAGATCAGATCGCTGCGGCTAATGAATGTCTGGATGCAGGCTGTAATCAGTGCACCGATTACCAGATATTTGCTCATATCGACGAATTCATCTCCGGCATGGATAAAGAAGCTGCGCCAGTTTTTCACATGGTTATGGTCATGAGCATTTGCAGGAGCATGAGGTTGAGCCATTTTAAATCCGGGATGCGTCTTAACCTCTGTCACTGCGACTTTTGGCAACCGAAGGGGATTACGACGAACGAATACATACACGAGCATGCCTATAGAAGCTGCTACGGCAAAGGCGAGTCCCATGCGGGCGATGGTAATCTCAGGATGGGAGGGAAAGGCGAGCAAGGTAGCAGTAAATACAATGGGATTGACGACAGGACCGCTCAATATGAACGTAACTGCGATATAGGCAGGCATGCCTTTGTGCATCAACCTTCTTACGACCGGGATCATGCCACATTCACAGATGGGAAAAATAATACCGAGCAGCCCCGCAACCAGCACACCGCCGATCGGATTCTTGGGCGTGAGTTTGCGGACCATTTCTTCGGATACAAACCACTGCATGAGCGAGGACAATAACACACCCATGAGCAGAAATGGTGCGGCTTCAAGAAAGATACCTATGAATACGGTTTTCATATTTTGCAAAGCTTCACTGTTCCATGCTTCCTTCAAGTCTGGAGCCATTGTGATCAACACGGGAACAAGAAATGCACAAGGGATCAGCAAGGACAGGAGCTTCAGATTGGCTGCCATTTTCATGAAACAGACCTCCACAACTAGGACTTTACCAAAATATATGCTTGTACGTGCGGCAACATACATCTTTCCTATGTTCTAATCAACATTTTTACGATTAATTAAGATTCTTCAACATAGTAGAGTTGACAAAAGAAAAGGCATAGGCTAAGATTGTTAAATAGTAATTATTACGATTAAATAAGAGGAGGCAACAACCATGAGAGTCATTGTAACCTTAGCCTGCACCGAGTGCGGGGACCGCAACTATACAACAACCAAGAACAAACGTAACCATCCAGAGAGACTTGAGATGAAGAAGTACTCCCCACGTTTGAAGAAAATGACGATCCACCGGGAAACCAGATAAATTTTTTTGTTATTTTTAAATCGTAATATTTACGAAAAGAGGGAGAGGCATGATACTATCCTCCATGCGTGATGTTGTATTTGGATATGGCGAAGAGCCGGTCATTGATCAACTGTCGCTGGATATCCATGTGGGAGAGTTCATAGGCATCACAGGTCCCAATGGTTCTGCCAAAACGACCCTGTTAAAGCTGCTGCTAGGGCTATTGAAGCCCTGGAGCGGCACGATACATATGAATCCGCAGTTAAAACGTGGGAACAAGTTCAATATCGGTTACGTGCCCCAGCAGGTTGCATCGTTCAATAGTGGATTTCCCAGTACGGTGAATGAGCTGGTCCGGTCGGGGTGTTACACCAGGCTAGGACTATTCCGCAGCTTCACAGCAGAGCAGGCTGCCATCGTTGAACGCAGTCTGCGGGAAGTTGGCATGTGGGAATATCGGAATACACGTGTCGGTGAGCTGTCCGGTGGACAAAAGCAACGGATCTGTATTGCAAGAGCTATGGCTGGGCAACCGCAGGTTCTGGTACTGGATGAGCCTACAACGGGAATGGACCGCCACAGCCGTGAAGGGTTTTACAATCTGATGCGCCACTATGCTGATGTTCATGGGTTAACGATTATTATGGTTACTCACGGACTGGAAGAGATGGGAGATCGATTGGATCGAACGATTACTTTGGAGCGGCAAGAAAGTGAGGAATGGCAGTGTTTGAATACGAATTCATGCAACGTGCCTTCTGGGCAGGTGGACTGATTGGAGTCATCGCTCCAATTCTCGGGGTCTATCTGATGCTCAGGCGGCAGGTCCTTATGGCAGACACGTTATCCCATGTCTCACTCGCAGGGGTTGCGCTCGGTTCGGTCATGAATCTTAACCCGGTGATCTGCGGATTCGCGATTGCAATTATTGGTGCATTACTGGTTGAACAACTTCGGCGAAGTTACCGTACCTACAGCGAGGTACCTGTGGCGATCATCATGACTTCAGGGCTGGCTCTTGCTGTGGTGTTGATGAGTCTGAAAACCAATCTGTCCAAGACATTCAGTTCATACTTATTTGGATCTATTGTCGCGGTTAGCGATATGCAGTTGTGGATGATGGCCGGAGTATGTGTCATAGGTTTGCTTTTTTTCATCCTGCTCCGAAGACCGCTCTATAACTTTACCTTTGATGAAGAGACAGCTTCCATTGGGGGCGTTCAGGTGAGAGGTTTATCGTTTGCCTTTGCCATTCTGACAGGAATGACTGTAGCTTCAGCCATGCCGATCGTCGGTGTGTTACTGGTGTCTGCTCTCATTGTATTGCCTGCTGCCTTGGCACTCCGAGTGTCTCGCAGTTTTACAGCAGCCATCATTGTAGCGGTAATTACAGGATTAATCGGTATTTTTAGCGGACTCACAACATCTTACCATCTAAATACACCACCGGGAGGAACAATTGCACTCATCCTGTTGGTCATCCTGTTGACTGGAATATCAGCGCAAAAGCTGATTGCACGATATAATCGCAAACGTCATCGTAAAGAAACGAAATCACAGCACGTCATCCTGATCAACCATTCTAGGAGGAATACATCACATGAAATTCAGTAAAAAAGCTACGCTCGGATTGTTGTTCAGTCTCACACTTATCGTCGCAGGCTGCGGACAAAAATCCGCTTCTGATGCAAATACAGCTTCGACAGGCACTTCCGTTCCAGTCGAGACGGAAACCGCAAAATTAAACGTGCAGGTCAGCTTCTACCCGATGTATGAGTTCACCAAAAATGTGACAGGTGATCTGGCTGATGTGCATACACTCGTTCCAGCAGGAATGGAGCCTCATGATTGGGAGCCAACACCACAAGATATTGCCAGCATTGAAAAAGCGGATGTACTTGTATACAATGGTGCGGGTATGGAATCATGGATGGATCAAGTAAAAGACAGCCTTAGTAGCGGAAAACTTGTTCAAGTGGAAGCAAGCAAAGACATCGATCTGCTTGAAGGTGGAGAACATGACCACCATCATGAAGATTCGGAGGCAACAGAACACGACCATGACCATGACCCTGCAAATGGAGCGACTGCAGAGGAACATGATCACGATCATGCGGTTGAAGTCACTACGGAAGAACACGACCACGATCATGACGCTGAGGCGGAAGAAGGACACGGGCACGATCACGGTGGACTGGATCCCCATGTATGGCTGTCACCTGCATTGGCTGTCAAAGAAGTACGTAATATTGAAGCAGGACTGGCGCAGGCCGCCCCGGAACATGCTGAACAGTTCAAGCAGAATGCAGATACCTACATTGCTCAACTGGAGTCACTGGATCAAGATTTCAAGGCGGCTGTGACGGATAGCAAACGCAAAGATTTTATCACACAACACGCTGCATTTGGCTACCTTGCCAAGGAATATGGATTGCAACAGGTGCCCATCGCAGGCTTGTCTCCTGAGCAAGAACCTTCGGCAGCACAGATGGCATCTGTCATTGATTTTGCGAAAGAGCATCAGGTGAAGACAATTTTCTTCGAAACACTGGTTTCATCCAAAGTGTCTGAGACGATCGCAAGTGAAGTGGGAGCCAAAACGGCTGTATTAAACCCGATCGAGGGACTCACCGAGGAAGAGATCGCGGCAGGAATGGACTACATTAGCGTGATGAGACAAAATTTGGAGGCTCTGAAACTGGCGCTGAACGAATAATAAAAGATCAGTTTGATGCCTCTCACCGAAAAAGGTACAATAATACAACATGCTGAGGAATGGATTGCCATTCCTTTCCCTTTTTGCAAAGCAGAGAGCACAGTGATGTGCTCTCTCTTTGTTTAAATAAGGTGACCGGATCAAGGAGAACAGGAGGAAGCGTTGCATGAATTTAAATGAGGAACATGAAGTGCTGTTAAGTGAACAGCCTGCCCATCTGTGGAGAAGACGCAAGCTGGAGCTGATGCACTGGACGGAACGTGACAAACATACGGTATCCGCGAAGAAAACAGAGATTTGGAACGGTGTTGAAGTCGATGCCGAACTCGTGAAGGCACTGTCCATACTTCAGAAGGCGGGGGTAAAGACGGAATTTTCATGTGCAGGGGTGAGTCCGCTTGACGAACCTGTCGATCATTCGCTTTATGCTTATGTTACTCTGGTACAAAGTGAAGTTGCAGATCAGTTCGTGCACTATGCGCTCCATCGGATGCGGAATCGACTGCTTGTTACGCTAGAGGCCGAAAAAGGCCGCTATGATTTGTCTTCTTTTTTCATTGGACACAATCGGAGCTTCTGCTGGTGGATGGAGCACTGCGCCTTACAGTTTGGAAGCCGAAACGAATCGAGTGAAAAAAGCGTAGTATAAAGGATAGGCTTCATTTGAAGGTAAAGGAGGTATGACACGATTGAATAAGTGGGTCAAAACGATACTTTTTCTGCTAGGCTCCGTCTTTCTAACACGGTTCATTCCATTCTCGTCCTTGTTCCGTAACCTGGATACGATGATTCACGAATTCGGTCATGCACTAATGACACTGGTGTTATCTGGTAAAGTGCTGCGGATTGAATTGTACGCTGATCATAGCGGTGTAACGTATTCATCCATGCTGACGCCAGGCAGATCCATATTGGTTTCTCTCGCGGGATATATCAGTGCATCCTTGTTCGCCTGGCTATTGTTCTACTTATATCGCAAAGGCTTGCATATGTGGGGACTTGGGATTATGACGGCTGTCGCTCTGGTTTCGCTCCTGTTATATGTCAGGGGGGAGTTCGGCATGTTATGGTTGACCGGGTTCATCGTTCTGAATGTGGTCATCATGATATTTGGCGCCAAGATCGTGAAATTCTATTATCTGCTACTGGCGTTTCTTACGCTGGAAGAGTCGGTCGTCAGTGCCGTATACGTTGGATTAATGTCCTGGACTCAGCCTTCACGGGCAGGGGATGCGGCGAATCTCGCTCAGCAGACATTCCTTCCGGCGCTATTCTGGGGAACACTGTTTGCTTTGTTTGCACTGTGGTGTGCCAAAGGTGCGCTTACACTCTTTTTCCGGAAAGAAGGCACTTCGCGTTCATCACGTTCTCGGGGATTACGAAGAGCGTAACGAATATAAAGTTATATCAAAGCAAAGAAGGCACTTCCTTTCTTCATATAAAGGAAAGTGCCTTTTGTATTTGGGCTTACATCTGATATTAAAAGCATTAAATTTAATCTCCAAGATTATCCCATAGCACATAAAAGTAATATATCTCTTCCATAATCGCTTTATCATCCTCTGCCGCAACGCCGCCCTTGATCCGCGCAAGGGTGCCCAGAATATCATATATGGTTTCACGCTCGACACTGAACTGAATGCGGTTGACGATTTTATCCCAGGCATTCATGGCGTAATTCACTTGAGATTGGGCTTCAGTCCACTTTTTGCCCTCAACATCTTTCTCTAAGGTTTGTATAGATTGAAGCAAGCGATCATCGGTGCCAAAGGGCTTTTTTAGAAAGGCTCCGCTAGCCATAATTGCAACGAACACAAGAATGAGGAAGATCGGAAGCACATATAACAGCCAGAAACGCGTTTTCATTCAACCGCCTCCTTGATGTAAAGAGTTTAGAAAGGCCCCTCATAATCACCCATATCGATTTTTTCAGTGATTTTATCCTTGAACAGATCCACATACAATTTGTCATTGGGCAATATGGCGGCAAAAGCAATATCTTGTATCGTAATCTTTTGCTTTTTCAGCTGCTCGCTGAGCCAGTTAATGTCTTTGTTTCTTTCTTCCAGATTTTGCTTAATCAGCAGGCCATCAATGATAATCTCGGTCATCAGCTTGCTCTTGGGTGGGTGCATATGCATGTCTTTCGCGGTGACAGGTTGATTCTCAGGTTTCAAAACAACAGAGAGGCTACCGTCCGGTTCCAGGATAGCATAATCCAGCGTTGTAATATCAAATACATCCTTTTGCCGCAGCATCATGGTTAATTCGTCAAATTTGACTCGCATTTTACTCAGGTTCTGTTCGAGAATTTTACCGTTTTGAATGATTAAGGTGGGGTCAGAGTCCATTAATTTGGAGATGGTACGATTCTTGAGTGTAATGTACTGAAAGATGATTGTAATGATTGTGAAAATGGTTAAGGCCACAAAATGAATCCACGCTTTGGACGAGAGATCCGTTGCAAACGTTCCCGCAATGGAACCAATTGTGATGCCGTTAATGTAATCAAAATACGTTAAGTTACCCATTTGCTGTTTGCCCAGCACCCTTGTATAGATGATCAGGGTCAGGAAGGCAATAATAGATCTAACTGCCACAACCCATGTTTCTTCCATCATATATGTATCACCTTCCTTTACTTCACTTCTCCAATTCTCTATGACAAGCATTTCCTAGGCTGGGTGAACTTATGCTTGAACGCAAAAAACCGACACATGGATAAGTATTCCAAGTATCGGTTTCAAAGCGAAGCACTCGCCTTTATCGTTATACACCAGAGTACGCCATAAATCCACCATCTACTGGAATGACTGTGCCAGTGACAAATCCGGACTGTCTTTCATCCGCAAGCCACATCAATGTGCCCAGCAGATCTTCCGGTTTGCCGAAACGGCGCATGGGTGTATGAGCAATAATTTTACTGGAACGCTCCGTAGGTGAGCCGTCGGGTTGCAGTAATAGATTACGGTTTTGCTCAGTCAGGAAAAATCCGGGTGCAATAGCGTTCACACGAATACCGGATTCGGCCAGATGAACGGCGAGCCACTGCGTAAAGTTGTTAATGGCTGCCTTCGCAGCGCTGTACGCAGGAACTTTCGTCATGGGCGATGGGGCGCTCATGGAAGAAATGTTGATGACAGTGGCAGGTACATCCCGCTCTATCATATGTTTTGCAAAGATCTGAGTGGGGATGAGAGAACCAACAAAATTCAGATCCATCACCTGACGAAATCCCTCTACAGATACATCGAAAAACGTAGTGACATCATTCTGCGCCAGATCTTCCAATCTGAAAATTTCATTCGTGGTGTTGGCACTGGCGTTATTGCCACCGGCGCCATTAATAAGAATATCACAGGGTCCAAGTTGCTCCAGCACAGCATCTGCCGCCGCTTGCACGCTCTCAGCCTGGGTTACGTCACAGGCAACAGCAATCGCCCTGCCACCCTCAGCTTCAATTGCAGCTACAACTTCTTGTCCCTTGGACACGGTACGGTTCAGAATGGCTACACTTGCACCATGGCGAGCGAGTTCTTCCGCCATGGACCGGCATAATACCCCAGCACCTCCGGTGATTACAACTGTTCTGCCTTCGAGACGAGTTGAGCGTTCATATTGGTGTTCACTCATGCTTTTGCCCTCCTTTGCAGGGAATCCCAGACGCCCCAGAGATACATGATTCCCAAAGCCCGGTCATAGAGTCCATAGCCAGGTCGGCACTGTTCTCCCCAGAGATGACGACCGTGGTCGGGTCTTGCATAACCTTCATAACCGATATCGTGATAAGCCTCAACAACCCCTGCAATATCAACACTGCCATCCTGACTGCGATGTGAGGTCTCGATAAAGTCGCCGTTTTCGTAGATTTTGACATTACGAATGTGGGCAAATGGAATCCGATCCTTGAACTCGTGGATCATCCCGATAATGTCATTATCAGCACTCGCTCCCAAAGATCCGCTGCATAGTGTCACGCTATTATATGGGCTATCATATAGATTTAAATATTTTCGTACATTATCCTGACTCGTAATAATCTTCGGTAATCCAAAGATTGGCCAAGGCGGATCATCCGGATGGATGGCCATTCGAATCCCCAACCGTTCGGCTGTAGGCATAATCTCTTGCAGGAAATAACGTGCGTGCTCCCACATATGATCCTCGGTTACATTCTTGTAGGCTTCAAAGAGACCTGTCAAATACTGCAATCGTTCCGGTTCCCAACCTGGCATGGTGAGTTCAGAGTTTTCGGTAATGCGTCGAACCAGTTCCAGGGGTTCTATATCTGCGAGTTTACTGTGCTCATAAAAGAGGGCAGTTGAGCCATCCTCCATTTCCTTGTGCATATCCGTGCGAAGCCAGTCGAAGATTGGCATGAAGTTGTAACAGATGACCTTAACGCCCACTTGAGCCAGTTTCTCCATCGTTTTAATGTAGTTCGCAATGTATTTATCTCTTGATGGCAGACCCAACTTGATATCCTCATGAATGTTCACACTCTCAACGACATCCAGATGTAACCCCGCCTTGTCCGCTGCCGTTTTGACAGCGAGTATCTTATCCATTGGCCATTCCTCGCCAGCGGGAACATCGTGCAGTGCCCACACAATACCTTCTACACCCGGAATCTGCCGGATATGATCCAGCGTTACCGTATCATTGCCTTCGCCGAACCAGCGAAAAACCATTCTCATCACGTTCACCTCATCATGAATAGTAGTAAGAAAAATGCAGTCATTGAAAATAGGAAGGATATGTATCCTGCAGGACAGCCAAATCGGTGACAGTTAAATGCAAGTGGTCCTGCATCAGTCGCTCTGCTGTGTCAGCATCATGCTGCTCAATGGCCTTGACCATCGACAGGTGCTGTTCAATCAAGTGATCCCACTGATGATCCGAGGACAGGCGTAACATGCGACTTCGATTCAAATGTACATTCATCTGCTGGATAACCGTCCAGATGTTGCTTTTATTGCAGCCTGCAAAAAGAGTGCTATGGAATTCCTCATCCAATTGAAACATTCGTTCATCATCCGGTTTGATCCTGCATTCCTGCTGCCACGCAAGGTTCTGTTCAAGAGCTACCATCTGTTCTTTCGGAAAGTTCTCGCAGGCAAGCCTGATTACGGCTCGTTCGAGCTGTTCACGCATGAACCTTGCTTCCTCAACGAGATCGACCTGAATCAGAGAGACGTATGTGCCACGCTGTGGGTACACTTCCAGCAGACCTTCCTGAGCAAGCCTTACAAAACTCTCTCGAACAGGAGTCCGGCTCACCTGGAATTCCAGCGAAATTTCCTTCTCAGAAATAGCTGTTCCCGGAGGCATTTTCAGACTCAGAATGAGTTGTTTCAGCGTGAAGTAAACGACATCTCGCGTTGAGTAAGATTGCTTATTCATGGAAGACATGCTGCTCGCAACAGATAGCAAACCGGCTTTGGATGATAACTTTGGGGTATATTCCACAACTTCAACTCCTTCATTGACATACTACCATACTTGTATGGTAGTATGGAAGCGCTTTATCAGCATTATATTAAATTTAGTTGACGATTCACTTGCAGTTCAAGGAAATGCAGAGTACAATTCAGTTTATTGGGTTCGAATGTTTAAACCAACAGACGCATATAACGGAGAATTTATACGTTAGAATATTATAAAGAAATCGTATAGAGGTGAAACCATGGGACAGAAAGCAATCAGCGTTTTCCAAACCTGTATCCCGTTATTTCAGGTGTTAAGTGACAACCATCGTCAAGCCATTTTGCTGACACTCACCGAGAAGGGCAGAATGACGGTGAATGAAATTACCGAACAATCCAGCCTGTCCCGGCCAGCTATATCTCATCATCTCAAGCTGTTGTTAGAGAAGGGACTCATATCCGTGGAACAGAAAGGCACACAGCGCTATTATTCGGCTTCATTGAGTGCATCGGTGGAACTATTGAAGGAACTGGTAGCTGCTTTGGAAGAAGAGTGTCTGTAGATTAATAGTGGTAGTGATAAAACATGCTTTTGCATGTACCTAATAGGTTCGTAAGTTTAAACGCTTAATCCATATTAAATAGAGGAGCATGTATATATGACAACAATGAAACAGGAAGTAACCAGTCAACAAGTTGAACAGATTTTGGAGCAGCAACGACAGTTTTTTCGTTCCGGGGCCACACGATCGGCAGAAGCTCGAATTGCCCGTCTGACCCTACTCAAGCAGGCCATTCAAAAGTATGAGACCAGACTGACAGAAGCGCTATATCAGGATTTGGGCAAAAGTGAGTTCGAATCCTACACAACCGAGATCGGATTTATGATGGACAGCATCACACACACCATTCGTAAAGTGAAGAAATGGGTGAAACCCGTTAAAGTGAAAACGCAAATGGCACTCATCGGTTCCAAAAGTGTTATTATACCTGAACCCTATGGGTCTGTTCTAATCATCGGACCTTTCAATTATCCATTTCAACTCTTGATCGAACCGTTGGTAGGTGCAATTGCGGCAGGCAATACAGCCGTGCTCAAAGCGTCAGAGAATACACCTGCGGTGTCCGCTGTGGTACGTGAAATGATAGCTACCGTGTTCGAACCGGCATACGTTCAAGTACTTGACGGTGCCAAAAACACAACGACAGCGCTGATTAACGCGCCATTTGACTATATCTTTTTCACAGGCAGTGTACCGGTTGGCAAGATTGTAATGGAGGCAGCTGCCAAAAATCTTGTTCCCGTTACGTTGGAACTGGGAGGCAAGAGTCCGGTCATCGTTGATGAGCAGGCGGATATCAAAGTAGCTGCCCAGCGCATTATATGGGGCAAACTGCTCAACACAGGACAGACATGTATTGCACCCGATTATTTGCTCGTGCATGAGCGCGTGAAGGAATCGTTAATTACAGAGATGAAAGCAGCGATCGTATCCTTCTTTGGTACGGATATCCAGCAGAATAAGGACTATGGGCGAATCGTGAACAAGGGTCATTTTAAGCGTCTGACAACTCTGATTGAACGGGATCAGGCCAAAGTGATATATGGTGGCGCATCGGATGAGGAAGACCGTTTCATTGAACCTACATTAATTGATGCGGAATCCTGGGATGTAGCGACGATGGAAGATGAGATTTTTGGACCGATTCTGCCGATCATCAGCTATCGTAAGCTCGATGAAGCCATTGCGGAAATCGTAAAGCGACCGAAACCGCTCGCCTTGTATCTGTTTACTTCCGACACCCAGATTCAGGACAAAGTACTACGCGAAGTTTCTTTTGGCGGGGGCTGCATTAACGATACCATCACACATGTTGCGAATCCACGTCTGCCATTTGGCGGTGTTGGTCATTCCGGTGTTGGCTCATATCATGGCAAGTACAGCTTCGAAACCTTTTCCCATCTGAAAAGTGTACTGAAAAAAAGCACCAAATTGAATCTGCCAATTCTGTATCCACCGTATGATAACAAGCTGAAGTTGATTAAGCGTTTGTTGAAATAAATAATAAGAAAGACAAACAGCCTGCTACTGGACTTCATTCCAGAGCAGGCTGTTCCTGTCGATAGCGGGATGGTGACATGCCGGACCAGCGTTTGAATTGACGACTGAAATGGGCAATATCCTTGTAACCAAGCATGACGGCAATATTCTGAACGGATAGCTTCGGATTGCCCAGAAGAAGCTTCGCTTCATGCAAAACTAACTGGGACAATACAGCACGAGGAGATTGACCGAATACCTGCTTGAACACGCGATTACAATGAGAAGAACTGATGCCCAGCTCTGCTGCAATATCATCGATGCCATAGTGACCATTCGATTCGTGTCCCTGTTTGAATTGCTGACTCATCAGGCCTTGCAGTCGATTGCGAATCTGGTGGGCGAGTTCAATCTTTTCATGTCCGTCGTCGGTAAACCATTGCGCTGCCTCTTGTGAGACCGCCTCCCACAGATGGCCAAATAATTCGAATACCGCAGATTGCAGCTGCATACGCTGCACCATTGTATTTGCTGTTTCATCCTCCGCAGATGACATCAGTTTGCGTAAAACCGGCTCAATCTGCTGTGTAACCGGACTATCCCTACTAAATCGCACTTGTTTGATGCGAGCCAGCAATGATAGAAACAACTGATCATCAATGTCAAAATGCATGCAAAAATACGTGAATCCCTTACCGTTATGGCTCTGGCTGGAATGAATGCTCCCTGGAGGAATCAGGAGCAGTTCGCCAGCCTTTTGAATATATAGGGTTCCGTTCACCATCATGCGCTGCTCGCCTTCCGTAACATAATTCAATTCATATTGAGGATGTTCATGCGCCGGGTAATCCCAGTCCGTACCGACACTTCGTAAATGAATGGCGAACAGGTTGACGGTTGTTTGCACATCTGGATAAAAAATTTCATGGACACTTTCTCCCAAAGTAGGAGGTAAATACGTTGAAGACATGGAAGATCCCCCTTTATAGAGGTTGTTCAAAAAAAGCGCTTTTGATTACGCACTTATATCAAATGGAATGCTTTTGTGTAACCGCTTTAATCCATTATAGTCTATCAGCTTGATTTGGGTAAATATCAGATTGATTTGCTCATGGTCTGAGCTGAAACCACGTGTTAGGATGGGGCTAATGAAAACGTATGCAAACTATTTTGAGAGGGGTTATGATTCGTGAGCACATCCAAATCCATCTTTTATAATGCACATCACGCACCAATTGGTGCTTTTGCGAGTTTTACACTGGGGTACAAAGGAGCCAAAGGCGGGTTGGGTCTTGAACTCGGCAAACCGGCAGACCAGAATGTATATATTGGATTACAATCTCGTGATGGAGAGAATTATCAGGCGCTTCCTTTTTATGAAGCTTCCGAAGATGAGAGCAGCCGCTATGATGTAGAGAAATTGGAGAATGGTGACACGGCGTCAACCACAGCGTCCCAAGTTCCACAACCTCTGATTGCGTCTTTTCGTGATGAAGATATTACCCGTGAATTTACCTCAGGTACGGATACGTGGACTGCAGGAGATCTGACATTCCGTATCTACTCGCCTGTACGTCCAGTACCTGATCCAACAAGTGGGGATCGTGAAGCCTTAATGGATGCACTCGTACCTGCCGTATTGGTAGAGATGACGATTGACAATACGCAAGGTCAACAATCACGCAAAGCCTACTTTGGTTATCAGGGCAATGATCCGTACTCTGCGATGCGTCTGATTGGGGGACCGGAAGATGGCTCCATCACAGGTGTGGGACAAGGTCGACTTACAGCAATTATGTCGGCAGATGACGGACTGTGGCCCGCACGCGGGTTTACGCTGGAGAAGCTCTTGCAGGAGCAACATCGGGAGAATCTGGAATTTGGACTTGGCTCAACCGCTGCACTACTGATGGAGGTGCCGGCTGGAGAGAAACGTACGTATCAATTCGCTGTATGTTTTTATCGCGGGGGCATTGTGACAACTGGAATGGACACAACGTATTGGTATACGCGATATTTCTCCGATATTCAGGCAGCAGGAGCGTATGCACTCCAACGCTTCAGTGAGTTGACCGCATCTTGTGGAGAAGTTGAACAGCGCCTTGGAACAGCGGCTTTGACTGAAGACCAATCATTCATGCTTGCTCATTCCATTCACAGCTATTATGCCAGTACCCAACTGCTGGATGCTGATGGTGAACCACTCTGGGTGGTGAACGAAGGGGAGTATCGGATGATGAATACACTTGATCTGACAGCTGATCAGTTGTACTTCGAGCTTGCCTTGAATCCATGGACGGTGCGTAATGAGCTGGAGTGGTTTGTGAAACGATACAGTTATACCGATCAGGTTCGTTTCCCGGGGGAAGAGAAGTTATATCCAGGTGGAATTACCTTCACCCATGATATTGGTGTTGCAAATGTGTTTTCACGCCCGGGGCACTCGGCATATGAGTTGGTTGGCATTGATGACTGCTTCTCACAGATGAGCCACGAGGAACTGGTGAACTGGCTCTGTTGCGCGACCGTATACATTGAACAGACAAAGGATCAAGCATTTGTGAAAAATATGTTATCTGTTATCCAGGATTGCTTCGAAAGCATGCTTAATCGTGACCATCCTAACGCGGAGCAGCGTAACGGTCTGATGGGGTTGGATAGCAGTCGTACCCAAGGTGGAGCGGAAATTACAACTTACGATAGCCTGGATGTGTCACTTGGTCAGTCTCGCAATAATATCTATCTAGCAGGTAAATGTTGGGCGGTCTATGTTGCATTGGAGAAGCTGTTCGCAACGGAGAAGTTGGCAGATCTGTCACATCAAGCAGGGCTTCAGGCGGATCGCTGCGCTGCCAGCATTGCTGCACAGTTGACGGATGGAGGCTACATTCCGGCTGTTATTGCAGAGAATAATGATTCTCGAATCATTCCGGCGATTGAAGGTCTGGTGTTCCCTTACTTTACGGGCTGTGAAGCAGCACTGGATGTCAATGGTCGCTTTGGCTCTTATCTGAAAGCACTCCAAACTCATCTGAAGACGGTTCTTGTACCGGGAACATGCCTGTTCGAAGATGGCGGCTGGAAACTGTCCTCGACCAGCAATAACTCGTGGTTAAGCAAAATCTATTTGTCCCAGTTTATCGCAAGAGAGCTTCTGGACGTAGAATGGAATGAGACAGGCAAGGCAGCAGACGCAGCTCATGTCAACTGGCTGCTGCATCCGGAGGAATCCTACTGGTGCTGGAGTGACCAGATCCTGTCTGGTGTAGCGGTTGGTAGCAAGTACTATCCGCGTGGTGTAACGTCGATTCTATGGTTACTCGAAGGAAAAGGCAATCGTCTTACCCAGATCTATGCGAGCAAGGAGGCGGTACAATGAGCCAATCTATCGTTCAATCTGCCTTGTCAGGTCCGCAGTATGATGCATGGCTGGTGTACCACTCCGAATTGCCAAGAGCAAATGGACTTGCCCCAAAGACGGCTCCTGCGTGGAGCAAGCGGATAATGGCGGAAGAGAAGCATGGAGTAATCACAACAGCGCTGACCGAACTTTCACGGGGACTGGAGAAGTTGTATGGCGTGAAACCGACAGTCAGTCAGCTGTCTGATGCTCAGCAAAGTGAGCGGGACAATCAGGCTTCTGCTCCCGCAATACGAATCGGTACTTGGAACGGGAGCACTTCGGTGGCTGCGTCGTTCAGTGAGACAGAGCGTTCAACGGTTCAAGGAGAAGGGTACATCATTCGTGAGACCGAGGGT
This sequence comes from Priestia sp. FSL H7-0729, assembly GCF_038005685.1. Classification (NCBI taxonomy): domain Bacteria; kingdom Bacillati; phylum Bacillota; class Bacilli; order Caryophanales; family Bacillaceae; genus Priestia; species Priestia sp. FSL H7-0729. The sequence continues at coordinate 377,411 of NZ_JBBOTQ010000001.1, forward strand.
CTACTGATCATTGGTTCAGAGACTCCCCAAGGTGTGTTGTATGGTGCATTCCATCTGCTCCGGGAACTGACAATGGATCAAGGAAGTGCAAGTGAGGCGGATGGTGCTGTGAGTAAACGGAGCTTCATTACAGAGCAGCCTACCAATGCGCTACGGATGATCAATCAGTGGGATAACGTGGACGGCAGCATTGAACGTGGATACGCAGGAGACTCCATTTTCTATGATAACGGGGAATTCACACTGGACTTGGACCGCATCAGGGACTACGCACGTTTGCTCGCTTCGACGGGTATGAATGCCATATCGATCAACAATGTCAATGTACATCGTCGTGAGAGCCTGTTTCTGACAGAACGTTATCTGGGTGATGTCGCGAAGGTTGCCGCTGAATTCAGAGCGTATGGCATTCGATTGTTCCTGAGCGCCAACTACGCGAGTCCGATCGAGATTGGTGGATTGCAGACGGCCGACCCGCTGGATGCGCAGGTACGGGAATGGTGGAACATTCAAACAGCGAAGGTGTATGCAGCCATTCCGGATTTTGGCGGTTACCTGATCAAGGCAGACTCCGAGAATCGTCCGGGACCGTTCACGTATAACCGTGATCATGCTGATGGTGCGAACATGCTGGCTGAAGCCCTTCGGCCATTCGGTGGATTGGTGATCTGGCGTTGCTTCGTCTATAACTGCAAGCAAGACTGGCGGGATCGTTCCACAGACCGCGCACGGGCAGCTTATGACCACTTTACGCCGCTGGACGGGCGTTTTGCCGATAACGTCATTTTGCAGATCAAGAATGGGCCGATGGACTTTCAGGTGAGGGAGGCGGTATCCCCACTGTTCGGCGCCATGGAACATACGAATCAGGTGATTGAATTCCAGATCACACAGGAGTATACCGGGCAACAGCGTCATCTCTGTTATCTGGTTCCCCAGTGGAAAGAAGTACTTGACTTTGACACATACGCTAAAGGTGAAGGTTCAGAGATCAAGAGAATTGCGGACGGTTCTCTGTATAAACGACCTCACAGTGGCTTCGCGGCAGTCTCCAACATTGGTGCTGATGCCTGTTGGACAGGACATCCACTCGCGCAGGCGAATCTGTATGGATACGGAAGACTTGCGTGGAATCCGGAGCTGTCCGCGGAAGAGATTGCCGATGAGTGGGTGAGACTCACATTTGGACATGATGAAGAAGTTGTACGGCAGGTTACGGGCATGCTTTTGACTTCATTAGATATCTATGAGAATTACACGGCCCCTCTCGGCGTGGGTTGGATGGTTAATCCCGAGCATCATTACGGGCCCAATGTAGATGGATACGAGTATTCCAAATGGGGAACGTATCACTTTGCCGATTGTCATGGCATTGGTGTAGATCGAACCGTGAAGAGCGGTACAGGATACACATCACAGTATCACCCTGAGAATGCGGATCGCTATGAGTCCTTGGACACCTGTCCGGATGAGTTGATCTTATTTTTCCATCACGTGCCGTACACCCATGTTCTGCATTCAGGTAAGACGGTCATTCAGCATATTTATGATACACACTTTGAAGGTGTTGCGCAGGCGGAGGCGTTAGCCGAGACATGGAAACAGCTGGAGGGCAAAATTGACCCGCACATTTTCAGCAAAGTTGCTTCATTACAGGATAATCAGGCCGAACATGCGAAGGAATGGCGGGACATGATCAATACGTATTTCTATCGTAAGAGCGGCATTGCGGACGAACAAGGTCGAACAATCTATTGATTGGTGAAAGTAAAGAGAGAATATACCTTGTTTTCTTTGATGTAGAATAGACAGCATGGACATACCTGAGGAGGAGATACGTATGGGACAACATCAACTGCCCGAGTTCATGAAGGCCGCTGTCATGACAGAGCCAGGACACATTATTATTGAGGAACAACCCGTTCCGCAGCCCGCAGCAGATGAGGTGTTAATTCAGGTGATGGCTGTAGGTGTGTGCGGCTCGGATGTGCATTATTTTGAACATGGACGCATCGGCAGATTTGTAGTGGAGAAACCAATCATTCTGGGACATGAGTGTGCGGGGATCATTGCTGCTGTGGGCTCGAACGTATCACGTTTGAAAACAGGCGATCGGGTTGCTATTGAGCCTGGGGTGACTTGCGGACGTTGCACGGCATGCAAGGAAGGTCGCTATAACCTGTGTCCAGATGTACAATTTCTGGCGACCCCTCCGGTGGATGGCGCATTTGTACAATACATGGTGATGCGTGAAGACATGGTATTCCCGATCCCGGATCATCTGTCTTATGAAGAAGCAGCCATGAACGAGCCATTCTCTGTTGGGATTCACGCTGCACGCCGGAGCAAGTTTGCTCCGGGTACGACTCTTGCGATTATGGGTATGGGTCCCGTTGGACTGATGGCTGTGGCTGCTGCCAAATCTTTTGGTGCAGAGAAGATCATTGTAACGGATCTGGAGGAAGTTCGGCTGGAAGCAGCCCGCCGGATGGGGGCCACTCATACCATTAATGTGCGGAATGAAGACGCGCTGGCTGTGATTCGCGAGTTAACCAATGGTCTGGGTGTCGATACCGCATGGGAAACAGCGGGAAATCCGAAGGCACTACAATCCGCTCTGTATTCCCTTCGACGTGGAGGAAAACTGGCGATTGTGGGCCTGCCTGCACAGGATGAGATCGCACTCAATGTTCCCTTTATTGCGGACAATGAAGTTGATATCTATGGCATATTTCGTTATGCCAACACGTATCCGGCAGGGATAGAGTTCCTGAGCTCTGGTCAGCATGACGTAATGTCCCTGATTACAGATCGTTATTCACTCGAAGAGACACAGCAAGCGATGGAGCGTGCATTACACAATAAGAGCGGTAGTTTGAAGGTCATGGTATATCCGAACGGCAGATAAGAACCACTTGAAAGAGTCCGGCAGTTCAGGACTCTTTTTTGTTTTTTTTACGAAATAAAGGGATGACAAGCTCCCATAACATGGTATAATTCATGAAGATTTTAATATATAAAAGGATACACACCATAACGGTGAACAAGTACCTAGCGAAAGGAAATGAAGGTTGTGAGAGTACATGAATTTATGATACACGCTGATTTTCATCGGGATGATCTGATGTCGGTATCTTCTCAAGCGTCACGTTTTTCCTCGGATATTATTTTGTCGTATATGGAGTCTGAGCATGAGCATCGTGTAGATGTCAAAAGCCTGCTTGGAATGGCGTTACTTCCCATTCGATATGGTAGTGTTGTCAGATTACAGACAAGGGGCAGGGATGAACTGGAGGCTTTGGAGTACATGTTGAATGTACTGGAGAAAGGGACGGCGTAACAACTGATTAGGTGCAAAATCACAGTAATCATATTTTTTTTAGGTATTCCTCAAATCCTGCTGGTACTTTGTCCAAAAAAAGAGTATAATAAAATTTAGTTTGATTCTAAAGAAGTACCCATATTAAAGGAGTGTAAATAGATTATGCCAAAAGTTGACATCCATCCAAAGACACAACTCGTAATTTTTTACGATGCAAGTGCTGATTTCAAATTCCTGAGTTCTTCCACGAAGTTCTCTAACGAAACTATGGAATGGGAAGACGGTAACTCTTACCCAGTAATCCGTGTGGACACTAGCTCCGCATCCCACCCGTTCTTCACTGGTAAACAAAGAAACGTGGATATCGGTGGCCGTGTTGATAAATTTAACCGTAAATACAACATCAACAAATAAGTTTGTCCATACATTACAAGAAAACCTCGGGATTCGTCCTGAGGTTTTTTTGTGTATTAATAAAAATTAATTCAACCAATTATTGCGCTTACAACACATTCGGATGTACACTAGGAAACAGAGTACGAACATATTGGAGGAGGAAATAGAGATGAGCAGCATCACACATATGGTAACGTTTACACTTTACGCGGGTAAAGATACACCGGAGGCCGAAGCCTTTTTGAAGGAAAGTTCGGATGCACTGGCTGTCATTCCTGGGGTAGAGCAATTTCAGGTTCTGAAACAGGTAAGTGAGAAGAATGAGTTTGACTACAGCTTTTCGATGGTCTTTGCGGATCAGGCTGCGTATGATGCATACAACAATCACCCGGTTCACCGTCAATATGTAGAAGAGCGTTGGGAAAAGGAAGTCAGTCGCTTCCAGGAAATTGATCTTATTCAACATCATAATTAATATTCTTTCTCTACATATAGGGAAGAAAGCTGACTTACCATATACAGCATTGTATAATGCTGTATTCTTCTCTTCATATTTGTGATTAGCGAGAGAGTATAGCGTTTTTCGAAACCGTTTTCGATAAAATAAATTAAAGGAGGTTTTTGCTGTTATGCAATTGGATCTCATCGGAAAAACGGCTCTGGTTACAGGCGCAACGGGTCAACTGGGGAGAGTGATCGCCCGCACGTTGGCAGCCTGTGGCGCCAATCTGGCTCTACATTATATAAATAATGATACCAAGGCCCGGGAGCTTCAGGATGAAATTAAAGCACTTGGTCGTAAGGCTGTAATTGTACAGGGAGATATTACGAAGCAGGATACGGCATTTCGGGTGCGTGATGAGATTCAGCCTGTCCTCGGCGGAGTGGATATCGTCGTTGCCAATGCGGTCATTCAATATGAATGGACAACGGTGTTGGAACAGTCTCCTGAAGATTACTTAAGCCAATTCGAATCCTGTGTTATGCAGAGTGTGTATCTAGCCAAAGCTTTCATTCCTCATATGAAAGATGTCAAAGCCGGTCGATTCATTGGCATTAATACGGAATGTGCGATGCAAAACTTCGCTCACCAATCTGCCTACACTGCTGGCAAACGTGGCATGGATGGCGTATATCGGGTGCTTGCCAAAGAGGTAGGCGAGTATCAGATTACTGTAAACCAGGTTGCACCTGGATGGACGATTAGTGAGCGTGATCGCTCCAGTGAGCCTGGACATGATGAGGCATATACGCGGACTGTACCACTCCAACGCAGGGGTGAAGATCAGGAAATCGCCAATGCGGTAGCTTTTCTTGCTTCGGATCTGTCCTCATTTATCACGGGTGCCTATATCCCGGTAAGTGGCGGAAATGTGATGCCTGCCATCTAGTGTACGCGTTGGATTTGGTTGGAAATCCACATAAAATATGAATAAATTGAGTTTAACCGTAATCCGTTTGTCATTCGACAAGCGGATTTTTTGGCATTTTGCTAACACTGTAATAACGATTTAAGGGGCAGGTTTTTCGTTTTATATATCCAGACATACATATGATTTGGTTCGGGTTTCAGAAGATTGGGGTATAAGAATAGGTATATTAACAGAGTGGAAACATAATCAAAATGAGCAATTAAAGGAGACCTATCACTTATGAAAAAAACAGTCGCGGACGTTCTGGTTGAATCCTTATTGAACGCTGGCATCAAACGCATATATGGCATTGTTGGAGACTCCTTGAATGCGGTACTTGATTCCATCCGTCGTTCGGGCAAGATCGAATGGATTCATGTGCGACATGAAGAAGTGGCTGCATTTGCTGCTGGGGCAGACGCTGAGGTTAGTGGAAGTATCGCTGTCTGCGCAGGAAGTAGCGGGCCTGGTAACATGCATCTGATTAACGGTCTGTACGACTGTCATCGCAATCGTGTGCCTGTACTCGCCATCGCTGCCCATATCCCGAGTGACGAGATTGGCAGCGAATATTTTCAGGCGACTCATCCGGAGTATCTGTTCCAGGAATGTAGCGATTATTGTGAAGTGATTACAACAGCGAAACAGATGCCTCGTTCCCTTACGATGGCCATCCAGACAGCAGTCGCACGTTCAGGTGTATCTGTCGTTGTATTGCCGGGGGATGTAGCTGGACTTGAAGCGGCGGATCTGCCTGTGCCAGAGCATGTATATCACGCGACCAATCCTGTGGTACATCCTTCTGAGCCGGAACTCGTGAAATTGGCAGAATATCTGAATCAAGGCAAAAAAATTACGTTGTTGTGCGGTGCAGGCTGCGCAGGCGCTCGGGAATCCCTTATGCAGCTCTGTGATCGGTTGAAATCCCCCATGGTTATTGCGTTAAGAGGCAAGGAATATTTGGAGTATGACAACCCCTACTCTGTCGGCCTTACTGGCCTAATCGGGTATTCATCCGGTTATCATGCCATGATGGACTGTGATGTATTATTGATGCTGGGAACGGATTTCCCATATCGTCAATTTTATCCCGAAGATGCGAAAGTGCTTCAGGTCGACATTCAATCTACCCATCTCGGTCGGCGTACGAAGCTGGATTATGGCGTATGTGGGGATGTAAAAGCAACCATTGAAACTTTGCTTCCATATCTAACAGAAGAACACAGTGACAAACATTTGAGTAAAAGTGTGGATCGTTATGTGAAAGTACGTAAAGAACTGGACGAGCTAGCCGTTGGAAAACCGGGTAAAAAGCCTATCCATCCACAGTACCTGACAAAGGTCATTAGTGATGCTGCAGCTGAAAATGCCATCTTCACCTGTGATGTCGGTACACCGACAGTATGGGCGGCCCGTTATATTGAGATGTCTCGTAATCGCAGGCTGCTTGGTTCATTCAGTCATGGTACGATGGCAAACGCTTTGCCACAGGCAATTGGCGCTCAGGTCGCTGATCCGGGAAGACAAGTCATCTCGTTGTCGGGTGATGGTGGTATTACGATGCTGATGGGTGATCTGTTGACATTGAAACAGCATAATCTGCCGATCAAAGTTGTGGTGTTTAATAATGGAGCACTCGGTTTTGTTGAGCTGGAGATGAAGGCTGCCGGATTCCTGGAATCAGGAACAGAGCTTGTCAATCCCAACTTTGCGATGGTTGCTCAGGCCATGGGCATGGAAGGGATTCGGGTTGAAGATCCGGCTGAACTGGAGGGAGCTGTGCAGCGTGCACTTCAGCATGATGGTCCTGTACTGATTGATGTCGTGGTGAACCGTCAGGAATTGTCCTTACCTCCGAAGATTGAGTTCAAACAGGCGGAAGGATTCACTTTATGGATGATGAAAGCCGTGTTAAACGGACGCGGTGACGAAATTATTGAATTGGCAAAAACCAATCTGCTGAGATAGGCATTACGATATGCAACTGACCCATTTGAAGTGGTATGGATACCGATCTTAAAAGTATTGTAGATGTAAAATAGGAGCATGCAGCAAGACATTAATGTGCGTGCTCCTTCAATAAAACCGCTGAAAATGTGCCATGTTATATAGTATGAATACATATTATATGATTTGTTTTTATGTCGAAAGTCTATTAGAATAGGTAAAGGCAGGAAAGATTTATGCCATTTTTGACCTACATATGGCAACATTGCATGTACGTACGTTTTCGTATCGTATCTGAACAATCACCAGATGACACACACCCATGGAGGAGATCAACATGAGTCACGCAGGAAAAGTAGCCATTATTACTGGAGCAGGAAGTGGATTGGGCCAAGCAGCAGCGCTAAAGCTGGCTGAAAAGGGCGCATCCATTGTTGTTGTGGATCTTGTCGAAGAGACAGGTCGTGAAACCGTTAAGCAGATTGAGAAGCTGGGAAGTAAAGCTATTTTTGTACAAGCAGATGTGAGTAAAGCACCTGAAGTTGAGAATTATGTAAAAAAAGCAGTCGAAGAGTTCGGGCGAATCGACATGTTCTTTAATAATGCTGGTATTGCGGGTCCTGGGATCAAGTTGATTGAACATTCGATCGAGCAGTTTGACCAGATTATTGATATTAACCTGAGAAGTGTGTTCTACGGGTTGAAATATGTGATTACGGAAATGCTCAAGACAGGTGGGGGTTCCATTCTGAATACAGCCTCTACAGCTGGTATTGTTGGTGTACCCGCGGTGGCACCTTATGCAGCAACCAAACATGGCGTGGTCGGTTTGACCCGCACAGCTGCAATTGAATATGGCAAGGATAACATTCGTGTGAACGCGATTGCGCCAGGCACTATTGAGACACCAATGGTTGTTCAGTTTGGTAAAGATAACCCTGAAGTGTTCAAAGCAACGGTGGACAGCATTCCATCTGGACGCCTTGGCAGACCGGAAGAGATCGCGAACCTGGTTTCCTTCCTTCTGGGAGATGAAGCGCCGTATATCAATGGTGCAGTATATCCGATTGATGGTGCAGTTACAGCCCAATAAGCGTTAAGCTTATCGGCAATAGAATCGTTAAAATGGTCAAAGAGAGGTCACTGTATGCGTACAGTGACCTCTCTTTTTGTTTTCTCTTTTGCTTTACAATTCGTCTACCGATCCAGTGCATCGACATAGTCTTTGGCTTCTTTCAAGGATAGACCTCTGGCCTCGCGCAGTCGTTTGATCGCCATAATTTTTTTCCCTTGTTGTATAAGTGCAAGCAGCTCCTGATCCAGATCCGTTGGGGCTGGATGGCTTGTGTGTGAAGGAGATGCTTCCTTCGGCGACAAGGTGTAATTGAAGTTGGAGCGTGGGCTGGAGGTTGCGGTTGAACCATTCTCCAGACGCTCCACATCTCTTTTCAATTCATTCAATTGGCGTTGCAGGCTGGTGACTCTGACCAGTAATACAAGGATCAGAAGCAGCAAAACAATCCATACCAAGGTGTTCATTTCCATGATGTCATGTGCCTCACTTTCATGTATTCCTCATTAGCCATTATTTAAGTTGAACCGGGATTTCCTTGACACCACGAACAATCATGCCAGGTCTCCATTCCAGTTCATTCACATCTGCCTGAAGCTGTATATTTGGAAAACGTTTCAGAAGTGTGCTGACCGCAATCTCACCTTCCAGGCGTGCAAGCGGTGCTCCGAGACAAAGGTGAATGCCTTTGCCAAAGGCCAGATGTGAACTCTTCTCGCGGGTAATGTCGAAGATATCAGCATCCTTAAACTGCTGTTCGTCCCGATTAGCCGAATCAAGCGCAACGATAACAAGTTCACCTTGAGCGATGTGCTCTCCACGGAATTCAATATCTTCCAGAGCCCAGCGAGATGTGCTGAACTCCACCGGTCCGTTGTAACGAAGCATCTCTTCAATGGCATTGTGAATAAGCTGGGACTGCTTGATCAGCAGTTCGCGTTGCTCCGGATGCTCCAGCAGGGCGAGAATGCCGTTGCCGATGAGATTAACCGTTGTTTCATGACCGGCAATGATTAATAAGGAGACAACGCCAAGCAGTTCTTGTTCAGTTAACTGCTGCCCTGATTCTTCTGCAATGACGAGCTGGCTGATCAGATCAGCGCCGGGATTCTGGCGTACTTTCGCGAACCAGGCCGTAAGGTAATCCGTAAACTCCTTGGCATGCTGCTCAAACAGCTCGGCACTCTCGGCTGTGGAGGCATCAATTACCGTATTGGACCACATGCGGAATTTGTCACGATCCTCAAGAGGTACTCCCAGAATCTCACTAATCACAATGATGGGCAGCGGGAAGGCAAAGTCATCGATCAGATTCATTTTTTCCTGTGATGGAAGATTGTCCAGCAGATCATCAGCAATGTCCTGAATATGGCTTCGCATGTCTGCGACCATTTTGGGCGTGAAAGCTTTTTGCACAAGTCCCCGAAGACGTCTATGATCTGGCGGATCAGAAAATAACATATTATTCGAGAAAATACTTTGATTGTCAGCGCCGTAACGTCGGACCATGTCTTTGCTGAAACGCGGATCTTTCAGTATCTGGACGGCATCCTCGTATCGGGTAATAATCCAGCCGAATTCTCCATGTGGAAACATGACTCTGAAAACAGGCTCATCTTTTCTTAACTTTTCATATACCGGGTAAGGGTTTTGCGTGAATTCTTTGGTAAAAAACGCTGGTTTTGAGGATTCGTTCATTTCATTCGGTTTCAAATGCAAAATCTCCTCTCATATTCCTTCATATATCTGCACCTTCTATATATTCAATACGTAGGCTTTTGAAACCTTGTTTTTGGTCCATGTGGATAATAGTGCAGGAAAATAGAGGGAGTTGGAAGAAGACATGGTAGAGAGAATCCATAACCAAACTTCGTAAAATTAAAATGAGGTGAACGCTGACATGTCTTACGCACAACTTCCTTTGCATCACCACCAGATTCCGGCAAGTCGAATGGTTCTTGGCTGTATGCGGTTTGGGGGTGAATGGGACGGGCTCCCCATTACCTCAGATCTTGTCGTGGAAGGTCATCGAGCGGTAGAAGCTGCGATCGAAATAGGCATTAACCATTTTGATCTGGCGGATATATACACACGCGGTAAGGCAGAGCATGTATTGGGGCGAGTTTTATCCGAAACTCCTGGCTTACGCGAACAGATCATTATACAGTCGAAGTGTGGTATACGTCTTGTGGGGGATGATGAAGGACCGCAGCGTTATGACACCTCAGGTGCACATATCCTGGCGAGTGTAGACGGTATTCTGGATCGACTCGGAATCGAATATCTGGATATTTTGCTGTTACACCGTCCTGATCCGCTCGCCCATCCACAAGAGATTGGAGAAGCCCTGGCTGATCTGCATCATTCCGGTAAAGTACGCCATTTTGGTGTGTCTAATATGGGGTCTGAACAGATTCGACTTCTTCAGCTTCATAGTAGAGTACCTCTAATAGTGAATCAGCTGGAGATGAGTCTCGACAAGATCGGATTCGTAGAAGCTGGTGTGACGGTGAATCGCCCCCAAGCCAGAGACAACGTATTTCCCTATGGCACCATGGAATATTGTCAGGCAGAACTTATTCAACTACAGGCATGGGGGCCACTTGCTCAAGGACGATTTACGGGCAGAGTGGTTGAGGGACAACGTCCGGAGATTGAGCATACGGCTGGGCGGGTTGATCGAATGGCCAAGGAGCGTGGGGTGACACCGGAAGCTATTGTACTGGCTTGGTTAATGAAGCATCCAGCAGGGATTCAGCCTGTCATTGGTTCGATTCGACCAGAACGTATTCTGGCCTGTCGTGATGCAATCAATATTGAGCTTACCCGTTATGAGTGGTACGAGCTGTATTCCGCTTCATGCGGGCGTAGAATGTAGCAGGAACATCTGAGAGATGAGTATTCTCGATCAAAATTAATTGATATCGGGTGAAATAAGAATGTATAAGAAGACATCGGTTGTTGACCTGTGTCTTCTTTGTAATATTCATCGTAATATTCGTCCTCATTTGGTTGAAACACAATATGGGAAGTGTAATGATTCCTAGGATCATATGACCTACAATGCAAATGTACTAGTTATAAGCATGCTGTTCGGATTAAAAACCCGTGTTTTGGCACGACTGTGAGGATATTTCACCTTCATATTTGTGCTAGAGGCTATGTCCATGGACTTAGGAAGAATGCTGATAAGAAGGACGTTTCAACCATTTTTATCGTTTTACCGGGTAGTTGTTCGAGTGCTGTGATAAAATGATAGGAATAAGAACATACGATCTGTTATGTGAGAGGAGACACCTTGACGATGGAGATGCTTAAACCACCCGCCGAGATATTATATGAGGTTGAATTACGTGCACTGCGAGAAGAGGATCAGGGAAAACGCCCTCCGAACTGGCTGTTATCTCCCGCCTATGTGCGTGATTTTATTATTGGCAGGGATAAGCCAGCGCTATTAAATGGAGAAGAAATCCCGATTACCCGCAAATTTTATGGCAATGACGTGTTGATCGAACGTGCAGTAGTCACTCTGGCAGGCAATCGGGGGTTAATGCTTGTGGGAGAACCCGGAACAGCCAAGACCATGCTTAGTGAACTTCTGACCGCTGCAATCTCCGGTACGAGTCTGAACACGATTCAAGGTACAGCAGGTACGACGGAAGACATGATCAAGTATTCATGGAATTATGCCATGTTGCTGAACAAAGGCCCTTCGGAAGCTGCACTTGTGCCATCGCCGTTATATAACGGAATGAAGAAAGGCATTCTTACCCGTTTCGAAGAGATCACACGTTGTCCCGCTGAAGCGCAGGATAGTCTGATCAGTATTCTCAGTGACAAGGTCATGAGCATTCCTGAATTGGATGGCGGTGTACTGTTTGCCCAGCCGGGATTTAACGTTATTGCTACAGCCAATATTCGGGATAAAGGTGTTAACGAAATGAGCGGTGCCTTGAAACGGCGCTTCAATTTTGAAACAATCAAACCCATTCATAACGTGAAGATGGAAGCCAAAATTATTGAATCCCAGGCACGAAGCCTGTTATTACATAGTGGAATTGATATTGACATTAACCCGGATGTGGTTGAATTGCTGGCTACAACATTTATGGAACTGCGCACCGGCATGACACGGGAAGGCTACAAGCTCGATACACCTCAAGCCTCAATGAGTACAGCAGAAGCAGTGTCTGTCTATGTCCAGAGTGCGATGACTTCCTATTACTACGAAGATAAGGCTATTGCGCTTGATCGGTTAGTTCAGAACATGCTAGGGACGATTGCAAAGGAAAACGACAAGGATCTGTCCATTCTCAAAACCTACTTCTCCAAGGTCGTAAAAGAGCGTTCCAGGGAAGAGGGAATGTGGAAGGACTATTATGAGGAGAAAAAATGGATCGGTTAACAGCAGTGCTGGACCCTGATGTTGATCAGTTGCAATCCTTGTTCGAATCCCAGGTGTATAACCTGAGTAATCATACGGTCTATTATCCAATACGACATCATAGTCCCGCATGTTCATATCACTTGTTACGTTTAATCGAAGAGTACAAGCCAGATATCATTCTGATTGAAGGACCAGAGAGTGGTAATCCATTAATTTCGGTTTTGAGTGATGAGGCAACCTTACCTCCTGTCAGTCTGTACTACACTTATGAGATTGAATTGGAAAGAGAAGCTTGCTATTATCCGATGCTTCGTTATTCGCCAGAATATGTGGCTTTGAAAGAAGCAAAACGACTGGACATTCCGGCGAAGTTTATTGATCTGGACTATCAACATTTCTCCACTCGTGCATCCAAATCCGGCCAGATAGAACAAAAGGAGATCTCCATTCAAGACGAAACCTTGCTTGCGGGGTCTGACTTCATTAACCGGTTGTGCCAAAAAACAAACTGTCGCAGTTTTGATGAATTGTGGGAAAAAGTGTTTGAGATTGGCGGTCTGGAAAAATCCACCCCCGAATTCGTACAGGATGTATTCACATATTGCACACTTTCCCGAATGTGCTATTCCGTGGAACGATTACACTCTACTGGTGATCTGGCAAGGGAAGCACATATGAAACAACGCATTCAACAAGCGGTACAGGAGCATGACCGTGTGCTTGTCATTACTGGTGGATTTCATACGTATGGACTGTTAGTGCCGGAGAAACATGAATCCGACTTGAAACAGTCGAAGATGGATAAACAGCAGGCGGATCAATTTTCAGTTGAACAAGGTAAAACAGGTACGTCTCCACAATGTGCGGTTGAACCAAGTGCGGTTCACCAACAGATGTACCCGATGGTCTATACTTTTGCTGAAGCGGATCGGCTTAATGGATATGCAAGCGGCATGCCCTATGTGAATTATTACAATCAGATCTGGAACCAGCTGCTCCGCAAGAAGAGGACACCTTACAATCTAACGGCTCTGGACTTATTGTCTCGGCTGATGCGCACATTGCGGGACGGTCACGAACATGTATCAACCAGTGATGCGATTGAGGCGTACAGTATGATTCAGGGGCTTGCCGGGCTGCGGGGTAAAAGGGAAGGCGGCGTCTACGAGTTGATGGATGCAGCACTCTCTTCCTTTGTGAAGGGGGAGCTTACCTTGGCTACCGATAAACCGTTGCAAGAGCTACAGCAGTTGTTGACAGGAGACGTCATTGGAAGCGTGGCTCCCAATTCATTCAGTATCCCCATCGTGGAGGATTTCAAGGCGCGTTGTACAGTCTACAAATTGCAGATTCGCACAACAGGACAACACAAGAAAGTGCTGGATCTGTATGCGAAACCGGAGCATCGTCAGATAAGCCAATTGATTCAATGCATCACCTATCTGGTTCCAGAATTCGCGAAACGGCAATCGGGGCCAGACTGGATCGCAGAGCGTGACATGAATCTGGTTCGCGAAACCTGGGTTTATATGTACTCTTCCCGCATTGAATCCCGATTAATAGAGAACTCCCTCTATGGCGGAACGCTTGCTGGAGCAGCCACACGCAAAATGGAAGAACAGATGCAGGAGATCCCGGATCATCATAGCGGTGAACTTGCCGGGCTCATGCTTCAAGCACTGCTCATGGGGCTTCAAGACACAGCAATGAAGCTCTATGAACAGGTGCGCTCGGCGCTGAGAACCGACGGGAATTTTCTATCCTTATGTAACAGCTTGCAAGTCTTGAACCGAATTCACCAGCACCGCAGGCTACTAGGATTATCTGAAGAGCAACATCTGCCTGATCTTGTATCCGAAGCTTTTAGGAACGCTGTGGACAAGTTGCTACAGCTCTCCAGAGCCAATCCGGATGAACATGAAGGCATTATTCAGGGATTGAAGCTGCTAGCCATGCTCGCGGAGTCATCAGAGGCGTATTTTCGGGATGAGACATTCCGAATTCATCTGAATGAGCTTCTGTCTGATCACCAGCTTCCGGCTCAATTGGAGGGAGTATGTGTAGCTATTTCCTCAGGGCTCGGCGACAGGCCCAGGGATGAGATTGTTGATCGTGCTCGCAGTTATATCCATGGTACACCGGATCAGACCCGTCAAACGGCACTTTTTTTACAAGGTGTATTCACGGTAGCACGTGACGCTTTTTTATATGAAGATCAGCTCTTATCCGAGTTGAATGTTTTAATTGAAAAGCTGTCATACGACGATTTCATCAGTATGGTACCGGAATTGCGGTTGGCATTCACCTACTTTACACCAATGGAGACGGGCTTGATTGCTGAACGGGTGGCAAGTCTGCATCAGGTTGAGCCAGAGGAGATGTCGAGACCTGCGGTTGATGAACAGATGCTGATCCAGTCCAAAGCATGGGACGAAGCGCTTCGAAAGGAGTTTGCCGCATGGAAGCTAATATGAATGAGGCGAATCGGAGAGCGGGCGAATCCAGAGATAACCATGAAAGGTCCAATCTGGATGGAGGCAAACGAGGGGAGCATCCTTCTGCTGAAACCTTAAATCGCTGGCGTCTGATTCTCGGTGAATCGGCCGAAGAAGGGCTGTGCAATACAGACCAATACACTTCGAATGAATTTCAATATACGGAAATGGATGAGATTCTGGGGTATCTCTATAACCGTGAATACGGTGAAGAACAAGGTTACCGAAAAGAGGGAGGACGAGGTGCGTCCAATCTGACTGTACCGAAATGGTTGCACAAGGTTAGGGGGCTATTCCCCAAACCTACGGTAGAAATTTTGGAGAAACAGGCACTCGACCGCTATGGACTGACCGAATTGTTAACAGACAAAAAGCTGCTTGAATCCCTTGAACCCAACATGAATCTGCTCAAGAACATTATGCAGTTCAAAGGCCGAATGAAAGGTGAGGTGTTGAAGAGCGCCAAAGAGATCGTGCGGACGGTGGTTGAGGAACTCCGAAGCAAGCTTGAATCTCAGACTCGAGCCAGTATCATGGGTAAGCGCAGTCGCTATACCTCCAGTTCAGTAAGATCCTTACGCAATCTGAATTTCAAAAGAACCATCACCAAAAATTTGAAGAATTATGATAAGAACAAGCGCAGATTTGTGATTGATCGACTGTATTTCGACGGGAATATACAGCCTCATAACAAGTGGAACATCATCATTGGTGTGGATGAAAGTGGCAGTATGCTGGATTCAGTTATCTATAGTTCGGTAATGGCCAGCATCTTCTATCGCCTGAATGCGCTACGAACCAAACTATTCATATTTGATACGCAAGTGGTTGACTTGAGCGACAGACTGGAAGACCCCGTAGACGTGCTTATGAATGTACAGCTGGGCGGGGGGACACATATTACCAAAGCGTTGCGTTATGGCGAGACGCTGATCGATAATCCGGGCAAGACGATCTTTATTCTGGTCAGTGACCTGGAGGAAGGTTACCCGATTGCACAGATGTACAAAGCCTGTAAAGATATCATCGATGCAGGCTGCAAATTGCTGGTTCTCACTGCGCTCGATTTTAACGGGAATTCAGTCTATAACCAACACGCAGCACAGACGTTAACCAATATGGGCGCACATGTAGCAGCCATTACGCCTAACGAACTTGCGGATTGGATTGGCGAGATCATCACTTAAATTCAAGGAGGAATGTGTAATGCTTACCGCAGACCGTGCAGTAGAAACTTTGGTGGAAAAATTCGCAGTAACGTGTTCAAACGAGTATTCATTAAAAACAGATCGAAGCTCCGAGATTATTGATTATGTCTTGGGAACGACAGACAAGTTCCCGGATATGTTGGGAAATTCGAGTCATTATGTATATCAAACGATTGATCTGCTCATGAAGCTCGCCAAAAAAGAGGATGGAGACATCTTTTACCGTGCAGGGGCTATTGTGATATATCTGGAATCGACTTATTCCAAAAGAAATACATGGAGAACGGATGCCTTTACCATCTGTATGGGAAATGATTCAGAAGCCTACGGCTTAAGCGGGAAAAGCAAAAGTTCTGATCGCATGGGCGGGTTGTTGGCCCGGTTGGAGAAGATCAAACAGTTTGCGGGCGAAAACGAAATTCTGGCTGAATTGAAGAGTAAATTAAAACGTGCCCAGTGGCTTTTTGATTCCAAAAAAGCGGACAGTCAGGGGAATTATCGGGATGTCATTAATGCATTAATGCTCCTGCAACTATATTCGAAGCTGAGTGATACCCCTTCTAATGCAGAGATTGAATCTTCTGCTCAATCGTTGCCAATGTTGTTTCAACATGTGATGGCGAATGATCCTGATCAGTTGCGGGATGAGCTACATACGTTGATTGAACCTATAGTGGTCAGTAACATTCAAGGGAAGCATAACGGATCTTCCCAAGAATTGAAGGATGAATTCCTCAAGGAGAAGCGTAGTCAGCTCATAGCTGAGATGTACCCCAATACGTCATACTCTTCAAAAGAGCAGTGTTCACACGCTGTATTCCATCAAACGATGGTACTGGTGAGCAGTGCCTTGTTGTACCTGATTAATATTAGTGGAGGCAAACAACGGTTTCTTGATGCGAAGAGTGAAATCGGGGATATTTTGCTTCACACCCTGCATCAGTTACATGAGATTTATCCACTTGAAGTTCGCAGTTACCTGCTAAGTATGGACCCGAGAGCAAAGAGTCCGAATGATCTGCTTGCTGGACTTTTGCCTCTGGATGAGCCTTATCAGTTGGTTGAAATGCTTAGAGATGAGCTTAATATGTATACCGTATCCTGGAACATGTTACGATCTGCGATCACGAATCATCCTGAACAAGCGATTCGAGCTTACGAGATTATCAAAACGCCATTCCTTAAACTCTGCATTCAAAAATTCATGGAGGATCAGGGATTGGAGCTGCCCAATGCGGAGGTGTCGTTGGAGCAAGCGGTATTCAACGCTCTTCGGCATCCATTGGATGGGGGACGCCAAGGAATTGCGATTGCAAGATATTTAAGTGGGGAAAACACCCTTGAGGAATATTGGCAAGACCCGAATAGTCGCGGGTTGTTTAATCAACTGAATCGGGACAAGAAGCGTGTTCATAATCTCATTAGTATTAGTTTTCTGCCCATGGAGTCGGAAGCGATGCGCAGATTCGCAATATTGACCACTCATCCCGATTGGACGCTGGATATTGTCTCAGACATGTATAACTCATACGCGTTTAGTGGAGAGAAACTACTTCAACGTTATGGTCAAGATCCTGAGGTGCAACGCGAGAAATTGCTAACCAGCCTGATCTCTCTGAATGGCATGACCGACTACAGATACAAAGCCATGCCACATGAGGAATACCGCCGAATCATTCAGCAGAATCTGGACTACGCACTGACACAGTACAAGAAACTGCCAACGGATACGCGTATTTTAGTTCTGGAGATTACTTTTGAACAGCGTAATGAGCTCTCGAAGAAACAACTGGCCGAAGCGGTTCGTGCCGGATTGCAGGATTCGTCCAAGAAGGCCAACGGTGTGGCTTTAGCGGAATTCAATCGGATACCTGATCAGGACTTGTATACGCTCGTATACCTTTCGGAGAAAAAAGCGGGAATCAAAGAGATGGCTCTGACCGCAGTCCGCAGTCTGGAAAACAGCAAGGAGTTGTACGGTGAGCTTTTGAAGAAAGAGAAGGCAGCGGATTGGAAGAACCTGATTCAAATTCTGCTCGATACCGCGGATCTGAGCCCGGAGTATGCTCATGCTGCACTCGCCGATCAGGCAGATAGCAAAAAGCTGTCCAGACTAAGCTGGTTGTCCCTGAAAGATCTCCCTTCCCTGATACGGACAGAAGATAATCAGCCGGTAGATGACCGAATTAAGCTTTATGTGCTGGTGCAATCTTTGGATCATACATCTGGTCCCAATGAAAGGTTAAATGAATTACGGGACTACGTAAGTGAGGCATCGCTCGCTCGTTTTGCAAGTGAATTGCTTCAGGTCTGGATTCAGGAAGGTGCTCCTGCGAAAGAGAAGTGGGTGATGTATGTTTCAGCACTCTTTGGTGATATTCAGATTGTGAATATTCTGGCTCCGCAAATTAAGGAATGGACCGAAAACAGTCGTGGCGCGATTGCAGCAGATGCTGTAAAAGTGCTCGCTTATCTGAAAGATCCATCCGCTCTTATGGCGATTGACAAGATCAAACGTGGCGTGAAGAACCGACAAGTGAAAGGTGCAGCAGAAGAAGCATTGCAGCTTGCAGCTGATAATATGGGACTTACCTCGGAACAATTGGAAGATCGGCTGGTCACTACGCTTGGTTTTGATGAAAAAGGAACCATGCAGCTGAGTTACGGAGAACGCTCCTTCCTGATTAAGGTCAATGGAGACCTGCAAGTGGTTGTTCTCAATGAAGAAACGGGCAAATCCGTGAAGAGTCTGCCTGCTCCTGCACAGAAAGACGATCCTGAACTCGCAGCACAGTCCAAGGCGCGGTTTACGCAGCTGAAAAAAGATCTCAAATCCATGGTTAACATTCAGGCGCAGCGTCTGGAAGAGTCATTGTCCAAGCAACGTCTATGGTCTGCCGATGAGTGGAAATCCCTGTTTGTCGATAATGTCATCATGCAAAAATTTGCTGTTGGTCTGATCTGGGGAACGTATGAGGATGGCGCTCTGATCAGTACGTTCCGTTATATGGAGGACGGCACCTTTAATTCCGTGGATGAAGATGAGGTTGATCTGCCTTCAGGTGCACAAGTGGGACTTATACACCCATTGGAACTGGATCAGGCGACGCTTGAAGGTTGGACAACGCAGTTGGAGGATTACGAGATCAAGCAGCCGTTTGAACAACTGAATCGTGAAATTCATCAGCCTGAAGATGAGGACAAGACGAAGAATGAATACGATCGTCTGCCTGAGTCTGACTTCTCACCAACGTCTTTCCCCAAAGCACTGGAGAAATACGGTTGGATCAAAGGACAGGCACAGGACGGCGGCTGGTATCATGAGTTTTATAAAGAGTACGGAGATCTTGTTGCGGAATTACAATTCAGTGGTACGAGTATTTCGTATTACGAGGGATTGGATGACATCACCCTTGAATCTCTACATTTCTTTAAACCTAATAACAAGCAATATTATTACTACGGTGACAACAAACCGATTGCTCTGGGCAACGTTCCAGGTCGTGTATTCAGTGAAACGATCTACGATATTCTGAGAGCAACGGGGCGTTGATAACGTGAATGCATTCAAGGAGAAATTCCGGATTTTTTCGAAGCTGTGCACAGAGGATTATCTAATCCGGTACGCTAACAAGGGACTGTACAAAAGGTCTTTAAAAGAGTTGGACAATGGTGTAAGTGTAACGTACACATGGAATGCATCATCTGTGAGCTGCGAGTTAAGTGATGGTACACGCTGTACGCTTGAGAATACGCTGGATCATTGGGATTGTTCCTGTCCGTCAGAGCATATCTGCAAGCATGTGCTGATCGCCATACTATATGATCAACGGGAACATTCTTCAGAGGGTTCGATGAGTGCAGATGAGAAGGAAATGCCGGATAAGGAATTAGGAATTTCTGAGAATGATTCGTTGGACGTATCAAAAGACATATCCGTAACAGACTCAGTGTCAAACGAAGTATCAAACATGGACGATCCCGGTAAAGTTCCGCCTGGGGTGCCTCGTGAGATCGATTCGCGCTTCCGCTGGATGACGGAGTCTGATCTAACACTACTCATTAAACCATATAGTTCTTACATGATAGAGGAAGTTGTTTTCCGACTAAGGTACCCAGAAGAAATTAAGATCATTGAAGATTCACTTCTTACGGTACATCTGACAGCCCAGAATATTGAGGTGTCTTTTACCGAGGAAGCTAGTCTTGCAAAAGCGTTATGTAAGGTACCGCAGACAGCTGGAAAGATGGCCAAGCTGGAAGCTCTGCTACGATATCGAGCACTAAAAGGGCTGGAGGATACGGGGGTACTAAGTGGACGGGTGTACGAAGCCAAGTTCTCTCTGCAGACGGTGCAGGAATGTCGCATGATGCTGGCAGGATTGTTGAAGACGGGACTGGCCCGTCTTCCGCAGTCCTATATGGCACAACTGGAGACTTTAGCAATTGCAGCTCATAGTGGCAACCTGCCTGACATAGAACGCAGTCTACGAGGGATACAAGGCGAACTACAGTTGTTTTTCAACAGACATATACGTTTCTCCATGCAATCCATACTGGATCGGGTAAGCAAGCTGTATCTTGCACTCCAGGTCCTTGAAGAGAAACAAGTATCAACCATTCAACAGAGTCAGCTCATTGGCAGTTTTCGAAGTAAATACTATACAGTGCCTTCACTCCATCTATATGGACTGGGAGCCGATGCATGGGAGACACGATCCGGTTTCCGCGGTATCACCTATTATTTCTATTGTTTCGATGATGAGGAAATCTACACCTATAGTGATGTACGTGCTGTGTATTATGATGACCAGCAGTTCTCATATACAGAGCATTATGGTGCATTCACACCATGGCTGCCTCATCTGACCTTTCGCCAGTTTGTGGGTGAAGAAGTTCAATTCCATTCAGTTAAAGTGAATGAAGAACGCCGGATCTCTTCCGGGGAAGGTGCCAAACTTGCGATTTTGCCACGAACGAGTGTGGAAACGTTAAATATGGGCAGAACCATGCAAAATGTATCGTCTGTACTTCAAGAGGAATCGCGAACATTCGCCTTATTCACTGCGCCTAGAGAACGACTGGCTGTGATCAAAGTTGCCCGAATGGTGGACCATAGCTTTGTCAAACAAACGCAAGATCTTGTCCTAAAGGTTGAGAGTACCGATGGAGAACTACTGACTCTCACTCTCCCGTATTCAACAGATTGGCAGACGATGATCCAAAGACTGGAGTCAGGATATGGTTCCCAATCCCTTGAACACTTCTATGCCTTTGTGCGGGTGGAACCCAAACGCATTAGCCCGATCAGTTTCCTGAAGGGTCAGACGGTGCTCAGTCTGAAATTGGATATCGGGAATGGAAGGATGGGGAGACTTGGAAGAATATAATCAGTTCATGCAGCGTATTAGTGGCTGGTCAGAAGAGCTTTTACTGCGTGGTGTATCCCAGTTTGCAATCCGCGATATTGAAGTACTTGAGCAGCTCGCAGTGGAATCCTTGCGGTTGCAGATGAGTTTCCAGCATGAGTTGTTGAATCACGTTATCAAGGAAGGGCGTAGCGTGGCTCTTGGGCAAGGTAATGAAGAGCTGCTGCTGTTTCAATATTGTCGTCTCACCCAATATGTACAGCTTAGTGTACAAGAAGAGGCATAATATTGGTTAGTAACCGCGAAGCGAAGGCGCATGAAGCGATCTGATGTAATGAATAAGATATAGTATAGAAATAAGAAGATTTGCAGAAGGCCACAAGGTCACTGCAAATCTTTTTTTATCGTGGAGTAAGTAAAAGTTATTTGCCAAACGAATATAGGTATGAATCAAGGATCAACACGAACATTCGTGACTCATATGAGCATGGAAGGGAGGAATAAATAATCGTGGAAGAAGAACAAATACGAAAGGCAGTGGCGAATCGTGATCCGGAGGCTATGGAATGGGTGATGAATCATTATGCAGGTTTGTTATGGAAGATTGCTCATTCCATCCTACATCATGCATCGACAGAAGAGATTGAAGAATGCGTTGCAGATACATTTTTTGCTTTCTGGCAGAATCCGGATGCGTTCCAATCTGGGCGAAGTAGCCTGAAAAATTACCTTGCATTGATCACCAAACATAAAGCAATTGATCGCTACAGGAAACTTAAGCGAAGATCTGAGCTTACATATGAAGAAGAGATTCATTTGGTGCAAACGGAGGATTTGTTGGTTCAGATGATCAGTAAAGAGACATATACGGAACTTAATCACATGATTGAATCTTTTCCAGAACCGGAACGGGAAATTATGAAGCGACGGTTTTACGAAGGACAGAAACCCCATGAAATATCGGAAGCATTGTCCCTGCACGTTAGGCAAGTCCATAACAAGCTTTATCGCTCCAGGCAACGATTGAGATCATGGTGGATGAACAGGAAATAAAGGAGGCGATTAAATGCGAAAATCCGAAGAAAAATTCACTGAGCAGAACCTCATAAATATTAAGAAGTTATTCTATGACAAATTGGCGCTAAATGAGCCAAGAACCACGACGAGATCAGGTTCATCTTTATATGCACCCATTTTATACCCATCCGCACAGACCGAGAAGTCCATAAATAGGAGGAGAAAGTATCGCAAAGCCATCTATATTCCTATAACCGGTGCGTTATCTTTATGTCTGGTTACAGGGGCAGCTGCATCAGTTGGAATCATTGATCTGTCTTCTGTTCTTCATTTTATAGGTGCAGATCGAATTGGTATTCTTCAGCCTGTTCACCACGTGAGTGAAGATCAAGGGATTCGAATGGAGGTTATAGGTGCTGTCAGGGACGGAGATACAACGGAAATCTATGTTTCATTGTCGGATCTGACGGGTCATCGTATTGACAAGACACTGGATGTTTATGATTACAGGGTAAGCGGAGGTAATGCAAACAACGCTCAGATTATTCATTATGATGATGCGGAGAAAACGGCTATTGTTCGATTCCTCATTCAAGGAAAAGTCACCAAGAACCGAATTACAGTTCAGATTAATACGCTGATGTCGGGTACATCTCTTCAAGATGGTTACAACGTACAAGTGGACTGGGAGCAGTTGCTACAAGAAAAGAAAATCAATAGCTATGAAATCCTGGATCGAGATCGCATAAGCGGCTCGGGAGGTAAAACTGATATTCAATTGGATACTGATCCAATTCCTGTCCTGCATCAGGATGTCACGAATGTCCACGTTTCCGGTATTGATTGGATGCATATCTCCAATATGGGATTCGTGGATGGCAAGTTCCACATTCAGATTAATCCCGATAATAGGATAGGCGAGTATAATCATGGATATTTTTACTTCACGGATGAGCAAGGTCAAAAGTTAGATATACCTGAATACTCTATTAGCTATGGACATTACATGAAAGACGGGGTTAGATATGGAGGAGATTATAAGGAGTTTGTTTATGATCTGTCCGCTGTAGATAAATTAGATACACTGAGACTTCAAGGTAGCTTTACAAGTATTAGTGAAGTTGTGCAGGGAGATTGGAAAACGACCTTTAACTTGAGTCAAAACACTTCGAGTAAGACGGGAAACATTCAGCTTGATGCAAATGGAGGCTTACAGGCAAATGTAACACTCTCCTCGGTTGGTGTCACACTTAAAGGAGAGGCGTTGAGCAATTTTCGGATGGAAGATCTGAGTATTAAAGTATACTTGAAGGACGGTACAGAGTTGTCTGGCGCATCAGGTTTCCTTCAGTTGGATCAGGATCTCATCAAGTGGATATCCCCTAAGACCATTCCGGTGAACGATGTGAGCTACCTGATAATCAATGGAAAGAAAGTGACTTTGCAAGATAGATAAATAATTAAAAAGTGGATAACAGTGATCTGAAGGTTGTTTTGTCATCGGAGTGGTAAGTGTTAATATTCTTTAGTTCAACTTATATAAAATGAATTACATGTCATATCCCAATTTATGACGCATACCATTAGGCGAATGCGGTCATAAGGGAGGAAACTGAGATGTCCATGAGCGAACCGCTGTTAACGCAGATTGTGAATCAACATATACCGGCTGGTGCAACGGTCGTCACTATTGATAAACCTGTTCAACATCCAGCGATCTATGCGGCAGATCTTACCGGTGACGGTATGCCGGAGATTGCGGCAGTTTACCAGTTGAATGGTGAGCTGTATTTGCTCATCCTGAAATTTGTTCAAGGACATTGGATCAAGATGGCTCTAATTAAGGGATTGGGGTATGGGGTGACTTTAATGACAGCAGCTCCTGTAACTTCAACGGCAAGGAACAATCTCATCATCGGTTGGCGGATTGGATCGATTTGGTCTAAGCTTGCCGTATATGAGTGGACTGAATCAGGGCTCAAAGATCTGGCGCCTGACGATCTATATTATAGCTATGCAGAGATTATAGATATGCCTGGTTCGCATGGCCGAGATGGCATGGTGGAGATCGCACTCTGGATACATGATACAGGTGAAGCCTATCGTGTAGAGATTATCCGATGGCAGAATGGAAAATGGGTTCCTGCACCGGACGTATATGCAGCATATTATCCCAAAGTGGTGCAATATTACGAGCAACTAACCGAGCAATATCCTGATTATATCTTCTACTGGTATTACCTTGCAGATGCTCAGTACAATGCAGGTCAATATCCGGCAGCACTCGTTTCAGTTCAGAAGGCACTCAGTTTCCCGGAAGCGTATCCTTCCAGAGAGGTGCTACAGGGGTTGGAAAAGAAAATTAAGCAGGCGATGGTCCCTATAAGCCATGCCCGTGTAACGACATGGTTATATCCCATCTCCGTTCGAACCACGAATGGGACGCGTTGGGGGTATATGGATGCCCAAGGTCACATTCGGCTTGAGCCGGTTCTGGATGACGCGCAAGCGTTCCAGCCCAATGGATTGGCTGTGGTTGTGAAGGATGGTCATGCTGGCGTAATTAATCTTCAAGGGCAGTATGTCGTTCAACCTGTATACGATTCCATCAATTCCTTTTCCGAAGAACGGGCGATAACGATTGATTCTCAAGGATTTAAGATGATTAATGAACAAGGTACAGTCCTGACCAAACGGGCTTACCCGTATATCTCGAATATGAAGGACGGCCGCGCGTTGTTTTACAATTCAAACCCTGGTCAGACAGGTGGCTCGGTGAGTCTCTATGGTTATCTGGATGCCTCGGGAACTGAGGTGATTCCGGCACAGTTCACGTCAGGGAATGATTTTCAAGATGGCAAAGCGGTTGTGCAGATCAAAGACAATGAATATGCGCTTATTAATCGCAATGGACATCGACTCGCGACTTATCCATATGCCTATGTGGGACCACTGGGGGATGGACTGCTTGCTTTTCAAAAAGAGGCTTCGGGCAAATATGGATACATCGACGAACGGGGTAATATTCGCATTCAGCCCAAATTTTCATCTGCATTTCCTTTTAGCGGCGGGCAAGCGATTGTCAATACAGCGGAGGACTACAAATCGAACTATGGGGTCATTAATACGCAAGGATCATTTATTATTCAACCCGCGTATAATGATATTCGCGAATTAGGAGAGCATCGTTATGCGTTGGGGCAAGCCATTAATCCGGAGCAGCCTTATATTGGCTCTGTATACGCGATTGCAGAGATTAATGGTAGAAGGCTTACGGAGTTCATTTATCGCGATGTAGGCAATTATACAAACGGTCTGGCATCTGCTTCGGACGGAAGACAGACCTATCTGCTGGATCTGAGTGGAAGACCTGCCGCTGGGTATCCTCATGTAGAAGGTTCGGGTACGCTGGAGGTCGTGGCACCAGATCTGATTAAGGCCTATGTAGACCAACGCTTATCTTATGTGAACCGGGCAGGGCAGATCATCTGGCGGCAAAATACAATCGTTCCACTTCATACGCCGTATCGTGTACGTGAAGAGAAGTACAAACCGAACAGGGACTATCTCGTATATTATCCGCAAGTGGAGGGATTAATGAACCAAGCGGAGCAGCTTGCGCTGAATGCCAAGTTGAAGGAGCTCTCACAGGTTAAACCGATCCCTGCCGATCAGCAGCTTGATTACACGTATACAGGAGATTTTGATATCACGTTCTATCAGCAGCAATTGTTGCAGCTGCAACTCACAGGTTATAACTATCCAGCGGGTGCGGCGCATGGTATGCCTACCATGATCTATGCCATCATTAACCTGACGAATGGCCAGTTGTATGAGCTGAAGGATTTATTTAAGCCAAATAGTGACTACGTAAAAGTGTTAAGCCAGATTGTGGGGGATCAGATCAAAAATGATCCTCAATACTCGTATGTGTTTCCGGACACTTACAAGGGTATTAGTGCGGATCAGCCGTTTTTTGTCACAGCGGATGCGCTGCATCTCTACTTCAATCCATATGATATCGCACCTTATGCGGCGGGATTTCCAACGTTTACGATTCCTTTTGTCCAGATCAAGGATATCATTAATACAGAAGGTTCGTTCTGGAAAGCATTCCATATGTGAGTGTCATTCTAATTGCATGACCAACCACGATCGATTGAACTTTGTCGCCATCAACGATGGCGGCTTTTACTGCTTATGTAATAAGTAGTCAATTCACATATTTATCTATACTAAATGAAAGTTATTACGGGGGTTTTAGAACAGAAAAGTCATATTTATCTATACAAGTGAAAAACAATTTTTCCAACAACACTTTCTTTTGCTTGGCGAGAATGTAAATACTTCACCAGTCATTCTCAAGTTTAAGCACGGTATTTCTGATCCAGAGGGATGGGGCGGCAAACAGATCGCGCTGGAGGCTCTAAAAGAACAAAAGTAGACGAGTCTTTGTGTTATTTGTTCGAAATCATGTAACTTGAGCGCTTCTTGATGCGTTTAGACATTGGGGGGGATCTGATGTTGGTGAACGCGATTCAACGATTTGTGGTATTAGGACTATTATTTATCGGGATTTTTTTTACAGCACTCATTGTTCTTGAAAGGATTGAAGGGTACCAAATAACAACAACAGAGTATTATGGCTTGCGTAATCTTGGAGTTCTGATATATATCTTGTCGCTCATCCTGGGATTCGGTCACTATATATTGGCTTTTTATGTTGTAATTTTGAGCCCAATCACATGGTTGTTGCGTAAATATGTGCGCTTTCTTGCAGTGAGAACTATCATATATATGTGTGGTTTTGGATGGGGAGGGTTGTGGATTTTTGATCAAATGTACAGTCCATATTTCGTAAATGGATATCAACTCAACCCAATGACATCTGTCTGGATCTTTGCCATCGCCGGTGTAGTTTATGCTATTGTGGAGTTTAAGATTTGGCGAAGAGGGCAGATGTAGAATGAACAGAATAGGACTTAACTTCTGTTAGGTATCCTTACTAAGTTTACATAATTATTATTGTGTTATTACGAAGCAGAAGCTACAAAAATAAAAAGGGGATTATTGAAGTGTAAAAAGTGAATGGACGACATCAATTATGAAATTCATTAGTTTGTAATAAAATTCACAAAGATAAATGAGAAAAATAGGAGTTATACCGTAAATAGGTAAAATTTTCTGTTATACTATTTGAGTTGTGTACATAAATTTAGATGTTTTCTAATGAAGGGAGTTTATGAAGAAATTTAGCCGCTTAGTTTAAAATTGTAGTTTGGAGGAAAGTATTTTGTATAAAGCAGGTTTTTGGATTAGATTAGGAGCAAGCATTCTGGATAGTCTTATTATTTCAATTCCTTTAGTGATTATTGCGGGTGTTCTTACCGGCAACTTTGATGCGGATGAGCCGATTGCGAAACTACTTAGTGCGTTATACTCAATTTTATTACCAGTTTACTGGTATGGTCGAACCATTGGAAAACGTATATGTGGAATTCGAATCCGTAGCTACGATACACACGAACCGCCCAAAATTGGTACAATGCTAATGCGAGTTGTTGTGGCTGGACTTGTGTATGTAATAACTTTGGGTATCGGAGTAATCGTGAGCGCTTTTATGGTCGGTATGCGTGAAGATCGACGTGCGATTCACGACTTTATAGCAGGAACAGAAGTAGTCTGGGATTAATCCAGGAGATTATAAGGAATTGGCTGTACAGGGTTAAAATCACTGTGCAGCTTTTAAATCATTAGTACTGTTTCACAAAACTCGTATTTTGTACATATGTAAATCTCCTAGAGAATTTATCTCTCTTTTCTTCTCTAGGACATTTAGTTGGCGACTTTATGTCAATACTACACATCGCAACTTTTTGTGGTGTGTAGCACTTTCATGCTGATAAGGACATTTGAATTTATTAAGTATCGGGTTATTTTTACTTAAATGATAATACTCAATGCTGCTGGAAGAGCTGTTCTCATCAAAATTGTATTTAAAAGCAACACTGGGAAAAGACTGATCTCTCATGTTCTTAATTTCCTGCCATGATGGTACGCTAATTTCTTTACTCCTCTTCTCTGCAATCTCTAACCAAGCACAGAAGAAATTTCCACTGAACTGCATGACTAGTTTTTCAAGAATCCAGGAAAGTATCCTCGCATCAAGCCTTTGGAGAATCTTCATTTGATAATTGACGACCTGATCAGAAAAATACTCCAGAAGATCCCTGATAATTAGTGGTTCGGCATCAGAAATCAAGGTTGTTCTTAAAGAATTGTAGCCATAGAAATGTTCCTCCTTTAAAATAGATTTCCTCCAAAAAACATAAGCATAAGCATAGGCACAAATTTTAGGAAACTCAATCCCTTCATCCGATTTTCTTAGTTACATTAATTGAGTGATGCAATGTTGATGGTTTTGGAGTGAGATCTCCAATGTGATGATGATATTCGAGCTGAGGGGGCCTGCTCCAAATTAGTCTGACCGCTTCCGTGTAACGAACACCGAACCGCAGGAACTGCGGGGATCACTTGGCCGAATATGGTGCTTCCTAAGAAGTTCCGACTTCTAACGGTAGTTAAGTCGTCCCGCAACTGTTGGGTCTGTCAATAATTTTGGCTTGAGAGAACCCGGAGAGATTATCTACACAGATGATGAGGATGTCCCCCACTCCACGATTTTTAAGTTCATTTAACAAGCTCAGCCAGAACTTGGAGGATTCATTCTCCCCGATCCACATGCCCAGCACGTCCTTATTACCGTTCAGATCCATGCTAATGACCATGTAGGCAGCTTTGTTGAATGGCTCCATCTTGCTTCACTTTGAAGTGAATGGCATCCAAATAGACGATGGCGTAGATGCCTGCAGAGGCCGGTTCTGCCACTCTTTAATGAGAGGTACAATCTTGTTCGTGACATTAGAAATATGTTCTTTATTCATGATTTTCTCCTCCGTGGGTGTATATAGGTTAACTGGCATTCTTAATAATTCATATTATCTTTTGCTCGGATCTTCTTAAGTAGTTGTGACACTCGCGGTTTGGATACCCCTAACATTTTGGCCAATTCATATTGCTTAATTCCTGGATGTGTTTTTAGAAGTTCCTTCAGTTTGTCGACTGCCTTTGAGGCTGATTCTTCATAATTAACAACCTCCACCTACGGTACCGGCTTTACTTCTGAACCAATGGATTGGACCGATCTTATCCCTAATGAAAGAATCGACCAATTGGATCTACACATCACAGTATAATTTAAAGTTATTTATCTTCTTCAAATATGCTAAACAAATCTCGAGCCTCATGAAGCGCTTTTATGTTCTTTTGAAACTCCAAAGCCTCTTCATACGACTTAAGGTATATCATCGACCTGAAGCTCTTTTGATCAGACCTATTCTCAACTATACATTCCCACTTTCCTTGCTCTGTTTTACTGGGGATTATATCTGTAATACGCAAATCATATACGCCCATCACTGCAAACAGTTCCAGATCTACCCCAAGTAGGTTGATATTCTCAGGCTGCAAAAACGTAAAACCAGCCGATTGACTAATTAACCGTTCTTTATCAATATTCTCAGGAGGATCAAATGAAATCGAAGTATACTCTATATTCTCTCTAAATGGCTCTTCCTTAACAAAGGATGCGTACAGTTTCATTAACCATATGTCTTCCTCATCACTTAATGGCAGATCTAATGGAAATTGGATACCTAACTTTTTCTCAACGTTACTCATCTTGCTCCAGAAAGTTAAT
Organism: Priestia sp. FSL H7-0729; assembly: GCF_038005685.1. Lineage (NCBI taxonomy): Bacteria > Bacillati > Bacillota > Bacilli > Caryophanales > Bacillaceae > Priestia > Priestia sp. FSL H7-0729. The sequence continues at coordinate 407,795 of NZ_JBBOTQ010000001.1, forward strand.
AGATCATTCAATGTCTCTTTCTCTACGTCGCTGATTGGAGCTGAGGGTAAGTTCATACCAATAACCTGTCCGTCCCCCTGAATAAATGCCTGATATACTAATAAAACACTTAATACTTCATCGATAGTATCAACATTTTGGAGATTGAAATTAAAGGAAAATTGAAGTGTTTCTGTATCCTCAATTACTGTCATGGATACCTGCAAAGCGTCATCGTCTATATTCTTTATCAAAGTTTTATTTAGATCAGCTAGGGGCTGCCTTTGCATAGTTAATGTTCTAGTGTGCCCATTTCCAGAAAACTCAAGTTCATAAGGTGACGGGAATGGCCTTGGCTGTAGGAAGAATTCAGTATTCTTGCTTGCAATTAGGGGAGCTAATGCAGCTTCATCTAAAGCTATATCGATTCCATTTATTTTCACTGGAACATTTTTATCAATTTTAAGTTCAGTTTGTGTTCTGTAGAGAATATCATAGAGCTGCTCCGGTTCGTAGATTTTTAGATTTTCAGGGATTTTTACCTTCGCGGACAACTGCATCTCCCTACCCTCGCTAGGAACTGCTACTACGAGGTCTTTAGCTACACGCTTGTATATTAGGCCATCAGGTAACCTTTTATTGAGAGACTCAACAATTTCTTTTGGGATGACATTACCATCCGATTTTTTAAATGATTCTTTAAAGTTAGAAAACATGCTTCACCAATCCTTCTCTAATTGAGTAAACACCATAATTTTAGAGATTAGAATATATTTTGTGGCATGATCAGTGTGTAATTCATCCATGATGAAATGAATTATATTATCTCGATCTTCAACTGTATCCACAATGAGATATTCAATCTTCTCATATTCAAACTTCAACCACAGTTCTTCTTTTTGCTCAATGCCTTCTGAATAAGCGTTACATACCAAGTTGTTCAGGTTATTCACCAGAACGTTTTGTGGGATTAATAAACTTAAATCTGTATCTACATCACTAAAATTAGGGACGAATCTCCATTCCCTCTCATCATGAAAATTCTTAGATATGTGTTCAAAAGAAGTGCCTCTTTGCTTAGCCATTTCTCCGTTTAAGGGTTTGATAAAAAGCAAGTGTGTTAACAATTGATTTTGAAGAATTTCATCCCCGGTACCATCATTCATTTGTTCCATAGCGTGCTTGAATGCTATTTTAAAGTCAGAGAGTAAAGCAGATGAACTATTCATATAACTAATCGGCTGAACACCTTCTTGGATGCCCCACGTCTTGCTCATACCAATTCCGTATCGCCCATATCCATCAGAGCTATTTGAGCCTCCCATATGGTACGTTAATTTGTTTAGATGAATATCACAGAAGCAGACCATCGGAAATGCCACTTTGTCCATATGTGACAAATCCAAATAAGCAATGTTTTCCTCATAAAATCTCGGAATCAATGCTTTTTTGCTTAATTTACTTTTTAGGTATTCAAGTTTAGGCATGAAATTGAAAAGTACATTCGCACTTTGTCTGTAAGTGTAGTTAACCTGAGTCACCTCTGGAACCGAGTCCAATAAAATATCACTATACTGTTCAGTGGTCATAAGAGTCTCCTATAGATGTTGTGTTTTACTGCTAAATCAAAGAATCATTACAATAAAATTATACCTTATGAATTGCGATAAGGCATGAATACAAGAATTCTTTTTATCTCTATGAGAAAGTTATTCCCCTTGGCTTTGCATTAAATGAAAATCCTCATACGTAATTTTAAATATCCTATTTGGTATCTAGTTACCTCTGCCTGTACCCTTACCAACGCTGAATGCAATCCTTCACTTTCAATGGTTACTTACAGATCAATATAATTGGAAGTTAAATAAGAAGGGGGTGTCTCAAAAGCCATGAAATGGCTGCTTGAGACACCCCCTTTGAGTTGGAGATACGTTAGCTCGTGGTGAGAACGCCCTACGAACGGACCAGACTGGCCGATCCACAGCTGGAACATAGGCCTTGTCCGCCTCATGCCAATCCGAACGTTTACTTTCAACACATCTTCCCCCAAAAAAATGGTTATGCAGCTATCGATTCCAGCCGGAGGTTAAACCGTTTCGGCAGAAAAGTCCTATGTCCAAAGTCCGTACGCAGCCAGCAAAGAAAGGCTCACGCCTGCCTCATTACCTCAGCGAGCAGCTCATACATCCGGCATTTATGTCCAAAATCCGGCGATACCGTAGCCAGCATAATCTCATCGGCATTGTACCGGTCCGCCAGCCGTGACCTGATCCCCATCCATGCCCTTTCATGTACACTTCACTCCTTTACGCTCCTGTCGTGGGATATCAGATGAGTCATGTCTTCAAGTTTAAGTTGGTGACTTTTCAGAATTTTTCTATCTTGAATCATTTGAATCAAATGTTTTTTTGCCAATGGACTCACTAAATCAATGTCAAGGTCTTTATCTAATGGGTAATACAAATTGTCTTCAAATATCTCTTTTCTCTCATCATACATCAGTAATTAACAGCTTGTAATAGAAGACGTGAACAATAATCCATATTATATATTTAATTTACAAATATAGGTTGATCCCTTTTGGGTTATTGGATATAATTAGTATATAATACTAAAGGAGAAATAATTCTTTGAAAAAGAAGTTATCACTCATGTTGGCATCAATCATGGCTTTATCTGTATCAGTTTATTCGTTTGCAAGCGCATCTGAGACACAAGTAATTCCAGTTGACTCAGGTAAAATCGAAAGCGGTTACGTTTATCTTAATGGTGTACCGATAAAGGAAAACGAAGTCATTGAAGTGACAGAAGAAAACCAAGATGAAATCATTTCCAAGTACGGTATTGAAAAGCCGTCAGAAGGTGCGAAGTTACAAACGATTCGCGTTGTTAATACTGACCCGCGCGGCTCAAGAGAATTCTTGCAAGAGGATAATGAATCTGTTAACCCTCAGAATATTTTTGGGTTTAAACTTACAAAAGGAACACCTCAATATATCGATGGATGGACTGAAATCGCAAGAGCAAAGCACTTTTGCACAAAGGCAAAAGGACAAAGTTGCAATGGGGTAGAAATCACAGTCTCCGCAAATGAGAACGTTGCTGTTGAGGTACAAACCTCCCTAAGCGTTGGAGTGAAAGAGTTTGTGGCGGCAGAGTTCGGACGATCACTTAACGAATCAGTGGGCGTTTCTACATCAGTTATGGTTCCAATGAACATTCCAGGTCAAAAAACTGGAATTGTAGTTGGATATCCCGTCTACAAGTCAACTTTCTGTCAAGTTTATCAAAAAGGAATCTTCGGGGATACTTATTTAGGTGGAGCATCTATGCTAGAGCCAAGCAAATCCTCTATCGTTACTATGGATTGGATTCAAGGGTAATATAGTTGCTGATCTTCATTAAAAAAAGGTGATTGCGTATATGCAGTCACCTTTTTTTATTCCGTTTCGAGTATTATTTTACTACAAGAACATTGTTCCTTCTTAGGTAAGTTCCTCTTCCTCACCTTCGCAACAAGGACTAACATATGCTTCAACTGATTTTGGAGTTTAATAAATTCCATATATGGTTTGCTTCCTCTGACCATCTTTTTGTTATTCAGTAAAAAGTATTTTCATATAACTTCCCCGTATGCGCATCAAGCACTTCGGGCGTCCGCTCGTGCTCGCTACCAATCATTCGATACACTAGTTCGTACGGGGCCTCTTCCGCCCTAGCATTGTGCATCCGTTCCCATTGCAGACGCAGCTTGGCCTGTGCCGTCCATCGGAGGATGGCTGTCTGGTAATCAAATGAAGGCACGGTCTCCAGCTTCTTTAACTGTTCTGGCCTTATGGAGGGGGACATCAAACTTTTTACCCTCCCATTAGAGCGGTCAACAGCTAGTTGATAGCATTCATCCCTGACAGATACGTCTTGAACATATACACCAAAGCGAATGATTTCCAAACGATCTTCGTCGTCGGTCTCTTCAGTTAGACGCTTGAGATACGGCAACATTTCGGCTGCTAGTCCTCGGAATAGTCCATAGCTACTTCTATACATGCGTCTCGATCCCAGGTTAATGGAGCTAGTTGATCTGGCTTACCATGCGAAACAAAGTCAATCAGTTGTCCGGTTTGGCTGTCTACTCGCGCCTTGACCGCTCCCTCCATCTGATCAGCCCAATAGACCTTCCAAGACCGGACATTCTTGGCTGGACGCTCTTCATTCTGTTGCTTCCACACCATCAACTTGGTGTTCGAGCCAATATTGTCGTCTTGTACTAACTGAAATTGGTCGTTGTCTACGCCGATCAACTCTTCTAGGCTTCGTGCGATCGGGAACTCACCTGCCCACTCGTCCAGAGTTCTTGGGTCAAAGGGGACAACTTCTGCCCTATAGGCTGTTGGAACTTCCTCTTGTGATGATGCAGTATAAATTAGTCCTCTACTTCGGGGGGCGTAAACAAGATGGACCTGATCATCACCATCCGTGTACACGGCTTTGTCCAATACGCAATATTCCACATGTAGCAAAAAATTCGACTTCATACACGCCATCTGTTCCTCTTCTGATGTGATCATGGTTGGGAGTGCCGGCCCTGGAACGGTTCCGTAGTACCTAAATCCGAGCACGCGACCGCTGGGGTGAACCATAATCAGGCATCCCGTCTCAGGAAGCGGCAGCCCCATCGCCTTCTGCTGTCGTGTGTACCCAAACATCCCTTCCATCCACTCCATCGCACAATACGGAAAATCACGCAGTGCGCCGGGATAATGATCTTCCAGGAATTGTTCTGCCTGCTGTTTGAGCTTCTCCTCAGATAGCCGTGTCTCGTTGTCCAATGAGGCCCAGGAAATGGAATAGTCTATCAAGTTGCCGTCCTTGGAGAGAGTAGCAGAAACGGCGTCATCACTCCCAGATTTAATCCACAAAAATCCCGCTTCACCTTTTCCTTTTCCCCTCATGGTATTCTCTTGATAGTCATTGACGATCAGATCATAATCCGGTGAAACCGCAAACTGGTGCTCTACTTGTTGTCTTAACTGCAGGCGTAATGTATCCAGGTCTCGTTCGAGAAAATCTTGAGCCATTTCGTTGCGCAAATGTTCCAGCCCCTTCCGTAATTGTGTTTTTACAGTACCTAATGACATATCCAGGAGATGGGCGATTTGCTGCTGGGTCAGGTCCTTCTTATACTTTAAGAATAGGAGCTGACGCAGCTTTGGATTCAGACTGGCCAATGCACGCTCCAGATCCAGGGTTTGATCAATATCATTAACGGCCGCGTGCTCGTGAACCTGCGGGTCATCGCTCAGGTGAACACGCTTGGATTTCTCCAAATAATTGAGCGCCTGGTTCACCACAATTCTGGTAAGCCAGCTCTCAAAGGCTTCGGGTTGCTGCAGCGTGTGCAGTGACTCATAAGCCTTAACCAGGGCATCCTGAACGATATCCTCCGCATCTTTGGACTCCCGTACATAATGGCGAGCCACTCGGTGCAGCTTATCCGTTCGATCCTTTATAAGAGAAACGAAAGCATCGTGATCTCCGTTTTGTGCGGCGTTGATTTGTTGCTGTGCATCGATCATTGTCGTTCACCTCCTGTTATATAGACAGCTAACTCTGGGGTTTGGATTTAATTAATGTAACATTTTTCTGGAACTGACCGATCAAGTGACCACCCGCATGCGGCAAGCACGGGTGCCAAAGAGGACGTCACTCTTGGCGTGTTCCTGCTGAAGCTCCTTCATCCCAATGAAGCAGTCTACCAGCCCGGTATGGGTATTGGAGAACACACAGTCCTTTCCCCGTTCGATCCCCCGGTAGTCGATAGCGCGAGCGACATGGATTTCTTTCGCAATATCCTCATGGGTTCCACGCCCTTGAACGTACACCCAAATCATCAAGCTTCCATTGTCCATCCACTAATTTGACCTTAATGATATAAGCTAACGTACTAATATTGGGTTGTCCTTCCTTCTGCGACTCCAGCTCTACATTGGTCATTTTGGATTTGACGATCGTTAGCGTTCCGCAGCGCTGTTCTTGTTCAATGCGATTCCCTTTAAAGATCGATCCGATAAGTAGTGCAATCATGCCTAATGCAATAATGGCACCAAGCCATGTCTTCACTGGCCCCTTCATGACCGATCCCCCTCGCTGCTCGAAGGATGTAACGTAATGCTCTGTACCCGGTTTTTCTGCTGTCCAGAACGTATAGATGTGGAATCGCCATGATCTGCTTCCTGATACTCTGTACTTCTGCCCCCAAGCGATTCTACCTCGTTACATTACGCTGCAGGGGAAGAAGATGCAGTTAACGCTCAAGGGCAGAACAGCGATTGAATTGATTCGCCGTGCAGGCTTAGATATACGCCTAATCGATAATCGGAACAAGTTCTTGTCCTTGGCTTGGGACAAGAACTTGTTCCGATAAAATAAAAAAGCCGCTATAATAGTGACTTCAATGGGAACATGTTCTTGTCCCACGACATAGATTAATAAGATTTCCTCCTTCGCGCGTATTTTCGGTAAGATAGTTCGGCGTATAATGCAATCGTTCACTTATGGACTCCAATGACAAGTCCTAGTGTATTTCTCACCTGCAGAATTAAGCTTTGGTGCCCTTCGCTTACACGCTCTGTTAAAGATTTTGTAGTTGCAACATAGATAAACGTTTTACTCTTTCGCATGTCCTGCTCCTCCATCTATTTGAAAGAATATAAAACTAGCCCAAAATTGCACTGGAGGTTAAGACGGATGTTACCTTTTTTTGAGATTCGTAAGGATGAATTATCGGTTATCCGGAATTTGAAGGAGAATTCTTTCCCTCCACATATGCATGGATATCTTGAAATTCTATGTCATTTCAGGATCTCAACGGATTGAAGTGAATGATCAAACATATGATTTGCACGAAGGTGACGCAACAATGATATTTCCTGATATGGTTCACCGTTACGAAATAACTGGGAATTTCGTATCTTCTCCAAGCGATTCAAGATGAACCTGCAAAACTATCTATCGATGCTTCGGGTTGAGTATGCTTCCATGTTAATTCGTACCACAAATGCGTCTCTAACAACGGTGTGGATAAATGCAGGATTCGATAGACAGCTTACGTTCAATCGGGTGTTCCAGGCTATTTACGGCATGATACCACGAGATTTCAAGAACAATGTGAGTAAACATCTAAAATGAATGAACAATAACCAGAGTACCATTGATTACAATGGCTCTCATGAATGACTAATATGGTTAACAATCTCATCTACAACTTCCTGACAAGTCAGAATTTCTTGAATTCCCCCTGCTGATGGAGAAACGCTAATGGTCCCTTGTTCCAAGTCCCCCAGTAGGAGTACCTCTTTATATCCGTTTTTATGGTAAGGAACCGCTTCTTGAGCTTTCCCCTCTTGAATGAGTTGTTATGCTTTTACGCCTCTGGCGTTGGAATGGTTCGTTCATGAACCCCTTCGAGTTCGAGCAATTCTTCGCTGTGAACCTCGATAATCGCCTGTTTAGCAGCACGACTCGCCGGATTTTCCACGGTTGCAATGAATCTTGTTCCCATATATACCCCTTGGGCTCCCATCGCAAAGGCTGCCTTAGCTCCTCGTCCATCAATAATTCCTCCGGCAGCAACCACTGGTAAACCGACAACTGAAGTCACTTGGGGTAACAGCGTAAACAGACTAACATTGAACTGACTAATATGCCCGCCTGCTTCACTACCAGTGACAATAACTGCGTCGGCTCCATGTTTTTCAGCTTCCATGGTGTTTTGAACGGTAGGTGTGATCGGTCGATATAGAACCGTTATCCCTTGTTTTTTTAATTTTTCCATTTCGCTTGGAATCATCTGATTACCAATGGCGACAACATATTTCACCTCTTCTTCGACTAAAATATTGAAAAGCAAGGTAGTAAACGGATTAGTACCACTCTCATCCAAAGGAAACATATAATTTACCGCAAAGCTTTTATTCGTCAACTGCTTCACTTTACGAATCTCGTTTCGTATATTCTCAGCATATTCTTCCAAACTGCTGGGATTCAGGGTTTGTCCTGCATTGGGTCCCAGTACCCCCCATTCCTCTTCCTTTCCAATGAAATTGCAATAAGATGACGCAAAATCAACTCCCGTTTAATTGACGTTCGGTTCTATTGTGCCATTAAAAATACTCTTAAATTGAACAAGTATTCCAACTTGAATGCACTTCACAATGATAAAACTGAGAACCAATAGTCCGAGGACGAACAGACAAATTTTTAATGTTTTCAATACTCACTCCTCCCCATATTCCTCCAGGTTTGATTAACACAAATTGTGTCCTATTTTCCTTAAGTAATATATCTGATCTGAATAAACTGAAAATAAACTGATGTGATGATGCCTATGACCCAAAACTTTAGGGAGTCAAATATGATTTACGGAACGCAAAACGAGCCCTAGAAGTGATTCTAGAGGCTCGTTTTTTTAGCTTTTTTATAAGAGACTTTTTCAGTGTCCTCTTGGAAAATGGGATCTTCTTAAAAAAAATCGCTTCATGTAGCTATTGCGGACTTCTCGTAACATCTTGCCAGTTCGCATTCGTAAGTATCTCTGCATCGTCACCAAAGAATACATTTCCCGCTTGTACATCAGCTTTCAGCCAATACATGAACCACGCTGTCATATATCCGTCAGCATGCGTGAGCATATCACCGTGATCCGTGTTGACACGTCTTGCCATAACTTTGGTTACTGTATGGGGAATATCGGCATAATTTTTCTGAAGTGACCAAAGCGGAGTAATACCTTGCCCTTCTGTTGCCATGATATCTTCGGCAGTTCCCGCATCAAAAGATCCTGTACCAGCAACCATGAAAGTGGGAATATGGACCTTTGATACGTCATAACTCCAATCCGTTCCCAATTGGCCTTCCTGTCCCCAGAAGCTTGACGTCGTGCTTGCTGTATACATGGCTTTGTAATAGTTGCCGTTGTCCTGTTTGGTTACAGCATTAATCGTTCCTACGCCGCCTTGGGAATGTCCCCCAATTCCAATGTTGTCTACATCGATCTTTCCATAAAAATCACTGGTGCGATCCTTATTTAAACTTAGCATAAAGTTAAGACTAGCTGATGAAGATGCACCAGTTCTTGAATTTTCATCCTCATTACCCACTACAATAAACCCCCAGGAAGCCAAATGTTTAAAAACCGCTTTGTATTTGGAAGCCGTAATTCCCGTACCATTAGCCATGATGACAAGGGGGAGTGGAGATTCACTTTTGTTCATGTCGGATGGATACCAAATCTCATTTTTCTTAAAGGCAGCATTCTCTGAGTCGAATTCCTGATAGGAAACCTTGTATGGCCCAAGTGCTGTATATTGTGCTTCAATGGGCTTATCCGTCTCCACTAATTTATAATAATTTGCACTGCGATACGCAAAAATCGCAAGAAGTCCTACAATAACAACAATTACGATTGCAACTACACTTAATAAAACTCTTTTAATTATTCTCATAAAACTTCACCTCAACCATTTCCCTAATTGTTCTATTCCTATGCTTCGTTTTATGGAATCAGGGTCATAATAACATTTACATGATTTTGAGACCCTAATCTACAAGCAAGTGATCATTTTAATATTATTGCTGCACCTCCATCTTTAATTAGTCTGAATGAGCAAGCTGATGCATATTTGAACATTCAAAGCATTCGCTGGTAGATGAATTGTTCTTCACTGGACTCACATTACCACGAGTGTATAAACTGAAAATAAACGAGGAAGAGTGAACCTTCGTTGTTCACCTCAAGGTGCTGATTGTGATAGAATGCAGTTCAGTTATTACAGATGTATAGGAAGGAATGAGCGGAATGTTTCAAATCCTCGTTGTAGAAGACGATATAAATACCGCCAAATTAATGAAGACGATTATAGGATCTGCAGGATACGAGGTATTTCTGGCGGAGAATGGCATTGTGGCATTGGAATTGTTAGACAGGCAACATATTGATTTGATTGTTCTTGATATCATGATGCCTCAAATGGATGGATTCGAATTGGCTCACACGATCCGAGAGGGCAGAAATGATATCCCTATACTGATGGTTAGTGCCAAACATCTACCCGCTGACAAACGTAGAGGCTTCATGGCAGGAACAGATGATTATATGGTCAAACCCGTGGACGAAGACGAAATGCTTCTGCGAATGAAAGCTTTGTTGCGTCGAGCCAAGATCCAGAACGAACGGATGCTCAAACTAGGTAAAATTACACTACAATACGATGAATTGTCGGTGACAAGAGAAGATGAAGTGCAGACACTACCGCAGAAGGAATTTTATTTATTGTACAAGTTGCTGTCCTATCCGGACAAAATTTTTACCCGTATTCAATTAATGGATGAAATTTGGGGCATGGACTCCGAAACTAGCGATATCACATTAAATGTTCACATCAATCGATTACGAAAGCGATTTGGCGATTATCCCGAATTTGAGCTTATCTCGATCCGAGGAATTGGCTATAAGGCGGTAAAACATAGTGAGTAGAAAAATAATGAATTTTATTAAAGAGAGGTCTCTCCGTGGATTTGGACTAACGTTTATGTTTACGTTCATTGTGTTGTTTATTTTGCTCGTCTCTATTTTTCTTTCGCTGGTCATTGTCGTATTTTTTGTCTATATCGGACTTTACCCTTCTCCTCCAGCCGAAGATCCAGATTCAGGTGGCGCTTTGGTTCTTATTACATATTTTGGAACGGTGAGTATTCTGGTCAGTATCCTTGCATCGTTGGTATTTAGCCGAATACCGCTCTCTCCGATTCGAAAAGTCATACGTGCGTCTGAAGAATTGGCCAAAGGAAATTTTTCGGTTCGTATTCAGCTTAAAGGGCCAAAAGAGCTAAGAAAACTGAACAGAAGTTTTAATCACATGGCTGAAGAACTCGGTAGTCTTGAAATGTTACGTTCCGATTTTATTAATAATTTTTCGCATGAATTCAAAACACCGATTGTTTCCTTGCGAGGCTACGCAAAAGTACTGAAAAGAAAAAACTTAACCGATGAGGAACGCAATGATTATTTGGATATCATCATCAATGAATCTGAACGGTTGGCTGAACTTGCTACGAATGTGCTTCAGTTATCGAAGGTCGAAAGCCAAGCCATCATTACGGAGAAAACGTCATTCAACTTAACTGAACACATCCGAACGGTGATTGTATTGTTAGAGCCGAAATGGTCTGTGAAGCATATAAGCTTTCAGTTCGATTCGTCTGAACTGATGGTTACGGCGAATGAGGACATGCTTAGTCAGGTTTGGATCAATCTTCTGGACAATGCCATTAAGTATTCACCTTCATATTCCGAGATCACAATCGCTATGGACTCGAAGGACCAACAGGTTCGTATATCGATTCACAACAATGGTCCTGGGATTAATGAGAGTCAGCAAAAAAACATTTTTGATAAATTCTATCAAGGAGATTCATCTCATTCTTCCCCTGGTAATGGATTGGGTCTGAGCATTGCACATAAGATTGTTGCACTGCATGGTGGGACAATTCAGGTTGCAAGCTCTGATGACACAGGTACAACTTTTGAAGTGACTCTTCCTTCAATCTAGAAACAATCCCATTTTTCTCAGCATTTACAATGAGAAAATGGGATTGTTTTCTACTGGGAAAATGTACAGATACCGACAACTTCAAGAAGTTTATTTTTTATTCAAATCACGACTTTGCAGAAGCAAAGTCATCTCTTCTGAAGTTTCCTGCATTCCTCTGGCAAACCATTCTTCAATCCAGCCGAACAACCCATATGAAAAATAAGCCGCTACATAAGCACCGAAGTTTGGATATTCTGGTTTGGGTCCGAATAGCTCTTTAAGTATTTCCTTCAACAGATAGAACAAATTCCTTTGACTCAGAAGCAGATAAAACTCTCTGTGTTTACTAAAATGTCCAAACAAACTTCCCAAAAGTTCATCTTCCGATGTGCCCCCACTATCTTGATATTCTGCATGCCAACTGTCTATTAAATGATAAAGATATTCCTTTAGTACATCTTCTTTTTCATCATAATTCCTGTAAAACGAAACGCGGCTGACTTGTGCTGAGGAGGTAAGTTCACTGATTGAGATAGCCTTAAGTTCTTTCATTTTCAACAAATCAAGAAGTGATTTTGTGATTTGTAGCTTCACATGTGTGCTTTTCATTTTGTTATCTGCCACGTTACATTTTATCCTTTCTGTATCATTTTGAGTTGATTCATTGATTCTAATCTTAACCGATGATACATTTGTTACACAAAAAATGATACGTCTATTTTATGTTGTTTGTACAATGGACGTGTTCAAAATAAGAGGAGATATAGCAAATGACACTCACACGAAATCGCATTATTACTTTAATTTTAATTATCATCGTAGCTGCAGTATTAGGCCGGCTTGCGGTGCGGGCCGTTTTAAATTTTATGCTCGGTGGTACTCTGTTCGGAGGTAACTTCTTATGACAAATAAAGGGAAAGGCAGAAAAAGAGTGTTGTGGGGATTGATCTATATAGTTACTTTCATTGTTGTATTCGCGGCTTCAGCATTCATCAAAATGACATACAATCCACTGTCTGGAGAAATGCAGGTTAATTGGAATGACACGGTTGGGCGGGTATATACGGATATCGCCTATGACGATAAGGAGCAAAATAAATTTGACCTCTATGTTCCAGCAGATCATACAAAGAAAAACTATGGTCTCGTCGTATATCTCCATGCAGGCGGTTTTACAACCGGTGACAAAAGTGATGATGTCAATATGCTGAAATGGCTCACGTCAAAAGGTTATGTCGCCGCCGGTATTAATTATACGCTGCGCAATGAAAATAACCCCGAAGCCACGGTGTACACCATGTCACAGGAAATCAAAAAAAGTATTCCCATTGTAAAAGCAGAAGCGGAAAAGTTAGGCTACAATCTAGATAAAATGGCTATATCCGGTGGCTCGGCAGGCGGTACTCTTGCGCTATTATATGCTTATCGTGATGCAGCCACCTCTCCACTCCCTGTCAAAATGATCTTTGAGGCGGTAGGTCCGCCCAGCTTTTATCCAGAGGACTGGACTCCCTACGGTTTCGACCAGAATCCAGATGCAGCAGCAGGCTTATTCAGCATTATGTCCGGTAACACGATTACACCAGATATGATTGGAACAGCAAGCTATGATGAAGCTGTTAAAGATATTTCACCGTTTATGTGGGTTGATAAAAATTCTGTACCCACACTTGCTGCCTATGGAAAACACGATAAGGTAGCTCCATTCGCAGCAGTACAACATTTGATCAGCGCATTAGAGGAAAACAATGTTCCGCATGATTATCTTGAATTCCCCCATTCAGGGCACGGTCTGCAAAATGATAATAAAATCTATGCCAAATATATGGATAAGGTAAACGAGTATCTGAAACGATACATGCCAACCGAATAAAATACATTACACATCATCAAAAGCGAATTTCGGAGGATCGACATGAAGAAAGTTTTTAAAATTTTGAGCATTATATTTGCTGTGATTATGGTTGTCTTGTTGTGTATTTATTTATTTGTTTTGCAATATCCAAAACTAAAAGATGATCCGAAAATTGATAAATGGTATCGTGTTACAACTAGCGATATGAAAGCATCTGATGGAAGCAGATACCGAGCGCTCTTTAAAAAAGGCAGTGAAAATAAAGTGATTGTTTATTTCGCAGGAGGCGGGGTCAGCGTCAATGAAGAAACGGCGAGAGACGAAACTTTTAATACAAAAGAGCTTCCTATCGATTTTTTGGCAAATTTCACAATGAACATGGGCGGAATTGCTACAGCATCGGATGTTAATCCTTTTCAAGATTGGACTGTGATTGCCTTCCCGTATGCTACAGGAGACTTTCATGCAGGAACTGGAGAGTTCAAATTTACAGACAAAAAAGGAAAGAAAAAAACACTGTACCATAATGGATATACTAATTTCACCACGACGATGGAAGAAGTTATGGAGCATGCTAATATTAACAATCCCGATGCAGTTTTAGTTACAGGCTATAGTGCCGGTGGATGGGGTGCATCGCTCCTTTCCGATGATGTATTTACTAATTATTTCCCAGAAGCAAAGAGTAAGACGGTTTTAGTGGATTCATCTTTGCTTCTCAATGATGACTGGCATAGTATCGCAACAGATGTATGGAAATCACCAAAACATATATCTGACCGATTAGTGTCTAACAATATTACTTTAGACAGTTTAACTGCACTACACAAGAAGTGGGGGGATCAGGTTAACATATTATTTGATTCTTCTACAAGGGACGGAGATCTAGCGAAGGTACAAAATTACTTTGATGCAGGAAAAATGGAGGTCGACGAAGGAAAGACAGATATATATCAGCAAATATTAAATGAATCGATACCTAAGTTTAAAAAACAAGCTGGAGCCCATTTGTTTATTTGGGATGGGTTACCATGGTACGATGATCCACGAAATTTAACGATGCACACCATTATAGCCACACCCCATTTTCTCGATAAATTTGAGAATGTAGGTATGTCCATATCCGACTGGACAATGAATGCGGTTAATGGCAATCTGGAAGATTACGGGCTTGATTTAGTTAACAAGACATATCCTTCAACTGATGGAAACTAAATAATTTATTAGGCTATGTGAGCAGGGTCGGGAGACCGATCCTTTTCAGATGTCTAAGAGGTGTAACGGTCGGCGAGAACAGTGTAATCGGTGCAGGTAGTCTAGTTACTAAGGATATTCCGCCTTACACTTTGGCTGTCGGCAATCCTTGTAAGGCAATCTGCTCACTTTAATTTTAGTTGATCCTCTGTGACAAATAGTGAAATCGTACTTGATAAGAACCCGTGCTAGCAAGGGGTGTGTATGCCCCCCTTGCTAGCGCGGATTTTTACATAATTGTTTGGATGATTCGTCGCGCCCTGCCGAGATTTTAGCGATCAGTTCATCACGGGTCTGGTACGATTCATGGCACATTAGGTATCAGTTGTTATATTGCAATGTATTCAAAGTACAACACATCTAATGCGCTATTCTGCCCGTAAATTGAATGGATTAACGGGTAAAACAACAATTAAATATATGGCTAATCGGTAATAGGAATATGTTCTTGTCCCTTGACAACTTTTATGTCAACCCTTGTTTTATAAGGAGTTTCTTGGTTGGCGACTATGTCATTCTACAAAAAACAGCTGTGATAAGCGCATTCTTTATACATAGTGCCCAACGGTGCAGCTCACACACCAATGACGAAGCAGTCTGTCCTTTTGTCCTTCTCAGGAAGTATCGAGCAACCAGGCACGTACACGAGCGATGACGAGCTGAAGTCCGAGCGACCGGCTCGCGGCTGCTCTCTCCAATCCGGACGAGATCCACGCAGCTCCATAGCGCCCGCCGGCGCAACTCACACACCCAAGACGTTCCTATTAAGCCAACCTCTGTTCTTATTTTTTAACAATAATAAGTGAAAATTTTGTTAATTAATTCAAAAATATTACATAAATTGGAGTGATAGTGATTTTTGTATCTGTTTTATTATGGAAATATGTGTATTGTTATCATTGTAAAACCAATTTATATCTTGGGGGGGAGGAAAACATTAATTAGTATCCTTTTCACTGTTCCTTGTTGTTTTACTTGTAAAAATCATGTCAAAATGTAAAATCAAAAACTCTCAAGGAGATGTTGATCGTGAAAAAATATCAAAAAACAACGATTGCATTACTCTCAGCCCTCTCTATGATAGTCCCTTTTCAAGCTGCTTTTGCTGATCAAGCTTTGACTCCCACTCCCCCTGTCTCACAAGATATTCTTATGCAGAGACAAGTGAAAGATGGAATCAGTATATTTGCAAGCAATCCATACCCCGGTTATTTTGATAGTGGAGTTTACACTCCATATATTTATATGACGGGAACAATTACAATAACTTTTCAAGCTAATGTTCTAGGCACCTACTACTTCCAACTCAGAAATGAGAATGGAACATTATATCCTGTAAGACATGAAGCCACTCAATATGGAAGTCAAACAGTAATAATTCCAGGGGCCTATGGTTATCAACAAATATATGCATCATCTCCGAATGGCCTCGGTGGTGGTTATTTCAATATTCATTATTAATCCTAACTAAATTATTTAGGATTCGGAAGAAATGATTTCAGGCTGGCTCAGAGATAGCCTTACAGACACGATCGGTCATGACTAAACGCTCTCATGCTTTACTACCCTTATCTAAGACTCGAACAAAAGCAGCCGATTACTTTGATCAGCTGCTTTTTAGTGTTTTCATATGCTCAAGCTAGCGTAGGCTTCATTTTAAATAAAAGTATAACTTTAAAAAAAGTTTACGTGAAATCCCTTCTTTATCGTTATTCTCAATGTAAAAAAATCGCTCAGTTTATAAGTCGTACTACCATCAATGAAATATCCAAAGTCATAATCCTCTAAAAACTGAGCCCTACTCTTTTCAGGAATAACCGTTGGGTATCGACCACGATCAAGAACAACGATTTGTCCCCTAAATTGTTGAATACCTTGATATTGAATGTCAAACTGTCGATACAAGGTTTCTGGGTCGTTCATCGCAAAGGCGTAAAAATCATGGTTTTGCTCAAGTCGAGCATTTTCGTCCTCATAAAGTACAATTTTAAATTCAGAATTATAGATGTTGTAGTAGATATAACCCTCTGAACATTCATCTAGTACCCATTCTTCCTTGTGTTCAAGCCGATTAATAATTTGTTCTAAAGGAGATTTCATCAACATATCCACTTGTACAGAAAAACACCTAAATTCCTTAAATGGCATTTAACCAATTAAGGTCTCTTCCTCAGGTACTACATAATTAACATCTCTCTATACTCGAAACCCAATTTTTAAAGCAGTCTAGTACTTCATCCAAATTTGATGCTCCCCCTGCACCGTGAAACACTCTATCCCTTACAATACAGTAGAACCAATCATCTTCATTTCTCTCTTCTTCGATCATATCAAACGGAGCATCCTCTAAAAAAGTATCTGCTAAATCGATTTTGACAGACCAACCGGGATTATCCACAGTATCAATTTTAACACCGTACGAATGCTCCCAATCACCATTACAGTTTTCAAGATACCAGTTTTGGAGCCATTTTAATGTGTTCATCATATCTACCTCTTCTGCGGAATTCATCTTTTCCTGCTGGTCTAACTCCCCCAGGTATTGAGTTGTCTTTAACATGAGGTGTTGGTAAATCTTGTTTTGTTAAATTGTTGATACGTTCTTTTCCTTTTCCATCAAGTGGGCATATTGTCCTTATACAGTTTTTTCTAACGACAATATAATTAGTGTTCAATGGCTACCAAATACTTTTCATTTCCTTTTTTATTGATCAAAGCAACTTCAAAATCAGATTCCCATTTAAGTTCGCCTAAATGTTTAGCATAGGCAAATTCATCTGGTTGTTCTGATATGACCTTTTCTAAAAGCACTTGCGTACCATCTCGTTGTAGAATAGCTATTGCTTTCTACATTATGTTGGCATATAACTTTAGCATTGTACTTCTTATTAGGACTCTTTACTGTTTCTTTCCAAGTCCATTCATTTACATAACCTAAATCTTCAATTTGTAATGCTATTTCTCTAAATGGATCAATCTTCCAACTATTACGTAGAGCAAGTTTCTCGATCCCGTCCATGAGTAGTCGAAGTGAAACCTTTTTTTTCTCAAACTCATTTTTTTCACGAAAGTCATTCAAATTAAATTGGATTGGCGCCGAACACACACCTGAATCATTAACAATTCTTTCGTCCGATATGTTTTCTACACATTCTATTAGGATTCTCCAACAATCTTTCGTTTTGTATTTTCCAAATAAACGTTCAAACATCGCTGTAATACAGCGAGTTTCCAATCTAAATGAACGTCTTTTCCATTTCCAATTTAATTCATAATCTAATTTTGTTGCTTCGTTGTACTCACATTTTTGTATTTTCATTATAGATTCAATGCTTTTATCATTCGCGATATATGGTAAGTCTAAGTCAAATTCTTTTAGATACATCTGATTCTTTCCTTCCTTCAGATACAACCTGGCCATAACAATAACGATTCTGATTAAGACTAATTGCGAAGACATCTCCTATCTTCACTCTAACCCTTTTTTCACTTGCCATTATTCGTCTCTCCCTTACTATTTCTTTTTTATTTGGCTGATACCAATTCCACTAGTAGAAATAATTTAAGTGCTTTTGATAAATGTTTAGATGTACATCTACCCGGTAATCGGACTATACTCTTGTCCATTCCGGAAGTCGGTACAAGTTCTTGTCCTTGGCTCGGGACAAGAACTTGTATCGATAAAATAAAAAAAACCGCTATAATAGCGATTTCAATGGGAATATGTTCTTATCCCTCGACAACAACATTGTTCCATTACCGCACCCAATCCACTTCATCCCGATCAAAAACCCGTTAATCTCATCATATCATAGATTAACGGGTTTAAAAAAACTTAGTTTTTTGACGTAAGCGTCAGTGGTGATACTCAACTAGTCATGAATCTTTGTTATCTTAAATTATGTCAGACTGTTGCAGTAGTCGTCTAAGGATTGTAGCTGTCTCAGCTCTTGTGATCGACTGCAATGGCGCAATCGTATTCGAATCGCGACCTGTCAGAATTCCCGTGTGGATACTGGCTGCTACTGCTTCTTTCGCCCATTCGGCTACTTGTACTGAATCTGCGAAGCTTGACAATTGCTGCACTGCATTAGCAGGCACCTGGCTGTCCAATCCTGTCACTTTCATAGCTCGTGCGATTAGAGTCATTGCTTCCTGTCGGGTAATCTGCTCATGAGGACGGAATGTGCCGTCCTTATAGCCGCTGATCAGACCATAGTCAGTAGTGGTCTTCACGAAACCTGCATACCAGTCTGTCTCGTTGACATCAGGGAAAATATTACTTCCATCAGCTGGCTTCAGACCAAGTGCGCGTACGACGATGGCTGCAAATTCTGCGCGTGTAACGCTGCGATCTGGTTCGAACGTGCTGTCCGATACGCCGCTCACGATCATACGTGAACCCATATCGTTCACTGCTGTGTTACTCCAATGGTTTGCCACATCCGTGAAGGATTGAGGATAGTACACAAGACCATATGCACTATTGGTCAAACTGCTAATCTGCGCATAGTACACGCCGTTTATTGTTGTAATCTTCGTTGGTACATGAAGAGCGCTGCCATCTTTATCAATAACGACGCCTGTTGTCATTTGGTCAGGAGTACTGTTGGCTGGAAGAGCAATGGTACGCTCTACGTAGCTACTGAATTCATTTACAGATGTAGTGTTACCATCATAGCTAGCGATCACGTTGAATTCCACAGGTGTTCCGACTAGCGTATATCCACCTTGCTGTGCAACGGACTTCGCTGCTTCCAGCGTAGTCGGATCTACTTCAGCAATCTCAACTTGAAGCTTGATGCTCTCAAGGGAGTCGTTACTATTCAATTTAAGCTGATCAGCCACACTTTTAATTTGAATCTGATTTGCTGGTAGTGTATAACTTGCTGTGTCTGTCTGAAGCACCAGCACCGCCTGTTTATCTTCCATGAGCTTCACTGTCTGTCCATTCAACTCACCGATAATTACACTCGCATTCGTACTATGACTACCCGTGACTGGAATCGTGATTACAGAGCCAGCGGGTTCGGAATTCAGCTTTTGCGCGATTGTTTCCGCATTTACAGAGATCCTCACAACCTGCTTTCCATTCACTGTGGTAGTTGTTAAGCTTCCTGCAGATTCTGCCCGGCCGTTCACCAGTACCTGAACGTCGCTGCTGCTATTATTATTTGTCAATGGGGGAGTAACACCTGCACCACCGTTGCTCGCTCCACCTGTACCAATAGTTCCAGCAGAGTTTCCACTGCCTGGATTATTATCAATTGGGGTATCAGGACTGCTGATACTGCGAGTAATGAGTAATGTGTATGTCTTCTTAGCGCTGCCATTCGGTGCAGTCACCTCGATGGTTACTGTATTGCTTCCGTTTTCGAGCGCAATATTTGCAATATTTCCACTCGTACTATTGATCTGTACGCTCGCACCCTCTTGAACAGGAGTGGCACTAACTAATAACGAGCTAGTTGAACTGCTTACAGTTGCTGTATACTGCTCCACATCCGGGCTGAAGGCTGGAGATAATGTACCGCTCGACAATTTTAAACCGCCCAGATCGGCATTTTCACTAAGTAAGCTAGTACGTTTTACAATTAGATTGTAAGTATTGATGTTGCCCTCCTCAGCTGTAACGATAATCTGTACAGTGTTCATGCCTGTCACCAGGTTAGAAACCCTATAGGAATACACATCATCAATAACGGATTGCTCAGTAGCCCCAGTGACATTTACAATCTGGCTGCTCTCAGCCTTAGAGAAGGAGAAGTCTAGACTGGTTACTTCAGGATCTACATCGACTTGATAATCCAGTTCTGTTGGCATAAAACCTGGATCAAGAGTACCTTGACCTACATTTAAGCTGGCCAGTGTTGCATTCTCGGATTGCCACTTGGCATAAAGCGTCATATTACTAGTCACGGGTGTCTCGAAATCATAGGCCTGTGTCATCTCCATATCCGTGTACCAGCCGAAGAACTTATATCCATCTCTAATTGGTGGCAATGGCTCTGTTGCCTTAGAATTATTTTCGACCGACTGCGGCAAGATCGAGGTGCCTCCGTTCGTGACGAAGGTAATCTCAGAAATCCCACTTTGCCATTGTGCGTAGAGTGTGACGTCAGTGTTGCTGATGTTGAACGTATCATTCGGATTGTAGCTTGTGCCCGTTCCGTCTGCTGCTGTATTCCAGTGTGAGAAAGTGTAACCTGCTCTCTCCATATTCCCTGTATTTCCAGCTACTGTGACGACCGGTGATACCGTAGAGTAGCCCTGATTGTCTAGGGGAACACTACCTGTCTCATGACCGTTTCCATTGTAGTTGACGTTATACTGGGTAACCAGTTTCTTCACGGTTGCTTTCTGACCAGCTGATTGATCCCGGTAAGCGCCGTATGGAATGTCCTTGGAGTCCAGAGCAAACGAAATATTCTGCACTTGGTTAAGAGTGTTAGGTCCTGTGAAGTTACCTCCTCCAACAGGTTGCCATTGATTACCGACGAGCTTTCTGACAGCTGCTTGAGGACGTGACCCACCGAACATGCCGCCGTTTTCGCTATAAGCAATATAAAGGGTTCCTATCGAATCAAAAAGCAATATGTTTTCTCTGGAGGCATTCGTGGCTAAGCCACTGGTTCCTAGAGTCTCCCATTGCGTACCCGTAAACTTGATTACAGAGTTTCTAAAAGAAATATCTTGATTGGTAAAAGCAATATAAGGGATATCGTCTGATCCGATTGCGATTGAAAAATGTGAGGCTTGACCATTAGTTAGCTTTCTTTGGCCTACATATTCCCACGTATTACCATTAAGCTTCTTAACAGACATCTGATAATTGTCCGTTCCATCATTATAGACAACATAAGGAGTATTCTGATAATCCAATGCTAGAGCCATTTCATTGGTATCGTGTGTTACTACAGGTGCTCCACCGACAGTTGCCCAGGCACCACTCGTAAATTTGAGGACAAGGGGAACAGGAACATTCACATTCGATCTATCTCTAAAGAGAATATAAGGGTTATCTTGGGAATCGAAGGTGATTTGAATATTGTCCGCTATACCTACCGAGGCGTGTTGCCCCCCCACGGGTTGCCATTGACCGTCCGTGAATTTCCTAACCGCCAGCTTATAATTGTTGGCTGCGTCCGAGTATGCAAGGTATGGTGTACCTTGCTTATCGAAGATTAGGGACAACTCAGCCGCTTGTCCTGTTGAGATTCCTGGGTCCCCTACATATTCCCATGCACCATCAACAAATTTCATGACCGATGCCTTATTGAGGTTTCCTTCATCTTTAAAAGCAACATAAGGATTATCTTGAGGATCCAAGGCCAGTGAAATATATTCAGCTTGTCCAGAGCTAATCCCCGGGGAACCTAAAGTTGTCCAAGATTCGGTGGCTGCGTGAGCACGCTCTCCTCCCCAAGTGTGAAATCCGGGGATACCGCCCAGAACTAATAGACAGGTAAGTATCATAGATACTGCTCTCTTTGCATTTAGCATATTCTTGCTCATTCTTTACATCCTTTCTAGTTGATTTTTTTATATCAAAAGACTTAAGGGGTATTATACAGTTGGATTCTGAACCGATTCTGAACAATTGATCCAAAAAAGGAAATTGTCACCTGTTCAGCAGGGATCATGTGAGGGGACAGTCAAGTTACTCTAAGTGATTACAAGATGGAAATCTGAGTTCGACGGTACAATTGTTAATTCTATTCACTCTGGCTTTACAGAATCTCAGCGAGTTCTGTATCTGAGGTTCTTGTCCTTAGCTTGATATAAGAACTTGGTTCAATATAACAAAAAAAGCCGCTATAATAGCGACTTGAATGGAAACAATGTTGTTCTCCAACGACATACCCTTACCCTACCCTACACTACAAGGCTAAAGACAGGCTACTGTCGCGGAAGGCATACGTTACTTTGTGCAACGGGGTATGGGATACTTTATTTTTACATAATCAATATACTGCGAGCGGGTCATAGCCCCCGTTTTCTGGCAAAATTCATCATATGTAATGTCCTCCGATAATCCGAATTCCGCCAACGCCAGTTTACGCTCCTTCGCATACTGCGGATGGGCCAGGTCCTTCTCATGCATACGCTCAGACGGCGGGCCAAAGCATTCGGTAGTCAGACCCGAGTAAGCTCCGTGATTCATGAAATTCCGTTCCAGCCTAAATGTCGTTTGCTCCTCTGGTTTATGCAACGTGCCCAAGCCCCAGCTCAAACGGACTACACGCTCATTCGTCACGCTGATTGTCGGTCCGTACCCTATAGGAAATAGGATATCCTCTTCCTCCAATGGTTTATGATACACAAACTCATATCCTCCACGCAGAAAGAAGTCATCCATCACAATCCTCGTTGTCTCCGACATCGGTGCCGCCAAAATATCCGCTAGCAATGGGGAACGCTCCGTTGTCTTCCATAAGAAGGGCCTAACAAACAGCGGCATGGTCAAGACCGTTCTCCAGATGCTTTGCTCGGCAAATAAATGATCCTTTTCCATCTGACGAAGGTTACCAATCACAAGCACATACCCATCAGTATGCAAATCCAACTCTACTCTGAAAATATCACCTGGCACCGCCTGATAACGTTGATTTGGCATATTTTTCAATCGATCCAGCTTGCGGTCATAGTCATCCGGCACGGTGCCCGGAAAATGCTCCAGCCAGGAGATGACCTCTGCTTTGCATGACATATGGGAACAGCCCGAAATCGGTAGACTCACGCTGTTACGTGTATTATAAGCTGTAACGTAACTCTTACCATCATACGTACTGATTCCAGCGGAGAACGTGACACCTTCTGCCTTGAAGCCGGATACTGTCGTGTAGGTCAATTTCTTCTCCTTGCCTCTGCTGGTTTTGGGCACAACAAATTGCCGATCACGCACCTCAATATACACATCCTCTTCCACATAGCTTTCCGGCAGGCTCGATATTCGTTTACGAATGACGTCTCCATCAAAATAAACATAGTAGCCCTTCTTGATGTCTACCCTATCCCAGTGCGATTCAACAGGATCAAGACCAACATATGCGCGGTTTTCATTGCTCAGCCATGCATCCACAAGCAAAATCTCCTTTCCAAGTTATACTGCCCTGTCTTTTTTTATTAGCACTCATCCTCTAATTTAGACTACCACTCTTAGTTTGGGGATGTCAGCATTAATTCTTAATAATTTGGATTCCAACTATACTCACTCCTTGGTTTAACAGACCATTCACACCAACAAAGATCCGTAATTGATTAGAAATACGACCAGTCCCAGTATTAATAGAGTGAGACAACTAGTTCTATTATTAAAAAAGCAGCCCCGTCAGGAGCTGCCTCATGTTATGCCTTATCTTGTAATCTTATCTGTTTCCGCTGACCCATTAGCTTACTCGGCATCCGGATAAGGATTGATCTTCTGGATCGTTCCGTCCTCGTTGTATTTCAGCTCGGAATATTTAACGCAACGCTTGTGGTTGACCCCTTCCGACAGGGAGCTGTCGTGATAGAACAGATACCACTTGTCTTCAACTTGCACTATGGAGTGGTGGGTTGTCCAGCCGATAACCGGAGAGAGAATCTCTCCCTTGAACGTGAAGGGTCCCATCGGGTTCTTACTGATCGCATATACGAGCTTATGCGTGGTTCCTGTAGAGTAGGACAGGTAGTAATAGCCGTTATATTTATGCACCCATGGGCCTTCAAAATATCTTCGTTCCTCATCCCCGGCCAGAATCGGATTTCCGTCTTCATCGACAATCGATATCTCGGCAGGCTTGCCCTGGAAAGACAGCATGTCGTCGCTAAGCAGTGCAACTTGCGGTCCAAGCGCCGGCTGGTCTGGAGTAGGTCCTTCTGCATCTGGCACGAAGCTGCCGGTTTGCCATTTCTCCAGCTGCCCGCCCCAGAGTCCGCCGAAATAGATGTATGACTGATTGTCTTCATCCACCAGTACGGCCGGATCGATACTGAAGCTGCCTTCCATATAATTCGGCTGTGGCGTGAACGGGCCTGCCGGAGACTCTGATGTTGCCACACCCAGACGGAAGATGCCGTCATGATCCCGTGCCGGGAAGAACAGGTAATAGGTATTGTTCTTATAAGCGGCATCCGGTGCCCAGAGTTGCTTGGAGGCCCACGGAATATCTCTCAGATGTAACGCTTCGCCGTGATCAACCACTGGGGAATCGAAGTTGTTCATCGAGAGCACATGATAGTCTTCCATTTTATACTGGTCGCCGTTATCGTTGCTCGGCTCGTCATGATCGAGGTCATGGGAAGGATAGATGTAGATTTTGCCCTCGTAGACATGGACGGACGGGTCCGCAGTGAAGATGTGGGTTACGAGCGGCTGGTGGGGCTTAGGTAGTTGTTGTTGATTCATAAGGCATCTCCTTTGGTATTGGAATAGTAGAATCTTTCATAATAAGCAGAGCTGGCGTTCTCTGTAACGTTGCCCAAGGCGCCTCATCGGCCAGCATGTAGGCATTCCCGCGCTCGGTCCAGGAATAACACTCCAATATCCGGCGATTACGGGATTACGATCATTCAGTGATTGCATCCTCAGAATTAAAAGCAAGCGTTTACATTCTCTATTGTATAAGCCCCTCTTGTTTTTTCCTATACACATACTAAAGATCTTCCCCCGAAAAAATGTACAATTTCCGCCCATTTCAGTATATTGGAAATTCAAACGAAGAAATTTTAAAATTTATCAAATTATAGTTAAATTAAAAAGGAGCTTTTTCTAACAAAAGCTCCTTTACTTTAGGTTGAATAACTACATATTTGCCAGCATTAATACATCCTCAAGGTTCAGCCTTCCAATAACCTCATACCCTCGATTATTTCCCAGCGGTTTAATTACTACCGTTCCCATATTGGGGATGTCTCCTAGACCAATACCGGATGGAAAAGAGTGAGCTATTATAACTCTATTCGAATTATTAGGTGGTACATGTTCAACCTCATTTGTAAAGTCCTTAACTATTTGTTTTGAATCTTCAGCACCTATATTCTTGCTAAGTTCATATATTCTCAACCAGAATTCTTTAATAGTTACATTTTGTGTACCAAATGCCGCTTCGGCAGTTTGCACAGTTCTACATAATGGACCTGATTCGACCGGAAGAGTAACGGGTATGTTAAGTTTTCGTAAGGCTTCCCCATATTTTTTTGCTTGCTCTTTTCCTATAACGCTCAGGTTCCTTTGGGTGGAACAATCCATCAGACTAAATCCTGGTTGATCCTCTCCTACATTCGCCTCCCCATGACGAACATAAAGAATATACCCTCCTTGACGGAGTTCATTGATAAGAGAACCTGCATCTTCAGAGGAAGGGGAAGCATAAGATGGTGAGATCAACATCAATAGACAGAGTAACGATATATACAAACGATACATTTCTTAACCACCTTTTTCTTCATACCGTCTCCATTCCTAGATGACTTTATACAATGTTTAAAGTGGATAAGAGTCACCTTTGTTAACTACACCTATGTCGCAACTCTCATATCTGGCATGTCGATTCAGGCCGTGAACGGTGCTAGCCGTGAAGATCTTGAAGATATGATTAATATCGCTCTCTCCACATTGTCTCCTATCCATAATGAACTCTATTTTCAATCGCAATATCTATATCGTTCATGTGATTGATAGCAACAAAAAGACGCCCCGCATAGCGGAGCGACTTGAAGAAGTACTCATTAAAATCTATTGATTGTATTTGGTTTATTCCATCAAATCGGTTACTGCCCCTTTGGAAGCGGAGGAAACTAATTTAGCATATTTGGCAAGTACACCGGATTTCACTTTCAGTGGAGGTTGTACCCAGGCTTTCGCTCGAGCGGCTAACTCTTCTTCTGACACTTCAACCTTCATCTCTTGGATGTCACTATCAATCGTGATAATATCCCCATTTCTAAGCAAACCGATCGGTCCACCGACTTGTGCTTCAGGTGATACATGGCCGACTACAAATCCATGTGAACCACCCGAGAATCGACCATCTGTGATAAGGGCGACTTTCCCACCGAGTCCTTTTCCTACGATAAGTGCTGTAACGGAAAGCATCTCAGGCATACCAGGTCCACCTTTTGGACCACAATAGCGTATGACCACGACGTCCCCTTCTTTAATTTCATCGTTCATAATCGCTACTGTCGCTTCGTCTTCGCTATCATACACCTTAGTCGGGCCAGAGAACTGTTGGATCTTCATGCCTGACATTTTCGCAACAGCGCCTTCAGGGGCGAGATTTCCTCGAAGTACAACCAGTGGTCCATTTGGCTTAAGTGGATTATTGAGCGGTCGTATAATCTCTTGATCATTTTCAAGTGGAGCAGATTCCGCTAAATTCTCCGCTAACGTTTTACCTGTTACGGTGAGGCAATCCCCATGAAGTAAACCCTCAGCAAGCAATAGCTTCATTACCCCGGAAACACCACCAATATCATTCAAGTCCTGCATGACGTATTGACCAC
The DNA here is from genome assembly GCF_038005685.1 of Priestia sp. FSL H7-0729. Taxonomy (NCBI): domain Bacteria; kingdom Bacillati; phylum Bacillota; class Bacilli; order Caryophanales; family Bacillaceae; genus Priestia; species Priestia sp. FSL H7-0729. The sequence continues at coordinate 434,963 of NZ_JBBOTQ010000001.1, forward strand.
TTGGCTTCAGATCCGCCAAATGAGGAACACGCAAACGAATACGCTCAAAATCATCCAGGGTTAGATCTACTTCAACCGAGTGCGCAATAGCTAGCAGATGGAGAAACGCATTGGTTGACCCGCCTAGAGCCATAACAACCGTGATCGCATTCTCAAATGCTTTCTTCGTCATAATGTCTCTTGGATAGATCTCCTGTTCAAGAAGTGAGATGACCTGCTTACCGGCTGCTTCGCACTCCAATGCTTTATCGGCTGAAATGGCTGATGTTGAAGAAGAACCAGGTAAACACATACCCATTGCTTCTGCAGCTGCCGCCATCGTGTTAGCGGTATACATGCCGCCACAAGCCCCTGGACCTGGACAAACGCTACATTCGACCTTATGCAGCTGTTCATCTGTTATTTTCCCATCTTGATATTGACCCACGGCTTCAAAAGCCGAAACGATATCTACATTTTTACCATCGAGATTACCCGGTTGAATGGTTCCTCCATATACATAAACGGAAGGAATGTTCATCCGTCCAATAGCCATCAGACATGCAGGAGTATTCTTGTCACACCCACCGATCGCAACCACGCCGTCAAAACGCTCCGCTCCGGTTACAATTTCAATCGAATCAGCTATAGCTTCCCGGCTTGGCAGTGAGAACAACATCCCGCCGTGCCCCATGGAGATCCCATCCGAAACGGTAATTGTATTGAAAATTAGTGGAGCACCGCCGTTATTACGTGCACCCTGCTTAGCTTGCACCGCTAAATCATTGATGTGCATATTACATGGCGTTACCTCACTCCACGTACTCGCTATTCCGATCATTGGCTTTTTAAAATCCTCATCCTGAAAACCCACTGCACGCAGCATCGCTCTGTTCGGAACCCGGTTAGCACCTTCACTGATCACTTTGCTTCGAATACGAAGATCTTTTTTGTTTTCCATGTCCTTACCCCTCATTTCAAAGTATTTCGTTCAGTTCCTGCATTGGTCGAATAAAATTTTGTTTCATTATTACGTGAGCATCCTCACTATTTTTGCCTTCAAAAGCTTTAATAATCAAATCATGCTCTTCGACTGAAGCAAGTGTAGCTGTAATAGGTTGTTTTAAAAACACATATTTAAATCGCCTAATGTGAATCTGGAGAGAGGTATTAAATGTGGCCACATAAGAATTATCTGAGAGCTCCACAATATAATTATGAAATTGTTCATCCACCTCCATGGCCTGATACACTTGACCATTTTTAATGGAATTTGCAAATTCCAAATTAATAGATCTTAGTTTCTCAATCTGTTCTGGAACAATAATTTGGGCGGTGATTTCAGCAGCCAAGGCCTGAAGAGCAGCCATGGTTGAATACATCTTAAAAATATCGTTTTTCTCAATATTCGTTACTTTTGTTTCTTTTCCTGGATGCATAGACACGAGGCCTTGAACTTCGAGTAACTGAAATGCCTCCCGAATCGGTGTCCGGCTAACTCCAAGCGATTCAGCCATTTCCGCATCAATAAGCTTTTCACCTGGTTGCAGTGTTCCATCAATGATCCATCGCTGAATCTGAGAAAACGCTCTTTCTTTTGCGGACATACGAACGGGTAAGGAAAAATCTTTAGGAATTGGCATGGTTTTCATCCTCATTACGATTATTCTTATATGCAATATATCGCATACACGATTGAGAAGCAATTAATATTTCATTTTATTACTCACTCCATTAAGTTGTTTGTCCGGATAACTCTAATATTTTCTAAACTGATTCGGCGAGATCCCTGTTCTTGATTTGAAATCCTCATCCATTTTACTTCCTAACATAGCATTCAGCCTTTCGAACTGGTTCTCAAACCCATTAACCGTTTTGGAGTAAGGAGGAAACATAATTCCTGCATTATTAATGCAGGATATCCAACCGAACATAGTCTTCCATCATTACATTTACTCATATTCGTCTCCTGTCCTTCTCTTCATTCAATTACTTCAACTCACATTCTCGGTACATATACGACTCTACTGTGGATTTATCCGAATCTCTCATCAAAGGGCTTATACAATAAAAAAAGGGTCCCGACAAAAAGCAGTCGACACCTTTTTTTAGAATGCTTATTGGTATTATTTATTGAGATGCTTGGTTAAGAGCTTTTAAAAATACCTCTGTTGGTTGTGCGCCGGATATCGCGTATTTTCCATCAATGACAAAGAAAGGTGCTCCTGTTATCCCTAATTGTTTTGCTGTGGCTTCATCTGAACGCACTTCGCCAGCATATTTGGATGGATCATGGAGAACTGCCATTGACTCGTCCCTATTCATTCCAACTGATTCTGCAATATCTGCTAAAGTAACATGATCACTAATTAGCTTGGCGTCCGTGTAATAAGAGTAGAACAGCTTCTCTGCTAATTCCTGATCTTTACCCACAGATTTGGCATACTGGGTTAAACGATGCGCATCAAACGTATTGGTGGGCTTTATTTGGTCGATATTATACACGAGACCCATCATTGCTGCTTGTTGTTCAAGTTCAGCATGTGCCTTTTTCGCTTGCTCGATGCTCATACCATGTTTCTCAGAAAGTATTTGATGCATACTTTTGCCTGAGTACATGGATGTTTGCGGATTAAGTTCAAAGCTTTTATATTCAATAAGCACTTCATTCGAAAGAGCGAATTGCTCCAGTGCAGATTCTAATCGTCGTTTACCAATATAACAAAATGGACAAACATAATCTGACCATATCTCGATTTTCATTTTGAATCCTCCCTCACTAACCACCTTAAGCGGTGAATACTACATTTTTATTGAGCTTATTTGTTATAAATAATAGGCATTTTTCTAATCAATTGGTTGTCTCGAGTGGCAGAGTACATGAATTCGGCAACATTCTCTCTAGAAACAGACCATTTAGCCGATTGATCTCCGAATGAATAGTCGTAAGACTGCCCTGTATATTTTACATTGGGGTTAATAATTCGAACGACTGTCCAATCCAGATTCGATTTTTTAATCATTCCTTCCATTTTCTTCATTTCTGCATAACCGTTTGGAAGGAGAACTTTGGCTAATACACCTGGAAGTATCGTGGACATGTTTTTCTTATCGTCATCTGATTGCAAAGCTGGCGTCGCAAGTGTAATGAACCTTTTTTTGTTAAGTTCGTTCATAGCCCTAATCATCAGTTCGTGCCCGTCAGCAATCGGCGTGCCTTTAAGCTTTCGTGACATATCGGATGCTGGCCCCAATGTGCTGATTACGACATCGGATTCGGTAATGGCCTTCTCGATGGTAGAAGTATTCGAAAGCTCCCCTTGTACAAGGCTCAAATTTGGATGTTTGAGGCTGATTTTTTGGGGGTTTCTGACGTATGCCGTAACGAAATCTCCGTGATCTAAAGCTAGTTGTGTTACAAGCTGTCCAATTGCACCACTTGCACCAAAAATGGTGATATTCATATTCTTTCTTGTATCTCCTTTAAAATAAATTATTCAATTCACACTTTATCTTCAGTTATAAACTCTTCTACTCTGTCTTTTTTGGTGTACATGTCGTACCAAATATCAGCGATTTTATCTTGAACTCCTGAATTCGGCTGCATCCAGATTCCGATCGAAAGGTGACCTGCATAAACTCCTTTGTCCGCTAATTCGCTGTTCAAATTAAAGATATAATTACGGAGTCCTGAGATTGCAATTCCGACATTACCCATCCTTGGAACTGGGTGCACTGAAGCACCTCCAGTTGTAAATAACAGAGCACCGCTTTGCTTATCCAACATATCCGGAAGTACTTGTTTAACACTTGATAGAGCACCTAAAACATTATATTGAAATTGGTATAACGCATTTTCTTCAGTTACATCTAGTGTTGGCGCTACTGAGTCAAAGCTCGGCGTGGGACTGTATTCAAGAACATCAATAAATCCGTACTTCTCTTTAACAGCAGCAAAAGCCGTCTCAATTTGTTCTTTGTTTAATATGTCCGCTTGAAATGAAGCAGCTTCGATTCCCAATTGTTCTAATTCAATAACCAGTTGGTTCAATTTTTCTTCATTTCGTGCAATAAGCGCTACGCGAAAGCCATTTTGTCCGAATTTCTTTGCAATGGACATGCCTAATCCTGCGCCTGCTCCAACAATCGCTATCGTTTTCATCTAAAATCTCTCCCTTAGTTAGAGTTAATTATCAGTAAGATAAATAATGGTCAATCTGTTGTATATTTATCTTTTGTTTATTATGATTAACAAAAGGTCAGCATTCAATGTTTAATAATTTTGATTTTGAGAGATAAAATACAGTTTGAGGCCAAATGTCGTATATCTAACAAAAAAAAGTTAAGGGAACGAGTCATAATGAACAAAAAAACCGATTTGCGTATCCTTCGCTCCAAACATTCGATAAAAAAGGCGTTTATAGAACTTCTAAATGAAAAGGGGTACGAAGGGATTACAATCCAAGATATTGCCGATAAGGCGATGATTAACCGAAATACATTTTACCTTCATTATCAGAACAAACCCGATTTATTAAATGTATCTATGGACGAATTGTTAGAAGAATTAAAGAGTACTCTCAAGCTTTGTTCGAGCAGTAAATCTCCTATAAGTGGCTCTATGCTTGAACAACTAATGCAAACCATACTTGAGAAAATTAAAGGCAATATTCCCTTTTATAAAGCATTGTTAATTGATGAGAATAGAATTTATGGGTTTCAATCAAAAATGGAGGGAATTATAAAAAATACAGTGGTAGATGGCTTGGATGATATTCCCCTGAAGATTTCAAAGGAATTATTACTTCAATATATCGCATCTACTTTTATGGGCATTGTAATATGGTGGGTTAAAAATGATTTTTCTTATACTCCAAGTGAACTTGCTTCTCAATTCGGAAAAATTCTAACTCATGGACACTTAAAAGCCGCAGGTATTGCTATAGATGATGAGTGATAAATGCTTGCGAACAGTAGCTGGCTAGATAGAGAGTGATATATATCGTAATCAATATTAAGTTGTTAATAGCTAAAAAACGTGGGTAATTATCATTGGCACGGTATTATGCTTGAAGCACTCCCTAAAAAAGAAACCGACCTTGGACCTGCAGAAAACAGGATCAAGGTCGGTTTCTTTAATTATAGCTGTAAGAATATCTTATACAGTACTTGTGTAGCTTCTGCTCTGGTTGTCGTTCCGGTAGGACTCAAGATGACATTGCTTCGCCCGTTTATGAAACCCATTTTAACCATAGTCGCCATATCATCAACTGCGTACTTTGCTACATTTGCCGCATCTGTAAATCTTTTGAGTTCCTCAGCTGTACGGTTCTGCTCGATTTTGCCTACTGCCCGCAAAGCCCGCGTGGTCAGCACAGCCAAATCTTGTCGAGCAATTTCTGTTTCCGGATCAAAGCTGCCGTTCGAGCCCAGGGCAATCCCGAGTGCTTTGGCGATTCCGATTTCCTCATAATAGAGGTCTGTTCGCTTCATATCACTGAATGTGGTGTTGAACTCTGCTTTGAGATCGAGTGTCCTTACCAACCAAGCTAGATACTCACCTCTTGTGACCTTTTGGCCGGGACTAAAGCTTGTTGCTGATGTCCCGTCGATGAATCCTTCGGAGGCCATTGTTTCAACCGCTGGTGCGTACCACGAATCCTTGATGACATCATTGAAGAATTTCTTCGTATAAACAACTGCATATTGACCTGTGTTTGCGGCTGGAAAAACCATGGCTTGTAGAGCACTGTCGTATTTTCCGTTCAGTAGCTGAACAAATGTACTGTTTACAGCCACGTACGAAACTGTAAGGTATTTGGAATTGGCCAATTCTTCAACATCAGGAGTATAAGGCAGTCTGATTTCAGCCGGTGCATTCAAGGTTGCCATTTCTTCTCCATCTAATTGAACAGCGAATGCAATAACAGGTCTGCTGGCTATCACTGATTTTACATCTGAATGAAGCTTTACTGTATCTAGCCGGTTCAGTGACAGTTCCACATTTTTGGCACCTGATACATACTTCAGCAAATTAGAAGGTACTGCAACGGTTCCAAATTCCGTATTAATCTCAATCTTGATGTTGGCATGCGCTGCGGTTAGTGCAGCTGCCGGAAGCTCAACCGCATAGGAATTGGCTCCCTCTGCTTTCGGTATGTCCACCATGATTGTTTTAATATTCATGTTATTCGCTTTTACATGCTCCAGAGCCTTATTAAGATATTCCTGCCGGATGGGTGCTCCTTTAGCTTTACCGGTTTTGGTATCCGTCTTTGGTGCCACAATCTTAATCCAATTCCCTTCGACTTTGATGTCTTCAGCAGCCAGTGAAGGTGTGGTCACTGACACAGGTGCATTTGTTGACGACGGTGTTTCCGTCGGTGGTTCTGGATTGACAACTGGATCGTTGATAACGACAGTAAGGGATTGGCTCGCATATTGAGTTGCCGTTTCTTTATATCTTACTTCGTAGAGTCCGTTACCAAGAGCTGTAACCTCTGTGCCTGTGATCGCATTCCAGCTGCCAGCGTTCACTCCTACTTGCCGATATTCCATTACAGGACTTACACCAGTGATCTTACCATCCTTGGCCCCGGCTGCACTGACATTTACAGCCTTGACCTCTGCACTGGACGGCGGACTTTGCTCCTGCTTGGTTCCGTCAGGCACAACGATCAGGATAGCAGGACTTGGATTGCTCATATCCGTCCCGGCGTACCGGAGCTCATAGCTGCCGGCCTCGAGGCCTTCAATACTGGATCCACTAACCGGCATGTAACCACCTTGATCCGCTTTTCGGTACTCCATATCGAAAGTCACATTTTCAATTCTGCCATCATTCTCGCCTGCCGCTGTAGGCGGTGTAATGACGAGTCCTTCCGCTGTTGGTGCCTCTCTGTCTGCCTTGGCTTCATTGCGAATGTCCACGGTTACCGGCGGACTTGCCTTTAGGCTGTCTGTGGCTGCATACCGGATCTGATAGCTGCCAGGCTCCAGATCGTTGATACTTGCACCTGTAACAGGCGTGTAGTCCTCTTCGCCCAGCTTCCGGTATTCCATCGTATCATCCAAGCCCTCAATTATGCCTTTTAAGCCGGTATCCGAATTGGCGTGTGAGATCACCCACCCACTCGCATCTGGTGAAGCCTGCTCCTGTGTCTGCCCTTCCGGAATAACGACTTCCTTATCCAGGCTGGCGCTCAGCGAACCGGTCTTCATGTACCGGACATAATATTTACCGGCGGTGAGACCTGTGACCTCAATTCCTGCAATTGCAATATATTCTTCTTCGCCTTCCTTCCTATACTCCATTTCTGTTGTCACACCGATCAGTTTGCCGTCATCTCCATCAGGAATGGACGGTGCCACACCGGCCGGTGTTACTGGAGCCTCACGATCAGGATTGGGTATGGCCTGGTGAACTTCCCATTCCCATAGGCCTACACCGTTATCGCCTGCCCGCGATTGTTTGGTCAGGGTAACCCGCACTGCCTTTACATTCAGCACCGAGTCAAATGTGTAAGGATTGGAGGATTCTGCTGGAATATGTTCAACCACTTTGATTCCCTCCGTAATCGTTCCCGCTGTTATCCATTCATCAGTTGCGCTATCCGCCGGGATGTAGGAATATACAATTTGGGTAGGCGGCTTGATTCCACCGCCATCTGACCACAGCACCAAATTCGAACTCCTGATAGATGTACCCTGCGGCCATTCATATTGCACCCACTCCTCTGCGCCTTCATGACCCCAGGTTCCCCAATGCGAAATGTTGTTGCTATCCTTCCTTCCATCATTCACTGCCGCCAGACTCTCCCAGGGTGAGGTGAAGCTGGAAGAAGCATTCGCGAGGAAAGCCATATTACCGTCATTCGGACTCAGCAGACGCAAATCCGTCAGCAACTTTTCGAGCGCCAGGGCAATCTCCTCGTCTGTGGCATTTATATTCTTGATCACAGCAGCTGCTTTCGTCTTCGCCGCTTCGATTGGTGCAAGACCTGGATCTGCAAGGTTCGAAGCATTTAATGTATTTACATAGTTATAGACCTTGATCAGTTCTGTCTTATCTACCGCTCCGGTATAGCCGTATACCTTCCATTCCAGAATACCACTGCCATTAACGGAAGGCTTCATGTCCATACGAACACCTGTAATATAGGCTGGCTCAAAGGTCGTTGTATTGTATTTATTAAGTTCATTGCCCAATCCCTTTATGTCTCGCGGGGTATACCATTTCCCATCTTCGCCGCGAAGCATAAGCTGCATATCCTTCGGACGAAAGTTTCCGCCGTTGTCTTGAAATACATATACATCGATGGATGAGGCCAGGAATGGCTGATCCCATTCATACGTCACCCATGCTGGATCTCCTTCTCTACCCCAGTTATGCCATGCACTGTTGGGGGCACCTCGGTTCGGAGAGAAATCTGCCGAGCTTTTAGGTTCAATGCCGTTATTCATCGCTTCCGGATAACCGTCGCCACCAGAGAAGCTAGCGGAAGCCTTGGCTGTCAGCGCCGCATTTTGCAGCTCAGTATTCACGACATGTACGGTAGCCCATACCTCCAAAGCACTTCCATTGACCGTTCCTCTGGCTTCAAATTGGCCTACACTAGCATAGCTGCTTGGATCAATAGCATCCCAAGTGATTTCCTGCTCTAGATACCCTTCCTCTGACAAAATATAGATTTGTCTAGGAAGTTCTGGTTCAATATCCTTCTTGGTCACTACGCTTAATGCCCGGTAAACGTCAACGGTATCTTCCCTGATCTCTATCGTTATATCCTTGCTGGCCTTCTTATCTTCGTCTGCCGCACTGAAGGTAAACGTGTAGGTGCCTGCCGTGCTTATACGCGCATAGGCTGCAGCTTTGTCACCATCTACAAAGGAAATGTCTGCTGAACCTTCAGGCTTTTGCTTGACGGCCCAAGTGTACTTCAACTGGGGTTCTTCTGCATCGCTATGCACAGGGTCAGGAATTGCCTCCCCTGACAATACTACAATACTGTTATTGGAAACATCCTGAACCGCAGTCACTTGGCCTATTGCTGGAGGCTGTTTATCCGGCGGTGAAGCCAGCTCGAAGATGATTTGGCTGGAGCCAATCAGTTGTCCATCACTTGCACTAAGCTTAACCGTATACGAACCTGCTTTGGTACCCGTAGCCTGTGTAATGCTTGCTTTCGGATGAGTAAAGGTTAGCTTGCCGCCTTCCGGAGCGCTGACCACTTCCCATTGATAAGATAGAGTCCCTTTCGGCGCGCCATCATCGGTTACAATCCCATTCAGCATAAATGGAATCAACGCCTGTGGATGTTGTGTCGCCAGCTCTACAGTAATTTGCGGAGCTTCATTTTCGCCGCCGGCTGACTTTTCAATGATCAATTCAGCACGCTGCACGCTACCCATCTGAAACATGGCAACGCCTTCATTGTTCTGAACATAGAACTGTCCGGCAGCTGCACCATCCAGCTTCATGGTATAGTAGCCATTCTCCATCCCCACTCCATCAAACAAAATCCGTGAAGTATGCGCTTTCCCTGATGGATTCAGGAGCTGAAGTGTAAAACCCTTACCATTTTTTTGAATTTGCGCGCTTTCTACTTTATCACTTTCCAGCTCCAAATAGATTTTCTCATCGATCAGATTGATTCGTTTGCCGAAACCGTCTTTCGGCGTAATGTTGTAGCTGTCTCCTTGGTCACTCACCAGCGCTCCATAACCAAAGAGCCCGAATATCGGATCTGTAACAATATCGGAACTGATGCTAAGAAGGGAACCATAGAGGCCTTCTTCCGATTCGCCCGAAAAATCATTCCAGCCGTTACTCATGACGCGTGAGCCGCCATCGTATACGTCCTTCGTACCTGTACCTCCTTTATACATCGAATATCTCCAAGAGGTACTGCCAACTGAATTAGCCGAAATCTGTCCCATATTGACGGCATTGAAGTTCGAAATCTTCGCGGCATAATTTCGCTGCTGTGCAATGGCCTTCTGCTCCACCGATCTGCCATCGTTCTCATACCTTAACCAGTCATCCATAATGTATCCTGCTAGAGACGCAGTGTATTGGAAATTCCACCAGCCTTCACCGCCGCGGAAAACGGGCACGGAATAATGGAACCAGGTAGGCTGAATACCGCGCATGGCACGTGTTTTCCAATCGGCCATTTCCATACTTTTCTCAGCTGCACCTGTAAGTGCGTCTGCTGGATAGTACGTGCGCAGTGCCTTCGCTGCTGCATAAGCCCCTTCTTCGCCAGTATTGTCATATTCAAATTCCGACCCGTAAGGATAAGTGGCTCTAGTCATATTCCGTCCCTTGTCGAGGGCGAACTTTTTCTGCAGATTGGCTGACTCGGTCTGCATCCCCTCTTCCTTCAGTGCTTCAATCATATGCGGGATTTGCTGCTCGCCATAGAATCCGATGGCCCCGGTGGAAACACGCTTATAGTAGATGTTATAAGCTTTCTCCAGATAAAACTGAGGCGATTCCCGGTACTCGATCAGATTAGGATAAGCCTTCTGAATCCGGTACATGTTGAAAAATCCTGTAGCTTCCATGATTTCGGAGAACGTACGAGTATAAGGCTTATCTTTGTCGGTGTACGCTCCAGAATCTTTCAGCCAGTTCGCAACGATGTAGCTATCCTGCGTATTCTTCATGTATCGTTCCCACATGAAATCAATCAGGTATGTCTCGATAGAGCGAATTTCATCGGGACTTGGAGCCAGATAGTTCTTCATCGTCATGAAGTTGATGTTATCATGGCTCCAGTCATCCCCCCAATGGCTTGTATTGAGATCGATGCCACTTGTAAGATACCAGTCGAAATAGTTACCATAAGTCGGACTTTCCAGGTTCTTATCCTGTGTTTGCTGGACCATGAATTCGGAATGGGCATCCGAGACTGCATCGAGCTCGGCTAGAACATTGAATTCAAATTGAGTGAATTTATCCACCCATTCGTTGCCGTCCTTCAGCTTATATTCGATACGCACGCTGTTATTGCCGATCGAATCAAACTGAAGCGAATAGATGTGATGCTGTTCACCATTTACGATCTTGGTCTCCACAAACTCAACCGACTCGTTGTAGCCAGGGTTCCCGTCAGACAGTCCACGTCCGGCCCGCGAGTTGTCAACCATTTCCTTTCTGCTCTTCCCAGGCTTGATATCCGGAATATGCGCTTCATCAAAAGGATCATTCTCTGCCACATTTTGAATATCGATGGATTGTACATCAACGATATTGTCGTCATAGTGCAGGTCTAGCTTGACAGGCATATTGATTGCAGTCTGGAAGCCCGGCACCGCTACGGCATCAATCATGCCTGATTTATATAGGATGGACCGCAGATTGGCTTCACGGTCTTCCATCGAGGTCGAACTGTTATTTGGGCTTTGGGTACTTTCCTGCGGCGTGTTGTCTCCTCCACGGACTGCTGAGAATTTGAACTTATACGTCTTGGACTCATCCGGTCCTAGAACGAGGCTGGAAGCATCAGTGAAGTATCCGCGTCCCGTTTTCTGGATTTCTTTGGAGTGAATATAGAGCACGTTCAGCCCTGGATACCAGCCGCCACTGTCTCCTGTCCAGTTCTTAAAGGTATCTGCAGCACGTCGCTCTCCTGCTTCATGCATCCAATAATCCACATACTCGATTCGAGCGCCGCTCTCCGGCACCGGAGTGAAGAGCATGAAGTTCCCCTCACCACTGGTGCGGATGGCATAAGAATACCCACTGTCAGCACCTGCGAAATTATGCACCGTCACACGGTCATCATAGGTATCGGATAAGGTCTGATATTTGTTATTCCAAGGCATCGGCAAGCCGATATCCCCGAATTCGATATACTGATTGCTTTTGTTCTTCACCGTAATTTCCCAAAGCATTGAACCATCATCGGTCTCCATATCAAATACGGATTTCACATCGAAGCCCTTCATTACCCGCTGGTCTGTAGAATTTAGGTTCTGTCCAATAAAGTTGACTTCTACCTTCTTGCCGTCTGCTGATGCGGTCTTGTTCATATAGGGGTTATCCGGATTAATGGTCGAGACTTGTGTAGATCCCCCGGCAGCCAATGTTTTATTGGTATCAACTTCTACAAAGCCGTCCCTGTTATCAGGGAATTGTCCATTGGCACCCGTACGGTAAGAGAAGATCAGTTCCCCCATCCATTGGTGCTGGGTACCATTCTGCGGCGATGTAGTGTTAGGCAGGACGAAATTGATTGGCTTCCCCTGTTTATTGGTAGGATTGTTGTTAATATAGAGCTCTTCAATCTGACCTAAGTCGCCGACTTTGGCCGACAGGCTGGCATTGGAGATACCGGTCTTTACCGCAGCCATCGCGGCCCCAGGCAAAGCGCTAACCTGCAGCGGCAGACTTGAAAATGCCAAGAGCAGCGCAATCATGAGCGGCTTCCACTTTTTCGAAATCATTGTCATTATAACCTCCTGTATATATGTGATCATATCCATTAGGGGTTTAATTCTCTTAAACCGGTAAGTATAGTTTCTTCTACGAAATATCTTTGACCGATCCATCGAAAATGACGTTCATTCTTTCGTCTAAAGTAGAATCTCTAAAGAGTGAAGATAAGGTTCTAAACCTGAATCCGTGGAAGGTTAAAACTGAATTTCGTAAGCGCTTTATTTTTTATGTTACTTGCTGTATCATAAAAAATAAATGCTCGATGCCAACATGGATTTTAAATATTTCAACCTGCTCGGAGGTGCCGGATTGGACTCGCCCATCCTTCATTTCATCACCCCGCCCATTCCCTATTTTATTGATTGCGGACGTGCTTGTTACCAAGCCGGTGAATATCACATTAGCCGCAGTGACATCGGTGTTTTTGATCTAATTGTTGTTACACGCGGTTCGCTCGCCATTAGCGAGAACGGGACTGAATGGATTCTGAACCAAGGAGAAGCACTGATCCTTAAGCCGGATGGACATCATTACGGCAGCGCAGCCTGTAAGGCGGAAACGGAAATGATCTGGATTCATTTTCAAACCTTTGGCAGCTGGAGAGAATCTGCCAACATGGACGAATGCCTCGCCAATCAAGCCGAGTTAATCGAGACACATAAGGTGAGCGCATATCTGAACCACTGTGATGTCTGTTCCATCTTCATTCCCAAACATTTGCACATTGCAATCAAAGATATGGAACTGCTGGAGCATTTCTCTCAGCTTGATCAGGAACCTCAGTCCATGCGCAATTGGAAACGACAGGCGACCTTCCAGCAATTTATGCAGCATCTGGATCTTGGGCTGTCTTCACTGTCTGACGTTGCCGCAATCCGGATTGCCGAGAAAGTTGAACTCTACATCCGCCACAATTACCCGCTACCGATCTCCAATCCGATGTTGCAAAAGGAACTCAACTACCATCCAAACTATCTCGCACGCAGCATGCTGAAAGTGTATGGCATGACACCCATGGAATATCTGCTGCATTACAGAATCGAACAGGCCAAGAAGCTGCTGCTGCAAACCGCCTGGTCCGTTGCTCGCATCGCCGAAGAGATCGGCTTCAATCATGTATCCTACTTCTCTTCCTGTTTCTCGAAAAAAGAGGGCATCTCTCCTTCCAACTTCCGCAGCAAGTTCAACAACTCAGATCAATAAACTGCAGCAGCACTAGTAGACTTCTTTTTATTCACTTTCGCGAACCCAAACGCTCATTTCTCCTTCATCCCGATTGGCCCAAGTGAAGTAAGGAATGAACCGAAGCTCGGCAGGCTGTGTATCCCAGTGAACATCACTTCGATACAGATGTATCCCCCATTCTTCTTCGGATACGATTCTCTGTCCAATGGTTGTAAGTGCCGGAACCTCCAGAGGCATCACTTCCCCGCTACCGATATGAAACTCGGCATCTCGGGGCAGCTGAATGCGATGCAAGTCGCGGCCATTGTCGACTTCTTCGAGACAGTACATAAACGGTCCCCGCTGGATGGCTACTTTTCCGAAAGTGGCTTTGATGTGATCATGCCCTTTCATCCGCAGCAACTCCATTGGGAAGTGAAGCTTGATCTCATCACCGGCTTTCCACGTACGGGTCACCTTAATGTAACCGCATTCAAAAGTGAACTCATCCTGTTCGGTCTTCTCCCCATTAATCCACAGCTCGGGAATCTTGGACCAGTCCGGCTTTCTCAGAGCTATCGTAAACTGCATTCCCTCCGCGGCATCTGGCCGAACGATCAACTTCACATTACCGGTGGAGGTATAGTCAGAGACCATGGTCAGGACTGCTCTCCTACCCTCAAGTGTGAACTCCCCTTCCCCGCCGATGTACAACTGCACATACAACGTAGCCTGTTCTACTGCCGGGGTATATACATATAGATTCAACGAGGCAATTAATCGCGCAATGTTCGGCGGACAGCAGGCACAACCAAACCACCCTTGCCGGCGTGTTCGCACGTGGGCATAATTAGGATTCACACGTTGAATCTTCGGATCGACTTCAAGCGGATTCACATAGAAGAAACGTTGGCCATCCAGAGACATTCCACTAATCACCGTATTGTACAGTGCCCGCTCCATAACATCTGCGTACCGGCTATCCTGCTCCATCTGCAGCATGCGCTTCGCCCAAAAGATCAGGCCAATTGAGGCACAGGTCTCTGCGTAGGCAGTATCTCCCGGCAGATCATAATCGCCTGTAAATGCTTCTTCCTTGGCTGATGAACCAATGCTTCCCGTAATGTACATTCGCTTGCTTACGATGTTGCTCCACAACTGTTCACAGGCTTCTTTCAGCGGCATATCCTCCGTTTTCGCAGCTACGTCTGCCATAGCCGAGCACATGTACACCAGGCGAACCGCATGACCTTCTGCTGTCGATTGCTCCCTAATGGGCAGGTGGGACTGGGAGTACGTATGACGGTGAACCATGTCCAACTCGCCAAAATGTATGGTACGGCCCCTTTGCTCCCATTCTTCTACAAAAAAATGCGGATTCGCTCCCCGCTGATCCAGAAAATAACGGCTCAGTTCCAGATATTTCTCTTCCTTTGTCGTCTCATACAATTTGAAGAGTGCAAGTTCAATCTCCTGATGTCCATCATAACCTGGCAATTGTCCCGGCTCTGTACCAAACACGGTGCCTATATGATCCGCCAGGCGAATAACCACATCCAGCAGCGTGCGCTTGCCCGTGGCGTGATAGTACGCCACACCAGCCTCAATCATATGTCCTGCACAATAGAGTTCATGACACTCGGCGAGATTCGTCCAGCGCGCCCCAGGTTCACGGAGGGTAAAGTACGTGTTCAAATAGCCATCGGCTTGCTGTGCCCGAGCTATGATCTCAATAACAGAATCCACGAGGACCTCCAGTTCCGGGTCGGGCTTCGCGGAGAGCAGATACGAAGCTGCTTCAATCCATTTCGCAACATCGCTATCCTGAAAAACCATGCCATAATGAACGCCCTCTTCATCCCCTGCAGCAATGCGGAAATTCCGAATGGCCCGGCTTGGTTCAGCTCCTTCGATACGGTCATTGAGCGCTTCCCATTGATAAGGAACAACTACGTTGCGGACCAGTTCAATATAATGCGACCAGAATGGATCGTTGATTTTATGGCTATAACCTGAGGTCTGTGGATGGTGCGTGACGTCTGGCTTTGTCATGGGAACCTCTCCTTGTTCTTTTTTGATAACCTTATTTTACAAATCATTACATCAGGCTGAAATCATCATTTCCAACTGAAATTTACATAATTACAACCTTGTCATATGCTAGCCTTCTAACAAATCAGAAACTTACCCCTTACAGGTCGTCTAGCTGTAAGTGACTCAAATCCAGTCCTTTAGATGCACATTTAAACGGCAATCGGACAATGTTCTTGTCCATTCCGGCAATCGTAGAAGTTCTTGTCCTTGGCATGGACTATAACTCGGACCGATAACATAAAAAAAGCCGCCGATCCTATTGATCAGCGACTTTTCTTTTTTGATATGTTTTCCCGGGATAACTGAATCCATCAACCAACCTTGTTGGACACTCGTTCACTTTACAGAACGTGCAAGTGCTGCAACAGAGCCGCGGAAATCAGGCCTACCGTCTGCCGTCCACAAAAGCTCCGTCACAAATGTATGGCGATTCGGATCGTACAGCGGTTCTCCTATAATGTTCTTGTACGTTCTTGCGTGGAACACAAATAGCGTCTTTTCGTCAGTCTCTGACACCGTGAAGGAATTATGACCGGGACCATACATTGAGATACTCTCATCAGTGGAGAAAACCGCTGCTTGCGACTTGCGCCATGAGGCGGCATCGAGCAAATCAGCATCCGCATCGGCTTCAAGTAAGCCCATGCAATAATTGAAATCGGTGGCGCTAGCCGAGTAAGAGAGGAATACCCGATTATCCTTGCGAATAAATGCCGCGCCTTCGTTCACTTTATAACCAATGATTTCCCAGTCATATTCCGGCATTGAAATCATCGTTTGCGGCCCAGTCAGCGTCCATGGATTGCTCATTTTGGATATATACAGATTAGAGTTACCTTCGATATTTGGATCCTTTTGTGCCCATACGTAATAACGGCTGCCATTATGCTCAAAGGTAGTGGCATCAAGGGCGAAGCTTTCCCATTCGGTACGAACCTGCCCTCTTTCCGTCCAACTGCCTTCGAGCGGATTGACATTTTCATTCTCTAGCACGTACATCCGATGATCGAACAAGCCTTCATTCGTTTCCGTCGTGTGTGCGGCAGCGAAATACACGTACCATTTGTCATCAATAAAATGCAGTTCAGGTGCCCAAATATTGGCACTAAGGATACCCGTCTCGCGCTTTCTCCAGATCACTACAGGAGTTGATGTAACAAGCCCTTCAAGGTTCTGGGCTCTACGGATTTCAATCCGGTCATACTCCGGAACGGATGCTACGAAGTAATAATAACCGTCTGAATGTCGGTAAATAAAAGGATCGGCTTTCTGCTCAATCAATGGTTGTACGTCGTGTAACACTCTTTTTTGGACTTCCATCTTATCACCTGTTTCATCATAATATTACTACCCTTTAACTGCACCTGCAGTCATACCGTCTATGAAGTATTTCTGGAAAGCAATGAACAGTATAAAAATTGGAATGATGGAGAAGAAGGAGCCCACGATCAATAGATCATAGTTATTGCCATAAGGAGTTAACAACGTTTTCAAACCAATTGGAAGTGTATATTTACTCTGATCTCCTAACACCATGAATGGCCACAACAGATTATTCCAGCTATTCATACCATTCAGAATGGCCATCGCTGCAAAGGATGGCTTCATAATCGGCATAATTAGTCTAAAATAAATCGCATACTCGTTTGCCCCATCAACCCGCCCGGATTGAATAATCTCTTTGGGTATGCTTCGTAGATATTGCCTGAAGAAAAATATTGTTGCGGCATTGGCTATACCGGGCAGAATGATTGCCGAATAGCTATTCACCATTCCCAAATCATTAATTAGGCTGTACAAAGGAACCAGCAGTATTTCGAAAGGCACCATCATAATGAGCAAAACACAAATAAAGAGGAAGTTCTTACCTTTAAAATCATATGCTGCAAAACCATAAGCAACAAATGCGCTTACAAAAAGCGTTAAAACCACTTGAACGATTGTTAAAATCATACTGTTCCAAAACCACACAAAATAATCATGTTGTCCAGTAAACAGATAGATGAAATTATCAAAACTCATGATTTCAAAATCCAAACTTAGGTTAAGACCATATCTAACTAATGATTCACCGGGTTTAAAGGAAGATAGGGCCACTGCATAGAATGGAATCATAATTAAAACGAATAGTATTATGAATAAACAAATAATTACTATTCTAGAGATGAAATCACTCCTCGTCTGACTTCTGCCCACTTTAATCCTCCTCCTTTTTGAACATTCCACTAAATTTCAACTGCGTTAAATTGATAACCATAGCAATGACTAACAGAATGATACCAACTGCAGCTGCGTAACCCAGCTTATTCTGCTCAATCCCTTGTCTGTACAGGTATCCAACAATGGTTAAGCCAATATTTTTGGGTGAATTGTTACCGTTGAACATCATCAGGCTCTCGGTAAACATGGCTAATCCTGCATAAACACTTATTGTCGTAACATATACTGTGGTCGGCTTCAATAATGGCATTGTGATCGTTCTAAACTTCTGCCAAGCAGATGCCCCGTCAATTGAAGCAGCCTCATAATATTCATTGTCAATGCTTTTCAAACCGGATAGATAGTAAAGCATATTAACACCTGTCCATCTCCAACATGCGAGGATTAACAGTGCTGCCATACTCCAATTTCCGTCTTTCAAAAATTTAATAGGCTCTATACCAAATAGACCCAGGAAACTATTCATTAATGAACCTTCCATTTCACCGAATGTAAGGCGGAAAATGGTACCCGCAACTGCGACAGATGTTAACGCAGGTAGAAAGAACGAAGATTTAAAAAACTCTCTTCCCTTCATTAACTTACTGTTGATCATAACGGCGAATAACATTGGGAAAGGAATTAACAGCACTAAGGTTCCTAACATGTACACAACGCTATTTCTAATAGATGTCAAAAACACTTTATCAGTAAGTAGTTTCGAATAATTTGCTTCACCAATCCATTTAGGATCCTGTCCCAACATCCGATCTTGAAAGCTCATTACGAATGAATTTACAAGTGGAAAAAACCAGAATATCAAAAATATAAGTATAAATGGCAACACAAAAACATAAGGCGCCACTTTTTGAGAGTATACAAATTTCTTTATCATATTCTCAATCTCCCTTGACTAAGGTTAAACCTGCCGACTACTATACCTGCCGACAGGTTTAACCAAATCATTTACTTATTATATTTATTTCAATTCTTGTTCAATTGCTGCTTGTGCTTCATCCAACGCTTCCTTCACGTCTTGACCATCTTCAAAGATGGCGTTCAAAGTAACCGTATTGAAGATATTGCCGATGGTCGGTGAAGCTTTAACGGATTTGATCGCTTGAATTTCGTCTTTGATTTCATTCAAAGTATCAAATGCATTTGTTTTAAAGTATTGGACGTATTCATTATCAGGGTTTTTCGTTACTGCATCGTCTTTCCATACTTCCATGTTGATTGGGTCAAATCCAAGTGTATTCCAGATTTCAGTCGTAGCTTCTTTCGAAAGCTTAGCAAAGGCTACAAATTCTTTGGCCAATTGAACGTCTTTACCACTCTTCGTAACAACTGTCCCAGTACCACCTAAGCCAACCGAACGAGGATTACCTTCTTCAAATACAGGCAATGGAGCAATTGCATACTTACCGTTAAGGTCCTTCATTTCGTTTACAAAGCGGGACATGTACCACTCAGGCATCAATGCACTTGCGTAGTTTCCTTTGTTGTATTCGCCTTTTGCTTCTTCTGTGTCGGGTTGTCCGCCTGGGATCGTATGAATAACATTGTTCTTCTGCAGATCAACTAACATTTCATACGCTTTAATCATTTCAGGCGAGTTCACCTTTGGATTACCATTTTCATCTGTAAAATCAGTGTTTTGCTGAGCTAACAGCAACGATGCTTGCCACGTAGCAGATGTATCAGCAGTACCTAAGTACTTGCCAGTCTTTTCATAAACCTTGATACCTGCTTGTTTGTAATCTTCCCACGTTATGATTTTCTTGTAGTCAACACCTGCTTGTTCGAGAATTTCAGTGTTGTAGAAAGCAAGTGTTGCACCTACGTGATAATCAAAGCCATAAACCTGATCGGCTTTGGAGTAAATCTCGACACGCGAAGGAACAACAACGTCTTTGTATGGTGCAAATACATCATTCAAAGATTCCAGTGGAACGTTGTCACCTTCCAGGAATTTAGGGAATTGACCAAGCTCGATATCCGCGATATCAGGAGCACCTTTTCCGCTTGTAACTGCCAATAAAAGCTTGTTGTGCATATCATCGTAAGGCATAACCGTTACATTCAACTTAATCTGTTTGTCTGGGTTCTCTTGGTTCCATAAGCCCAGCATTTTATCCAAATGCTTGCCGTGCAAATCCACAAATGTCCAAAACGACAATTCTGTTGCGTTCTCACCGGCATTAGCGCCTAATTGCTGTGTTTCCGTATTTGAATCAGAAGGGTTACCACATGCTGTGAAAAAAAGGGACATCATAAGGACTGTAACGATGGAGATTAACATACTGCGTTTTTTCATTTGTTCGTCATCCTCTCTTTTTGTGTTATGCATTTGAAAAGTCGGCTGACTAGTTAGTTCTGTTAATTTAAGCGGTTTCAATCCATCTTAGCACCACCATTCTCAACATCATTCTAACCGTTCAAAGAAAAGACCCCATCGCAACAATTTCTCAGATTTCATATTGTAAGCGCTTTACATGCCGTATTATAATATATATGAAATAGGCTTTATATAACCAATTGATTATAAAATCATAAAGTTTATGGGGAGATGCTACTCTTTGAAAAAGCTGGCGCTCTACAAACAAATTCAAGAAAATATTATACAGAAAATTAAATCAGGGCAGCTTCGGCCCACAGACCGCATTCCTTCTGAGCAAGAACTAATGGACGAATTCAGAGTAAGTAAAATTACCGTCAAGAACGCCCTAACCCTACTCGCTGACGAAGGATTAATTATACGCGTACAAGGCAAAGGCTCATTCGTCTCTTCAAGTCTTGTTGTTTCTAGCATCCATTCTCCACCATCCCAAGGCAGCGCGTCCTCCATACCGCTCATCGGCTTCATCATTCCGACGATGAGAACCCGTGTCATTCAAAAGCTCGTTGACTACACAGAACAATTCCTGCAAGAAGCCGGCCTCAACATGGTACTTAGCATCACGCGAGAGTCCTCCTCTATCGAAACAAACGTCATCCGTACACTAACGGAACTCGGTGTGAAGGGGCTGATCGTTTTTCCGACGGAAGATGAGAAGTACAACGAATCATTACTGCGTCTGTCGCTCGACAGATTTCCGTGTGTGTTCATCGACCGCTATCTGCGCAACATTGAGACGTACACCATTACATCCGACAATTACGGCGGTGCGTATAAGGCCGTATCCCATTTGTTATCCAAGAGTCATCAGCAGATTGCGCTCATCTCACCTGAAAATGCCAATACAGCCGTCGAGGATCGCACGCTTGGTTTCGAGCAGGCATATACAGATCAAGGTATCTCGATTGACAAGAGCTTGTGGTGTCACATCCCTCTCAACATTCTACGCAGCGAGCATGCATTGGACTATGTAAGCGAATTCTTACAGAACCACAGTGAAATTACGGCAGCCTTCTCCTTGACTGAAGAAACAGCACGCCTTACATCGACCGCTATCTGTCGTCTGAACGATCGCTCCAATATCGATTTGCTATCTTTCGATAATCCACATCTTTCTGGCGTAGCTTATGTGCAGCAGGATGAACAGGAAATGGCACGAACAGCAGTCAAGCTGTTACGTGAACAGATGGAAGATATGTATTCTCCTAAGAACGCCATTATTCCCGTGCAACTCATCTTCCCTTGACAAGACAATCGTTGCAAGTTCATATATGGGATTCAGTAGCCAAAGTTATTTTATAGAATCATTCAAAAAAAAGATGAAGCTCAGTCCTCTCGCATACAGAAAGTTATTAAGGGGAACCTCTAACGAGAATAGTTTATAATAATAATCGCTGCCCGTTGTGTCATAAACTGTCTCTGGTCTCTCCCAAGGTAACTATCATTTATAAAATGAAAAAAGCAGCCGATGATTGATCAGCTGCTTTCTTTGTGTTTTTGAGTTATTGTCTCTAGGTTGGTTTAATCAGCGGTTGACCAGGTAAGATTTAAAAACTTGCATTTATAAACCGATCGGTTTATATTGATACAAACGGTATATAAAGTGAGGTGATCCATGAACAAGCCCCATTCATGTTTCTGAGCCAAATAGCTTCTGTATAAACAAAAATATAACAACTAATGGAGGTATTTTCCATGGCTAAAGTAAATGTAGGTGCTGAGAATGAACAACCAATTGAACTGTATTATGAAGATCATGGTGCGGGAAAACCAATTATTCTGATTCATGGCTGGCCTTTGAGTGGGCGATCCTGGGAGAAGCAAGTTCCTGCCTTAATTGAAGCAGGCTACCGTGTTATCACATATGACCGTCGTGGATTCGGTCAGTCTTCTCAACCTTGGGATGGTTATGACTATGATACATTCGCTTCGGATTTGCATAAATTGATTCTACACCTTGATCTGCACGATGCCACATTAGTCGGATTCTCCATGGGCGGCGGCGAAGTTGCACGTTATGTGGGAACCTATGGAACAGAGCGCGTTTCCAAAGCCATATTTGCGGGAGCCGTTCCTCCATATCTCTATATAACCGAAGATAATCCTCAAGGCGGATTGGATGATGCAACAATTGCAGAATTCCAAAACGGGGTAAAGGCGGATCGTTTAGCCTTCCTGGATGGTTTTACAAGTAACTTTTTCGCTGCTGGAGACCGTACAGACCTCGTGAGCGAACCATTCCGCATCTATAATCGGGATATTGCAGCTGCGGCTTCACCTAAAGGCACATTGGATTGTATTGCTGCCTTTGCACTGACCGATTTCCGTCAGGATCTTGAGAAATTTAATATTCCAACACTGGTTATCCATGGCGATTCAGATGCTATCGTGCCTTTGGAGGTGAGTGGACAACGTACTCATGAATCCATTCCTGGCAGTCGACTGGTCGTTGTCGAAGGTGGGCCCCATGGATTTAATGCGACCCATTCTGAACAATTTAATGCAGCATTGATCGAGTTTTTGCAGGACTAAATTAAGTTCGAGAAAAAGTAGAACGTCTCCTCTATAGGAGACGTCCTGCTCTTTCATTATTTCATAGAATACGCATATGAAGAATGAACCCCCTCTTGATCATTGGTAGTACACAAAAAGAGCTGCTATGCATAAGATTGACGGCTACTTGGTACATTATGATTCTGTAACCAATTCGAATTAGATATTGAATTTGGGATGTACACTTGCAATTATAGACCGATCGGTTTATACTAGCGCAAACAGTATAGAAAGCGAGGAAAAATGAATGAATAAACTAACTCCCCCATTTACTCTGGAGACAGCAATCCAAAAAACGCGTATGGCAGAAGACAGCTGGAATAGCCGAGACCCTCAGCGCGTCTCCCTTGTATATACTGAGGATTGTTATTGGAGAAACCGGAGCGAATTTATAACAGGCCGCCAAGAGATTGTCTCTTTATTAACTCGAAAATGGGCTAAAGAGCTGGACTATCGCCTTATTAAGGAACTTTGGTCATATACGGATAATCGTATTGCAGTAAGATTTGCATATGAATGGCGTGATGATAGTGGCAATTGGTTCAGATCGTATGGGAACGAGAATTGGGAATTCGCTGATGACGGCTTAATGCAACGTAGATTTGCTTCGATTAATGACATGCCGATTAAGGAAGAAGATCGCAAATTTCATTGGCCTCTCGGTACGCGCCCTGCTGAACATCCAAGCCTTAGTGAGTTAAACCTATGACGCGCACTGTTTTTGAAAAATCCGATGTCATTCCTCTTGTCACTGAGGTATTTCGTGAATTAGGTTATGAGGGCGCATCCTTGAGTAAAATTACAGCCCGTACGCGTCTATCTAAAGGAAGCTTATATTATTTCTTTCCCGGTGGAAAAGATGAGATGGCTGCTGAAATTCTCGCTCATATTGATCAATGGTTTATCAAGAACATTTTTGAGCCGCTAGAAAAGAATGAAACCAAGGCAGCCATTGATCATATGTGGCAAGAGGTCAATACTTATTTTCAATCCGGTCAGCGTATATGCCTTATTGGTGCATTCGCTTTGGACGAAACAAGAGATCGATTCGCTGCTGTGATTCGGCAATATTTTATTAGATGGATTGAATCATTAAGTGCGGCACTAGTTCGAGCAGGTATCTCTAAAGATACTGCTGACCAAATTTCAGAGGAAACAATTGCTAGTATTCAAGGGGGATTAATTCTGAGTAGAGCACTTCATGATGAATCCTATTTTGAACGTACGTTGGCAAATCTGTCACAACGAGTCTCAACTTATGTTTCTGAAAGCAACTCTGCACACTGACACAAAAGTATTTTTTTGTATAACTGGCGGAATTTCTTCACCCAGAAAACAAGTGATTTTTTCTTAATAATTCATTATCGACTTTATGGGAGGTCAATAACATGAGCAATTTTGTCGCAGATCAATTGGGATTTGTTCGCCGTCAGGCAATTGATTATGTGAGGAATATAAATGACTCCACCTCGGAAATAACTCCAACAGGTTTGAAAAACAATATAAAATGGAATCTAGGCCACATGTATGTTATTCATGAGAAGTTCGCTTTCCAACTTACTGGGCAAGTAACCAAATATCCTGCACATTTTAATAAGTTGTTTGATCCTGGAACGAAACCATCTGACTGGAATATAGAGCCTCCAACGATGGCACAGATAATCGAATTGTTAACCGAACAAATTGGGAGGGTTGAATCAACACTTTTAAGCAAATTGAGAGAAGAAATCAATCCTCATTACAAGTCTTCTACAGGACGTATCTTTACTCATGCAGAACAATTACTGGGGTTTCTGATTTATCATGAAGCGATGCACTTCGCAACAATTAAAAATATCAAGAGCATAATTGACAGTTAGGATTAGTAAAGGCTCTATTAACGTCTAGCCATGAAATATGGATTTATCTTTATTACATTAGTAGTAGTATCCCCTCACTAAAACGAACAAATCGACCTTAAATTCTACTAAAGTTGGAACAAGGTCGGTTTCTTTTAATCGGTAATCGAGGAAGTTGCAGCAAAAGGTATGGGTAACGTCAAACCTCCTCTTGCTGCAGATTCTTTTGTATTTCTACTCGCTCTTTAAAGCGAGTTTACAATAACTTTAAGCTTTGCGAAGCATTTGCCTCCCGCTTAGCTGTGATAACATATCCTTCGTCATGGCTTTCAAGTCGTAGCGGGTATGAAATCCCCATTCTGTTTTTGCTGCCGTCGCATCAATGGAATGTGGCCAGCTATCGGCTATCGCCTGTCTCTTCGGATCAACGTCATAATCGAGGATAAAACCGGGGAATTCCTCCCGAATCGCTGCAGCGATCGCCTCCGGATCTACGCTCATTGCAGTGACATTAAATGAGTTTCGGTGCATCAGCCGGGATGAATCCGCTTCCATTAAATCGATAATAGCGTTCAGGGCATCCGGCATATACATCATGTCCATGTCTGTGCCCTTGGCGATATAAGATCTATACCGGCCAGCCGTCACGGCTGCGTAATAAATTTCCACGGCATAATCCGTCGTTCCTCCGCCAGGAGGCGTCATATAAGATATCAATCCTGGGAATCGCAGCCCCCTGGTATCCAGGCCGTACTTGTAAAAATAATAATCACAA
This sequence comes from Priestia sp. FSL H7-0729, assembly GCF_038005685.1. Lineage (NCBI taxonomy): Bacteria > Bacillati > Bacillota > Bacilli > Caryophanales > Bacillaceae > Priestia > Priestia sp. FSL H7-0729. The sequence goes on from NZ_JBBOTQ010000001.1 coordinate 460,408, forward strand.
AGCAGTTCGCCGGACACTTTGTTCACGCCGTACATCGTATTGGGCCGCTGGATCGTATCCTGCGGGGTATTGTATTTCGGAGTCGTAGGGCCAAAAGATCCAATGGAGCTTGGCGTGAACAATTGGCAGCCGAGCGCTCTGGATACTTCAAGTGCATTCATCAACCCGCCCATATTCAAATTCCAGGCAAGAAGGGGGTTCTCCTCTGCGGTAGCCGACAGCAGCGCAGCCAAATGCATGATGGTATCCACTTCGTACCGCTTGGCAATTTCGAACATCGCCTTATCATTCGTCACGTCCAGCAGCTCGAATGGTCCGCATCGGGTAATTTCGTGGGCTGATGACCTAAGATCCGTAGCAACGACGTAATCCGCACCATAAATCTCACGTAATTTAACAACTAACTCAGAACCGATTTGGCCCAGTGCCCCGGTCACCAAAATCTTGTTCATAAGACATTCCTCCCGAAATAGACTCCCGCGAATGCACTATATTAGCTTCATTTCCTTGCCAACTTTCTCATAAACAGAGATCACCTGGCCCAGCATCTCCTTGGTATGGGCAGCTGTCGGCATGTTGCGTATTCTTCCAGTTCCTTTCGGGACCGTAGGAAACAGGATTGCCTTGGCGTAAACGCCTTCTTCATAGAGCCGTTTGCTGAACTGTTGGGTGGTCACTTCATCGCCAATGATACAAGGTGTGATCGGCGTTTCGCTTTGGCCTACATCATATCCAAGCCGGCTCAAGCCATTTTTCAAATGATTGCCGTTCTCCCAAAGCTTCTCGATCAGTTCTTTGTCATTCATCAAAATGTCGATAGAAGCGCTACAGGAAGCGATTGCCGCCGGAGGTAGCGATGTCGAGAACAGAAACGGACGGCTTCTCAGCTTCAACCATTCGATCAGTTGTTGTTTACCCGCCACATAACCGCCGACAACCCCGATCGCCTTGGAAAGAGTACCGATTTGAAAGTCAATGCGGTCAGACAATTCAAAATGTTTCACGGTTCCCGCACCTGCTCCGAGAACGCCCGAACCGTGGGCATCATCCACATAAGTAATCAGATCGAATTCTTCTGCTATTTTCACGATTTCGGGCAGCTTTGCGATATCACCATCCATGGAGAAAACCCCGTCGGTGATGACCATAATTTTACGGTACTGACCGGATTCCTTGGCCTCTTTTGCCTGCTGTCTTAAATCATTCATATCCGAATGCTTAAAGCGAATCACCTTGGCTCTCGACAGGCGGCAGCCATCAATAATGGAAGCGTGGTTCAGCTCATCCGATAAAATCGCGTCATGTTGGTCCATTACCGCGGATATAGCAGCCATATTACAGTTAAATCCCGATTGATACACGATAACGGCTTCCGTTTTTTTGAAACGGGCCAGTTTTTCTTCAAGCTCAATATGAAGGTCCATCGTACCATTAATTGTTCTCACAGCCCCTGCTCCTGCCCCGTATGTCTGGGCCGCCTTAACTGAAGCATCAATCAGACGGTAATCTGTTGCCAAGCCCAAATAGTTATTAGAAGATAAATTGATTAGGGACTTTCCGTCAATACGAATAACAGGACCATTTGCACCCTGTAGTGTATCGATGACGTTATATAGACCTTTATTGTTTAGATCTTCGATGTTCGAACTCAAAAATTCGTCCAATGTGTGACTTGACATTCGATTCCCTCCTTGATATACGTTTGTCCTTGTGCAGGAGACATGTAGTTATGCGAAAAAACCTTGTTATAAAGGGAGTTGGGTTAATTTCAATGTAGCATCATTTTTATTATTTGTACACATGTGGAGGACAAAAAGTGAAATAATACGCAAATAAATATAGTGATTATTCCTTCATCCCTAGATCCGAAATCAACTTCTTGAGTGGAGTTGCAATACTGTAGACGCCTCCCTTTTTCAACAAAAAGAAAACGAACTATCTAATGATAGTCCGCTGAAATTAGTTACAGTTGAAGCCATCTAGCCACATCTTCAGATATAAGACCATTCTGACGATGTGTGACAGGCATCTCACTGATTTGTAGCAAAAAGTAACTATCGTGTGTACGTAGACACTCAAGAAGGTACTTATCTAACAAATCAATATCATCCGCTGTTTTAATTAAATACACTCTGTCATGAAGATGTTTGACCTCAAAAAGATGTTCAAGATGAAAGTTAATACACTCCTCAGTCCATCCTTCATTTTTAGGCTTATAAGAAAACAAATAAAGTTTAGATATAATAGTCGCCCCCTTTTACTTTATTACCCGGCTTCTTTTGAAGCAATCCCCTGACGTGGATTAAATAACACCTTTAACAATGGTGGCGCTATTAAAGTTGTAAGTATGACCATTATAATAACTGAAGTGAAGTATTCAGGTAAAAGAAGTCCGGCTTGTAAACCAGTTGATGCAATAATTAATGCAACCTCTCCTCGTGATACCATCCCAGCTCCTATAGCAAAAGAAGAAACATTGCTGAATCCTGTAATCTTTGCTCCCAATGCACCGCCGAGTAATTTAGTCAAAACAGCAGCAACGGTTAGAACGATAAGGAATCCGATCTGTTGACCTACACCTTCAAATGAAACATTGAGACCAATGCTTACAAAAAATACGGGCACAAAAATTGAATATGCAATTGGCTCGATCTTCTTTTCAACAACATTCTTAAAATTTGTTTGTGAGATTGCAATACCGGCAGCAAATGAACCGATTATACCGGCCATACCCATCAGATCAGCAAAGTATGCAAATCCAAAGCAAATGAAGAGTGCGATTGATATTATGGGCTCTGTTACTTTAAGAGTTGATAGCCATTTCATAACACGAGGAACTATAAATGCACCTGCAACAAATACACCTATGAAGAACAGCACTTTCTTTCCTACTAGAAGTCCCAAGGATACATCCTGACCTGTACCCAAGAAACTCATCATAAATGCTAAAAGGATAACAACTAAAATATCGTCTACTACAGCAGCTCCAAGAATGGTTGTGCCCTCCCTGGAACTTAAGCGATCTATATCCTTTAGCACCTGTACTGATATACTTACAGATGTTGCACTGAATAAAACTCCCATAAAAAGTGCATAGTTCGTAGATAGTCCAAATAAATCTGCTACTCCAAATCCACCTACAAAAGGAAGTATAATCCCACCAAAAGCAACAGCAACTGCTGATCTCCAATTTTTCTTTAACTGATTTAGGTCAGTTTCTAATCCAGCAATAAACATAAGTAATAACACACCTACTTCAGAGACATAATGAATGAATTCATTATTATCAATCCACCCCAGAATTGCAGGTCCCAAAATAATACCGACAACCAATTTCCCAAGAACAGAGGGTTGCCCCAATTTCACGGATACATGTCCTGCTATTTTTGTACTAACAATGATTAAAGCCAAATACCATATAAACTCCATTCTACCTACTCCTCAACAACAATATCACAAACAATGCGAACGCGTTCCCCAACATAATAATAGACCTAAAACTGTAGGTCAATATAGCTTTTTAAGCAACAAAACAGGGTCGTTACCCTTATGAAAACCATCATTAATCCCCATATACGTATTTTTGATAAAAACTCTAAAAACGAGCATCAGTGACGTTTTTTAATATGTACAAAAAAACATAATAACCAGAAACGGAAACTCAACGCATAATTTCGGTAACAGTATGACTCCAAGGCAACATTACTTGCTCGGTGAAGCACTAAGCGAATTGTGCTTTTATCTCGCCACATCATTTCTGTCATAATAATCATTGGGTAACACTCTAATCGGTAAAAATGCTCTTGTCCCGCGACAGCAACAGGATGATTAAATGCGTCCACAAATAAAAAGAGCCCCGAGCAATCACCCGGGACACTCTTATTTATGAGTTGATTTCCAATTATTTCGAAGACCACAGTTCCATACGCTGAGCATATTTCTCGTTAATGATATCTTCCACTTTCTCATCGCCAGCCTTCTTCATATCCTCCAGCATCTTGTCAAATACAGAGTTGGCTTCAGCTTCACTTGGAGCAATTATTGCTCTCGTAATGCTCTGATCCATAATATCCTTCACCTTCTGGGCGGTCAGTGCTTGAGGTGTTCCCCCATCTGGATTCAGGTTATCATACTGCGCTGTATCCCATACGGAATCACCAAGACTTTTAATGGCCAGTTCATCTACTTCACTACGTTGGAATTTAACGGCCATGTCATACGGCTGTCCATTTGGATCCAGACCATTTTTGACAAACCATAACCATTTACGAACGCCACTTTTCTTCACCGTATCATCCCAATTATCCTTGAAACTCTGCAAGAATGCAGGGTCCGGTTGTCGCTTGCCATCCACCATGGTATATTGCTCGCCTTCCTTACCCCACAACAGCAAATGCTGTCCTTCATCACTAGCCAGATAATTAAACAATTTCATCGTTTCTTCCGGGTGTTTGTTGTTTTTGGTAATGGCGATTGCATCCCATCCAAGCGAACTTCTTGGGCCAAACGTCGTTTGAGCCGGATCTACACCTGGAGCAACAACTTTGTAAGCAAAGAGTTGATTCTTTTCCCCGCCATCCTTCTTCAAGGCCGCATTGCCGTTCCCCGGATCCCAATATGCACCTGGGGTAGCAAATACCGCACCAGTCGTCAGCTTTTGAATCCAGGTCTGTGTTTTGCTAATCGCAAATTCCTTTTCGATCAGACCTTCTCTATATAAGCGATTCATGTATAACAGCATCTCGCGATATTTGGGGTCCTTGACATCATATTGCAGACGTCCGTTGTTGTCATAATACGTCTTTAAGCCCCACATGCCTTTGAATGTGCCCAGATTCGCACCCATGTTCTCCCCGTTCATCGTCATCGGAATGGACTCTTTGCCATCAATCGTATTGTATTTCTCTTTAAAATTTTTCAGGAGCGCTTCGAATTCATCTGTTGTGAGGGGCTGTGAACCATCTGCTTTGTCCAGAAGAAACTCTTCCAACAGGCTCTGTCTCATCAGCATACCGAAAACCGGATCACTGTCGAGTCCATACCAGTTCGCCAGATAGTAGTTCTTGCCGTCTGTATTACGTGTTTTGGTCAAGGTATCTCCGTACATTGCTTTCAGATCAGAACCATATTTCTCAATTAACTCATCCAGTGGAATGAATGCCCCACTTGAAATGTACTTATCAAGGGAAGCATCTCCCCGGCTCATGACCACCACATCGGGATAGTCACCACTCGCCAGCATTAGGCTCAGTTTTTCTGTTGGATTACCCGTTGGTTGCTGGATGGAAATCTCTATGCCCGTCTTTTTGGTGATTTCCTGGGCAACAGCATCGGTAAAAGGTTCTCCCTTGGTATTGCCATCAAACCAAGTCAGTGTAATCGGCCCTTGTTCTCCGTCTTTACCTGCTGTATTGTTCTCCCCATCATTGGAGGAGCAACCGGCCAGTAAACCAACCGCTAATGCAGCTGTAATCCCCATGATCATCCATTTTTTAGTCTTTGTCATTGACACCCTAATTCCTCCCAATGAATAAATTCCTGTCGTGCTAGATTGAGCATTTCCAAAACGATCTTTGCCCACCCCCTTTCAGGGAGAGGCCACCGGACAAGCCTTCCCTGTAACCGGATTATGGAATAGATTAACTCTTCACCGCTCCCAAAGTCATGCCTTTAACAAAGTATTTTTGCAGGAACGGATACACCATAACGATTGGTAAAGTGGCTACCATCGTAGCAGCCATTCGAATGGTATCGCTGGAAACGGCATTTCGTTTGGCGGAGTTAGCTAGCATTTGCGTTTGGGAAATCATTCCACCAGTCTGAAATTGATTCAATATTTTGACGAGCACGGCCTGCAAAGTCTTCAGGTCTGAGCTGTAGGTAAACGCATAGGAATCAAACCAGGCATTCCAATGCCCAATGGCTTGAAAGAGGCCCACTGTTGCAAGCACAGGTGTTGTCAGCGGCATCACAATTCGGAAGAAAATCGTCAGATCGTTAGCCCCATCCACCCTCGCCGATTCTTCAATCTCATGGGGCAGCTGCTCCATAAAGGTACGGACAATGATCATATAGAACACATTCATCAAACTGGGCAAAATGAATACCGAGAATGTATCGATCATGTTGAGTGCCTTAAGCACCATGTAGAACGGAATGAGTCCACCACTGAAATACATGGTAAAGATAAAGTACAGGTTCCAGCCTTTGCGTCCAATCAGATTCCGCCGACTTAGCGGATACGCAAGCATCGTAATGACCAGAACCGACAGCGGTGCACCAATCAGCGTTCGCTTGACGGTTACCCACAGCCCGTTCAATATCTCGCTATCTTTCAAAATCTGCTGATAGCTATCCAAGGTCAGATCCCTTGGCCACAGGTAGACGCCGCCCCGTACCGTATCTTCCGCGCTATTCAATGAAAGAACGAGTATATTCCAAAACGGAAGAAATGTAACCAGTAATACGAGAATAAGAATGAAATATACAATTATTTTGAAAATACGATCCCCGAATCTGTTCAGAATCATTACAAGCGCTCCCCTCTGTCTTTTATAGTTAGAACAACGCCTGGTCGTTCACTTTTCTGGAAATCCGGTTCACGATGAGAACAAGAATAAAGGCAACAACGGATTTAAACATCCCTACAGCAGCCCCGTAGGAGAACATGCTGTTCTGTAGTCCATATTTGTAGGCATAAATGTCGATCACTTCGGAGTATTCAAGTACGGTGTTATTTTGCAGCAGGTATTGCTGTTCAAATCCTGCATTCAAAATGCCTCCGACCGCGAGAATAGCCAATATGACAATGGTAGGGCGCATGGATGGCAGTGTAATATGCCACATTTGCTTAAACCGGCTGGCTCCGTCCACTCTGGCGGCTTCATAGAGCTCCGGATTTATCGAAGCGATTGCGGCGAGATACATTATGGCGCTGAAACCCATCTCTTTCCACATGTTCGACAATGCGATAATCCACCAAAATAGAGGCCCGTTCTGTAAAAATGCGACGGGTTCTTTGACGATGCCGAGCAGAACCAGAATATTGTTAAGCATTCCATCTGAAGCCAGCAGCGTAATTACAATGTTGGCTGCAATAACCCATGAGATAAAATGTGGCAGATAAGAGACTGTCTGCACAAAACGTTTGAAAAATCCCTGTCTCGCTTCATTCAGCACAAGCGCGAGGATGATTGGGGCAGGAAAACCGAAGAACAGCGTCAGCAAGCTAGTCGCAAGTGTATTACGCATAACCCGGTAGAAATCCCCTGTAGTAAAGAAATACTCAAACCATTGGAAACCTACAAATTCGGCATGGAAGAACTGGTAAAAGAACGATCCCCCACCTGGTTGATAATTCGTAAACGCCATATACAGTCCAAACATCGGACCATAGGAAAATAACAATGTAGCAATGAAGGCAGGAAGCATAAGCACGAATAACCATTTTTGCTCTTTTAGTCTGCTTATCAGATTATTGCTCCTGACTGTTTTGATAGCGCTTACCTTATGCATTAAATACCCTCCCTCTTTCTATACCGCAGCATGGCCGGCCATATCTGATTCAACTTCTCTCCTATTTATCATAAATTTGAGGCAGATCGCTTGCCATAGTTGAATTTTCCGAAAGATACCGCTTTTTAAAGATGTTTTTGTGCAAAGTGAGGGATTGGATTTCCATATTTACTCTGCTATGATGAACAGTGCAACGAATATTCAGTCAAGAGAGGGCTTTCGAATGCGCCAATTCTATCGAAAATACATATACATGCCTTTTGTTAACCTGAGCTTTCGTTCCAAACTGTTTATGGTATTTGTTCTGGTCACCATCATTCCGATGATGCTATTGGTTTATTTTTCCTATGAACTTACCAAAACGAAGCTTACTGAGCAGATCTACATCAATATGACGAACTCAACAGCTCAGATCACTAAAAATCTGGAGAACAAGCTGGACAGTTATGAACATATTTCCGCCTCTATTTATTTGGATAACCGCCTTGCCAATTACCTTACAAACGAGTATCAGGATGATCCATCCTATCTGGACGTCTATAATTACATTGGCAATCGGATTGACACCGTGATGGCTGCCTACCCTGATTTTGATAGCGCATTCATTTATTCAGACAATCCATCATTGCCCAAAGACAATTATTATATCCGGCCGATTACACCCGAAGTTAAGAACACGGAACTGTTCCACAAATTGAAACAATCCTATGGGAACATTATTCATCTCTCAACGCCGCAGACAGAGAACGGTCCTGCCATGTTTACACTCGCCCGGCTGCTTAACAACAATAGTAATCAGTATCCCTATGGGATGCTGGTCTTTCAAATCTCGGAGTCGGTCATCTATTCCTTAATGGAAAAGGAAGCAGGCGGCAAAGATATTTTTATCATTAATGACAAAGGTATCATTCTGTCCTCCGCCGACAAACAGTTAATTAATACAAGCCTGCCCGAACTGCTACATCAACATTTTGACGATATGGCTTCAGGAAGATTTGATACAACGTATCAAGGCGTAAAGGCTCTAGCGGTGTATAACACGCTCAAAAACGGCTGGAAAACGGTATCCATTTTCCCTTATGACAGTATTATCAAGGATGCCAAAGCTCTCTCTCAGCTTATTATCAAAATTTCACTCGGCTTCATCGGCGTGGCGCTGCTGCTCATTTATATTACCGCATCGCTATTCAGCAAACGCATCAGGACGTTAATTCGGATGATCCGGCGTATTGAACGAGGAGATTTCAACCCTACCCACGAGGAACAAATGGGCAGTGATGAGATAGGACAGCTTCACTTTGCATTCGAACAGATGACAACCCGATTGAAAAGCCTGGTGACGGAGGTCTACCAGAAGGAGCTGCAGAGCAAGGAAGCTGAGCTTGACCTGCTTCAAGCTCAGATCAATCCTCATTTTCTGTATAACACACTCGGCTCAATCTCCTCTCTGGCCGTAAAACATCAAGATCCACAGATTCAGGATATGGTCCTTCATCTGGCCAAGTTTTATCGGATATCCCTGAATAAAGGAAAGAGCATCCTGACCATCAATGAGGAATTGAAACTGACGCAGAGCTATAATGCCATTCAGCTTATTCGATTTAAGGGCAAGCTGAACATCATCTACACGATAGATCAATCGATCCTGCCCTACTCGACCGTGAAGCTTGCATTACAGCCTTTTGTGGAGAATGCAGTCATTCACGCTCTTTGGAATCAGGATCGGCCCCTAAATATCCATATCAAGGGCGTCATCGAGAACAGTAGCATCATCTTATCGGTTATAGACGATGGAATGGGCATGCGGCGTGAGACGCTTCAGTCTTTGTTTGAGGAGAAAGAAGGACGGGGCTATGGCATTTCAAATGTGGATCGGAGAATTAAGCTGAAATTTGGTGAGTATTACGGTGTTAAAGTGTATAGCAAACTAGGCATGGGAACCACGGTCCAGATCCGTCTGCCGCAAAAAGAGATCCAATAAAAAAGGAGTGCGATGCAGCCGTTATCGGCCTGCAAAGCACTCCTTTTAAACTGTTCTACAACATCCTATTATATCTGCTCACGAATACGATACACCAGGCTGTCAAAATCTCCGCGCAAAGGCAATTCCACCCCGATGTTCATCAGTGCACGGCCACGGACTGATAACCCCAGCTCTTGAATGAGATAGGTCTTGTCAGCCTGAAGACCTGCCAAACGGAGTCTAGGCAACGGTTCACCCAGCTTCTGCGAGTGAAGAAAAGCAAACAGCACAATGTCACTTGCGGCAGCATCGCTGTACTGTACAGCGGTAACTCCCTTATGGCGAAGCGCAGTCAAACGGAATTGTCTGCCGAATTGCACCAGGTGGCGAATGGCTTTGTACTGACCGATGAATTCCCCGGACTGTTCAATCCATTCATCACTCCACTCGTTCAGGTTGGAGCCAATACCAAGCGTGCCCATCATTGCACTGTGGAAACGATATCTCAGGGAGACGTTTCGACCATTCATTCCTGTAGGTGACTCGGTTACCCAACAGGTCATCATACGTGGCGCGTACGTATACGAGAAGCCTTCCTGAATGCTCAGACGGTCGAACGCATCCGTATTGTCGCTCGGCCAGGATTGGTCAGCATAACGGAAGATGCCCAGATCAATCCGCGAGCCACCTCCTGCGCAAGTCTCAAACTCGACATCCGGGAACTTGGCTCGCAGCTGTGCCCATATATCATAGAGACTCTGGACATGCCTTACCCATATTTCTTTCTGGCGGTTAATGGGATGACCCTTCATGCCAGGCTCCGTGATGGTTCGGTTCATGTCCCATTTAATGAACTTAATCTCATGGTTACCAAGCAGTTCGGTCATAAAATGGATAATGTATTGCTTAACCTCAGGTTTGGAAATGTTCAGCAGCAGCTGATTGCGAAGCTCCGTTCGTCCCCGGGTTTCAAAATGATATACCCAGTCTGGATGTGCTCTATAGAGATCACTATTCGGGTTGACCGACTCCGGCTCTACCCATATGCCGAATTCCATCCCAAGTCCGTGAACCCGGTCAATCAGCTCCACAAGTCCGTTCGGAAATTTCTCCTGATTCACGTTCCAGTCACCCAACCCTGCACGGTCGGAATGTCGCTGCCCAAACCAGCCGTCATCCACGACAAATAGCTCCACACCCATCCTGGCTGCCCGCTCAGCAAGCGCGATTTGATCCTGTGCGTTCACATCGAAGTAGGTAGCTTCCCAGGAGTTGTACAGCACTTTCCCATTCTCACTGCGGGGCAATATGCACTTGTATTGATATTGATGCAAACGGTGGCTCATTCCGCCAAAGCCCTCAGGGCTGAATCCGCCGACAAAGACAGGTGTCTCAAACGTCTCGCCCGCACCCAGTAACCATTCATTGTCAAAATCATTGATGCCACCTGTGACCCGTACATTCGTAAATGGGGTCTTCTCCGCAACAATCTTCCAGTTGCCGCTCCAGGCAAGAGCACCAAACCATACCCCACCGCCGCTTTCTGTGGAAAGACCATCATCAATCGCAAACCATGGGTTGGCATGACCGTCTGTGAAACCTCTCCGCGATTCAAGCACCTTTTTTCCCTCTGTCAAAATGGTATTTCGCAGTTGGAATTCACCCGACCATTTCCCCGTAACATGCGTCAGACGGTAATCCTGGAGATATGGCAAAGTCCAGGCTGCGGATTGCATGCTTTCCAGCACAATATCCTTCTGTCCCATATTGATGATATTGGCGTAACGCTCCACCAGATCGAACTCCGGGATAACCCGATATACCAGCTGTGTTTCAAGTGCATATGCCTGATCCTTCAACGTAATTATCAACGTCTTTCTGCCGTCCTTTTCAGTAATTTCGTGATGGTCGTACCGTACCCGGAGATCACGAACCCCATCAGGCATACGAACCTTCAAAGACGGTTCTGTATAAGATGCGCCTCCCCAGAAGCTGTACTCCTCCACTTCTCCCTCCACTTCCGCGTCAAAAGAGCTATGGGATTGTAGTTGGAGCAACGGAGCGCTGTCCTCAATGTCAACGGGGTCACCCCAATACAGATGCTGGAGGTGGTCTCTCTCATTAATTCCGAAAATGTAGGACGAATTTTGCGTCTGTATTGCAAATATACGTAGCTGTTCATTATATTGAATCGTCAAGTTTATCATCCTTTCGAGTTCCTGTTACCCTCGTGCTGTGTGTTGTGAACATACTTATTATTGTAGGAAGCAGGAGTTACATTAGCTATATCGCATTCTTACAATCCATAGGGTATATCGTCTGTCATTTCAAAGGTATGAAAATAAGGCTGCGATATAATTCGCAGCCTTAAAGTTTACTTCAAAATTAAGTTGTAGATAACCTGAGCCGCTTCTGCACGGGATGCAATCCCTTTAGGCACAAACTGTCCCTGTCTTTGGCCTTGAACCAGTCCTAGTTGGGCTGCATCCTTTACCGAATCAGCTGCCCATGAAGAAACCTGATCCATATCGGTAAACAAGATATTGGTAGAACCAACAGGCACGTTCCCAACATTCAGTTCATATGCCTTCATCAGCATCACCGTGATTTCCTCCCGGGTAATCTGTGAATCAGGCTGGAAGCTGACTACGCTTCGTCCCTTCACAATTCCGGCTTGGGTCGCAATCGAGATGGGTTCCGCGTACCAGGCATCTGTCGCAACATCTGAAAATTGTATTTCTCCTGCTACGGTCAGCCCCAGAGAATGAACGAGCATGGTGGTGAATTCAGCGCGGGTGACTGCACGTCCTGGCTCAAATCGATCCTCGTTTGTGCCATCAACAAACAACTTAGCCGCTAACTCCTTGATGACAGAGCTGGCCCAATGATTGGCCGGAACGTCGGTAAAAGTCCGATCTAGTTCCAGCACGGCATACTTGCTGAAGTGGCTCACTTTAGTCATTAATACACCATTCGCATAATCCGATTTTAAAAATTCCAGTTCGCCATTTTCGTTAATATAATACATTCCTCCCTGTGAAGGGTCGAAGCTCTCGGCTGCTGCTAGGCTCAGCGTAATGGGGTGATCAAACACAGATAGTGTTTCGGTTGTACCTGATTTGGTTGTTGCCGAAAGGCTGAATTCATAGATTTCTCCCTTAAGAGCAACGGTTGCCCGAGATGATGATTCCACTGCTGCAACGACCTCCTTGGCCTTGCTGCCAAGTGGAACCATTTTCAAGGAAATCGTACTATCTTCCCGTTGCCCAGCTGGTAGCTTGCTCAACAGCTGCTGGAACAAACTCGAAGGAATTTGCAGGTTTAGCTTGCCTGATTTCACTTCCAGTGGATGGTTGCCAAGCTGGCGTAAAACAGCAGATGACAATTGTAGCTCCTGAGTACCAGCCTTGATGTCCACAACGGCTTTCCCTGCGCCACTGTCCACTTTCAGCATATCGGCTGTGATGATCAGTGTTACGGTATCGTTCTCCTGAGCTGTGCTGTTGACGGAGTTCCCACTAGTAGTATGATTGTTATTGCCATTGTTGCCAGGATTGCTTGGATTACCTGGGTTGCCTGGGTTGCCTGGATTTTCAGGGTTAATCGTTTTTTCGGTCAATTTAACCAATTTCGATTCAGCCGGCCCCAGCGAGATGGACCATGAACCTGTGGCTGACGAAGATTCCCCTGTCCACAAGTCTTTTAAAGTATAGGTTTTGGAATCATTCAGTCCGGCGCGGCCCAGATCGATCGTTTTGTTTGCTGAACTGTTGCCGTTGTAATTAAATACAGCAAGGTAATAATCATTGCCTTCCTTCAGAACAAACGTATCTGCGGCGTTGGCGTTTGTATTCCCTTCAAGTGGTTTGAATACTTTCCCTTTCAACGCCACCTGAAGAACATCCGTGTTATTGTACAATGCTGTCATGTACTCCTGTGCCTTCGGATCATTCACATCATCGGAATCCAGCATCACCGTACCGGCAATTACACCGGAATTCACGCGGCTACGGGCTTCCTCCAGGCCGGATGATCTGCTTAATGCAAGATGATCAGGGTCTGTATAGGAATAAATCGTCCCATTTTGCCAGAAGCCATAGGTCAATGAATTAAGCATGTACTCCGTTTCATTGATTTTGCCATAGGTGTCACAGGAGATCCGTCTGCTGTGCGCGTATTGACTTGGAAAGATCGGTGCAATGGACGCACTAATAAACATTTTCCCGTCCAATCGTTCTTCGACGTAATGCATTCCTTCATTGTATGCCTGGATCCCTGTCGTCACATTAGTATCATAATGTTGGCCTTCCAGCGAGCCATGGGTTAGGAAATCCAGTTTGATGAATGTGAAGCCAAGCGCTTTAAATTTATCCAGAAAATAATTCATGCGCATTTGACTCCCCGGATGTGTCACATCCAGTGCATACGCTCCATCCAGTGTAGGCAGAGGTTTCCCTGCACTATCCTTGAGTACAATATCCCCATACGTATATTGCCCATTGGTACCATCCACTTTTTGGCTCATATCGTTGCCCCAATATACAAATGGTCCCCAATAGATGCCCGCATGCTGACCATTGTTCTTAATTACGGATACGGCTTGGGCAAGCTCTGCATCACTCAGATTATCCCAGTAGGAATCCATATTAATGAATACATTGCCGTTATTATTGAACTTCGCCAGGCTGTTCTTGAAATAATTAGACACATCCACTACGTTCTGATACGACAGCCCGCTGTCATAAGCTCCCCAACTATTCCATCCAACCGGAACACCTTGCGGCAATGCCGGATTCAAGGCCAGGGGAGGCGTGATGATCGCATTGGCTTTACCGTATTCTTCAAGTCCTGTACGATAATCACTGAAACCACCTACCATAATCAGTGGTGAAGATAGTTCAGTACCGGTCAGGCTGCCATGCGGCTGGGTGTCACGAGTAACGTCACTCGCTGCGCCACCGTACACAGCAAATTCATTCAAACGATTAGCAGAACCTTTCCAATCAATACCAGTCTTCCATGTATCATGGGTTACTGAACCGATCACCAGACCATGACGAGACGAGTTATTAAATACCGTCGTCATTTCGTAGCTGGTATCCGCCCGGTTCATCGTTTGAGATTTGTAACGAATCCAGGCATCGTTGTCAAAAGGTACCGTCAGTACTCGATTATCTGAGCTGACGCCGATATCCACACCGCCCGTATTTTTCACCGTTATGGGTGACATATAATTACTCTGGATCTCTGTATCACTGATAGCGTCCAGACGGTTGAGGAAATACGATTGATCTTCATAAAACCGATAGACTTGCTTCAGAGTTGGCTTGCCAGTGGAAGTATGAACAAAAGTCAGCTCCACGCCTTTGCCGAAGCCATCCTGAATTTCCACCGGTTTTCCACCGCTTGCATGACTCTCATACCCTTTGGTTTCAACAAGATTCTCCCCAATTTTAATGCTGCTGAAGATACCACGCATCTTCTGTCCGTCTGCCCAGCTGTAACCGGCAAATCCGGTTTGGGTATTATAAGACACTTCATATTTTCCGTTCGATACCAGAAGGCCATGGGTGTAATCAGTCACCGTGATATCCCCGTATCGTTGCGAGTCACCCGGTGTTCCCAGATCATCATCGCCTTCACCCGGAGTTTCGGGTTCTGTCTCTATCGCAGGCTCAACGATAATCCGGTCCAGATCAGGAGAATAGCCATTATTGTCTGAAAAGGTAATCGTATTCTCGCCTTCAGTTAATGGGAGTGTAAGATCATACGTATCTACCGTATCCCAATCCGGGGTTTTGGGCAGGTCGTGGAACTGCTCTTCCCCACCATTCGCATGGACATAGAAACTCCGTGGATCACCGGAAAAATAATCTACCTTAACGCGGTAATCACCTGTCATGGGGGCTATAATTTGATTGAACGTCAAGGAGCTCCCGCCATTCAGATAGCCAACCTTTTTGCCGCCGGAAGCATTCGGACTCTCTGTTACACGCGCTTCACCAGTCAACGTATTGCCCGCATCTTCGGCTTCATAGCTAAGCGTATACGGGATGACTTCAATTCGGTCAAAATCGGGAGAGTACCAATCATGATCCGAGAACGTAATGGTATTCACTCCCTTATGGAGGGAAGCTTCCGCATCATACGTACCTACCGTATTCCAGCTAGCCGTCTTGGGCAGATCAATCATCTCATCCGTGCCATTGTTCACCTGCATATAGACAGGTCGCTGGTCACCGGAGATATAAGATATTCGGATCAAATATGTACCCTCTGCCGGTACAGTAACATTCGTAAATTGCAGTGAGCTGTTTTTGTTCAGATCCGTTACTTTTTTTCCGCCTGAACTGATACTGCTGTCCACCACCTTGGCATTGCCTTTCAAAATATTGTCGGCTGCTTCTGCCTCAATGACTGCACCATGCAGATTTTTCTTCCAATCGTCTCCGCCACCTTCTCCCGGATGACCACTGTCCAAACCTCGGATCACGATCTTGTCGATGTCGGGAGAATACCAGTTGTTGTCATCGATCAGGATGGTGTTGGTACCCGCGTTCAACGGAAGGGTCACATCAAACATTCCCACCGTATCCCAGTCAACTGTCTTGGGCGGTTCTTCATATTGCTTCTCCCCGCCATTCGCACTAATATTGAATGGCCGCGAATCACCTGAAATGTAGTAAACGGAAATCTTATAATTTCCTGTCTCACTTACAGTAACATTATTAAATTGCAAGGAACTTCCCTGGTACATGCCTCCGACCTTCTTGCCGCCTGAAGCCGTCGGGCTATCAGAGATCGTCGCGTTACCAAGCAAAATATTCCCCTCGGCCTCAGCTTCATAGGTATTCATCTCATCGGCGTGAGCTGTTCGGGCGAACTGGCCCCCGCCAATGACCAAGCAAAAAATGATAAAGAACACAAATCCTTTTTTCATCATCCGTCCCAACATAACATGCCTCCATTTTCTAATGATTGAGTTAGATCTCCCTATGCCTATTCCTGAAGTGGTTCATAGCCTTTTTTGTAATCGCTTTCATAAAGAGCTGTTAATCCTCTGTCCCCTCCTTCCTTTCCTATATGCCTAATTGTAAAAAGGAGGAGGGGGATGTTCCATACCACAATGTTACTATTCATACAGGAAAGCCTCTTTCATTTGCCATATCAATACCATCATTACCAAACAACCTTTATCGTCATATACTTTTCCTGTATTCGTTGGGTGTTACGCCCTGTGTCTTCAGGAATAGAGAAATAAAATAGGATGTACTTTCATAGCCCACGTTCTGCGCGATATCGTGAATCTTGAGCGAGCCATCTGCCAGCAGTTCCTTGGCTTTATCCAGTCTGATGCGTGTCAGGTAATCATGAATTGTCATCCCTGTCCTGTCCTTAAAAATGGATCTCAAATAGTTCGGTGACAGATAGACCTGATCAGACAGGCTGTTGATCGTAATCGGCTGATTGTAATTCTGATCGATGAGGGTACGGACCTTATGAATCAATTTTGCATTTTTGTCCATAAACCGCTCACCCAGCATACTCACAGCATCTTCCGCAGTACCGAGAATCAGATCTTCGATCTCATGCAGAGTCAGTGCATTATAGATGGAATGATATAGCTCAGCCCGCTTCGGAACAGGTTTATGAAGCTGCTCCAGCAGCTCATTCACGAGATCTATCGACCAGTCGCAGATGATTTTCTTCTTGACTCGCAGTGCTGCCAATCCCTCAATATACCCGTGCAGATTCTGTGCCGCCCATTCAAAATCCAGTCGGTTAATAGCCTCAAACCATCCCTTTTGTTCAAAAGGGGGCATATGCTCTGTATAAAACTGGTTCGAAAGCGACTCCGCATGAATAATCGTGCCTGTACCTTCATAGAAACGCTCGTTCAAAACGATACGCGTCTGTTCGTACAGACAGTGAATAAGGGCTAACTCGGTCTCTTGTCCGCCTACTGCTGCCGTCACCGTGAAATCCAGTGCACTACGAATAGCCTCAGCCAAGTCTTCCCATGCATAGTGCCCCGGCTGCTGGGACGCTTCCATAAATACACCTGTCTCTCCTTCCTTGTAATCCACAAAGATCACTTTCATGTTCTTCGCCTTGAAGAAATGGTCGAGAAAAGCCACCAGCCGACCTGTACATCCCTCCAGACTTTGCTGTTCCTCTTCAGCCTCCTTGGGATCGATACTGAACAAGGCCATTGCATATCGGGCGGTCTCCGGTTGTCGGGTTAGACGGCTGTAACTACAAGCAAGATCGTTAGCACGAGCCTCATTTTTTTCGTAAGATAATTCCTTCAGGATATTGGCTTTGGCCGCCTCCATGGAACGGTTCTTCATTGCAACCTCTTCACAACGCTGTTTAACTTTACTGATAACGCTCTCAATTTCGTTCATATCCAAAGGTTTTAACATATATCCCACGGCCCCTACGTTGATAGCCGATTTTACATATTGAAATTCGTCGTGTCCGGTCAGAAACATCACTTGGATCGAGTCGTAGCTCTCATATATCTTTCTAGCCAGATCAATCCCGTTCATTATCGGCATCTGAACATCGGTAAGAACGATGTCCGGCTGGGTAGCCTCAATCTTCTCCAAGGCCTCCCTGCCGTTACTCGCTGTTCCCATGATATAGATCCCCATCTCTTCCCAACGGATATAATCCCTCATCATCTCAAGTCCCAGCTCTTCATCGTCTACCAAAAAAATACTGTACATCCATGTCCCCTCCCTTTGTCTCTTTCTGTCTCTATTATATGTTTTTCCCCCCGTGGGACCATGGTCCATATCAATGAAAGTTATTTTCAAGTATAGATCGTTATTTTACCAACTCCAGCTCGCTATTGAAATAGTAACTTCCGCCTGCTTCGGCATGCAGGATCGTTCTTTGTTTCCCCCAACAAATGGTGAACGTTCCTGACGAGCTCGTGTGAATGTTCGCTGAGGTCAGCTTTCCATTTTCCCAGACGATGTCAACCTCAGCATTCCCTTTTGCCCGCAGACCGGAGATAGATCCTGTGCTCCATGCCTGTGGCAGTGCTGGGAGAAGGTGAATCTCGCCCGCATAACTTTGCAGCAGCATCTCCGCTAAGACAGCTGTACCGCCGAAATTTCCATCAATGACGAAAATATTACTCTCTGCTCCTGCAATGCCGGATTTGGAATAGGTGAGCAGATTATCAAAGCACAAGCCGCCGATCAAATGTGAGAGGTGTTTATATGCCATTTCCCCATCATGCAATCTCGCAAAACCCAGTCCAAACAAAGCAGCCGTAAATTCAACATCCTCCAGCTCTTCCTGGAGCATGCGGTTCTCCAGCGTTAGTCGTACTGCCGCACTGAGTTCCGGTGTAAGCTCAGGTGTAATCTGACTGTCCGGATACAGAGCATACATATGGGACAAATGCCGATGCTCCGGCTGCACCTCCTCATAATCCTCCAGCCACTCTTGTAACTGGCCTTTCTTGCCGATCTGTAGAGGTGGAAGCTTGCTAATTGCTTCATACAGCTTGCGTTCAAGTTCCTCGTCTTTGTTCAGAAGTTTAACTGAATGAAGACAAAACTCAAAGAGCCTGCGCACCAGCATCTGGTCCATTGTCGTTCCCATGGACAGCTGTTGTGCCCCTTCTCTTGAATTACCAGGATAGAAATGATTTTCCGGTGAATTGGAAGGGCCCGTTACCAGCCAACCGTTCCGAGGATGCTCACACATATAGTCCAGATAGAAAGCCGCCGATTCTTTAAGTACGGGATAGGCCACATTCTCAAGGAAAACACGATCCTGACTGTACTCATAATGCTCAATCAGGTGTGTAGCCAGCCATAATCCGCCTGTAACATTCAATCCCCAAGAGGTCTCCCATCCAGGTAACGTAAAACCCCATACATTGGAGAACACATGAGCGACCCATCCGTCGCATCCATATACGTTACGTGCCGTTTCTCTGCCTGCCAGTGCGAGATCTTCAACGTAGCGCAACAGCGGAAGATGGCTCTCTCCCAGATTCACAATCTCTGTGGGGTAATAATTCATCTGGGTATTCACGTCCAGGTGATAGTCACAGCTCCAGCCCATCCGGCACGCTTCACCATCATTCCAGATTCCCTGGAGATGGAGCGGCAGCGGAGAGTTCTTGCGAGAACCCGCAATGGTCAGATACCGTCCATATTGAAAAAATAATGCGAACAGTTGCGGATCTTCATCTCCATCACCCTGTTCCAACAAACGAATGCGTTGATCTGTAGCCAGATCGGCTTTCCTCTTGCCCCCCAATTGAATATCAACCTTGTCATATTGCTCGCCGTAATCGCGAATATGCTCCTCCCTGAGTAAGGCATATCCCTTGTCTAAAGCCTTCAAAAGCGTAGACCCGCTCTCTGTTTCCCAATCCTGATCTGTACGGCGATAATCTGTGCTCACACTAAAATAAATCCATGCCTCATCCGCTCCGGTCACAGTCAATCGACCATCTCTACTTGCGATGGCCCCTCCGGAAATAACCAACTTGACCAAACCCTTGGCCCATACGCCACAAGTCCCATCACTATGTACATTTTCCGTTGCCTGTCCTTGGAATTCAAGCGTATTGTCATCTAAAGCTACAACCTTAAATGATTCCGTACCTGCCTGTAGGCCAAGTGTAAAGGTTACCCCACCCGGAACTTCGCTCCAGACTCTGGAGACCACTAGATCATCGATATTGGAAGCGAAAACTTCACGTCGAATCATGCTGTCGTCATTCTTCGAGAACGCCCCGGCCAGCGCTTGAGTCAGATCCAGCTCACGTTGGAAAATCCCCTCTTCATCAGAATCCGAATTCTTCTTCTCGAAATCAATAACAACTTCACATAGTCCAAGATTGGTGCCGAAATTACGCTTCTTTGGCTGTAAATGTTGTTTGGCAAGACGATCTCCTTCATCATAATCGCCGGAGAAGAAATAGCTACGCATCTCTTCCAGTGCGGCCTTGCCTCCTTCGGAAGGCTGTTCTTGTTCAATCCGACCCGACCAGAAGGTAACCTCGCTCATACTCCATACCTCTCGATGCGATGAAGCCATAACAACTGCCCCTATTCTTCCATTTCCCAGCGGCAGGCCTTGAGACCAATGTGCAGCAGGCGTTGAATACCACATAGTAAAATCATTCATATCATGTCCTCCGGTCCAAAATGATTTTCTCTCGAAATAGACTCATGCTCAAAAATAGACAAACGCGCGATCTGTGAGATACATAAGCGCGCGTTTGACTTTGTTTTTATGCTA
The DNA here is from genome assembly GCF_038005685.1 of Priestia sp. FSL H7-0729. Taxonomy (NCBI): domain Bacteria; kingdom Bacillati; phylum Bacillota; class Bacilli; order Caryophanales; family Bacillaceae; genus Priestia; species Priestia sp. FSL H7-0729. The sequence continues at coordinate 481,163 of NZ_JBBOTQ010000001.1, forward strand.
AAACTGAATCACGGGTTTGAATGGTCACTTCGCCCAAGTCAGTTTCCCTTCACAGTCAATCTGAAGATTTTGGATTCCGCCGGTTCAAGTGTGACAGTAAGCCCTCCAGACGTTTCCCCTTGCGAGCCATCCCACAGATCATGCAAGCTGTATACAGCATTGGCGTTTAGTCCGGCCCGCTCCAGCGAGATAGATTTAACCGCAGCTTGTTCAGCATCAAAATTGAAGACGGCAAGATAGAAACCCTTCTCTTCCGGCGATTCCAGGACAAACACGTCAGAAGACAGCTTCCCATAATCACCTTCAACTGGACGGAAGGTTTTGCCCATACGAGCAACGCTCAAAATATCCTTGTTGCCAAGCCATTCTTTTGCTCGTTCGGCAGCTTCCTCTTTGCGGAAGTCATCCCCGAGCAGGAGCACCGTACCGGCAATAACTGAAGCGGTCAGACGGCTGCGTCCTTCATGCCAACCGGTTGCTTCCTGGTTGAAGCTCTTGTACAACACCGAATGATCAGGATCATTGTAGCGATAGAGCGTATTGCTCATCCACCAGCCGTGTGTCAATGAGTTCAGCAGGTATTCCGTATCCGCAAGTGTACCGAAGACATCACAGGAGATACGGCGGCTGTGGGCATAAGCATAAGGAAATAATGGGGCGATGGACAAGTTAATGAAAAACGGTCGTCCGATTACGTCTGGCGAGAGCTTATGCTGCAAATAAGACATGCCATAATGATAAGCCGCGATTCCTGTTGTAATATCCGGGTTGTGGTGCTGCCCTTCCAGCGCGCCATGCGCCAAGAAATCCAATTTGATATATTCGAAACCTTCCGAGATGAATTTGTCCGTGAACCAGTCAATTCTTTGCAGGTTTCCAGGATGTGTCGGGTCAATAGCCAGACCACCGTCTACATCCGGCAGGATCTCGCCCTCACCGTCACGCAGCAGGATATCAGCATAGGTGTATTTGCCTTTTGTTCCTTCGACCGTCTGACCGAACTGATCAGGCCCTCCCCAAAAGGCAAATGGGGTCCAATACGTGCCCGCCCTATGTACGTTTTGCCGTACCCGGTCCAACGCACTCTTCATTTCTTCCGGTGTGAAATTGTCCCAGAACGCGTCAAAGTTAATATATAAAGTATCTTCATTCTGGAATCCAAGTGGTTGCACTTCTTTTTTAAGAAAATCGCTGGTTGCTGTATACAGATCATAGTCCAGATCACTCATGGCCGCAGACCAACTGTTCCACCCGATCGGAACGCCGCCCTCCCAAGGTAATTGAGCCTCAATCCAGGTATTCGCCTGACCGTAGGCTTCAAGACCTTCACGGTAGTCTTCATAGAACCCGATGAATACCAGGGGAGATTCCACTCTTTTTCCCTTCACATAGCCATGAGGCTGGGAATCGCGAGTCAGTTCACTCACGGCACCACCGTACAGATCAAGTCCCTCTATCTGTCTGCTTTTTTCGCTTTGCATACGAATCCCTGTTTTCCATACTTTATGCGTAAGGGAACCCATCACAATTCCCCGGCGGCTATCGGGCGCGAACAAAACTGTCGCTTCGTAGCTCTCCACATCAAGCGGCGGCTTGACCACCGTATATCTCACCCATTTATCGTTGTCAAACGGTACACGCAGAATGCTCGGTTCATCCTGGCCGGAATTTCCGCCGAGGGATATGATTTTGGATTGGATGACAGCCATGCGATTCGCCTTAAGCTCTTCATCACTGACTATAGCGGTCTGCACCAGTACAAACGGTGAGGATTCATACATATAAAAATGCTGCTCCAGTTGCGGCAGCAACGAGGTTTTATGCAGCACGACCAAGCGGATGCCTTTTCCAAAACCTTCTCGGACAATATCTTCCTGTGCCGCCAGCTCATGGTTCTGATAATGATCCGTGCTGTATTCCCGGCCGTGCCAGCGAAAAGCACTACGAATGCCCTTTACATGGGAAGAATGATTGCTGATACAGGACACTTCACCATTTTTAAGATTGATCTCCAGGCTCACGTGCCCATTTGTAACGCTTACAAGATTATCATTCTGTTGCTGCACTTGTACGGCTGTATCGCTAGTTAGCATGATGTGCCTCCTTATTGTTGCATGCTGTGCCCTGAGCGGAGCTGGTTATGCCTCTCCTGCCCAAGTCTGCCCTCATTATAAAGACCGAATAGAGCATTTTCCATGCAACAATCTTCCGATCCATAACGCGTTTTAACTCAACTCTAGCGTTACCACAATGGGGCCTTCACCTCTAAGCACACAGTCTCTGGCAGAGGCCGCGAGGTTGCCGTCGATCTGAAGCGGAGGTTGTGCGCCAAGAAGATTCGGATATAGAACAGGCTCCGGCCCGTGCTTTCGTCTGCCCATCGCCCTCACTTAGTTAATTAACTAATCGGCAATGGGAATATGTTCTTGTTTATCGACACTTCTTCTAGATTAAAAAACCATTTATTATAAAATAAAAAAGCCACCATCAGTGAAAACAACATCATTCATCTCATACTAAATGTTTAGTGCAGTTATATAGCGAACAGTTCCATCGCGATTGTCCTGTAATCAGCAGGGTAATCGATGTATTCAAGAGACTTTCAGTCATGTCGATATGGGGTACGAGTCTCTTCAGAGTTATTCCAAGGAATGCACCGTGACTCACAATTAATATATTCTGGTCTGGGTGTCTGAATGATATGTCGGTAAGACACTGCTTTCCTCTTTTTACAATCTCATCGTTTGATTCGATACCAAGATCTAGTCTGAACCATCCATATCCCCACCGTTTGACGCGTTCCTGTTCTGTCGTTCCTTCTATCAGTCCACAGTTCATTTCTCTTAAGCGCGGGTCTGTTCTCACTTCAATATTCTTGATCTTACCGATGATTTCCGCTGTTTCAAGTGCTCTGGACAAATCACTAGAATAAATATAGTCCCAATGTTCTATGCCAATTCTTTTGGCCAATAGTTCAGCTTGGTTTCGACCTCTCTCATTAAGCGGAATATCGGAATGGCCTTGTGTTCGATATTCATCGTTCCAATCCGTGACTCCATGTCGGATCAATCCTAGCGTAGTCATTTATATCCCTCTTTTCCTTTAAAGTCTCATCCCCTCCTGTCCACCCTAGAGCAGTTCAAAATGAAGTTGAGTCTCAGGTAACTCCGTATTTCCTTTCCACTGATTTGCACCGTATCCCAATTCCAGAACTGCAGCAATACGCTCGTTATTCAGTACACCGAACACTTCAGTATGGCTCGAGTCGTACATCCAGTCATGCAAGGTACAGCGCACACCCAAACTCTGCTCATGAGCCAGCAAGCGGAAATTCTGAATTAGGCAACAGACCGCTGCAAAGTCTTCTTCCCGCTTATGTTGGTCAGCCTCTGTTTTCACCAAGACCAGAAGATACGCAGGGGCCTGCTCCTGCAATCCCTGCATGATGTTCCCATACCGGTTATCAGCAAATATAAATCTCCACGGCTCTCGGAGTCCATCATTTGGCGCCCATACGGCATGATTGAGCAACTCAAGGATTAAGTCCTGCGATACCGGTCGATCCATAAACTCAATCGGACCGCCCATGTCTTCTTCCAAATCTGACAATTTCATTTTACATCCTCCTCTGCTATGTAGACTGCCCTCGTAATACGGTCCACTTCTGCTCGGCTGGTGTTCTTTTCCGACTTCTTGGCACTTTGTCGAAATATCCTATATGAAGAATGCCAACAAATCTTTCATCCTCACGCAGGCCAATTCCTTTGAAAAACCCTTCATGCTGAATTATGGACTCTGTATCCCATAGCATCCCTAACCCCTGTTCCCAACCCATCAGTTGGAAGCACTGCATCATCCCGCAGGCAGCAGCATAATTGCGGTCATTGGTGAGACGATCCGGTCCTGCAGTCGACATAACAATGACGTGGGCAGGAATATCGGTAAATCTCTTTTTGAAAACATCCAGAAGTTTCCCGGGAATCAGTTTGCCAATCTTGCTCTGCGACATCTGTTCGAGCATGCAGTCCACCAACCGGTTACGCGCTTCTGGAGTTCCGGCATATACCACACGCCACGAGCCAGTCTCACCAAATGGTTGAAGCCGATTAGCCTTACGTAGCAATTCAACAACTAACTCCTGGTCCACCGGCGTAGAGTTACATTTACGAATGCTTCTGCGCTCCCTGATCAATTCTGCCAGACTCAAATGCTTCACTCTCCTTCGTTCGATCTGGATTCAATATTGATGCTACTGTCTTGAAGAAATTGATGAATTACTTTTAGCTCTGTTTCCGAATATTTGTCGAGAGTACGATTGAAGCGTTCAGCCTCATGTACATGCAGACGTTCATGCAGTTCAAAGATCTTTTTGCCTTGCGGTGACAACCGGAAATAACTCTCCTTCTTGTTGTCATTCATTTTTGTGCGTTTGACGAATCCTTCCTCCAGCAGTTTGTTGCCAATTTTCGTGATACTTGCTTTGGACAAATTCATCGCCTCGGCAATACCTGTGCTGTTAATAGGCTCATGCTTGCCTATGCAATCTATCATATGAACCGCGGTCAAATGCTGAGGGATTTTCTCGATGCTTTCTCGCTGGGCGATACTTAGGAAATGCTCAATTTCTGTATTCTTGTGGTTCTCATACACATGTAAAAGACGGATAAATTGGTCATGAAGCAGCTGTTTTGTTCGATCTTTTGAAGTCATCTTATGATCGCTCCTTATTTACTTGTAAACAAAAATATTGCTTTAATAATAAAGTGTTTTTTGATAATTTATTATATTTTATTTACTGGTGAACAATATAGCATGAATGATAATTATTATCAACTGCGCATTCTCTGACATCACAACATCACGCTTCAATCCCGGACAGAGACCCTCCTTATTATGGTTTTAGTTAATTCAGGGATCTTCCCTGTTTTCCGGTATGCCCGTCGATTGACCTGTTCTATGAAAGAAACTATACTATTCAGCAAAGAAGGTGAGTAGATTGAAACAAATAAGTAGTCGCTTTTCGATGGCAGTCCATATTCTCTCCATGATCTCGTTGGACCCCCTATATAGTACAGGCGATCGAATTGCCCGTAGTATCAATAGTAACCCTGTAGTCATTAGAAGGATTATGGCTCAGCTCAAAAAAGCAGGTTATATTGATACAAAACCAGGAGTTGCGGGGGCCTCTCTTCTGATATCTCCCGAAAAACTAACCCTACTGGGTATTTTTCAAGCAGTCGAATCTGTGGATGGAAATCAGCTTTTCAAAATTCACAAGGATACTGACCCCAATTGTTCTGTAGGAATGAACATTGAATCCATTCTATTACCCCAATTCTCTAATGCACAGAAGGCTATGGAGGATGAACTCGCTTCTGTTACCCTAGCTCAAATTGTGGAGCAACTACGGATAAAGGCAAATGCAAAATAAAGCTGCTCCTCTAACGGAGTAGCTTTATTTTGTATTTTTTGATTTTGCACCAATTCAGACAGAAGCTTCCGCAGGCTCAACATATTCAATAAAACTACCATCAGGATGTTGAACAAAAACGCTTGGACCAATAGGACCATGCTGATCTCTTACGATAAGGGTATTTTGTTTTGTTAGTTCTACCTTCAATTCGTCCATGGAATCGACATACACCACTGCTCGAAGTGATCTAGCGGGCTCCAAAGCCTCTGGACTTCCAGATACAATGACGTAAGGATATACTGTGGCTAAAGATAAGCCAGCCTCGGGAATATTCCAGGTGCGATCCATAGTTCGATTAGCAAGAGATTCATAATATGCAACGGTTAACTCCAGTTGATCGGTAAAAACGGGTATAAAATGATTTGTAATTTTCATGCTTACCTCCAATTTTCATTTTTTAAATATAACCATAATGGTTATAACTGAATTAGTTATATATAAAAATTTTGAACTTGTCAAGCTCCGGTAAGCGCCTTTGACCGAAATTCGTAGCGTCACCTCGATAAGGTCTTGCTCCTCAAGTTTTTCTGCCTCTTTAATGGCCTGGACTTTCATAATGGGCAGAAAGAAAACGCAGAACTCCTCCTGGCAATAGAAGGTTGTGACGGCTGGTACAACATCAATTCAAAGAACAAACAAACCGTTGATCATCAGATCAACGGCTTGTTCATTGCGAAAACAGCTGTTTTATTACTGTTCTTTATACACGCGTACATAATCCACTTGCATAGTCGCCGGGATATCAGATGCGTTCGGAGTGCGGCCGCCGTCAAAGTTTCCGCCGACTGCCAAGTTCATAATAAGGTAGAACGGCTCATCGAAAGGCGCATTCGGATTATTTGGTGCTGCTGTGGAATACCACTGCTCGTTAGTGACTTTATAGTAAAACTTGCCGTCTACATACCATTTAATGTTGTCCTCTTCCCAGACTACCGAGTATACATGATAATCATTGGCAAAAGTTTGCCCTGCCGGGAAGTGATAATCGCCGCCCGAATACTGGTTCCCGGGCCATTGTCCACCAAAGTGTATGGTACCGCTTACTGATCCAGGCAGACGGCCTCTCGCTTCCATCACATCAATTTCACCTGATGCAGCCCAAGTGCCGTATACCGAGTCTTGTGGAAGCATCCACAGCGCCGGCCATACACCATCACCTGTAGGAAGTTTGGCACGAAAGTCGACTCTGCCATACTTCAAGGACAGTTTATCCTTGGTGTTGATCTTTCCTGAAGAATACTGTGCATACCGATTCGGGTCCTGCGGGAAAGATTTGCTGTCGTTCATGGCTTTGATATTCAGCTTTCCGTCCTGTACATATACATTTTGGGTGCTGTTCGTGTAGTGCTGCAGTTCTGCATTTCCCCATCCCCAGGTACCCGGATCGTTATTGAGATAATATCCTGTTTCATAGTTCCATTTACTTGTATCCAGTGTAGTTCCGTTAAACTCATCCTGCCAGATGAGGTTCATGCCCGCGATTGCCGGGTCGGTTGGCGTTCCGATGGAGATATCCTCTTGGTCGGATACATCCGGACGTGGGGCATTTGGATTGCCGATGAAGGTATAGTTGACGAAGTTGTTGCCAATATTCCCACCCGCCTGACCGTTCAGCGGATAGCCGATACGAATCTGCATATTCTCTTGGATCGGCTGGAACCAAAGGCCATAGACGTAATCGGCCCAGTAACCCCACTGGTTGGCATCGGACATATTGTTGTACCCATTACCGGAGTATGCAAATTTGCTCTGGCTGGCGTTACTCAAATCAATCCATTGCCCATTGATGTTAATTTGGTATACAAAATTGCCCAGTTCCTTGGCGATTGGCGCCCCCCCATCAATTTTCGGAAGCGGAACCCCAATGGAACCATTTGCATCTGCTGTGAAGGTTGTTCCTTCGTATGGCGTAATGACATATGAATTTCTTGTAGGTTCATTAAACGTAATGGTATAAACAAGATTAGCCGAAGAAGTCTTGGATTCCAATTTGACATGGATCGATTCCGTTACGTTAAACCAGTACCCCCCGCCGCCATCCGTGAATTGGCCAAAATTTTGATCGTAGATCCAGCCGCTGGCTGCGTTATTGTCAATATCAATCCAGGTGCTGCTGTTTACAGGTTTGACATACACCTTCAAATCATCCGCAACAGCTTCATAAGTGACCGCAGGATTATTGTTGAACGTTGGATATGTAAAGCCTGCACCGCCTGTGAAACCTGCTGTGATCTGTGGACCCTGTGTTGCATTCATCTCTGTAATGGTTGTTTTGTTGATGTTTTGGAATACAAGTTGATACTCCAGCTTAACACCATTCGCTTTGGAGTACAGTTGAATCTCGGTTGTTGCGGAGAGGGTGAACCAATAGCCATGGAAGCCGCCATCGCTCCAGTGCCCCCAGTTTTGGTTATAGATATAACCGCCTGCCTGGTCGATATCAACCCAGTTGTTGCCCACTTTTACATTAACGCCTACATCACTGTAAACATCATTCCATGTCGCAGAGCCTCCATTGAACTTAGGCATAACAAATCCGAAGCTGGCCTTGCCAACACCTGATTTTGAAATAACCGGCCCGTCTGCGGGTGAGAAGTACTCCATTGAAGTTACGGTAGTTCCTGCTGCCTGAACCTTTGAAGCTGGCAGTATACCAACACTAGCCAACATCACAATCACAAGCAACATACCGAGTACCTTTTTCATAAATCTTTTCTCCGTAAAATGAGAAGGTTTCATCATTGCCCTCCTTTAATAGAATAATAGATTTTCCCAATCCATGCGCATTTAGGTAATCGCTTACATGAGGGATATCTTTATTCTATCGAATAGGGTAATTTGCTGAAAAGGTACAATTGTTTTTGTGGTATCCCATTTTTTTGGCTTTTGATTCAATCTGCCTTCCGCCGCATCATTTGTCGGTACTCTGTGGGTTGGATCTGCATCACATGTCGGAACACGCGTGTAAAGCTTTTGTAGCTCTCATATCCAACCATAGCAGCAACCTCAACAATTTTATGATCCGTTTCGGCGAGAAGCCGCCGTGCTTTATCCAGACGCACATCTCGTAGGTATTCAGCAAAACCTTTACCCATATTCTTCTTAAACAGATTTGAAAAATAAGCATAATTAAGCGATACATGATTGGATACCATCGCGAGGTCCAGCGGTTTATGGTAACTCTCGTGTATATAACGAATGGCTTCATTGAGATCGTGCGAATGGCGATAGCTGCACTTAAAGTCATAATAGAACTGATTCAGCCGAAGCAGCTGCTGTTGCAGTGCTTGTATATAATCACGCATCCCTGGATAATCAAAGAGATTACGCAATGATTCAAGGTCCAGCGCTTCTTCCCCCATATAAGGGCGGATAACTCGTTCGTATTCCTCCATCATCTGAACCGTGGCGGCGCAGAGCTGCTGGGTATAACGAATAGGATAGCGTTGCAGTACCTTTTTGTGAAATAGTGCAGAAATACCCTGAGTCATTATTCCACTGTTATCTGTTCCAACTGATTGGAAGAGTTCATATAAGTCTTCATAGGGAAGTTGCCACTGCTGCTCCATATGCTCAATATGTGCTGGGAAGATACTGTATTGATCAGGAAACAGGTAACTGTGGCGATAGAGCTCAAGCACTTGGGTATAGCTGTCTGGTAGTTCTTTTAACCCCTGAATCGGGTTAGTCATGGCCGTTATGGCAGCGATCTTTCCTTCCTTGAGTGCTGCAGGAAAAACACTTGGATCTATGGACGCATCCACCGCAAGGATCAGGTATGGGCGATGTTGCAGGCAAATACAACCTTGTCTGCCAAACACACGATAAGCAATGGATTCCATACTATGGGTGCTGCTGGCTCCGGGCTGGTTAATGCCAACTTCTTCTCTCAGCAGGGCTAGGCGATAATTACGCCATAACGGATCATTTTTTTCCTCAATCTGAAGAATCCATGCGTCATCACTTAACGCACCTTGCATAAACATTCTTAATTCTTTACTCTCGGTCTCTTGGGCGAGACGGGATACATGCTGCATATTATGCGTAAGTGCCTGCCGTGTCTGGATCTCTTGCCATACATGCTCCAGGGAATTTTGCAGATCCTCTCGCTTCAAAGGTTTTAGCAAGTAGCCCTTTGCCCCAAGCCCGATCGCTTTTTGGGCATATGTAAAATCACTATAACCGCTGATAATGAGGTATTCCACATCCATATATTCCTCTTTGGTTTGAGCCATGAGTGCCAACCCATCCATATCCGGCATCCTGATATCGGTAATAACGATGTGAATGCAATGCTGCCGCAATAGGCACAGCGCCTCCATCCCGCTCGCGGCACAATATATGTTGTTCAGCTTCAGAGGAAATTGATGCAGCATGGCCTGCAGGCCGTCACGAATGTGTTTTTGATCGTCCACAATCAGGATATTAATCATGCTCTACCACCCTCCAAGATTTACATTTTCCCAAGGCAAGCGTATCGTTACACAGGTATATTCACCTCTCACACTATCAATCCAAAGACCGCAATTCTTGCCATAATGAAGCTGCAACCGCTTATTCACGTTCTCCAAACCAAGTCCGCTCCTGCTAGTAACCATCGGCGTATCTGCTTCGCTTCGCAGCACTGCCTGAAGACGGTGTAACATCTCAGGCTCTAACCCTTCTCCGTCATCTCTTATGTTAATGAATAACAGACTGTCATTCTCCACAGAAAAGGTAATCTCTATAGATACCCTGCCACCTGAAGGTGCCCCGTGGTGAATGGCATTTTCAACGATGGGCTGCATACACATCTTGGGAATGGCGTAGCGAAGTATCTCCTGCGGAAGATCCGCGGTCATAACGATACTGCCGCCTTCCATAAAGTTGATAAATTCAATATAACTTTGGATATTGGCAAGCTCTTCACGAAAAGCAACAGTATCGCTGCGCCACTGCATGCTGTAGCGTAGCTGGGAGCCGAGCGACACCAATGAATTGGCTATAGCAGGCTGCTTTTGTACCTCTGCCACCATCCGGATCGATTCCAGGGCGTTATATAAAAAATGGGAATTGATCTGCGAATGCAGGGAGTGTAACTGTGCGTTTTTGGCAATTAACTGCTTATCCACGACCTGTGTCATCAGGCGTTTGACCTCATGTAACATTTTATTGTAATTCACCGCCACCTCATCGATTTCATCTCCTCTTTCGTTCTCATCAAGGCCTGTATCAATCATTGCATCCAGCTCGCCTTTCCGTACTTGACGCATGGATACCAATACGCTATCCAACCGCCGGAAAATACGCCGCGTCGTTTGGGATACGAGTAGCATAATCAGCAGCAATACACATAATGTAATCGTTACCACAAATGCATACCAACTGCGCGGCCCCTTCATCAATGCCTGATGAGAAGCAATATCGACCACGTAAGTGTTCAACGGGGCGATGTATCGATACAATACATAGTAGCTCTGATCTCCCACCCTAACCTGAAGCGGGCTTTCCTGCGGCGATATATCCAACTGGTGATGAATACTGCCAAGGATCTCCTTCAGCGCCTGCCCGTACTTCTCCGAAAACTCATGCTGGGGATTGTAAACATACTGGGGAGAATCGCTTGCGTTCATCAACACCGAAAAGAAGTCCCCCTTGTTCTCCTGTAGCAGATCGCTGAAAAACAAACTGTGCGGGACGCGCACTTCCAGAATACTAGGGCGTTTTTGTTCCTGCCCTTGAAGGCGAACCAGACGATAGTAGGATAATGTGTCTTCACCATCCCTAAAAGAAAATAAGCGGTAAGCCGCACCACCTTCATCCCGAAGCTTTACCCAATAATCCTGCGGCGAAAATTTCTTGTAATGATAGATTTCAGGCCAGATTTCATACAAGTTTGGGTTATCGACGTAAAAGCTAAGCTCACTGATCATCGCATTGCTTTGAATGATATTGAGCATTTGCTCATACTGGTTTTGCTTGAACTTTACCAGACGCAGTCCATCCACAATCATATTGGAATGAATAAAATCCACAAATGACTTTTGAGTGAGCGTTGTATTGGAAGCGTTCTCAATCATGTCCATTCTTCTGCGTAATTGTTCATTTAGCCATGAAACGTGACTGTTTCCTGTTGCCATAGCGTCCTTATATAGCTGGTTTTCTTGCATGCGGATATACACAAAGGATATCAAAATAACAGGTATGGCAATCATTAGGCTAAATGCCAGAAACAGCTTTTGGGATATACGGGCATTGCGATAAAGCTTCCTCAATCTCGTCAGCAGGTATTTCATTCGGATGTATTCACCACCTCTGTTATACCCTATATTACTAGTTAGCTGATCGTTAACCATGTATTAGGGAATAGTTATCTAGCTATCTTGGCTTTCCGCAGTTCCAGTTCAGCCTGGCGATATTCCATCACCTGGTTAAAGCCGTAGTTCACACGACGGATCAGAAAATTCTCGAAAATTTTGTCAAAGGCAGCTTCATCCTTCGCTGTAATCAATTCTGGCAGCACTTCTTCCCAATTCTGAGAAATACGTGACCAGGCTAACGCTATATCGGAATCCCCTACGGGATCCAATCCCTTATAGATACCGCTATCCAGATCGGCCTGTTGGTTGGCGAACGCCTCCATTTGCTTAATGGATGGAGTATGCTCTGGTCTCCACTGGTTCACGAAAGCAGGGTTTCGCAGCATCCAGTAGGTATCCATAATGCCATATTCCTTTTCCAGCCGCTCCCGATCCGTGTCATACAACTGGACCATTGCTGCCGTCAACTGCGGTTTGCCGTTCTCCATCGTCCAGGTTTCCCCTTCTTTGCCCAAAAATAAATCCCTTTGGCCTTCTTCGCTGGACAGATAGGTCAAAAATCGGATAGCTCGTTCAGGGTTTTTCGTGGATCTGCTAATCATCGTAACCATCCAGCCATCCATGCTGCCAGGGAACAGTTTGGCGGATTCTCCCCTGCTGCTTTGGGGTCCATCTACAGCAATATAGGTTGAATTTTGATTCGTAAGGACTTCCAATTTTGAATTGATGTCCGATATGTCTGTCCATTCCCGAATCATCATAAAATACTGGGCATGGTTGGTTTTATCCTGCACCTGTGCACTGGAGTCGACCAGAAAATCAACATTAATCAAGCCCTGCTCGTATGCGGTACGAAATGTTTTCAGCCACTCGATATAATCGGGATCTGTCATTCGGTCGTAAACCTTTCCGTTCTGTTCATGGGGGATCGCAAGCAGATTTTGCAAGTATTCGGTCATTCCATAAGATGCATTTCCCTGTACCCAAAACGGACTGATTAGTTGGCCTTTATAAACCGAATATTGATTCTTCAGCAATCGCAATGCATTAAGAAAACCTTTCGGTGTGCTAAGGTCCGGTTTGCCCATCGACTCATACAGATCTTTACGTACGAGAAAGGTTTGGTTTGCTCCCGTCAAGCCGGTTGAACGCATCTGTTCGGGACTGTACGCATCATTGGGAATGACATAGGTATGACCGTCATCCTGTCGATACCATTGTAGAACACCATCACCTGCAACCTTGTAAAAGTACGGATCATACTGGTTGGCTAACTCATCCAGGGCATAGATGAGATGACTATCCCTCAGTTTGTTAACTGCACTCTCCCAGGAGCCGATGGTTATCAAATCCGGCAGACTACCGCTCGTCAACATCCGTGATAACATCTCGCTAGGTTCACCAGTGGCTACTTCAAATTCGATATTAACCCCTGTTTTTTGGGTGACATATTTGGAAGTCAGACTCTCCCCCCATGTGTGTCCGTACCATTCGGCTCCAATGAACCACGTTAGATTCACGGGGGTGGTATCCAGTTTCCATGACGGTTTTTCCATATTCAGATTAAGGCTCTGCATTTGCTCCGTGAAGTTAGCCTTGTTCGAAGCATCCCCATCTTCCGATTGCTCTGACTCCGAACAAGCCGTCAAACCTGACATCAGACACATCATTAACAAGGTTACAATAAACGGACTTCGAAGCATGAACACCTAAGCGCCTCCTTTCTATACTGGTATCTCTAATCCCACCTGCACCAGCATTCATACGAGTAGTGGTACAACCGATTTTACTATCATTGGATTAAAATGGAAATGGTTTCATGGTCGATTCTCAGGTCATCCGCAACATTCGCCCTAACGAAACATAACTTGTAATAAATCAATCGAAGGGAGACCCATTCATGTATTTAATCTGGATACTTATTGTCGGTGGGCTAATTGGCTGGTTAAGCGGAAATTTGATTGGACAGGATGTGCCGGGAGGCGTACTCGGCAATATCATTGCTGGTTTTGTTGGTTCATGGTTAGGGTATGAACTGTTGGGGCCGAGGGGGCCGGTAGTGGGTGGATTTCATATCATACCCGCGATCGTCGGGTCAGTCATAGCTCTCTTGATTTTCTATGCGCTGGCGCGCTCTGGAGCGTTCCGAAGACGTTAAACAGGCGGAGACGACACGTTTTTATTTTGTGATAGTCGAATAAGGCCGCCGATCCTGTTGATCGGCGGCCTCCTTTGGTTTTATGGACAACTGAAGAGCTTTATAAAGTTGACGTAAATCGGATTAACCATGAGACCTGTCGGGCTTACGGAGTATCTTTTTCCCGTGTCCAAGTGGCGAATTTGTTCCATTTCCTCTGCGTTCAGCTCAAAGTCGAATAGATCACTGTTCTCTTTTATTCTTTGAGGATTGGATGATTTAGGGATCACAGTAGTACTTCGGGAAAGGAAATCCAGAACATATTTTTCCTAATTTCAGGGGATTGCCCGTACTGTATATGGATCGATATGCCAATCCGAAAATTTGAGACAAAAAAAACCGACCCTTGAACTTCAAAGGTCGGTTTACCCAAATCGGGAGAAGAAAACAATGGTTATAGCTGTATTATATCCACCCCGTACCTTTATATACCGTATCCCGCTCTAATTATATGTTTATGTTGTTATATCGGTGATATCAACACTCATATGTTCAGTAAGCATTAAGGTTACATCCACTTTCACTTTGCTCCACAATAGTGTCATTTTATGAAGATAACCTCTTACAGAATAATCTACCGTTAAACTCAGCTGGGATCTCTGTTCATCTATGATTTTGATATGCTGCTGCTTTAAACTTTGTTTCAATTTGTACATCTCTACAGCAATTTTCTTTTGGGTATCGTCCAGGTAGTCAATATACACCGATTTCATCTTAAAGTTTGAAGCGTATATTTTATGCTTATCTACTTCCAGCGCACCTAAAAGATAGGGGAGCTCTACCACCCTTTTCACGAGTAAAAGTTCTTCAGAAGTCTGCCTCACTTTGCACGCCTCCTTCTTCAAGTTTTACAGTGACCAATTGATCAAAATCGACCCATTCAAATCCATTCTCCATTTCAATTTTGATTTTCTTTCCAAAGGCACTGACGGAAGTGACGATCCCATGTATATAGCGATTGCCGGACTCATGAAATACTTCAATGGTGGCTTGCAACGTATAATTGAGCGACATTTCTATATGTTGAGCAATAATCTCCCACTCATCTTCATGAAGTATAGGTTTCGTTTGATATCGAATTTGAGTACGATGCTGTATAATTCGTTCTTTATGTTGTGGAAGCATCATGCGGCTCGATTCCCATAATCCATTGGCCTCCAGTTTTTTGCTCATTTGTAATGCCCCCCAATTTTAGATGCCCGATCGATCGCTTGACCCGCAGCCGTAATGGAGCTCGCTCGCAGAATGGCAATGTCGCCAAATCGATCCTTAATGTCGTCCATCACCTGATCAATGGCTCGTTTCTGCTCTTGATCATCGAAGAAAGATAGTTGATATGTATCCGCGTTGGATAATTGAGACAGGGATACGCCTACACGGCGCACCGGTTGCCCATCCCAGTGTTGATGGAATATGCGTTTGGCAATCTTGCACACATCAACGGTTATGTTTGTAGGATCAGACAGTTTAACTTGCCTGTGAAAACCCGTTGGGTGATCAAAATCTGCTCCCGATACACTCACAGATATGACACTACCCATCAGCCCTTTTTTACGGACTCTTCTACACACTTCTGTACAGATATCGAGGATAACAACTTCGATCTCCCATGCTTCTGAGAAATCTCTAGGCAGGGTCATTCCGTTTCCGATATCCTTTTGTGTACTGTGCGTGTTGACGGTTACCGGCGAATTGTCGAGTCCATTGGCGACTCTCCAGATGACTTCTCCATTAACGCCCCACTTGCTTCTTAATTTGCTAAGAGGCGTATTCGCCAGGTCTTTAATGGTTCGGATGCCCATCTTCCACAGATGTTTTTCCATTCTTGAGCCAATCCCCCACATATCGCGGATGGGCTTATCTCCAATGTGAAGGTGTAACTCCTCTTTCTTTAAGTGAAAAATGCCTCCCTCCGCTTTTTTAGCAATCATATCGCAGCACAATTTACTGATAATTTTGTTTTCACCAATGCCTGCTCTGGCGTAAACTCCTGTTTCATTATAGATTTTGTCTTGAATTTGTTTGGCCAGATCGATTGGATCATTACCAAATAGATGCATAGACCCTGTAACATCAGCAAATAATTCGTCTATACTGTATGGCTCAACCAGATCGGTGAATTCCTCAATAATGGACATGATTTGGGTGGAAACTTCGATGTATTCTTGCATGTGTGGTTTTACAATGATCAGTTCAGGGCACTTCTGAAGAGACTGCCAGAGTGGTTCCGCGGTAGATACACCTTTAGCTTTGGCCAACGGACAAGCGGCAAGGATAATGCCAGAACGTCTTGCTGGATCGCCTGCAACGGCGAGGGGTTTATTTTTGTATTGGGGCATTTTTGCCTTTTCGACTGAAGCATAAAAGCTCTGCATATCAATGAGCATGATGGTTCGCTGCTTAGTCCACACTGAAATCACTCCTGTACATTTAAGAACATATGTTTGTATATATTATAAACCGAACATACGTTCTTTATGCAAGAGGTAAATATTTATATTAGGCATACGACAAAATGACGGATTCAAATCATACTAAGTCACACCAAACAAAAAAGCCGCTAAATTAGCGACTTCAACGGGAATATATTTTTATCCTTTATGAGATTTCCAGATGCAATAGCGGGAACGGATTGCCAGATCCATCGAATTCGGAGCGTCCGATTTGAACAAACCCCATTTTGCTATAGAATTGCGTAGCTCCAGGGTTCTGTTCATTGACATCCACCTTTAGATGGGGTCCTTTGATACTGATTGTATGTTCGATCAGAAGACGCCCTACTCCCTGTCCATGCTGACTTGGATCGACGAATAACATCTCAATAAAGTTATCATGTAACCCGATAAAACCGACAGGCTGATGCTCTATATCTAGAACTTCCCACACCTCGACTTGCCGTTCCAGCAATACCTTGCGTACCACATCTCGATAGAATTGAATATGTTGCTCCTCCAAAAACGTATGTGTTGCTCGAACAGCTCTCTCCCAAATCTGAACCAGTCGTTCCTGATCTTGTTCCCGATATGACACGATATCCATCTCAATCTCTCCAGTTTCTCTTTAGTATGTCTTCTTTTCTCTCAATAATTATTAGAGACACATTATAATGTGACTGGCGTTCCCAATTCGGCCTCTGTTTCATCCATGTCGTTGTTACCTGGAGCCGATGTTTACCATTTGTTTGGCCTGTACACGACCTGCCTGTAACAAGTCATCACTGAACTTCGCATCACTAACTGCCCGTGCCAGTGCAACGGTACCCACCATACTGCTTACCAACGCATAACCATCATCGGTATTCATCCCAGCCATAGTTGTAATAAACGCGATAAAACGTCGCAACTCCTGCGTGTAAGCTTGTCGGATATCCTCCGATAATTGGGATATCTCTCCCGATAAAGCTGGTAAGATACAACCGAATTCCGTCTGATCTCGATGCAGGGAGCTTAAATAAAAATCAATGACGGCTTCAATCGACGTCTGATCTTCGTTTTTGTTTTTGTCTGCAATTCTCTGCAGCATTTCAATGGTGTCACTAATGGCGAAATGACAGGTCTCCATCACAAGCTGATCTTTATTTTCAAAATGGGAGTAAAATCCCCCATGTGTCAGTCCAGCACCTTTCATAATATGTGGAAGACTAATATTCCGCACGCCGTGGGTTCGGAATGCTTTGGCCGCGCTGGTAATAATATGGTTCCGAACTTTGAGTTTGTGCCCTTTCGGATAAGGCATCCTGCTTCCTCCCCTTTGTAAAGGTCTGTATTTAATGTTTTTTAAAATATTATAGTTATCATATTATTTAATGTCAATTCATACTATCAGCATCTTCAGCAACGGGAGAGCGACTACAAATGGAGTATTGACTCCTTTAAAATATGATGACTATAATATATTACGATCATCATATTTTAAATTTGGAGGTACGAATCATGAATTCATTAGAAGTCGTGGATACTCTGGTCATTGGATCAGGGCCTGGCGGTTATGTGGCCGCCTTACGTTCGTCACAACTGGACATGAAAACAGCTATTGTAGAGCGCCAACAAATCGGAGGTGTATGTACGCATGTAGGCTGTATTCCTTCCAAAGCGCTGATTGCTGAAGCGGAGCGTCTTCATTTACGCAGACACTGGGGCGATGTTGACGGAGCTTCTTCTTTTCAGGAGGCTCAAGTATTCAAGCAAGCTGTGGTGGATAAGCAGTCTGGAGGGGTTAGGTTTTTGCTCAAAACGGCGGGTGTGACTGTTATCGAAGGACAAGCAAGCTTGATTGATGCGAATACCGCTGAAATATATCACGCTGAACAGAATGCGCGTCGAATTGGCTTTAAGCATCTCATACTGGCAACCGGTTCCCGTCCAATTGAAATAAGTTCTCTTCCTTACGGCGGACGGATTCTCTCATCCACTGAGGCGCTATCACTGCCCGACATTCCGGAGAGTCTCGTTGTGGTTGGCGGCGGTTATATTGGCGTGGAACTGGGTCAGATGTTTGCGAGATTTGGAACCAAAGTTACGATGCTCGAGGGCGGTGAACAGATTCTGCCCGGATTTGAAGCAGAGCTTGTTGCACCTGTCGTTCGTCAACTGAAAAAGGACGGGATAACCATCTTAACCGAAGCTAAGGTTACAGGGGCAGACCAATATACAAGTCACATCGATCTCCACTATATGCGTCAGAATGAACACCATGTTGTTCAAGCTGCATATGCATTAATTACGGTGGGCAGGAAACCGAACACAGACGAAACCTTGGGTCTTGAAAATATAGGTCTGTCCCCTACTCCACAAGGATTGATCGAGATTGACAAACAGTGTAGAACATCCATCCCGCATATCTATGCCATTGGAGATATTGTTCAAGGCCCTGCTTTGGCTCATAAAGCTTCCTATGAAGCAAAAATTGCGGCAGAAGCTATCGCGGGCAAACCCTCTGTCATCGACTACAAAGCTATTCCGCTCGTTGTGTTTTCTCACCCGGAGATTACGAGCGTTGGTCTTAGCGAAACGGCGTGTAAGCAAAAATCAATTCCTGTTGTCGTTGGCAAATCTGTTTTCTCTATTAATGGTCGTGCTTTGGCTCTGAAGGAAACCGAAGGTTTTGTCAAAATCGTTGCTCATGTTACATCTGGCCTTGTATTAGGTGCACAGATTGTAGGCGCTGAAGCATCTACTCTTATATCAGAGCTTTCCCTTGCGATTGAGATGGGTGCAACGGTAGAAGATATAGCCATGACCATTCATCCGCATCCAACGCTAGGCGAAATCATTATGGAGGCCGCAGAACAGGCTCATCGGAGAATGGAATAAAGGAAACCGTATGTCGTATGATTACACTTGGAAAATTGTATATGAACCAACTCTTATCATAATAGAGAGTAATAAGATTAGGGAGAGATCATCTTGAAGTCTAAATGGAGATTATATATCGTCATAACTTTGATCATTATTTTGGCAGGCGGGTTGTTGATCGCGAAAGGCACAGACGCCGTGAGTCAGGCTGAAAGTAAAAAGCAGGGAATATTGAATACTGAACCTAACACTGAAGGATTTTATGTTGATCTGTATATTCCAGAATCGCAAATTAACCAGATTCAAGCAGATCAAAAGGTAAACGTTCGTTTTCCATATCTGGAGAATCTCCTTGTAAAGGAAGGTGTGGTGACGTCGATATCCCCCTCTCCTCAATTCGCCAATCTGCGCATGACGCGGGAAAAGGGCCAAGCAGATCTAAGTATGTTTCTGATCCGGATTTCTATTCCAACCAGCACAGATTTGCTTCCGGGGATGACTGCGGAGGTGCAGCTTGATGAAATCACTGGCTGATGAATGGAAGCACATACGCGGGAGTAAGTGGATCGTTATTATTTTTGCTGCCCCTCTCATTGCCGCTGTATTTTTCGGGCTTATGTTCTCCCGAAATCAGTTAAGCGAAACACCAGTTGTGGTTGTGGATGAGGATCACTCTCCCTATTCAAGACAACTCATTGAAGAAATCAATGCTTCTCAATATATGAAAGTCACGAATGTGTTTCCCAATCGCCTCTCTCCGGATACGCTGCTTGCGAACGAGAAGGCAGTGGCAGTCATTTTCTTGCCGGACGGATTGCAGCAACGCAAAGACAAGGGACTGCCCTCAAATATCGGGATATGGATGGACAATACGATGCCTTCTAGCCTGAGTGGTATCCGGCCTGCAATTCAAGAAATAATTACAACCGAAAATATGACGCTTGCTGTATCAAGTCTTGCTCAAACCGGCATGGACATCGAATCAGCAAAAGCTCTGGTGTCCCCGCTATCTCAAGTGCAGCGCATGTTATATAATCCCAATTCAAGTTATATCGGTACCATGGTGATTGGATTTGTAAATATCATCATACTGATGCTCACGACGGGTGCGGCTGGCGCGATCGCTCCCCGCCTTCGGCAAGAGGGTAAGCTTTTGTCTGCTCGGACTTCTCCCTTCCAGCTATGGATTCGGGCCTTGCCTTATGTGATATTAAGCACTTGCTCTTCCCTGCTCAGTTATGGGATGTTAAAACAAGTGGGACATATGCGATTCGAAGCGGCACCGTATATCTTTATCGTTCCTTTATTGCTGTATACGATGGCATTATGTTTGCTCGCGATGTTGCTTGGTTATTCTGTTCGAAATGTGTCTAGAATTGGTGCCAGAATGAGCTTGATCCTATATCCATCATTCCTATTAACCGGTATTCAACTGACGCCGCTTGCATTTCCAACATTTTTTCAAGTTACGGCATGGGCTATACCTATGAATTGGCTCAATCGTATGATTCGTGGAATGGCCTTTAGACACGGTGAGTTGACTTTTTATAGTGTAGAGCTAGGAGCCTGTATACTGATTATCGGTTTGGCTTCATTAGGTATAGGATTATTCCTGCGAAGAGAATCACTGGTGCCAACGTCAACACTTGAAGCAAAAGCAGTTTAAAAATGGACAATCGCCGTAAGCCTGTGAGAATGATAGGCTGCGGCGATTTATGTTAGAATCAAAACCAGAGAAATGAAGCCACCAGCACCTGCAAGCGAACATTACACAGAAAAAGTGAGGTTTATGATATGAAAAAATCAAACGAAGTATATTGCGTGTCCGAGCGTCTTGTTATTCGAAAGTTCGATATGCAGGATGTACATTCGTTCTATCACTACCGGGCTAATCCAGATGTTTCCCGTTTTCAATCCTGGGAAAATTATACGCTCCAAGAAGCTGAAGCATTTATTAGCAAACAAATAGTACATTCCCCTGATCAGCCCGGGACCTGGTTCCAATACGCCATTGCTCTAACGGAGTCGGATCAATTAATCGGCGATTGTGCCATTCATACACGTGCAGATGAACCTCAGATTGTCGAGCTCGGATTCACTCTTGCACCTGAATTTCAAGGCAAAGGATACATGAATGAGGCACTTTGTGCCCTGATGGACTATGTATTTGGCGCTCTCAATAAACATAAGCTGATCGCTTTCGCCGATGTAAGAAACACCAAATCGATTCAAGTGTTAGAGCGATTGGGCATGAGACGTGAAGGACACCTGCTCGAAAATTACATGTCCAAAGGCTTCTGGATAGATGAGTTTCAATATGCAATGCTGCAATCGGAGTGGTTGAACAAACAACAATAAAGCCAGAGATGATCGTTCTTATTCTACAGGAGGAAATGACATGTTGAAGGAAAAGTGTGCCACAGAGAACGGCTCTATTTTTCGAAAGCTGGCACTCGGTCTAGTTTTGATGTTTATGCTGATCGTACTTATCTTTTGGTGGATCTATCGATTAAATGTGGAAGATATTCAACGAGAGTTAGAAAAGAATAAATTGGGCGAAGTGCGATTCATGTCCTCCCAGCTATCGAATCAATTTGAACAGGTATTAATGAATGCGCTAACATTATCAGAGGATCAATCCGTTAGAGGTTATACATATGTTCTTCATTACGGAAATGATTTTGCTAAATACAAGGCCAAGCTGGAGCTCATTGAGAAGCTGGCTTTAAACAGTGCTTCCACCTCATGGAACAATACCATTATTTTGTATTATCCGGATCATAAGGACACGGTATCTTCTGATCCCCAGTTTTCATTTCGATCATTCTCCATGTCTCAAGACCCGCTCGATCAATGGATATTACATATGAACAAGGATGGTACAGGTTATTATTCACATCTCACCAAGGGACACCGAGGGCCGATGTATATCGAGATCAGGATCTCATTAGACGTTTTGCAGAAAATGATGTCTGATTACACATCCGGAACACCGATGCTGTATGATTCCCATTTTCAAACAGCCATTCGAGGTTCAGGCTCCCTTGAACTTGCCCAGGCTGATGCTCAGGTTGTTCCACAGCTCAGAAATGACAGAGGTTTCTTTGAAATCTCCTTTCAGGACAGGAATTACTTCATCACTTATATGAAAGCAAGTATTCTGGATTTGTATTTTATCGACTATCATCCAACCAATCAGCTTCAGCAATCGATTTCACGTAACAATACGTTGTTTGTGTTGGCACTTGTAGCCCTGCTGCTTCTTTCGCTTTTGTACATCTTGGCTCTGCGTAATCAGATTCAACAACCCATTATACGGTTGCGTAAAGCGATCGACCGGTTTGACCGGGGAGATTTCTCCAGCCGTGTCGACGAAACTCAGATTCTGGAATTTAAAATCCTGGGTCGATCGTTCAACCGAATGGCTGAGAATACGCAGACATTAATTGAGCAGGTCCTTCTTGGAGAGCTTTCTGTCAAAGAGGCCAGACTCAAGCAGTATCAGGCTCAGATCAATCCTCATTTCCTATACAACTGTCTCAACTATATTCAGAGCAAATCGAGTGTAAAAGATTATGAATCGGTCACATCCATGACCTTGGAGCTGGCTTCCTACTGCCGTTATATTCATCGTATTGAAGACATGGATTCGACGCTGGGTGAAGAGCTTCGTTTTGTGAATCATTACATGTCGATTATTCATATGCGAAAAAAAACGATCACTTTTGATATCGATGTACCCAAAGAGCTTCTCTCGGTCCGTATCCCTCGTATGATTTTGCAGCCACTTGTTGAAAATGGGGTCAAACATGGGATTGAACCCTCCATGGGTTCAGGGCAAATTACGATTCGCGCGGAGCAGGATCATGAGGTCATCCGTATCATCGTTGCAGATAATGGTGTAGGCATGCCGGAAGAGCGACTGTCACTGATCTGCAAACACATGGATGAACTAACCCGCCCGGAGGAACAGATCGGAACAGGAGTTCGAAATGTCAATCAGCGAATCAGACTAACATATGGAAAACGATCTGGCTTGTCCGTTCAATCCGGCTTGTATGAAGGTACCCTGTGCATTATTACTATACATAAGGAGGATATTGAAGATGCATCAAATTCTGTTGGTTGACGATGAATCCTATGTGATTGACGATCTTGAGATCTCATTTCCATGGGATGAATATCGGATTGAGCGTATTCACAAAGCATATTCCGGAATGCAGGCCTTATCCATCCTGGATGAACAGACCGTAGATATCGTGATTACGGATATTTCAATGCCGGTGATGAACGGACTTGAGCTAATTCGGCAGATTAAGGCGGCTAAACCCAACCTGCCCTGTATTTTGCTTACCGGTTATGCCGAGTTCGAGTATGCGAAAGAAGCGACCAAACATGGAGTTGTTGAGTATTTATTAAAGCCGCTTGATGTAGAAAAACTGGCCGCATGTCTGGAGAAAACGGTACTTTCCATCGAGGAGCACATCCGCAGAGCCTTGTCCTATGAACAGGCGATGAATTCGTTTCGCGAGCACCTGCCTTCACTTAAGGACAGGCTGCTGAATCAGTTGATTGAAGGTAATCATTATGCTGAAGATGCTCTGAACGAGAAGTTGGAACATTATCATCTGCCCTTCCAAGCGGAAGATGAAGTTCAGCTCGTTCTGGTACGGCTGGAAGAACATTTCACCAGACATACGACGAGTAGCCTGCAATTGTTTGAATACGCTGTGACCAACATTGCATGTGAGTTATTCAATACAGCTTTCCATACCTGGCATTGTCGAGATCGTTATGATTATCTGGTTTTCTTGTTAAAGGTAAGTCACAGTAAGCAATTGCCGGAGAAGGATCAGGCTGAGGATCAGAATCAGGGTCTCACGCATATTTCCCTACAGCTGCATCATAATGTCAATGAATACCTGAAAGGTGGAATTTCCGTCATCCTGAGCCAAAAGGGTAAACTCCAACATGATATCCGTGACATGTATGAGCAAGCCCTGTCCGCTCTCAAAAAGCAAGTAGGTAACGGCACAGGATACTTTCTATCTCTTCAGGAAAGCTATCGTCCCGTATCCATTCGTTCCTTGCATATATTATATGAACCACCAACCTTCAATCATTTGCTTGAAACGGGACAATGGGAAGTATTCAAAGAACGTCTGCACCGAATTGAGGCTGGGTATAGCACGCTGCCTGAACAAACCGAAGAACATCTGGATGAGATTCGGATTATATTGTTATCTGCTTTTCATTACATCGCCCACAAAAATCATGCACTTTTATCCGATCTGGTCGGAAACGAATGGGTTCCTCGTATGCCTTTTCGGTCCGTATCCCAACTTACAGATTGGGCTGAGAACATGCTTGATCGACTGCGCATGAAGCTGGAAGAACAGTCTTTAGGTGAGCAACATGATGTCATTCATCAGATCAAGACGTTTGTTTCCGCCAATCTGCACTCCCTTAGCCTTCAATCGATCGCAGATCATGTATGTTTGCATCCGGTTTACGTCTCCAAGCTGTTTAAACAATTTCAAGGCATCAGCTTGAGTGAGTACATTTTAAGTGTCAAAATGGATCTCGCCCTCTACCTGCTTAACCACTCGCAGGATAAGGTATATGAGATTTCTGATAAACTGGGGTATGCTAACTCCCAATATTTCATCAAGGTGTTTCGCGATAAATTCGGTATGACGCCTCAGGATTACCGGGAGCAGTAAAGCAGAGTTCATGAAGAAAGTTAGCGTAAAACAAAGTAAAAACCGCACTTCATGTACACAGGTAAATGAAACTCCTTGTAGATGAAGAGCGGTTCGTTTTTTATTTTATCGTGTCATACCATGCATTTACTTCTTCTGTGATCTGTTTCCCACCAGAAGACATGTACTGTTGCACGAATGCATCAAAATCATCAACAGGTGCTTGGCCGTAAATGATTTTATTCAACACTTCCTTTTCCAGCTTGCTCAGCATATCGCCTCGGGAAACTTGTGTTTTCGTCGGTACACCCGTGAACATCTCAGGCATGATGATATCTTTTTGGTCAATGACAATCTTGGCGGCCTTAATCTGCTCAGGGATGCGGTCTGCCAGGTTTTTCTCATACTGTGTGGTTGGTTCTTTCCCACCTGCAAGTTCTGCCAGGGTATTCATCATCAGGTTAGGGATAATTGCGCCGTCAAACGTCAACGTATAACGGATCGCATCAATCCAGCCACCAGGAATTTTGTCGCTTTGCAATTCTTTATAGACGGTTCCGTCTGGAGCGATGTCATAATCATAACCTTTAGCAAATCCGTGCACAAACGTAGTGCTTTCCGGATTAGCCCAGTGATCAAACAAATAGTTCTGATATACAAAGAATGCATCTTTATGTTCCATTTCCTTATTAATGAGAACGGCTCCTGTACTAATTGGCGTTCCATGTCGTCCCCTCTTCCCTTCAGGGCCGGCCGGAAGTGGATAGGCTTTATACTCAGCATCAGGAACGTTTTTTTGCAGATCCGGGAGCGGCCAGCCTGTCATCCAGTAAGGGCCAACGATTATACCGGACTTGCCTGCAGTAAACGCCTCGGTTGCTTTGGGCTCATCATAAAGACCAGCTTCCTTATCAATGTATCCTTTTTCCATCCACTCTTTCATTTTCGTCAACGCTGGCTTCATCTCTGGCTGGATGGAGCCGTAGGCAAGTGAACCGTCTGCGGCTTTGTTCCACTGATTAGGCATCGCTCCAAACATGCCAAAAATCCAACCGGATTCCGACATCCAAGTGTTCAGGTCGTTCTTGAAACCTACAGACAAAGCAATGGTATCTTTCTTGCCGTTGCCATCCGGATCTTGATTGACGAAGGCATCCATGACCGTCTCCAATTCGGCTAAAGTGGTTGGTGCTTTCAAGTTTAACTTCTTGAGCCAATCTTCCCGAATGTACATGACGGGGTCATTGTTGTAAGCGTTCTCCAGAATGGGAATAGCCATTCGCTTACCATCACGGATATACGGGTTCCATACGTTTGGATCTTCTTCCATTGCTTTTTTGTAAACATCGGAGGCATATTTATCAAATAATTCCCCTGCATCCGTGAATTGACCTGATTCGATTAAATCACTGATTAGCGTAGAGTCACCACGGAAAGAGATAATATCGGGCATTTTCTGACCCGAGGTTAACATTAAACGAAGTTTGGTCTGGTACGCATTATTTTGTTCACTCACGGTCCATAAGTATTCAATGTCGATCCCCAGTGTATCTTGAGCCCACTTCGTATGAACGTTATTTTCAATGTTTTCCCCGTTTTTGAACTTCAAGCTGCTGGTGATCGGAAATACCGTCGAGATGGTAACCGGCTCAACATATTTACCATTTTCAAACGGAGCGGAATAAAATTCATTACTGTCACTAGGTTTTTTCTCTGAAGTAGATTCATTGCTGCATGCTGCGAGCACACCAGATAACATTGTGGCAGCCATCAATATGCGAAGCGTTTTTTTCCATGTTTTATACATGTTGTCTCCCCCATATCATTCTAAATTGGTTAGATCTAAATCCGTCTTACTCTTTAACAGCACCAAGTACAATCCCTTTAACAAAAAAGCGTTGCAGTAAGGGGTATACAACCAAAATCGGTGCCATGCCAATAAATATCTGAGCCGCCTTGATCGTCCGTTGTGAGATGTTCTCCAGGTCTTCGGGCCGCACGGAAACTTTACTAAAGTCCTGCTGTACGATGATCGTCTGGAGGAAGGTGGCTAAAGGGTACTTTTCGTGATCCGTCAGGAAAATCAACCCATCGAACCAGGCGTTCCAGTGCCCTACCATGGAGAACAGGGAGAGTGTAGCGATGGCTGGCATCGACACGGGCAAAAAGACAGAGATCAATGTTCGAAAGTAACCCGCACCATCGATGAAGGCAGCCTCCTCCAGCTCTTTGGGAACGTTGCGGAAGAAATTCAATAAAAGAATCATGTTCCAGACAGATACCGCTCCGGGAAGAATAAGCACCCACATCGTGTTGAGTAAATTGAGTTTCTGGATAAGAATGTAGAATGGAATTAATCCTCCGCTGAACAGCATCGTAAATACAAAATACCAGGTGTAGATGTTACGCCGTTTGAAGCTGCGATTCTCCCGTGATAAAGGGTAGGCCGCCAGCGTGACAATAACCATACTCAGGATTGTACCCAGCACGGTTCGCTGTACAGCAATCCATAGGGAACGAAGGAAGTTCTCATTAGCCAATGTTTTCTCATAAGCATCAAGCGTAAATTCCACCGGAAAGAGTCCAACCAGATTCGCATTGGCAGCTGCTTTACCGCTGAAGGAGACCGCGAGAATGTGGATCAACGGGATGATACAGAGTAGTGATAATAAAATTAAGAACGTATAGTTGAATACGGTGAATACTTTGTAAGGCTTGGTTTTATGATACATGCCGTGAGGTCTCCTTTCTAGAAAATACGGTAGTTCGCAAATTTATAAGCTGCACGGTATGCGATTACGATCAACACGAATCCGACCACCGATTTGAAAAGTCCGACTGCAGCCGAGAATCCAAACTTACCATCGATGAGACCTACCCGATAAACAAAGGTGTCGATGATATCACCCTTATCGTAAACGAGCGGATTATATAGGTTGAAAATCTGATCAAATCCTCCGTTCAAGATATTCCCGAGGGACAACGTTCCTACAACAATCATGATGGGAATAAGAGCAGGAATCGTAATGGACCAGGTTTGCTGCCAGCGACTTGCTCCGTCCACCTCAGCTGCTTCGTACAGTGCTGGATTAATGCCTGCCAGCGAGGCAAGAAAGATAATGGCACCGAACCCGAATTCCTTCCAGATATCACTTGTAACAACGACGATTCTAAACCATGTGCCATCCCCAAGGAAAAAGATCGGTTCAAGACCAAACACTGCCCCAAGAAACTGATTGATCATGCCTTTCGTTGCAAGCATGTCCAGCAAAATTCCGCCTAGGATGACCCATGACAGAAAGTGCGGCAGATAAACGAACGTTTGTATACTCTTCTTGAAGGTTTCCTTTCGTACTTCGTTAAGGAGCAAGGCAAAGATCAGCGGTGCAATCAGACCACCAATCAGTTTCAACCCTGCAATAATCAGGGTGTTCCAGATCACCTGCACATTCTCCGGCATGCTGAACAGGAATTGGAAATGCTCAAGTCCAATCCAGGAAGACTTGGCAAACCCGAGCCAGGGCTTGTAATCCTGAAAAGCAATGACCAATCCGCCCATCGGTATGTACGCAAATATGAACGTCAGGATAACTGCCGGCAATAACATCAGATCCAGTGCCAGCGTTCGCCTGGAGCCTTTATTGCGTTTGGTACGCCGGGGACTCGGACGAATCACATCGACTTGGGTGGGTGTGTTGGCTTTTGCATTACTCATTCGTGTGTTCCCCCTCTTTCTCTATTGGTTTCAGAGACGTCAGCCAAGGTTCTGTTTGATCTCCGTAGGTTTAAGTATAGATTGGCTCCCTCCAAGTCAACATGATAAAACCATAGCTTTGATAACAAATTGTTAATATGACTTGTCGTTTGCACGAAAAGAACCCCCATACCTATGGATCGATCTCTCCACAAGTACGAGGGTTCTGAATTTACAGTGATCACTAACGAGGAATTAATGTTTGTCTTTTTCTACAAAAGAGAGAATGCCATACTGGGACGTATTTCTCCAGCTCTCATTCGTTTTATCATTCCACTTCGCTACGTTTTGCTTGCCCTCTCCCTGGTTATCATTAATTTGAAGCTCGAAACCGATCACATCTCCTGCTTTGGGCGTCAGGGACTGTAACTTGATTCTGGCTTCGACCAGATAGCCTTTTTTGTTTTTCTTCACCGCACTTGTGAACCGTCCAGGCGAGGCGCTGCCTGCGAAGGTCCCCATGTTGTCTGCGCTGACTCTGAACTGTGCGTCATCATATTGGAAATACGGTGTGCGCTGGTGATTTTCGTCCAGGAAAATCTCAACCGAATCCTGATCCCATGGATTAATACTATCCGTGATAATGTTTGGGTCTGTAACGTCAATCAGTAGATACAGATACTCATCTGACCACAGTGCACGAGCCACAGCCTCAGCGCCGGGCTCTTTATTCAACCGTTTTACTTCAAAAGGAACGGCCTTATTCCACACCGCCTCTTTAATCCCGTCAATCTGGACTTGAGCTTGCACAGCTTCTACAGATTTTGGCATAGGGTCTAGTTGAATCACGCCGTATTTGCTGGTATCTGTGTCCTGGGATTGTGTCCGGTCATTCCAATAAAGTGCTTGATTTGGTTGCTCTCCACCTGCACTGCCGTCCGTCACACGGATATCGAAGCCGATTTCGGAGCCGGAATCCACCTTTACATGACTCCAAGGGATAGACAATTCTACCTGATACCCGACTTTCGTTTCTCTTACACGAGATGAACGCACATCCTTACCCTGATATTTTCCAGTACGTGTAATCACAATATGTCGGTCATCTTCTTCGTAGGAGGAGGTCTTGCCATTATTAAAATCAACAAAGATGTCTACGCGGTCATTTTCATCGACTTTCGCATCTTGTACATCGACCAGAAGATAGAGGTTTTTGGGGTCCCATAAGGTACGGAAGCTGGCTGTACCGGATGACTCTCCCTTCAATGGTGTAGATACGGCTTTGTTCCATAGTGGGTCATGAAGCGTTTTTTTGTTATCGGGTTTACCCGAAAGCGAGATGGCTCTCTGTGTCAAAACGGGTAAGCTGGACGCATCTACAAGTACCCAGTAAGCTTTTTTGGCTTTCAGTTCTGAATCAAACAACATCGCTTGGTTGTTGTAAGACTTCTCATCCTGAAGTCCCCATAGGGTTACGGAAGAGATCTGATCTTTGTGTTTTTTATACAGATCCATTAATTCCTTGTAGCGATAAGCCTGTTGTACAGCAACTTCAACGGGCATCTCTTCACCATACGGGATTCCGCTATCTACATCCAGTTCCGTGATCTGAATATCCAGTCCAAGTCCAGCGAACAGGTTAATTGTTTTCTCAATTTCCTCCACGGGCGGGGAAGCCAGATTATAGTGGGACTGCAAGCCGACACCATCGATCAGTCCCTTTTCTTTCAGTCGTTTGACCAACTGATACATATGCTCTCTTTTCTCAGGGACTTCTGTGAAGTATTCGTTATAATATAGTTTGGCATCCGGATCGGCTGCACGCGCGAATTCATAGGTTTTTTCAATATAATCCGGTCCGATGAGTTCATAAAAAGGGCTTTTTCGTAAGCCACTTGCATCCCCATTACTATCGGCGATCGCTTCGTTTACCACATCCCAGGCATCAATTTTCCCTTTATAGCGGGTCATGACGGTTTCGACGTAATCCTTAATCCGGGCAAGTAATAACTCCCGGCTTGCAGGTTTACCCTGGGCATCTTTCAGCATCCATTCCGCAGCATCAATATGCCACAGCAGCGCATGTCCACGTACACCCATATGATGTTCCTCGGCGAACTTTACATATTGATCGGCAGCCTCAAATTCATATACTCCTTCGGATGGCGACATGTATTTTGGTTTCATTTCATAGGTTGCTGTCAGGCTGTTAAAGTGTTTCGACAGCAGTTGTCCATATGCGCCATCCAGCTGCCAGCGATATGCCGCTGCACCAATGGGAAAATCATCTCTATACAAATCTTTCAGAGATAAAATATCTTCTTCAATCTTCGGTTGCTCGGATGGAACAAAGGATACATCATCCACATAGAACGATAACGTATCTACGCTATCCTCAGAGATGTAAGGCGTTTCAATGAATAATTTCAGCTCAGCAGGGTCATCACTGTACTGGAATGTTCCAGTGACCTTGTGCCAAGTATTCCATTGCGCTTTAGCAATATCTACGCTGCCGATCGAATTCCAGCTTTCGGCATTCGTTTTTTTGTAAGCAGTGAGCTGCAACGTTTGATCGGTGGCTGGCTCTTGTGTAAGCCTGACATATGCTGTAATTACATATAATTGATTACGCTGAAGCAGCTCTTTCATTGAGAACATGGGTCCATGATAGGAGCGTTCACGATTGGTAACCAACATGCTTGACTTCCCTTCATGTGCTTCCTTTTCTGTTACTGTGAGGTTTTCCGTACCAATCCGTGCAGTCCATCCCTGAAGTGTACCATCTTCAAAATTGGTGCTGAACTGTCCTGCTTCTGTACCTGTGACTTCATTGGCTGCGTGTGAAACATTTGAAAATGGAAGGGTGGTTAAAACGAGCAGTAAAACTAAAAAACCAATATTCCATTGACGTAATTGTTTCATGTGATCCTCCTTTTCGTTGATTATCCAATTTCTAGATGATTTAACAAACACCCAGATAAATGGATTATATTTCTTTTGTCATCGCTTACATATAACAAATATCTAATAAAGATAACAAAATTTTATCGTCTGCTATGTAGAGCGTAATAAACTATTCTGCATCAGAATGCGAAGAACCGTTGCTTCGCTTCATTCTCCGCAAATCATGTGATCGTTTTATGCCCAAATACCTTATCACGTTTCAGATACCCTGATTTAATGTCCATATCTGCCTTGCCTGGAACAAAATCTAAAAGATGGTTGGCCAAGTCTCTGTATTATTCTCACTTTTTGCTGTATACACCGATTCAACAAGATGTATAACTTTTGGAGCATTCAACCCTTGTCTAACATCGTTATCACTTAAATCTCGCATCGAAGATCCCTCCTCCAGCATCAAAAAAAGCATTGAATCTCATCCCTCCTATATACATAGGCCCTAATGGGAATTGAGACTCAATGCTTTAATCGTTTTTACCCGAGAATAAAAACAAGCATGATATAAAATTTGTACTTTATTTTAGCTGAATTTGGTTTGGAATACAACAGTAAATCTCCCTTTTGATCCATTGGTTTTCTACATCAATACAAGGCTCACGCTGGATTAATCCAACGAAGAGCCTTTTGGGTTTTGCACAAGGTTAGCCAGCTTGGTTGTAAATTCTTCGACCATGTTAGAGAGCGGTTCATCTGTTCGTGTGATTCTTCCTAAGATGGCTTTCTCAGAGCTGAATTGTTGCAAAGGAACTGTTGCTAATTGTTCACGATAGGTGGAAGACAACGCATTTAATATAAAATCTGGAGCAATCGTTATAGCATTGCCATGAACAATCATTTGGCACAATGCATCCATATTATTCGTGATCAAGGCGATACGGTTGGTATGATTAGTGGACATTAACGTATGAGCGATATTTTCAATATGTTCATCTTTGTACAGAACGAATACTTCATTGTGTAAGTCTTCAGGCGAAATTGTTTTGAAAAAGCGTAATGACGAGCGGTTGTTCATAATCAACACTGCGTTGCCTTCAACGATAGGAACCCATTCGTACAAATCGTCCTGTTGGCTTTTATTATATGAGAGTAATCCCATGTGCGCATAACCCTCTTGAACATGTTTCATCACCGTTAGCGTATCTCCTTCGATCATCTGAACTTTGAGTGTTGGATATGTATTCATCAGTTCCAACATGGTCTGCACCACTTGAGGAACAAAACCAGGAATGGTGGAGATTGTGATGCGCTCTAAGGATTCGTCCTTGAAACTGAGCAATGCACTCTGCATATGTTCAATATTTTTGAGGACGGCTGCCGCATGCTGCAGAATAAGCTCTCCTTCTGCTGTTGGTACGACTCCCTTTTTGGTACGGTAAAAAATAACGGTATCCATCTCTTCTTCCAATTGTTTAATGGACTGACTGATCGTTGGCACGGTGAGATGATGCGCGCTCGCGGCCTTCGTGAATGAACCCCACTGTGCAGCAGATAATAAATATTGCAACTGTGAAATATTCATTTCATCCCTCTTATTCTTAAAAAAATATTTATGATACTAAATTATATTTAAATATATTTTATGATTGTATTCAAGTATCCTTTATATAGGAGGTCGATATGATGCGGAGTATACGAAGTTTCTTAGTCGAATTGTTGCTGAGAATGACCAAACAGAAGCTTGATGTGAATGAGTTTATGGAGAAACGTGGAAAGAGTAACAGCATGCCTTATGAAATACCTGCCAAACTTAAGCAGAAGTATAATATCACCAAAGAACACGGTCTCCCGGTAGACACGTATATGTTGAAATCCAAATCTCGTTCGGGCGAACGAGTTGTTCTGTATTTGCCCGGTGGAGGATATGTTGAGCAACCACTAACATGGCACTGGCATTTTTTACACAACTTAACGGAGCAACTACATTGCACGGTGTATGCGCCAATCTACCCGAAAGCACCGAATTATCAGTATATGGATGCAATTGAGAGTGTTCTTAGGGTATATGAGCATGTATTAAAAATAACTGAACCGGAAAATATCGTCATTATGGGCGATTCTGCTGGCGGTGGTCTTTCATTGGCTTTTGCGCAATATTTATTAGAACAAGGATTGCCACAGCCCAAGGACATTATTCTGCTGTCCCCATGGCTTGATATTACATTAAGCACCCCTGAAGTAATCGCCATGATCGATAAAGAACCGATGTTAAACTGGGACATGCTGGTTGAGTCTGGGAAAAGGTATGCAGGTGAAACCCCGCGCTCACACTACTTGCTCAGCCCGATTCATGGGGAAATTAAAAATTTGGGTAAAATTTCACTGTTTATAGGAACACATGAATTATTTCTTCCGGATGCCCGAAAATTCAAAGAAAAAGCTATCCGGCAATCCGTTGATATCAACTATTTCGAGTATCCAAAAATGAATCATGTCTTCCCCGTATTTCCTATACCCGAAGCCAAAAAGGCGCTTAAACAGATTGTGGATATTATCCAGAGCAGAGGTAAGTAGGAGCGATAGCGTTAGAAGTGAAGTGTAGATATCAAAAAATCAGCGCAAGAAAAGAGCAAGCCATCTTTGGGATGACTTGCTCTTTTTCCTCATTGTAGTTATCCTCATCTGGACATTACCTAAGAGGAGTCTTCAAGTTATTAGTACTGGTTCGATTGTCCGCCATCAATAGGAATGACAGCACCATTAATAAATTCAGATTCGCCAGATAGCAGGAAGGCAACAAGACGGCCTACTTCTTCAGGTTTACCAAAGCGTCTTTTAGGGTTTACGCTAACAAATTCTTTGCCAGCTTCTTCCCATCCTTCTTCGCCACCAATTTGTTTAAGGGAACCGACGACCATTGCAGTCATAATCGCCCCTGGAGCGATAGCATTGATGCTCAGGTTATATTGTCCGTACTCGATTGCTGCGTTTTTCGTCATACCCGATACAGCGTGTTTGCTTGCGACATACGCCGCCTGATTCAGAACTCCGCGAATTCCGCCAACCGATGCGACATTGACAATCGAACCGGATTGTTGCTCTTTCATCACTGGAAGAACGTATTTCATGCCATAAAAGACACCTTTAAGGTTAATGTCAATGACTTTGTCAAACACTTTGCTGTTATATTCAGCTGTAGGGGCCTGAGTACCTTCGATCCCCGCATTGTTGTAGAAACCATCGATGCGGCCGAACTTCTGAACCGTATCATCGACATATTTTTGAACAGCTTGCTCATCAGATACATCAGCAGTAAGGAGAAGAACTTCTGTTTCAGGTGCAACTTCGAGAATCAATTTCTTAGTCTCTTCAAGTGCAGGTTGATTAAGGTCAACGAGAGAAAGCTTGGCACCATCTTTTGCGATTTCAAGTGCCGCTGCTTGTCCAAGACCTGAGCCTGCCCCAGTAATTAAAACAACCTTTGATTCAAACCGTTTACTCATGATCAATACTCCTTTATTCGTAAATTAACGAAACGTTTTATAACCTTATATTCACCCAAGTAAGCAAAAATAAACACTATGTGGTACCTTATAGCTTATCTTGGCTAGTGATCTGATTAGAGTTGCTTGAATATAAAATTGTTTAGTACCTTGCTTCGTTGACAAAAAGAATTGCAATTGTTAGCATAACCTGAGGTTACAGAGACAAGGAGGTTATCCCTATTCAACCCCGACAACGCCAGGAGAATGAGCGTAGCGAGCTGCGAGAGAAACGTCGTTTAAGCATTATTGAAGCTGCCATTTCTATTTTCACACAACAAGGATTCGAAAAGGCCACCATGCAGGAAATTGCCAAGGCTGCAAGCCTTGGCGTAGCTACTGTATTCCGCTATTTTCCCAAGAAAGAACATTTGATTGTTGCCGTGGCTTCATATATTGTTCAGTCCGAAGTAATTATCTTTGAAAAGATTGTGCATGGTGAAGGAACCTGTTACGAGAAATTAAACGAAATATTTGATGCCCTGATCTTCTTTCAACAAGCAGAGCATCAACAAAACTCCAAGTTGATTGAAGCCTTTGAATGTTACGTGGCGCTTTCCAAAGAGCCTGTAGAGCATATGGAATTATATCAAACGGAATATAACAAAATCATTAGATTATTTACTGAATTGGCAGCGCTGGGAGAACAGGATCGTTCTGTCCGCACCAGTTCAAATTCCGTCAACAACCTACTTACGATGATGAATGTATTCGGAACATTTTCCAAGAAAATGTCCATGCTGGAAGGTATCGATGCATTCAACACTCGTGTAGACCCATCCGAGCAATTCAACTTACTGAAATCTCTTTTTCTAGAGTCTTTGAAACCTTGATTTCAATTCGTATGAACGTTGCAAACAGATTCATGAAATCCGACGGAGAAGGCGCTGCAGTTTGGGCAGCCCCTCATCCTCTACCTTTTTACAGGTGAGTTCTTCCCAATAATAGGTTGATCAAAACCACTGGTGTCTTTATGGTTTTCTCGCATAACCGATTCGCCTTCTACATCGATGTTAGGCAACAAGCGATCAAGCCATGCGGGGATATACCATGCGCTTTTTCCAAGAAGGGTCATTATAGCTGGCACAAGTGTCATACGCACGATGAAAGCATCGACAAGTATGCCGAATGCCAGAGCTAATCCCATGGATTTGATAATGGTATCTTCGGCAAAAATAAAGCTGGCGAACACCGCGATCATAATCAAACCTGCAGCAGTAACGACAGGTCCACTATGCTTTATCCCGCTTTTTACCGATTGTCGTGCATCTCCGGTCTTAGTGAAGTCTTCACGCATTCGGCTGACGAGGAACACCTCGTAGTCCATGGCAAGTCCAAACAGAATTCCAGTGACTAGAATGGGAAGGAAACTAAGCACCGGTCCAGGCTCAGGGATACCGAACATACTGGCCAGATAACCATCCTGAATGACCCAGACAATAAAACCGAGTGTTGAACCCAATGTAAACAGAAAACCAAGTACAGCTTTGATCGGTACAAGCAAAGATCGGAAAACGAGCATAAGCAGTACAAAAGCAAGACCAACAATCAATAAAGCGAACTTAGGTAATGCCTGTTGCAATTTCTCAGAAATGTCAATGTTAACAGCAGTCCCACCGGTAACCAAAATCTCGACCTGTTTATTGTTTTGTTGGTCCGCTTTTTCACGTATAGTCTCCACAAGTTCAGTGGTGCGAATATCGTGCGGGCCTGTCTTGGGTAACACAGTAATGATGGCTGCATTTCCTGATGGACTCGGTATTGCGGGTGTTGTACTAGAAACATCTGATAGATTGCTGATGTAAGCCGTTGCTTGAGCGATTGCAGCTTGAGGATCGTCACTGTTATTAGCTTTAGCGACAATAACGAGTGGACCATTGAACCCTTCACCGAACCCCTCAGCCATTAGATCATATCCACGACGCTCTGTCGTTTCAGTTGATTTCAGGCCATTGTCAGGCAAGCCCAGTTGCATATGAAGAAAAGGCAAGGTACACATGATTAAGACGGCAATACATAGAATGGCAGTAAGCCAAGGCTTTCTTGTGACAACTCGACTCCATGCGTTTTCGCTTGTTTTCTCTTTTTTGCTCCCAGACCATTTTCTCAGCCAACGATTTTCGCGAGACGGACCAATGCGGTCTCCTGCTGCAGCCAATATGGCTGGTACGAGAATGATTGCAATGAGGACAGCTACAAATACGCTAATAGCAGCCGCTAGTCCCATCATCGTAATGAAAGGGATTTGTACGACGGATAAACCCACTAGTGCGATAATTACAGTCAGTCCTGCAAATACAACCGAACCTCCTGCTGTTGCGTTAGCCTGAGCTATCGCTGTTTCTCTGTCATATCCTTCTGCCAACTGCTGACGATACCGTGAGATGATAAATAGTGCATAATCAATACCGACTGCTAAGGCAAGCATGACTGCTAATGTAATGGAGAAGGATGACATTGATACGAAATTAGAACCAATGATGACAGTCATTAGACCAATCCCGAGTCCTATGACCGCTGTAAGTATGGGTAGTCCTGCTGCTAGAAACGAAGTAAACGTGAATGCTAGAATCATGAAGGCAATGAGGATACCAATGACTTCAGATATGCCCCCAACTTCTATTTCAGAAAAGGCAACACTGCCTCCAATCTCTGTTTGAATCCCTTCCTTACCGAGCCGCTCTGCAATGTTCAACACATGTTCCTTCGAGTTCTCATTCACTTCACTCGCGGGTTTTGAATACGTAATGTCCGCATAACCAATCTTTTTATCCGCGCTTAGAGTCATTGCCTCATATGGGCTAGCTACAGATTTAACTGACAAGTCCGCTGTTACATCTTTCAGGGCTTGCCGTATGTAACTTTTGTTTGCTTCGGAAGTCAATGTATCATCTTCCGCTTTGAAAATGAGCCTGATCTGACCACCGTCATCAGATGATGGAAACTCTGAATTTAGTACTTTCGCCGCCTGATCCGACTTCGTCCCTGGTATAGTCATTTCACCGGTAAATGAAGTGCCCATACCAAGTCCTAAAGATGCTAGTACGATCAGAAGTGCTAGTCCCATCGTAATGACGATTTTCCGTTTTCTCATTGACCAAGCCCCGAGACGATATAACCATTTTGCCATAGCTTATTTCTTCCCCTTTCACTTCCACAAAAATCCTAGAGCTATCTAAGGAAATGCTCTGTACCCTCATGTTAACGAAATAAAACCAAAAAAAAATCGTACGAAAGGGCAAGCCTTTCATGTACGATGGGGCATAGAAGGTATATGTCATAACGGGCATACCATTTTATCTTTGATTACAAGGTGCCTTACAAGCCATAGGTTTACAAGTGTAAGATCCCCTTCTCGACAGCTACTGCAACAGCTTCTGATCGCGAATTCACTCCGAGTTTGTTGTAAATGTTGGTGAGGTATGCTTTTACTGTTCTCTCGGCAATACCCATGTCAAAAGCAATATCTTTGCTGCGTAAACCACGAGCCACTGCTTGTAAAACGAGTAACTCTCTCTCACTAATCAGGATTGACTCCTTGTCAATTAATAGTTGTGGCTGTGTTTTGGGTTCTTGAGCAGACTTTGCATGAAACGCAAAGACTCTTGATGTTATTTCAGGTTGAAGTAGGGTTTCGCCTCGAATGGCAGAATCCAGCGTTCGAAATAATTGTTCTCGGCTCGTATCTTTGAGCAAGTACCCCTTGGCTCCAAGGGAAAGTCCCTCGATCATCAATTCATCTTCGTTGTATGTCGTAAGAATAATGACGGGTATACGAATGTCTTGCTCGTTCATACGTTTCAAGGTATCCAAGCCACTTAGTCCCCCCGGCATATTTAAGTCCAGGAGAATGACATCAAGTTTTTTGTCTAACATAATTCGGATAGCTTCTTCTCCTTCCTCAGCCTCTCCGACAATTAGATAGTTTTCACTGGTCTCCAATATTAGTTTAAGTCCTTCACGTACCACCCAATGATCATCTACGATGAGTATGTTATATTTCATTCAGACTTCTCCTTTTTCAAGTGGAACACGAAACAAAATAGTCGTTCCTTGTTTTCCGCTCTCAATCTCAATGTTACCACCTATCAATCTGGACCGTTCATTCATCCCGATCAAGCCATAGTGCCCGGATTGTTTACCGATTCGGTCCACACTAAATCCCCTTCCGTTATCTCGTATAATCAGATGAAAAACTTTTTTTTCTATGGCCATGTGAATGGTTGCACTCGTTGCCTGGGCATGTCTAGCTATGTTCATTAGCGATTCACTTAAAATGTGCAGTACGTGCTCCATTCCTACTTTGGATATGAAACTTGGAGCATTCCCGTCCAAAACGACCTCGATTCCGGTCGCTTGTTGGAAGCGTTGAATTTGTTCCTGTATTGCCTCTCCAAAGGTAATAGCCGGCGTTGCCTTGGTTCGAAGATCATCAATGGCTTTGCGTGCATCAGCCAATGTTTGGCGTGCTTGGCCCATTGAACTGCGGATAATCTCGTGGGCCCGCGGAAAACTTCCTCGATTCATGTGCTCATTGACGGCCTCGAGCTGCATTATAATACCGGCAAGTCCTTGAGCTAATGTATCATGCAGATCTCTTGCCATACGTTGTCGCTCACTTGTTAGTGTCAATTCCTCTACTTTTTGATGAGCCTTCTCCAGCTCATGCAGAAACGTTAGTGTCCTTACACGAGCATTGACCTGACGATAGAAAAGCACCGCATAGGATACCACGACAACAATCATCATGAACAGTAATAGAATTAACAAGGCGACATCCATACCCGATCGTGTAAACAGGGTTACCGTGCAGAATAATAAATATAAAACAAATGCAACTAGCACAATTTTTGTCGTCTCATAGTATATGGCAAGGGTCTGTCCAATCAACACCGGAATTAAACCAATCAACACTGCAGGCATACCGTCTGGCATTAACATGGCACTTCCGTAAATTAACCCTGATTGAAGGAGTATGTAGAGTAATTTGGATCGTTTTATAAGTTTGTTTACGTCCCAGTACACGATAGTATGAATTAACATGGCAACTACAAAGATAATACTGGGTACTAATATAGGGGTTGACATGGTTTGCAGGATCAAAGTAGCCGTGGCAACAAGCCAGAGCCAGATGATTATGGGAATACGTGAAGACGCAATCGGGTCCGTTTCTTCATTTATGACCGTCGGATTCGTCTTCTTCCGTACTATTTTCATGGGATCACCTCTTATATAAGTCATTATAGTCCAAATCACAACCAAAAAGATGTACGATCGTACATGCCCTTTCGTACATCCCTTTATGTAATGAAAATCGCCCACAAGTTAGACTTATGGACGATAACTTTGAAAAATGATGTGAAACTTCCTAAAGGGTTCTCCCTCCGGACAGTTCCTATTTTTGTAGCGTTTCAGAAGGTGAACTTGAACCAATGATTAGAGTGTGATGCCACCATCTGCGAGGATGATTGATCCTGTCATGTAACTGGAATAATCAGATGCAAGAAACGCAACGATCTGGGCGAG
Organism: Priestia sp. FSL H7-0729; assembly: GCF_038005685.1. Lineage (NCBI taxonomy): Bacteria > Bacillati > Bacillota > Bacilli > Caryophanales > Bacillaceae > Priestia > Priestia sp. FSL H7-0729. The sequence goes on from NZ_JBBOTQ010000001.1 coordinate 521,788, forward strand.
TTCTTCAGGCTCTGCATAACGCCCGATCCGCATATTCGGAAACTCTTCAGGTACGTAGCCGCTTTCCTGCAGCGATTGCGGAACCGCAGCCGTCAATGTTGTAGCCACACCTCCTGGACAGATGGCATTAATACGAATGCCTTTGCGCACATATTCAATAGCCGCCGCTTTAGTCAAACCCGCTACCGCATGTTTACTTGCGGTGTATGCACCCAGACTGTGTTCAGCACGAATAGCCGTAGTGGATGCCGTATTAATGATATGCCCGTATCCCTGTTTATCCATAACCTGCAAGGCATATTTCATGCCTAAAAAGATCCCTTTCACATTCACATCCATGATCCGTGTAAATTCTTCCTCGGAGATATCCTGGAAACGTTGGAATTTCTGGAGTATGCCCGCGTTGTTGAATGCCACGTCAATTTTTCCGTAGGCTTCTACTGCTTTTTGAATATAGTTTTGAACATCGCTTTCTTTGGATACGTCAGCCTGTACAAAAGTAGCTTCGCCGCCATTTTCGCGAACCAGTGCTAACGTTTCTTCCCCTGTCTGCTCATTGAAATCAACCAGTACAAGCTTCGCTCCGCGTGATCCCATAAGCACCGCGCTGGCTCTTCCAATTCCACTGCCAGCTCCCGTAACCACGATCACTTTACCTTCCAGAGAAATACCTTCTTTATTACCTGTAGGTGCACCAATTTCTTGCTTCTGGACCGTTGCTCCAAACTCAATGGCTGCCAGTTCCTGCTTCAAAGCCTGAAGTGTAGACAAAGGAATATCTACCTGAGGCAATGCAGCTAGTTGATCCAACGTAAAGTTAGTGGCCATCTTGAACGTGGGTTCCTTCACGAATTCCGGCAAATGCTTCTCCAGTACAGCAAACGATTCTGCGTTGTTCAATAATTCACCAATTTTGATATTCTCGTTATAACTCATTAGGTTCATCTCTCCAATATATTAATTTAGGGTTAAATCTATTTCGATTAGTATACGACCGGAAAAGCCTTGAGTCCCCGGATGATCATACCTGGCCTCCACTCCAGCAGTGCCGTATCCGTATTTAACCGGATCTCAGGCAGCCGGTGAAGTAAAGCGTTGATCGCAATCTCACCTTCAAGTCTCGCAAGTGGAGCGCCCAGACAATAATGAATTCCTTTACCAAAAGCAATGTGGTCATTGACTTTGCGAGTAATGTCAAACGTATCGGGGTTTTCATATTGATTGGAATCCCGATTTGCTGAGGATAAAGCGACAAGCATCATGTCTCCTTGGCGAATTTGGATTCCTTGAAAATCAACATTTTCCGTAGCCCAGCGAACATTGCTAATTTCTGCCGGCCCATTAAATCGCAGCACTTCCTCAACCGCTGCTTGAATCAGATCCGGTTGATCCATAAGTAGTTGCTTTTGCTGGGGATGTTCCAGCAACGCCAGCATGCCGTTCCCAATCAGATTCACTGTTGTTTCATGCCCTGCTATGATGAGCACGAACACAAGTGCATATAACTCCTGCTCTGTTAGTTTGTCACCTTCTTCCTCTATGCTGATGAGATCGCTGATGAGGTCCTGTTGGATATGGTTACGACGCTCCGTGATCAGTTCTTGTAAGTAATCCACAAAAGCCTTCATTACATCATCGCTTTCCTGGTTCATCTGCGGATTACTGACACTCTCCATAATGGTGTTGGACCAGGCTCTGAATTTGTCTTGATCCTTCAGCGGAACACCTAGCATTTCACAAATAACGATAATGGGCAGTGGAAAGGCATAGTCCTCGATCAAATCAAACTCTCGAATGTTTCCGGCCTGAATCTTGCCTAGCAATTCATCGCTTATCTCCACAATTCGTCCCCGGAGCCTTTCAATCATACGGGGAGTAAATGCCTTCTGAATCAAGCGCCGCAGTCGACGATGATCTTCTGGACCAACACTGATCAGATTCCGTGAAATAATCGCTTGATGGGAAGGAAGTGCCTCCTCCGTTTCATCATTCCTGTTATCGAGAACTCCGGTTACAAAGCGACCATCCTGCAAAACTTTGACGGCATCCTCATATCGGGTAACCATCCAGGCAGCATGCCCACTTGGCAGTAATAGTCGATGAACAGGCTCTTCGGCACGCAACTTTTCGTAGACTGGGAAAGGCTGCTGAATGAAAGAATGATCCATGAAATCTACTTTGGACTTGGAACGACCTTGATTTTCAATTGTAAACATTGCATCACTCCTTAAAATGATAGTGTTAATATCACTACAATATAAAGACTATCATATTTAATGATTCACTTTCAATTAAGTTCATTTAATCCCAGTAATACGTGATAACCCACATCTTCCTAAGGATTCAAGCGTTCTTCCAGTTCTTTTACAATTTGAGGATATTTCTCATCCAAATCGTACTTACGCAAGCAGAGATACGTAAGAACGAATATCACCAAAGGAAGATATACTGTCAGAACCAGGATGCTGGTAATCGCTGAATCCGCCTGTGTTACTGACGCTCCATCGTAGTTGCCCATTGCCAGAATCCAGCCGATCATCGCGGCAGCAAGACCCATACCAATTTTGACGCCAAAGCTGTTCGCGCTATTGACCATCCCAACTAACCGTTTACCTGTCTTCCATTCACCGTATTCCACAGTGTTGTTCACCAACACCCCGCCCACAGCCATCATTGGAATGGTTGCCAGTGTTGCGATACCGCCAAGCACCAACGCTGCAATAAAGTTATATGGCATGAAGCAACGAATAAGTGATGAAACGATGCCAAGAATCATACCTATCCGTGCAGTTCTGGTAAGTCCGAACTTCTTGATCATAGGTCCCACCATAACAAATCCCAAAAATACCGGTACCAATCCAACTGCCCCCATGATTCCGATCAGGTCCTCATTCCCGAGAATATACTTGGTGTAATAGATTCCTGTTGAACCATTAAGCGTATACAACATGTTAATCAATAACTGAGCAAACAGCATGATAACCCAGTATTTGTTCTGAAATAAGAGCTTGATGCTTTCCCAAAAAGGAATGTTATCGCTTTCAATAATACTTACGCCAGCATTATTTTCTTTGGATGCCAAAAAGGTCAGGATTAAGGAAATGAAGGACACGAAACCCAATACAACCGCAACGATGATCCAAGCTCGTTGATTCCCACCAAGCATATTGGTTATTGGAATTAATGCAATAGCGATAATCATCCCGATAATATATCCAAAGATGGTTCGGGTAAGGCCCATTTTACTCCGTTCCTCTACACTTCTGGTACGGATCGCCATCAAGCTTCCGTAAGGGATCGCAATTCCCGTATACACAATGGCTGAAGCAAAGGCAACTGTAGCTAGAGCATAGAAGGCTTTTACAGTTGATGACGCCTCAGCGGGTACGGTAAACAGTAAGATGATAGATGCCATTGCGGGTAGAGCCATCCATAGAATCCAGGGTCTGGCTTTTCCATATTTGGATTTTGTCGCATCAACGATTCTACCCATCAGCAAGTCTGCTATTGCATTGATAAATTTGGTGATGAGCATAATCGTACCTACTGTGGCGGCTGCAATACCTACCTTGTCTGTATAAAAATAAGTTAACATCCCGATCAATCCGTTGATGGAGTTTAAGGCGACTTGCGCTGCTCCATCACCTAAGTAATGGTGAGGGCGCATTGTTTTCTGGATTCCTTGGGCATCCAGGCCCAATGCCCTGGACTTCTTACTTTCCTTTACGACTGGTGGATTTAAGATATCCTCCTCTGTTTTCATAGATGTTCCCCCTTAGTTCAATCGCTTAATGGTACCGCTTTCATTCATTATTTTAGTCCTCTTCAAGGTATAAATATGGTAACTTCATTATTTTTTTAGTAAATTCATGTTGGTGCTTAACCATTTTTCATGTGCTGCTATTTTTGTTTTATTTCATTTATCGATAATGGATTTTGGTAATACGAAAAGGCACTGCTCGTATCCGGCAGCGCCTTCTATAGTAAGCCCTCTCCCCTATACAACTAGGATGCATTGAGCATTTGAATGACCCTTCTAAATAACTGTTCGGTCTCCTCAGGAGTATTGGCCAGCATTTCACTTACAGATAAATCATAAGCATATTGGATCATCGGGTGATCCAGCATACCGGGAGCGTGTTCGTTTAACATTCGAACTGCTGTGGGCTCTTCTACAATCTCTTTAAGTGTGGAATCCATTGTAAACCGTTCTCTTTCGAGGCTAGTTTGCGTCGAATATTCGAAGCAGTAAGATCCGGAACCAACCTCCACAGGCACTGGTTTCTCAGGCAGCACAATAATTGCGGTTGTATTTGCTGGTATCGTTACATTTACCATAATTTTACCCGCCTTGCATGACCAAGCGCTTTTTATCTCTCCGTAGACTGAATCAAAAGAAGCATCTACCGAATTTATTCCTCTGATGAATTGAGGTTTAATTAGAATCTTCTTATAACCTGCTTCAATTGAATTAATTCCCGCGAGTTTTCTATACATCCATTCACCAATGGAACCATAGGCATAATGATTCAAGGAGTTCATACCAGATGTATCGAAATCACCATTAGGAAGAATGGAATTCCACCGTTCCCATATCGTGGTAGCCCCTTTTTTTACGGCGTAGAGCCAGGAAGGGAAATCCTCTTTCAGAAACAAGATACCAGCAAGGTCATGCAGGTCATTGTCCGATAAGGCATGACATAGATATGGAGTGCCAACAAATCCTGTCGTGAGATGGTTTTTATGTTTTGCTATATTGACTTCAAGCGTCTTGCGGATTCGATCCTTGTATGTTTCCTCGGCAAGATCGAAGTGTAGCGCTAACACGCAGGCCGTTTGAGTTTCGCTGACCAGTCTGCCGGTTGAAGAGATATATTCTGCATTGAAGGCCTGTTTGATCTGGCTATGCAATTCTTCGTAACGGATGGCATCTTCAGTTTTGTCCAAAAGCTTGGCCGTCTTGGCAACGAGTTCGGTCGAATACGCATAATAAGCGTTTGCTACCAGATAAATATCTGTAGCCCCTGTTCTATCATTGCTAATCTCCTCTTTGTCCAACCCTAACCAGTCCCCATATTGATGACCCGTCTGCCATAGTCCGTTGGCTCCACAACGTGCAGTCATATAATCAATCCACCCCTTCATGCTGTCGTACTGTTCTCGCAGCAATCGAAGATCTCCATAGGTTTGGTACATAACCCAAGGAACAATAACAGCAGCATCGCTCCAGGCGGCGGCCCCTTCCTGATTCCCTAGAATGTTAGGAATGACATGGGGAACCCCGTATTCCTCCGTCTGTTCAGAGGCAAGGTCACGCAGCCATTTCTTGAAAAAGGAGGCAACATTCATATTAAACGCAGCGGTCCCGGCAAATACCTGTGCATCTCCTGTCCACCCTAGTCGTTCGTCTCTTTGAGGGCAGTCCGTCGGTATATCCAGAAAGTTACCTTTTTGGCTCCACTGAATGTTTCTTTGCAATTGGTTCACCATCGCATTGGAGGTCACGAAACTTCCTGTCTCTTCCAGACTTGAATGCAGTACGCAAGCTGTGAATTGATCGAGCTGGATCTCATCTACCCCTTCAATGGCGATATAGCGAAATCCATGGAATGTGAAGTGAGGGGTGAAAATTTGATCTTTACCATTACAGATCAATCGATCAATGGATACCGCCTGCCTTAACGTATCCGGATAGAAATTCCCTTCCTTATCAAGGACTTCAGCATGCCGTATGGTTATCGTCTGACCTTTCCGTCCTTTTGTTCGAAGCTCTACAAACCCCGTAAGGATTTGCCCGAAGTCAATGACGCATTCACCTTTAGGAGTAGTAATCAATTGAAGTGCAGGAAGCCTTTTTGTGATTTTGACAGGTTCACTTTCCTGAGCAACGAGGCGATTGTTATCGAAAGAAGCCGTTTCCACATGGAAGGACTGACTTTCATGAAAAGAAGAATCATACGTCTCGCCCATGTAAATTTCACTTGAACGGATGGCTCCGGTAGTCACCTGCCAGGTTTTGTCGGTTGTAATGATCTCTTTTGTTCCATCCGTATAGACAATGTGGATTTCCGCGAGTGCAGCAACTCTATCTCCATAATGGTTCGGAGTACAAGTAAAACCAAATATGCCTTTATACCAGCCATTCCCCACCGTAATCTCTATTTTATTCTGGCTCTCCAGTATCCCGTCCAAACGGTACGTCTGATACTGCAATCGCTCGTTGTAATTCGTCCATCCAGGTGCAAAGTAGTCTTCTCCTACTCTTGTCCCATTGATCGCAATTTCGTAAACACCGAGGGAAGTGGCATAGATTCGGGCTTGCTGAATTTCCTTTTCGATGATGAATTCTTTGTAGAACACGGGTGGAGCACTTTCTTCGCTCGGGGATGGATGTGTGATCCACTCTGCCTGAAAGTTGCTGCCTTTTAGCAATCCGGTCTCAAAATGTCCTTCCACGACTGCATGATTACCTTTGTTATCCCAAACTTCGACTTGAACCTGATACAAAGTCGTGGCCTCTAAATGAGGACCATCATATTCCACTAAGATGGAATTGTCTTCATCCTTCTTTCCAGAATCCCAGATCTCCTGCAAATCCTGTGTGATTATTATTCGGTAAGCGGATTGCATAACGTCCTGTTCAGTAGAACCTAATTTCCATGAGAATCTGGGGTTTGTTGTGTCCATTCCAATCGGATTTTGCATGTATTCAATTCGAAAATCTTTTAATTCCATGAGATAACCACCCTTCAACATAGATCGTAGACCAAAATGTTAACGCTTACCCAAATATCATAATGAATTTTTCTCATACAATATGGTACTATCATTGTAATTTTATAATTTTGATGTGATAAGATGATAAAAAGAAGGAGTCAAACACAAAATGGATCTAAAACGTCAATGTCAACTCATTGCAGAACTTTTTGATATGTCCATCTTCTTTGTAAGCTCCACCGGAGAAGTTAAACTCGAACTGTTGGGGAATCGCATACTTAATCCACTCTATAAAAATGATAAACAATTCTTTTTTACAATGTTAGGGTTTGACCCATCTATACCTAAAGAAAATCCATCTATGGTAAGAACGATGTTTTTTGAGAACTATATTTTAATTCGTATTGGTAACCATCTGAACGATGAAGGAACAGTTATTATAGGACCTTCCCTTCCATTCAGCTTGATTGAACATAAAATAAATGGGCTTATCAATGACACACATCTCTTTGCCAACCGGGAACAAGTATATCATTATTATCAGTCTGTTCCTGTGGTACCCCATGAGAGGCTGATCAACATCGCGATCCTGGTTAACCAAATGTTTAATCATGAATTGATCGAAGCGGAGGATGTAGCACAAGACCATTTGCGTGGTATGTATATCAAGGATAAAGAAATACAAGATTCCATGAATTCTTCAAAAGGCTATGAGGAGATGCTCCATCATAACCCACTGATTGAAAAGAGATTGTTAACAATCGTCAAGGAAGGTAAATTGGATATGCTCAAACACTTTACACAACTTGGTCATGAAAATACAGGGGTATTGTCCAAATCAAGTCATATCCGTTCTAAAAAGAATCTTGGCATCATCGGTATAGCTCTTGCAGCCAGAGCAGCCATTGACGGGGGGCTCTATTCGGAGATTGCTTTTTCGGTAAGTGATCTTTACATACAGCGCCTCGAGGATCTACGGACCGATATAGAAATCGATCAATGTTGCTTGGAAGCATTTTTTTCGTTAACCGAAAAAGTCTCTCAGGCTAGAGAATCGCAGCATTCTAAAATCGTAACACTTTGCAAAAATTATATATATAACCACCGTTATTCCAAAATTACACATGAAGAACTTGCTGAACATGCTGTTATTAGCCCAAACTATCTGTCTGTACTATTTAAAAAAGAAGTAGGGGTTCCCGTTAATGAATATATTCAACAGATCAAAATCGAGGAAGCTAAACATATGATTCAATTTACAAGCACTCCACTTTCTGAAATTGGTTCTCTTTTGAATTTCACGGATCAGAGTTATTTCACCAAGATTTTCAAAAAACACACAGGTAGAACCCCGAAGCAGTATCAACAAACGCATCATATGATAGAGCAATAAGCCCGAGTAAGTCGGGCTTATTCTAGCGTTGCATTCAATCAACGGTTAATGGCGGATAAGATGCTCTGTAGCGTTTCTTCTGTGAACTGCCCGTTGCTCATAAGTGCTGCATTGTGTAGTGTGGTACCCATAATTAATTCCTGCATTCCCTCACCCAGTCCTGCTTCATTCCCGTCATATTGCCCCATTGCGCCCATAATTTCAGCCCCAACGGGATGTTGCAGTAATTCACCGAATGTGGAATGTCTGGTAATGGGTCTGGTAATAATAACGCTCGATTCTACCTCGATCGTTTCAACGAGCTCAATCTCTCTTGAAGATTTTCCAACCATAATATCGAATTTGCCCGTCTCCACATGCCAATCTTCCAGCTTAACATCGTAGTAAGCAAAGGCTCGTTTGTCGAGTTCAAAATGTATGGTGGTCACTTCACCAGGCTGAAGTGAAACTTTGGAGTACGCCTTCAGTTCCTGAAGTGGACGTGGCACCGTTGATTCCACATCACGTACATATAGCTGAACGACCTCTTTACCCGCTGTTTCACCCGTATTTTTTACTTTTGCTGTAACTGTTACACTATCGGTATCTTTAATCTTTTTATGACTGACCCGCAGATCATGATATTCAAATTGGGTGTAGCTCAAACCAAAGCCAAATGGAAACAAAGGCTCCACATCTCTTGTATCGTAATGCCGGTAGCCCGTAAATATACCTTCTCGATATTCGGCAGTCTCACCGTCTCCAGGGAAATTCAAGTACGACGGATTGTGGATCAGTTTTTTAGGAAATGTCTCAGCCAGTTTCCCGCTTGGATTTACACTTCCAAAGAGAATATCAACGATCGCACCGCCCAAAGCCTGTCCCCCAAGGTATGCCTCCAATACAGCCTTAACCTTATCCAGCCAAGGCATTTCAATAGGACCTCCATTGCTCAATACAACAACAATATTCGCTTGAACCTCCGCGACCGCTTCAATTAAAGTTCTGTGACTTTCCGGCAATTGAAGGTGTTTCCGGTCGAAACCTTCGGATTCATAACGTTCAGGCAGCCCGGCAAAAATCACTGCAACCTGTGCATTCTTTGCGGCAGCAACTGCTTCTTGAATCAGTTCTTCGTTGACAATATCTTCGTCTAATGTATAACCGGCCGCATACGAGATGCTTGCACTGTCAGTGGCTGTTTTAAGAATTTCTTCATAGATGTTATCCAGCTTCGTCGGCATAATATGTGAACTACCACCGCCCTGGTAGCGTGGTTGTTGCGCAAATGCTCCGATAACCGCAATGGATTCTTCGGTGTTTAGAGGGAGAATGCTCTCCTCATTCTTAAGCAGGACCATACATTCACTTGCAATCTTTCTGGCCAGCTGGTGCTGTGCCTCTACATCAACCGATGTTGACTTCCGCTGGCGTTCTACAGCTTGGAATACAAGTGACAACAATCTCTCAACAGACTGATCCAGCACCTTTTCGCTCAAATCGCCCGAAAAAACAGCCTCAATCATTTTTTTACTTCCTATCCCGTTACTGGAAGGCATCTCAAGGTCCAATCCGGCAGCTAGTCCATGATGCCTCTCATTGACAGCTCCCCAATCTGACACCACTACGCCTGTAAATCCCCACTCTTCTCGGAGAATCTCAGTCAATAACCGGCTGTTTTCGGAACAAAAATCACCATTTACTCTGTTATAAGCGGCCATGACAGTCCATGGCTCACCCTCTTTCACTGCATACTCAAAGCTAGCCAGATAGATTTCCCGTAGAGTCCGTTCATCGACCACCGCATCAACCGACATTCGCTTGTATTCCTGATTGTTTACAGCAAAGTGTTTGATGGAAGTACCCACGCCTTGACTTTGTACTCCTTGAATATAGCTGGCTGCCAAAGTTCCGGATAAATAAGGATCTTCAGAATAATATTCGAAATTTCGGCCACACAGCGGGGAACGCTTGATATTCACACCAGGCCCCAAAACAATCGAAATATCCGCTGCCGCTGCTTCTTGTCCGATTGCTTTCCCCATCGTATGGGCAAGTTCACGATTCCACGATGAAGCAACTCCACTGCCGGATGGGAAGCAGGTAGCCGGTATACTTTTGTTTAAGCCTAAGTGGTCCGCGCTCCCCTCTTGTTTTCTAAGTCCATGAGGGCCATCTGTCATCATAATAGAAGGAATCCCAAGGCGGTCGATGGATATGGTATTCCAGAAATCTTTAGCTGAGCAGAGTTCTGCTTTTTCTTCCAATGTCATTTGACTGATTATTTCTTTCAAATTAGGATTCATTCGCTCTCCTCCGTTGGTAAACGTTAATAATGAAATCGGTTACTTCATAAGACTAGATGAAATGATCCTAATTATATGGTAAAATGATTTCCTTTTTGGGAAAATGATATGTTATTCAAAGTCCTAAAACTACGTTAACCCTCATTGCTCCTTTTCTGGATGGTTGAGGGTTAACTTTTATTTTTATTCAGGTATTAAAGGTGAATCGTATGAATGGCTTACCATCATTGAGTCCTAAATATTAGTCCAGAAGGCTGTAGATCTGAATGCTCTCCACCTTGGCATCCTTGATATGGAATGACATCACATCCACATAATTGGATGGCTCGTAACGGAAGTCATCCTCCTCATCTGGAGCTCCATCACCAAGGAGTTTCCCTTCAGGGTAGGCGTTTTTGAGTGTATCCAGGCTGTCTCCTGCTTTGATGTTTCGGACTGTCGCGTATTTGGGGTCTGTGATTTCAATATGAAAGATGGAGTCTTGTTTCCCTTCCGGTATACTGATTGTTTTAATCTCCAGACCAGGATACGTGTACACTTTTTCTGTAAAGCCAATTAACGTATCCATGTTGGTTCCATCATCGGCACTGTACGTATGAGATTTCAGGTTATCCGGTTTGCCCAGCATCTGCTCCATCTGATTTTCATTTGCTGTATCCGAAATCGCGATGGTGTGCTCATTATAGACAAAAGCAAGCTCCTTCAGTACCACATTGCCTTCCTTTTCCATCGAACCTTCCTTAATCGCTTCAGTACCCTTTTCTTCCGAATTTTCGGAAGCGGGCGCAGTAGAATTGGTTAATCCTTCACCTTTGCTTTGTTCATTTGCCGTGTTCTGTCCGGTTGCTGGAGATGTAGCATCACTGGACTGACAGCCCGTTAATGCTCCCGTTAGTAAAGCACCTAGTACGATAAAACCTGCAGCTTTTTTTGTTAATTTCATCATGATCCCTCCATAAATGTGTGATTTGTTCTTATGAAGTGATTATAAATAAAACATTTGTTAGTCTTATAACAGAAATGTACCAATCTTGTAACGTTATTTATTTAGGCTTGGGTTTGGATACAGGTCTACGCACGAGGCAAAACAATCGTAACGGTTGTTCCTTCCCCGATTTGACTTTCCATATCGATATATCCATTAAACCGCTCTACAATCTCCTTGCAGATGGAAAGTCCAAGACCTGATCCGTTCGCTGTGCTTGCATTTTTCGCCCGGTAAAAGCGTTCCTGCACTCGCTCCAGCTCATCGCCCGCGATGCCAATCCCTTGATCACGTACCCGTATAACCACCTCACTCGGTGTATGTTCCATCTCTATTTTAATCTGGGAGTGATTGCCTGAGTATTTGATAGCATTGTCCACAAGATTGGCAATCGCATGGGACATCAACATTGGATTGACGTCGGCGTAGACTCTTTGCGGAACTCCATCTGCCGATCCTTCCTCCACTTTACTAACTTTGATCTCGATCCCTTTATCCTTGGCCTTCGCTCCCATATTCATGGCGACTTCCTGAGCAAGTTCGTTCATTTCCGTCTTCTGGGCTTCCAGTTCGTTAGAACCGGCCTTGTCGAATCGGGAGAGCAATAACAGTTCATTAATCAAGCGCGTCAGCCGATCCGATTCGTGCAGCAGATGAGCATAGATTTTTTGCAACTCCTTGTTCTCGTTCTCCCCTTCATATAAGTATTGTGAGAAACCACGTATGGCTGCCAGGGGTGTTTTTAACTCGTGAGATACGTTGGAGACAAATTGTTTCTGGTACTGAATGTAATCATGAAGCTGCCGCCCCATGGAATCCAGCCCTTCTGCCAGCATGCCCAGCTCATCCTTCCGGTTCAGCTGAACCCTCCGAAACTCCTGTCTGGAGAAGCTTTGTGCAGCGCCAAGCAGCACCTTAATCGGCTTGGTTGTGTTTCGGGCAATCCACAGACTGGCTAACGTAATCAGCACAATGAAACCGCCTGCACCTGCAAACAGGATATAACGGATTTGATCCATAATTGCATAAAAGTACGAAATGTCGTCCACAAACTCATACACATAAGCGTTTTCGTAAAATTGATTCTGAATGGGAGTCGCAAAATAAAGCTGATGATCTTCCGTTACGGTGTAGGCATAACTGCCGCTCAGGGCTTTCTCAATATTTTTGTCAAAAATAAGCGGTTTGCCATCATTAATGATGATGCCATCCACAGCCAAGCCCAGCAATTGCTTGGAGCTGTTATAGATACGTACTTCCTTGCCTGAAGCTTTTAGCTTCTCCAGAGCAAGTCTGACGATTTCCTCCGTCTGCGGCTCTCCTGACGATGACCTGTGCTGTGCTAGCACTTCACGAAAGGACAGCTCGGACAGATCCGCCTTCTCCATCATTTGTTTCTCAATCGTAACGAAGCTATAGTAATCAATGGCTTTGTTCACCGCAAAAATGATGATGCCAAAAGAAAGCACGGAGAAAAATAAATAATTCAGCAGTAGCCGGGTTGCATACTTCAGGCCTCGCCACCTCCAAGCTGATAGCCAAATCCATAGATCGTCCTGATGTATTTCGGTTCGTCCGCGTTATCCTCCAGCTTCTTCCGTAAACGCATGATGGTCATATCCACACTGCGACTGTCTCCCATGAAGTCATATCCCCAACCGATCTGTAGCAACTCATCCCGGGTAAAGATTTTGTCTGGCCTTTTGAGTAACGTTTCCAGAATTTTAAACTCTTTGGCCGTTAAAGAGACGGGTTCACCATTTTTCAGCACTCTCCGGCTCTCCAGATCAAATGTCAGCTCTTCATGAATGATGCGTGTAGATTTCACTTCTGTTCCTTCGCTGGATTCCTCCTTGCTCTCGTTTCTTCTGAGAATTACCTTGATTCGAGCGAGCAATTCCCGATTGTCGAAGGGTTTGGTCATATAATCTTCCGCCCCCAGTTCTAGTCCGAGAACCTTGTCGATCACCTCATTTTTGGCAGAGAGCATGATCACAGGAATGGCACGTTTCCCGGTGATTTCCTTGCACAGGTCATATCCGGAGCAGTCAGGCAGCATCAGATCAAGTACCACCAGGTCCGGTTGAAAAGAATCGAGCAGCTGCAGGCCCGTTTTGCCGTCCTCTGCGGTCTGCACATCGTAGTTTTCTCGCCGTAGCACCAGCTCAATTAAATCTCGAATTGCGATTTCATCATCAATAACTAGGATTTTCTTCAATGTACACCCCTAACTAGCCTTGTTCTCCAGCTTCAATTATATATAACCCAATCTTAGCACAGACACTTTAGATTCCTCCACCAACTGCAAGATGAGGTATAATCCAACGAACCCAACATAACTTGTAATAAACCCGAAGAAAGGAGAACAATCCATGGATCTGCTCTGGGTACTCATTGTTGGTGGACTTATTGGTTGGTTAAGCGGCAACTTGATTGGACGGGACGTACCGGGCGGTGTACTTGGGAACGTTATTGCGGGTTTTATAGGTTCTTGGTTAGGAACGGAATTGCTGGGACCAAGAGGGCCGGTGATTGGCGGATTTCATATTATTCCAGCCATCATTGGTTCGATTATTGCCCTGCTCATCTTCTTCGCTCTGGCACGCGGCGGAGTCTTCCGAAGACGTTAACAAAGAGAGGCGGAAATTGATCCCGCCATTCATTAGATAAAAGGACCGAAAGCATTCATCGCTGGTAGATGAACACTTACGGTCCTTTTTTTATTTTTAATGAACAATGAGACCTCGGCAAATTGATAGCTGTGAAACCTTAGATTTGGTTTGTTGCAGCTGTTCCAAACTCGCTTTCTCCATTTCGGGCACTTACAACACGATTTTTTGCTGCTCCCATACCGACTATAAAGAGTAAGACCGATGCGCCAAGCAGAATGAAAAGTGGCAGGTTCCAGCTATTTGTCGCGTCATGCAGATATCCTATAAGGGCAGGACCGATGGCGGCAAGTAGATATCCGATTGATTGCGCCATGCCAGACAGCTCCGCTGCTTGGTGCGCATTTTCGGTACGTAACCCGAAAAACATCATAGCCAAACTAAAGGCGAAACCTCCACCAATTCCGAGTATGATGATCCACAACAGAATGACATTGGAGCTCCCGTAAAGAAGTCCGAGCGTGCCCGTCATTAGCAAAATGGTTGTGATGACTACTAATAAACGTTGACTAGACATGCGCCCAGCAATAACGGGGACGATAAAGGTAAATGGAAGCATAGCCAACTGCATGATCGAGAGGTACCATCCAGATTGGTTGGACTCAATTCCTTGTTGCTTTAAAATTTCAGGCAACCATGCGATCAACACATAGAAAACCATGGACTGTATACCCATAAATATGGTTACTTGCCAGGCAAGCGGAGATCGCCATACATTCACATTGTTGCTGGCCACTTGTTGACTCGTCGTGGCTGTTTGTTTCGTTTGATTTCGTAATTGAGATAACCAACAGAGGATCGACACAAAGCTTAGTATCCCCCATATCCCCATTGCTCCCTGCCATTTGAGCCCTGCATTCAAGGCTAAAGGTACACTGACTCCCGATGCTATAGCTCCACACAAATTCATTGAAATGGAATAAATCCCTGTCATGGAGCCAATTTTATTTGGGAAATCCCGTTTAATTATACTCGGCAATAATACATTACATATGGCAATGGAGAATCCAAGAACTGCTGTTCCAATAAACAGATGAACTGCGCCAGATAAAGATCGTATGACAATACCAACAGTAAGAAAGATGAGGGCAATCAAAATGATACGCTCAACCCCATACCTTCTTCCCAATTTGGGTACCAGAGGCGATAATAAAGCAAAGGCAAGCAAGGGTACCGTTGTGATCAGGCCTGCTAATGTATTTGAAATATGAACGTCTTCCCTTATAAGGCTCACTAAAGGACCAACTGAGGTTAAGGGAGTACGTAAATTAGCTGCAATAACAATAATGCCGAGAATGATAAACCCTATAGAAGATGGTATGGCTTTTTTATTTTGTTTGTTCGGCATTCTTCAATTCTCCTTTCTGAATTTCACATCCGCGCGGACAACAAAAGTATATTATAATATATTATTATTTACAATAAGTATTTTATGATATACTAAAAATGTGAAAAAACAAAAATACAACTCCAAATTCCTGTCATGGAATTCGGGAGTTGTATGATAAGTAGCATTTTTGATTTTTAGAGACCATACTTTAAGGAGATATGGAGCACTGTTTCGCTATTCGTATGATTGGTATACGAGTGAGGATAATCTGCGCGAAAACTGATCGTATCATATTGATTCAATGTGTACATCTCTTCGTTCACTTGAATTTCAATGGAACCTGTCATTACTGTCGCAATTTCAGTGGTATTCACATGATGACCTTCAGGGTGATACGAGCTATGGGGCTTCAAGTAAGCCCGACACATTTCAATACCGTTGCTTTTAAAAACGGGTTCAATGATCCAATTTTTTTGATCATTAGAAAATCGTAGTCCTTCACCTGCTCGATACAAACTCACAGGGTCTTCTGATTGAAACAAAGCCAATAGCGGTAAAGATATGCCTTTTGAAATTTTCCAGATCATCGCCAAAGTTGGATTTGTTTCACCACGTTCGATATTGCCCAAAGTAAGTTTGCTTACGCCTGTTAATTCCGCTAAGTCATCTAAGCTCATATTGTTTTCTTTTCGGTATTTTTTCAAGGCACTGCCCATTTGTAATACCATTTGTTTTGATTCATTGACTTCATCCATTTCATATTCACCTCAACTAAACTGTTAAAGCTAGTATATTGTTATTCTAGAATCTTTTCCATACGATTAGCATGGGATAGATTATGAATTGGGCGCTATTGGACAAAAAGTGGCTGCATTTTGCAGGGTTTTTGATATAAATGTGCAGGCCTATGCAAGAAAAGCTGTTGTACAATGTGACGACTGGGTGAAAATGACCGATTTCGATACGCTCATAAGCACATCGGACATCGTCAGTGTACATATTCAAGCCCCCAAAAATATATGCTATAGCATGTTTTTGGGGGCTTTAGATCCTATCATTTCAATTCGGTTAATCCTCTTGCACATTCATATACAGTTTATCTAATATTACTTTTAACTGCTTAAGTTCCTCTGGCTCTAACCCTCGTGTAACGTAATTATGAGCGTCTTTGACCGTTAACAACAACTGTTGCTTAACTTCTTCTCCTTTAGGAGACAAATATAAATGATGTGAACGCTTATCTTGATCATTAATCATACGTCGAACCATTTCTTTACGTTCTAACGAATGTATCATCCTCACGACAGTTGTTTGATCCCGATCAATTGCCTCCGCCAGCTCTTTTTGAGTCGTAGCTTTATCAATATCCATATAAAAAATAATACTCCATTGTTCAGGCGTGACCTTATAAGGTTTCAATTGTTTGATAAAATAATTTGTAAGCTTGAGATCAGTACGGTGAATTAAAAAACCAGTCACATCATATAAGTCCATTGTTGTACCCTCATTCATCATGTTCTTACACCAATTATAGGTGATCTGAACGATTGTTACAAACTACTTTATATCGCCATCGTGCTTAAATAAGTCGTTTAAAAGAAATGATACATCGACACCATCAAGCTAAGAATAAACAAAACGAGTGCAGGAATGGCCTTTTGTATGGGATCTTTGGCTAAAACAATCAAGGTAAACGCCCCAGCAAGCATCGTTCCACCTAGAAGCACACCCGCCAAAAGTGCAAAAATAGGTATCCGTATGCCAATGATCATACCAATGGCTCCCACAATCTCAAACGAACCGGTCAGAACATTAAAGTAAGAGGGCAATCCAAATCGTTTGAATTCGTCGGCCATTTTACCCGAAATAATTTTGCTTCCTGTGAGTAGGAAAAAGAGACCTAAAAGAATCTGTAAAACGGTAATAAAAATGAACATAGCTATCCTTCTTTCATTAAGTTGTGCATATGGGATTAATATATGCTATAGCATGTATTTTGTGTGATATTGTTCAATTTGTCAACCTTTAAGTAGTATCACATGTCGGTTAGAAAATTAATCACTCTCAAGTACATGCTATAACATATGCTTGAAAGTGATTTTTACGATCTAACCGCAATTCCTATTGAACGGGGTTACGATACTGCAGAAGATCCTTCAAATTCGAGATTTTTTGCAGCAGCTTCTCCCCCACATTGGTTTCCTTCACCAGTTTCCGTTCCAGTTCTTTGTCTACCAGTCTTTTCACAGACAATACGTCCGTTCCGTTGCATAACACATCTTCTTTTGAATTAAATTTCTGGTGGGCGACGAGCTGCATGCCAAAAGAATTGTAAAGCAAGGTATATCCGGCAATGCCGGTGGTGGATTGATAGGCTTTGGAAAAACCGCCGTCAATCACGATCATTTTTCCGTTTGCTTTAACAGGGCTCTCTCCACTTATTTCTTTGACTGGTGTGTGCCCGTTAATCACATGTCCATGATCCGGATTCAAATCAAACTCCTGCAAGATTCTTCGACAGATCTCTTCATTTTCACGTAAATGGTAGTAAGGATTTTTTTTCTCCTTATGTGCTTCTTTTTCTTGAATAAAATAACGTTCAAAAGTGGTCATTTCTCTCTTGCCAAAGAGTGAGGAACACTCCCCTGTCCAGATGTACCATACCATATCCGTCGCCAGATCTTCTGTCTCTTCCGGATGTGCAAAGGCGTAACGTAAATAATCCTCAAAAACATCAAGCAATTGACGGCCCGCATATGTCTTGTCTTCAATCTGCATTTCTTCCATATTTCCTTCTTCATCCAAAGGAATACAGCCGTGAATTAACAAATTCCCGTTGTATTTTAAATAAAGGCTCCCCTTTTTCATGAGGAAATTCATATGTCTGGCCAGCTTTTCGGAATGCTGAACGGAGAACAGCAGTTTCTCCATCACCTGGCGTTCTTCCTCCAGCAACTCTTCAGGCTTCTGCGGATTAACAGTGGTAAAACAGGTGTTTTCCAGCAGGTACGTTTTTCCGCAGATGTTGATTTCATTTTTGTCGTAATCAATCTGCTCCAGCAAAAGTCTTTCAGACATATTGAAGTACGGGCGTCTCTTAATAATTGGGCTTTCAAGTTTAAACTGGATCATGGCAATGGCTTGGTGAATTTTAGTGATCTGCAGAATTTCCTGCTCAGATACATTATGGTCAGCCTGTAGTTTAGGTCTGAAGGGCAGATTGTCTTCATAGTATTTCTCCGCCAAGTTTAGCAGTGGGCGCAGATTGATTCCGTATACATCTTCAATGATGTCCAGATTGTCGTATCTGGCGCAGATCCGGATAATATTCGCAAGGCAGACCAGAGAACCTGCGTAGGCACCGATCCAGAGGACATCATGGTTTCCCCACTGAATGTCTACAGAATGGTAGTTGATTAGCGTATCCATAATTTTATCGGGGTCCGGTCCCCGGTCATAGATATCTCCAACCACATGAAGATGGTCAACCACCAGGTGCTGGGTGGTATAAGCAAGGCCAATAATGAGCTTGTCCGCTTGGCCAAGGGATATAATCTGCCGATATATTTCCTCATAATATGGATCCTTATTGTTGGTCGAATCCGTCTTGTACAGAAGCTCCTCTACAATATATACATACTGCTCCGGCAGAGCTTTACGTAATTTCGAGCGCGTATACTTGGAAGAAGCGTAAGCAATAAGCTTAAGCATGTGTTCAATCGTTTCTCTATACCACTGGTTCAAAGCCTGTTTGTTGCTCAGTTCGCCTATAACCAGCTGTATTTTTTCTTCCGGATAATAAACCAACGCTGCAAAATCATTGATTTCTTTATCCGTCCATACCCCCCGGAATAATTCCTTGATTTTCTCTTTGACGGTACCTGAACCGTTTCGTAGAACATGCTGAAAAGCTTGAAACTCCCCATGCAAATCACTGACAAAATGCTCGGTTCCCTTTGGGAGATTGGAGATCGCTTCAAGGTTGATGATCTCTGTGATGATTTTTTCTTCCGTATCATATTTCTGGGCCAATAAATCTAGAAATTGCTCATCCAAAACAGATGTCCCCCTTCAAATAAGTTATGTGATGTTGAATTTATAGTAAGTTTTCAAGGGACTTTTACTTATATGGTGATTATCAGCATTGTCCTTCCTAATCATACTCCAGTTCATCAACTATGAACAAATTTCTTCGAATGCATGTTGATTGAAACATTGTTCCGTAGCTATTTTAGAAATATGAACTTTATTCAATCTGTTCAAAACAGAAATTCACCTCGTTGACTTATCTTTTGCTACATCGAAAATGGGTATTGAGCAGGACGTTACGTCACAGTTTATAATAAAAACATGGTGCTAATAAGTCTAAAAACGCTAATATAACTGGAGGTGATTAGGTGGAATTTACCGTGGGGAAATTCGCTAGCACGGTTAACACAACAATAAGAACGCTCAGGTATTATGAGAAAATCGGGCTTCTTGTACCAAAAAATAAAAATGACCTCAATCAGAAAGTTTACGATAGAGATGAACTCAAGAAATTTTATAACATACAGTTGCTCAAGAGCATGGGTTGGCCTTTAAACGAAATCAAACAAATGCTTGAAGAGACAGAATATTCTTTTAGAAACATGTTAGAAATGCAAGAAGCTGTTCTTCTTGATCATAGAAATAAAATAAACTTGTCCCTGGAAATGATGTTGCTCATGAATACTATTCGCTTAGAAGAAGATCAAAGGACGATTTTAGAACAGCACTTCTCTCTAAACACGGTAGGGAAAATCATGCCCATAAATAAACATCAACAAATCACTTTGGATCTATTAAACAGGAGATTATTATCTTTTTTTCAAACAACAATTCATCGTGAACTCCGTCCCGATAGTCAAGAAGTACAAGAAGAATTAAAAGAATTGTTAGCTATGGTTCCTGCACCTATTCAAGAGCTTACTGCGTCTGATTTGGGCTTGGTCAAACAATTGGAAGTTTATAAAGCTTTGTTGCCTGTTGGTACGGTCGAATTTGTTGAGGAAGCGATTCAAGTGTTATATCATAACCAGTGCGAGGAAAACGGAGAACAATTATGAATGAAATAAGTGCTCGACTGCATAATAGATTATTGCTTCAGATGATATTAGGCTTAATGCCGTTCTTATTTTTAGGGTTAGCGCTTATTGCACTTTTTAAGTGGGGTGAAATAAATCCCTATATTCATTCATTGTTTCTTCCCAATGAGATGTCTTTTCTTGATGTGACCCTACTCGGTTTCATCGTCGGTGTGATTGTGGCTTTTGTTTCTGTTGCTCTTATTATAAAAACAAAAACAAAGCTTCCTCAATCGAACGGTGGAGAATTGATTCTTCGTATCATGAAAACCCCGAGTGGTATCGCCGTTAGTTCACTAGGTGGGAGTTTTTTTGAAGAGTTTTTCTTTAGGGGAGTACTAATAGGATTATTTCTAGGTTATAACCATTATGTAGATGGAATTGTGATCTGCTTGAGTACGTTTTTGTTTTGGCTTATTCATATCCCCCAGTATAAGGGGGTGTATTTAGCTTACGGATTAGTATTTATTAATGGATTAATACTTGCCCTGTTGTTTTATTATACTGATTCATTAATTGCTCCCATGATTGCTCATGCTATTTATAATCTGGGCATAGGGATTTATTTTATAAAAGACAGCTTGTACCAAAAGTAAATAAATGGTCTTTCGCAGCTCAAATCACTAAAAAACAATCGTTTGTAGCTTGGCTGAAATAAAACAAACCGGCGGGTGTTTCAATACTCGGTGGTTTGTTTTATTTAATCAACAGCGGCTTTCCGAAATATTACAAGTTACACGAGTACATACTAAGGAAAAGTTGGATGAAGCTTACATAACGGAGGTCTCTTCATGGTATTTACAATCACAATTATCATCGTAGCACTGTTTGCAATCTGGGGTGCTGTCGCTCCTGATCAACTGGCGGATGTGGCAAGTGTTGCCTACAACTTCTCTATTCAGAATTTTGGCTGGTTTTATTTGCTAGCTACATTGTTCTTCCTGATCTTTGCTTTCTATCTGGCGTTCAGCCGATTTGGTAATATCAGGCTCGGAGACGATGATGATGAACCCGAATATTCTACAGTCTCCTGGCTGTCCATGCTGTTTAGTGCTGGTATGGGTATTGGACTGGTTTTCTGGGGAGTCGCTGAGCCGTTGTCCCACTATTTATCTGCGCCGGAGGGAGCAGAACCAGGAACAACCCAGGCAGCAAGACTTTCAATGCGTTATTCCTTTTTCCACTGGGGATTGCACCCTTGGGCGATCTATACCGTTATCGGCTTAGCTCTTGCTTACTTCCAGTTCCGGAAAGGCTACAAAGGATTGATTAGTTCCACCTTTATTCCTTTGATCGGTGAGCGGCTTGCTGCAGGATGGCTTGGGAAGGCCATTGATATTCTGGCGGTGATCTCCACCATTTTCGGTGTTGCGACCTCACTTGGATTGGGTGCACTTCAGATCGGTGGCGGGTTGAATCACTTATTCGGTATCCCTAACTCGACCATAGTCCAAGTTATCATTATCACAGTTGTGACCGTACTATTTTTAATCTCGGCAACTTCCGGTCTGGATAGAGGGATTAAAATTCTAAGTAACACCAACCTTGTTATCGCTGTGCTATTAATGCTATTTGTATTGGTAACTGGACCAACTACGTTCATATTTGACACATTTACAACAACCTTGGGCAGTTACATGCAAAATATCATTAATATGAGTTTGAGATTGACACCATTCTCAAAAGAAACCTGGATTGGGGCATGGACATTATTTTACTGGGCATGGTGGATCGCGTGGGCTCCCTTTGTCGGTACTTTTATCGCCAGAGTATCCAGAGGAAGAACCATTAAGGAATTTGTAATTTACGTCTTGCTTATTCCAAGCCTTTTCGGATTTGTCTGGTTCTCCGTCTTTGGTGGTACAGGAATTTATATGGAATTGTTCAATGGAACCCATCTTGCGGAGGCTGTCCAGGAAGATACGACAACCGCCCTATTCCTTATGCTGGAGCAGTTGCCTTTGGGCACGATCGTAGCATCCATCGCCACTCTTCTGATTATGATTTTCTTTATTACGTCAGCTGATTCGGCTACATTTGTACTGGGCATGCTGACTTCAGACGGCACTTTGAACCCAAGTGCAAGAGTGAAATTAACCTGGGGAATTATGCAGTCTGCCATCGCTGTCGTCCTGTTAATCAGCGGGGGGTTGAATGGCCTTCAAACAGCCTCTATTGTAGCCGCACTACCGTTTGCTGTTGTCCTTATTGGTATGTGTGTCTCCCTACTCAAGGCTTTGCAGGCTGAAGACAGAGAACGACGTCAGAAGGAAAAACGACAACGGCAAAAGCTGAAACGACTGTTGGAGGAACAAGAAACCTCGCAGAATGAAATCCCCATAAGGTAATGTATACTTGACCTCTATAATAAAGGGCACCTGTCTTAAGACGGGTGCTTTTTCTATAGACTGTGGCTTATGGTCTCAACTTTTATATTCACTTACATCACATTGTCCATAATCATTGTTGCCCACAGCAATCATCGTACCATCCAATCTAAGTCCAACCGTATGAGCACACCCTGCTGAAATAGCCCTAATTTCGTGCCATTGGTATACATCGCATTGGTGATGTTTATTTGAACCTACAGCAACCATCGTACCGTCAGACTTAAGACCGACAGTATGATAACTGCCCGCTGCAACGGCTACAATGTCGGACCAGCCGCTTACGTTGCATTCACCTTCGTTATTTCTACCTACAGCTACTACCGTACCATCTGATTTAAGTCCAACTGTATGAAGATACCCTGCCGAAACAGCCAATATATTGCTCCAGTCGTTTACGTTACATTGTTTATACTTATTGTTACCAACAGCTGTCACCGTGCCGTCTAATTTTAAACCGACTGTGTGCCAGTCACCCGTCGTGACCGCTACAATATCATGCCAACTGCTCACGTTGCATTCACCTTCATTATTTCGTCCCACTGCAACCACCGTGCCATCTGATTTAACCCCAACCGTACGGCACCAACCTGCCGAAATGGTTACTATATCGCGCCACTGGCTTACATTGCATTGATCATGCTTATTCCAACCTATAGCTGTTACCGTACCATCCGATTGAAGACCAACTGTGTGGGCATTACCGGTATTCGTAGCCATATGAACATTACCAGCAGCAACTGCGATAATATGGGACCAATCGCTTACCTCACATTGCCCGCATTTGTTATCACCCACAGCTGTGACTGTTCCGTCAGATTGAAGTGCAACGGTATGGCGACGACCCGCCGCTATGGGATCGTTACGGAGCCGTCTCGTATCCAACAACGTTTTCTTCCGTGAATCGTAGTTCATATCTATCCTCCAGAGCAATAATAAAAAACCTCAGATGAGATAACCATTCTGAGGTTTTTTATTATTGCTGTTTTTCTTCCATCATTTTAGAGTCTTCTGATATTCATGAGTCATCAGACAATCATATCAGTTGTTTTGAATACCTTTGATAACTTCAACCTTTTTATCCCCTGCTGTTTTTGCTAACTCTGACGTGGTACTACCTTGGATAGCAACGATCACGCCAGTAGCCAGCATAGAAACGATTAAAGTTGCGCTGAGAGCCTTGGAAATTTTCTTCTTGACCATAAATAGACCTCCAATATTTCATGATATTGTTCATAAACCAATGAGTTATAATGCAGCTTCACAAGTGAATTACAATATTTCACTTTTTTTGTGGGTTAATCCACCTGGTGATTGTATTATAGCGTATTGACAATGATTGTAAAAGGTTTTTGCTGATAGATTAACTCTTCCGGTAAGCCACCTTATGAAAATCTTGGATATAACGAAATAGTTGCTCACCCTCATCAAACACCTGCATGCTTCCATCCAGTGGCAGCGTCATCGCCTGATATGGTTCAGGTACCATTCGATATTGATGAACATAGGAGGTTAGGACAAACCCGTTGTGTTGCCAAAACTGAATGCGTTCCTGATGAGCCTCTGTTGTCCCGGACTCCGCCTCGATGATTATGCCTCTGATCTGATGTTCCCTTAACGCCCAGTCTCTGAGTTGCTTCAGCATCCAGGTTCCTACTCCCGAACCGCGCAGCTTCTGTTCAATCGCAAGGTAATCGATAATCAGGATGCGGTCTGCACCCTTCCCCACCAGTCCAGTAACAGCCATTGCGATCACTTCTCCATGTTGCACGCCCGTGTGTAAATAACCAATGCGCCGATCCAGCATACTGCGAAGAATCGCTTTTGTCTTGGCGCCGCTCGGAAAAGCTTCATGATAGATTCGCTCCATCCGTGCCCACAATGCTTCATCCCACGCCTCTATCGTCGTAAACTCTAATTCCAGCATTTTATTACCCCCATCTGCTCCCTCACATTTTATTATTTTACTCTAAAATTGGTTGGAGCGTATTTGCTTACAAGAGGTACAGCGCTGAACAGATATGCTACAGTTAACACCATGAAGACAACAGTAAGTATCCATAGTGCAGGGCCTACAAACATCGCCGTAACAAAGCCTAATGAAATCAGACTGTTCACGAATGTAAAAAGCGGATTATTTGTGTTCAGCTCTGTTGTGTAGGGCTGGAACACATAGTATACCAATAGATGATGTACTGAGAAGAATACAGACAGTGCCATCGTCATCACCCAGATGGGAAGCAATGTACTTAGAACCCTTCCTTCAGACAAAACAAGTAAAGGCACACTCAGTACAGTTGCTAAACACACACCTAATTTTAGATTCAAGACTAACAAGCTCCTAAACCTTAAACGAAAATGTTGCTTCGCATGCTTGCGATAAAATGAATAGCGCATAAGTTGCATATCACAATGGAGAAATAGCCCCTTACAAACCTCTCGTCCGATTGTCAGACTTAGCATAGCCATGATAAGTATAGGCGCATATCGTTCCACTGCGTTTAGAGAGACATGATCACGGAAAATGAATGCCAAGAAAGATAGGAATAAGCCGATAATTATAATAGCTACTAAACGTCTGCGAAACGGCACCTGGATGAGATGATTGTACCTACTAACCAGGAGGTTATGCATTTGTTCGTATCCCTTTTTACCTAATGAAGTTTGCCCGCGAACATGTAGGTTGGACAAGGAATCTTTGCCATAATCATTATCTTTTGCCTGTACCATCTGTTGTTGAAGATTAGCCATCATGATTTCCGTATTCAACAATGGATCAGCTTGGTTCGTTACTGCGCGTACGGCTGCTGTGAAATCCGTATGTTTTAGTAAGTTATATCCAGCGGCAGTCCCAGATAACGCTATTAGTGTGACAAGCCACCGTTGCTCCAATATCACCGATCCGAAAAGAGGAATACTCAGTGATGTCAATGGTAGGTACGCAGCTGTCAATGTGAGTAACATGACCAAGCCCATAACCCCTGTTTTCTGTACTAGGATCGTTCTTTTCGATCGAAAAACGGCCAAATGTATCCATTCACTTAGCAGGCGCCAAATTGTCATGACTCCAACGGCCAGAAGCGCATGAAAAATGGAGAAATTAAAAAACAATGAAACCAACGTCAATGCAATTCCTTGATACAAAAAGAATGTAGTGTACCGATAAAACAGCTCAGCTCGCATAAATTTGGTAGGAGCTATTCGCATAATTCGGACAGCAGTATACTTCATTTTGTTTGATTCCAATACTTTTGCACTAGTCATCCCGGCCATCACTCCACTAATGCAAAAATACATGTGAAGAAGAAGAGCGAACCGCTCTGTAGTGTTAGAACCCTCTGTCCATAAGAGTATGGGCAATGCAAGCATTCCCCCGAAATAGAGCACACTTTCTAACAACCCGCCGACAAGCATCAGAACCACTGCGAATGCACCAATTATGCGTTTCGTCCGAAAAGCAGCATAGGTCTGTTCACTGAAGACACGGCCAACAACGGGTATCTTCTGCATGAAATAGATGATGCGGTTTACGAGTGTGATAACCTGCAGCTGCCGCATGCGAGAAATCGTACTAAACATTTCCTGCATCGGCATTCTCCTTCTGGGCACCCTGTTCGTTATCGACTTGTAATAAGGCAATAATCTTCTCTTCAAAATCAGGTTGCGTGAGAATTTCTGGCGAAATCTGCGTCAAACGGCCACCATTCAGAATAACTAATTCATCACACAGATCGGTTGCCAATTGTAATATATGAGTTGAGAAAATGAGTACATGATCCTTTTTCATATCTCGTAGCAATTGTTTCATCTCGCTCGCAACAATAACATCAAACGAGGTTAGAGGTTCATCCAATAAGATCACAGTGGGTTTAGTAAGTAAAAATAACAGCATTTGCACTTTGTTTTTCATCCCGTGTGAATAGTGCTTAATGAGTTTATGCCGATCGTCGTGTGTAATGTGCATCATATCAAAAAGGGCGTCCATATCGTCTCCTCGCCCTTCAATCACTTCGGAATTAACATCAATGAAAAAACGTATAAACTCATATCCTGTCAGAAATTCCGGTAACATTGGCATGGAATACACGTATCCAACATCATCCATCTCTAAGTCACGCGATGTGGATTCGTCCACTAGTTTCATTGTGCCATTATCCGCCTGAATCTCGCCTCCTAAACAATTAAATAATGTTGTT
Organism: Priestia sp. FSL H7-0729; assembly: GCF_038005685.1. Lineage (NCBI taxonomy): Bacteria > Bacillati > Bacillota > Bacilli > Caryophanales > Bacillaceae > Priestia > Priestia sp. FSL H7-0729. The sequence goes on from NZ_JBBOTQ010000001.1 coordinate 548,855, forward strand.
TTACCAGCACCATTTCGTCCGAGAAGACCATAAATCTTCCCCTTTTCAAATTGAAAATTCAGATCTGTTAATACTTGTTGGTTACCAAAACGCTTCCTTAAATTCTGAAGTACCAATTTCATATATTTTCTCCTCCATGTTGTTCCCGTTTTCAAACCTATTTGAAAGTTGTTTAGTTTTCATACATATCAATCCTTTCGGTATTTTGAGAATCGCCTTTTTCGGTCTATATAACTAATGTGGGTAAATTAGACAATTCCTCTTATAAATATTCTATTTTGAATGATATAATCCCTTTGTTTCGCTTTTTCTGCGTGCTGGTATGTAACATATTCAGGACAAGAACGTGTGCCGATCAATTAAAAAAAGCCGCTATTAGCGGCTTAAATGGAATCATGTTTTTGTCCCTCGATATGTAGTTTTTACGCAGTGGTACATTCCAGACTACTGAAGAATCGTTCAACAAAAACATCACCATATATTTTCTTCATATAATTCATGTTAAAAATATATTGTTCCATATGCTCAAGCTTGCGCAGACTGCGTACCAGCATTTTTCGATCCTCTTCGGATAGATTCGTGTCAACGTCGATCTTCTTCAAAGCATTTTTCACACGTGCGGATACCTGTTCAACATAGAGATGGTTTTTGGATTTTGGAGGAATACATTGCGTCAGGTCACAGCCCACAAAACGAACACCGTCAAGAATGCAGTTTTCAAAATTGGCGATTAGCTTTTGTCTGCTGTGTCCCTCAAACGTAATATCGACTAGCTTGCCGGCAAATGAACAATTGACGATATTTGCCGCTTGTAAAATCCGGTCATTGAATCTACATTGAACAAAAGTACAGTCGATAAAGGTAGCATTCTCCAGTGTCATGCCTCTCATATCGCACGAGGTAAATTCGCAATTGGTGAAAACAGCTTCGTCTTTGGCAATACCTACTGAGCGTAAGTCGGAACGAATAAATGTACAATGATCAATCGTACTACCGGCAAAAAATCTCGCATTCGAAAGATCGCAGCTATCAAATACAAGATGATGCAGGTTGCAGTTCCAAAATATAGGTGAGCCTACATTCGAGTTGGTTATGGTCGTTCTATTTATCGTTTCGTGCTCGTACCTGACAATATCAGAAAATAATTCGTCGTCTACTGACACACCAGACTCAAGTCTTCTCATCCCAATTCCCCTACTTTTCTTCAGAATATGTCATCTGCCTGAGGCTGATTCTTTGAATGTGCATAAGCGGAAAGAAAGACGCGTACACCCTCAGTGATAATATGTCTCGTTTGTTCGACATCCACACTCCCTGTTCTTCTAGGTTGATTAAACACCAATAGAATCGTTAATGCAGCGAAGTGTTTGGTAGCCATTTTAGGATCTGGCACATCGATTAATCCCTTTTGACCCAACTCTGTAAATCGCCTCATGATCCCCTCTTCTGTTGCGTTATCCAGCCTTTCAAATAACGAGTCTGGCAGGTTGGCTTCTTCCACCATAACCAGCCGGATCAAAGCCATGTAGTCGGCCGAACCGTTCGCGGAAGCTACAATTTGTTCACAGAATAAGATGAGGGCCTGCTGCAGATCCTGGAATTCCAAGAGATGGTCTGTAATCCCTTGCTCAATCATCTCAAGAACGGCCAAACTGGATTCTTCCACAACGGCAAGCAGTAGGTTCTGCTTGTCGCCATAGTAATCATACACTGTCCGTTTGGAGACTCCCGCTTGAGCTGCGACCGCATCGACGCTGGACCGTTCAAATCCATCTGCAAGAAACAGTTCTCGTGCTGCCACTATAATTTTGGCTCGTTTGTCAGCAGAGCCTTTGCGGATTTTCTTTTTTTCCGTCATATCCATTCTTATGATGCCCCCTACATGTATTCGATCTGAAATCAACTAGAGTTAAAGCTTTGTTTACAAACTACACTGCACGGTGTAGTATAGCAAATGTAGCATATTAAATCAATGATCAAGGAGGATTCTACCATGAATACCAAGCGGTCTTTTGTTGATGTTCTCATTGTTGGGGCCGGACCCACAGGGCTTACACTTGCCTGCGATCTTGCCCGTCGAAACGTTGACCATCGGATTATTGAACGAAGCTCCGTATATAACGTTGCCTCTCGCGCGAAAGCAATCCAGCCTCGCTCGCTTGAAGTTGTCGATGATTTGGACGCTGTTCACTACATCACTGACACTGGTGTTGTAGATTTGCCTGTTCGTTATTATACCGCAGATGGCACAAGTGTGGAGAAGCCGACGATTACTGTTGCAGCCAGCGCCGAACTTGAAACGCCCTATCGTGATCCGGTCTGGATTGCTCAATTTGATGTGGAAAAAGCATTGCGCGATCAATATGCAGAGCTTGGCGGTCAAGTTGAGTTAGGCATGGAAGCTGTGGGGCTGGTTCAGGATGTGGATGGTGTAACGGTGACCGTGAATTCCCCACAAGGAGAAGAACACATTCGTGCTCGTTATGTCGTCGGCGCTGACGGGGGAAAAAGCAATATCCGGAAGTTTATTCACTTACCGCTGGTTGGAGAAACACATGATCATGAGCGCTGGTATCTTGGCGATGTACGATTGGAAGGATTAGATCGTGACCATATCCATATCTGGACATCTTCAGAGGGAATGGTCGGAGTGACACCGCTGCCGAAATCCGATATTTGGCAGCTGCAGGCTACAATTCCGGAAGATATCGATGAACCAGAGCAGCCGTCGCTGGAAGCATATCAAGCGATGTTTGACCGCAGGGCCGGGGCCGGACGTGTTCAGTTCACGGATGCTTCCTGGCTCTCCATTTACCGGGTCAACATTCGGATGGTTGAACGTTACCGCAATGACCGGGTATTTCTTGCCGGCGATGCTGCTCATGTTCATTCACCAGCCGGCGGACAAGGCATGAATACGGGGATGCAGGATGCGTACAACCTTGGCTGGAAACTGGCGGCTGTGCTACGGGGAGCGGATACTACCTTACTCGACACTTACGATGAGGAGCGTCGCCCAGTGGCTCAAGCCGTGCTTGAAGACAGCACGAAGAAGATGGGAGTGGTCATAGGAACGGCGACTGAAGGCGGTGGATTGTCCCAATCTTTGAGCACCATATCCGACGATCTGACGAGCGGTCTTCTGATTTCCTATCGGTCTAGTTCTATAATCCGTCCGTCTGCACTGACACATGCTGCCTGTTTATGTCCTGGGGATCGTGCTCCTAATGCTACAGGCCTGCAAGGCACCGGCTTTGCTGGAAGTATCTTTGACCTATTGCGTGGCCCTCACTGGACGCTTTTGGTATTTGCAGACCACACCCATCCTTCGCTGAATAACTTCACTAACGATGAACTCCATGTGCACCATATCCTGCCATCCAACGTAGTGGGAGCGGAAGGCATAATAGACGCAGCAGGCAATGCCTATCGAATTTACGATGTAGCAAGTGAAGAACTCATATTGATTCGTCCCGACGGTTACATCGCACTGCGTACATCCATGGATGAACCCACATTGATTTCGAATTACTTGAATTCCATCTATCGCGCAAACTGATCTGCCCAATCGGAATATGAGTCTTGTCTTCGGTTGGAGACAAGAACATATTCCGATAAAAAAAAGCCGTTAAATCAACGGCGCGAATTTTGATTCATGAACCACCTATATCGTTTAACTTTATTCCATCAGAAGAAATATCGTTATGATAGTTATCTTCATCATAGTAATGTTCAAACTTTCTATTCATTTTACTAGCTATGAAGTGGGTTCTGCGGGAATGAACAATGGCTCTAATGACAAAAAACAGAGCTAATAATGTAAGAACAGCATATATGATAGTCATAGTCACAGACAAACTCCTTTCTAGAAGGTGAAAGTCACTTCTTTTACCATTCAACCTGATCAAAACGCATGTCTTTATAGTAGAACTCTCGATCCTGTTCCGTAATCTCACGAAGAACTCTGCATGGATTGCCAACAGCGATTACGTTTGCAGGCACATCCTTGGTTACAACACTGCCGGCACCAATAACACTGCCCTCTCCAATTGTGACTCCTGGTAGAATAATCGCTCCGCTCCCAATCCACGCTCCATCTTCAATCACAACTGGTAATGCAAACATCCCGCCTTCTTTACGCTTCTCAGGGTGTACAGGATGACTCGTTACAGCAATCGTTACATTTGGGCCAAACATGACATCATTCCCAATGGTTACTTTATAGTCATCCACCACAGTTAGATTAAAATTGATATATACATTATTTCCTACGGTCGTAGTTGATCCATATGACATGCGGAGCGGAGGTTCCATCCATACATTTTCCCCTATACTACCAAAAAGTTGTTTCATTAAGGCTTTGCGCTTCTCTACCTCATCTGGATGCAAATTATTGATTTCATAGCATAGTGCCTTACCTCGCTGGCGTGCCTTGGCTAATGCCTCAGCTTCTTTCGGGTAATTCGCATCATCATCCGTAAATAATTGTTTGCTTGCCATTCGTTCTTGAATATTCATATACTCTTCTCCTTTATCCCTGGTTAAGATCAGGTTTCTTAAAGTTTCTAGTTAAGTTGTTCAGCCACTTATATTGACGGTATCGCACCAAAGCAATAGGCAGTTTGATTAACTCGTCTAAGCTGATGATGACGTACAAGAAAATGGGAGACACTTGCCAGACAAAAGCGCACAGGTAACTAAGTGGAAGAATAATAAACCACATGACAACCATGTCGCACCATAATCCGAACTTCGCATCTCCACCAGCCGGGAATATACCTGCTATCGTTGTGGAGTTAAACGACTTTGCAATACAGTAATATGCACTAATGTATAACATGCCATCCAGATAGCTTTGAGCAACTGGACTCAGATTGACGATGGAGTAAACCAAAGGTTTAATAAGCAAAATGGTACAGCCTGCAATGACTCCAAAAATGAAAGCATAATAACACATATGGTTACCCGCATACTTTGCTTTCTCCATTTCCCCCTGTCCAAGATACTTTCCAACCAGTACAGAGCCCCCGGTAGCTATGCCACCACAGAGAATAACCGCCAAGTTTTTGACTACAGATGCGATCGAGTTCGCCGCTACCATATCGGAGTTCACATGGCCTATAATGGCAGCTGTAGCAGTAAGTGCTCCTCCCCATACGATATAATTCCCCTGCACAGGCAGAGTATATCTCAGGAAATCCTTCAATAAATTACGCTGCATACTGTCACGTACCGGTAAACGAAAGCGAATAGATCCCTTAGTATAGGAATGAATCACACAACATGCCAGTTCTATTACACGTGCCAATACCGTGGCAAGAGCAACTGCCGCAATCGCAAGTTCCGGGTTGGACGGAAATAGTACAAAAATGCAAATGGCATTAAATATAATGTTCAAAACCAAGCATAAAGAACTGATCCAAGCACTGAGTTTTGCATTTTCCATACTTCGAATCACACTCAGATACATCTGCGATAATCCCATGAAGAGGTAAGAAAAGGAATTGAACTGTAAGAACCTTGAACCATATTGAATCAATTCAGGATCATTGGTGAACAAGTGCATTAGTGCTTCTGGAAACAGAAAGGAAGACAAGAAAAACAGGATCGATATGCATAGGGAGCATACACAGGCGATACTTAGAATGCGCTGTATGGTTACTGTATCCTTCTTTCCCCAGTACTGAGCAGTGAGGATACTCGCCCCGGCTGACAACCCCATATAAAATAATGTTAATGTGAAGGTGACTTGTCCTGCGAGCGATACGGCCGCCATTGCCGATTGGCTCATCATACCCAGCATAATGACATCAACAGATATTACCGTTGCTGATATTAGATTCTGTAATGCAATGGGGATCACAAGCGATATTAACTCTCGATTAAAGTCTCGTTTGCCGAAACCTTGAAGTTGCATGCGTTTTCTCACCTCTATCTTTCCTCTCCGTTGTTTTCGATAATATAAGAATAGGATACTTTAATTGTTGTTTCCATCACTATTGGCTATACTTTTGTTAATATCGTGTACATTTGTGTAAAGAGGGGATTCTCAATGACAGATTTAGAAGTGTTCTCTGATTTATCAGAACGGTTGGATTATAATCTTCCTGACTTACCCCTGTATGTCCGTAAAGGAAGTCTTCATCAATTTAGTAATCATGCAGCAGTTGCACATTGGCATGTGGATCTGGAGTTTATCTATATATTAAAGGGATCGATGAATTTCTCTGTTAATGGAGTTATCACTCGATTGCATCAAGGAGATGGACTATTTGTGAACAGCCAACGTTTGCATTATGGTTTCGCTGTTGCGGATCACAACGATTGTTCGTTCCTGGTGGTCGTTATCCATCCGTCTATCCTTGGTGAGAAAACGTCGTATCTTCAGACGTACTGGGAGGAGAAATTCAGTTCCAACATGGCTGATTTTGTTGTGCTCACGGAGCAGATAACCTGGCAACAAAACATCGTACAGTCCATTCAGGAACTCTATGGGGAAATGCATAGGGAACATACGCCTCCCAATCCACTTCGTTTGGTATCCCAAGCGTTGTCACTGTGTGCTACAATTGGCGATCAGTTAAAGCCCGTTTCCGGTCAGCCTGGCATACTAACGCATGTTCAGGAAATGACTCAATTCATTCACCATAACTATGATCAGAAGATAACGCTTGAGGAGATCGCATCTGCCGGAGCTGTTTGCAGAAGCCGTTGTTGTAAGTTGTTTAACAAATATGTAGGCCAATCGCCGAACAACTATGTCACGCAGTATCGAGTTCAGAAAAGCTGTGAAATGTTAAAAGAAACACGAAGATCCATAAGTGAAATTGCACTTGCCTGCGGTTTTCAAAGCTCAAGTTATTTCACCTCCATTTTCCGTAAACAGATGGGTGTAGTTCCACAGCACTATCGTAAACAAGTAACGTACAACGAATCGGACTCCAAATAACGTTTATTATCCAATGAAAATAAGGCAATCTTATGATTGCCCTATCGATTCGAATATGCAATACCTCTTAATAGACAAGTATTACTGCAAATCCAGTATTTTTTGAACCGTTAGAAGAACGCCATTCTCTTCGTTGGATTTCGTGATGAAATTTGCTGCTTTTTTCGTATTATCACAAGCATTACTTACTGCAAAACTATATTTGGCAATGGCCATGAGCTCCACATCATTCTCACCGTCACCGAATGACATCGTCTCCTCATAAGTGACACCGAGCATGTCTTGCAGCTTCTTAACAGTCTCTCCTTTATGTGTGTGTAATGCTGTTATATCCAGCCATTTAGCCTCGGAGTCAACAATGTAAATCTGTCCGATCATTGTACCCTCCACATGTGCTCTTAATGCTGTACTGCGTCCTTCCGTATCAAAGACCGTAATTTTGATAAAATGACTCTCGATCGTTTCAAAGGAATCTGTTTTGATTACACGTTCATAAGAGCCCTTCACGACTTCATACATTTCTTCCGAAATGGAAGAATGAACGTAAGCAGCATCGCTTGCACATACGATAAGAGTCATCGTGTTGTCGAAATCCTGAATTCGATGAATTGCCTTCAAGGCGAGATCCTTATTCATGCTGAACTCTTTGACAACTTCACCATCTTTTTTAATTCGAGCAGCACTATCACCCAGGATCCAAACGCCTTTTCCATGCTCATCAAACAGTTTCTCTACGCGTTCACATTGTTTCCCGGTACATGCGACAAAGGTGACTCCTTTTTGCTGCATCTCTGCGTACACTTTTTTGAAGAGTTCGACATCATACGAACCTTTGTTGTTGAGGAACGTTCCATCTAAATCAGTGACTACCAGTTTAATCATCTTAATGCCTCCATATTTTAGTATGTCCTATTTGTCTTTTGAATTGAGACCACATCTTTATTTATACACTTTATAATGTATATTTAATAAGTGTTTAAAAAAAGAGAACTATCGTGACTTGCATTTAAGATTGTGTGATCTCTCTCTACAATTCAAGATTAAGGTATGTAACTGGTTTCATGTCAACATTTATTTTGAATTTAACATGAATAACATCGCCGCCACAAAAGATGATTGCAGTCTATCCGCTCATTCTAGAACGATTGAATTGGTCATAATACGTTGCAAAAAATCATCTAAATGGTCTGCGACTTTGGTGAGTTCTTCAAATTCAGGTTCTTCTCCATGCACAATTGAACCTATCTCGTTAAACAGATCAATCGCGTAGAACGAATATCCTTCATGTACAGATGACGATTGGCAGGTAATGATCCCACCACGTCTTAATCTCTGATGACCATTGATCATCTCCAGCTGCTGCTTCCAAGCTGAGTAATTCAAATTCATTCCATCGAAATTCCGTATCTGCGCTGTGATTATATTCATCTTCACACAGGAACCATGTCTGCTCACTAGGTGAAATACATTGTTTTACAACACGTAACAAATCTAAATATTGATCAGGAATGTTGTTGTATCTGATCCTCACATCCAGATCTAAATTTAAATCACGATCTGTTTTGGAGCTGATTGTCCAACCGTTGGTTTCAGCCCACGTTAGAAATTCATGGATTTTACTCACTACTGTGCACCTTCTTCCTCCAAATATCGTACAAGCTTAGCAATGAATATATTCGCCCGAAAGCTGAACCTCTGAATGTATGTAGGGGTCAATGACAGTTTAGTCCCTTTCCATGTCTTTGCTTAGATTACATTCATTTTACCATTTTCCGCTCGGTTGTAGAAACAATAGGATGCTCCTTCACCATGTGTTCAAATATAAAATCTGGGCTCTCACCCATTCCCCTGTTCAATTGCCTACATACAATACATTAGACTAATGAACAGGAGTGATGTGATATGACATTTTTACCTCCTTTTGGACCTGGCGGAGGATTTGGCGGACCTTGGGGTCCCGGAGGACCCGGAGGACCCGGAGGACCTGGTGGAATGCCTGGTCCGCCATCGTTCCCCGGAGGTGGGGGCGGCGGCGGACCACAAGGCGTGCAGGCACCTAGTGGTCCGCCGCCATCATTCATTCCACAGCAACCCGCTTCGTTGTTTGCAGTAGATCCAAGAGCCATCTCTGGCTGTCTGTTTCGCTACACATATATTTGGCCGGATCGTGGTCCCGGCTTCTGGATGTACCCCGTATTTGTAGGTAGAAATTCGGTGGCTGGCTTCCGCTGGAATGGCTTTTTCTGGCTATATACCGGTATTGATCTGCAGCGAATCAGCTCGTTTAGCTGTTTCTAGAAGTAATCCCCCTGTATACGGATCAGTCCGCATACAGGGGGATTTGGATTTTTGGACTAATTCAGCTTGTCTAAAGCAACTTAATCAGTTTTTCCAGTTCATCAACCAAACTTTTTGCAAGTTCAAAATTAGTATCTTTCAAAGCCAATTCGATTTTCATTTCAACAGACTTTTTCTTTTGTTCCGCTTCCAGGTAGTTTTCATCAAAATGACTCGTATAAATCATCTCTCTAAATTCTTCTATACTCATTTTACTAATTGTTTTGTCCTTAATTATTAGAACATAATCCATACCATTCACAACAGAGTAGAAATCATGAGAAATCATGAGAATCGCACCTTTATAGTCCTCAATAGCTTTCTCCAATGCGATTTGGCTATAGATGTCTAAATGGCTTGTCGGTTCATCCAGAAGCAACACGCTCGCTTGACTGGCAGCAACTTTAGCCAATTGAAGCATGTTTTTTTCTCCGCCAGATAAAGACTCTATTTTTTGATCAAGGATTTCTCCTTCGAAGCCATAGTCCACAAGATGCGATCTAATCTCATCATACGTTTGAAACCCAGCATCAATAAAGTCATTTAGTATGGTATTCGAATCCTTGAGCATTTCGCCTTGAAACTGGGATAAATAAGCCATTGTAGCATCAGCATTTATTTGGATGGAGTCCTGATTATTTTGGAAGATTTCTCGAAGTAAAGTCGTTTTCCCGGTACCGTTTGGACCGATCAGGGCTACTTTATCTGTCGATTTGATCTCAAAGTTCACATTTTCCAAAAGCAACTCATCAAAGGAAACGCTGTAGTTATTGACGTTAACCACAACGTTGTCTTCCATTTCCTTATCGATACCAAAACGGATATTCGGCTGTTTGATATCAACAAAGGGCTCTTTTATTCGACGTGCTTCCAATCTCTCTTGAAACCTGACTCTGGCTTTTAATGCTCTCCCTCGGGAGGCTTCCGAATTATACGTGGCGATCTCTCTAAGATTGTCGATGATATGATCGTATCTCTCAATTTCTTCAGCTTCAGCAACCGCGATTTCTTGCAGCTCGATCTTTGTCTGAAGCAGCGAGAAGTTGTAGTCGATGTATCGCCCGTCAAACTCTTGAATCTCTGTGTTTTCAAGGTGTATTATTTTATTGAAACAATGATTCAATAGATAGCGGTTGTGCGTAACAACGAGAAGCATTCCCTTGTGGGAATTAATCAATTTTTTAAGTGCATTCAGGTTTTCAAAGTCTAAAAACACATCGGGTTCGTCCATGATCATTAAGTCGGGACGATTCAGCATTTCTTTCATCACTTGAATAAGTTTGAATTCCCCGCCGCTTAATTCGGATAGATCAAGGTCTTTTATCTTCATGAGGTCGGCCAGGTTTAGCTGTTTATTAATGGTGTTTTCGAAATTATCCCCATCCATTGCCTCAAAGGCATCCAAAGCCAATTGAACCTTTTCCAGCAGCGAATCCATATCCGATGTAGTTGCCATTTCCGCATAGAGGGCAGTGAGTTCATCCTGTATCTTGATGAATTCTTCTCCGATATATTCAAAAACGGTCATTTCTTTTGTGCTGTCGACTTGGGAGAACTGACTCACATATCCGATTTTGCAATCGGGGTCTATCTCTAACTTGCCATCAAACAAATATCTTTCCGGATCCATCAATATATCGATCAGTGTACTTTTCCCACTGCCACTGGTTCCTATAAAAGCGCAATGTTGCGCCTCTTCAAGCGTAAATGAAATGTCTTGATATAGTTCTTTTTGCGGAAACGAGAAGCTTAAGTTATCAACTTTTATCATAGTGTTACCTTTCTTTATAACTAAAATGGTGAGTATATTAAATAATTTGTCGAACACAGACTTTTAGAGTAACACTGATTACCACCAAGTACAATCCATTTGTAGTCCTTACCCTCACTCAAAAATTAGAAAAGTTTCTTTAGCAAGTCCCTTCCAAACTATATGTATATACAAATTTAGAATCAGTCTTCATTTCCCCCTTCAATGTTACGATAAATAGTATGGGGTTTTACATATAAACCATATTGCTTTATTACATCCAAGGGGGAACACAACGTGAGAAAGACTCTCAAAAAAAAGATGGATTTAAGGTTTAAACTGTATTTAATCATATTGGTTCCATTACTGGCCATGGGCGGCCTCATCATGTGGACAACCATTGACTCCAGTAAAAATGCATCTGTAATGACCATGCAGCATAAGAATCAGCAGTTAGCAGTAAACACCGCCTCCCTGCTAGGCCAGGAATCGGAATCAATCAAGACATTATCCTCCACGGCTTCAGAGGAAAGCGATGAATACAAAAGTCTTAGAGACGAACTCGTTAAAGTCCGGCTTCAATCGGGGGCCCTCTATGTATATATGTATAACAAAACGTCAGACGGGTGGATTTACACGGTAGATGGAGCGGATTGGGATGACACGGAATATAGCGCTTATGGGACGGCAATGGAATTCAATGCCCAGATTCAGGAACGTTTGTTAAGCGGTGAAGTCGTTACTACAGGCATTGTGGATGATCCAACCTGGGGACAGCTTCTTTCCTCCTTTACACCAATCAAGGATTCGCAAGGTACGATTATTGGCTATCTGGGCATTGATATTTCGGCTGCAGCAGTAAATCAAGTGTCTGCTGAATCGGTGAATAATGCGTATCGGACCATTATTCCAATTTTTGTGGTTGTACTGATTCTATCACTGGTCATGATGCTATTGGTGGTAAGAGGCATTCTCAGACAAGTACGCGATATTAAGTCAAGTCTGGAACAGGTCGCGGATGGGAATCTCAAAGTTGTATCCGCACATATGACCAACGATCAGCTCGGTGACATCAGTGATTTGATTAATGTCATGGTTGCGCAATTGACGAACATACTGATGGGAATACAACAAGGTTCGAATACGCTCCAGCAGTCCTCGGCCAATATTGCGGAAACGGCTCAGACGAACCAACGTCAGACGGAAGAACTCTCCAGAGCAATCGAGGAAATTGCTATAGGCTCCATGAAACAGGCAGAAGAAACTGAACATTCCGTCCAACATTCGGAGAATCTCGGCATAATCATGGATGAAGTAGGTTCTTATGTGCAACAGTTTACCCATACTTCAGAGCAGCTGTCTGCCGTACAAGTACAAGTTACACGTGAACATGAAGTTCTGCTTGAGAAAGGCCGGGAGAATGCCAAGCGGGTTGAGCATCAGCAGGAAATTTCCAGGTCTCTAACCACTCAATCGGAACTCGCATCCTCTATTAGCGGTCAAATTCACAATATCCTGAAACAAACCCAGATTCTATCGCTGAATGCTTCAATTGAGGCAGCCCGTGCTGGCGAAGCAGGTAAAGGATTTGCGGTCGTTGCTGGTGAAATGGGACAGCTCGCTCAGCAGTCCGAACGTTCGATCCAGGAGATTGATGTAATCCTGGGTTCATTTGTTCAAGAAATTCACCGGATGGGCAGTCATTTTGAAGCGAATATGGTGGCGGTTAAGGAACAGGAAGAACAGATCGCTGAATGCCTTCAGGCCTTCAGACAGGTTAGCCTTTTATCGACTGAAGTGCACGAGCTTGCTCAGCGTTTGGAAAACCGTACGATGGATATGCATTCTATTCGTCAGGAAGTGGAACAGCACCTAAGCTATATTGCTTCTGCAACGGAGGAAACTTCGGCCATGGCTGAAGAAGTCACCGCCAGTGCTGTGGAGCAGCAGCGATCGGCGAGTGAACTGTCGAACATCTCCGGGCAGCTCGCCGGCCTTGCTGGCAACCTCAAATCCTATTCCGATCAATTTCAGATCGAAGCCGCTAAATTAGTTCCCGATCTCATTAAGGGTGATTCCATCACTGATTGAGAACTGAAATTCTTTTGCGAACAAGACGAATGCATACAGCTACACCAAATTATTAGGAGATTTGTCACGTTGACTAATTAACGATTCCTCATTTATAATTCGGACATCGAAAGCCAAGCAGATACTGCTTGCCAGGTAAGACTGAACTATAGATCTGTAAACAAAACTCAACCGTGAAAGATGTGAGTAACTATGAGTAAACAAAAGGTATACTACGGTAAAGATATCGAGGTCATGTTTAATTCGGATGTCTGCATTCATTCCGGGATTTGCGTAAAGGGCCTTCCTGCTGTTTTTGATTTAAGCAAGCGTCCCTGGGTTGATCCTGATGGTGACACTTCAGATGCCATTGCCCGGCATATTGACACATGTCCAAGCGGAGCATTGACGTACAAGCTTCTGAAAGATGAATACTCAACAAAGAAAGAGGATGAACATGCATAATGTAGAACATGAAGTCGCCAACAAAAGATTTCTTATTCAAGATAACGGCGACATTGCTGCAGTGATGACGTATGTAATCTCAAGTCCAGAGCTGTACATTATTGATCACACATTGGTCGAAAATGCATACCGAGGACAAGGGCTTGGCGATGAGCTCATCAAAGCTATGGTGGAATACGCGCGGGAAAACGGAATTAAAATTTTACCTTTATGCCCTTTTGCCAAGGGACGTTTCGAGCGCATCTCTGAATACGCGGATGTTCTTCATCAATAATACTAGGGCTAATATTCGCAGTTGATTTTTATAGGGTTACACAACAATAAAGGCGTCTATATCATTCAGACCATGATATAGACGCCTTTTTACGTTTTCTGCTTATTCCTTATCGCTTAAACCAACAATGGTTTCGAACGGTCGCAACACTAGAGGCAGCATGCCATCCTTATAGTTGGTAAGCCAGATCTCTGAGAAGTTGAGGTTAAGCTCATCTTCCTCAAGCTCCACGATATGTTCGGTTAGATTGATGACAACCAGCACCTGTTGGTCTGCGAGTGTACGTGTATAGGCATATACACTCGGATGATCCGGCATAAGAAGCTCATAAATACCATAAGTCAGCGTATCATGCTCTTTTCGCAGCTGAATCATTTGTTTATAAAAGTGAAGGATGGAACCTGGTTCCTGGAGTTGTTTCTCTACATTAATATGGACGTAATTGTCATTCACCTTCAGCCATGGCGTACCGCTAGTAAACCCGGCCTGTTTGGCCGAAGACCACTGCATCGGCGTTCTGGAATTGTCACGACTTGAAGCCCAGATGATGTTCATGATCTCCTCATGCGACATCCCTTCTTCACGTTTGATCTGATACATATTCCGATCGGCTATGTCGTTATAATCTTCTATAGAGGGGTAAGCCACGTTGGTCATGCCTATTTCTTGCCCTTGATATATGAAAGGCGTACCTTGCATGAAAAAGTACATGGCGCCAAGCGCAGTGGCACTTTCATACCAATATGCACTGTCATTTCCCCAAGATGAAACTTTGCGGGGCTGATCATGATTCTCAATAAACAAAGCATTCCAGCCGACGTTTTCCAGTGATTTTTGCCACTTGGTCAAGACGGTTTTCAATTTGGGGATATCCAGTTCTCTGTCCGTGCTGTTTTTCCAAAGATCAAGATGTTCGAATTGGAAGACCATATTAAATTTCCCTCTGACTTCACAGATCCAATCCAGCAGATCTTCCTGGTCCTCTACCTTTACTCCGTTCGCTTCCCCAACAGCCACGACGTCATATCTGGACAATGTATTCTCTTTCATTTCTTGCAGATAACTCTGGATTCCCTTCACATTCATATGTTTTTCAAAAGAAGAGATGTATTTAAAGCCTTCCTTGAATGGCATATCCAACAAGCCCTCTTCTTTGTGAATATGGCTAATGGCATCAACACGGAACCCATCAATCCCTTTATCCAGCCACCAATTCATCATTTCATATATTGATTTACGAACATCTTTATTAGCCCAATTCAAATCCGGTTGTTTTTTGGAGAACAGATGGAGATAGTACTGTCCGGAGACTTCATCATATTCCCAGGCAGAACCGCCAAAGATGCTCTCCCAGTTATTTGGTTCCTCACCGTTCTTCCCATCTCTCCAGATGTACCAGTCTCGTTTAGGGTTATCCAGCGAAGCTCTGGATTCGATAAACCATGGGTGTTCGTCACTTGTATGATTAATCACCAAGTCCATAATGAGTTTCATGCCGCGATGATGCACTTCATGCAGTAATTGATTAAAGTCTGCCATCGTGCCGAACTCATCCATAATGGAACAGTAATCACTGATGTCATAACCATTATCATCGTTGGGTGATTTATACATCGGGCAGACCCATATCAGATCAATACCGAGATCTTGGATATAATCCAGTTTCGATATGATCCCCTTGATGTCACCAACCCCGTCTCCGTTGGAATCCATAAAACTTCTCGGATAGATTTGATAGGCTACTGCTTCTTTCCACCATACTCTTTTCATTGACTATAATCCTTCTTTCTTGAGAACTGAACATGACATAACGTATTACGTGTAATGCCTTAATTATGAATAAGGTACATTCTTGCTTCATATGGTCGTAATATGCTCTCTGAGTGCTCACCTGTATAATTGGATATCAATAGCTGATTGGAAGCTGTTAAATGTTCCTGAAGCGGAAGTTCGATCGTATTCCCCTGGAAATTGCATACCACAAGAATTATAGTACCATCCAACGTACGGGTATAGGCAAACACGTCCGGGTTTTCTGGAAAGATCAGCTCATAATCACCATATACGATGACTTCATGATCTTTACGTAATTGAATTAACTTCCGGTAATAATGGAATATGGATTCAGGGTTATTCAAACTTTCTTCCGCATGGATATGCTTGTAATTCGGATTCACCTTAATCCAAGGTTCCCCTTGTGTAAAACCTGCGTTATCGGAAGTGTCCCATTGCATAGGTGTGCGTGCATTATCACGTCCCTTGGCGTAGATCGACTCCATCACGCTGCTTTCAGGATAACCTTTCCCCATTCTTTCCTTATAAAAGTTCAGCAATTCAATATCTCGATAATCCTCAATCGCATATTGTACATTCGTCATACCCAATTCTTCACCCTGATAAATATAAGGTGTGCCTTGCATGCCATGAAGAAGGGTAGCCAACATTTTAGCCGATTCGATCCTGAATTCGCCATCGTTCCCCCAACGAGAGACAATTCGGGGCAGATCGTGGTTGTTCCAGAACAAACTGTTCCAGGCTTCGCCCCCCAGCTCCGTCTGCCATTTGGACAGCACTTTTTTCAATTCCAACACATCCAAAGGTTTAAGAGCCCACTTTCCTTTGCCTTCTTGTTCATCCAGGCTGATGTGTTCAAATTGGAAGACCATTGAAAACTCACTACCGTCTGGATTGCTGTACAGTTTGGCAATTTCCGGAGTGGCGCCCCATGTCTCGCCTACGGTCAGAAGGTCTTCCGCGTTTTGGAACGTCTCCTTGCTTAGTTCCCTGATATATTTATGCAGATTTGGTCCGTTGCCCGTAATCTTTGCATCTGGTTCTTTGCCAATTAAGTCGATAACGTCAAGTCGGAAACCACCAACACCCTTGTCGATCCACCAATTGATCATATTGTATATCTCCTGCCGGACTTTGGGGTTTTCCCAGTTGAGATCCGGCTGTTTAACAGAGAATAAATGCAAATAATATTGTCCGATCTCAGGCACCCATTCCCAGGCTGAACCACCGAAGGTGGACCCCAAGTCGTTCGGAGGTGTTCCTTCAACACCATCTCTCCAGACGTAGTAGTCATGGTACGGATTGTCTTTGCCTTTTTTGGCTTCTTGAAACCAGGGGTGTTCATCAGATGTATGGTTCAACACCAGATCCATGATGATCCGAATATCTCGTTTCTTCGCTTCAAGAATTAACGTTTCCATATCTTCCAAAGAACCAAACATCGGATCGATATCCTGATAATCTGAAATATCATAACCGTAATCATCCTGAGGAGACTTGCAAACAGGTGATAACCAGATCGCACCAATGCCGAGTTCTTGCAAATAATCCAATCGGGATACAATGCCCTTCAAGTCGCCGATGCCATCCCCGTTACTATCTTGAAAGCTCCGTGGATATATTTGATACACAACGGTTTCTTTCCACCATTTTTTATTTTCCATGTTCCATTCAACCTCCTTAACGTTATTCTTTGACCGATCCTACGACAATGCCAGTTACAAAGTATTTTTGCAGTAACGGATAAATCAGCAACAGCGGGATAACAGCGACTACGATTTTGGCAGCGTTCAGGTTTTTGTTCGAAATTTCAGTCAAATTGCTGAGTTCGCTGGAATTCGTACCGGCTTGAAGCAAATCGGCAATATTCACGTTAAGGGATTGAATATAGGTCATTAGCGGATAATTGCTGACTTTGGTCATATAGATCAGACCGCTGAAGAAGTCATTCCACGTCCCCACAATACTGAACAAGGCAACTGTCGCCAGCGCTGGAATGGACACGGGAACATACACTTTGAACAAGACTTGAAGCGGATTGGCCCCATCAATGAATGCTGCTTCTTCAAGCGCTTTAGGTACAGCAGAGAAGAAGTTCATCACGAGGATGACACTGAATATCGGGACAGCGCCTGGCAGGACGAGTGCCCAGATCGTATTTAGCATATCCAGGTTTTTGATCAACAGGTAAGTCGGAATCATGCCTCCACTGAACAACATGGCAAAAATCATGATATTCATATAAATATTTCTGCCTTTGAAGTCCCTCTTTGATTTGGATAACGGATAAGCCATCAAAATAATCAAAATCATATTCAGCGCAAGAGTAAGCACGACACGTAGAATGGAGATGCCAAAGGAACGCCAGAACTGTGCATCATCAATAATTTTGGTGTACGCTGCTGTTGTAAAATTGACCGGAACGAGACCTACAGCATTGGCGGATACCGCCTCGCTGCTGCTGAATGATATGGCAACGATATTCCATAACGGAAGAAGGCAGACCAATGCCAGCATAATGACGATGGCATAGATGACAAACCGGCCAATTCGTTCTTTGAAGTTTGCAGAATAGGACACAGGTTTGGCCTCCTTAGAATATTTTTCGATCCGTGTATTTTTTGGCCAACTGGTTGGCAGACATAAGCAGTACAATGCCGATTACAGACTTGAATAAACCAACAGCCGTACCGAAGCTATACTGTCGCCCAACGAGACCGATCCGATAGACATAGGTATCCAGAATGTCGCCCGATTCATAGACAACCGGATTATACAGATTATAAACTTGATCGAAACCTGCGCTCAAAATGTTGGTCAGGCTCATTACGCCCATGAGCAGAATAATAGGCAGCATTCCTGGTAAGGTAATATGCCATACTTTTCTCCACCAACTGGCTCCGTCCATGCCTGCCGCTTCATACAGACCGGGATCAATCGACGTGATCGCAGCCAAATAGACAATGGAACTGTAACCAAACTCCTTCCATACGTCTGTACCGATAATCAGTGGCTGGAACCAGGTGTTGCTGCCAAGGAAATTAATATTTTCGAGGCCAAAGAACGCGAGCATTTGATTCACAATGCCATCCAAACTGAACATGTTGACAACGACCGATGCCAGTACAACCCAGGATAGAAAGTGCGGCAGATAAACGATCGTCTGCACCGATTTTTTAACGTATTTGACACGAATTTCATTTAATAAAACGGAAAAAATGATGGCCATCATCGTTCCAAGTAAAATCTTGCCAATCGCAATCACCAACGTATTGCTGACGACCTGCGCAATATCCGGCAGCTTGAACATATACATAAAATGCTTGAGCCCTACAAATTCAGAGCCAAACATTCCTTTCGCCGGTACATAGTCCTGAAAAGCTGTGATGACACCGACCATCGGGATATAGCTGAATACCAGCAAAAACAAAATACCCGGCAGCATCATCATATGGTACATGGCACCTGGACTGAGGCGCCCTCTCGCTTTCAAATTCCTCTGTTTCATGGATGAACCCCTTTCGTTGAAGAAAGGCTGCATATCGCAGCCCCCTACTGTGCATGGATATTATTGTTTGGATGCGATCTCATCTTCAATTTCCTGAATGACTTGATCACCGCCTTGTTTTTTCCAATTATTAACGAATGTATCGAAGTAATCCAAAGGTTCTGAACCCGTTATGATTTTGATAAACGACTCCTGCTCCAACTTCGTCAGATTGGCCCATGTCTGTTTCATGCTTGGTGTAGTGCCAGAGTAAGCAGGTGTCATCCATACGAATTTGTTTTCCTGTGTCAATTTGTCAATAAGCCCCACTCCGTTGATCCGTGAATGATATTTGGACCAGGCAGTTACATCATCCGTATCCATGTCGCTCAAATAAGTTTTGATGCTTCCGATATTGTTTTTCGATTCGGTTGTTCGAACCTCATCCAGACCAATCTCTCCTTTGATCCCACGAACAACGTCAGAGTAATCATCCAGCAGCGATGTAGCCGAATTGACTTCGATATTAAAAGGTCTCGTAGATCCGTCTACCCCAGTCTCCTGATACTTGGCAGCTTCCGGCATGGTTGTAGCGGCGTTTTTATCATTGGCCAGTTTATCGTAGAACAGGTTAAGAATTTTAACGGCCAGTTCAGGGTGTTCATATCCCTTTCTCACCACGATAAACTGGTTGGATGGATTGGCATGCGCCACGTTAACCTTGCCGTTTGCATCCTCCAGCGTATAAGCCGAGAATTTCGCATTTTTATCCATCTGTTTCGCACTGATCAGTCCCCAGTCAGGGATATGCCAAGGTCCAAAAGCAATACCGCTCTGGCCATTGGCGTAGAGTGCGGTAATATCGTCAAACGTGCGGGTTCCAAATTGCGGGTCAATGATACCATTCTTGAACCAATCCGCCATGATACCCAGCATCTTCTTCGTTGCTTCTGTCGTGGAACCATACACGATTTTGCCGTTTTCACCATTCATCCAATATTGCGGGAAGGCTCCCTCGGTTGAGGCCACACCCAGCATCGTATATGCAGAGCCATTATAATCTGTTGTATTCATCGTGTTCACAAATGGAATACCTACCGGGTTCCCGGATTGGCCAGGGTCTCTTTCCAGGAATTCCTGTGCCGTTTTCTCTACTTCATCGAGCGAGATGGCACCGTCTCCGTCCGCATCAAGTTGAATCCCCAACAGATCCAACCAGTCCTGACGAACCCAAACCATCGTGGGTGCAGAATCCAGAGAAGTCGCCGGAAGTCCCATCAAACGTCCGTCAATCGTCGCATTTTCTAATGCACGGCCATCATAGGAATCGTATATCTGCTTAATATTGTCTGTAGCATATTGATCATATATGGCTGTCAGATCCTCAATCAGATCGTTATCCACCAGTTCTTTCAATTCATCTTTGGAATCAACACGCATCATGTCAGGCAATTCCCCGGATGCGATGGCGAGCGAAACCTGACGGCTATAATCTTCGCCATTGGCTTCAAATTGATCTGAAATCTTAGCGTTAAACGTGTCTTTGACCAGTCGGGTATATGCATTGTTTTCATAGGTATCACCACTCGGCAGTTTTGGATTGGCTGTAGTTACCCGTCCCATGGTTACGGAAATTTCGTCTTTATAGGCACTAAACGGATCTCCCGGCGTTACCTCATATTTGCCTGCTTCCTCTGCAGTAGGAGGAGTGGAAGAGTCTCCACATGCCGCGAGGATTGCTACCATTAAGGCTGACATGGACAGCACGGCCAGACGCTTCGTCAGCAGTTTGCTTTTCATGGACCATTTTGTTTTCATCTAATTCGATTCCCCTTTATTCTGATGTTGATTTTTGTTGGCGCTTTCATTATAAAATGAAGTGTAGACTAATGGAGATAGGGATTGTACGGTCGTTTGGATAGATTAATGTGTACAGTTTTCAATCGAAAACTACGAAGCACTTCCAACTTGTGAGCATTTACCCTACCTGCTGATCTACATTCGTCTAACTCCCCTCACTCTGAATCAAAAACAAAAGCCGTCAGCCCCTGAAACAGGAAGCTGTCGGCTATTAATTTCCTCTGCCTTGCTGCCGATACTCGCTTGGAAGAAGACCTGTCAGTTCGCGAAAAATGCGGCTAAAATATTTCTCATCCGTATAACCCACTCGCTCCGCAATCCAGAAAATGGTGTTGTTCGTATTGAGCAAATACTCTTTGGACTTCTCTACCCGGATGAAACGAGAGTATTCATTAAAGGTTTTCCCCATCAGATCTTTGAAACATTGACTGAAATAACTTCGACTGATATTGAGTTGTTGGGAGAGACCTGAAGCTGTATAGGCCTGTTCCATATCATGCTGCACGATCCTCACTGCTTTTTTCACGGCATCGATGATTTCCGGCGAATACGAAGTCTGCTCATCTGCCTTTCGAATGCTTGAAGCAGTCTGTTTAATCCATTCTTCAACCTCGTACCAGGACTCGAAAGAATGAATCATGGAGATTCTTCCAAGCGTGGTTTGGGCAAAAAGATGGTTCCATTCCATCACGATTGAGTACAACAATCCCATCAACTGACTTTTATGTAAGTGTAAAGATATAAACTGGTCGATGAGTTGGTTGTAGTAACTCTCATGGTGGGTCCATGGTGTCTGGAACCAACTTTGCTTAATCCGATCCATATCTTCATCCTGCGGTTCTTTTGAACATATCTCCCCCTCATTCATCGAAACAGTAATGACTTGGATATTGGGGTTGTAAGCATAGAATAAAGACGTATCTGTATAGTTCATAATCCAGTTTTTGATTTGCGACCACGTGCGCTCTTGTACATCAGACAACACCAACAACGTACCATGGGGAACTTGATCCAGGGATGCCTTCAATTGATGGAATAGTTGATCCTCTTTGGACGGGTGGGCAGCCCACATGCAGCTATTACGTTCCACCTCCCACCTTATCTCATCTTCATGTGCAGTTATCTCCATTGGCCACTTAGGCTCTGATTTTCGATCCTGTGAAACCAGTACATACACATGTTGATAATGGACATTGATTTCATTCTGCGCAGGCATCTTTCTGATCGTGTTTGTCAACCCGTTGATTCGGGTATGTATCCGTTGCAAAACATGTTCGAATTGCTCTTTCTCCAGCTGGACTTTGGCTATATAATCGATGGCTCCAAGCCTCAGAGCTTCCTGGATATAATCGAAATCCTGATGCAGGGTTAATACAACAATATGAAGTTCAGGATAAAGCTGTCTCGCAATTCGCATCAGTTCAATCCCTGACATGACGGGCATCGCAAGATCCGTCAGCATCAGATCGACCGATTGAGTTTTTAGGAAATCCAGTGCTTTTGCGCCGTTGCTGGCCTCTCCTACGACCTCCATGTTGAACTCATTCCACGGCATCGCAGAGCTAATGCCTTTGCGTACCAGCTTATCATCATCTACAATCAATACCTTAATCATGTCGAGATATCTTCTCCTTTAATAGGTAATACGAGCAGAATGCTGGTCCCTGTTCCCAATTCACTCTCGATCACCAGTTGTGCTTGGTCCCCATATTGTGCTTTCAACATGCGGTGAACGTAGTTGAGTCCGATGCCCATCCCAACTTTTTGTTGTTCAGCCACACGATTGTTTAGCAGATTATGAATGGTTTCTTCTGTCATGCCTGCACCATTATCTTGTATCATAATGTTCAACGTTGCCGTGCATGTCACTTCTATCTGAATAAAACCTTCGTCACTCAATCCATGATATAACGAATTTTCAACCAGCGGTTGCAGAATGAAGCGGGGCACAGGAATTTGAAGCACCTGTTCATCCGCAGTAATGCGGACGTCAAATTCAAAGTCATACCGAATTTGCTGCAAAATCAGGTACTGTCTTAACGCATCGATCTCCTCTTCCATCGTGGATACTTGCCCTAATTTGCCCAGATTGTAATAGAGCAGCTTGTTCAAAGACTGCACCAGCTTGTCGATCTCCCCTTGACCGTTCATGACGGCTAACCAGTGCACCGTATCCAGTGTATTCATCAGAAAGTGAGGGTTGATCTGATAGAGCAGTTTTTCCACCTCGAGGTCTGCACGAATCTTCTCTTTCTGCTGAACTTCCTTGAAGAGGTCACCAATCTGATGCTGCATATTCGAAAATTCACTGAGCAGAAAATCAAATTCGGGAATCTGAGTACGAGCTCGGCTCCCAGTGGTTTGTGGATTCTTGGACATTCCATTGATTTCCATATGGAATAGCCCGAGTGGTTTGTAGACCATCTTCCATAAGAGCCAGGCGAGAAACACGGTAAAGCCGAGGAAAAATAAAGCGACCAGTAAAATTTGCAGCAACCACTGGTTTTTCTCCTGTTGATATTGAGCCTGTGAAATGACCGATACGACACTCCATTGCTGTGAAGAATCCTCCTTGAACCAGTGATACCCACGGGATATTCCGTCCTTGGCAGGACCTGATGTTAGGCTGGGGAAATTCTCCCCGACCTTCATGGCTTCCGGTATTTCGCTGTACACAATGTTGCCTTCACCATCCAGGATGAGATGAGAAAGTGCGCCGTTGTATTGATTGTAGCCCAAGATATCCTGTGTGAGGCGAAAGCCTGATTCTACGTAAATGAACACGTCGTTCCTCTCGGAAAGTTGTACTTTACGCATAGCAGACAGAACAAGTTGATCATCAAATCGGTTCATACTCATATGGGGGCCATAATACTTAATGCCGTAGGTTTGGAAGAGCACAGGCAGAGACTCAGGAGAGAACCGATCCTTAATTGGAAAGTTGCCGAACTGAGTAGTACCTTCTTTTTCAAAGTAATATAAAGTCAGTCCGATGTTAGGATTGGTAAATGTGACCACACTTAACTCGCTCTTTAATTCGTCCCGGGCCTCAATTAATTCGAAGATATCAGAGGACGGATTCAAGAATTCATCCATGCTTTTGCCTAAAGTTCCTCTGTACGACAATTGCTGGGTAACGTGATTCATATTGGTGATTGAATTCTCCAATGAGGACGTGACCTGCTGTAAATTGCTACGGATGCCATCATCAATTTTGTTGGCGAAGATGGAGTCAATAGTATAATAAGAGATTGCAAAGATGCTGATAAAAGGGATAAACGCACTGAGAAAGAACAATAAAAATATTCTTTTTTTAAGAGTCATGGGGACCTAATCTCCTTCTGAAAATGAAACAGCAAGCCTCCTGTGTATAGAAGCTTGCTCCAAGTCCAATTTCCTTTCATCATTATAGATTGATATTCAAATATGTCAAACGCTTTCATACTCGTAGTTGTCATTGCCCTTACTGTTCAGAGCTTCTCAGAAAAGACAAAAGTGCTACACCTCAGAATGATGAGGTGCAGCACTTTTGATATACCTACTTTACTCTCGTACCGTCACATTTAACTTGTGAGATCTGGTTTCCCCTGAAGAATTACGAAGTATGGCTTCATACTCATAGGTTCCAGGTGCCTTTCCAGAGATTGAAGTGACCGCAGACTGTGCTCCAGGTGAATGAGATTGCAACGATTGTGTGTCAATCCATACACCATTTTCGTAAAGTTCGTATTCGGTTGCGTTTGTTCCCCACCATAGATTCATGGTGACATGATAGTTTCCGTCACCGTCCCAATTGTCATGCGACAGAACGGCTTGCCCCGGGGAAGCATCTGTGACTACAACTGTCAGCGACATACTCATGGTTGTACCCAGTGAATTGATCAATTCTCCAGTATAGATGTAGGTGCCATTTTTCTTTCCAGTAATATCAACTTGAACAGATTGGGCGGATGGGGATTGATCCACCAGAGGAATTTCCTTGATCAATTCACCATTCTCATACAGCTTGAACTGATTGCCGTTATTCCCCCACCACAGATTCATTGTGATGGTATAGTCCCCGTCTTTGATCCCTGTGTCGTAACCATTATTATCAGATAACACCGGAGTGCCAGGGGCCCCGTTTGCTAGTGGCGTTGATTGTTGAAGCCATTCCTCCCACTTGATTAGCCCACTTGCTTGCTCATCTGTAAATACGGTTCCTCTAGCTGCTTGAACGTCATTACCGTAGGATGCAAGCCATTGACGCGCTTTTGCTCCTTCACGATCGTTTGCTGCCTGTTTGGCCTGCTGTAACGTGTTCGCAAGCTGATCAGCAAGTACACCGGCATTCGGATCGATCGATTCATCAGCAAAGGCGTTGGTCAGATTAATCAGACTATCGAACGTAGCAATAACCGCAAAACGATATTCAACCGTCTGTTCCCAGCCAGCCATATCGGAGACGGTTGCCGTGACCTGGTTTAGACCGGGTTCCAGTGTATAGGCCGGTGTGTCCAGGAGTACACCCTCCGGTTCTGCCACACCAGAAACAGTATCGGAGGCGGTATAGCCAATTTCCACGTGCTGATCAATGGTGTATTCAGTTTGACCATGGATTTCAATGGTTGGAGGTACGAGATCAATGGATATGGACAACGATTGTTCACTCTCTTTGTTACCGTCAACATCGACGCTCCAGTAGGTGATCGTATGTGTACCTTCTTCAGTCAGGGTCAACTGTGCACCGCTCACCGTTTCGCCACCATTGATTTGATAATAGGTCCCTTCGATTTCGGAGTCTTCATCGCTTGCTGTAAAGGTTACTTGTACTGGAGAAGTATACCAGTCGTTCTGCGATTCCCCTTCCACAGTTGCCTTAGTATGCGGGGCTTCCTGCTCCGGTGATTCCCCTTCCAGCGTGACAAAATCAGATAAAGGTATATTCAAATCTTTTACAAGGCGTGCCACGAGTTCAGACACCTTGATTGCACCGTTCATCTGCAAATGTGTATTGTCTTCGGTCGTACCTACCCACATGAATATCGATTTGGTTCCTTCTGTTCCAAGCTCCTGGAAATGCTCCCAACTTGCCTGGTTCAGATCGATGATGAGCGTCTCCGTTTCCTGGGCTGTTTCTTTCATCGCCTGCACGTATGCCGGGAAGCTTTTGTTCAGCACCTCTCCGGTAAAATCACGGCGGTTCACTGGTGTGACCAGAACTGGAATCGCACCTCTCTGGCGTGCACCGTCAATGTATTCTTTCAGATATACCTTAAACTGCTCGGGCGTCAGATAACGCTCCGGACGGGATGGCGTGGAATCGTTGTGAGACCACTGCATGAACAGATAATCTCCTTCATGAATGTCGAGCAAAATATCGTTGAGATATCCGCCAACCAGGAAGGTTTTGCTGCTCAGACCGCCAACTGCCCGGTTATCAATGCTGACTTCATTCTGATCGAAATAGTCGCCTAATGTTTCACCCCAGCCAGCTTGCGGACGATAGTTCTCAGCGTAATTGGCCACGGTGGAATCGCTCGCCAAATATATAACAGGTTTATCGCTTGCACTGTGATCTGGCAGACGCTCCAGCTTCAGCGCATTAATCTTCGGTGCATTTCCGGTGAAGTTGAAGTTAAATATGCCATCGATCAGGGCAATGTCATACGTGATTTCTTTGAATTCGCCCTTGGCAATGGTTGTGAGCGGCAGTTTTGTCATCTGCTCGACAACAACATTTGCGCTGGTTGATTCCTCCGCATCCCCGATAGTCATCGTTACCCGGTAATTGGCTGGCTTCATCTCCACCAGGAAGGAGGTGCCATTTACCCGTGTGAAATCCTCTTGGAGTGCATCCCCGGTCTCACGGTTCTCATCTTTGGTCAGTGCAGTATCGGCAAAACCATACCCGTTGCCTTCGATGTATGCTCTCTTGGCATCGACCTTGATATATCCTTCGGCAGCACCGCCGGAACCAAAATCAAATTGGTATTCGTTTATTTCTTCGCTCGGTTCACTTGTCAATGAATCCTGCGCAACATTTAACATATTCAACACATGGTCAACTTGAGCCTGAGTGGCTTCCGTGTTAAAAATCGCTTCGGCAGCTACCAAAGCACGGTTCACTACAGCTTTGGATGCTTCTGTATAATTCGACAGATCAAGTGCTTTGATCTCATCGTATAGAGCGATTAAGGCCGTCTGGTCGCCGCCCTCTGAAGCAAGTTCTGTGCCTTCAATCCGTACGTTGTCGATCTGGGTGGTCCAGTTCAACGTGCCTCCACCGCCTTTTCTCGTACCCAGGAACCGCATGGATCTGATATTGTCCGCATAGGCGGCGGAACTCATCTGGATATCTTCGATCGTCTGAGTAACTGTCGGATCTGCCAGATTACTTAATGTCAGATCAAGTGTTCTCTCGGTGAAATTAACGGTTGCATCCACTTTGACCCACTGATTCTTGGAAATATCTGTAGCTGTTCCTCCTTCGGGTATGGCCGTATCCCCTGTGCCGTAATCCGGATTATACGCACCGATAAAATAATGGATTTTCGAGCTTCCGGTCTTGGTATACAGCGTGAACAGGGCATTTTCGTTAGAATCCTGAATCGTGAGATGTCCTTCTGATGGATAGGCACTCACATTACCGGATTGCCAGTCAAAGTTCACTTTTACTTGATCACCGTTTACGGCATCAAACAGACGAAACACCTTGGCCCGATTGCCCGATCCGGACCCTGTGACGGACAGTACCTTATTTCCGGACTGCTCGACCACCGTTCCCGCCATGGTTCCTGCAATACCCGTTGCATTGACCATTGCATACTGGTAGCCCGCAGCATCGCCTTCAAAATCCTCTTCATAGAGTTGGATTTCCGGCTCTGGTTCGGGTTCGGTAATATCCGGGTCAATGACCAGTGATGAGATACTCAGCTCCATGTCTTTGACCGCACCAGCAACAAGTCCGGCAATTTTCTGTGCACCATAGCTGCTGAAATGGGTATTATCGTTGATTCCATTCGGGTACTTTGGATATTCACCTGGATTAGCATACAGGAATACCTTTTCCGTAGCGGTATTACCAATTTTGTCGTAGTACGCAATACTTAACTTGCTCAGATCAATCAACGGCACGTTCTGCTCTTCTGCCACTTCTTTTGCAGCCTGCACATATGCAGGGAAGCTGACGTTGAATTCCTGAGTCACCGTATTGAAATCTCTGCGACCTACCGGAGTGAGCAGTACCGGTGTAGCACCACGCTGTGTAGCACCGTTTATATAACGAGCCAGGTAGACCTTATAATCCTCCGGTGAAGCATACCGATCCGGTATCCCTGCACTGGCGTCATTATGACCAAAGGAAATGAAGAAGAAATCCCCGGGTTTGATTCGTTGCAAGATCGTATCCAGACGACCATCGACCATAAATGATTTGCTGCTTCGGCCGCCAATCGCATCGTTCACAATCACTGCGCCATTCGAGAAATAACGTCCGAACTGCTGACCCCATCCTTCTTGAGGAGCCTGCAATTCACTATACGATTGCATGGTTGAATCACCCGCCATATAGATCGTTGTTGCCGCACCCGCTGCTTTCTCCGGATATTTTTCGATGATGACATCCTGGATGTCTATGGCTGTACCGGTGAAGAGCAGATCAAGCTGTCCATCGACCAATGCAACATCATAGGAATACTCCAGTGGTGTTCCAGCGGTCACATTTGTTACGGCGAGCTTCTGAACGAATTCGGATTTGACCCCCGCGTTGGAGTCATGTGCTTCATTCCCCAATCGCAGTGTCACTTTGTAGTTGGCATTTGGCAGGTCAACAGCAAATGTCGTACCTGTCGCGACCGAAATCTCATTTTCACCTACGGTAACACCACTTGTATCCTTGAACCCATATCCCGTCTCTTGTGTGTATAACGTGTCTTGTATAGCCGTATTTCCTGAAGCTGTCTCTGTACCAAAATCAAAACGGTAAACCTGCTCCGGCATTTCTGCTTCGCGGGTCAGCGACAGATCGGCTTTCGGGAATGCTGTAGCTTCCGCTCCGAGATAAAAGCCGGTATGAGGCGGCTGATTGTAGGCTACATTTTGCCAGGCTACGCCAAGTCGATACACAGGGTCCTGCATCAACGTAGGGATGCGATAATCTGAAGGGATGGTCGTCGTATAGAGACGATATTCCGAGCTATCTTCGCTCCGCAGCAGAATTTCTTCACGCCAGTCGCCCAGAATATCCGCCTGAAGCGCCGGATTGCCTTTAGTATGATTG
Source organism: Priestia sp. FSL H7-0729 (assembly GCF_038005685.1). Taxonomy (NCBI): domain Bacteria; kingdom Bacillati; phylum Bacillota; class Bacilli; order Caryophanales; family Bacillaceae; genus Priestia; species Priestia sp. FSL H7-0729. The sequence continues at coordinate 578,101 of NZ_JBBOTQ010000001.1, forward strand.
TTCGTTAGCGTACCAGTTGCACGGAAGATTTCATTCAGCTTTTTATTTTCGTAATCCCATTTGTAAATGAGGGGAACTCCTTTGGCGGTACTGTTATCCCACTGATGGTCAAACAGCTCTCGCTGAAGATCTCCATCCCACCAGATGGCGAAGTTGGCAGTTGTGGGTCCTTCGTCCACAGTATAGATCGCTTCTCCTGCAGCCGAATAGGTATTGGTCACAGGTACACTTTGACCGTTGGTAACGGTCGTTGCCCATGACTCGTAGCCCGGATAGTTCGGATCAATGTCCGCCGACATCCCGCGACCGGTGTCAAAACCTGTTTTCTCACCCCAGAGAATTTCACCAGTTGCCGCATCGCGCATCTCCAATCCGTAAGCCGCATCGGAATGCTCATGCACGCTCACGACCTGGTAACCATTCCGGTTCGGGTCAAGCTGACCGGCGTGCATGGCATCACCGTGTCCAAGTCCGGTACTGTACATCAAGCTGCCGTCATCATCTATGGCCAGGGCGCCAAACATGATCTCGTCCTTGCCGTCATTGTCGGCATCCAGCACACTTAGATTATGGTTGCCCTGTGCTTGATATTGTGATCCTGCTTCGTTGGTATCGAACGTCCAACGCTTGACGAGTTCCCCGCCTACATAATCATAAGCAACGAGCACAGTGCGGGTATAATAACCCCGGCTCATCACGACACTCGGTTTTGTGCCGTCCAGATAAGCAATCGCCCCAAGGAAACGGTCTACACGGTTACCATAGCCGTCCCCCCAATCACTGACGTTTCCTCTTGGGGGATCATAATTAACGGTCGATACGGCCGCCCCAGTCTCACCGTCAAACAGCGTGAGATATTCCGGCCCTGACAGTATGTATCCGCCCTCGTTGCGATAATCTTTCGTCCCGTCACCAATGACTGTGCCTTGGCCGTCCTTCGTGCCGTCTGCCGTTTTGACAACAACCTCGGCTTTTCCGTTTCCATCCAGGTCATACACCATTAACTGTGTATAGTGCGCTCCGGCACGGATGTTAACGCCCAGGTCAATCCTCCACAGCTTCGTGCCGTCCAGTTTGATGGCATCGATATAGACATTGCCGGTGTAACCGGCCTGCGAATTGTCTTTGGAGTTACTCGGACTCCACAGGAAGACGATCTCATATTCACCATCTCCGTCCAAGTCAGCTACGGAAGCGTCACCTGCATAATAGGAATAGGTTCCTCCATCCTTCGTTCGTCCATCAGCTGGTTTATCGAGCGGGATAGGCAAATAATCGTTATGCCAGACCGATACAACTTCCGGCAGCATCTGCTCTTTGCCTGCAATAACGGTAGAGAGCTGATATTGCGAGCTGTCAAAACCAGTGGTGTCCACATAGTTTGTCACGTCACTTATAGGCGATGCATTTACTTTGGTTCCATTTTTATATATGTTGAAAGCGATGTCATCTGGGTCGTTGTTTAAATACCTCCAACTTAAGAAAACGCCATTGTCTACAAGAACCGCAACCAACCCCCGGTTCAGGTATTCTGCCTGACGACCCTGCATGGTGTTGGGTGATGACTCTGCACGCATTGGCGCTGGAGGAACAGCCAGTGAAATAACCATAAGGAATGATAAAAAAGTTACAAACATCGACTTCTGGATGGAAACAGTTCTTCGGATCATTCGATTAACGCCTCCTTATCTAAAAATTCATTTTTAGAATCATCAGTTCGATCTGCCCCAGCTTATTGTCATATAAACTCAATTTACAGCCACCTCCTCTTTATGTTACCGCTTACATTTATCTTACAGGTCTAAAAAAAGACAGACAATCTAAAAAATGTGACGTATTATATAAAATAATTGACTTTTTCAGGAAGGAGATTCACGCATGGTTCATACGGTATCTTACGCTTTTCGTAATGACGATACATCAATCATGACACTAGACTCTATTGGATGGCAGATCGTTTCAAGCGAGGAATATCGTTGTCCAAGTGATGATAGACCGGACCCGGGGCATGTTGTTTTTCAATACACACTTAATGGTCAGGGGTATTTGGATATTGATAATCAAACGATTCCTTTACCAAAGGGACATGCCTTACTTGTTAAAATCTATGGAGAACATTGCTATTACTATAAGCAAGAGAATAACGAACCATGGGAATTTATATGGATTAACATTCGCGGAGATGAAGCTAACCGAATATGGGATATGATTCATGATAATGAGGGACATGTCATTCAACGAAACGCGGATTCTCCTTTAATTCAAGAGTTATGGCAAATTATCCATTTGATCCATCAAGATAAAGTCACGGACAAGTATCGCTTGTCCATGCAAGTCTATCGGTGGCTGCTTATCCTCGTGCAGACGAGTCGGGATGCGGAGAAGGATATCGGTGCCCTATCCATAACAACAATTGAGAAATGTAAAAAGTTCATTCGGGAGAACTATGCATCTCCATTAACACTGGATCTGCTGGCCAGCCATTGCGATATCAATAAACACTACTTGTGCAGGCTATTTCAGAAATCGGAGAAAACCTCACCGCTAGCCTATCTCAAAGACAGACGAATTGAGGTTGCAGTTCGGCTACTCCGTACAACAGAACTTCCGATCTCACAAATTGGTCAACAATGCGGCTTTGAGAGTCCCAGTTATTTCGGCAAGGTGTTTCGGCAATATATGTCCATGTCGCCCAAAGAATATCGTTTGAATAAGTTGGAATTTCCTTATGAAGCCATCTATTATGAATAGCCAACTGCTGTGTGCTGGTCACCCGTCTAACTCTTCAAACTTCAATCTTTGACTTCACTCAGAAGCAGGTATTTGGCATGTAGAGCTTGTCCTTTTGCTTGTCTTTGAACTTGTACACATGTTTAGAGATAAAATAAAAAAGCCGCTATAAAAGCGACTTTTAATGGAAACGGATCTTTTTGTCTCATGACAATTAAATTAATGCACTTATTGAGCAGTGTACCCACCATCTATGATCAGGCTATTTCCTGTCATGTATGAAGAATCATCGCTAGCCAAGAACAGAACAGCTTTCGCCATTTCTTCTGCCTGACCCAGACGTTTCATCGGTGTTAATGCAGAGAGTGCTTGCTTGCTCTCTTCCGGGATAATTGGTGTGTCGATGAAGCCTGGGCAAAGGGAGTTCACCCGAATATTCTGCTCAGCATACTCCAGCGCCAGCGAGCGAGTCAGGTTCACAACGCCACCTTTAGCAGCATTGTAGGCTGCTGAACCAGGCGAACCAACCCATCCGTACATGGATGCCGTGTTGACGATTGTGCCTCCGCCAATTTTCATCATTTCGCGGATCGATTCACGAGCGACCAAGAAAACGCCGTCCAGATCAACATTAACCGTATTACGCCATTCGGCATAGTCAAGCTCATGCGTCGGATGAACTCGTCCGATTCCTGCATTGTTGAATACGATATCCACTTGACCGAACACTTCTACGGTTTTTTTGAAAATCTCAGAAACCTCTTCTTCACTCGTGATGTTTGCTTTGATAAAGAGAGCTTCCGCTTTAAGCGCTTTCAGCTCCTGCTCAAACGCCTTACCTTTTTCTTCATTCAGATCCACCAAAACCACTTTGGCTCCCTCAGAAACGAACAGACGAGCTGTCGCTGCGCCGATTCCGGATGCTCCTCCTGTAATGACTGCTACTTTATCTTGTAGTTTGCCCATGAATAAATCCCCCAGTATAATATTTTGAATAGCGCCTATATAAATAGTGCTATATGATGTTTACAAAACTAATTCTATGCTTAAAATTGTAACATTCCAATCATTAAGATATGACCAAGTGTCTACCTCGTAGACACTTCATAAAAATATGTCTATATTTATAGGAGTTTTTTTTGAATGAATAATGAACTTATTGTGACATCTCAACATCGTAATCGAACCAAGGAGCACCTAAAAAGTGCTCTGATTCAGCTCATCAAGAAAAAAGGGTTCCATGGTGTGTCTGTCAAAGATATCGTTGATCAGGCCGGTTACAATCGCAGCACGTTTTATTTACACTACCAGGATAAATATATGCTCGCCGAAGAATTGTTGAGTGTGACACTTCAAGGGTTAAGGGGCGCGGTAGGTAAACCTTATTGGCACGGTCAAAAGGTTTCAACAAACAAGCTTGATGCCGAATCTTTTCAAATCGTGGATTATATCTACGAACACCGTGACTTCTTCGAACTGATTCAATACGATGATACGTTACCTGGTTTACATACAGGCTTTCCACAAACCATACTCAAAATCTATCAGGAGCAATTTGTCTTTGAGACGATCAACAACTCCCCGGTGAACATGGACTATTTCAAGTACTATACCGCCTACGGTTTTTTTGGACTATTGAACAACTGGATTTTAAGTGGATATCGTGAATCACGTGATACTTTTATCGAGAACGTGATCGAACTGACCAAAACGCATATTCACTCTTTTCATTATGTGGGTGAGACGTTTGATACATGATCTTGTGAACAAGCGAGTCATCTGAGCATCGAACGATAGGTCTGCCGAAGATAACAGGCCAGTTGCAGATGAAGCAGATGCTCCTGATTAATCAGACCAACGGGACGTAAAATCACAAGGGGTTTACAGCACAAATTTTAAAAAAGGCATGCATTTACACGAGAGGAATAAAATCCTCAAGGTAAATGCATGCCTAATTACGAACAAGACCATTACAACTGCGAAACATACCCAATTATGATGTAGAGCAAGTTTCTCTATGCCTTCTATTATTATTCCAATGGGGTCAATACCTTGTTTGGCAACCAGCCCTTCTCACCCTCTGCGGTATGAACAAAACTCCATTCATTTAGTTCAAACTCTTTTGTAACGATGATACCGGGTTTTACGGTTAATTCGTGTGCAGAATAGTCTGATAATGCAGTCGCGATATGTTCTTCATTGGGGGTGCTTAATATTTGTTTCGGTACCCAGCCGCTTTTTTGGGTACGGACAGATTCACAGAAGATCCAGTTTGGAAATTCAGTATCTTCTCTCCCATACAGGATCGAATCTCCTTTAGCTAAAACAATGGGATCAGGATAGTTTGAATTATGGGGTTCAATAACTTTATACAAATTCATTCATAATATGCCTCCAACGATTATATTCTACCTGTTACCGACAAACATAATATCATATTATTATGTAGTTATTCATCCCTATTAGAATAAGCCAGAGCCTCATCACAAGAGGCTCTGGCTTATCTCAATAAACTCACAGTCTTCTATGTTTCCTTGTACATAAAACAATCAAAATCGGCATGTTTCCGGGTTCCACCAAGATCCTGCACACAAAGACCGATATAGGTTCCGGTAAACCGGATATATTCCGGAGACTCATCGGACAGATGTGTGATGTCAACCCACTCGCCTGCAGGATTCCAGGATGAATCCCCATTTAACGAGTAGTAGAAACGGGCGCGATCATGATCCACCACAGCCTTTAAGCGGAGCGTATTTACCGACTCTAGCGAAATATCCTCCAGCAGTTCGTCGTATACCCCATATTTGGACTGAATAATTCCCAGGCACAGCCCTTTCTCTTCATGATAAGTTACCCGCAGATAGAGATAGTCTTTGGTATCGTAGTACAAAATCAATCCGGCCATCTGCTGTGGATGGTCTGGCGCGAATTCCAAACATGTCTCGGCTTCACACTTCATGGCCTGAAGCCTGCGTGCGATCATGCTTTGCCTGTGCGTTGAACTCATTGACTCCATGCCGTGCAAGCGCAAGTATCCTGGACGTTCTGTCAAGCTGAGCCAAGTCGAATCGGGTGGAATACGAAGTGTATTCCAATCCTGCCGAAGCTCGAAGTGATCAAAATGATCCATTTCAGCAATCGGATCAAACGGGTGTGGCGGGATCATCGGTGCAGGCACCTGAACCTCCGGGTAGCGGTCACCGCTTGCCAATCTCAGCCAGCCCTCTTCACCCCAAATACACTGCTGAAGCGCGGTCTCACGTCCAAGAGTGCAAAACTTTTGATGAACCGGGCGTCCGACCAGATGCGCCATGTACCATTCACCGGTATGCGTTTCGACCAGACTACCGTGGCCTGCCTTCTGCAGAGCTAAATCTGGCCTTCCGTAAGAAGTAAGGATCGGATTGGCAGGATCGACCTCGTAAGGACCTTGTAAGGTACGGGAACGTGCTACTGTAACCGCATGCTCATACCCCGTTCCCCCTTCAGCCGTAATGAGATAATAATAGTCTTTGTGTTTATACAGATGTGGCGCTTCGGTCAATCCTAATTCTGTTCCCTTGAATATGTTCACTGCAGGACCTAGCAGCTTCTGTTCCGGGACGGAATATTCCTGAAGAACGATGCCTGCAAACCGGTTGTTGCCCTTCCGGTGATCCCAGATCATATTGACCAGCCATTTGCGCCCGTCCTCATCATGAAACAGGGAAGGATCAAAACCGCTGCTGTTCAGATACACGGGTTCCGACCAAGGGCCTTCGATATCCGTTGCGGTCACAAGGTAATTGTGGGTATCTTTAAAAGCGCCTACTCGACTTTTGACATCGGTGTAGATCAGGTAAAACACGCCGTTGTCGTAACTGAGACAGGGTGCCCATACACCTCCGGAATTAATGTTGCCCTCCATGTTCAACTGCGTTATACGAGTCAGCGGAGAAGCGATGGGCCGCCAATGAACCAGATCCCGGGAATGATGAATCCGTACACCAGGGAACCATTCAAAGGTGGACGTGGCAATATAATAATCCTCCCCCGCTCGGCATATGGAAGGATCGGGATGGAAACCGGGAAGGATGGGATTGGTGATCATATTCTTAATCTTATTCATGGAAGAAACCTCCGGTATGAAAGTGATGATCTGTACAACAGCAGATACAAGAAAGGTAGATATTAGGACCAGCCCAGCGCTTTTTTGCCTGCTTCCAGAGCGGTTATAATCCGTTCTACATCGTACACATTCCCTCTCCATGTCCCACCGCTGACCGATTGCAATGCAGCCCAGAGCTTTGTATCATCCGGCAAAGCTTCATCAGGCTTCATATCCGGATGAAATGACCTTTGTGCCAGAATGACAGCACCTTCTTCCGGAGAAACCTCGATCTCTCCTTCTCCGATGAAGTTAATACTGCCCTCCAGCGTGTTACGATCGACCTCGATGTCAATCAGGTCTCCGTTCCGCAACTTCCCAATGGGTCCACCTGCCAGCGCTTCGGGGCCAACATGACCAATACATGCTCCGGTGGAAACACCGGAGAACCGTGCATCCGTAATTAGTGAGACGTATTTACCGAAAGGCAAATGCTTAAGCGCAGATGTAAGCTGGTACGTCTCCTCCATTCCGGTTCCCGATGGACCTCTCCCGAGAAGCACAACAACGTCACCAGCCAGAATACCTCCGGTCTTAATCGCATGAATAGCCTCACGTTCAGTGGTAAACACCTTTGCTCTGCCACGATGACGGTATACGCCATGCTCATCCAGCACATCAGGATCAATCGAGGTGGATTTGATGACAGAACCTTCGGGAGCAATATTCCCGGTTGGAAATGTTACGGTCGATGAGATTCCAAGCTGCTGGGCGTGTTCTACACTCATGATGACACTGTCCGGATCGATTCCATCCTGTTCTTTCAACTGCTTCCGCATCAGATGACGGCGTTCGGACGATTCCCACCAATCAAGCACCTGCCCCAATGTCGTACCTGTAACCGTTGGTACAGACTCATCCAACAGACCAAGCTGTCTGAGGTGAAGCATGACCTCTGGTACCCCTCCGGCCTGAAAGACTCGAATGGTCGGATAAAAGATCGGTCCGTTTGGCAGGGCACTAACCAGCCTTGGAACATTCTTATTGACCTGTATCCAGTCCTGTACCGTGGGCACGGTTAAACCAGCTGCATGGGCAATCGCGGGTATGTGAAGAAGCAGATTGGTCGATCCGCCAAACGCAGCATGCACGGTCATCGCATTACGAATGGATGCATCTGTGATAATGTCTGCCATCCGCATCCCCTGAGACTCCATATGGATGAGTGCACGAGACGATTGGCGAGCCATTTCAATCCAGACGGGCTGTCCGGAAGGTGCAAGTGCGGCATGCGGGACTGTCATGCCCATTGCCTCTGCTACGACCTGGGCTGTAGCCGCGGTACCCAGAAACTGACAGCCTCCTCCCGGTGTAGCACAAGCCCGGCATCCTAAATCCGACGCCATTTCAAGAGAAATTTCCCCGTTGACGTACCGAGCACCGATTGTCTGAATTTTACCGGCATCCTCTCCTTCGGTAGGAGGAAGTGTGACGCCACCGGGAACGATTACGCCGGGCAATTGCGGCATGCCAGCAAGCGCGAGCATCATGGCGGGAAGACCTTTGTCACAAGTGGCGACACCAAGTACGCCTTTACGCGTCGGCAGCGAGCGAATTAGTCTGCGAAATACCATAGCGGCATCGTTCCGGTACGGAAGCGAGTCGAACATGCCGGTCGTCCCCTGTGATCTGCCGTCACATGGATCACTAACATATCCGGCAAACGGAATTCCGCCCCGACCTGACAGCTCATCAGCAGCAGCCTTCATTAACAGGCCGACCTCCCAGTGTCCCGTATGGTAACCGAGTGCTGTCGGGCTGCCGTCCTCATTGCGTATGCCACCTTGTGTACTTAAGATTAGATACTGCTTACCGTTCAATTCCCCAGGCTTCCAGCCCATTCCAACATTCTGGGACATGCCGAACAAGTCGCCGCTTGGCGCATTCCGCAGCAAATCATCCGTTAAAGGCAGACGTCCGGCAGCCCCTGGTGCATGTGCTATGATATCGAAGTCGTTGGAAGGCTTCTCCCCCATAATCGACGTAATCTGTTCGTACATGATAGCCTCCCACAGTTTATGACTTCACGAAGACCGTTTTGATGGCCGTGAAAAACTCAATAGCCGCTTGCCCCTGTTCTCTGGAGTGTGAACTCGACATCTTCATTCCGCCGAACGGAGCCTGAAGCTCTACGCCGGCCGTTTCTGCATTAATTCTGACGAGTCCCGCATCCATGTCCCGGATGAAAGACAAAATGGCTCCGACATTCTGAGTATAGATGGAGGCACTTAAGCCGTAGTCGCTGTCATTAGCCGCTTCGATCGCTTCCTCCAGCGAATCTACTGCAATCAAGGCCAGAACCGGGCCAAAGATTTCTTCGCGTGCAATGGACATATGGGATTCGACCCCTTCAAATACGGTCGGTTGCACATAGAATCCCTCTTCCAGTCCAGGACCGTCTGCTCTTTTTCCGCCAGTGATTAGAACAGCACCTTCATCCTGACCTTTTTGGATATAACTCAGCACGGTATTGAGCTGTCCTTCGCTTGCACATGGACCCATCCAGCTTCCGGCAGACATGCCGTCACCCAGCCGGATTTCCTGAATTTGCGAGAGCAGCTTTTCTTTGAAGGCATCGTATACTTTCCGTTCAATAATGACTTTGCTGGTTGCGGTACATTTTTGCCCGGTCGATTTCAGTCCACCGCTGATGGTGGCTTCCACAGCCAAATCCAGGTCAGCGTCAGCCGCGATAATAATCGGGTTTTTCCCACCCATTTCAAGTTGATACTTGGCCCCACGTGCCAGTGCTGCGCCGCCGACCCGTTTCCCCACTTCGTTGGAGCCTGTAAAGGTAATCCCGCCAACATCCGGATGCTCAGCCAGTGCAGATCCGATCACTGAGCCTCTGCCGCATACCAGATTAAGAACGCCTGCCGGGATGCCTGCCTCTTCAAAACACTCCATAACTTTAGCGGCAGTGACCGCAGTTTCCTGAGCCGGCTTCAACACAACCGTATTGCCGTAGATCAAGGCAGGAGCCGTTTTCCATATCGGAATGGCTACAGGGAAATTCCAAGGAGCAATAACCCCCACAACGCCAAGCGGTACGCGGGTCGTAAACATCAGCGCTTCGCTATCCGTTGATGGAATGACATCGCCGGTTTTTCGCATGCCTTCTCCGGCGTAATACCTTAAGATCGCGACACCACGCATCGTTTCACCCTTGGCTTCAGGGAGTGTTTTGCCCATTTCCCTGGTCATCGCCTCTGCAACCTCATCGGCCCGGCGTTCCAACACATTTGCAGCCTGAAATAGATAGTTGCCACGTTCTGCGCCCGATAATCTCCGCCATTTTTTGGCTGCTTCCTTTGCTGCTGCGACAGCTCGGTTCAAATCCTCTACGCCTGAAGTGGGTACGTAGCCGACGACCTCCTTCCGGTTCGCCGGATTGATGCTCGGTTCGGTCTCACCGGATGTGGCCTTCACCCATTCTCCGTTAATGTAATTGCTATATGTCTGCTCTACCTGAAATGTGGTCATCGCATTCATTCTCCTTATACATTAGTTTGAAATGACTGGATTAATAAGTGTTCCGATATCGCTAATGGATATCTCAATGCGGTCCCCGGGTGCAAGTGTAAAATCATTCGGTGGCACGATGCTCGTACCTGTCAATAACACCGTTCCGTCAAACAGATCGTTATCTCTGGCCAGAAAGGAAATCAGCTCATCTAGTTTTCGGTTTAACTCACTCGTACTTGCCTCACTTTTGACAACGATTTCACCTTCGCGATATATCTCGCAGACGATGCTGAACGCGTATGGATTTTGTACCGTTTCCGCCAGACGAATGGCCGGACCTATGGAGCAGGAATTGCGCCACATTTTTGCTTGTGGCAGATACAGCGGGTTTTCCCCTTCAATATCACGGCAGCTCATGTCATTGCCAACGATGTATCCTACAATGCTACCATCTGCGGCAAGCACCAACCCCAGCTCTGGCTCCGGGATCTGCCAATTGGAATCGCTGCGAAGCGTGACTGGATCATTCGGACCTACCGTCCGTGTTGCCGTGGATTTAAAAAAGATCTCCGGTCTTTCGGCATCATAAACTTTATCGTAAAAGGTCTTCGCATCCAGCTTGCCTTCCGTCGCTTCATAATTTCGCGCTTCCCGGCTGCGCTGATAAGTCACACCCGCCGCCCATACTTCCGGAGCTTCCAGTGGCGTGACTAGATGCAGGGAAGTCCAATCGTCAGTCAACTTGTTTGATGGTTTAAAAGCGCTTTCAACAAGTTCGACGGGAGTGATCCCTTGCTGTCTTGCTTGATCGATCAAAGTCATAAAATCGGCTTGTGGCAAACGATACGCTTGTTCATCATCCGTAACGGCTGCCAGCCACTTCTGTTGTCCATCCAGAAATCGAATAATTCTCATTCTAGCTTGCCCCCATTCTTCCCCATCGGGTTGATAGTACTACCATAGCATCCGCTATGGTTCCGTGACGATGTTCTAATCACTCCAACGATTTACCCTTTTCACGCATTATTTTTCTGTTAAGATGAAGTTATATGCGTTGGAATACAGAATAGTACAAAGGGGTTGGTTTGGTGTGACCAAGCTTTCGGATGCTGTGTATTTAGGTCGTCTGCCCGATGTTCGCATGTCTTTTCAATTATTGGGGCTGCATGCCAGGAAAGTAGATTCCAACTGGACGTATCCTTCCCATGAACATTCAATGTATGAAGTGCACTGGATGATGGACGGCCAGATGAACATGGTCATTAATGGAGAGTCTTATCATCAGTCGGTGGGGGACCTCCTGTTTATCCGGCCTGGTATGACTCATTCTTGCACCGGTGCCGGACCAGAGGGATTCACTTATTTTTCTGTGCATTTCAGCATACACGACACGTCCTTTTGCAGAGAACTTAACCGTTGCAAAGACATCTATTATCCGGCCAATTCGAATTTGGCTCAGGGGCTGTCCTCTTCCCTATCGACCTTGTACAATCTGGCCACAGAGCATTTATCGAGTTCGCTGTCCTCTTCCAAGCAGATGAAGGTACATGCCGCCGTGTTTGAACTGCTTGGTTCCCTGGTTGGACAATTATCTCAGCAAGCATCCGTTACGTTGTCGAGAAAAGAAATCATTGCCCATCAGATTGCTGAGCACATTGAGGATTCGGTAAGATATATCCATCTTCACGGGGAAATTCAGGAGAGTGAGCGTACCTGGATTCAGGACATTGCCAAATCGCTGAACATTAGTCCGTCACAGGTTAATCGTATATTTCGGGAGGTATACGGCATTGCTCCGCGGAAGTTTCTATCCGAGACCCTTCTGAATGAAGCGCAGCGCTTGTTAAAACAAACGGATCTGAACATAGACCATATTGCGATGATGCTGGGGTATAAGACCAATGCGCATTTCAGCCGTCAGTTCAAGCGGTGGACCGGCATCGCGCCAAGTGAATTTCGCAGTCATTCGCAGCAGAGCTGACCATTCCAGTAAGAGCGTTACGACCATGAGATGCAGCATTCTATGAGCCCCAGGAGTTAACCACAAAGAGCAGCTGCTGGATGTCCAGAAGCTGCTCTTTCTTTCTCGGGCGGACGATGTTCGGGTATTACATTTACGCTAAAATAAATGCAGAGAGGCTCGCACTTCCCGAACCCTGATATGTAAAATACAACGACTGTATACCATCAGGAATAATAATCTCGGCTGTATAGGATTTCCAATTATTTGTAAAATGTACCGGGATTGTACCCATTGCTGGACCGTCCCATACTGTTTTGACCTCGAATACCCCGTTACAATATCCGCGCACCTTGATCGAGACCTGGCGAATCCCTTTGCAATCAAAATACTTAAATCCCGCCGTTGCGGATTCAACCATATTGGCAATATATCCGGTCTCTTCATCACCGTCTCTGCCATCTTGGGTTATCTTCGGAAAGCGGCTATCCAGCCAGGCTCCTGCCCCGAAACCTCCAGTATACCTCTGATCATCCTGGGTAAAAAGATTGCATGCAAGATACGCAGGGTACTCACCTCTTCCTTCCAACGGTCTGCCGTTTGGGCCGCAGGAGGTCATTTCCACCTGAGGAATTCTTCCGTCCTCCTGAAAAGATATCTTCTCGATACAGCCCTGCCGATTGAATGCATCCCCATTGGTATGACGGTGATAAAAGATATACCAGTCTCCATTGATCTCGACTATGCTGCCATGGTTGTTGCCCCCATAATACATGGGCTTGTCGGCAGGTTTGTAAGATTCGATATGGAGATCACAGTTGCTTACAATGACGCCCTGATATTGAAATCCCTTGTTTGGATACAGGCTGGTGGCATAACATAATTCATGCATAACAATGGAGGAATACACCAGGTAGTAGGTATCACCTCTCTTACGGATGGAAGGTGCCTCAAAAAATGCATGGCCCTCATAACCGCTACCTTCGCTGTAAGATTGACTCGGTACTACAAATACGGGTTCTTCCATAATCGTCAGCATGTCTGAACTGAGCATCGTAGCCATGGCGCCATGCCTGGATTGGTCTCCAGGTGCACAAAATCCGGTATACAGATAGGTATACTGTCCTTCAGTCATCACGCCGGGATCGAACTGCGGCTCATCCCCATCTCTTTCGCCCAGACGAGTGCCGTCGGCATATTGTACATACCCATAGAATTCATATTTGCCAGCAGGTGTGTCGCATACAGCTACCGAAACTACGGGTACTTTGTCCAGCACATAATACAGATAATACCGTCCATCGGGACCTAGCGTAATATCTGGCGCATACAGGCACATATGCCCATTTGGATTCAGCGGATCATCTGTCTTTTGATAGATCACACCCTCATTTCTCCAATTCCCAAGGTCATTCACTGGAGCAGACCAGCATACATAGTCATTTAGGCAAAAAACATGTCCGTTAAACCGGTCATGCGAACCATATACATACACTCTGTCATTAAATACGTAAGGCTCGCCGTCAGGGACATATTCCCAGGATGGCAGGTATGGGTTCAAACCTTGTTTTTTCATTCAATGTACACTCCTTGTTAAAGTGATAGACAGTCTACTACACTGATGATAACTTTCGTATAATAAGAAATAACTACAATGTTCCAAAAGTGTCTCTATTTATTCCATAACCTGCATGGTAAAGGTGAAGAACAATGAATACTATTTTTTACGTTGAATATGATGCTGCCCATAACCATCCGTTTGTGTTTGATATTCCAGAAGGTCATGATTGCTGGTTGTTAGTTGTTACGCAGACTCCGGCACAGTTCTGGGTGGGCGGGAAACTGATAGATTATCCGCCTCATTGTGCCGTTCTATATCCACCTCATCAGAAAATATATTACCGCTCTTGCACGGAGCAATATGTGAATGATTGGATTCGTTTTGAAAGTGATGAGATGTATGTAACCGAATCTTCCCTACCGAAGGGCGAACCATTTCCATTAGATGATCCTGAATTTTGTCATAAGCTGTTCCAATTGCTTGTTGCAGAGCATTCTTTTCAGAACGATCACAGGGAGTCGTCCATCAATTGCCTGTTGCGAACCTTGTTCAATAAATTGCTTGAGTCTTGTGTCCAAGTGGATATTAGTCCTCAGCACTATCCTTTGTTAAAGCTTCGAACGGCAATTCATAACCATCCCAGCCATCCTTGGACAATAACAGAAATGGCGAAGACCATAAACGTCAGTCCGGGATACCTGCAATTGATGTACAAGAAATCATTTGGTCTTTCGTGTATGGAGGATGTTATTCATAGCCGAATACGTCTGGCCAAAGAATATCTCAGACATCATCTGTATACGGTTTCAGAGATTGCGGATCGATGCGGTTACCGTAATGTCGAGCATTTTTGCAGGCAATTCAAACAAATGACCGGTTCCTCGCCTAAACAGTTTCATAAACGACCTGAAGAGCCCGGCCGCCAGAACAGAATTGAGAGATAAATCCCACTCTCCCACTCTGTCCAATGACGTTTACACATAACTTAGCCATGCAATTGGTATAAAGTCATCCGGCTTATTAGCGTTCTCTGCTGTCATTTTAAGTTAAGGTTTTAGACTGTATGATGCAATGACATATTATCAAGCATAATTGATCAATTATCATATTGTGATACTTTATAATGACATCTTGTTTTTGGCATATGCAGCCGCGCCGATCATTCCTGCTTGCCCACCCAATTTCGCTTGTACTATTTTACATGCACGAGATGAAAGCTTTAAGGCATGTTGCTCAACAGTGTCACGTACGGTATTCAGTAATCGATCACCCGCTGCCGACATTCCTCCACCAACAATAATTACTTCCGGATTGAACAGATTGATTACATTGGAAAGACCAAATCCGAGAATTTTTCCGGTCTCATGCATGACCTCAACAGCAAGTGAATCTCCAAGATCATATGCGTCAGAGATCATACGTGCAGTGATTATCGTCCAATCCTCTCCTACCCAATCCAGAATCATACTTGAACGGCCCTCCTCCAGTTTGTCTGTAAAGGTTTTGACGATTCCTATCGCAGACACGTATCTCCCCAGACAGCCTGAACTCCCACAACGACAAGGCCGACCCTCCCGGTACATATTCATATGTCCGATCTCGCCTGCACTTGATGTAGTACCGTAGAGGACTTTTCCCTCATTGACAATACCAGACCCCAGACCAGTTCCTAACGTTATCAATATCAAGTTTTTGTAGTCGGTGCCTGCGCCAAACTGCCATTCACCATACAGATTTACCCTAACATCATTGTCGATGTAAACGGGAAATTCAAAATGATTTTTCATATAGTTCACGACATGAATGTTTTCCCAGTCTGGAAAATTAGGTGAAAATATGGATAGTCCATGCTCGGGATCTAATAATCCAGGAATGCCCATACCCATGCACAGAATTGAAGCGGGCTGGATTCCCTCAGAAGACAGCATCTCTTGAATAATGTCTACTATTCGGTTTAATACATGAAAGGGTCCTTTTTCCGCCTCCGTGGCGTCGCTTCTTTCATGAATTTTCTGAAACTCCAGGGTGAAAATGGAGGACTTTATATTGGTTCCACCCAAGTCAATTCCGATTATGTATTTTTGCATAATAATCTCCGCTCTCATTTAATTTGATATTAAGAAACGTTACCCTACTTGATTCGATGGATCATCCAACACTACATATGCTCAACCTGCTCCATAACTCAATCGTCCTGTCAGAGTGACTCACTATAGTATAGGTTCAGACCTTGAAATTGAACAAGCGTTCTCCAAACAAAAGAAGTCACTACATTAGTGACTTCTTAGGAGTATAGTTTACTATTATCAATTTTCTTTAAGTACAAAGGTTCTGTCGCATTAATCCTTATTCAAGGATGCTACTGGGATGAAGTGCACGAGCCATTGCATCCATATAACCCTTAACAGCACGCTGACTCACTTCTGTTTCCGGAGCCAGAATTTCGAATAGGTGGAAGCAACCTGGATAGAGGTGAAATTCAACATCCACACCTGCTTGTGCTAATCGTGCCACATAGTCCATCGTCTCGTCCCGAAATAGATCGAGCTGACCTACACAAGTATAGGCTGGCGGCAATCCGGCCAAGTTCTCTGTTCTCGAAGGTACTGCGTAAGAAGAACTCCCACTGCCATCGTTCCTCTCACCAAGGTACATATTCCAGGCAGCCACGTTGTCCGTTCGGTTCCAGATTGAACCCTCTTCTATAATCTCATGACTAGATGGCGTGATGTTACGATTATCTAACATCGGGTACAATGGCATTTGAAAGATAATCGTCGGACCTCCTTTATCACGTGCCATCAGCGCTAGTGCTGCTGTCAGCCCGCCACCACCGCTAGCACCGGCAATGGCAACCCGATTCACATCAATGCCAAGCGTTGCTGCCTCCACCGTCATCCATACCAATCCAGCATAACAATCTTCAATCGCTGCAGGATAAGGATGCTCGGGAGCGAGCCTATAATCGACTGATACGACAATACATCCTGCTGTCTGAACAAAACGTTCGCACAATTTGTCGTCCATATCTGGATGTCCTAATACGTATCCGCCCCCGTGAATCCATAACATGGCTGGTAGTAAATCATTCGTTCGGTTGGCCGGCTCATATATTTTGACCAGCATCTCGCCTCCTTCTCTCGGAATTTTCCGACATGTTGTGGTAACTTGCTCTGAGCTCTTCACAGAGGTAGCCGCTACTAAACTTCTGCTCCACTCTAAATTCTCCTCCAATTTAAAGCCTGGAAATTGTGAATATACCTCTCTTAATTCTGGTAATATCCGTGTCTCAATCATGATAATTCCTCCAAATATAATAATGATAATGAATTTGATCATGTAGGTTATTTCAGTTCATTCTTATCTCATTTCAGCTTCCCATTTGGAAATTTCCTCTCGTACTCGCGGTGCAACCTCTGTACCGAGCAATTCAATAGCCCGCATTACCAACTCATGTGGCATCGTGCTTAAAGGGACATACATCATGAAACGTGTAATTCCTACATGTTTGCGCAGATGAATAATTTTTTGAGCAACTGTCTCCGGATTACCTACATACAACGCACCATCAGAACGGCGGGCAGCATCATAGCTGGAACGATCATAATATGCCCACCCTCGCTCTTTGCCGAGTTTATTCATGCCGTACTGAGTGGACGGGAAAAAGAGTTCTGCGGCCTTTTCCGTATCTTCTGCAACAAATCCGATAGAATGTGAGCCTACTCGAAGCTGTGATACATCATGACCCGCATGAGCTGCCGCTTTTTTATACATTTGTACAAGCGGCGCAAATTTCGATGGATTTCCACCGATAATTGCCAGAACTAGGGGTAGACCTAGAATTCCAGCACGTATGGCAGACTCCTGAGTGCCTCCGCTTCCGATCCAGACAGGTAAAGAATTCTGGACAGGGCGCGGGTACACCCCCAGATTATGTATCGCTGGTCGATGGCCTCCACTCCATGTTACTTTCTTGGAATCCCGCAACTTTAGAAGCAGTTCAATGTTCTCATTAAATAAATCCTCGTAATCATTCAGGTCATAACCAAATAGCGGAAAGGATTCAATGAAGGAACCCCGGCCAGCTATAATCTCGGCACGTCCATTGGAGAGACCGTCAAGCGTGGCAAAATCCTGAAACACACGGACAGGATCTGCCGAAGAAAGCACCGTCACAGCACTTGTCAATCGAATTCGTTTTGTGAGGGGCGCCGCAGCGGACAACACCATTGCCGGTGAAGAAGCCGCATAATCTTCACGGTGATGCTCACCTACGCCGAACACATCAAGTCCCATCTGATCTGCAAGAACGATCTCTTCGACGACTTCTCGCAATCGCTGTGCGTGACTCATGACAACACCAGTCTCAGTATCGGGCTTTGTTTCTACGAATGAAGTAACTCCTATTTCCATAAATAATCTCTCCTTATATTTTTCTCTCCTTAAGAGGAATGCTCAAGACAACGAATTAAAGCGGTCCAATCAAACTCACCATATCCACGGGTAATTCCTTCAGTCAGGTGTTGATGGATAAGCTGACCTAAAGGTAGAGGAGCTTGAACGGACTTGGCGGTTTCGATAGCCAATGCAACATCCTTTAAGCCGAGCTTCATTTTAAAACCGGCTGGTTCAAAGCGCTTTTCGGTCATGATCGATCCATAGTTCTGATATACCGGAGATTGAAAAAGAGCATTCACAACATCCATATATCGGGACGGCTTAATACCGTGCTTTTCAACCATGAGCTGAGCTTCCGACAAAGCCTCCAGCATTGAAGCAATTAGAAAGTTAACTCCTATTTTGACAATGTTACCTTCTTCGCCATGATCCCCAATCTCAAATACCTCTTGACTTAGTGCTGTTAACATGGGAAGTACTTGTTGTCTTGCATGTTCCGGACCAGCTAAAATAATACGCAATGTAGCTGCTTTAGCAGCATCCGGGCGCCCCATTACGGTGGCAGACACAAAGTGTTGCTGTCTCTCCGCATGCATAGCGGATAATTTCCGAGCCAGATCCACGCTGATCGTACTGGCAGATACGTGAATTCCATTTTCAGATAATCCGTTCAGTACGCCATTGGGTCCTTCAACAATCTCCTTCAAAGCAGCATCATCAGATAACATGGTAATGACAAGATTGCTTTCTTTCGCTGCTTCAAGTGGTGTTTTGGCATACCGTGCTCCTTGTTTTAGTAAGGTTTCAACTTTTTCAGCGGTTCGATTAAAGATGACTAATTCATGCCCTGCGTTCAACAGGTTTTGTGCCATTGGAAGTCCCATGTTTCCAAGTCCAATAAACGATACTTTCATTGGATGCATCTCCTTATTTGTGATGGATTTTTTGATAACGGAATGAATGTTCCAGAATGATCAAAAAAATTATAGTCTTACATAGACTCTTCAAATGAAACTTCAAAATATGACGAATATTATATCGGAACAATCATTCCGGAATTGTCAAAAAAAATTATATACCTGCCATTAAAAAGCTAATCATTTTTCTGGCACGTTCTGGATTCTGACCCGTTTTTGCCATAATATTGATGCTTTGATGTAGATTCAGCAATAAATAAGACAATGTTTGGATATCGGTTGTTTTATCTATCTCTCCCGATTGTTGGCCCTTCTCCAGTAGCTTACAAAAAGCTTGTTCCAAATCCGAAAAACTAGTCTGGATCAAGACATTGATCTGTTCATCTGGTGACTCCAATGTTGTAGCTGTATTCGTTACAAAACATCCGCCCGGCAGGCTTGTATCGTATGCTGAAGCAATATGATACTCAAAAAATTGAAGAATTCCATTTCTAACGTTTGATGCTTGTTCAAGAATGGTCTGTTTATTGAAACTCCCATTTTTATAATGCTCCAGGGCATCTCTGTACAATGTTTGCTTGTCGGAAAACGTATCATAAAGGCTGGATCGACTAATGCCCATCATAGCTAATAAATCCGGTATGCTGGCAGCCTCGTAGCCTTTTTTCCAAAACAACAGCATCGCTTGGTGTAACGCTTGATTTTTGTCAAATTCTTTTGTCCTGGCGATAAGTAACACCTCCCGTTTCAGAAATATAACATATCTGAACTGATCAGTCCAGAAAAGAATTTTGTAGATAGTACGGAGAAGACAATGTGCCAGCCATTTTAAGAGGTAATGTGCTCATCATGCAAACTGACGGCAATCTGGTGCTGTGCAACAATGAAAATCCTGCTTTGGGCTGGTATCCTGTCTGGGCTTCGAATACAGGTGGACAGTAGATAACATATCAATAATTTGTAAATGGATTGTTGCTCTAATCTATCATGAATATGAAATGTCATTCGCATAATAACTTTGTTATAAACCAATCAAAAGAGATCTTCGGCATTCATTGCGGAAGATCTCTTTTCATATTATACATGAATCAACTTGATCATTTTTTATATAAACAGGTTATGATTGGCTTGTGAGGCTTGTCCAAGATAATAACCGACCCCACCGATCTTAACCTCTTCGATTAATTCTTCACGTTGGATTCCCATTAAATCCATGGACATTTGGCAGGCAACGATCTCTACTCCTTGAGCAATTGCGCTCTCTAACAATTCTTCCAACGAAGGTACCTGATGTTTTTTCATCAAACCACGGATCATCTTCGGGCCTGCTCCAAGCATATTCATTTTGGACATGCCAAGCTTCTGGCTGCCGCGAGGTAACATCATATCAAACATACGACCAATCATCGTTTTGGATAACTTCTGCGGTTGTGATTTACGAATAATACTCAATCCCCAAAATGTGAAAAATAGTGTTACTTTCCGTCCACTGGCTGCTGCCCCATTTGCAATAATCAGTGAGGCAATCGCTTTATCCAGATCGCCACTGAACACAACCATCGTGCTGGCAGGATCGCTGACGGGGGCATCCGATACGGGTTGTGCTGTATTTTTAACCATGACAGACTCAATGGTTCCGCCCTTCGTTCTTTCCAACTGCAGGATTGTGGAACCCGACATCGAGGCCCATGCTTTGACATCTTCATAAAAGCCTGGATCGGAAGCCTTCACCCGAAGGGTTTCACCGTTCGAGAGTTGATCCATTTTCTGTTTCACTTGTATTAGCGGACCAGGACAACTCAATCCGCATACGTTCAAGTCATGATCAATGCGTTGCGGCTGTGTCGAGTCAGTGGGAATGGACTCCTGTTCCTTAACGTCAAGCGCAGTTTCATAATGATCTTGTTTTGCAGCAGTAAATGGAGCGGGCTTAAACTGGGCTTGACGGTACGTTTTATAACCACCACTCAAGTTTTTCACGCTAAAGCCATGCTGACGCAGAATTTGCGAAGCTGTATAACCACGCAAGCCGACTTGACAGTATAGCCAGATTTCTTTGGATGGGTCTAATTCATCTAACCGCTCACGAAGCTCATCGACTGGAATAGAGAGTGAACCCGGAATATGACCATTTTGATGCTCGATTTCACTGCGAACATCCAGAAGTATCGACTGCTCCGGCTGACGATCAGCCAGTTGATGATAAGTGAACGTCTGAACACGTCCTGTGATTATATTCTCTGCTGCATATCCAGCCATATTCACCGGATCTTTGGCAGAAGAATACGGCGGCGCGTAACTCAATTCAAGCTCTGTCAGATCCCGGACATGTCCTCCAAAATGAATAGCTACAGCAATGTCATCAATTCGTTTATCCACGCCATCATAACCGACGGCTTGTGCGCCTAAAATTTTACCTTCTGGAGTAAACAGCAGCTTAAGAGTAATTGCGCTCGAACCCGGATAATACGATGCATGAGAAGCAGGGTGTACGATAACGGTTTGATATTCCACGCCGAGACGCTGTAGTGTTTTCTCGTTACTGCCTGTCGTGGCTGCGGTCATTCCAAAAACTTTGATAATGGACGTGCCTTGTGTTCCTTTATAGGTAGAATGTAGTCCGGCGATACGGTCGGCAACGATACGGCCTTGTTTGTTGGCAGGTCCGGCAAGAGGTATCGTTGCCTTCGTACCATGAATGGTTTCCGTTACTTCGATGGCATCCCCAACAGCATAGATATGTGGCACACTGCTTTCTAGAGCTTCATTTACGATAATATGTCCACGTGCACCCAGCGAAATGCCGCTATCTTTCAAAAAAGAGGTGTCTGGCGTGACGCCTATCGCGAGAATAACCATGTCAGCTGTTAGCGTCTGACCATCCGAAAGTTCAACCCCTATACCCTGCTCTAAGGAATGGAATCCCTGAACACGCTTGGAAAATAGCAGGTTCACACCATGATTCTCCATTTCCTGTGCCAATGCGGCTGCTAACTCGGTATCATATGGTGTCAGTACTTGTGCGTTTCCCTCAATCAGCGTTACATCCAGACCCGCTTCCTTTAAATTCTCAGCCATTTCCACGCCTATAAATCCACCGCCTATGACGATCGAAGACGTGTTGTTAGAAGAATTTACCTGGTCTTTGATCCGATCAATATCTGGAATATTTCGTACAGTATAAATTAGCGGATTGTCCTTACCCGGCAGATCGGGAATGAGCGGTTTGGCACCTGGTGACAATATCAACTCGTCATAGCTCTCTTCATACTCACCGCGTTCCTGGGATTGTATCTTAACCACTTGCTTCTGCGAATCAATAGCTACAACCTCACTTCTTGTACGCACATCGATACGAAAACGATCAGCCATCCCTTTTGGCGTTTGCACCAGCAGACGCTCTCGATCCGCAATTGAGCCACCTATATAATAAGGCAAGCCACAATTGGCAAATGAGATATAGGGTCCTTTCTCAAAATTAATAATCTCGGCATGTTCATCCAGACGGCGAAGACGTGCAGCTGCAGATGCACCTCCAGCTACACCGCCAACAATGAGTACTTTTTTGCTCATGATTCACAATCATCCTTTTCAAATAAAGTTTTGATAATCTGTTCCACCCGTTGATCGGCCAGCACATAATTCACTTCAAGACCATTCCGTTCGGTAGCAACAATCCCTGCACTACGAAGCTTCTGGAGGTGTTGTGACACGGTAGATTGGGGAAGATCCAGACATTCCTGCATATATGAAACATTACATTTCTTCTTCTGCATTAATCCCCGCACTATACATAAACGAATGGGGTGAGCCAAGGCTTTCAGCATATTAGCAGGTTCATCGAACTGTTTAATACTATTGCTGTCAAAAGCGGGAGTGTTCAAAAGTATTCCTCCTAAATCGTTATATCGTAATAATACGTTTTATTGATATGGATGTCAAATTCATTCTCAAATGAAGGAGTTCAATAAGTTACATCCCCTCCTCAACCCTACGGTTTGGCTTGTATTAGGTGCATGACAAAAATGCCTGCCAAAACCGCTAAAAGCGAATTCTGACAGGCGTTTCAAAGTGTATGCGTTCTTCATAAAATAGCGATTCAACTGACGTCTTATATTAGAGTATAACAGGCTGAATTAGTCCGTCCTTACCAAACAGAAGCGGGTCCATACATGTTTCACGGTGATAACCTTTTCCAGAGCAAAATCTGGATAGTGGCGTGACAAAACGATGATAGGCAATCCAGTATTGACCCGTTTTGGAATCATTAAATATACAGTGATGACCTGTGCCCAGCATGTCCTTGTCGACATTTTTGTTCAGAATCGGATAACGATAGGTAATAGGACCGTATAATTGCTCTGCCGTACCGTAATTGACATGATAATCTTCGCTGCCTGTATCATCACAGGACCACGTAAAGTGGTATAGTCCATCCTCCTTTAGTACAGTTACCGCCTCACGAAAATCATGCAAGCCCGCCAGATTGCTCATGGTGTCCTCCACTACACTTATCATGTCTTCACCAAGCTCCACAATGGCAGCATGTCCATTGCCAAATAACAGATACGGTCTTCCGTCATCCTCGACATAGATGGAGGGATCAATAGCTTGGCCCATGGTAATGCCCAGACGTTTCAACTGCTCCATTGTGATTAAAGGCTGTGACTCAGCCAAAAAAGGACCCATCGGTTTATCGGCTACAGCAACGCCAATGGCACTCTCGCCGCTTAGCATTTTGCCACAGAAATAAAAATAAAACTTTCCGTTCCGGCTGGCAATTGCCGGTGCCCAGGCATTACCGGTTGCCCAGGGGACATCCTCTGTTCCTAGATCAAGGATTACGCCTTCGTCTTGCCAATGCTTCAGGTCTGAAGAAGAAAACACCTTGAACTGTTTCCCCGACCACCCCTCGAAGCCATCTGTTGTCGGATACATATAGTAACGATCCTCAAACTGTGTGACATCAGGATCAGCATACTGTCCGGGAAGCACCTGATGACCATCCCCAAAAGCCGCGAGAAGCCGGCTGCACTCGGCAGCTGTGATTGGCAGGACACTTCCATGCCGCTTTTGAGTTGTGCCCATATTGAAATCACCATCAGGTACGATTCGGAATTCTCCGCTTCCCAGATCTGTAGTCAGCAGAGGAAGATAACCCTTGCCTTCAGCAAATCGATCAACAATCAGGCACCACTCTTCTCGATCATTGAATTTAAAGATTTGAGGTCCCTCCACTCCTGCCAATGCCTCTAGTACCGGCGCTTGCAGCGTAACGAATGCGTCTTTGTCGAGAGAGTCTCCTTTTTCTACTCGTATGTTTTTGGTTGTTTCATCCTTGGAGTATCGATAGTAAGAGCCCGCGGCTGGAAGAATCGTTGTATCAATAATATGATTGTGCCGCTCAATGTATTTTTCCGATGCCGAGAACGTACGAAAGTCTTTTGTACGAGCACTATATATTTTTTGCTTTCGTTCTTGCTCCTGAGGTTCTTGCGTTGCAGAAGCCCAAAATACGAGAAACTCATCTGTTGTTTCATCATACACAGCTTCCGGTGCCCAGACACATCCAGCCCCCTCAACACCTAATGTGACGTTCCATGGGGAAGACCAGTTCACGAGATTGCTGGATTCCCATATGATTACGTCACGGCTCCCGGCATTAACGGCATGAGTCCATCCTTTACCGCTTGCGATGCGGAGATCCGTAGCAATCAGATAAAATTTATTTTCCTTGGCGGAACGAATCAGAAACGGGTCCCTTACCCCCTTTTCTCCAAGATCGGAAAACAGCACAGGCAATCCGCCATTTAGATCCTTCCAGTGAAGACCATCCTCGCTATAGGAGAAATAAACCTGCTCTCCGTCTGGTTGTTCGCCTATAAAATGTACAAAGAGATACCCGTCATAATTTGTAGTTGTTTTGGTCAATGGTAAAGAGCCTCCTGAGAATGAAATTGACTTTATATTCACAGTAATTAAAAATGAAAGCGTTCTACTTATGATGTATCATACTTCAAAAACAGCGGAATGAATATATTTTTGTATCTCGTATGTTTGACTTGCTCCTCGTGCAATGAATTAACCTATCGCCTTTATTTTACCTCGGGTATACAAAACTCTTGGTTTTTATTTACAAATAAATGCTAACCTTTTGGATGATGAACAAATGAATATAGATTCATGCATTCATTTTTGTTTTTGAGATATGACGAGGAGGAATTATTGTGAAATTATCCAAAAAAGTATTACCAACGGTAGCGCTGACTCTGGCTGTATCGGCTTCTACTCTCTTGTCTGCGGGACAAGCAAGTGCCGTTCAAGCTGTAAGTGTGGAGAAAAAACAAATTAAGAACATCATCTTCCTCATCGGGGATGGCATGGGCACCTCTTACACTTCCGCCTACCGTTATATGAAAGATGATCCTTCGACAAAGGGCATGGACAAAACCGTATTTGACCCTTATCTGGTTGGGGCACAAATGACCTATCCGGATGATGATAAACAAAATGTGACGGATTCCGCTTCCGCAGCAACAGCCATGTCGGCAGGTGTGAAAACCTACAATGCGGCCATTGCGGTTGACCCTGAACAGAAGGAAGTCAAAACCGTACTTGAGCAGGCAAAAGAAAACGGCAAGGCTACCGGACTTGTGGCGACATCGGAAATTACTCATGCCACACCTGCTGCATTCGGTGCCCATGATATCAGTCGAAAAAATATGGATGCGATTGCGGACGATTATTATGATGAGTTGATTAATGGCAAGCATAAGGTGGATGTACTTCTGGGTGGAGGGAAATCCAATTTTGTACGCGAGGGTCGTGACCTGACAAAAGAGTTTCAAAAGGCCGGATTCAGCTATGTGACGGACCGAACCTCTCTCCTTGCGGATAAGAATCAACAAGTTCTTGGACTGTTTGCGGACGGAGGTCTGGACAAGTTGATTGATCGTAGTGCTGCAACTCCATCACTGGCTGAGATGACCAATACAGCGATTGATCGCCTTAGTTCGAACGACAAAGGGTTCTTCCTGATGGTCGAAGGCAGCCAAATCGACTGGGCAGGACATGATAATGATATCGTTGGCGCGATGAGTGAAATGGAAGATTTCGCAGCAGCATTTCAGGCAGCTATTGACTTTGCCAAAAAAGACGGCGAAACACTTGTCGTAGCTACTGCCGACCACTCCACAGGCGGACTTACCCTTGGAAAAGACGGGGAATACAACTTCTTCGTAGACCCGATCAAAGCTGCACTGCGGACGCCAGACTTCATGGCAGCACAAATTGCAAAGGGTGCTTCGGTTGAAGAAACACTGAAAAGTTATCTGAAACTGGAGCTTATGCCGGAAGAGATTCTGTCGGTGAAAGAAGCAGCCAAAAGTGCGGATGTAACGAAGATTGATAATGCCATTGAAGCGATTATTGATAACCGTTCATTTACGGGCTGGACAACTGGTGGACATACAGGTGAAGATGTTCCGGTCTATGCCTACGGCCCGGCAAGTCATCGCTTCGCGGGACTGATTGACAACACAGATAATGCCAAGATCATATTTGATATTCTCAGCAAGCACCAATAATTCGAGAGTAATTCAGTAGCTTACAATTATCCTACTCTTCTTTCATCTGAAGAGTAGGGATTTTTTTCATTCCTGAGGGTTTCACTCAACATCAATGGGATGTTTGATTCGATCTTCGTAATAATCCATATAGATTCTGCCGTCGCTTCCTTTTACCGCATAGAATACATCACTTATGTTCTTATTTTGCGATTCAAGCTGTTCTACTAATTTCTTATCAGATATGCCATTCAATTCAAGATTCTTGCTTAACATCTCCCCATCCATAATCAACTCCACGGGCATGCGTTCAGGATTGGATTCTACCTTCTTATGGACATCCTCAACCGTAGCCGTTCTATACTTAGCTTTTTTCATAACTGAAACTTGTCCATTCACTTCGAGTAAAGCGTATTCCACTTCCTCCATGTTAAAAATATCTTTCTGTCTTAGCATTTGGTTTAAGGAATCCAATGTCAGTTTATTTTTGGCGAGATTATTTTCAAGAATTTTACCCCCTTCAATTAATACGGTAGGTGAGCCTTCAGCCAATAAGCGAATTTTTCTGCTTTTCAGATTTAATTTCGATAACAGATAAGAGGTTCCGGTAAAAACAATTAGAGAAATAATCAGATGTGTGACCTCTATTTTCTCGTTAAAAGCTAGATTGGCAGCTATGGCTCCCATGATGACTGCGGTAACAAATTCATGAAAATTCATATCAGACAACGTTTGTTTTCCCAATATACGTGCAATACCCAATAGAAGCATGAAGGCAAAGATACTTCGAATGAAGATGATAAGATGTTCGTACACTACCAGCACCCTTTCACTCGTTAAATACTATGGACCTTTTCTGAGTATTCACAGAATTAACCTTAAATATGTTGCCTTGTGTGAGGATGACCAGGTCAGAAGTTTTGAGAAGCTTCACGATATTGATTGCAAGTCACACATGCTGTTACGAGTTTGCTAATATGCATTATATCTCATGGAGTTGGTTACCTTATAAAACACCACTAGCATTGAAGGGAGAGAAATCCGATAAATGCAGTCAACGATTGGTTAAGACAGGTTGGCCACAATTATCTACTCATTGTCATTGCTGCGGTGCTTTTTTTTGCAGTCAAAGCAATCATTGGTTTCTTTACGTATAAGCATTATGACAAAAAACTGGATGCACTTACAGATAAGGTGGATCGTCTTCTGGAAGAGAAGACAACGGAGTGATGCGGCTTATTTTGAACTATAGAAGGAACAAGCTTTGGAGGAAAAATGCATGATAGGAAACATTCTGTTGGGTATGGTCATTCCCCTTATATTGGGTGTATGGATTCTGCGTCGGAACTTTACAATCCTTATTCAATATTATGCACTCGGCGTAGCTGTTTCGGCCTGTATCAACAGTGTGGGATTCAATTATTTCTGGAATATTCTCCCGAATACACGGAACCAATCCTATGCGGCTCTTCCAATGGATCTTGGAATCTACCCGATTGCTGGTTGTCTGATGATGTATATGATTTTAGTAAAAGGGGCCAATCCATGGTTAGCGATCCTTGTTGCATCAATGTCGCTGACCTTAATTGAGTGGGTTGCCAAAATGATGGGACATGTCATTTATTTTAATGGATGGAACATTTTTTGGACCTTTTTATCATACCTCCTGCCATTTGTTATTGCTTATGGTTACAGTAAAATATTGAGATATACCAAGTAAAGTTCCATTGAAGCTTTCGATTAAATAAGACCGGTCAGATGATATGGGTTAACGTTGATAGGCATACGTGCATATCTTAACTCATATTGGTCTTGGAGGGATTCGTAATGTATGTGACATATCCGTATGGTTTCAGGTACACTTTTACTCCGGTATGGGCAACATCATCAGCCGAAGCACTTGAATTAATCAAAACGGCTGTGCAGGGAGAACGAAACGATGAGATGTTCTATGATTCACTGATTCGATTGGCACCTGATGCCAACCAA
The DNA here is from genome assembly GCF_038005685.1 of Priestia sp. FSL H7-0729. NCBI lineage: Bacteria > Bacillati > Bacillota > Bacilli > Caryophanales > Bacillaceae > Priestia > Priestia sp. FSL H7-0729. The sequence continues at coordinate 606,836 of NZ_JBBOTQ010000001.1, forward strand.
GCTGCCATTATCACGAGCATCCGCAATGATGAACGCGGACATAACCAAATGTTTCGACAAATGTACAAGGATCTGACAGGTCAGGAGATTTCGGGTGTAAGCAGTGAGCCGGTTGAAACGGTCAACTCTTATCTTGTCGGACTGCAAAAGGCATTTCAGGGTGAATTGGCAGCCGTCGAAAAGTATAGAAAAATATGGTTCGGTCTTCCTTATGGAATCTATAAAGACACGGTGTGGGGAATCATCTTGGACGAGCAGAAACATGCAGATAAATATAACAATCTGATTACCTACAATCTGCCGAGATAGTCATGTATGGAATAAGCAAAGAACCAGTGAATAAATAAAGCTCACTGGTTCTTTGCTGTGCCGAATTTTTTTTAAAAAACTTAATATCAAATGCACTCTTTCAACATTTCAGGTTCCACATGAACATGAACGGTGTACACATCATGCTCCTCCATTAACTCGTTCTCTACGTCCGTACAGATATCGTGTGCTTGTTGAAGATCCAGCTCAGCATGTACGGTGATAACAACATCCACGACAGCATTATTGCCATAATTGCGGGCTCTTACGTCTTTAACCTTCTCTACACCGTCTATTCCGGCAATTGTCTTTTTGTATTCTTGTATCAATTCAACATCAAAACCATCGGTCAGATGATGTGTAGCTTCTTTGAAAATGTCCCAAGCGGTCTTGCAGATCAGGAATCCTACGATGACAGCTGTTACAGGGTCCAGCCAGGGTAGACCGAACTGGGAACCCACGATCCCAATGACCGTACCGGTGCTTACCCAGGCATCGGAGATATTATCACGAGCTGCAGCCATGACCGCCTGACTTTTAATACGTGTAGCAAGTCTCTTGTTATAGCGATAGACCAGATACATGATTAAGGCGCAGAATATGCCTGTGTACGCGGCGATGATATCCGGAGATTCATGTGTACCCTGGAACACAGAACCAATGGCTTCAAACAGTACTTGTAAACCTACCGCCATCATTATGAAAGAAGCAACAAGTGACGCAACGGTCTCTGCTCTCCAGTGACCATAGGTATGATCTTTGTCCGCTGGACGTTGGGCAAGCTTCAAACCAATGAGTACAGCTATCGAGGCCACAATATCGGTGGCATTGTTTAATCCATCTGCCTTAAGCGCTTCTGATCCGGCCATGTTGCCAATGATCAGTTTTAATACGGTCAAACATATGTATGCGATAATGCTGATGATCGCTCCGCGCTCCCCCAGCTTTAAATTATCGTATTTGAGTTGATCCACATTGAAATCCTCCTGCAATCTTCATTTCGAGCACCTGTATGATGGTATCATTGAAGATTTGTGTGGGTCTAGAGAAACGTTTTGAGTGTGACGAAACATAATCTGAAAGCGGCAATTTTTTTTAGAGAATCCAAAAAAGTTGGATTTGGCAAACTTAGGTGTTTAATGGGTACGAGGAAGGTGGCCTACTGGCTTCCTTTTCTGTGACCACCCTTCTTGCTCCTAAACAAAAAGAGCCAAATGGATCGTTTTGATCCACTCGGCTCTTAGCGTTATTTTACAATAATTTGTATCCCACCCTTGCCGTTGCTTCATTTCCATTCATAATTCACTGCTCTTGTTCAGAATGTATCGGTTCATCTGGCTCATTTGCAAGCAACTGCGAATCATCAGAATGCCGTTCGAACATAACTGCGTCAACCCTCGTATAGATCATATCCGCAGGAAGCGTTGGTGGGTCTACCGTTGTAGGCGTAACTCTGGTTAACCGGACATACTCGCTACTGTCACCCGTAAAGTCGAACGTTCCTAGATTAACCCAACCCGATGAGCCGACTGTTGCATCGATATAGGTGACCTCCGTACCCGTCTTATGCTTCACTTCCACTTTGACATTGTTATCGTTTGCCGTCGTATGGACAAGTTTGTAGATCGAGACCGTATATTTCCCCTCTGGGAACTGGCCTTTCCACGTCGCGGATGATCCTTGAACTGTTGAATAGCGGGATTTAACCCCAATTTTGTATCCGGCTAAATTGCTTTGGCTCCACGACCCTTCTGTCGTGTATAACCCTGTTGTATCTGTACTGTCCACGATAACCGTTAGGTCCCTGATTGTGATGGTCAAAGGCGGTGTGGTTAAGGTCATCCCGTCAATCGTCACCGTGGCCCAGACTTCAATGTGATCCGTGTCCCCATCGAGATTGAGCAGGGTCAACAACCCACTGCTGTCCACTTCAGCAAGATCCGGCCGATCAACGAAATATTGCACATCGGCCTGTGTAAGATCACCGACCAAACCGTTATCCAAATAACCGGTTACGCTCAGTTGTGCGGTTTGAGTCATCTGCAGATCGTTCCGATCGGACAGGATCACTGCAGACTCCAATTGCGGCACCCTGTTTGGGTCCACCCACATGATTGCATCGGCTACGACTCTTGATTTGTTGGCCTTATTGGTTAGTTCCACGTACCCGCTATCACCTGCAGCAAAAGGATAATCCCCCAGGTGCACCCAAGTACCATTCGCCGTTGTCTCATCAACAGTAACCGTCTCGGAGCCTCCGCTATAATAAACGGTAAACGAGGCATTGGTTGCCCAATTTTCACTCGTTGCAGTGATTTGCGGAATCTTGTAATACACACTGTACGTGACACTTTCCGGCAGATCAGGCCGCCATCTCATTTTGCTTGTTGCTGTGCCTGCTGTAGATTTGGCATACACATAGTTATCATAATAATAATCGTTAGCTGTCGTATCCCTTATCCAGACGCCTTCTGTCTCCGCCTCCGTATTATCCACAATGATTGATGAATGATCCTGCCCATCATCGGGCTGGACTGGCGTTTCTGTTACCTGATCCGGCAGATAGAGTGTGCGCTTACGGGTCTGTTTCCCCTCCGATTCCACGTAGTACGTGAAGGTTTGGGATAAATCATTCACCCGTATCGACCATTCCATCGGGTAGATCGTATCCGGGACGGTTGTATACGTAGCCCCGCCATCCAAGGAATAATGAATGGTCGCTGGTTTTGTCATCTTGGCCTGTACATAGGCATCATAGACCGTCTCGTCAGGCTTGACGAGCAGCATGCCCTTAACTGCATCGATTGGACTGTGTGTATCAAAGAAATAACTGGCATCAGATGTATCAGCCGTTCTGACCTGATGCAGCGGTACATCAATATTGAGTCCCTCTACAATGATCGCGGTGATTCCTTTGCCTGATATCGTGGCTTGAATGATTCCACCATTCATGACGGTCTGCTCTGGTGTACCATTGTCGCGAATGATCGTTACAGTATAATCTTGTGCCGGGTTAAACCCAATGATCTGTTCATTCAATTCGATCGGAGTCTGAATTTCTTCTGATGATGCGTTGCTTAACCCAATGTAGAATTTATCTCCACTCTCACCTGTGATCCAGTTCAATTGAGGATGATTGGTCTTAATGATCCCCTTGGGCATCCAGAGCCAAACGTCGGAATTTCCATAAAATTGACCTGGTTTATTCCCATAGAGGTGATATTTGAACCATAGAAAATTCGTTTCGAATACGGATGGAAATGTAATATTCCCGTTCGATTTCAAGGATTGTTCGCTGATCAAATAATCCATGGTTTGCCCGAGCTGCCCCGGAATATGGTGATAATAGATGGATGTAGCACCACTTGGACCTTCCAGTGGGAAGTCCGGTTCAAGTTGGCTAACGGCAAAGCCTTTATAATAATAACCGGGATAACTGGAATAACGACCAATAACTGCATTATGAGCAATATCCTGCAGCAGTTTATCCCCTGTATAGAGCGACAATCGCAGCATGAACGGTGCTTCCTGAGCATTCATCCGATAATAGCCGGTTGTACTTCCTGCTTCAAACGTCAATCCGCTTGGTGAAACAAGCCAACGCTCGGCTTGAACGCCTCCGGCAATATCTTCGGGAAGTTTGAGCCGAGGATATTGAAATTTACCGCTTTCCGGCCAATGGAATGACTCCGCGTAATTATATGTCTCCGGTTGAGGAATCGTAACATTCCCTTCAGGAACTGGACGAGCAACAAACATGGTTGCATACCGTTTAGCTTCCTTGTAAGCGGCATCCAAGTATTTGGGGTCCTGCGTTTCTTCGTAAAGCTCCAAAATTTCCATCCACAGCTTACTATAATAATAAATGAACTCATTTTTACTCACATCGATAGACGCAGGTGTATCGATATGTTGTGTAATATAGTTGTCGGCCGCATCCTTCGCAGCCTGCAAGTACTGTGCCTCTCCCGTCATACGATACATCATTAGAGGCTGAATGACAGGCCCGCGGTCTTTCTGGTCAGGATCACGCATAAGGTACTCTTCCTCTGCCAGCGCCCCAATTCCTGCCGAAGTGCCCATCATCTGATTGACAGCGGCTACGCTTGAAACATCAAACGGCAGAGTAGCCATCTTCCATAAGGAAGGTACACCGTATACTTTCTTCTGCGTCGGCGACCAACCGATACCATTTCGCGATACGCCATACTGAACGGACGGCAATGCTCTCGTATCATAAAGCTGGTCATCCCCGGTCAAATAGTAAGCCCCCAGAAGAACCGCATTCGAACTTGTTCTAACACTATCCTCATTTTCAATATCAATAAAACCCTTGGCACGGCTCCACCACCCGCTGGGTGACGGGACATAATTAACAGAGTCGTCTCCTTGCGGCTCAATCTTGAGCAAATCGATCATATTAAACATCGCGTCAGTAAGCGACTTATTTGATACATTTTCACGATATGCCGAATAATCGTACTCATTGCGAAGAATATCCGTGTAGGAATCATACAGATTACTTTTTTGCGCGATTAACCCCATATGAAATTGATAGGTGCTTTCTGCGGTCATTTGCGAATACGTCCCTAATTGAGGCGCATACAGGATGGGCTGCACACTACCTTCGTTATTGACCAGGCTCATGCCCAGCCGTTGTTTCGTCACACCCCCCGTCGGCTCAAATTCAACCGGTAGTTCTTCCGAAGGTACAAACACCCCATACGTCAATGGATTCCCCGAACCATCATTCTTCTCAACCAGACTCATCGGAGCGCTCAGCTCCCGCAAGCTTGTTGATTCCACGGTACCTACCATTTTGGCATGTGACCGGAATCCATTTAACACTTCGTTGATGCCCGTGACTGACTCTGTTGTGAAGGACTGGTATCCAATCACGTAGTTACCGTCGCGACGAGGCGTGAAGGCAAAGGAAACATCTGGTTTATCCCCTGCCATGGACCAGTTCACTTGCAAATCGTAATCACTTCCATGCGAGGAATCGGTTAATACCGCCGTGTGGCTGTCGGGAAAAGTAATTCCGTCAAATGTAATCCAGCGTTTGTTCATCGTATCGTAGTAATTGGTTCGGCTGCCCGCATTCCCATCTAATAAAACCCATTGTTCTTCAAGTCTTTCCGATTCATTATTGATTGGAACCCAGTTCCCCGTCTCCGTGTTTTTGTAGAACATATCACGAACGATAGAGCTGCCCCCATCCCACGCTGCTTCATAGAAAGTTGCTTTATAGTTATCATTCTCGATACTGCCTTTTTCCGTGTAACTGAGATTCGCTAAAGTGCGGCTCCGCAGCGGGGGCAACGGCGGGGCTTTCTGCCGGATATTTCCTTCGAATTTGACTGCATCAGCCCGCGTAATAATGGTACCCGTCGTAGGTTGCGTTCGAGTCAGCCTGACAAATTCGGTATCATCCCCACTAAACTCATACTCCCCCAAATCAACCCATCCAGATGATGGACCCGACGAAGGTCTTAGATCCATAAACTTCACATCCGTAATCCCGTTGTGAACAATCTCAATTTTTACATTACTATCTGCTTTATCCGCCCAATCCAGCTTATAGAACGATATTCTCGCCGTCCCTGCTTCCAAGCGCGGATTCCATGTGATCGTTCTACCTACGGCATCCGTATATTTGGAACTGGAATTGTTGTAGCCCTTTACTCCTGCACTTGTCGTCCAATACGGAGCAGAGAACCCGTTATTGACGTTGCCTGAATCAACAGTGACAACATGATCAATGGTGAGGCTTCCATCATCAATGATGATCGTCTTATGTGGCTCTTTTTGCTTAATATTTCCTTCGAACTTGACCGCATCCGCGCGCGTAAGAATCGTGTTCGTGGTGCCGGTAGACCGGGTTAATTGAACGAATTCTTCACCAACCCCTGAAAAATAATACTCTCCCAAATCAACCCAACCCGCTGGCTCGCCAGATGAGGGTCTTAGATCCATAAAGACTACATCCGTTGTCCCATTATGAACAATCTCAATTTTCACATTGCTATCTGCTTTATCTGCCCAATCCAGCTTATAGAACGAAATTTTCGCTGTTCCTGCTTTCAAGCGTGGATTCCATGTGATCGTTCGGCCTGCTGTACTCGTATATTTGGAGCTTGAAAGATCATACCCTTTCACCCCTGTGCTTGTGGCCCAATTTGGAGCCGAATATCCATTGTTCTCGTTACCCGCATCAGGTGTTACAACATCATTGATCTTGATACTCCCGTCATCGATGATAATCGTCTGATAAGGTAAGGTCTCCGCATAAGCGGCCCTTATTCCGATCAGGCTGAAAGGAACTACGATCGTCAACATGAAAACGATGAAAAAAAACAGCTTCCTTTGGACCATACAATTCACAGCCTCTCCTCAATAATGGTAACGCTTTCAAAAATGTGTTGCCTTCTGACTAATCCGTTCTGCTGTTTTTATCTTAGCATGTCACTTCACGGTGAAATTTCTATCATTTTAAGAATTTCTTATACGATTTCAAGTAAAAAAACCTACATCTACCTGAGCGCATATTGCAGTCAGATAGAATGCAGGTTTCTCATGTGTTCCAAATGTCCTAATCTTCCAAGTTGGACTTATCTATTATAATGGCGGCTGCACCAATAACAACTTTCCAAGCTGAATGACCGTTTGATCATACCAAGCTGGATGCTGCCGAACATGTTCCATACTTCGTTCATTGCCACTTGCCTTAAATACAGCCGCTTTGTCTGTCTTCTCGTGATCGATCTCGAAGCGAACAGTATGTTTTCCATTCGGTAGTTCCGGCAAGAAAATATACTGATTTCGATTATGATCGTTATAGGGTGTGAACCGATCGATAACAAAGGATTCCTCTCCATCCACCGATACCTTCAATCTGCCAGAATCCGGCCCCCCGATATCGAATAAGCCGATGTGTGTTCCCTCAAACTCCACTGTGATCGCTTCTCCGGGATCAACTGCTCGCCATAGACCGGGGAACAACCAATCATACTCGCGCACTAAGGCAAAATCATCGGGAGTCATGTAAGACCATCCTGCGGAAAAATGAGTAAGACGATCCAGTGGCAGCATAGTTGCATACTCCCAAGGATTGGCCGGGACCAGAGTGTCTTGCGGCAAATGATGTTCCACTTTTCCCACGTGATCTCGAAGTTCGCTCATCTTCTTAAATGACCGGGTGATGGTATCCGTGTAAATCTGGTGTCCTTCGGGAATCGTTGGATGGATCGAATCATGCGTAAAAATAACGGCACCGGGAATGGATACATCTGCACTTGAGGTGAAAATCAGCTTGCCATCTGAAACCAATTGACTGACCGCCACACCCAGATGAATCGAAGGAATGCCGTAATAGTCGGCGACTTCCTCTTGCATAAGAGCGCCCTTCTGGTACTCCCCAGATTGAAATAAGTTCAGATCCCGCTCCTTAATCGTATATACGAACAGGATGTCGATAAAACAGCTCTGCTTGCGGATCTGTCTCACAATGCCTTCGATTCTCGCCTTCGATTCAGGAACTCCGCCATCGTTGCCAACAAATTCAACAAACACGAGATCAGGCTGATGACGCAGTACATCCGTCTGCAAACGGGCGCAGCCGAGGTCCGATCCTGTCCCATCAATGCCTGCGTTCACAGCATGGATATCGGCATGGGGATACTCCCCTCGCAGCCACTCCGTCGTCATGACCCTGTATCCTTCCGAACGTGTATTACTGCCACCAAAATAAACGGTGGTCACGGTTTCTCCATTTTCCAACTTCTGAATGACATTAGGTAACCCTGTTCGTGGGAATAATTCCTTCATCTCGACTTCACCCAACCTCACTTAGCGTTTTTAGGAGCGAAAAGTTTAACTGCAAACACTTCATAATAAGGTAAACCATACGTTGCGTAGAAATCAAACCGGATTCGGGTTACACCTGTTGCGTTCACTTGATGTTTATTCAGCGAAAGATAATTCCCACGGACGTTAATTTCACTCTCACTTCCGTCCTCTAACGTTAAGGTCACATCATAATCCTGGATTAGTGGCTCAATTGGATCGTCGAAATGCTCCAAATTCAGCTCCGAATTGAAAACAAGATGAATTTCATCCAGATTCCTGGGGCTTGCAAAACCAAATTCCAACCATTCCTGTCCTTCGGTACGTTCCGAAATCCAGCCATTCGGCAGGCCATAAGGTCTGGAGAAACCGTTTACAACATTCGCGGGATTATACATATTTTGAGATGGTATCAGGTCTTTGAAGCAAATGCTCTTATTAAGTTTCTTCAGCCTGGATGGCTCTTCCGGTCTATAAAGGAAGCTCACCGCTCCAGTCATTTTCTCTTCATTGGTGTGTATCGCAAGGCTCTCTGAACCTTCCAATACGATGTAGACCTTGTCATCAGCCGGTTTCTCGCAGCCCAGGTCCAGCGTAATCCAGTCATCGTAACCCGCTGAAATAAGCAAGTGATAGTCTTTCAGCTCGCTGGTGGGAATATAGTTTTCCTTCTGCTCCCCGCCGTACAGCTTCACTTGCAACGTTTCCGATTGCTCGGATCTATTTTTAATTTTGATCTGTACACTTTCAACCAGAGATGTCTGGATCGGCAAGACCAAACATAATGCTTTGTCCAAGGAGATCTCTTCGGTTGGATGAAGATGTTCATAGCTTCGCTGAGACGAGGCACGAATCGTTAATCCATCTGCGAAATAACGATCCAACGGCTCTTGAAGCCCTACAATCGTTTGCCCGTCTCGAAGCAGCTGCGCCTGAAGCTCACCCATATGGGTTTTGACGAGGGTCGCGGGGTCTGTCTCATATTTTACGCATAACGCAGCAGCCGTCCCTACAGCCTGCCCCATACAACCACAGGTTGCCATGACCCTTGTAGACCCAAAAGCCACATGGGTAGCGCTTATATTGCGGCCAGCGAACATGAGATTAGGGATATTGCGTGAAAATAAGCTACGGAACGGGATATTATATAATCCCGGCACAAAATTCCATGCTGTAGCTGGTCCCTCATCGTAGATGCCTTTATTCGCATGCAGATCCATATACCAGCCGCCGACAGATACCGCATCTTCGAAAGGTGTTTTTGCTGTAAGATCGTTCTGAGACAGCATGTGTTCACCTATAAATCGTCTCGACTCCCGCTTTCCCGGAATCGGGCATACATAATCCAGAATGAGATTGTCTACATCATCAAACTCGCCGCTGTTTTTGATATAATCCCAGATTCCGTACACCAATTTTCGCAGTTCCAATGCGATGTCTTCATTATTCTTGATAATATCCATATGTCCACCGTATTCCAGCCACCACAATCCGCCAAGTCCGTTGATTTTCCTTGGAAAAGACCGATGGTTTAACCCTTTTCGGATACTATCAAAAAACTCCAGCTTCGTAATATCATACGCAAAGCCGGGCCTTTTGTAAGGAACGGCATAGTCTACGTCACGAGCTTGAAACAGAATCGTATCGCCCATGGTGTAATGATCCGCCACTTCAGGAGCCAGCTCCTCTTGGTATTCATGCTTCGCCTCTCTTCCCCATCGGAAGTGAGCGCCTGCTTGGTATCCAACAATTCCATCCCCGGAGCAATCGATGTAGGTTGGGCTTTCAAAACGAAATTTCCTCTCGGAAGCCAATTGAAGGCCCTCCACCCATTGGATTCTGCCGTTCTCTATACCCGTTTCATGTACGCATGTGTTCAGGAATAGAGAAATGTTGGGCTCATCATAAACCATGTCGAGTAAGACTGTATCGGAAAGTGAAAGCATCAGCTTCTTGTTGTATAACGGATTGTAATGAAATATCTTCAGCTTCAGTTCTTCTATCAACCCGCCCTCTCGAGCATAGTAGGATGGACTGTTTCCGAGATAAGCCGACCCGTTGATATGCACTCTGACCTCGCTGCTCGCATTTCCCCCTAGAACCGGCCGATCATTAATAAGTGAAACTTGCAGACCTTGGCGTGCTGCTGCAATGGCAGCACATATCCCTGCAATACCTCCACCTACGACGGTTACATCAGCTTTTATAGACTCCATTTTGATAACCTCCATGATTAGATGCTCCTATCATGGTAATGGTTTTGGCCCGTGTTTTTTTACAGGATTTCACGAAAAAATCATACATTTTTTGCATCCTTATTGGAATTCCTACCGTGTCATTTTGATCCGGTATTGCTTAGGTGTATCACCGGTATATTCTTTAAAAAGTTTGCAAAAGTAACCTTCATTGACAATGCCTACTTCCTCGCACAATTCCAATAATGAATAATCCCGGACATTTAACAACTCGAGAGCGAGGTTGATTTTTTTACGGTTGATGTAGCTAATCACACCTTCGTTCATTGTTTTTTTGAATAAGCTGCTAAAATACGATGGCGCTAGATTCACTTCCTCCGCAATGGCCTCCAGCGTTAAACGCTGTTTCAGGTTTTTCTCTATAAAATGAATAGCACTCATGATTTCTGCACGATGTAATCGTTGGCCTGCATGCACATATTCGAATGTGAAATCGCCAATGTAGGCGAGCTGCTCTTGAAATGCCATATATTCCATAGGGAATTCTGCTACTTCCGTGGTCAACTTGTTACCCGATTTAAACTTTAAGGTAATCTCTCTGTACAAGTCTCTAATCATGGGCGCCATGATGGATTTGTGGATTCTATGGTCCGAAACAAATTGCAACAGTTCGGCAAGTGCATTGTCCAGCTCTTCCTTGGAAATCTTTCGTTTCAGCCGTATAAGAAAATCATTCACCTTTTGCTGAAAGTCTGCTTTTTTGTCATTATGGTATTGGAACCGATGCATCGGTGTTTTGACTACTTTTTCGGTATGATAATAGAAATCCTCACTCACATTTTTAGCTTCCGTGTATGCCTGTTTGATCGATTCCCAGCCTCGGTGTGGACCTCCAAAAGCGACGGATACCCTTTGATTCAAATATTGATGCAAATGAGTGATGATCTGCCCTCCCAAGGATAGGCAAGCATATTCCGTTTCCATATCACTGCGGTTATTTTCCCAGGATAAAAAGCCAATAAACCGATTATCAGACAGATCCGCAGCTACACCACTGCCACCACTCATCACCGTTTCTTCGATGATATTCGTAATCGCATATTTCAAGATGTTTTGATCAGCGGCAGCGTATTCGTTTCGGAAACTTTCATACGTATTCATCTCAACGATGAAGCAGCAATAGTTGGCTTGAAAGAAATGAAACTGCATGCGATTGGCAAAATCCGATGCCCGATGAGAAGGAATTTCACCCCGGATCAGTTCGTTAAAAAATTGCTTACGGACTCTATATTTATTTTCAAGTACGGATACGTTTAACGAGTGAAATTCCGCTTCTTTTTTCTCAAACTCATTTAAAATTCCAGCTGCCTTATCCAATGCTCGATTCAGATCGGCTTCCCTTAGCGGAACCTTTACAATATACTCCAATACGTTGGCTTGAATAGCTCGCTGGGCGTATTCAAAGGATGAATAGGCGGTCAAAAGTATGTACTGGGTATGGGGGAGTTCCGCCTTGAGCTGCTCAATCATGGAGATTCCGTCCATTCGCGGCATAACGATATCGGATATGACGATATCCGGCTTAAGTTTGATGATCTCCTCGATCCCATTCAGCCCATTATTTGCTTTTCCCACTAGAACAAATCGCTTATCCCTATGAGATAGCTCACTAAAAAACAATTCCAATCGTTGAATGATCAGGTCTTCATCGTCAACAATGAAGCAGGTATACTCTTTCCCCATTATGCATCTCCTTTTTGCAATTCTGCCGGGAATAATGCGCGTATGCGGGTTATTTCCTTAGGTATGCTAATGATATCCAGTCCGAATTGATCTCCGTAGTGAAGTCTTATTCGACCATGAATATTATTCAACCCGATTCTTTTTCTTTTCACGTCCTCTTCACTCGGTTCTGAGATTAAAATATGCTTTAATTTGTCGGCTGCAATTCCCTCACCTTGGTCAACAACTTCTATGATCACGATACCGTCTTCCCTGTACGCATGAATCGTAATAGGACCTTCAATTCCCCCACCGTTATAACCATGGAAGATACTATTCTCCACAAGAGGCTGCAGCAGCATTCGGAAAACTGGAAAATCAAGTAACCCTACTTCAATATCTTCAATCAAATTGAAGTTTCGGTTATACCGAATGTTCTGGATCTCGATATAGTCCGCTACATTACGTAATTCTTGACGTAGGGAAACCTTCTCAGAAGCATCGTCTATCCCGTATTCTAATAATGAAATAAGCGACCCGATCACTACATCTACTTTCTCTATTTGTCCGAGACGTATCACATTGCTGATCGAACCAAGCGTGTTATACAGAAAATGTGGATTGATTTGAGACTGTAACACCTGGATTTCCAGCTTCCGCTCAAGTTCATTATGAAGCTCGGCTCGGCGAATCAGTTCAACAATTTGCTGTAACATCCGATCGAATGCTCGTGAGAGATCTCCGAACTCATCGTTTCGGTTGATGGTTATTGTCGTTGTGAGGATGCCTTGCTCTACCTGCTTCATTTTTGTTTTGAGTGTATAGAGTGGTTTTCTTATAAATTTGGCAACCATAAAAGAAATGAACAAACTTAAAAGAAGACCTGCAGCCAGAAGCTCAATATAATAGGTTTCCAATCTGGATAACGCTGCTTTCAAACGTGATTCATCGTTGATCGAGATGATGGTCCAGTTGAATTTCTCCGTTGGTTTCTTCAAAAGGGAGACGGGAATGCCATCCTTCGTATGCACTTGAAGGGTGGTTTCTGACGTATCCAAAATTTCTTCCGCTGACGTCTCTCCGATTGAAAACGTATGATCTTGAATACTAAGGGGTCCTTTATTTTCAGAAAATCCGGCAATGATCTTCCCTGACGCGGTGATTAGAGCCAGATTCATTTGTTCCTGTTTATTAATCTTGAACAAGGTTTCTTCAATGGCATTTAGATCCAGATCAACCGCAATGGCCATAGGAAACGGAGCACCGTTCAGATATCGAACCATTGTAACAGTCCAGCCGGAGTACTTTGATTTGTATGGTTCACTAACAAAGGTAGTCCTTTTATTTTTGTCAGCCGCATCATACAAAGGCTCCCTTTCCGATAAAGGTTCATCGAATATTCGTGTAGGTGCACTTCCGCCTAGAATGGATAAATCGCTTTTGATCAAATAAATATTACTAACATAATTACTGTTGAGTTCATAAAGCTCTCTTAATTGCTCTTTTATCACTTCAGTATTGTTAATGTTGGCTTTCACCGAAGTTTCAACCGAGAAGAGGATCGTTTGGAAGGAGGAAAAATTAACGGTAAAGTACTGGTCCACCTTGTCTAATATTTGATTGGTGTAATAAATATCATTGGTTCGTATCTCTTTTTGGACATAGCGATAAGATAATTGGCTTATCAAGAGGATGCAACCCAATACAAATGCAAACACGATAAAAAATAATTTTAAAGGCAAGCTGATTCTTCTTCGCATGGATCATCTTCCTTTTAGTTCCGTTTTGTACTAAGAATAGCATATGCGAATAAAGAGAGGGGCTACGAATAGCCACTCTCTCTTTGTTTATTTTTACTTGATGAGGCCGGCATCTTTAAATTGCTGGGTGGCTGTTTCCTTATACTTCTGCATATCAAACTTGGTATCCAACGTTTGGAGAAAATTGTCCCAGTTGGAAAGAGGTTCTTTGCCCGTCATAAATTTAACCAAGCTTTCATTAATGAACCGTTGGCGGTCAGCATCCAAGGTGTCGCTCGGGTCTGGGGTCAATAAATTACCGGGCAACGTTGGCCCCACATATTGCTGATTGTTCTTGAAAGCTTCCGCCGTCTTCGGATTCTGGAAGCTGAAGTACTCCGCATCATCACCACGGCGCGGCATTCTATAATGATCGACCCACAGGTACTTCTCTTTCATTTCCTTCGATAACTCGGAGGTTTTATTTTTGATCTTGCCATCTACTACATCCCAATGAATGCCTTTGATTCCGTATGCAAAATTCGGGTAGGCTTCTTCGTCCGTAAAGAGATAATTCAACATGGATAAGATGCGAATGATTTTTTCCTCGTCCGCTTTTGCGGATACGGCCCATGAATTGCCCTGGAATGATTTTCTCTCTACAATCTGATCCCCGTAAGGACCTTTCATCGGAGGAATAACGATCCATTCAGGCACCTCTCCGCTAATTTCTTTCATTTTCTGTTGATAATCCGGCTCCAGCCTGCGAGCATCTCTGATCATGAAGCCAACTTTACCCTTAAACATCTTTTGGTCCAACAGATCAGGCGAATTCATTGTTACCCAGTCCGGGTCAACGACCTTGGCTGCCATCATTTTATTAATGTAAGCAAGTGCCTCTTTCATTTTGGGATCGATAAACAGAAATACCGGTTCATTATCTTTTATCTCAACGGCCGAAGGAGGATTAACGCCAAACATCCACATCAAGCTATCAAAGCCGTAGGTTTGTAGATTGCCTTCTTTATTCATACCGCCGATGAATCCGTACGTATCGTTTTTGCCATTACCGTCCGGATCTTTCTCTGTAAAGGCTTTCATAACTTCGAACAACTCATCAGGTGTCGTTGGTACTTCCATATTCAGCTTTTTCAGCCAATCGTTACGGATGAAGAAGCTTCGACTAATACCGTTTACATTATCATAACCTGGAACTCCAATGGTTTTCCCTTGATAGGACATCGCCTCCCAGGAGTCATTGCCAAACCGTTTCTGTAATTCAGGAAACTGATCCAGATAAGGTGTCAAATCCGCAAGCACGCCTTGATCGTAATATTGCGCAAGATCAGCACGGCTCTTCAAGAAGAGCAAGTCTGGAATATCTCCGCCTGCAATGAGTGTATTTAGTTTGGTTGTTGCTTGACCCGCTTGAGGAATCATCATATCCAAGTCGATGTTCATCTCTTGTTCCAACATTTGGCGTTGAATATCTTCATCCCGTGGAGGTACAGGAGCTGCAGCATTGAATGTACCTTGGTTAAACATGGAGATCTTCATTTTGGTTGCAAACTGGCCAGACTGGCCTTGCGAATTACTCGAGGTTGTCGATGTAACTTCTTCATTTCCCCCACAACCCGACAATAGCGTTCCAAGTCCTAAGATTGCCGACAGAATAGCAAATGAAATCTTTTTACGCTGCATATTGACCTCTCCTTTGCTTGTATATTATCACGGTTTCCCCGTAATAAGTTAGGTTGGAACACCTTTTATCCTTTAACGGATCCCAGGAGCACACCTTTGGTAAAATGCTTTTGCAAAAATGGATAAACGATCAATATCGGGACCGTAGTTACAACAACTGTAGCCATCTGCACAGCGAACGTACTGACAGCGCCGGAATTGGCGAGTGAATCAGCGTTTTGTGTTGCCACGTTAAGCAGGATATTGCGCAAAATCACTTGAAGTGGCATGTAGTTGGAATCATTAATATATACAATGGCATCGAAATAACTGTTCCAATGCCCGACTGCGTAAAACAAGGAAATGGTTGAAAGCACGGGTAACGACAGAGGTAAAATGATCCGCCATAACGTCTGAAGCTCACTGGCACCGTCTACCCTCGCGGATTCCTCGATTTCACCAGGTAGTTGCTCAAAAAATCCTTTAATGATCACCAGATTAAATGCACTAATGAGATTGGGAATAATCAATACCCACGGACTATTTAACAATCCGAGAGAACGAATTAGTAGATAGGTCGGAATTAACCCACCGCTGAACATCATGGTAAATACAATGAAGAGTAAAAACGGACTTCTTCCGGGCAAATATTTTTTGGATAACGGATATGCCGCGATTACTGTAAAAAATACATTTAACGCAGTCCCTACAATCGTTCGAAACAACGTAATTTTATACGCCTGCCAGATCCCCTGAGAAACGAATACTTCTTTATAGGCCAGTAAAGTAAAGGATTCGGGTATAATCACAATCCCTCTTCTTAATACTTCCGACTCTGGCGTTACGGAGACAGCAACCACATATAGGAAGGGCAGCACACAAAGTAGGGATAACAAAATAAGCATCACATAAACGACGGTTTGCCAGACTTTTTCACCAATTGTCATATGGATCATTCTAAAGACCACCTCACCAGATTTGCCCATCGAATTTTTTGGCGAGCTTATTCGCTGCCAACACCAAAGCAAATCCGATGACAGCTTTAAACAATCCTACAGCAGTAGCCAAGCCAATCTTGAGACGCTCCAACCCTTCACGGTATACCCATGTGTCGATAATGTCGATCTTCTCCTGGTTAAAGGTATTGGCAAACATGAAAATTTGGTCAAAACCCGCATCCAGGATATGGCTTAATTTAAGAATCAGCATCAGAATAATGACTCCTCGAATACCGGGTAACGTGATATGCCATAGCTGTCTCCATTTTGAAGCACCATCCATTCGCGCCGCTTCATATAAGCTTGGATCGATTCCAGCCAAGGCGGCAAGGTACAATATCGCTCCCCATCCAATGTCCTTCCATACTTCAGATAAGATGATCAGCAATCTGCCCCAGTCAGGTTCCGTTAGAAACGAGATGGGTTCAAAACCAAAATCCTTCATAATCATGTTAAAGAGACCATCGCCTGGGGCTAGTAAAGCCACAATAATTCCATACACAATGACCCATGACAGAAAATGAGGTAAATACGTGATGGTCTGTACGATTTTCTTAAACCATTGGCTATACACTTCATTGAGGAGTAAAGCAAGTACGATGGGCGCGGAGAATCCGAACAATAGCTTATACAGCGATATGATGATTGTATTTTTCATGATGTCCCAGAAATAAACGCCGTTCATAAAATCCGTAAAATTTTTGAATCCCACCCAGGGGCTATCCCATAGTCCCAAAGCCAGGTTGTAGTTTTTAAAAGCAATCATGATTCCCGCCATGGGAATGTATTTGAATACGGCAAAGTAAATTAAGGCTGGTAATAAGAGTGCATACATCACTTTGTGCTTTTGTATTGTCCTGATCCATGACTTTCGCTTTGTGGAGATGGGAACGGCGTCCGCTGCCAGTTTCGCTTGCATTTCATCACCTCGTCTTTGTTTGTATTTGTATAATAGCACCCGCCTATCGGATAAATTTCTGAAATTTCTAGAATTTCTTATAAGATTTTAAGGATGTGTACCAGGGATCCTTTCAACACGTAAGTCCAGGCAAGCTGGGCAAAAACTTGTTCTAATAAAATATAAAAAAAGCCGCTAAAATAGCGACTTTCATTGGCGGTTATATTCTTATCCCTTATTGATATAACTGGATATTATTTTGGTGATCTATACTTCTCCCCAAAAAATCTCAGTTTCATAGTCGAATGCAACAATCCCCTCTTGATTATTTTTATCAAATAAATTCCGCAGTTCTGACATCATAGGATCGTAATTTGCATGCCCGGGTGCAGGGCTGTAGGAAGATGATAGCAACCGGCCTTTCAATCCCTCAAAATCGAACTCCTGACTCATCCTGAATCGCATCTCATGCATTGAACCTTCCTTGAAAAAAGAGAGCAGCATCGTTTGAGAAATATTTTTATGATTAACTTTTTGGTAGTCGGTACCATATGTATGGAGCAGTTGATTGTACTCTTCACGAAAGGGAGTACCGTGTGTAATACGTGAATTCCAGATGAGTATTACTCTCCCGCCTGGCCGTAGAATTCTGCGAAACTCGATTTGGGCTGCGGATCGATCGAACCAGTGAAATGCCTGAGCGCAGACAATAAAATCAACCGACTGATCAGGTAACCCAGTAGATTCTGCAGAACCTGCTATACTTACGAATTGCGGACTGCTTTTTAACGTTTCCTCGGCGGCTTCCCGCATAGCTTGATTTGGCTCGACCGCTATTACATAGCTTCCGCGTTCCAGTAGTAGCTTTGAGATGATCCCAGTACCTGAACCGATGTCTGCTATATTACTGTTCACATCTAAACCGACTACGTCGTACAAATGGTCAATAGCCTCTATTGGATAGCTCGGGCGGTATTTCAAATACGAATCGACCCGGCTCGTAAACCGTTCTTCACTGTTCATCGATCGTCACGCTCCCATCAATATTTTTTTGGTCCATGAGCTGCGTTTATCTTGGCTGTATTGACGTTCTAGTACATTCATCGGAATGGATTCCTCCTAAGTAGAAATAGCGGTGCCATATATGGCTTTTTTAATTGCACCATAGCGTACATCCTCATATTGCCTTATGAAAAGAAAAGACTCCTTACGGAGTCTTTTCTGTCGATGATTAACGCGCCGCTCAAACCATTCATTATAAGAGACAACTACCTTACTTCTCCGATGGGAGCGGTGTAAAGAGCAGATTAACCGGCAGGTTGCTTCCTGGCGCGGCTGAGAACAGAATCGTTACGCTTTCTCCAATTGATCCGGTGCGGTAAAGAACGCTTTGTTCACTTGAATTGGCAACCGCAACGTTACCTTCGGCAATCGATACCAACTGGTTGTTCACCAGCGCTACTCCGGAGTACTTCCCTCCACGAGGATTAAATGAGATTAGCGTACGCGGTGCAACATTGGTCAGCGTGATTTTGTACAATACGCCAAAATTACCGGCATTGGATGCATCTGTGTAAGCCATCGGATCTGTTCCTACCAGATTGGGATCGCTTGAATTGTCACCAAGTGGCAGACGGGCCGGTTTGAGTCCCACGTGCTCATCGTACTTTATGATGCGAGTCGCGTTCGGGTACGTCCCCCGGTTATGCACTCCGTCACGATCAAGCACGGGAAGCAATGGCAACGCTTCGAACGGATCTTTATTTTCTTCCACCAGGATAACGTTATAGTCTAAGGAATAATCACTATATGCATCCGAATAGAGAGAGATGACTTGTCCTTCTTTCATCGGCGTTTTATTAAGTTCGGTCAAAATCAATTTGCTTTCCCCAGGTTGTAGGTACTCTTTCTTTTGATTTGCTCCAGTCTGAATGGACTTGAACCATTTATCAATAGAGAGTTTCCCTGCTACGGTAGCATACGGAGTAGGTCCAGCAAAGCCCATATTTTGTTGTTCGAATACAGCCGGATTCGGGTTGTTATTGGTTGCAATCACATACATTTTTACTCTTTTGCCTGTATTGTTCACGTGGTGAATCATGAAACGGGTCTGTCCCGAAGATGATTCTTTATACACGATCCCTTCCGTATTCACGGTTTCCGGACTGTTGCTACGGATCAGCAAACTTGGCTCATCCATGTACGTATAAGGAACTTTCTCCATCGTAGTCACTTCGCCGCCGTTAAAGGTAAACTTCTGTCCTACCGGCGTGAAGAGTAAATTGAAGTCGGTAAATGAATATAATGTTTCATTGTTTATGGTAATGACTTTGGAGTACGTATTCGTAGCGCCGTGATTATCCGTAACTGTAAGTGTTATCGTTTTTGGACCCGGTTCAAAGAAAGCAAGTGAATTGTTCTCCCATACGGCTTTGACAATATTATTTTCATCATCTGTGCTTTGGTCTGTGTATGTTATTTTTTCGCCCATTTTATATTCTTCTTTATCCGTGGCGAACATGGCTACAGGAGGAAGATTAGGACTCAATACTTCAATGGTGATTGAATAGGGATCGCTCCATTGGCCGTTGGAATCCTGTACTTCATATGAAATCGTATATGTACCTGCTTGATCAAATGAATCCTGGCGACCTGTCCAGCGTTCGTCAACGATATCCATTCCATTGGGGGAACTGTTAGAAGTCACGTAGTCCACTTGATCACCCGCAAAGATCTCCTTTTGGGTAATGGTGAAGCTTGCAACAGGTTTCGTATTCAGATTCAGCACAACCGTCTTGGCTGACTGATTCACTTTATAGGTGATGTTCAGGGCTTGAGTAATAGAAGTTAACGGCACCATGAATGTACTTTTTTGCTGATAAGCAGGACCTTTCATCGTTCTTATTTCTCCATTTACCGTATAGTCCTTGCTGTTTGTCTTGAAGCGAAGTTCATCCTCACCACTAATGATGATCGTTTCTTTGGTTTTGTTATCGTATTTAACGCCGTATCCCACACGGTCAACCAGCGCACGGATGGCAACATAGGATACACCGTTTTTGACAGCCATGGGCTGGCCAGCAAGATACGTTTTACCATCCTGCTCCATTTTGTTGCTATTCATGTACAACGTCAGATTCCCACCTGCTGTTACAGGAGACATCCCATCAATGGAAGGTTGCTCTATTTGAGCTGGCGTAGCGGGTGCTTCTACCGTCTCAGGGGATTCCTCTTGAACCACTGGTTTCGTGCCTGTTTCGTTAGTAGTGGTGTCTCCCCCACCCACTGCAGGTTTCTCGCTATCTGTTTTGGATGTTGCCTCAGTACCGATCGAGGTTTGAGTGTCCTTGGCTTCAGTGGGCGGAGTATTAATAGATTTGTTATTGCTCTCCGTCTTCACTTCACGCTCTGCAATCGGCTGCTCTTGTTTTAACACCTCAACTGATTCCACATTGGTCGTGTTTACTGACACGGTGTCACCTTGCGGTGCTGATTGCGCACTCACAGAACCAACTGCAAATGCCTGAAAAACGGCTAAAGCGGTAAAAATGGATAATTTCTTCTTCATATTCATGCGTTGTCTTTGGCTCCTTCTACTCTCTAGTCATTTATTTACAACCCCTCAAAAACTCATAGTATTAGACGCTAGATTTAGGAAAAAGTTTCTAATTCAATTGTAACTTATGGAATATAGTGCAACTCTTTTTCAATGTTTGGTTATAAGTTCTTTGAATAAAAAGCGTCTTTTGAATAATCATCTTGATTTTGCACAAAATAATCCATGTCGCATTTCATAAAGAGGTGGATATATGACCCCAATCAATCAGGCATTCTCTGAATTAAAAATGAATATTTCTTATGTAGAGTATTCCCTTTACAATACCGACGATTTGAAACAACATTTGCTTCTACTCCATGGTGTACAGAGCGTGCTCCTCTATATCGATTCACTTGTAGATCAGGAGATCATTCAAACACATGTCTTAACAGCACTAAATGACCAAGCCCATTCGGAAATCTACCCATCGTTCACCACATTAGAAAGTCGAAAAGATACGGATCTGCAACATGGAATAGATTCAATTATTCAAGGTAAATGTCTATACATACTTGATGGATACTCGGAATTTTACATTCTTTCTACTGAGAAGATGTATGTCCGCAGTACAACTGAACCGGAAAACGAAGGTGTTATTCGAGGGCCGCACAATGGATTCATCGAGCAACTTTCCGTTAATTTGAATCTGCTTCGTAGACAAATTATTAGTCCATCTTTAATCGTTCGATATTTTAACGTTGGTGAGAAGACACACACCAAGATTGCAGTCGTATACCTTCAGGATTTGGCTAGTCCCGAGTTAGTAGAAGAGGTGAAAAAGCGGATCACATCGATATCTTCAGATATGGTGCTGGCTCCAGGATTTATAGAGGAGTTTATCGAGGATAATCCCTTTTCTCTCTTCCCTCAGCAACTCAGTACAGAAAGGCCAGACCGGGTTATTGCCAACTTGATGGAAGGACGTGTTGCGATACTTGCCGAAGGCAGTCCTTCAGCTCTTATCGCTCCTGTGACTTTTTTTGCATTTTACCAAAGTCCGGATGATTATCATGGTCGGTGGATTGTGAGTTCTTTTTTGAGATTGATTCGCATGATGAGTTTTATCATTGCATTTACATTACCTGCTGTTTATATTGCGACCATCTCCTTTCACTCCGCAATTTTACCAATTGAACTGGCACACACAATCAAAAAATCATTGCAAAATATCCCCTTTCCTGCACTTGTTGAGGCAATGTTGCTTGAACTGATCTTTGAAGTATTAAGAGAAGCCGGGGTTCGACTTCCGAGCCGAGTGGGCCAGACCATCGGCATTGTTGGCGGTTTGGTTATCGGAGATGCTATCGTTCGTGCAGGGCTTGTATCCTACACCATGATTATCGTGGTATCACTAACGGCTATCTCGTCATTTTTGGTACCTTCGCATGAGATGAGTTCGGCAGTACGTATTCTTCGCTTTCCAATGATGATTGGAGCGGCACTTTTTGGATATATCGGCATCGCATTTGGTCTGGTGATTCTAACCATTCATCTCTGTAAGCTGGAAAACTTCGGATCGCCTTATTTTGCTCCAGTGGCCCCTTTCCGATTAGCTGACATGAAAGATGTATGGATTCGATTTCCGATCTGGGCGCTTCGCGGGCGTCCTCATGATGCTCGTCCGCAGCGGCTGAATCAGCAGAAGTTCTCTAGGAGTTGGAAAAAACGTGAATAAGGAAACTACGATTACTCAGGGACAATTGTTCTTACTTATTATGAAATTTGAAATTGGTGTAGATATCTTGTCCCTCCCTTACCGTATACACCTTCTCTCTAAGGGCGGAGGGTGGATCTCTGTTTTCCTTGGAGGATTCCTGATTCAACTGGTCATCCTGTTGGGCTGGCTTTTGATGCGAAGATTCCCCAGTTCGTCCATTTATCAAATTGTAACGCTGATCATGGGTAAATGGATTGGCAAATTGCTGATCATTGCCTACGCTGGATATTTCCTATTAATGGGTACTTCTGTTCTGGTGAACGCCTACGGTGTGATTAACCGTTGGATGCTGCAGGATACACCTCGGTGGGCTATACTAGCCCTATTTTTGTTCAGCAGTATCTATTTGGTCCGGCAAAAATTACGAATCATCGCCCGGGTACTTGTTCTCATCTCCTTTTTGGTCTTGCCCATGATGGTATTGATCAGTTACGGACTCAAGGAAATCAATCTGTTATATCTTTTGCCTTTGTACGAAGCAGGATGGCCGAATATCATCAGTGGATCAACCGAAACATTAATGGCCATGTTTGGATTTGAGTTTTTTCTCGTCGTGTTTCCCATGGTTGAAGGTAGCAGCGGTGGCAAACTCAAGTCTGTTGCCTCTGCAAGTGCTGTAGTCGTTCTGTTATATGCATTTACCGTGTTTATATGTTCAACGGCTTTCAGCCCCCAGCAACTTGACTTAATGCCTGAACCCGTCATTTATTTACTCCGTTCTATCCCACTCGGGACAATGGACCGGGCCGATTTCCTGTTCCTCCCCATCTGGTTAATTTCAATTTTCGGGGCTATATGTGGCTACTACTATACAGCATCGTATGGGATAAGTTACCTCTTCAAACAAAAACACCATAAAAAAGCTGTGCCTTATGTTGTTCTTGCTTCTTGCGTAATTGCCTATCTGCCACAACAGCAAGAAAAACTTGAATTGATTAGTACGATTGCCAACAGATCAGCTTACTTTTTTCTCATGATCTTGCCTCTATTGCTATTGGCTCTATCTTATATAATGAAACGAAAAGAGAAGATGATATGAGTAAACAAGGAAAAATTCTTGTCCTCCTGTTCCTGCTCATGGTAATGACAGGGTGCTGGGATCAGGATAGTTTAAAAGATGCCAGACTGGCTAATGCCTCGGCCTTCGACATCACCTCAGAAGGTGAAATTAAACAGACGCTTGAAATTGTCGATGATTTTGAAAGTCAACAAGGGAGCAGCGTGAATGAAGTCCATTCAGGCAACGGAAGATCCGTACGTCAAAGCACGGATAGAATTCGCGCTAAAGTGACTGGTGATATAAGATTCTTTAAATATGGGATGATCTTATACGGAAACAAACTCGCACAAAATGATATCTACCCATACCTGGACGTCTTATATCGGGAACCTGATTACCCGACCTCACATGTCAAGATTGCAATTGTAGACGGCGATGCCGGAGATTTGTTACACCAAGAAAAAGTGGGCAGCATACTGATTGGGGAGTTTATTACCAAAAAAATTAAGAGTCTGGAGGAATTATGTATCTTTCCTGAGATGACATTAGAGAAACTTCTCCCTCCCATGCTGGATCCGGGACAGGATTTTACGTTGCCTTATCTATATAAGCATGGAAAGGAAATTGATGCTCGAGGAATCGCCCTGTTTCATGGGCAAAGGTTCAGTGGAAGTCTTAATACCGAACAGGCTCCCTTATACATTATTATGAGTGGTAAATGGAATAAAGCTGCGCGTTTTGTCAAAAAGGTTCACCCCGGGCCTTCCAACAACCCCCGGAACTATGTCACTTACGAAGCGAATATTGAACAAATTAAGCGCAAACTCACGGTAAAGGTGGCAAATGATAGCCAAATTGATGTGAATCTGCGTATCGAACTTCCAGTAACCATTGTGGAGTATGCAATGAATCATCTTCAGGAAAAAGACACGATCGATTCTCTGAATCGTAAGTTATCCGAAGATATGACTCAGGACGCAGAACATATTATCAAGACACTTCAGCAGAGCGGGTGTGATTCCTTTGGCATTGGCAGACATTTAATAGCCCATTACCCGAGCTTGTGGAAAAGCCTAGACTGGAATCAACAGTATGCCCAAGTTCGGTTTCATCCGGAAGTAAAGGTTAAAATAGTCGGCAAAGGTGTTTTAAACTAATGGCCTACTTCTGAAGTGCACCTCCTGGAACTTCATTGGTGCACTTGAAGTAGCGCTCAACCGGAATACATTCCTCAACAATGATATCGTATGGACCTTTTGATCACCTTCTCATTACTTCCTTACAACAGGAATCCACATTTCACCATATACCAAACCGTTTTTCTGTCCCATTTCAACCGTTGCATTCGGACCGCCAACGTAGGCATAATCCTGTTCCACGGGGAGAGCTTGACCAAAGGCAATGCCAGTAAGCATATTACTGAGCATATCTGCCGTCTCTGCTTCGCCCTTCACAATCAGGTATTCTCCCTTGGGAAATTGGATCACTCTCGTTGCTTCTGGCAGAGTTTCTTCTGTCATGACACCAGCATAATGCATCATTTTGTTATTCACGGCTTCGTTTACTGCAAAAATATAGTCATTAGTAGCCAGAGACTTTAATGTGTCCAGGCTTCCATCCTCCCTCACAGTGGACCAAAAATCCGCCTTCTCCTTGCTGATGCCAGCATAGTCTGTGTAGTCGCTTTTAAGCTCCGTTCCAATACCTAATACGATAAAGCTGTCTTTTTCTTCAAAATGATAATTACTCATTGTGTACACCATCCTCTTTCAATTTTCAATTAATTTGTGTTTTCACTTGATGAGTTTATAATAACCTTAAATCATGTCAGAATATGATACTGTTTAGGGGGCCTCATGAAAAAAGTTGAACGCATTAATGTCATCACGCGGTATATCAATAACCGTGCCCACTTTACCATCTCTGAAATCATGCGAGAATTTAACATTTCCCGTTCGACAGCCATTCGAGATATCAGAGAAATTGAAGCCATGGGAATGCCACTTGTCGCTGAAGTGGGGCGGGACGGCGGTTATTTTGTCATGAACAACTCCCTCCTGCCCACGGTCCGCTTTACCGATAATGAACTCAAAGCGTTATTCATTGCCTTTATGGCGACAAGAAATCAACAACTTCCTTATCTGAAGAGTCGTCAATCTTTGGCTGAAAAATTATTGGGCCTCATCTCAGAGAATCAGCAAGATGACCTTGTGCATCTGAATCAAATATTGCTTTTTGAGGGGACCAATCCCCATAATCCGGACTTGCTGGATCTGTCAGACCTGCCCCACCCTACCTTGGAAAAACTCATCCAAATACTTCTTATCGAACGTTATATGTTAGTTACTGTTCAGGAAGAGACGAAAACAAAGTCCTATCCCATTGTTCTCTTACACCTTCACCATCAAAAGGGCCATTGGATCATTGAAGGTTATGACCTGGAGGAAGAAAAGAGACGAATCATATCTGTCGACAACCTCATCCACGTCGAAGCATACCCGGCGAAAAAAAGACCAAGTACGAAAAAGATTGTAGAACAACTAAAACGAAATACGCAGGCAGAGGTCATCAACCTTGTTCTGGAACTTGGCCCAAAGGCAATTGCCCAATTCAAAAAGTACCATCCTATAAAATTTTCAATTGCCTATACGAATCCGTACCAAACGACAGCCCTCCTAAAGGCATGTACGAATGTCCATAACTCAGATGAAGTAAACGAAATCACCAATTGGTTGCTTTTTCTGGGTGAAGATATCAAGGTTGAGCAAATTCCGGATGAAGTGCTGACTTCTCTTCAAGAGAGATTGAGTTTATACCAAATGAAGAAGTGAGCATCAGTACAATAAACCAAAAAAAGCCGCTATTTGAGCGACTTATAATGGAATCCTATTTATTTTGTCTCACACCAATGCTTGGCAGGGTGTTCCTTCTATACTAAAAGTCAGCATTAGACTGAGCATGATTAGGTGTAGGTTGCGAGATTTTTTTGACAAGTAGAAAATAAGTAACAATGGCAATGACACTGGTCATTAATAAAGTAAGTCCTAACGGGACGGCAGTGTCCTCACCTGCGATACCGACCAGAGGAGCAACAAGTGCACCCAGAAGAAATGGAACAACGCCGAGCAGTGCTGCTGCACTTCCGGCCATCTTGGCTTGACTCTCCATGGCCAGCGGGAATGCCGCAGTGGACGTAATGCCGATTGAGCAAACGAAGAAGAACAATGGAATGACCAAAGCGAAAAGTGGACCATGAACAAGGGTTACCACCAAGGCAGCAACACTTGCTATTAGAGCAAGCCATAGCCCCGATAATAGAAGCGTCTGCTCAGGGATCCGTTTGGCCAAACGACCCACGATTTGAGATCCGATGATCAAGCTGATGCCGTTCGAAGCAAACAATATAGCAAATACTGTGGGTGTAACGCCATATATATTTTGGTAAATAAATGGTGTTCCTGCTACATAAGCAAACACCCCTGCCGTCATGATTCCCTGTGCGAGCATGTAGCCTACAAACGTGCGGTCACGCAGAAGCATTCTGTAATTGCCCAATTGCTGTTTGAAGTCGGGAACGATACGTCTTTCGACTGGATGTGTTTCTTTTAAGCTCCACTTTGTCATGATCAATAAGAAAATCCCCAGGAATGAGAGCGAGATAAACACGCCAATCCAAGTTGTGAAGGAAAGAATGCCACTTCCCGCAATCGGTGCTGCCAAAGGCCCCAAATTCCCTACAAGCAACAGCAAAGAGAAAAATTTAGTGAGCTCATGTCCACTATACAGATCTCTAGCTATCGCACGGGAAATAACAATTCCTGCTGATGCCGCAAATCCTTGCGTGAAACGAAATAAAATCAATAGTCCGATATTCGGAGCAAACGCACATGCCAAGGAACAAATAATGTAGGCTGCCATGCAGATCAACAATGGTCTACGTCTACCGTACGCGTCACTCAAAGGACCCATAACGAGTTGTCCTACACCTAGTCCTAACAAACAAGCAGTAAGACTAAATTGTACAAGTGATGCCGTTGTATTCATATTTTGTGCAATCTCCGGGAAAGCCGGTAAATACATATCAATCGTAAATGGACCTAATGTAGAAAATAAACCTAGTAGTATTGCGAGTCCAAAAACATTCCAATTCGTGCTCTTCGCCATGATAAATAAAATCTCCAATTCCTCATATAATTTGCAAGCCTAATCGAGTATAAGTCATAGAGTTAACTGTAGGTCAAGTCTTTAGGTTATTAAAACCAAAAAAAGCCGCTTATTAAGCGACTTTGAATGGAAAACCATTAAATTGTGTAACTTCCCCGGCCTGAACCCATATGACTCATGATCATTTCGGCAGCTCGCTTGTAACCGCCAGCCTGCCTTAAAGATTCACCAATGAGGTAAGCCTGCCGTCTATAAAGTGAATTGTGTAGCACTTCTGTTAATGCCTCTCTCAAATTAGTTGCACTGAGGTTATGTTTATTTAAAGTAATACCCGCGCCCAGCTCCTGTACCCGATTGGCGACAAGAGGCTGATCCGATGTTAATGGAATCATCACCATCGGAACGTTGTAATATAACGCCTCACTTGTGCTGTTCATTCCAGCATGTGTAATAAAAACATCGGTATGCTGCAGCATGTCCAACTGGGCAATGTAGGGCTTAACGATAAAATTAGGAGGTATTTGATCAGCCAGCGGCTCCATATCCGTGTATTTCCCTGATGATAGAACAACATTCACGGGTAGATCCCCTAATGCTTCAAAGCAAAGCTGATAGAAATCCAAATTTTTATTTAAAATCGTACCCATAGCAATGTAGACGGTTTGCGGGTAGCTTTCACGCAGCACCTCAAACGAGAAGCTCGGAGCATCTTGACGTGTTATGATCGAAGGACCCGTGAAAATAAATCGATCATCCAGCTTTTCTGCCTGCGGCTGAAAATAACGGCTGGTGTACACGAGCTTTAACTGACCTGCATGTGCCGGAATCTCTTCTATGGCTGGAATACTCACTTGAAACTCTTCGGCTAACTCCGTTGCGATCTTCATCGTAGCCTCATAAAGCTCCTTCGTCTCCGTATCATTCAGAACTGAGCTTGACCCCAGAGGCTCCACAAAAGCAAAGGAAGCAATGGAGCACACCGCAGGAATTCTAAGTTTTTCTGCAAGAATAGCCCCTCCCCATCCCATCAAAGAATCAAAGATCATATAATCGAACTTTTGATCCTCTATCACCTGCAGCACATTGGGGATGATCCTCCGAATAATACCGCTTACCATCATATAAATGAACTGATAAGAATGCTTGTATTCCTGGGGTTTCAACACCGGATCATGAGAGAAGGCATCTTGTGGAAACGGATAGGTAATGATCTGAGCACCGGTTTGTTCAATTCGGGAACGGTACTCCTCCGTGCACACATAGACAACTTCCTCACCGTTGTCAATCAACTGAGTAACCAATCCTAAAGATGGATTCACATGTCCTTCAGCTGGAGTAATGACGACTAATACACGTGCCATCTTATCCACCTCCCAATGTAATTAGTCCCCCCGTTCTTCATGATGTATTTAACGACGCGGTCGTCATCCGTTACATGGAGATGTTATCCTTCACTTGGTTGATTGGATGATGTTCTTGATGAACGAGTTTGGTAATTTGTAGTGATGCTAAGAAACTTAACAAGACCCATAATAATTGCAGTGTTAACACGATGAAGACGCCAGTCGATATGCCCCACTGTAACGTTTCGGACAAGGCAATCAGTGCGCCACCGACTCCAATACTTACTCCCATATAAAAGGAATCCACAAATTGCAGATTCGCGGACATTTCTCCCTCTTTCCTGGGCAAGGCATGTTGTAAAGCAATGGCTGCCGTTGTAGGGTTGGCCAATCCAACACCGAACCCTGTAATCATTTGTGAGAGAAGGATGAGTATAATCCCGCCGTCCGTCAAAATAAGAGCCAGGATCACAAGTACAGTTCCAGCGATCATAATGCCAATGCCGGTCATGACCCTGCCCTTTCGGGCACGACCTTGATCTTGTGCATCAAGCTTGGCTTGCAACCACGCTGCGGCGGACCAGCTCAGAGAACCTGCTGCTACAATGAGGCCAGCAAGATCAGCTGATAACCCCTTCACTTCGGTTAGTGCCAAGATCACAAAACTTTCCGTTGTAAAATAACAAGCAACATATAGCCCTCTCGAAACTAAAGTAGCAGGCAATCCTTTTTGTACCGAGAAAGTGCCCATAGGCAGCAATTTACGCATTGGTGGGATCATGACGACTAATCCACCCAAAGTGAGCACTATGCCTTTCCAATCGGTTATCATACCAAGTCCTGTGAGTAACAGCCCCGTTCCAACGGCAAGCAGAATCGCATACATAATCTTTGAGTCCGTTGCTCGCGCTGGACCTGTCAGATCTTGCTGAAGCTGCAAATTACGGAAAGAACGGAATGTGAGACTGAGCGCTATTCCAATCAAGGGTAGAACGATCCAGAAAACATATCGCCACGAGATGTAGGAAGTAATAAGGCCTGCTGCATAAGGTCCGATTAAGGTAGGCAGGACAAATGCCATGGAGAATGCGGCCAGGATTTGAGTACGAAGTGTATCTGGATAATGTAACGTCACACAGGTATAAACGCATGTGATCAGGGCCCCCGCTCCAAAACCTTGAAGGGCTCTTCCGGCAATAAGCATGTACATATCGATAGAGACAGCGGAGACCACAGTTCCTAACACAAAAACACTAAAAGATATCAGCATGGATGTAAAAACGCCGCGCTTGTCAATCTGCTGACCCATAACCAAGGTTCCAATAAGCTGAGATAACAAAAATGCGCTGAAAATCCAACCATATAAATGAATACCTTCTAAACTTTGTGCCATCTTCGCGGCAATTGTCGTGATAGCCAGTCCTTCGAATGCTACGGTTGCCAGAACCAACATAATCCCTATTGTAGGCGCCCTGTACTGAGCATCAAAAATCCCAATCTGATTGTTATTTGTCTTCTACACCTCCATAATTTGTTGTTATTTATGGTAAATTAATCCTTTTAACTCCCTGAATATACATTAAGTGTTATACTATGTAAAGTTAAATGTTTAAAAAGTAAGATTATGGTTTAAAATTTGATTCCCATGTTCAATAGGAGATTTTGCTTGAAAATATGCCATTTTCATTACAGTCAATTCGGAGAAGTTCATCCTGCAGGATCCAGACATCTGTTTTTTCAACAAAGAAATGAAAGCCTCCAATGGATTGAACCAAAGCGGGATCGACTGGTGTAGCGCTCGCATTGATGCCAATTGTAAAAGCATCGGAGCCTCCTCCAACATATTTTGCGTAAATCCTAACATATTGGCCCTTTTCCAACTCCCATTCATTCTTAAAGGAATCGATTGCTTGATCAGATACTACAAATGAGATCATTGCTTTGCACCCCTTCCCTCAGTTTAATCACATTTTTTTACTTCGCCACGATAATTGGCCATTCTAAAACTGGCCCCACATCCACACGAGACTTTGGCATTTGGATTATTCATTGTGAATCCGCCCAGCATTCCACTCTCTTCATAGTCGATCTCAAGACCATCAATATATGGAATACTTTTCGCATGAACCAATATCCTGAATTGCGTTTTATTTAACACCATGTCTTCTTCTGCCTGCTGCTCGTCCACGATAAGGGTATAAGATAAACCACTGCATCCCCCTTCATCAACGCCTACTCTAAGGAAGGCATTTTGGATATCCGCACTTGATAAGATCTCAACAATTTTGTCCGATGCTTTATCACTGACCTTAATGATCATTTTTGTTCCTCCCGGTGGTATCATTTTGAAATTGGGTATCCCAGTCCATTAGACAGGGTATGAATGCCGCAAGAGCAGCTCCTTTTGGCGTAAGTTCATAAATAATTTGTGTAGGGTGTGTCCGTATTGTTCTTTTGACCAAATGATCATGTTGAAGACCCTTTAAGCGTCTGGAAAGGATCATTTCGGAAATGGAAGGAATACTTTCGAATATTTCACCGAATCTCTTCGGGCCTTGGGACAGAGCACATAAAATATGGATCGTCCATTTCGTTCCGATGATACGATAAGCTGTAAATAGTTTATTCGGATCTTCTGTGAACAATGGTCTGTACACCCACTTTCATATTCATCTTCGTGGTGAGATCCCCCAGAATACAAAGCGCCAGGACCACTGATCCGCGATAAGACCGGCTACATATGGACCGAGCATGGACGGAAGAACATAGGCTGTGCCAAATGCTCCAAGTATTTTGGCACGTAACTCATCCGGGTAACTTAACGATATAGCTGTATACACACAAGTCATCATAGCTCCAGCACCCAAGCCTTGTAGAGCCCGTGATCCTATCATGGTATACATGTCGCCTGCGGTTGCGGCAGCGATTAGCCCTACGATAAACAACAGAAGTGCAAAAGTGAATGGTGCTGCAGGTCCTCTTTTATCAATGATCCGACCGACGACCAGCGTTCCGATAATCTGCGCAAGCAGATATGTACTGAATATCCATCCGAACAGGCTAAGACCGTTCAAGTCTCCAGCAATCGAAGGAGCAATGGTGGTTACGGATAGACCTTCGAATCCAACGGCCATCACTGATAAAATAATCCCTATGGTTAGTGCAAAATAACGCGGGCTGAAAATACTTTGATGATTAGACGACATGAACTGTGACCTCCAAGAAAATTGGTATGTATACATCGTATCCGGATACTTAGTAAACATTTTTGTTTATAATGTCTAAGCTACCGTTCGGCTTTGACTTTGTCAACATTTTTGTTTAAAATGTAGTTAGTCATGTAGACTCAGTTACGTCACAAGGAGGTGCACCATGAGCGGAAATCAGACTAAAAAAGATGTCTCAACCAGTACCCGGAGAGCGATTATTGATCTGTTAAAGGAGCGCGGGGGAATGGATGTTGTGGCACTCTCCTCTCAGTTTTCATTATCTGGAATGGCAATTCGTCAACATCTAAATGCGCTAAAAGAAGAAGGATTGGTTACGACTGTGGAAGAAGCACGTCCGATGGGTCGACCCACCAAGCTATGGATATTAACTCCTTCGGCTAATCGTTTTTTCCCGAGCGGATATTCGGATTTATCCGTCAGCCTCATCAATTCGATGAAAGAAGCCTTTGGTAATGAAGGGCTGGACAAGCTGCTGGATGTTCGAAATAAAAATATGCAAAAACAATATCTTGAGTATCTAGGCGATGCATCAGAAGTTAGAGAGAAGTTGGAGAAATTAGCCGAAATTCGTACGAATGAAGGTTATATGGCCGAGGTTAAGGAGCAGGATGATGGCAGTCTCCTACTCATTGAGAAGCATTGTCCCATCTGTGAAGCGGCTGCGGTCTGTACCGGACTATGCAAGAATGAGCTACATTTATTCAAAACAGTTCTAGGCGATAATGTTCATATTGAACGGGGAGAATACATTCTTGCCGGAGGAAGAAACTGCGTGTACACCGTTAGGCAAAATAAACCATGACAAAAGGAGCAACCTCATTGGAGATTGCTCCTTTTGTCATGGTTTTGAAGTAACTAGAACGATTTGGGTGAATATTCCGGGATTGTTCGTTTTAGTCTCTGCGTATTTTTCGACAAACACTAATGATGGAAGGAGATAAAGGATTGAACGGTGTTTTATCCCAGTTCGAATATTGATCTTCGATACAAAAGCCGCAGCTCGTTAATAAACCCTGAAGCATATCATTATCCATAAAGCGACATGCAATTCGAGAAATGGTTTTCTTCGATCCTCCCCAATCACGGAACGTGACCCAGTGCATGATCTGGTGACTTGTATCATACGTCTGTGTACCTGATACCTTGACTGTAATTCCATCTTTATCGATAAACTCTCCCCAGGTGCTTTCCTCTTCGTTGGATAAATCGGTCCCCAAGGGGTTTCGGGTTTCAAAAACAAACAATCCATCAGGCTCTAGATGTTTGTTGACAGTCTCAAGTAAGGCCCTTTGATCTTCATCGCTCAAAAAAGCCTGAAATGCATTTCCTGTCAAATAAATCATGGAAAAACGCTGTTCGGAATTGAATGTACGGGCATCAGCTTCAATGAATTCAACAGGCAAACCTTGAGCTTTAACCCGCGCATATTCAAGCATTGACGAAGAAATATCAACACCTGTTATGTTTATCCCCGATTTTGATAAATGAATGGTAGTCAACCCTGTACCACATGCAAGTTCCAACACCTCGCCTGGATTTAATTTGGCAAATTCAAGATAAAAGTTGTATTTATTCGTTTCGCCGCCAAACTCAAGATCATAATTAACCGGGTCTAGATACTCTTCAAGATTATCGTGATCTATCAATCTGAATCATCCCTTCACTACAAAGCAGATTTCTCTAAATCAGCCTTCATTATACCCGTTATTTCTAAACATCTCATTATTGTACGTACCTGATTATGTAATTACGGATTAAGTAGAGTATAGTAAGAGTGTTGAAAATATACTCTAGGAGGCTGCAGCCATGTCACAAAATATCTGGATTAACCTTCCGGTGAAAGACGTTGTGAAATCCACTACCTTTTTCAATGAGATTGGATTCCATGGGAAGAATGTTGGTAACGAGAGAGCCCAGCTTGTCATTGGCCAAACAACGATCATGCTGTTTCCGGATGCAGCGTTTGAGAAATTTACAGGTGCAAAAATCACAGATACTTCCCATAGCGCAGAAGTTATCTTTTCCATTGGAGCTGACAGCAGAGAGGAAGTTGATGCTTTTATTCAAAAAGTAGAGACTGCCGGAGGAACCATCTTTGGCAAGCCGGGTGAAACGGATGGCTGGATGTATGGCGCAGGATTTGCCGACCTGGACGGTCACCGCTGGAACCTGTTGTATATGGATGAGAGCAAAATGCCTAAAAACTAATATGAAAACGCTGGTCCTTGTTTAAGGTCACTGGCTCTGCAGCTTCCGAAAGAATCAACTTCTTGATCCTCGAATAACAAAGATGATAACACCAACTAGCCGCTTCTTTAGACGGATTGTTGTTATCATTCTTTGTTATTTTACATATCCAATTACCACTCAGTAACCCTCGTTACTGTCTCCATAGCATCACGCGTCTACTTCTCATGCTCTTTAACCACTTGTTCGATCCCCAACAAGATCAGTTTCAAGCCGAACTCGAAAGCTCCGTCCGTTCCCATCACCTCAAACATCCCGCTCTTATACATCCTGCTGAATAGTCCAGCTTCCTTCTCACTCATGGTGTCCAGAAGGTGGATCATCTCTTCACCCTGAAGTTGCTCGTTGTCCTTAATAACAGCAGAGATATTACGCTGATGCTGGTATTTGTCCAGAACGAAGTAAAACACATAGTTCACAAGCGTGAGTACGGCCTGTAGTTTTTGTTCTTGCTCTAGTGGCGTTGATTCCATGCAGAGCAACATGCGGTTAGTAAACCGGATCATGTCCGGCTCGTGGGGTAGCGTCATCATCATGAGCTGTGTGGAGCACGGGTATCGGCTGAGCACATTCCGCACGGTTAGTGCAAGTCCTTCCATCTGTTCCTTCCAATCCCCTTCAGCCTGAAACTCGTCGAGAATAATTTTCGATATCTGGTTGGCCAGACGCTGGTAGAGTGCCTGCTTGCTCTTGAAGTACCAGTATAGAGATGGAGCCTGAATCCCCAGCTTGTCTGCCAAACGTCTCATGCTGAATTTCTCAATGCCCTCTTCCGCCAGAAGCTGCCACGAGGTTTCCAAAATCTTATCTTCCGAAATCTGAGGCTGTTGTTTTTTCATCATTATCCGCCCTTTAATCTAACAGTGTAAGTTTATGCTTTACAGGTTCATAAGTTAATGATAACATCTAACACTGTAAGGTTCAATCTAACGGTGTTAGATTAGATCAAAATTAATGATGAAAGTAGTGATCCACATGGATACAGAAAACCTCCATTACTTTGAAAAAGCACCGATCGCCAAAGCTGTAGCTCACTTCGCTGTCCCAATGATGCTGGGCACGTCAATGAGTGTCATCTATTCCATCTTGAATGCTTATTTCCTTGGTACATTGGGCAATACGGCCATGTTAACCGCGCTCGCCCTAACGTTGCCATTATTCGCAGTCATTATGGCGCTAGGCAACTTAATAGGCATAGGTAGCGGGACATTCATCTCCCGTTTGTTGGGTGAGAAAAAAGTGGATGATCTGAAGCATGTCTCTTCATTTGCCTTTTACAGCAGTTTAGTTCTTGGAATTATCGTACTAGCTGTTGGCCTCCCTTTGATCGGGCCCATTGTTCATGGGTTGGGCGCAACGCCCGACTCCTTCGGATTTACGAAAGAGTATGTCACGATCATGCTTATCGGTTCTCCATTTGTCATCTTGTTTTTCACGTTGGAGAATATCGTGCGCTCAGAAGGTTCAGCAATCACGTCAATGATCGGCATGATGCTCAGTGTTGTCGTGAATATTATTCTTGATGCGCTATTTATCTTTGTGTTCCATTGGGGCGTGATTGGTGTCGCATCTGCAACGGTCATCTCCAACATGGTTGCAAGTGCATTCTACGCTTTCCACATCAGTTATAAGAGCCCGTTCTTAACTGTCTCTTTGAAATGGTTCAAGGTTACCAAGGAGATTGTGAGCAATGTGTTCAAAATCGGAGTTCCTGTTTTTGTAATGAGTGTTTTCTTGGGTGCGATGTCGCTTATTCTTAACCTTTTTCTTGTCGAATATGGGGATCAGGCCATTGCGGGGTATGGGATTTCATCGCGTTTGTTGCAGTTTCCTGAGTTCATTCTGATGGGTTTGTGCGAGGGAGTCGTGCCGTTGATTGCCTTCTCATTTACAGCGAACAAATTACGCATGAAACAAACCATTGGATTCACGATTAAAACTATTCTGGCCCTGGCCGTCCTGTTCGGCGTTATCGTTTATCTGATTTCTGACCACTTGATTGGTTTATTTACGACGGATCCACAATTAATTGAAATGGGTAGCTACATTCTCCATGTGACCTTCTTATCCTTGTTTATTACAGGATTGACTTCGTTGTTTATTGGGATTTTCCAAGCTACAGCTCAAGGAACCGCCGCTTTTATTATGTCGATCATTCAAGGAATTACGCTGATTCCTGTATTGTATATTGCTAATCAACTGAACGGTTTTCATGGAGTGATCTGGTCACTCGTTATTGCGGATGCTGTTGCGTTCCTTGTTGGGGCCATCATGTTATATGTTCTGCGTACCAAATTACAGCCGGATATGGCACAATTGGCACAGTAAGTTACCTATTACACGCAATAAGGCAGGATAACAAATACTGCCTTACCCTGCTCTTTTATTCCCACATGACAATGGTCTATCCAGTCTCACGCAGAGATCGTAAACCGCCAACTACAACGAAGGGCTGGTCAACATATGTTCAATTTCGTCCATATACCCATCAACTGTAATGGTTCTCGGTGCAAACAGAAATCGTAGGGATTGTTTCCATTGGGAGTCTGCAATAGATGTTGGCAGCATTGAATGTTCTGTATGAGCAAATATTTTCACATGAAGCAATGAAGATGGCTGAATGCCTTTGCGGTATGCTTGCTCTGTATCTGCAATGTCCACATTCACATCATCTTCTCCAAGCAGAAGTAATACAGGGGTTTTGAAATGGTGCAAGTCCTCCGTGGCATCAGAAGCATAATTTTTTCTTATGAAGTTCCATCGTTCTTTGGAAATCAGATCGTTCTCTCGAGCGATCTTGGTATACTCTTCATATGTGCCCTGTTTTGTTAGAATCTCATTAATCTGGTTTTCATAATCGACCTGATGTTGAATCTCTTCAGGGGAATGACCATCCTTCGCCATTTGGCTGCGAGTGTTGTATTCCCCCTGTTGTAACCAGTTTATTGCTGGCGATACCAAGATACTGAAAGCCAGGTGTTCTTTGCCAGCAAGCTTAGGGATGACCCAGCCGGCCTGGCTGGCACCCCATACACCTATTTTGGAATCATCAATGATGGATTGTTCTTTTGCCCATGCGATAGCTTGCTGTGCCTCTACTACGCGATCATCCATGCTTTGATCTAGCCAGTTTCCCTCTGATCCGCCAATGCCTCGTTTATCTAGCGACAAGGACGCATAACCAATCGATGCCAGCCGCTCCCACAAAGGTTTGTATCCCTCACCATGAGTAGAGTCTATTGGACCATCACCGTGAACAAACAACACTAATCCTAGCTTGCCTGAATGGTTTCTGGGTACAGTCAGCGTACCTGTTAACTTGCCCTGAGGTGATTGGATTTCAATGGCTTGTTCCACCATGTCAAA
Organism: Priestia sp. FSL H7-0729; assembly: GCF_038005685.1. NCBI lineage: Bacteria > Bacillati > Bacillota > Bacilli > Caryophanales > Bacillaceae > Priestia > Priestia sp. FSL H7-0729. The sequence goes on from NZ_JBBOTQ010000001.1 coordinate 644,887, forward strand.
ATCATTTTGATCGAGTATGTATAGTCCTGTACCAACCATCAATAAAATCGTCACCATAACGGAGATGTACACTTTTCTTCGTTTAAACATAATAATCTCCTTCATAAGTCATGTAATGCCACTGATTTTCATCCAAGAGCAGGCCAGTCAGGAAGCTGTTCGTGCTACGCTGCTTGCGAAATTCATGGCGTTCATATAACTGGATTGCATGATAATTGTGACTTGCGACATGCAAGCTAAGAAATGATAGCGCTCTGGACTGCAACATGTATATCTGTGCCCATTGGAGCAACAGGGTACCAATCCCCTTGCCTTGATGCTGTGGATGTACAACCAGATCTTCCACATAACATTCGTGTAATTCAGGCGTATGCTTCAGCAGATGTAGACCAATGATTAGCTGAAGCAGTTTCCAGTTACCTATCCTACTGCACTTTCTCCACCAATGGGAGTAGGCATGAAGAGTTGTTATTGCTGCTCTGTTACTTGCTTCTTTCCATTTCAAGCCCATGGTGCCAACAATCTCCTCATTATGGCGTGCAATGACTCGAAGAGTATGCTGTTCCTTAGCGGGATGCTTGAGTAACTGTTCAAATACGTAAGCCAGATCATATGTAGACAATGAAGTGATCTTTTGAAATTTGTGTCCAAAACCATAAGCCATGAGTTCAGCAACAGCTTGATGAAACTGGATACGAACGGGTTCTATCTGAATGGAAGTTATCACTCTGCGTCCCCCCTAATCGATTATTTTTAACAATAGCTCATAATGAAGCTTCTCTGGTGTGAATAAAGATAAATATGATTTCTCTACCATCACAAGTGGACCGTGATATGAGTAGTCATTATGTTCAGCATAAGCATAGAATTCGGTGATATGTTCTTCGAGTTCAGTTTCAATGTGGACAAACACATGCCGAGAAAGGTATTTCCCTCTGGGTAAAACTAATTCGTTAGCTCCCTCCTTTTGAGTATAAATTCCTACAGTGTCTCCCTCTCCATACACATAATGAATATCGGTTTCAAATAAATGGGGAATGTTACTGTTCTGTTTGACCAGCTGTCTTGCGTGCAAGTACCCTTGCGCTTGCATATGGAACCAAAGTGATAAGTGAATCTCGTCACGAGTAACGATATAATATTTCACTTGATCCTCATGTGGGATATGCTCTTTCTCATGCAACAACTTGCTGATCAGGTGTTTGGTTTGCTGAAGCTGATGAATAGCTGCTTCCGTGTCAGCCAACGCTTGGTGAAATAATGATGTGATTTGATCGGATGTCAGATTACTCAGACATTCCTTAATCATTTGAACAGACAGCCCCATTTTGCGGAGTAATAAAATATGAGATAGACGATAAATTTCTTCAACCCCATACATTCTGTATTGGTTTTCTGCTACATAGGCAGGGTTCAACACCCCTTTTTCTTCAAAGTAACGAATTTGATGGACAGAGACTTTCATCAGCTTTGCCAGCTCGCTAATCGTAATTTCATCACTCAACCCAATCAACACCTTTGCTGTTTTTCATATTACAAGCTTAAACCTTGGGGCTGACCTAAGGTCAAGTCTTTATTTTAAAGTTATGATTTCATCTCATCTTCGTCCCATTCATGGAGCATTTGCATAAGTTAGCATCATAAGCAACAGGCTCGTGGAGGGGAAAACTATGAATGAAATATACAGAGATGTTGAATCCACAGTCTCCAACCCAAATAAGTCCGGTTTTTACAAAGACATTATGGAATGGATTGTTTCCGTGTCACCCGGCAACGATGACAGGGTCGCCCCGTTTGATTTTGGTGGAGCCGCTGAATTCAAGATTCCTAAAACCCTTGAAACGGAGATTCACCGTTATTTGATGCCCTATACCCTTCATCCCGAGGGTGGAAATGTCGCATTCATATCAAATGGGCGTGTTTGGGGAACATCAGGTGCTATCCTCACATCCGACGGCAAACTGATCTTTGACCTTTCCCCAGAATACGATGGACAAAAAAACAGAATGATGACACTGGAAGAACACCCCGCTTTGCATCGGAAAAAGGTTCAAAAACATCATCATTTACAAGGAACTGTTGCCGGTTTGACTTTTTGCGGGAGTCATAATTATTTTCATTGGTTATATGATGTTCTGCCGCGACTGGGTATGCTTCGGATGCTGAATGTTCCTTTTGAATTCCTGGTCATGAATCCGAACCCTCATGAATCTTTTGTCAAAGAAACGTTATTCATGTTTGGCGTATCGGAATCGACCGTGATTCGTACTCATGATGATCTGGAAATTCAGGCAGATCGGTTGGTTGTGCCTTCCCTAATGATGAATTCCCATTATCCACCTTGGGCTACAGCTATCCTTCGGAAGTTTATGTTACCCTGGGCTGACAGAACACTTGATCCTCCCCTACGCATTTTTATCTCTCGGAGCAAAGCTTTGGCCCGACGAATAGCTAATGAGGATAAAGTCATCCGGCATTTGGAGGCGTACGATTTTATTCCTATCTGCCTGGAAGATTGGACCATAGCCCAGCAAGTTCAACTTTTTGCCTCCGCAGAGGCAATCGTCGCACCGCATGGAGCAGGACTGGCCAATCTTGCATTTTGCAGGAAAGGAATATCAGGCATGTAATACCTACTTACTGGATGATCAGCAATCATAACGAACTTGATTATTATATGATGTATGGGCAAGAAGACGGGACAACACAGGAGTGTTTTCCGGGATTAGAGGACTTCTTCGTGGATTTGAATCGACTCGAACAAACTCTTTGTTTAGCTGGATTGAATGAACATAAATAAGTTTCTAAATCTAAACTAAAAGAATACCTCATATCTGTAATTAACTTGTCGACCCTCCTGAAAACCCAAAAAAACCACGGTACCAATGATGGCACCGCAGTTTAATGATCATTTATATTACTGAATTTGTTTCATGTAAGACTTGAATTCCTCGGCGATTTCTTTATATTTCGTATGATGCAGGTAATGTGAACCTTCCATCGGGATCATTTTGCCCTGTGCAGATTGTTTCACTTGCTCCTCATGCAGCGGAATCCAATTTGGATTGAGCTCGTTATTGGATTGAACGAATAAAAGCATTGGCATATCACGAGGGTAAGTGAGGTTTGCTCCATTTTTGAAATTGGAACCCAAGTGTTCAAGCTCATCGACCATTGTCGGATTTGTTGAAACTTGATTCGAGATCAACCTCATCTGTTCTTTGGTATGTTCGTCGTATGCAAGTGATGCATCTGAATCACCGCTCACTTTTGAGATTACTCTCATCAGACCGGATTGTTTAAGAAATTTCATTAAGTTCAAAGGTAATTTGACATCCATGCCAGGTTGATTTGGAACACTGCTATCAATCCCGACAAAAGCTGAAACTTCATCCGGATACGTGTTCACATACGTCGCTGCATATAGTCCCGTGATGGAATGGCCCATCAGAATGTAGCGGTTAATCCCGAGCTGCTGTACAGCTTCATGAATTTCGCTGACGATATTCTCCGTTGTTCTCTCCGTCTCGGTTTGGTCGCTTAAACCATAACCGAAAGGTTCGATTGCCACAACTCTGTAATCCGAGGTCAATTCATCAATTAACAATTTGAAATCGAGTACTGGCGACGGGGTTCCTTGTCCAGGTAAAAGCACGATGGTTTGTTCACCGCTGCCTTGAATGGACACATTCATGTTTTTCCCATAGACATTAACATATTGGCCATACGATTCAATTTTCTTTTTCTCGATCCCGGTACTGATTGTATGAACGACAAAGGTGATACCCATAAACAGCACCAGCGCGCCGATAATACCACCAATTATTTTCAACCATAACTTCCGTTTTTTACGGCCCTTAGTCCCCGTTACTGTTGTATCTTCTGTTCTGTCCACATCCATCTTCTCCTGTCTTTATATCTGTAGAGCCGCTCTTGCGACATAGGTATAGTGTAACCATGGAAGATGTACCCTTCGTGACGGGAATATGAACGGAGTATGAACTACCCAAAAAAAAGAGAACTGCTTGTGAGAGCAGTTCTCTTTATGATTAGACCTTGTTTAGTGGTCCAGGAATACAAGCTGAATGAAGAACAATACAGCAAAAATGTAGAAGATTGGATGAACATCTTTACCTTTTCCGCGAAGCAGCTTGAGTACCGGATAAAATATGAAACCTACGCCGATCCCTGTCGCAATACTATGCGTGAGTGGAGTAAGGATGATAATTAGGAAGGCAGGAAATGCTTCTTCGAGATCATCCCATTTGATTTTGCTGATAACGTTAATCATAAAGTACCCAACAATGATCAGTGCCGGAGAAGTGATCGCTGGAATGCTTGAAATTACACTTACGATCGGTGTGAAGAACAATGTCAGAGCAAGAAGCACACTTACCGTTACCGCTGTCAGTCCCGTTCTTCCTCCTGCAGCCACCCCTGTGCTGGACTCGATGTAAGCCGATGTTGGGCTTGTTCCGAGCAAAGCGCCACTGGTTGTTCCTACGGCATCTGCCAATAGTGCGCCACGCGAGCGTGGAAATTTACCTTCCTTCAGCAATCCTGCTTGTTCGGCAACGCCGAGCATCGTGCCCGTCGTATCAAACAGTGTGATCAGCAGGAACGTAAATATGATCGTATACAAGCCATTTGAGAATACACCTGCCAGATCCAGTTGCAAAGCCGTTGACGTCAGGCCTTGCGGCATGGATACAATGGATTCCGGCATTTGGAATAGTCCCATGATCCAGGCCAGTATCGCTGTAACCACCATGCCGATGAACAGGTAACCCTTCACTTTGTAAGCCATCAGCACAACGGTAATAATCAATCCGATAATAGTCAGATAAGCCATTGGCTCAGCCAGGTTTCCGATTGTAATCAAATTCGATTCTGAATCGGCAATAATGCCGGCATTTTGAAGACCTACCGTTGTAATAAACAACCCGATCCCTGCGGTTATTGCATGTTTTAAGCTTGCTGGAATGGCATCTAGCAACATGTAACGGAACGAAGTAAGCGATAAAATAATAAACAAAATCCCTGCGATAAATACGGCTCCCAGTGCAACCTGCCAAGATACGCCGTATCCGGCAACTACGCTATAGGCAAAGAATGCATTCAGCCCCATACCCGGTGCGATGACGATCGGATAATTGGACCATATCCCCATAATGAGAGTTCCCACAATACTTGCCAGTACGGTTGCTATGAATACTCCATTAAAGTCCATGCCTGTGCTGCTGAGTATTCCTGGGTTTACGATAACTATGTATACCATTGTGAAGAATGTTGTAATCCCTGCGATAATTTCTGTGGGAATGCTCGTGCCTCTTTCTTTGAGTTTGAACCATTTGTCCATGATAAAGCCAGCCTCCAACCTTCAAATTATACTCCTAAGCTAAAAACAAAAAATCCTAAGCCTCATATAGGATTGTAATATTAACGCTCCTATATTCGTTTTTAGGATTAAAGTTTTAACAGCTATGCTCTATACGAAACATAAAAACGAAACATAAAGATACTCATCTCTGTTTTAACCTGAAGTCCATTTCGTATTCTAATTAAAATAACATGCACTGTCAACGATTTTACGAATTGTTCACAGTTATTTACGAACTATATATACCTTATAACTTGTGTTTATTCGCTTTTAGAACATGGTATGTAGTTAGTACTCATTGTCTGCAACATATGAAAGAAAGACTGCCAGCAATATTAACTGACAGTCTTTTGCTTAATTTGTAGTAGGTTTCTCTTCATACTCGCTGGATAATTCTTTTAGCGATTTGATTTTACCATGGGGATGCTGTTCTTGCTTTCGTGACTTCCAGGCAGCTTCTTTTCGTTTCTTCTGGTCAGCCATAAAAGAGATCCTCCTCTGGAAACTGAGATGTGTACTACCTCTTTATGATGTCACTGTAAGGCAACTTTATTCTACGTTTTTTAGCTGCTACGAGAATGTGATTAGAAGCTAATTGGCAGGACCCAGATTAATCAAGCTGACATCGGACAAAGAGACCGTTGTGTTACCATCTTCTGCGCCATCGATGTTACCGAGATCAAATGAGATGCGAGTATTCGCATAGCTGGCTTCTGTTGCATCGAATGTAAAAGTAAATTCCTGTTCTTCAGGCGTCAAATCAACTCGTGCCCCAAAGAATCCATGCCATTCATAGTTGGCAGCTGCGTCGACCCATCCAATTCCCAAACCCACTTTTCTGGACTTCTCGGCTTTGGCTTTAAACGTCAATTTGTATTTAAAACCTTGCTGTATGCCAAATCCTTCATTGATGACTTGACGATCCCATGGATTCTGTCCTGCATTACCAATCTTGGCATGAAGCTGTTGATTGCTAACTTGCACCTCAAGATCAGCCGCATTACCATCCGCGTAGGTAAACCAGCTGTCTTTGCCTTTGGAGAAGTCTCCATTGGAAATAAGATTAACATGAGCCGGTTGCCCTCCTTGATCTGCATTCGGATTAACTTCGTATAACTGAATGTTATGAATGTTAATCGAATGTTCACCTGTAGATAACGGGTAACCTAGTCCGAATGCAAGTACGGCTGCCGAATCTGAGGCATCCCCCATGGTGATGGTATAACTATACGACTGTGTTTCCGTGCTTAATTGCACTTCTTCTTCGAAATACTTCACAAAATCCCCTACATTCTGAGAAAGAACCGCTTGCATGGATTTAGGACTTGAAGCAGATGCCTCGAAGGTAAGTCGATATGATTTATTTGCATCCAGTTCGATCTGACCTTGTTGCAGCAATGAATCCCACCAATGTTCATTTGTACCAGGCAAGTTAATCGTTAATCCTTCGCCCTCTTCATGTGAAGCTGTCAGATCATTAGGAATTAGCTCCCAATGATTCAGATCCGCTGCAAGCTGGCTGTTTTGAACTTTGTTTAGTGAAATATCCACCCAACGTGTATTATAATTTGCTCCTTCAAAATTCACATAATAGGGTTTGCCTGCTGTCAAGTTGACCCCTGGGAAGTACACGGTTTTGTATGTTTGCCATCCCCCCGTGTCTCCGAGATTCAGTTCGGATTGAGCAACGATTGTACCCTGTTCATCCTGAATGCTGAACCGTACCTCAGAATCACTTTTCCCACTGGCCATTCGCGCAGACAGAACATATTCTCCCTCTTGGGCCACATCGATTTTATATTGCAGCAGATCTCCCTGATCCATGTAACTGACATGTTTACCACCTTCTGCGGAGTCCTCCAGTTGCAGGCCCTGCATCGCCCAGGCTTCGGTTGCAGGTACATGTGCGTAGCCATTCACGGACAGCGGTTTGCCTCGTTTGGTCAGACGCACATTGTCCACATATACCTTGCCTTTCGAACTACCGAATAACAGTTGTAGCTCGGACTGGGCTATGGATGTCCCATCTCCAATAACGATCTCTCCAGTATATGTCTTCATTTCTTGGCCCAAGGAAAGGTTTTTCCCCTGATGAATCTGCACGGAATGTCCATTGCTGCTGACAAGATCGATATCCATACTTCGTGGTGTATCTGCCTTGGCTTCTAAGGAGAAGCCGTACGTTGTATACGCTTCCAGCTTCAACTCCGGTTGGTTCACAGACACCTGCTGCGGCTCACCATTCGTTTGAGTAACATCAACGACGAGCTCGCGCTCCATAATTGGGAATTTCAAATAGTTATTTACGCCGATCTGAGCCTTTGCACCTTCTTGAATGCTGCTTGACCAGAATCCCAGACGCTCTTTACCTTGATCAAACGTTCCATTGTAAATGAAGTTGCCATCAGGTAACGCGTTGCGTTCAACCGTTAGCGGATCAGCATCACCCACCTCGATCAGCCTGACATTGGCAAACCAAACGCTTGTATCATCCAGCCCCAGATTGAATTCGAATCTGGCATTGTTATCCGATCCATCCCGCATATTGAAGGTATAGTCATAGGATTTCCACTCAGTCGTGAGTGCAAAGGTGTTCTCACCCGAATAATTCGTCCAGCTTTTTTCATATTGGTTCACTTTGGACATGATTGTACGGTTAGCAGATGCCTTCGCATCAAATTGTATTTTGTACTTTTTATTTTTCTGGATGTACATCGGCATCTGTGTGAGTTGAACTGAATAGTTTTCAGTCCCCGATGCATCAATGGTAACTTGTGCTGCTTTGCCTTTCTGCTCATCCTCTACAACTTGCACACTGCCCGCTCCGTCAGCATTCGTAATGAATTTCCACTGCAGAGGCACTCCATTTTCTTCAGACCCTTCCGTAAAACGATCATTGTAGATTAGATTGCCATCGGCTTGTGGTTCACGCTGTTGTACAGGCTCGATGGGATTGGTTGTTACATCAGGCCATGTGTTGAGATTTTTGTAAGAGTACACACGCACAAAATCAACATTCATCGTTTCAGAAGTGAAGTCGCTCTCAGGTGAGCCCGGCCAGTCTCCGCCAACTGCCAGATTCAGAATCAGATAGAATGGACGATCAAATGGTGCTGGGAACGTATAATACTCGGGTTGGCCCGCGGCCTTTGTTTGCCAGTTGGTCACTTCATGATGCAGTTTACCGTCTACATAGAAGCGGATCATGCCCGGCAACCATTCCACCTGGAAATCATGATAATCGTCAGCAAAAGTCTCTCCCTTCGGAAGAGTAAGGCTTCCCTGATCATGTCCATGGGAACCATCAGGCTTCACACTATCATAGTGCAATGTGCTATATACCTTGTTATTACTCTCATTGCCACCGATGAGCTCCATAATATCGATCTCTCCAGATGCCGGCCATCCACCATAATGCGCTTCATCCGTAGGCATCATCCAGATGGCAGGCCACATGCCTTTTTCAATAGGAAGCTTTGCACGTACTACCACTTTACCGTAGGTCCAGTCGCCTTTCCCCATGGAGATCAGTTTGCCGGAGCTGTAATCCTTACCATTTTTCGGACCTTTTTTCGCTTCAATCTGTAACACGCTTCGGTTCTGATCTCTCGTTATACGAGTGTTATCCGGGCTGTAATACTGCATTTCATTATTATAAACCAGACCTGTATCCTGCACGGTCCATTTGGAAGAATCGATCGCAGAACCGTTAAACTCATCATTCCAGACCAGTTCCCATTGGTCATGCGGAATCGTTGTAGCAGGAACCGGTTTTTCACCCGCAGGATTGCTTGGTATCGATGGGTTGGATGGTGTTTGCTCTCCAGGAGTAGATTGCGTTGGCGTGTTTGCCCCACTCGTTGAACCCCCAGGCTGTGACGATACAGGTTGCTGAACTTCGCCTGTCATGGATGTACGCAGACCTTGTTTCACTTTCTCTCCATTAATAACAACATCATTCGCATCAACACTTAATTGTTGAATCGTACCTTTGGTATCCACTCGGGTCTGATTCGCTTCTGCATGAATATTCATGGAATCAATGAGGCTCTCTGAAGAGATTTCCAGAATGGATTTTTGCATGACATGCAGATCCTGAATGTTACTTTCTCCCGCAATGGCAACTCTGACGGGTTCCCCACGTTTGTCAACGACTACTCGATTCAGCTTGGAGTTGCTAATGTCGATGGAATGACTGCCTCCGCCTTTAATAATGACACTTCCTGTAACGGTTACGCCCTGAAGAACAACATTCCCTTCGCCAACGCCTTCTGCCAGTAGCAGATTTCCGTTGATAAGTGTATTTTTCAGCGTGACATCCGTCGATTTAACAATGAAGTTGCCATCCACCCGGGACTCATATATACCAGGAGCGCTTTTCACATCGGCAATCATCGCTGACAACATGGTTGCTGTCTCTGCTCGTGTAATCGGAGATTTGGGATTTAATTTACCTTGAAAGCCTTTTAAAATATTTTCTTTTACCAGATAGGTAAGCGCTTTCTTTGAATAACTGGAAATATCATCTGCATCCTGAAATTTCAATAGTTCACTCTCATCGTTCGCACTCGTTGAAAGTTGAAAAGCACGATCCACCATAACCGCTGCATCTTGCCGGCTAATCGGTTGTTTCGGTGACAGATGTTCACGGTCTGTGCCTTCAATAATGCCAGAACCATTGGCCCGAACCATCACATCATGGTACCAATCGTCTGAAGTCAGATCAGCATATGAACCCGTCGCCGCATTACCGGTGAAACCAAACGCCCGATCCAGAATCATAACAAATTCAGCTCGGCTAATGACCTGACTGGGCTTGAATGTGCCGTCGGTGTAACCTTTCAATAGATTCAAGTCCTGCAATCGTGTAACTGCGGATTGTGACCAATGCCCGGTAAGGTCATTATAGGAAACAGAGGAGTGCAGGCTTTTCGCCTGCACATTTCCTACCTCTGCTTGATCTTGTACACTTTCTGCCCCAGCAGTTGCTGGATAAACGAGGGTAGCCATTAAGCTCCACACCACCATACATGCCAATCCTCTTCTCATCTTACTTCCTCCCTCAGCTCGGTTATCCTTGTATTGCATAGCCTATTCCTTGACTGCTCCAATAACAATTCCCTTTACGAAGAAACGTTGTAAAAACGGGTATACCATCAGAATGGGAAGCGCACCAATAAAGATCTGTGCTGCGCGCACGGTTCGCTGTGAGATGTTCTCCAACATGGAAGGGTCCACATTGATTTTGCTGAGATCTTGCTGAACGATAATGGTCTGTAACAGAGAAGCCAGCGGATAATTTTTAATATCAGACATATAGATCATGCCGTCGAACCAGGAGTTCCACTGATACACCATTGTAAACAAGGACAAGGTTGCGATCGCCGGAAGCGACAGCGGAACGTAGACCAGAATCAATGTTTTGATATGACCTGCTCCATCCAGGTAGGCTGCTTCCTCAAGTTCTTTGGGCAGACCACGGAAGAAGTTCATCATCAGAATAACGTTCCACACGGACAGAGCGCCGGGCAAAATAAGTGCCCAGATCGTATTCATCAGACCAAGCTTCTGAATCAGAATGTAACTGGGAATCAAACCGCCGCTGAACAAGATGGTGAAAACAAAGAACCATGTATACAACGAGCGACCTTTGAAACTGATATCTTCCTTCGACAACGGAAATGCGGTAATGAGCATGATGACCATACCGATGATCGTTGCAAGCACAGTCCGTTTAAGAGACACCAGAAGCGAGTTGATGAAATTTGAATTTCCGAAGGTTTTCACATAAGCGTCCGTTGTGAAACCAATGGGCCAGAAGCTGACCAGATTCGATGATGCCGGCGCCATACTGCTGAATGAAACAGCCAATATATGAATAATTGGTAAAATACAGAGTAACGATAATATCCCAAGAAAAGTATAGTTAGCGATGCTAAATATGCGGTATCCTTTTGTTTTATAATACAAGCCCTTTTCTCCTCTCTAGAAAACTCGATAATTAGCCAGTTTGTAAGCCATTCTGTACGATATAACAATCAAAATGGTAGCTACCACTGATTTGAATAACCCCACTGCTGTGGCAAAACTCATCTTCCCGTTCAAGATCCCGAGTCGATATACAAAGGTGTCAATGATGTCGCCTTTGTCATACACAAGCGGATTGTACAAGTTGAACACCTGATCAAAACCAGCGTTCAGGATATTGCCGATAGAGAGTGTCATCAGTACGATTGTAATCGGCATCAATGCCGGAATTGTAATGTGCAGCGTCTGTTTGAAGCGGTTGGCCCCATCCACCTCGGCAGCCTCGTAGAGCGCAGGATTGATTCCTGATAGAGAAGCCAGAAATACGATCGTACCAAAACCAAATTCTTTCCAGACATCGCTGACGATTAGCGTAATACGGAACCATGTGCCATCTCCCAGGAAGAAGATCGGTTCTCCTCCAAAGGCTACGACAAGCTGGTTCACCATGCCGCCCTGAGGAGACAGGATGTCGAGCAGAATCCCACCGAGAATAACCCATGATAGGAAATGCGGCAGATACACAAGCGTTTGGCTCACTCTTTTGAATGCCGTCAAGCGAACTTCATTGAGCAAAATGGCAAACAAGAATGGAGCGAACAGTCCCGCGATGATTTTGAAAAATGCAATGACCAGTGTATTCCAGATCACCTGACCTACATCCGGATATAAGAATAAATATCTAAAATTGTCCCAACCAACCCATTTGGATTCAGAAAATCCCAAGTAAGGCTTAAAATCCTGAAAAGCAATGACAATGCCGCCCATCGGTATGTACTGAAACACCAGTGCCAGCAATACGGCTGGTACGAGCATCATATGCAAGGTCCAATTCCGTTGCATATTCCAGCGCTGTTTGACCCTGGTGGAGCGCCGTTTATGCGGCGTTTCTAACGTATGTTCCTTCACTCCTGCATCCCCCATGTTCTAAAATTTATATTTTACAAGTCATCGTGAACTTGTATATTAAAATTATAGCAATGGAAATTTGCGATCTATATCCTAATATTGCAACAACGATATCAATATTTAAATGAGATTTAGGAGGTTGGACTTTGTTTACACGCATGAATGTCTTTACCAAAATTACATTGTTGTTTGTGATGCTGCTTATTCTGGTATTGTTTCTCTACACATACTCGAACCGGGAAAGTGTACGTGTCATTGAACACGAGATTCAGAACAATACAATGAATCACCTGTCGACATTTGCTGATTCAGTAGAATCCAATATTTACCAATTGTCATTATATGGGATGTCTATAGGACAAGATTCCAGCATTCAGGAATATCAACGCCCTGACTACAAGGATGTTCCCTATGAACGTGTGAAGGTTGGAAGTGCCATACTGGAAAAGATGAATCTGTACAATGCAGCAAGCAAATGGCATTCGACCATCACGCTATACTTTCCTCGGATGAAAAAAGTCATATCAACGGATTACTATGCTTACATTCCGTACAGTGATAATGAATTTAAGGAGGCTCTATCGCAGTCCTGGACCTATGCAGACAATCAGTTTATCTGGTACACGACAGACCCAACGACAGCGATGGTGCAACCCGACAAAGCTCGATTAATTACCAAAATCAGTTTTCCAGTTCATCACTTAACTACCCTTCTCAATCAAAACAAGTTAAACAATAAGGGCGATCCATTCATGTTTCATCCCGATTATGGTTTAATCAGCAATAGCTCTGGAAAGGAAACGCTGAATGCCATACTGCCCTCTTTGAAAGAAGCAAAACTGCGAGCCAGCGGTGGATTCACCACAACGTTAAACAAAACGGAATATTACGTCTCCTATATTCAATCCAAGAGCCTGGGCTGGTATTATGTTGACTATGTGCCCATGCAACAGATTTTGAAACCGATTACGAGCAGCCGAAATCTGTTTTACGCTTCAATTGCCGTTCTAATCGTAATGAGTGTCGTTGTTTTATATACACTTTATCGCAGTGTACAGCTTCCGCTCCTCCAGCTGGTAAAAGGGACAAATCGCTTATCCACCGGGGATTTTTCCGTTCGGCTGCATCACCCGGCACGCAATGAATTCAGTCTGTTATTTGCACGATTCAACATCATGGCCCAGCGAATCCAAGAGTTAATCGAGAATGTATATGAGGAGAAATTAAGGAGCCGCGAGGCTACGCTCAAACAGCTTCAATCGCAGATTAATCCGCATTTTCTTTATAACTGTCTCTTCTATATCAAGAACATGGCCCGAATGAAAAATGAAAAGGCCGTGGTAGCCATGGCACTGAATCTGGGAGAGTATTACCGATACATAACCAGGTCCGAAAAGGATCAAGCCACGCTTCGGGAAGAGTTGACGATGGTCAAAAATTATTTGGAAATCCAGTCACTTCGTCTGGAACGAATGCATTTTACAATCGATGTGCCTCATGATATTTTAGATAAAACAGTTCCGAGACTAACCCTTCAGCCTATTATTGAGAACGCTATTATTCATGGTCTGGAGCCCAAATCAGTGGATGGTGAGATTAAAATCTATGCGGACTGCGAGGATGATGTGTACTCGATAATTGTGGAGGACAGCGGGCTTGGCATGTCTGAGAAACAGCTGGATCTGCTGAGAGATAATCTTCTTAAGCCGCTGGATGAGAACATGGGATGTGGTACATGGAACGTGCATCAACGTTTGTCATTTCAGTACGGTGAAGGTTCGGGACTTTTCTATGAACAATCTTCAATGGGTGGGATTAAAGTTAACATCACATGGCACGACAATACAGACAAGTAGGTGAAAGACCCATGCTGCAAATATTACTGGTGGATGATGAACGTTCGGTCGTGGAAACGCTGGCAGAGACCATCCCGTGGGAAAGCTGCGGAATTGGTACGGTCCATGAAGCTTTATCCGGTGCAGTAGCACTGGAAATCATGGACAATCACGACATTGACATTGTAATTACCGATATTCGTATGCCTGAAATGTCAGGCATTGCACTTATTACAGCGATTCATGAAAAGTGGCCTCATGTGCAGACGATTCTCTTATCAGGTCACGCGGACTTTGAATATGCCAAACAGGCCATTGCGCAAGAAAGTTTCGATTACTTGCTGAAACCCGTTAGCGATGAAGATCTGATTGAATCCGTGCAACGTCTTGTTCATCGAATTAAAGAAAAGTGGGAAACGGCAGCGTCTCATCAACGAGCCTTGCATGCTTTTCAGGATCATCTTCCATTGCTTCAATCCACGATGCTGCATGAGTTGCTGACTGGAAAAGTCTATGATCCGAAGACACTGGCAGACAAGCTTGATCTGCTGGAACTTCCCTACTCCATAGGTGAAGACCTCGGTATGCTGATTATTCGTATGGAAAAACATCTATCCGAAATGGCACACGGTGATCTGGCCCTAATGCAATATGCGATATGTAATATCATTAGTGAAGTGATGCATAATCATTTTCATATCTGGCACACCCGAGATGTTCATGATTACATCGTTGTTCTGGTTAGCATGAAGCATTCCACAGCGATGAGCTATAGCAGGAACGAGACGCCTCAGACTCTGCTTGAGCAGTATGCTGCCCAGATTCAAACCAATGTTCAGTTATACTTAAAGGGTGCAATCTCTATCTCTGTATCCAGCTGGGGCAAGTTTCCTTACGAGATCGGTGAACTTTATGAGCGAACGGTCATGTCCATGCGTAAACGGATGGGTCAAGTACAAGGATTGTTTGTCACAGCTTCCGATGAAACGGACGCCAACCCGCTACATACAATCAGGTCACTCTATCAGCCGCCAACGTTGATCAGCCTATTGGAAGCTGGGCGGTTTGAGGATGTGGAACAGAAAATCGAGCACATTTTTGAGGAACTGCTGCATTCCAATGAACATCATGATATAGCGGAGTCCACCTTTGAGGTGTATTTTGCTATTGCAGGTGCGTTTGCGTACATCATTCATAAAAATGGCAAACAAATCTCTTCTTTGATTCCAGCAGAGTCCTATCGCTATTTTCAAGCGCCGAGTTACTCCACTGCACAGCAATTACAGGACTGGTCCATACGCACACTTCATTACATAAGAGATGATGCTGAACAAGAGCTTAGAGACAATCACAGCACCATTGTACGCAGCGTCAAAAGTTTCGTCGACCTTCATCTGGCTGGAGATGTATCACTGCCTGCAATTGCTGACCATGTGCATCTTCATCCGGTATACCTGTCCAAGGTATACAAAGCGGAGACCGGTGAAGCACTTACAGCATACGTATACCGATTAAGAATGGAGAAAGCAGCCTATCATTTGCGAACTTCTACCGCCAAAGTGTTTGAGATCGCAGAACTTGTCGGGTACAACAATACCGCTTATTTCATTCGAGTTTTTAAGAAATTTTATGATCTCACTCCACAAGAATATCGGGAAAATCTGCCGGTTTAAGGTGTACTCAGATCAGATTTGACGTTCAAATAGACTCACTGGTCCCCCATTTTTCATATGGCATAACAAAAGGCATTGCGGGAGTTGCTCTCCTGCAATGCCTTTATGTTGCTTATGTTACCGCACCGCATCAAATTCATGTTTGCGGCTCTGCCCTCGTCCTATTTTCCACTTTTCACGGAATCATACCACTCGTTTACTTCTTTGGTAATCTGATCTCCGCCTGAGGATTTCCACTTCTCAACAAACGAGTCAAATGCATCCACGGAGGTTTTGCCATATACAATTTGGGAGAAGGTATCTTTCTCCATTTTCGTCAAAATATCATTGTTCATCTGCATTGTCATGGAAGGTGCACCGGTAAACATTTGATTGAACACGATGTCCTTTTGATCCAATACAATCTTGGCTGCATCAAGCATAGGTATAGGTACACCTGATTTGATCTTTTTCTCGAAAGGCGTGGTCGCTTCTTCACCGCTTGCCAGCTTCGCGAGTGTTGTCATGCTCAGATTTGGAATTCGCGCTCCATCAAACGTTAACGTGTACTTCTCGGGAGCATAACCACCTGTAAGACTTGCATCAGTTGATGGTTTCCCATCGACCATAACCCAATCGTATCCTTCTGCAAATCCATGTTCGAACTCATCGCCCTCTTTAGGATTCGCATAGTGATCAAAGAGATAGTTCTGATAGGTGAAAAAGGCTTCCGGGTTCTTCATGTCTTTGTTAATCAGAATTACGCCGTTTCCGTTCGACGTACCATGTCTTCCTGCTTGACCGTCCGGACCGGAAGGAATCGGATACGCCTTGTATTCAGCCTCAGGATTATTCTTCTTCACATCCTCCAGTGGCCAGGATGGCATCCAGTGAGGACCTACCACAATACCTGCTTTTCCAGCAGTAAATTCTTCAGCAGCTTTTGTCTCGTCATACACGCCGGCTTCTTCCGGGATATAACCTTTGCTCATCCAGCTTTGTAACTTGGCTAAAGCCTGCTTGGCACCCGGTGTAACCGAACCGTATTCAAGTTTACCGTCTGCCGTCAGATTCCATTGGTTCGGCATTGTACCATAAGCACCGAATACCCATCCAGCTTCTGACATCCATGTGTTCAGCCAGTTCTTGAAACCGATGGTCAGTCCGTAGGTATCCTGTTTCCCATTACCATCCGGATCTTGATTCGTAAACGTTTCCATAATGACTTCAAGATCGTCTATCGTTTTAGGTGCTTCCAGATTGAATTTCTTCATCCAGTCTTCACGGATCCACATGACAGGATCACCGTTATAGGCATAGTCCAGAATCGGAATACCGATCTTTTTGCCATCTTGCATGTATGGATACCATACGGAAGGATCTTCGTTTACGGCTGCTTTCCATGTATCGCTTGCATATTGGTCAAACAATTCGCCGGCATCGACAAATTTTCCGGACTCAATCAATTCACGCACCAGATTGAATTCGCCGCGATACGAAATAATGTCCGGCATGTCCGCATTGGAAGCAAGTGACAGACGCAGCTTTGTCTCAAATGCATTGTTGGTGGAAGGAGAAATCCACTGGTTTTTCAGCTCGATACCGAGTTTCTCCTTGGCCCATTTGGTGTGCACGTTGTTATCCTGATCCTCACCCGGCTTAAACTTCACATCGGGACCCCATGGCCGTAAATATGTAATAGATACGGGTGGATCATATTTCCCATCTTTGAGCTCCAACGTTGTCGCCGGTGCGCTCGTTTCTGTCTGTTTGTCGTTTCCGCTGCTGCATCCGCTCAAGGCTGCTGATAGGGCCAATACACCGATCATGACCAAGCTGCCTACGCGTCTCTTTTTACTTGTGTCCAACTTCGTTCCCCCAGTCTATGTAATGTTGCTTACACGTTTATCATAATGAATGAATGATATTTATGCCCATACTAATATTGCAACATTTATTGCATTAATTTAGGATATTGGATATTGAATACATATATTTAATAAATGCAACGTTCGAAAACAGTAAAAAAGCAGCCACTAACGGCTGCTTCAGTCTACTTAATTACTTGTATATTTAACCCAATCGTATTCCGCATAGAGTGGATTGGCACCGTTATATGGACCAAGCCAGCTATCAACACCTGTTCCATTCCACAGATTCATCATGATTTTTCCAGGTGTTGAAGGAATATTGCTGGTTGCCGTATGTTTCAAGACACCGTCCACATACCATTTGATATGTCCCGGCTGCCAGTCGAAAGCATACGTATGGAAACCTTGAGATGCATCAAAACCCAGATTGATAACCTTCTCATGATTGCCAACGCCATTGGTATAATAATTAAACTGCACTTTGGTTGTGTCTTTTCCTAAAAATTCGATATCAATCTCATCCCATTGGGTACCATGTGACGGACCTGTGTATGTGAAAAATGAGGATACCACACCAGTGTTTTTGGCAGGTTTCATGCTGACTTCATACAAGCCGTACCCGTACGTATTCGTGGAACGGTACTCTCCGCAATCAAACTTGTTCTGTGCAGAGCTGGTCAAACCAAGCTTAAGCTTGCCGTCACTTGTAAAATTAACATTGTTAGCTCTCCACGTACAGTTAAACATGTTCCCATTGGAATATCCATCCGCCTTTTGCCATGTACTTGCGTTAAAATAGGTTAGTGGTTCCCAGAACACATAACCTGCGAAAGCGCTTACCGAAAAAAACAAAGAAACAATACCTGTCACCACCAACGTATACCAAGACTTCCTTTTCATCATACACCTCCATGAATGATTCCAACCTGTTCAAGTTAGGGCTACTGAGTAGCAGGTGCAAAAGATAAAGATACCTGAGCTACAATAATAGACAGCGCTTACATGGTTGGTATTTCCATTTTATCTGGATGCAGCGGGGTACACTATAGCAAACTTTAAAGCAGAGATATTCATTTTTTAATATATTGAAGCGCCTGCCCCTCAGCATCGAAGGAACCAGGCGCTCTATAAATACCATTTTACATGTAGCTCAACATTTTGGTTTCTTTATTGACCCTAGATCATTTCTATTGGGCTCCAGCCCGTACCAATATGTCTTCAATTCTTTAAAGCCTTTCTTCTTTGCATGACTGAGCGGTGACACACCATCACGATCCGGTATATTCACGTCTGCTCCATGGTCAATGAGTAATTGTATCGTCTCCTGCTGCCGGGCATTGCCATCGTTAAGAATGATCGCTTCGAGCAATGCTGTCCATCCCAGTTGATTAACATGGTCCACATTCACTGAAGTTTGAGTCAGAAGCTCTTGTACTACTTCCACATATCCATGCTCTGAAGCCGGAATAAGTGCTGTCCCTCCATATCGATTCGTTATCGTTGGGTCCGCTCCCGCCTCAATTGTCAGCCTCAAAATCTCCAGGTATCCTTCAGCACCAGCGTACAGAAACGGGTTATTCTTCATATCGTCCTGTATATTCACATCCGCACCCGCTTTAATTAACACTTTGGCCGATGGTAGATCATTATTGTAAGTTGCAATCATGGCAGCCGTTCTTCCGCTCTGATCCTGAGCATTGATATGGGCGCCCGCTTGAATCCATTTTTGAATATTTTCGTTATCTCTATCCTCTACCGCCTTGAACAACTGTTCTTCCAGTGAAGTCATGTTCTTCTCCTCCACAGTCGAGTCGTTTTTCACTTCAGGTACACAGCCTTGCACGATGAACATACTACTTATTAGAATAACGATGATTAGCGACTTACTCATACTGCCTCCTTTACTCCAGTGTCAGGGTAACCGAAGAAGAAACGCTCCAATCCCCAATT
The DNA here is from genome assembly GCF_038005685.1 of Priestia sp. FSL H7-0729. Lineage (NCBI taxonomy): Bacteria > Bacillati > Bacillota > Bacilli > Caryophanales > Bacillaceae > Priestia > Priestia sp. FSL H7-0729. Next base: position 664,511 of record NZ_JBBOTQ010000001.1, read on the forward strand.
GGGTTTAATGTATAAGTCGTACCTGGAGTCAACTTCCCATCATTAGCGAGGTCGAATACACCTGTCGCACCTTTTCGACTTGAATATTTATACGTGGCCGTCAGAACATCCCCGCTAGGTGAAGTTAATGTTACACTTCGACCAGAGAACAGTTCATCTCCAGGATCTTGGACAAGCGTAACTTCAATGGAGTTTTCGCTGACTGCTTGAGCACTTGCAACCTCCAGCGCATCCAACGACTTGGCAGTGAATGAAGCATTTTCGATGTTGGCCCAATCCGAAGAAACCGTATAAGTGACACCTGATTGCAGCGTTTGTCCTTCAGGCAAACGGAACTTCGGTTCTTGTTTGCCGTCTGTGGATTGTGTGAACGGCACATATCTGGCAATGATGGGCTCGCCACCTTCTGGCGTAATTACAACTTGTCTTGCCTGCATGGAAGAAATGATTTGAAACGTTTTGCCACCTGCTTGCTCCTGATCATTCAGCACGAACGCATTAGCTCCTCGACCCCCGCTGTAAGCCGCAATAATATAACCGTAATCCACGACTCCATTCTCTTGCAATGCTTCAATCTCGAAGGTATCATTCGTGACTTGACTAGCTGTGGTCATGTTTATTTTCGTGCTACTGCCTTCAAAGGAACCAGCATCTTGACCTTTGTAAGTAAGGCTGTACACTTCACCAGCATCTTGTACGGACGTTGGAACGATGTAAGTGGCAATCGAACCTGTTTTCAAACGGGGCATATTGGTTAAGGTCAGCCCACCACTAAACGCAAAGTCCAATTGTGCCTTGGCAAAAGCTTCATCCGTTGCTGTCAGTGGTTTGTCAAACGTGACGATTAACGTAATGGCATTCAGTGATCGAACGCTCTCGATTTGAGCCTGCTCCGAAGGAATGGCCTGGTGGGCAGTTTGCAGGAGCACCGCTGTTTCGCCGCGCGTTGCCGAACCGTTTTCAGAGTAGAACTTGCTCATCCAATGGTGAACGGACTTTACATCACGCTGCATCGCTTTGGATACGACCTGCTCAAGTTCAGCATCCGACACTTGAGTCTGCGGATTGAATTGTCCATCGTTCGCTTGCATGATGCCAAGTTCAACAAGCTTTGATGCATAAGGTGCATACCACGCATTCGGGTTCACGTCCGTCATTTCTACGGTTTCTCCCGTCTTGCTCTCCAAATGAAATGTTTTAAAAACCAATGATGCTAACTCTGCACGTGTAATTGCTCGATGTTCACCCATGGATTGATCTGCGTACCCGTTCATGATTCCCAAACTATTCAGATCTTTGACAGCAGCATCAATTTGCTGTGGAGTAAGCTGTGCGGTTGTTGCCGCAATGGTATTAACGTATGTAGCTGCATGTACTTGATTCGCAGTTAGTGGGAATGCGGCTGTACCTAGTGCAGTTATGGTTAGAAATGTAGCGATTTTGCGGGTTGTAGAATTCATGTTTGAATTCCTCCTCTATAGGTTGTAGTTGCCTGTATCTATAGAATAGAGGACAAAAAGAAACTCCCAAGGACAAAATCATTAACAAATTATAAACTGGGTCTAAATTTTCTCAAAACTTATACGGTGAAACGGTAGCCTGCACCCCAGACGGTTTCGATGTATTCGGGATTTTTGGGGTCTGTCTCCAGCTTCCCACGGAGTTTGCGAATATGGACGGTAACTGTTGCAATGTCTCCGGTGGAATCCATACCCCAGATGCGCTCAAACAGATCAGATTTGCTAAATACACGGTTGGGATGACTCGCAAGAAATACAAGTAACTCGAACTCCTTGGTTGTGATCGCCACTTCTTCACCATTAACGAAAACGCGGCGTGAGCTTTTGTCGATGTGAAGCCCGCGGATATGAATTTCATCCTGCTGGGCTGGCTTGTTTTTACCAAGTAGTCTCTCGTATCGGGTTAAATGAGCCTTGGCTCGTGCAACCATTTCACTTGGGCTAAACGGTTTTGTAATAAAATCATCGACTCCCAGATTGAACGTCCGGATCTTATCGATTTCCTCCTTTTTCGCCGAAACGACAAGGATGGGTACCTCCTTCACCTCACGAATGCGCCTGCAACACTCGAACCCGTCGAGTCCAGGGAGCATCAGATCAACAATGATCAGATTGTAGTCCCCCTCCAGTGCTTGCTTCAGGCCATCATCACCGGTGTGGCAGAGATCCACGGAAAATCCGTTGAGCTCAAAGTAATCCCGTTCCAGTTCAGCAATCGTTGTTTCGTCTTCAATAATCAATATGTTAGCCATACTCACTAGTCCCTCTCTTCATTCAGCCGTTTCAGTCTGATATATATGCTCGTGCCATCATTGGGCTGACTTTCGGCCCAGATAAAACCTCCGTGTCCATCTATAATTTGGCGGGCAATGGCCAGCCCAAGCCCACTTCCACCGGTTGACGAATTGCGGGATTGTTCTGCGCGATAGAAACGTTCAAATATATAAGGTAATGCCTCTTTGGGTATTCCTCTGCCATTATCTTTAAACGCCATCGTAATCCAATTTTCATCCGCTTGAAGTGTAATCTCGAATCGTTTGTGTTCATTCTCCATGTATTTGAGTGCATTATCCACCACATTAACAACGGTACGTTTCAACTTCTCCGGATCCACAGCAGCCATAGCGGGACCAGACACCTGGTTATTCCAATGCAAGGCAACGCTTTTATCCTCCATGTCGTATCTCAGCTCTTCAATGCTATCTTCAAGAAAATCAGCAATATCAACTGTTTCGAACAGGAAAGGCTCTTGGTTCAAGTCAAGCTTCGAATACAAGAACAGTTCATCCACCAGCTTATCCATGCTAACTGCTTTGGAGTGAATGATATTAACGTAACTCTCCATTTTCTCCGGAGTATTAGCCACTCCGTCACGAATGCCCTCAATGTATCCTTTGATATTGGTAATCGGGGTACGGAGATCATGCGAAATGTTGGAAATGAGCTCTTTGCGGTTTGCTTCGTCCTGCTGTCGTAGCGCATAGGAGCGCTGCAATTGATTCCGCATACTCTCGAATGCTTCACTGAGTTGCCCAACCTCATCATTGGAGTTTAATTGAATCTTAAAGGATAGATTGCCATCTTTAATATGCTCCGCTGAGCTTCGTAGTTGATTGAGCGGCTTAATGAAACTACGCGTGATCCAGCGGAACAAGAGAAGATTCGCGATGATCAGGACGCCTATAAGCAGTAATGACATCACAGGTAGCAGCTTGCGAGTAAGCTCTGCGAAGGGGCTTCTCTCACGAATGACGAAGATACTCCCCCGTTCTCCATCTGAATATTGAAAATCAAACTTAGCATACGCATAAAATCGTTCTCCAATATTGAAGGTGCTTCGAATCTGATAATTGTTCAGATCATAGGCAGGCAGTGCTTGCTTTAGTTCTGGCTGGTTGAAGGTCAACGATTCAAAGATCTGGCTATTCTCCCGTCTGACGTAGAGCCCTGACTTCTCAGCTCGCAGCTTCAAGTCATATTCACGCAGTAAAACCTTGTTCTGCAGATCGTCCGGGTCATTTTTGGCCAGAAATTTCATCTCTTGAAAGATCGATTCTCCCTGTTCAGTTAGTGGATTGATCTGATAATGTACCTTGTAAATATCGCGAAAACTCTGTAGATCCCCTGTGGCTGCAATCGTGTATAAGCTTGCCGTAAGCAGGATGAACAGTAGACTTATAACAAGCATGCCCGTGAAGGACAGCAGCATTTTTATTCGAATGGACATGGGGTTCCCCTTCTCAAGCAAACATTTGGATTAGTTAGTGCACATGTTAACACAAGATCGATTCAATTGCCCATATGTAAAAATGAGGTTTCATACTCTCGTGATTCTTGAAGGGTTTTGTTTAACATGTTGACAGTGAGAATGATTATCAATAGTCTTGTAGTAAGATCTGTAACGATTTATCTCAACAGGACTGGCAACATTATTGAAACGAGGTATGTAATGTGAAAGTAGACGTTAATCAGTTAGCAGCGCATTTTGCACACATTCCTTTTCAAGTCGAAGGAATATATCGATATGCTAAAATCCAGGCGTGCCCCACGCTGAATATACCGATTCTTTCCCTGGATTTGTGTTTCCTTTGACAGGAAAAATACAATTTGAATTTGATGGGAAGCCCTATATCTTTTCACCAGGAAAAGTTGTACATGGGGGAGCAAATATGAAACTTGACCAAACCGTGTTTAATAAAAATGATTGGGAGTATATCTTGGTTTTATACCGAATATGTAGTTCAGACCTGAAAGAGTCAAGCTTTTCTCATCAGCATTTTGAATTATCAACGGGCCAATCCTCTCGTCTAATCGAATTAATTACGGTCTCTGGCATGTGTATAACCAGCATGGAGGTATTTCAAGGTTTCAGACCGAGATGCTGTTTCGCGTTGTACTGAATGAAACTTTGTTATGTGTTGACCATAGACAAAAAAGTTGTGAATCAGATGTTTTATTTGAACGGGTCTCTGCCTATATTCAGGAATACTATGGTCAAAGTCTGTCTATCGCATCGCTTGCAGAACAAAATAACGTTAATCGAAATCGACTTTCCTATGTGTTTAGAAGACATGCAGGTATGGGGCCAGCAGAATATATATTAAAATATCGTATGGACATGGCAGAACAAATGTTATTGGCAAACGATGTGTCTGTGCAACAGATTGCTGAAACGGTGGGCATCGCCGATCCTTTTTATTTTAGTAGAGTGTTCAAAAAACAATATGGTGTTTCTCCTACGGAGTATCGTCAGAAGTTCATCAATAATCCATCCTGATTTCAACAGGCATCCATGTTATACCATAATCCAAATCAGTATACTGAACTTAAACAAATAATACACAGGAGGAATTACGATGCACTATCAATCTATTAAACTGAATGAGGAGTTTTCGAAAATAAACGATCTGTGGTCTCCGAAACTCATTGGAGAAATGAATAACTATCAATTTAAGATCGTAAAGATTGCTGGAGATTTTGAGTGGCATGTTCATGAGGAAACTGATAAGTTGTTTTTTGTGCTCGAAGGTGAAATGATAATTGATTTTCGTGATGGGCAAGTGAAGATTTCTAAGGACGAAATGTATATTGTCCCCAAGGGAGTCGAGATTAAGCCTTCCGCCGAAAAGGAATGTCATATCATGTTAATGGAGCCACGAAGCGAGGCTTAATAATAATACTGGCAGGACTGGGGCCGGATAAGCATCCGTAATGGCAAACAGCCTGAACTATAAAAGAGCCGATAACCACGAAATAGGGTTATTGGCTCTCTGACTGCACGGCTAACTATTGGTCGTGCATTAATTATTAATTAGCAACTGGTGTTTATATGTTACTCATTTACAAACCTAGATCATCAGCGAGCCCTTCAACACCTGTGAAGATGGAATCTCCATATCCCCAGAAGTTGTTGAAATCAATAATGTAGATTTTCTTGTTTTTAACTGCGTTGATGTTTTGTACCTGTTTGTTAGCTAGCAGTTTTTCAATCGTCTGTTCAGGATCAATGCCACCTGCATACCTAGAAATAATCAGAGCATCCGGATTCAGCTCGATGAGCTTCTCCAGACTGAGTGTTCCGGTTTCATTGATGAGCATATTATGCATATTGATTAATGACATTGCACTTTCAATAAATGTATCTCCGTTTCCGTTATAAATTCCGATGGTTCCATCACCATTATCCGAAAAAGAGGCATAGTTGATCGTTTCAGCGCTAGCTCGGGCCGACAACGCAGTCTCGCGTGCTTTTAGCGTCTCAATATATGCGGCAGCATTCGCTTGTACGTTGAATATCTCACCTAATTCAGTAATATCCTGATACAGGCTATCTAACGATGCATCAGGAACACTGGTGCTTTGTACATACGTTTTGATCCCCATATCATTCAAGCTGCTTACTGTACCAACACCCCAATCCGCATCCTCAAACAATCCACCACGTCCCACAACCAGGTCAGGCGAAGCACCAATGGTCAGTTCCTTACCTACATAGCCTTCAGCCAGCACAGGAATTTTTTTGAACTCATCAGCAATATCATCAGGCACACTGCCGAACAGCGCTGCTACACCTACAAGCTTGTCTGTCAAACCCAGGCGAATCATCAGCTCGGCTGCACCTTGCGTATTGGCAACTACTCGTTCAGGTGCCTTGTCAAATGTTTGATCCTTCTTCACCCATGTGCCGTTCTCTGTCGTATAATTTGAAACGGTTATCGGATACGTGGTTTGAGCTGCACCTGAAGCATCTGCACCCGATGTCTTCTCATCTGCTGCAACCTCCTTCGTTGCTTCCTGTGAGCTATTGTTTGCCTCATTGCTTTCACCCTTACTACTGGAACAGGCTGCAAGTACAAAAACAAGTGCAGCAATAAAGCAAAATAACATTCCTTTTTTAAAGCGTGTAGACATTTGATTCTCTCCCTTTTGAATTCATAGTTTTCTATTTATGCATTATGTAAAATAGTTATTGTCAGTATACAGCAAATGTCGAATCTCGTAAATGAGAAGTATAATCATTCTCAATCGTTTAGAAAGAATTCGTCAACAATAGCAAAAAGCCGATCAATTTTTATCCATTGATCGGCTTTGATGACACTATGTTCAAACTACAATTGTTCTTTCTACTCTTACCAACCGCGGTTGGACATGCGCTCTTCTGGAGCCAACTTCGAAATTTCGATCCCTTTCATAGGGGCGCCCAAGTTTTTGGATACTTCGGCGATCAGTTTGTAATCCGTGTAATGTGTTGTAGCTTCAACGATTGCACGAGCGAATTTCTCAGGGCTATCGGATTTGAAAATACCTGATCCTACAAACACACCGTCTGCTCCCAGGTGCATCATTAGTGCTGCGTCAGCTGGAGTAGCTACACCGCCTGCTGCAAAGTTAACGACAGGAAGTTTGCCATTTTCATGAATTTCGCGGAGTAGCTCATATGCTACACCCAGGTTTTTAGCTTCAGCATACAGCTCGTCCTTGGACATGTTTTGCACTTTGCGAAGCTGGCTGTTAATTAGGCGCATATGACGAACTGCCTCTACAATGTTACCCGTTCCAGGCTCGCCTTTTGTACGAATCATTGATGCTCCCTCACCAATACGGCGAAGAGCTTCTCCCAAATCTTTGGCTCCACATACAAATGGTACAGTGAACTCATGTTTATCAATATGGAACACTTCGTCTGCAGGTGTGAGAACTTCGCTCTCATCGAGATAGTCCACACCCAGCGATTCAAGTACTTTGGCTTCTATGTAATGACCGATACGCGCTTTGGCCATAACTGGAATAGATACAACTTTCATAACTTCTTCAACAATGGTTGGATCCGCCATGCGAGCTACACCGCCAGCCGCACGAATATCAGAAGGTACCCGCTCCAGAGCCATAACTGCTGTTGCCCCGGCCGCCTCGGCAATTTTAGCTTGCTCTGCATTCATAACGTCCATGATGACGCCACCTTTTTGCATCTCAGCCATTCCTCTTTTTACACGATCTGTACCTGTTTGCATGATTGTAGTCCTCCTAATTAACTTTTGGGTGGTTTTCAATAAAGGCATCGCTCTAATCTATGATTTAGTATAAAATGAGAATGGTCATATAAAAAGATCCAATAATTTCGGTTTTTATTGTACCACTTTAAATTCAACTCCTGGAGGACATATGCAATTTCATGTAGCTTACAGTTCATATTTGAACCGAAAATATACCAAGATGAAGGCTCTTTATCATGCCATTCGTGATGCTATTCATGAAGGCCATCTTATACATGGCGAGAAGTTACCATCTACTAGAGAGTTAGCAGCGACGTATCACATTTCCAGGGGAACCGTGAATCAGGTCTATGATACGTTGACTGCTCAAGGTTACATTCAATCAGAACATGGAAGAGGAACCTTTGTTGCTTATCAGTTGGATTTAAGTAATGATGCGTCCACCGTGAAAACTTGTACCCATCACTTGTCAGCCTGGGGGAATCGTATCCAGCAGTTTGAACAACAGACAATTCAAAGAAATGCACCTGCGAATGTTGATAACCATGATGCCAGTCTAGAGAGCGATGAAGTTATCGATTTCAGCAAATACCAACCTGATTTATCCAAATTCCCTTACGATGAATGGAATAATCGATTGTATGCAGAGATAAGACAGCGTGAGCATCACCTGGAAGCCACCTCTTCTATTGTAAGTTCAATGGGCGAACCGAGATTGAGAGAAGCCATTGCTGCCTACCTTCGAAGAATGCGGGGAATTCAAGTCGATCCGGATCATATTGCCGTGACTGCAGGCTCCATGCAAGCCATAGCTCTACTCACTCAATTACTCGCAGATCCGGGGGATCATGTTGTGACGGAAAGCCCTTGTTATGTCGGGATTTCTAAAGCCATTTTGGCTGCGGGTGCCAAGTTGATTGAAGCCAATCTCGATGGTCAGGGCGTTGTGCCCCAAGACTGGGAAGCGCGCATGTTGTTTGTCACGCCTTCACGACAGTTTCCTACTGGCGAAATGCTCAGCCTTGAACGCAGACAAACCTTGCTGGATTGGGCGCATCGTCATGATGCCATGATTGTCGAAGATGATTATGATAGCGAATTCCGATATCGCGGAATGCATGTTGAACCGCTGAAAACACTAGATAAAGCAGGACGAGTAATCTACCTGGGCAGTTTTACAAAAACATTACCTTTTGAAGTACGACTTGGTTTTGTAGTTCTCCCTCCTACCTTGGCAGACACCTTTAGAAAGGCACAGGCTTTATACGAGCCAAGGCCTGTTAATCTGATTGAACAGCGCGCGTTAGCCGCATTTATGACAAGTGGTCAATATGAGCGTCATCTACGCAGGATGAATCGACTATATAGTCGCAAATTCCATCTGTTACTCAAACTCTTGAACCAGCAACTCTCTACAGGGTTTGATTGGGTGGAGAATGAAGCGGGTCTGCACGTGTTCGGCTGGTGGCGAGGTAATGTATCCACGTATGAGGCCTTTCGGGCATCGGCAAAGTCACAAGGTGTGGTATACTCAGAAGTCAGCAGTTCAACCGCTGCTGGTACGAAATATGGGTTGTATTTGTCTTTTGCACATTTGTCTGACGCACAATTACAGGAAGGCATATCCAGATTAAAAAATGCCGCCACAACCCCATCATGAGGTAATTCGCCTCCAAAACGTAGTACAAGAAGATCAATATTCGGAAGAGGGGCGAACGTTATGAATTGGTTAAATGAACTCTATAAAATAAATAAGCGGGAACCGGACAAGGAAATCGAACGTTCCTTGGTCAATGCCATCTTCCGAATATATGACCGGTTCCCCCGAATGGGCCTTAGAGAGCGGATCGGACAGCAAGAAATGTCCCTCGACATAGCCGATGCTTATATCCATGGACAGAATGCCATGATTGAAGCTGGTGTCGGAATCGGCAAGTCTTTTGGATATCTGATCCCAAGTCTGCTCACGAATCAAATCTCTCAGAAACCAGTTATTATAGCAACTTCCTCCATTCAGCTTTCGGAACAGATACATAAAGATTTAAGGATCATTGGAAGCAGATTGGGATTTACAACGGTTCGTTCCGTCGTGGGCAAAGGCATGGGCCAGTATGCTTGCCGAAGCAGGGCAGCAGAATTGATCAGTCTTAGTGATGCAAACTCCTCCGTGTCTACCCTCGCCCAGCGTATATTAGATTATGAAATTGATGAAAGAGCGGATATTAAAGCTGGAATTAGTGATGCCGAATGGTCCCATGTTTCCGTGAATGATTGCAAATTTGAACGTTGTCATCATAAAAATGCATGTTTGTTTTACGATATGAGAGCAAAATTGAACGCAAAAGATCACGAGATTGATTTTATTATCGTGAACCAGGACCTGCTCATACGGGATTTGATGAAGAAGAAAGAAGGAACCAAGAGCATTATCTCGGAACAGCCTGCTCTGATCGTCATTGATGAAGCACATAATCTGGAGACAAAAGTGCGGGATGCCAGAACGCTTGAATTCACTTATCGTGGACTCTGCCGTATTCTCGATACCACGGTGCAGCTTCTCACGAAGCAGTCCGGGGATAAGGAACTCTTTTCCCAATCCAATTCTATTAAAAAATGTGCCCAGCGTATATTCCAACAGATCAATGCAGATTTGGTCCACCATGCCAAGCAGGATAACGACCGAATCAAAGTATCCGAGATCAGAGGAATACCATTAAACCAAGTTTTGAGCAATCTGAAAGATCTCAGTCTACGCCTTTCCATTTTGACCTCACGTCGGGAACGAGAAATAGATGACGCATTTGAAGGCATCAACGGACTCATTACCCTCATGCATGTCTTGACTGAATCAGAGGATAACTATCTCTTATGGGCGAGCAGTCCCCTCGGAGTAGCCACGATCAGCATCTGTCCCAAAGATATCAGCCAATTTCTGAAATACGCTTTATTTAATGGCAAGGTACCTGTAATCCTAACGTCGGCAACGCTGTGCCAAGGCGGAGATACACTGGAGGAACAATACGCTTATTTGACACATTCCCTCGGTTATAAGGGGGAGTTCATGGATCGCAAATCCTCCCCTTTTGACTACACCAACCATGCCATGATGTACATCTCGAACAACGTTCCATATTACCACCATGACCAGCGCGAAAACTATCTTGAAGCAGCTTACCAAGAGATGGTTCGACTCTGTAATCTAACTCAGGGAAGAACCATCGTCCTTTTCTCAGCAAAGGAGGATATGAAGTAAATTCACCAGAAGTTGAGTTCGAGTGGGAGTGAAAATACATGGTCAGTCCATGTTCAAAAAGAGGGATCTTCCCAGGACAGTGTCATCGCCGAATTCAGGAAAAGCAAAGGTGTACTCCTGGGTACCGGTGTATTCTGGGAAGGTGTGAATATCGAGGGTTCTGACCTGTCACAGGTTATTATTTTCCGTCTGCCCTTCCCTGTTCCTTCCGATCCTGTATATGAATATAAGGCATCTGTAACGGAGAATCCGTTCATGGAAGTTTTTGTACCGGACATGCTTCTTCGGTTACGGCAAGGAACAGGTCGCTTGATCCGTAGTGAAACGGACCTTGGCATTCTCAGCATACTTGACTCCCGTCTCAGTGCAGCGGCTAAAAAGAGTTACCGGGAACAGGTGCTGGACACATTGCCATTCAAAAAAGTAACAGAGGATTTTGCGGTTTTGGAGAAGTTTGCCCAGAAAAAAGGAATAGGACATACGGATTAAAGGTGGTACACCCCAACGAGATAAACTGTTCAAAAAATCACATGAAACGGCCCTTCCGCCAATCAAGCGGAGGGCCAATTTTAATGCTGGAAGCAAGATATATGCTACAATATATTCCAGAGTTATGAATTCCAAAGGAGGCATTACCATGATTGAAAGACCTACTAAAGATGAATATGGAGCTTTTTATAAAGGTTATATCCAGCTTGTTCCTGAAGGGAACATCATCGAACGCTTAGAGCTGCAAGCCAACATCGTACCAACGTTGCTCTCTTCATTAACAGAGGAGCAAGCAAATTATCGTTATGCCGAAGGCAAATGGAGCGTGAAAGAGGTCATCGGCCACCTTCTGGATAACGAACGAATCATGAGCAGCCGATTGCTTCGCATCGCCAGAGGTGACAAAACAAATCATCCTGGATATGATCAGGATGTGCTCATGCAAACCCACCCTTTTAATACATATAACCTCGACGATTTAAGTGAAGAATATGCCGTCACACGCCGCTCAACCATTCTTATGCTCCGTCGACTCACACCTGAAGCTTGGCTCTGTAGAGGAATCGTCAGTGAGAATCCTGCTTCAGCTCGATCGATTGCATTTGTTATGGCTGGACATGAACTTCACCATTTATCAGTACTTCGCGATCGCTATTCAATCGATTTGAAGTTATAAAATTCATCCAAAAAGACTTTGAACCTGCATTCTCTGTAGGAACAAAGTCTTTTCTCATCAGTCGTTTTATCGTTCAAATTATCCTTCAAAATGAATCAGATGTGTATCCTCTCGCAAAGATAACGTGGCATAATTCTTTAGTATGGGAATGTCCCCATTGAATTCAATGGGCAGTACCACATAGCTGGACTGAAAATAATTCGATCCGTTCCAGCGATCCGAAAAGTATAGGTACTCCTTCTCAGATCGCTTCAGTACAAACGCTGGTTGCGTTCGATACGTCGTGTCATCACCAAAATCACTGAGCATCCCCCACGGTCCATCCATCGTATTAGCCATCGCGTATTTCCCTTGATTGGGAGCCCAACCCGTGCAAAATGAGGTCACCATATAATACGTCCCGTTCCGCTTGAAGACAGCTGGTGCTTCCCGATATTCCCCCTGCCACAGCTTTCCGGCAAGACATTCGACATTAAGGTAATCCTCTTGCAGACGATAGATGTGAAGGTCCGCATTATCTCTGGCAGCGGATATAAAATATGCCGTCCCGTCATCGTCCTGAAAGAGCGTGCAATCACGCGACATGTAACCAAAGGGATTGAAGCTGCCATGATAAATGAACTGGCTATCTGGAGAATCAGATGTGGCAATGGCGCAAGCGGCATCGTTGTAATGGTTTCCATTCTCATAGTGAACCCAGAGAACGAACTTCTGCGTTGCCGTGTTGAAAATCACTTTAGGGCGTTCGAGATTCACCTTTCCACCTTTGTCGTTCATTAATGCCAGATTCGTCCGAACTCGAATGGGTTCAGCTGGCGTAGAAGCCGTCAGGATATGGTTCCGAAACTCCCAGTTGAATAGATCTTTGGAACGGTAACAACTCACATATATATCCTCTCTGCGATCCTCACCATACCAGTAATAATAACCGCCATGGAATAACATATGTCCACCATGGGCATGGATCGGATTACCGCTTGTATCACTCCAGATGCGACCATTGGTTAATCGATTATTCACACCGTTACCTCTCTTCTTGTAAGCACTTGGTTAATTTGTATCCGATCCAAATACCTTCACTTCCCACAGCCTAGGGGTGTACCAGTTGTTAGGGTTATTGTGGAGCGTCGCATTGATCATGTTAATTCTTACATACCTGGCAGCAGTGTTTGATAGACTATCTGAGGTGAAGCCGTAAGATGTATTATTGGTTCGATCCAATGCTACGGTCCAGTTTACATTATCCGTACTGGTCTCAATTTTATATTTGTAAAACCCTTCGGAGCCTTTTTGCATCCACCAGGAGATCTGCACATTATTCAATTGCTGAACGGAGCCGAGGTCTACCTTCCACCAATGCGGCCAGGAACCGCCTGTACCGACCCATTCGGTCTGATAGTTACCATCATTAGCATAACTTGCAGGGTTCGTTCCGTTAGCCGTTTGCGCTGTTGCCGGTTTACCTTGTGACAGGAGTTTTCCATTTTGAACTGGAACTAGCGTATCATCACTTGTGTTGTACAGGACTTGATCAAAATAATCATAAAATGCATAACCATCGGAGAACCACACAGGAAGTAATCGTTCCTCCGTTGTTCCATTTTGCGTACCTGCCCAGCCGAACATCCAGCGATAAGCAACCATAACCACATTGTTGCCCGTATCTGGCTTCACCCGCATAACGGAACCCGACTGCGCCGAGAAGGTTGATGTGTTGCCAATCGTCCGCAATTCTGACCAATCTCCGTCTATGCTTGTTGCTGATGAATACATAGGTATGCTCGGATACCAACCTGCCGCTTGGGAAGAGAACAGATAATAAATGCCATCCTTTTTAATCATCTTGGGCAGTTCCCTGTGTTGGCTCTGATAAATAACTGAAACCTGATGGTCCACATCCAGCCAATCTGAAGTCAATTGATACAGAATTGTGTCCGAATTATTGTTAGCCGTCGAGATCAGATATGCCGAATCATCATCTACGAAAATGGAGATATCTCTTGACTCGTTTCCTTCCGGCCGAAAGCTTTTGTGGAATGTAAAGTCTTCTCCTGGCGTGGCCGAAGCGACTGATACTCTGGCAAGTGTGTAATCTGTACTGTTCTCATAGTGAGCCCAAAAAACGAATTTGTTCGTGGGCGCATGGTACAGGATATTAATTCCCTCAAACTTAGCATTGGCAAGATCCGGATGATCCGTGTAGGAAAGAACCACTTTGTCGTTACTATAAGTAACATCATCCGTTGACGTCTGTTGAATCATTTCGCCGAATCCACCGGATGACTTTTGTACAAAGTTAAACCTGTAGTAGGTACCCCCCACTTTAAGTTCATTCGGGAGCATGAGAGTAGATTGCGTGGTGTTATCAAAAGTTGTGAGGTTATCCGGGAGGCTGTAAGGGATATAATCTGGCGAGACAGCGGAGGTTAACAAGGAAGTTCCAACGTATGCCTTCACTTGATACTTGTAAGTGCTACCCAAGTTAAGGTCATAATCATCCGTCGTTATACCTTTTAATGTCTGTAATAAAGTATAGGGCGCACTGTTCTCAGATCTGTACAATTCGTATGCAGTCGCTCCCTGGACAGGTGCCCAATGAATTTTGGCATTGGATACTTCGGATTCATTTTTCAATACAAACAATGTTGCAGCAATCTGGGTCTCTTCCCCAGCAGCATGAACGGTTTGAGCTGAGGACGCTAAATGAACGGTTAACAACATCAATGCAATGACGACAGCAATCCACGATTTACCTTTGATCATGTCTCATCATCTCCTTTATTGGAAGACCAACCTTCCTGTCGCAGGAAGGCTGATCCAGGTGAACTTGACTTTATTTCAAATTCATCAGTGTCATGACATCCGTCTTGCTGGCTTGGTTGTACCAGTCGTTAACTTCTTCGATAACCGTGTCCCCGCCTTTTTCGTGCCACTGTTTCACAAAGGTATCAAATGCTTCAAGTGGTTCATTGCCATATATGATTTTGGTGAACGTTTCTTGTTCCATCGTGGTCAACTGTTCCCACACGTTTTGCATTGTTGGTGTTGGCGGACCATTAAACGCATTGGGCAGCAAAACATCCCTGTTCTCATATGAAATCCGGTATCCGTCCTGGGTCGTTTGGTCCTTTGAAGCGCTCTGAATGAGGACTCCCGTGTCGGCTTTAACGCCGTTCGCCAGATCGTAGTACGATTGCCCGGGACCATCAACACTCGGTGTATTTTTGGTAAATGCCATTTTCCCTACGCCTTGCACGGCCTCGAGTGGCGTATTAAATTTCGTCGGATCGAAAGTGACCTCATCGTTGACGATATCGTAATCGTATCCTTGAGCGTAGCCATATTTAAAATCTCCCGTGCTGAACGCCGCATCGTACATTTTATCGTAGTACAGGAAGAAGGCTTCCATGTTCTGAAAATCCTTGTTAAACATGAACACGCCATCGTTCAACTGGGCGGACTGATAGGTCTTGTCACCGTTCACGCCTTGAATGGTCGGATATGCACTAATTTTTGCACCCTCAACATTTTTCTCCACGTCCTTCACACTGTCGTACAGCCAAGGACGACCAATGATGATGCCAGCTTTCCCCTCCGTAAAATCGGACAGAGCGTCCCAGGCCCCTTGGGTGGCCAATTCTTTGTTCAGGTACCCTTCCGCATACCAATCTCGTAACTTGGCAAGTGCCTCTTTGTTGCCATCAGCCACCGATCCATAAGTAAGTTTGCCGTTGTCGTTATGCCATTGCCTTGGAAGTTGCTTGCCGGTGTATGCGCTGAATATCATGACCGGATCGCTGACCCAGCCCGTATTGTAGGAATCTTTACCCGAAAATGTAAAGCCGTAAGTGTCTTTCTTGCCGTTCCCATCCGGGTCCTCATTGGTGAATGCCGCGATGACTTGCTCAAACTCTTCAATCGTTGTTGGCGCTTTCATATTTAATTTGTCCAACCAGTCCTGGCGGATCAGCATGACTTCGCCTTCTGTCAGATTCGGCGCAATCGCCATTCCGTAGACCTTACCCTCCCTAACCACTGGATTGAAGGTAGTCGGGTATTGTTTGTAAATTTCTTTTATTCGTTCAGGCATGTAGGTTAATATGTCTTCCGTAATCTCCTTGACCTGCCCTGACTCGATCAGATCATTGACCAGCATGGTATCATAGACGGGCAGAACGTCGGGCAGTTTCTCGGAACCTGTCAGTGCCAGCCGCAGCTTGGTATTATATTGTGAAGCATCACCTCCCAGCAGGGTGGTTTGGATTTTGATACCCAGGTTTTGTTCGCCCCAACGGGTCAACACATTGTCATTCAACGTCTCCCCATTGATGTACTTCCCGGCATTCTCATCCTGTTGTTTGGCGATAGTGATCGTAAACGGCGGATCATATTTTCCATCCTTAAGCACCGATGCTGGTGCGGTCTCGGAAGTACTCTCCCCTTGGCTGCAGCCAGCTACAACAATAGCTGACAGCATAACGATACTTACCATTTTCCATAAAACGTTCTTTTTTCTCATGGATTCATGTCCCCTTTACTCTAACTATTCTTTGACGGCTCCTAGTACAATCCCCTTCACAAAATATCGTTGCAAAAATGGATAAACCAAAATGATCGGTAGCGTACTGACAAAAATTTGGGCTGCCTTGATACTTTGTTCCGACATGGCAGCCACCTCGGACTGGCTCATCGCCATATTTTGCATATTGCTCTGTACAACAACAGTCTGTAAGAACGAGGCCAGCGGATACTTACTCGCATCGGACATGTACAATATCCCGTCAAACCATGAGTTCCAGTGCCCCACCATAATGAACAAGGATACGGTCGCAATGCCTGGCAGAGATAATGGTAAATATATTTTGCTGAGAATGACGAAGAAGGATGCTCCATCAATGAATGCCGCCTCTTCCAAGGCTTTGGGAATCGTTTTGAAAAAATTGACGAGAAGTATCAGGTTATAAGCACCGAAAGCGCCAGGCAGCACAAGAGCCCATATCGTGTCTTTTAATCCAAGGGCTGTGATCAATATGTAAGAAGGTATCAAGCCCCCCGAGAAGAGCATGGTAAAGATAAAAAACCACATGAGCACGTTGCGCCCTCGGAATTCTTTGGACAGGGCATATCCTGCACAGGTAAGGATAAACATGCTGATGGTCGTACCCAATACGGTCCGAGTAATGGATGTCAGCATGGCACCGTTGAAATTGGAATTGTTGAACGTTTTTACATAGGCATCCACGTTGAATCCCACCGGCCAAAATGACACCATATTCCCGCTAATAGCCGCTTTGCTGCTGAGCGATTGCGCGAGCAGATGAAGCAGTGGTAGAAAACACGCCAGACCTGCCAGTATCATGAATGCGTAATTAAAATAGGAGAATACTCTATAGCCTGTCGTTTTATGGTACATGATCCCTCTCCCTCCTTGTTAGAATATTTTGTAATTGGCATATTTATAGGCCAGCCTGTAGGAGACAACGATCAAGATCAGGCTTATTCCCGATTTGAACAGTCCTACAGCGGTCCCGAAGCCGTATTGTCCGTTTAACAAGGATGAACGGTAGACATAGGTGTCAATGATATCTCCTGTACTGTAGACAAGTGGGTTGTACAGATTGAAAACCTGATCAAAGCCGGCATCCAGAATATTGCCCAGACTCAGTGTAGAAATGACGATAATCATGGGCAACATGCTAGGCAAGGTGACGTATCGAATCTGCTGCCGGCGTGTGGCCCCATCGATCTCGGCCGCTTCGTAATAAGAAGGATTAATTCCCGCAATGGTTGCGAGATAAACAATCATACCGAAGCCAAAGCTCTTCCACACGTCACTAATTACAACGGTGAATCGAAACAGATCAGGATCACCCAAAAAGTAAATAGGATCGTTCCCGAAAATCCTTGTCAAGATGTGATTGATGCCTCCGTCTAATCCGAGAATGTCGATCATCAAGCCTGCCACAGTAACCCAGGACAAGAAATGCGGCAGATACACCAGTGTCTGAACACTTTTCTTAATGCCCATATTTCGGATCTCGCTCAGCAGAATGGCCATGACGATCGGAACGATGATACCAACGATAATTTTAGAAACGGCGATAATCAGCGTATTGACGATCGCTTGTGTGGCTTCTTTGTACTGGAAAATTCGTTCGAAGTTATCTAGCCCGATCCACCGTGAACCTGTGATGCCCAGCCATGGCTTGTAGTCCTGAAATGCCATAAGCAAACCTACCATCGGGCCATAAGAAAAGATGCAGACAAACACAAAAGCGGGAATACACAGGACGTACAAAGGCCAGCTTTTCTTGAGTTCCTTTCTGAATGAAGTCCGCTGGGGAATCTTTGCTTTTGTTTTTCTTGCGGATCTGGCGGGCACAATCTCGTTAATGTTGCATACCTCCTCTATGATGGCTTTTCGAAAGCGATCCTTGAAGATAAGCTTAACAAAAGCGCTTTCAATCCAAAATGCCAAAATTTCAAGATCATCACCCCGCCCTGAAGCATTTTAAAAACGCTTTCATTTATCGTGGGTATTGCTCTTCCGCTTTTGGAAGGTTTGGCTTATATTAAAGTTAATCCGATCCGTGCTTTAACCTCGACGTGTACCGATATGAAAGGAAACACATATGATCCGAAAAATGTATATGAAGCGATTCATCTATTTCTTTGTTTTTTTTCTGTTGCTGACATTGAGTTTGTTTTTCATAATGAACCGTTTGAGCTCCAAGACACTTGAAGAAAATCTGATAGGCGCTTCCAAAAACCAGCTGGATTATGTGACAGGTATTCTGGACGGGATTATATACGAGGCAAATATGTACGGGGTTCAGTATGCAGCTGACAGTGATGTCCGCTTTTATCAGAGGCATGTTGTCGAGCTAAGCAATTACGATTCCCAAATGAAGAAAAACGATATCGTTGATCGCCTGCGCCAAACTCTCCTATCCAGTCGATCCATCGAATCAATCGGCATCTACTGGAAGTCTGAAGAAACATTTCTGTCCACCAACAGTACGCCGGAGGCGAGACTTCCGTTCAAGGATGTTCATCAGCGAGGATGGCAAATTGTCGGCAATAGTTTGTATTACTTCGCCCTCTACCCTTACATTCAAAAATCGGGACAAACTGAACCGACGCAGTACGTCGTTGGTGTAAAGCTGAATACCGATTATTTGAAGAATCTGCTGAAAAAGGCTGTGAACAACGACAGCTCAAACGCTTTTTTTTGGTTTAATCCCCGGCAGCTATGGAGTGAAAAAGAAGTCGATAATGATCTCTTGAAAGCGGTTACTGATATGCTTTCTCCACAGACGGATGTCACTTTAAAATATGATTATCACACCAATTCGGACGATTACTATGTTCTTTCGCGATATATTGAATCGATTGACGCCTACCTGATTACATATACACAGACGAATGATTTCCTGCAACCGCTTGACCGAAACCGTAAAGTATTCTTTGCCAGCATTTTAGCTGTTTTTACGCTTGGTTTGGTAGTGATCTTTACGTTCTACCGGAACTATTACCGTAATATCCGTCTGTTGGAGAGAAAGTTTTCACAGGTCGAACAAGGCAATCATAACACGCGTATTACCGAAAATACGGATAGAGAGTTTTACAGCCTGTTTAGAAGTTTTAATCATATGGTTACCGAGATCCAGGATCTGTTCGTATCCCTGAAGACCGAAACGGACCTCAGACGAAGTGCGGAACTTCAACAACTCCAGGCTCAGATCAATCCTCATTTTTTGTACAACAGTTTGTTTTTCATCATGTCGGTGGCCCAGTTTTCACCTGATTCGGTCATGCGCATGAGCAAACATCTGGCTGAATATTATCGGTATCTAACCAAGTTGGATCGACATGAAGTCACGTTGGGAAGCGAGCTTCAGTTCGCGGAACATTTCCTGATTATTATGGCGCTCAGCAAAAAAATGGAGTACAGCATTGATCTGCCGCAAGAACTGTCCTCCCTTCCCCTCATGCCGCTGATCATCCAGCCAGTGGTTGAAAATGCGATTCAACATGGAATTGAAGGACAACAAGGTGCCCATCGGGTGACAATTGATGTCAAACAGACAGAGACTGCGATAATGATCAAGGTCTCCGATGACGGAAAAGGTCTTTCGCTGGATGATATCCGCAGCTTGGAGACTCGGCTTGAGAGTGATACCCCGCCTGAAGGAATGAAAGGCGTAGGGCTCTGGAATGTAAATCGACGACTGAAAAATACGTACGGCGAACAAAGCGGTTTACATTTTACTACGAATGATTGGGGTGGCTTGTCCGTCCTGATGCTGATCAGCATTCCCGAAGTGAAAGGAGATAGTTCATGCGTTTATTAATTGTGGATGACGGACACTATGTCGTTGAGTATATGAAGCACTTGCTCGATTGGAAAACGTTCGGTATACATCAGATCGAGACGATGACCAATTCGATTGAAGCAAGGGACATGCTGACTCAAACCCATATTGATATCCTGATCACTGACATCCGAATGCCTGAGGTCTCAGGTATTGATCTGCTTCAGTATATTCACCAACATAACTTGTCAACCAAAGTCATCATCCTTTCCGGCTACTCCGAGTTTGAATATGCGCAACAAGGAATCCGTTTGGGTGCGCTGGACTATCTGCTCAAACCTGTAGACAAAGATGATGTAGAGAAAGCCATGTCTAAAGCCATTCAGAATGTTACAAAGACACTTCCCGTTCAAACTGTCGCATGGGAGAACTTTGATGGATTGGAATTTCTGCTATCACTGCTTGGCCATAATGAGATATTAATGAGGGAATATGAGGCTTATGCTGAATTTATAGGGAAACGCCGCTTTTGCTGTCTCAAGCAGGAGGGTTTTACGCAGGAAGATGAGAGAATTCTAAAACATGCTGTAGGAGAACAATGGGACCGTCTCGTATGGGCTGCTGGAGCCCAATTGGTCGCTTTTGTTCCGGAAGAAACTGCTTCAGAACTGACCATTAAACTGGAGTCATTGGTCGTGTCTCCTCCCTTTGTGTTGACTGATCGGCAAGTGAGCCGACAGATATTCTACAGGTTCTTCCATAATGTGGATGTAAGCTCAGAAGACTTTACTGGCATATTCAACTCTTCTCCATCATGCGGTGATTGGGAGTCAGCCGGAGTTATACTCAAAAAATATGATCAAATCTGTCTTCAAAAGCAAAAAATAATCTTTCTTATGGAAACCATTCAATATGTATATCAGACGGATAAGGATCGTAATTCTTTTGAAACCCTGAATTGGATATTCAATCAATTACGGCATCCTGATGAACTATCCTCAACTCTCCTGGACCGGGTTAGTCGGATCCGAAACAACAAACAGATGTCCATTCAAACGATTGTCGACAAAGTGCAAACGTATATCGAAGACAATCTGTCACACGGCCTTAGCTTAGATGAGCTGGGCAAAGTTGCCCATCTACATCCGGTCTACTTTTCCAAACTGTTTAAACAGGAGACGGGCGAAAATGTATCAAGCTACATTTCTAAGAAGAGATTGGAGAAAGCTTCTCAACTGCTTCAAGATTCGGAACTCCGTGTAGCCGATATCGCGCAAATGGTCGGTTACCGAAAAAATCAATATTTTATCCAGTTGTTCAAGGTGGAATATGGGGTTACGCCCTATCAGTACCGTAGAAATATGATTCATCAATAACTTTGTATAAATAGGTTATTTGAATGATATGTGCAATGCAGTACGGAAAAAGCCCAACATCCTACTCTTGTGATTACAGAGTGAGTTGAGCCTTTTAGTGCCGTTTAACCTTTAGTTAGATCAATCACTTTATCAAAGCAATATGAATCTCTGTCATAGCCGTTATGTTCATAAAAAGCATGGGCATCGGTTCGCTTCATTCCACTACATAAAATAATACTTGATATTCCTCGTTCTTTGGCATAATTTTCAGTTTGTCTTAGTAGTTTTGTACCGATTCCCCTGTTTTGAACAGTTCTTTTAACAGCAAGACCTTGAATATGTAGATAACCTATTGGGACTCCTATAGATAGTGACTGTACCATAGTTACAAAACCGACGAGATCATTATCTATTAGTGCGACAAATGTTTTGTAATTCCCGGCCTTATTCATCTCTTCCATAGTCACTCGAAAGTTTGCAATATTAACATTGCTCATTCCAAGCACATCGTTCCATAAAAAAACAACTTCAGCATAATCATCTGATATAATTTCTCGTATTTTAATATCCATACCTAACCCCCTCAAGATAAAATAATCGTCCAATCTATCCTATACCCATTGGTGATAAGGCTCACCGGCTCATCACTGGAGTAATTAAGAACAAACTGGACATGAGCGAATCATTTGGAAGTACAACGATGGGACTGGTTTTCCCTGCGTATCTTATTCGTACACTCGCGCAATCCATGTTGCGAAGTATATCGAAAAAGAACTTCCCATTAAGGGATATCATAAATTCTTCCCCACACATCTCTAATATTGGAATTTCATTCTGAATATCTCCAACATCGGCTGTTTTGGACAATAGTTTTAATTTATTTATTAGCTATAATTGTGAATTCCCATGGTATATTCTCATTTTCCCAACCACGGTGCTCATCAAATTTTCTTATATTAAAACCAGTAGTAATAACAGAATTTATTATTTCGCTAAGGGTATACAGCCTAATCGAAACATCTGGAAAGTCCTGTTGTTCATCTTGATCGAAATAATGTTTATATGCTACATCGCCATTATGTAATTCTTCGTCAAAGTAGTTTGGTTGGATTGGGTATTCGATTTGAGAATTAGAGGAAGCGAGACATCTTCTTAAAGGATGGAAGTCACTCAGAACCATTACACCATTATCATTAAGTAATGAGAACAGTAGCGACATGAATTTTTCAATGTCATTGAAATAGTGTAAAATTCCGCCTTCCAAATATAACATGTCAAAATGACCACCATACTTTTCTATATCTATATCATAAATATCAGTAACAACATATTGAATAGACACATTGGCGGCATCTGCCAGTTCTAGAGCATATTTTTTATTTTCTTCAGATATATCGAATACGGTAACGTCTGCCCCTAACAATGCTATTGGGACTGCCTTTCTTCCGTTTGAACCACAAAGGTTAGCAATCTTTTTCCCGGCAATCTGTTCAAAATACTGCTTATGTTTTTTTAGCTGTGCAAGGGGATTAGCTAATATTTGTTGTGCTTTTTCCTTAGGTGAACCATCTCGTCTATTCCAAAATTCATATGCCCGATGTTCCCAAGCTACCTTATTTTTAGCACTTTGTTCATTCATGTTAAGTCAAATCCCCCTTCTATTACCCTGATTTGAAACCCAACGAATTTCTTAGAATAAGAATATTCTTTTGAAGAAAAGCATGATTTTTTTCAATGCCTCTAGTTTTACACCAAACAACTGCGCTGAAAGCATCGTACATATCGTAAAATGGCAGCACGCTTTTCAGAGCCAGCATAGGTCGAATCGATTCATAACCTTTTATGAACGGGATCTTTGTTCTCGGATTAACTTTCCAGATATATCGATTAACTTTAGTGAAATCTATTTCCGAGGAACCACTACGAGCACTCTCGAAATCAATAATGCCAGCAAGCTCGTTACCATTCACCAATATATTACCTGGTCTAAAATCCATGTGAACAATGCACGGCCCGTCAGGATGCGGTAAAGCAGAGAAAACGCCATCAAAGTGATGGATACATCTCTCATACAATTCAGAGTCGAGAATTTCTTTACAGGGTACTTTCCACTTTTCAAAATTACTTTTGATATGTAATCTCCAATTATTTTGGTCAAGTAACTTAAAACCATCGGATCCATGGTAACCATACCCATGAGTTTTAACCTCATGGAGCATAGCGTGACACATGCCAATCTGAAAAGAAAGATTCTCATCAATCTCTCCTGTACAAGGTATACCTTGAATTGCTGAAAGGAGCAACGCTCCAACAGCGCTTTCATCCCCGTACCAAATGTCCAATACCTTGGGAACAGGTATTACATCCTTTAATTGTTCAAGCATCTGAAATTCACGGAATAGTTTATCCTTATTAAATGGGATTTTCACATATACGTTTTCTCCACTGACAAGAGTAAGTTTGTATACATCAGAACTAAATGACTCTGGAACATCTTCAATATGTAAGACATTTAACTTTAGCTTTTCTATAACTGTTAGAATGTTATTCATATATCGCCTCCTGTTTTGGAGAATACATCGATCAAAGAAGATTATTCTTACCCACAATTATTGTTCTTTTCGTTTAAAAAACATCTTGCCAACCATAAGTCCCATTGCAGATGAACAGATCAGATATCCAAAGAACAAGAAAAGTAAATAAACACCATGAAGATCTGCGGGAATCTGTTTTACACCTTCATACCAAACAAAACGAAAAGGATAAAAGATGACTACCCAAATGATCAGCAAAAAAAGAAGAAAATTAATTATTTTTAACACAATAACGATCCTTTCAAGTCTGAGTGGAAAAATTTGAATGTACATGCTACATTTTTCATTTCGCATTACCTCACCACTGCCCGCACGATAATAGTAAGCTTATGTATTAGAGTTGCTCTGTTAAATCTATAAAAACTACAAAATCTTAATAGGAAACATTAGGGACATTTCTTATTCTTCAGTGAGTATAACAAATAAAGGTAATATACGCATCAAAATTACCAGCATGAATCGCTACGGCATAAAGAAGCCCTTTCAGAACGGGCTTCTTTTGACGTCAAGATAACAACTGCTTATCTCACTGAATACCAGGCGCATTTTCATGCAAATCTGTGTTCGACCTTTTCTTCTTTCTTGGCTGCCCATTCCAGGACAGATATGTCCAGATCCGTAGAACATACTCGACCGGTCCAGTGCTGAATTTCTTAAGATATAGTGGACTAAGCCACAATTGAATGCCGTAGACAGCAAGCGCAATAATTGCTCCGATGAACACGCCAGCACGACCAAACAGTCCGAGGCCGTATCCATAAAAGATGGTCGTACAGATTACGCTCTGCATCAGGTAATTCGTCAAGGATAGACGACCAACCGCCTCGAACCTGCCCATCAGGCTGGAACGGTGTCTTCCCGCATACAACAGCGCAAAAGCGTAAATGTATCCGAGTGCAAGCAACGTTCCTCCAAGCGTTTCCCTGATTCCGATTCCGGGCCATCCTTCCGCACCAAATTGTGGCGCCAGTACGCCATATGCTTTGAGCATCAAACCAACTGGAATCAAAAACAAGGCACGACGAAGATACATATGTCGCATTGCCTGAGGATCGTTAAACGTACCAATTCTTGCAGCATGCATGCCGAGCAGGAACATCGGTATCGTCATAAGTGGGGCCAGCACCAAGGCTATGAGGGCGTATGACGCCTCTAAATCCCCACCGAATGGATCACCGTTATTGCTGAAATCCCTGATCTCCGCGTAGCTGCCGCTGCCGTATACATCCTGACTTTGAACGATGTAGTTCTCCATATGCGTGGATTCAAAAGCCAGTGGGTTCGTTGGATTGGATGCCGGTAGACCTAGCAGCCCTGCTCCAGCGAGTAGTATTAACGCCCATATAAGCAATGTTTTGGGCTTCCGATTAAGAAACATCAGCAGGAAGAAACCCAGTACACCGTAAAACGCCAGGATATCCCCTTCCCACAGATAGATGATGTGTAGCAATCCGATAACAAACAGCAGTAGAAAGCGTCGAGCCAGATGACACTTTGGTCGTAAATCTCGTGATTTTAGGCTTTCCGATAGCTTAATCATGCCAAAGCCGAACATAAATGCAAAAATCGGCATAAAACTGCCCACCACCGTGACAAGCAGGAACGAGAGAAAAGCTTGGTCTGCACCGCCGATCCCGAACAGTTGGGGTTTACTCTGGCCGAACATCCCGTATTGGAAAGCCAGCATATTTGCCAGCACGATGCCGACCAGACTGAATCCGCGCAGTCCATCTATTAATTGGATACGCTTTTTTGATGTGCTCAATCAATCACCTCTGTCTATAACATAAAGATCAGATCTAAATATACGTTAAATCCTTCCAAAATTTCAACATAAAATAATAAGTGAACGTTTATATTATGTTTTACTTTGACGTACCATTAAAACAAAAACAAAAAAAGCCGCTAAATTAGCGACTTTCAATTGAAACATCTTAGAGTGTAACAATAATTGGACCATTTTTAGTCAGAATAATCGTATGTTCGATTTGAGCTACATAGCTATTTTTGGTAGCAAAGGTCCAGCCGTCTCCGGTCTGGAATACTTCTTCTTCTGAAGTTGAGACAAATGGCTCGAATGCAATAACCATGCCTTCTTTTAACAATTCATCATCCGATGGATCATTATAATTATAGATGTGGTCAGGTGCTTCGTGTATCGCACGTCCAACACCATGCCCCGTAAGGTTTTTAATAACGGTTAATCCATGCTGTCTGGCCGTTTGGAATACCGCTTTTCCAATTCCACTTTTTTTGGAACCCGGTTTTGCTTTCTTAAGTCCTGCTTCGAATGCCAGTTTAACAACGTCGCATATTTTCGTTAATACTTCTTCGCCTTCGCCTACGACAATTGATATTCCCGTATCAGCAAAATAACCGTTTTGGGAGCCGGACACATCAATATTCACGATATCGCCTTCTTGAATAATTCGTTCTCCCGGGATACCATGTGCCACTTCTTCATTAACACTAATACAAGTAAATCCCGGGAAATTATATTCACTTTTTGGAGCAGACACTGCGCCAGCTTTCTCAAAAAGCTCTCCTGCCAAATCATCAAGTTCTTTAGTTGTTACGCCTGGGATGGTTCTTTGAACCAATTCATCTCTTATAGAGCCGACGATTTTGCCAATTTCCTTCAAACCATTAAAATCTTCTTCTGTTCTTGCGATCATTTTTTCTACCTCACTATCTTTATCATCAATTGATTAATCATATCCAAAGCTGCAAAGCTTCGCAACTTTTTTATCGATATTGGGCTGTAGTTGCTCACTTATCGGTTTCCCTGAACTTGTTGATTATGTCTGTCAGAACTTGAATATCGCCACGGTTAGCAGCATCCAAATGTCATGAGTCACGATCGTCACATTAATTCAGTTTTATAAGAGCGGCTAATCGGTAGCGTCCATCAAAACAAAAAAAACGAAGGTAACTGCCTTCGTTTTTTCTATTATGCTTATTTGGCGAGTGACTGCGAAAAAAGCCTCCAGTGATCCTACGTCCTCTTTAATAACGGAGCCATACGCTCATCTCACCAGCCTGGCGATTCCCCCATAAATAATATGGAATGGCCTTGAAACGTACAGCCTTTCTCTGCTTAATATAAGAACGGTACGGCATCCCATCTAGCCATGTATTGCTGTCGTCAGTCACGAGACCGTCACCTTCTACAATGACACAACCACCTAGTAGATCTGGATCAGTATACTCGGTTAATTGTGGCCCCGCAGCCAACGCGATTGAAGTGAGCGGTGCTCCATTGTCTGCTTCTTCGATGCAATAAACGAGTGGGCCGCGTTGAATGGCTACTTTGCCAGCACCTGCCCGAATGTACGGGTGTGCAGCAATTAACTTTGGCTCAACCGAAAGCAGCCACTCTACTGTATCTCCATCGGACCAGCCGCGCTTTATTTTTGCGTACCCATTCTCAACATGAAAGTCTTTCCATTCACCATTTATTTTCAACATTGGCTGTCCGTCCTGGAACCAATTCGGTATACGTAGCGCAAGTTCAAACTCGACAGGTTCGCCTTTCTGAGGAAGCTGAACCGAGAATTCAACATGACCGTTCCAAGGCAGCTCAGAGTGTTGATGTAATGTTATTGTGGTGTCGGCAAGTTGGAAGGAAGCTTTGCTTCCGATATACAAATGAGTATAGATCGTTCTCTCATCTTCTGATAAATCGTATATATAATCATCTAACGAACTTATTAACCTTGCAACATTGGGAGGACAACAGGAGCAACCGAACCATTTTTGTCGGACGGGTTTGACGTGATGTTTCTCCGGATTTTTCCGACTTGCTTCTGGCCATACCTCCAGTGGATTGACATAGAAGAAATGTTTCCCATCCTTAGACATGCTACCGAGAACATTGTTGTACAGCGCTCGCTCCATAACATCCGCATATTCACTCTTCGCTTCCAATTGAAGCATGCGGCGCGCCCAGAAAATCAAGCCAATGGAAGCGCAGGTCTCTGCGTATACGGAATCATTCGGAAGATCGTAGTCAAACGTAAAAGCTTCCCCGAGATGTGTCGAACCAATGCCGCCGGTAATGTACATTTGTTTGCCTGTTGTATTCGACCAGAGTCGTTTACAGGCCTCCCTCAGCCCGTCGTCACCTGTTAGTCTCGCAAGATCAGCCATCGCTGTGTACATGTAAACTGCCCGAACAGAGTGTCCAACCGCTACTTTTTGCTCACGAACAGGAAGATGAGATTGATACGTTTCCAGATTAGGCGTTCCATGGGACCAGATGTTTGTCCGGTTACCACGTTCCCACTCCTCGATAAAATAATTCGGCTGTTTGCCACGTTCATCTATGAAGAACCGACTAAGATTCAGATAACGCTCTTCACCTGTAATGGTATGCAGTTTGACCAATGCTAACTCAATTTCCTGATGCCCGCAGTAAGCTCTTATCTGTCCGGGCTTGGGTCCGAACATACGATCAATCAGATCAGCGAATCGGCAAGAGATGTCCAGTAATTTACGCTTGCCTGTCGCCTGGTAATACGCAACTGCGGCTTCAATTAGATGACCTGCACAATATAGCTCATGCGCTTCGTAAAGGTTGGTCCATTGTTTCCCAGGTTCCTGAATTGTGAAATAGGTATTCAGATAACCATTGTCATGTTGAGCTTGAGCGATCAATTCAATCGAATCATCGGCGATCTGCTCCAACCTCGGATCGGGATGATGACGGAGCGAATAAGCAACGGCCTCCAACCACTTGTAGAGATCACTATCCTGGAATACCCATCCGCCAAACTCTCCTTGCTCCAAACCAGCAGCTATACGAAAATTTCGAATGGCATGACTGGGTTCAGCATCTTCCACCCTGTCGTTCAGAGCTTCCCATTGATAGGGAATGACTGTTTCTCTTACAAGATCAGAATATGTATTCCAAAATTGGTCTTGAATTTCGATTTGGCTTTGTCCCATTATACACACCTCGAATTTATAAGATTTGACTCTCTATAAAGTCGAGTATATGCTTTTATCAGACGTGAGAATAGTAATGGAATAAGCTTATTTCTATACAAAATGACACTAAAAATGAGGATAATTCATTGGACAAAGAATTCATTGTTGCGTTACAAACCCCACCTCTTCCCTATTATTGGGAATCTGGTCGTTCAACGTTCCGTGTAGGTGACCGTCATCCTAATCGAAGAAATTTCGGCCTGTTTGATATGCTGCTCGTGGTAGATGGAGAACTACATATCGGTGAGAACGGGACGGAATGGACACTTGCTACAGGTGATGCACTAGTATTACTGCCGGAAGGTGAGCATTACTCGTTCAGGCCCTGCGAACAGGAAGCAACGTTTTACTGGGTTCATTTTGAGCATGTGGACTGGCATCAAGGTCCCTTAATAGAAGAATCCGAAGCAGCCATTCTGTTATCGCCATTCGATAAACCAAAGTCAATACGAATACCTAAGAAAACCACATTGCTAAACCCCCAGCTCGTATTTGATATGATGCAACAGCTTTTGGAACTGCCGGTAGGGGAGTCCTTTTGGGAGAAGCAGCAACTGCTCTTCAGCTTACTGGCTGTACTCGAAAATGGCATCTCTGATATGGCCAAAACGCCTGCTTCACGACTTGCCGAGAAAGTAGCTGTTTTCATACAGCAACACTACCAGGAAGAGATCACCAATGAAAAACTCTCGTCGGCATTACACTTCCACCCTAGCTACATTGTTCGCTGTATGAAAATGAAATACGGTGTGACACCTGTTCAATATTTACATCAATTCCGCATTGAGCGGGCAAAACAGCTTCTGATGTCGACGGAATGGTCGATAGATCGTATTGCGACTGAGATAGGCTTTCAATATTCTCCTTACTTTTCTACCTGCTTCAAGCGAAATGTTGGCATATCTCCCCTCCAGTTTCGCAAGAAATACCTTAACTAGCACTAGCTGTTCATGGAGATATCTTTTTCCCAATCCACAACCCTTCGACTACTCTCTTCGTCTGCCTAATTGATCTTCATCGACGAAGAGTGTAGTCATAAAAAAGAAACCAGATGAGAGAAAAGAATTCTCACATTGGTTTCTTTTTTATGACTGATTACGTTATTCTTTTATATCCAGAAGTCCGATTATAAGTGTGAGTGCCTCCGCCCGAGTAGCTGTCTGCGTCGGTGCAAAACGATTGCCGCCCACCCCGCCTACCAGTCCAGCTTCTACAGCAGAAGCTACATACGAAACTGCCCATGCTGGAACATCCTTGGCATCTTTGAAGTTTAGTTTCGCATTAGGAACCGCAGGAATTCCGCCTGCACGCACAATCATAGTGACCATCTCTGATCGGCTTAGCGTTTTTGCTGGCCCGAAAGAACCATTTGCGTAACCGTTGACGATGCCCAGAGATGCAGCTGCTGTAATGTAAGGCTTAGACCAAGAGGGAATCTTGTTTTCATCCGTATACTGAACATTGTCGCTTATGTTATTCAGATTCAATGCACGACCCAGCATCGTGATGAATTCAGCACGTGTAACCTTCTGATTCGGACGGAATGTATCGTCGCGGTATCCATTCACGAATCCAGCTGCAAGCGCCCGATCAATGGCAGACTTGGCCCAGTGCCCAGCCGTATCTTTCATTGGAGGTGTATTTTCACTATTACCATTGTTGTTTGATCCTGTATCCGTCTCATTCCCGGAATTACTTCCATCACCAGTACCGTTGTCTGGACGGTTATCGGTTGTTGTATTTCCACCGTTTCCTGAGGAGCTATTCCCACTGCTGGACCCGTTACCAGAGCCCGGATTCGATGTTCCCGGATTGGATGTACCAAGATCTGGATTCGTAGTCTCTGATTTCTTCACAATACCAAACTGATCGATGATGAATGGACTCGCCCCATTCACATTCTGATCAATTTCATACGTTATCGCCGTCAGTTTGCTACCATCTATCGTAATACCCACAAAGTTCTGGACTTGACTACGTTTTGGACGACGGTTGTCACTTGGGTCCGATCCATATTGAGCCGCATGATTTTCTTCCGCGCGCTCAAAAAGACTGTAGTAGGCCTCTCCCAGACTTGTGCTTTGATTTTTGTAATAAACTTTTGGACCTGCTGTTGCCGGAATCAGATAGATTGTACCATCAGGATTCACAGAGTACTCCATCTTCTGTCCATTTTGCATTTCCGTGATTATTTCTGGTTGACGTGCATTCCCCTTCTGATCAATTGGTTTTGTGCGTGCATAGATATGGTCATGCCCTTGAAGAACAAAATCAATGTCAAGTTCCGCCATGATCGGAGCAATCTTGGAGCGCACTCCATTCACTCCCATAATGTCAGAGTCTGTTGCATGGTTCGATGTTGTGTATGGGCCTTTGTGAATATTGACGATGACCCATTCTGCTCCCTTTTTCTTGGCAGCTTGAACATCTTCCTTGAGCCACTTGACTTGCTCTAAAGAAAAGTTGTCATACTCCGTTGAATCCTCATTGGAATTCAATACAACAAAATGCGCATTGCTATAGTCGTACGAATAATAAGCTCCTGTTTCTGTTGCAGAATTCGCTGGAGGCTGTACATTAAAATGATCGATGAATGCATAGTTTTCGTCCTCATGATTCCCTGAGGATGGGACAATGGTTGTATTCAACAGGCTTTCCTGAGAGTGTCCGAGCAGCCAGTTCCACTGTTCTTCTTTGACACCTTTATCAACAATATCACCGTTATGCACAACGAACTGTGCATCCGGTACAGTAGTTAGTGCTTTGGCCAACGTTTCGGAGGACAGAATAGCCTCATCTTCTTCTTTGGCTTGGGTATCCGCCAGATCAATGAAAGTGAATTTGCCTTTTGTCGGTGCTGTACGGAACGTACCTGTTGCACTCCATACTTGCTTGGTAGCATCGCCTACACGGAAGTAATAGGTGGTGTTTGCTTGCAGATCTGTCGCTTCTGCTTTGTGCATCCGCTCGGTTGGAGCATTGGTAGGCTGTACAGAACGTCCTTGAAACAGTTTGGCTTGATTGAAATCTGGTGTTGCTGATATTTTCTCTACAACTTGAAGGTCGCTTTGCACTAGTTTATCCGATGTATACCATGTAAACCCTTTGCTCTTAGTCGGATCTCCATGGAACGTTACCGTTATCTTTTTGATCTGTTCCGGAACGGGAACTGTATCTGTTTCTTTGAGAATTCCGAATTGATCTACAATGAATGGCTCACCGTTATTGGTATGTTGGTCAATCTCATATGTTACAGCAGTAAGCTTGCTGCCATCGATTGTGAATGACACAAAATTCTGAACCTGTCCTCTGGCTGCACTCGTAGTATCACCATACTGCCTTGCATGGTTCTCTTCAGCACGTTCGAACAAGCTGAAATACGCTTCGCCTAATTCTGGCTTTTGGTTCTTAAAATATACTTTTGCTCCTGCGGTAGATGGAATCATATAGATCGTTCCATCTGGCTGCACTGCGTATTCGATACGCTGTTCGTTCAGCGTCTCCGTAATTTTGGATACGTCTTCAGCCGTGCCATCGCTCTTAATGGGTTTTGTTCGTGCATAGATATGGTCATGTCCTTGAAGAACCAAATCGATACCCAGTTCATTCATCAACGGAGCAATTTTATTTCGTACACCGTTTACGCCGATAATGTCGCTATCTGTGGCATGGTTGGATGTTGTATACGGTCCTTTATGGATGTTGACGATGATCCACTCAGCTCCGGCAGCTTTAGCCTCTTCAACATCCTGCTTCATCCAAGCCACTTGCTCGTTGGAGAAGTTGGCGTACTCCGAGGAATTTTCGTTGGAGTTCAATACGATAAAATGAGCTTTGCTGTAGTCATAAGAATAATATGCACCTGTTACTGTTGCAGCATTGTCTGGCTGCTTCAGGTTAAAGTGCTCGTAGAACGCATAATTCTTGTTCTCATGATTGCCCGCGGATGGAGCAATGGTTGTGTTCATCAGACTGGATTGGGAGTGACCAAGCAACCAGTTCCATTCCTGCTCTGACGTTCCATTTTCTACAACATCACCATTATGAACAACAAATGCAGCATCTGGAACTTGGATCAACGCTTTGGAGAGCGTAGAGCCAGATAGAATAGCCTCATCCTCTTCCTTCGCTTGGGTATCCGTCAGGTCAATAAACCTAAAGGCTCCGTTAGTGGGAGCTGTTTTGAATGTGCCAACCTCACTCCATATGCCCAGATCTTGATCGCCAACACGAAAATAATAGGAGGTATCGGGTGTCAGTTCTGTTGCTTCGGCCTTATGCACCATCTCTCCCGGAGAATTGGAAGCCACGGATGAGCGTCCGTTGAAGCTTTGCGCCTGACTGAAGTCAGCAGCCAATCCTTGGTTTGGTACCACTTGGACAGTGCTTTGTGTGGATGCAAGAGGTGTATACCAAGTGAAGCCTTTACTCGTTGTTGCATCACCATAGAAGGTAACTGTTACTTTACTGATATCCAGTGATGGCGCTTCCGCCAATGCTTTAAGCTCCATGTCAAAATACAAATCTGAGCTGCTGTCGCTTTGTTGATGAACTTCGACCGCAATTTCGTTGTCGCCATCGTGCAGGTAAGCTTTCATCGGCTCAGTCAGATCTATATCCTCATACATTACAGGCAAGTCCTGACTTGATGTTGCTTTGGTTAAATACTGAATCTCGCCTTCAGGCATACCAAAGCGACGTATTTCAACACCGTTTACATAGATAACCGCCCCGTCATCAATTCCGAATGTGCCGAGAATTTGTCCATAACCATCAATTTCATTTTTATTAACGGTCAGGTTCGTTCTTAAATAGGTCGTGCGGTATTTTAGCTTTTTGTCATCACCATAACTAACTTCCGTTTTGAGAGACCCGAAATAGGAAGTGCTTATACCGTTACCATTGTCCTTGTAACCAAACGGTGCGGGTCCTAGCTCCCATGTCGAATCATCGTATGAAGTACGCCATTGCGTTTCCAGATTCTGTCCCTGATCGAAGTATTTCCAGTTGGCGTTGCGTTCTAACAGAATATCTGGCTCAGATAACGATGCGGCTTGAGCTGAATTTACTCCCCCAATACCCGCGAACCATCCGAACATTAAAGAAAGCGATAACAGGATAGGTAACATCTTTTTGTTGAAGTAACTGATCATAATTCTCTCCCTTGTCTATTTAATAGATTGGCTATGTAATTTCAAACAGAACCAGCATAACAAGAGGAGATCAAGGGTCCATTTCCTGTATGTAAAACTTATGTAAAAAATTACATCTGTTAAATTGAATATAAGAGCTGTTACAAGAGGAGAAACATAATCAGTTCATTCGTTCAGGATTAGAATATGTATTTCAAGAGTAATAAACTTAACTCATCGAAATAAATGATTACATAAAATAACTTCCTTGGGTAACACTACAAAAAAATTCTCCAGCTTGGAGTGAAGCCTGTGACGAAATCCGCATCAACAATCAGTACCTCTGAAGTTATTATTGTGGTTATTAACTCCATTCTTGGTGCAGGAATACTAACGCTTCCTCGTACGATTAGCAAGGCGGTTGAAACACCTGATGTATGGATCTCCGTCATCCTGGCTGGTTTGATCGTAACCATAGTCAGCCTGCTTCTTGTCACTTTATGTCGTAGATTTCCAGGTAAAACAGTGTTCGAATTTATTCCTGAAATCACGGGTAAATGGATTTCTTATCTAATTGGACTTTTAATTATCGTATATTTTGTTGTTCTATGCTCATTCGAAGTCAGAGTCATGGCTGAAATTACAAGTATGTACATCCTTGAGCGTACCCCTAGCTGGGTTACCATTATGGTCAGTTTGTGGATTGGTATTTACATGCTAACAGGTGGTCTTAAGGTCATCATCCGTGTCTTTTCAATCGTTCTGCCCGTTACGCTGGTGTTGCTCGCGCTGGTTTTCCTTTTGAGTACTAAAATGTTTGATATCACTAATCTCAGACCCATTCTGGGTGAGGGGTTTATGCCTGTATTGAGGGGACTCAAGCCATCATGTCTCTCCTACTCCGGATATGAAGTTTTGCTCATCGTCACAGCTTATATGAAAGACGTGAAGGCCAGTAATAAGACTGCTATTATCAGCATACTTATTTGCACGATTATATACATGGTCACGATTGTCACAGTTGTGGGAAATTTATCTTTACCGGGTGTTGAGACGCGAATGTGGCCAACGTTTGATATGGTTCGAAGTTTTGAGATTGAGGGATTTTTATTTGAGCGCTATGAATCGCTTTTCATCGTATTTTGGCTCATGCAAATTTTTGCAACCTATGCTTTTAAGCACTATTTTGCATCCATTGGTATTCGAGATTTGTTTCGTCTCAAAAAAATTACTGGAATACAATTTGCAATGTTACCGGTACTATATTTGATCGCTTACTTGCCTAAAAACCTGGAGCAAACGTTAGCTTTGGGTGATTTTCTCGGCAATATGTCCATTTTTTTATTTGGCTTGTTACCACTGCTGCTGCTGATTCTTAGTTTTATTCGTAAAAAAGGCGGGAAGTAAGCTACTAGTGGAGCCCTTAAATAGATGGTTGAATGTTGGATTTTGTTGCTCGGAAGCAACTTGTTGTTCTTATGAATTCAGTAGAATAATGCATTGCATTATCAGCTTTAAAAAGCAAAAAAGCCGCTAAAATAGCGACTTTTAATGGATATATACTTTTCGACATTAACATGCAGTTAGCAACAGACTGATATCTATTATTTATTGAAAGTAACCTTCTCTGATCCGCCCTCCAAAATGATGGATATGTCCCGCGGCTTGGATTCCGCAATTTTACGCCCGCCTCTGAAGGAATAAAGTACACCGGCTTGTTTGCGAACAGCCTCATACTCGTTCTCTGCTTCAAGTACGATGAAGTTAGCAGGTTTGCCTTCTTCAATACCGTATACATCCTCGATGTGCAACGTTCTAGCGCTGTTTTTGGTAATGAGGTCAATCGAATTTACGATCTGATCATAACCAAGCAACTGCGAAGCATGAATCCCCATATGCAGTACTTGCAGCATATTTCCTGTACCAAGTGGATACCACGGATCGAAGATGTCATCATGACCGAAGCATACATTCAGACCTGCTTCCTGCAACTCTTTGACCCGAGTCAGTCCTCTTCTCTTCGGATACGTATCAAAACGTCCCTGCAAGTGAATATTGACCAGCGGATTCGAGACAAAGTTCAAATCAGCCATCTTCAGGAGACGGAACAACTTATACGTATAAGCGTCATTATAAGAGCCCATCGCTGTTGTGTGGCTTGCCGTTGTGCGTGAACCCAGTCCACGTTCATAGGCTTCCTTGGCAACAACTTCTACAAAACGGGATTGTTCGTCATCAATTTCATCACAATGGATATCGATCAGACGATCGTATTTCTCAGCTAGATCAAACGCAACTTTCATGGAATCAACGCCATATTCCCGCGTGAATTCGAAGTGTGGGATGCCACCGACCACATCTACGCCCATTTTCAGTGACTCTTCCAGCAATTCTGCACCGTTTGGATAAGAGTGAATGCCTTCCTGTGGGAAAGCAACAAGCTGAATGTCCAGATATGGAGCCATTTCTTCTTTGACTTCAAGCATCGCTTTAACGGCGATCAAGCTTGGATCGGTAACGTCCACATGAGTCCGTACATGTTGGATGCCCTGTGCCAATTGCCACTTCAGAGCTGTTTTGGAGCGAGTTTTCACATCCTCAAGCGTCAGGGATACCTTGCGCTCTGACCAGCGTTGAATGCCTTCGAACAGCGTTCCGCTTAGATTCCATTCCGGCTCACCAGCTGTCAGCGTTGTATCGAGATGAATATGTGGTTCAATAAACGGTGGCAGCACAAGCGATCCGTTGACATCCAGAACTTCCTCATTTTCAGTCGCTTCAAGCGATTGTGTGATTCGTTCGAATTTCCCGTCTTTCACTACGATATTCCATAGTCCTTCTTTACCCCGCAATTTTGCGTTCTGTATAATCATTTATTTTCCCCATTTCTTTAGATTCTTTGGCAGGAACAATTAGCATCAAGACGATGTAGGCCACTGCTGTACCAAGCAGTGCGTTCAATGGTGTTACGCCAGGAGCCAGTTGAGCGAATGCAACGCCTATGGCCCAAGCGCCCATCGCTACCCAGTTTACATTTTTAAATGTCATATCGGCAAATGGCTTATAGTTTCTACGTTTCACAATGAAGTAATCTGCGATAATAATAGCTCCGATGGATGGTACCGCCGCACCCAGTACGTTCAGGAAACTGACGAAGTTGTTGTACATCCACATAGCGAATACAGTACCGACGATGCCGTTAACAACAACGAAGAATTTCTTTGAAACTTTGGTGATGTTGGCAAAACCAAGACCTGAAGCGTATAGTGCATTATCGTTGGTCGTCCAGATATTCAGACCCAGAACGATAATTGCCGGGATGATTAATCCTTGCAGGAACATGACCTCCGAGATATCAGCCAGATTATAGGCCATTGCGCCAACTGCACCGAATAAAAACATGAGTGAGTTACCAAGGAAGAATGCAATAACGGTTGCGGTAACTGCCTGTTTGGATGTCCGGGAGAACCGGGCAAAATCGGGTGTCAGTGTTCCGCCACTGATGAATGATCCGATACAGATTGTCAATGCGGCCGCCGCAGTAAGTGACTGTGTCGGCGTATATTCAAGCAACCCTTGCAGACCGCCCAGCGATCCTGCACCTTCGTACATGGAGTAGCCACCGAGAATGGCAATCGCAGGAACTGCGATATACCCGAGAATGACGAGTGATTTCATACCAAAGATGGCTGATGCCGTCATGGCAAGTCCAAATATGATGATCAACAGATACACGTTCCAATCCATGGCTTTGGCGACCGGAATCGCGAACATGGCTACGCCGACTCCGAACCATCCAACCTGTGTGAATCCTAGGAGGAACGAAGGTAGATACGATCCCTTTGCACCGAATGCATATTTGGCAAGCAAATGTGTGGACAAGCCCGTTTTGGCAGCGATATGTGCCAGTGCCCCTGTATAGATACCGAGCACCAGATTGCCCGCAAGCACGATACCAATGAACTCCATGAACGTCAAGCTGATGCCCAACGTTCCTCCTGCCAGCATGCTTGCTGAGAAAAATGTAAAACCGAGCATGACGGATAACGTCTTCCAAAAGTTGTTTCTTTGTCCTTTCGGCACCGCTTGCCATGAAAACTCTTGATCTTGTTTGCTCATCAGAATACCCCCAACGTAAAGTGTATCTGATACCAAAAAAAAGCAGAAAAAAGAGGCTACTCGTCAAGTTATACACTGACAAGTAGCCTCTTTTTGCATCATAACCCGCGCGAAGACACAGAGCATCCTATGACGGGATATGCCCTGATTCTCGCGTGATTATGAAATCCGCTGCCCTTGCCAGCCTCTCTGGACTGAATTAAAGGTACCAGTATTCAATTACATACTATTATTTTGGAAAAACCTGCGGTTGTCAATGTCATTATTATCCATGTGCGAATATTGACATTTATACAAAGAAATTCACTGCGTTTTTTTCATTGTAACCCACGGAAATCGCACCTATAATGACAATGTAATTGATAATGGTTATCAATGAGAAAAAGAGAACTCAGGGGGAATCAAATGATGAACAGTACAATTAAGAAACACCTATTCATATGGGGAGCGTGCTTCCTTCTTCTATCGGTACTTGCAGCGTGCAGCCGTTCGGAAAGTACCTCTTCACAAGAGCCTGTGAAGACCAACGAGCAAAACACAAAAAGCTATACAACCCAAACAGACGAAGTGATTGAAATACCAACCCGACCACAACGAGTTGTCTATCTTGGTTCAACACTTGCAGATCTTCTGGCAATGGATATCCCTGTCGTTGGAGCCAATCTGATTCATGCTTCCGAAAGCTATATTGTAGACCGATTAGAAGGTATTGAGGATGTCGGGAATCCTGGTGATTTGGAGGCCATAACGGCTTTGCAGCCTGACTTGATTTTGAATGGTTATAACCAGGATGCTGACCGGAATACCGCTTTTTCGAAGATTGCGCCTACCATTCCTTTCAACTCGGCGTTACCATTTACAGAACGCGTCCGCAAGCTTGGTAACATTTTTGGTAAACAGAATGAAGCAGAGCAATGGATCAGCCAATTTGACACAAAAGCAGAAGCGATGTGGGACAAGCTGAACGTGGCAGAGGGCGAAACAGCGACTATCTTCTTGCAGTTGGGTAAACAGCTCTACGTGATGGGGAACCGTTCCCTGGGTGTAGTGTTGTATCAAGAACACGGATTTGCCATTCCGCCAACTATTTATCATAACATTATCGACAAGAACCTAACATTCGTTGAACTTTCAGAAGAACTTCTGCCCGACTATGCAGGAGATCATCTCTTTGTCCTTACGTTGGATAACGATGAAAGCCGTACTGAATCGAATCGCTTGTTACAAAGTACTTTATGGAAAACGTTACCTGCCGTTCAGCAAGGACACGTCTATACGGCATCTGCCGAATGGAATACGGACAGCCTCCTGGCACTGGAGCAATTGCTTGATGAGTTACCGAAATGGATGAATCAATAATAACGCTTGAATACGTCGAACAACCTCCACCCCCTTTGGGATGGAGGTTGTTCGATTATGGAAACGGAGCTGCTAGTAATAAGGTCTGCAACGAAACATTCTCTAACGTGTAAAGTGTGGTAAACTAGTAATTGAGAATTATTATCACTAGATCGGAGTGCTCCCGAATGCAAATGGCTTCCCTATACATCCAACTGCAGCAGCATGAACTGTTTCAGCTTACATCACTGCAGGAAATCACTCATCATAATTCATCAACCAAAAGTAAGGATACCAATGAATATACACTGCTTATTGCTCTGAATCATGGAATTCGGCTGTTAACGAACAACATTTCCCAAGATCTGAGCCAAGGCAGTTGTATTCTGCTCCCTACTCAGCAATCCTACATTCTTCATACGGCAAAAGAGAAAGCGGATGTAGCCCGGTTTACTTTTCTCGCCTTTCAAGTGGATAAGTCGAATCTGCTCCCATCCTGCCCTCCACTTATACTGGGCTTACCTTATAGGCTGTCTCTTTCAACTATAAAACTTGCGTTGTCAGGCGAAAGTTGGTTTTCTCCGTCGTCTGTGCAATCAAACAAACGAAATCGGTCACACGAGAAACATACACCTGCGCCTCATTCAAAGTTAGCCGTTACTCATGCCCGGCTGCAACTGATACTTTGCCTGATGGCTCAGCTAGA
The DNA here is from genome assembly GCF_038005685.1 of Priestia sp. FSL H7-0729. Classification (NCBI taxonomy): domain Bacteria; kingdom Bacillati; phylum Bacillota; class Bacilli; order Caryophanales; family Bacillaceae; genus Priestia; species Priestia sp. FSL H7-0729. Next base: position 704,993 of record NZ_JBBOTQ010000001.1, read on the forward strand.
AAGCATTGATCCACCAGTGCAAAATGATCAAGCGGTACAGCACACACTTCGTTATATGGAACAGCACTACAACGAAGATCTGACCGTAGAGTTTTTGGCCGATATGGCCGGGATGGTTCGATGGCAATATAGCAAATCGTTTAAGGGGATGACTGGCAAGAAGCCAACGGATTACTTGGCAGAGCTTAGAGTCAAGCATGCTAAAAAGCTATTATCGAGTTCAAGCGAGACCTTGCGTGAAATATCCCGACAAGTCGGTTTTAAGGATGAGTATTATTTCAGTCGACGCTTTCATCAGCTCACAGGACACCCTCCACGGGAATACGCCAATATACAAAGACGTACCCGGCAAAGAACGATCACCGATTCCCTCGGCAGGCAGATTTCCCTCCCTGATGCAGCTATGCGTATCGTGGCCACAGGTACCAATACCCTTGGTGAGTTGCTTGCTATAGGTATCCGCCCCGTCGGTGCGGGTATAACTACAATGAAATCACAAGTCATATATCGAAAAAAACTGCATCAGATCCCGGACATTGGACTACAAGGCGCACCAGAACAAGTCTCCTTACTGAAGCCTGATCTTATACTGCTAGGCAACTATAATGAGAAGCAGTTACCTCGACTGGACGCCATTGCCCCTACCATCGTCTATCGCGAATCAACCAGCACTTTTGAGCGTCTTCGTTATATTGCGGATCTTTTCGGTCGAAGCAGAACGGCTGAACAGTGGATCGATCGCTATGAGGGGAACGTCAGGAGGATCCGGCGACAATTGACAGATGATTATATTGCAGGAGAACGAGCAACGGTCTATCTGGTGCTGGGCAAGAACATATATGTGATGGGACAGACGGGATTTGGCGCTACCGTGTATGAATCACTTGGGTTTCGGCCCACCGAATCCGTAAATCAACTGATCGTTGATGGCAGAGCGTGGATACAAATCGGTCACAATAGAATCACTCAATACGCTGGAGACCGAAACTTCGTGATGGTTCCCGAAGAGGAGATGAATGTAAACACCCCTTCTCCGCTACAAAGTTTGGTTGGAATGTTGACACCAGGTAAAATACATATCGTAGAAGCTGGCTGGAACTACGATGATCCCCTTACCCGCGAGCGACTATTGACAATTCTCCCCTCTATTTTTGCTAAAGATAGACTAGCCCTTATATCAGCAATTGAGAAAAATAAACCGTGAAGAACCCGTGTATCCCGTCCTGTAAGTCCGACTTAGATTATTAATACAACTAACAGGGATGTCCCATAAGTCATAAATATGACGGAGGACATCCCTACTTAATGTGATTTTGTTCTAATGAACCTGACACAAGCTATTTGCTTCCCTAGGCCTAGTTCCGAGATCTAACGAATTGCAGCGATGTTATTCCATCGATCCTGTCAATTTAGAGTGTAAATATATGAATTTATTTATGTGTACTTAATAGTTCTTCAAAAGCTTTTATATTCGTATCAAAATCAGGAACGGTTTGTGTTTCTTCAGCAGATTTAACCAGTTTTACAACTAAATCATTATAAGGTGTCGCAATTCCGGTACCTTCTGCCCTGCTTGAAACTACTCCGTTAATATAATCAATTTCCGTTTTGCGGTTCTTCTCCAGATCTTGAAGCATGCTTGCTTTAAGCAATCTGGAGGGCTCCATCACGTAACGTAATGTTTTCACCCGTTCAGGGATATCGGCTTCGCTGTTCAGTTCGAGTGAAGCGATGTCGAATCCATTCATTTTAACCAATGTGACCCCATTGGCGCGAGCAACTTTAATCGTCTCGTCCGCAATATGAGCTGCACTCACAATGCCGGCTTCATGATCAATAATGTCCCCGTATTCCCCATTCAAGGCAGCGGATAATCCACTGAATGCATTGTTGATCAGCAATTTGGACCATTTGGTTCCAACCAGATTATCGGAAATATGTGTTCCGCCCACAAGGTCCAACACCGATTTCACCTGTTGAATTCGTTCAGTGATGTCACCATTCAATTCACCAATTTGAAAAGCATACTGCTTAAATTGCGTATACTCCGTTGTGAGACTAGATACACCTGGTTCAATGAACGTAGCGCCAAACTCAACGGAGCCTGCGATGACGCGTTTTTCACCAACAATAGAAGCGACTTTTTCTTCCGGGATCCCGTTCTGCAACGAACACACCATACTGTCTTCATTCAAGAATGGAAGTAGTTCCTGAAGGATGGAATCGTTATACAATTGTTTGGTTAAAAGTAAAACGAGGTCATATTGTCCTGATTTCTGTTCAGGGGTAATGGCTTTTACTTTTGCGTGAAACTCTGTGGTACCCGTTACTTTAGCGCCCGTCTGATTTAAAGCATTTACATGTTCCTGATATGCATCAATTAACTCAACGTCCAGTCCACCATCCGCAAGGTATGCACCTACGATGGTTCCCAAAGATCCTGCTCCTACAATTGCAATTCTCATTTTATTGTTCCTCCTTATTTCTCTTCCAGGTAGTTGTATACAGGTTGTGCAGCGTTCAAGGTTAAGTTGGTAAGGATATGAGAAGCGGACACAACTTCCAACACAGGCAGATCTGCCAGAGGTGCCAATGCATGTTCGAACAGTTGAAGCCGCGCAGGTCCTGTCCACGCTTCCTTCACTTCGATATCCGTAATCTGAGTACGGATCAGATCACATATTCTTAAATTCCTGGTATAGTCGGTAGCTATCTTAATCATAAAATTAGGTCGGCATATTTCGCGTTTGGCGAGCTCCTTATCCATCTCCACATGTTTATAACCCATCGTTGCCGTGGCTACACGCAGCGTTCCATAATCAAGTGTGCCGACAAGTGTATCTGAATCGGTATACAACTTCGGTGCACCAAGCTTTTTCGGATAGGCGGTGAGCTCTCGGCCACTTGCAATCGCGGGGAAATTGTCTACGTACATCGAATGCACATAATCGCCTTCCTCCCCATTGAATTGCACAGGAATAACTTGTCCAGCTTCTGTATAAGCACCCAGTCCAGAAACATCTGGCATCCACATCACTTCGAATTTAACCAGTGGTTCAGTAATTTCGAGAGGTTCTGGTACGGCTGCCCGTAAAGCTTTTTCATCGGTTCGGTAAATAATATTCAAGTACTCACGATTCACGAATTTGTACGGTGGCATCGGGTATGCCGGAGCCGTTAGGGGTGTATTCAGATTTTTAGCTATGTTATTCACATCGATTTTCATCAAAGACACCTACCTCATAAATTTTAGTTGAATTTTGTTATTTCAAATTTGAACTGTATCTCATAAAAAAATTCTACATCAATATTTAAATTTAATATAATACATAATAAGTACTATATATATTTATCAGAATAAATAAGGAGTGCGCGTGAATGGAATTGCTTCAGCTCAAATATTTTCAGACCGTTGCTTACACCGAACATATCTCCAAGGCAGCTGCACAATTGAATATTGCTCAACCTTCCCTAAGCTTGACGATCAAAAGACTTGAGGATGAACTGGGTACCCCCTTATTTCATAGAAGAGGACGTAACATTCAATTGAATGCCTCAGGTGAGATTCTGTTGAAACATGTAAACCGTATTTTTATCGAAATTGAAAATGCAGAGATGGAGATTAAAGCGGAGGAACAGCAAATATCGAATACGATCAGGATCTCGATTACGAATACACGATTCCTCACTGGCCTCATTAGTGATTACGTCAACGGTTCTCCCGTAACCAAGCTTCATCAAAGCATCGGAACCCGCAGTGAAATTATTACAGGATTGAAAAAAGGCGACATACATCTGGGCATTACGGGGCATCCGATTCTGGATGAAGAGATAGAAAGTGTCGTCCTGGTCGAGGAGGATATTGTCTTGGTTGTGCCCAGAAATCATGCATACGGCGGAGAAACAAGCATTTCATTACGTGTTGTTGCTAGTGAACCCTTTATTTCCCTTGCGGATAATAAGGAGTACAGCCGATTTACCACCATGCTCTGTGAAAAAGCAGGCTTCCTTCCCAATCTTGCATTTGAAGTCGATTCTCATACCCTGCTCGAAATTATCAGGCTTAATCAGGGTGTTGCGTTACTTCCTATCTCCGTATGTAGAGCACTCGGGTTAAGTTATGTAAAAATTGCTGACGATTCAGCGATATATCCAATCAGCCTCTCCTGGGTCAAACAAAAATGGTTATCTGCTTCTGTTGGAGAATTTCGTGATTTTATTACTTCGTACTATAAAGACTATGCTGGCTTGTTCAAAGTGGAATAGAATATCTTATCAAATAAAAAATGATAATGATAAAAACAAAGACCACGTTACTCCTGTTGTAGGAGACATGGTCTTTGTTTACTATCTACTCTTAGCTGTATTGCAGTCTATCCTTGTACCAAACATCCGGAATCATGTTACGCTCCATTTCCAACAATTCATGAATGATCTTGTCTGCATCACTAATGGAATTCACGAGCGGGTCGGTGAGCATCGCCCTTCTCAGTTTCTCATAGCTCTGTTCGAGTACAGCTTCCACTGTAAGCTCATGCGTATCCAGTACAAGTTCTTGCATCCCTCGTATCCCACGCGGCATCTCACCTACATGGAGTGGTTTCACCCCGTCCATATCTACATCGCACAGTAGTTCCAGGAACGAATCCTCATTCATGTTGGTTACCGCGCCTTGATTGAGTGTATTGATAAAGAACTTTTTGCCCAAGTTCCCCACCATATTCTCGATGATATCAGTCGCATGATCTGGTCCGAACGTGTTCATGTAGTCAGCAATCGGGATATTACCGGCAAGAAAGTCATCCACCTGACGCCACATTTCGTCGTGACGCTCATACCTGTCCTCTGTTTCCCAGATCGATAATGGGGGGATGGTGTCCGCAGTTTTGCCAAGTCCTTGCCAATACCGAACGTATTCCTTCGTATGCGCCGTACAGGTGGGAATGATTCCGAAAATATCATACAGTTCGTAGGTGATCGCATCATTAAAAAGAGCTTTGGCACCCCGATCACCGCCGTTGTTCTCGTCACCTGCCAGCTTACGCATGGCCTCTGCGATTGTGGGCATTACATTTTTTCCTTCATACTCGGCTTTGAGCAGCCAAGTGAAATGATTGACACCAGCGATGCGGAAATCGAATTTCTGATTGATCTCTTCCGTAAACTGGCTATTGTCTCCAATGATCCCGGCTCGTACGGCGTAATAGGCTTTTTTATGGGGCATATGATGACTATCGCACAGTGCAAACGATTTAAGCTTCGGTGCATAACGATGTAATGCGATACCATGCACGGTAGACGGGTTAATATAATTGATCACCCAAGCATCCGGACACAACTCTTCAATGTCATTGGCGCATTCCATAATAACCGGCAGTTCTCGCATCGCACGAAAGATCCCGCCTGGGCCAATCGTATCGCCGGAACACATGCGAATCCCATACTTAAGAGAAACCTGGCAGTCAATGCCCCGATATTTCACCGATTGCTCCGCAAAGCTGAGTACAACGAAGTCGGCTCCTGGAAGCACTTGTCTTCGGTCCACCGAGCCCTCAATCTTTAAGGATACGTTGTTCTCCCGAGCGACCCTCTCCGCCAGTGTTACCATTTTCGAGAGCCGTACCTCGTCCGTATCCACCAAAGCCAGCGTTCCCTGATTCAAATAGGGGGAGTGAACCATCTGCCAGATGGACTGACGACCGAAAAACAGGCTGCCTGCCCCAATAACGACTACTTTTGGATGCTGTGTGCTTGTAACCTTCATCTATAACCCCTCCTCGTAACGATATAAGTTCATTATAGGCGAGTGGACTGGAATCGGAATGTGTGATAGTTTTCAATACATGTCATATCGTACGATAGTTAACAAGAGACAAATCCTTTGATATGATAGTGAAATATTGTAGGATGTCATAAAGTAGAGAGGATACGGTTGAATTAGATGCATGCAGGGACTGTAAATATGAGTATAATTGACGAACTGTCGGAGTACATCACACTTCGCATGAGTTCTTATTTGGAACAAACACACGACACTAATTGGACAGAGCACAAGTCTCATTCCGATTATGATCTCTGGTTCATTACAGCAGGCTCCGTCAAGATTATCATCGATGGAATCGAGCATATGGCGAACCCGGGTGATGTAGTATTTTTTTATCCGGATATGCCCTACACGGCTTCCACGACCGGAGAGCTGTGCCGATTCGTATACATGCACTTTGATTTCAGCATCGCTGAGCAAAAACGTATTCTTGGCGAGTTTCAACTCCCGGGCATCGTACCTAGCAACTTGATCAGGGAGGAATCAACGCTGTTCACCTCATCCTATCGAAGGTTCAAGCAGAGTAGCAGCACTTCCGGAAGTCCACTTTACCTAAAAGCCTCTCTGCTTCTTGTCATCGCCAAAATTTTGGAATTACACGGGCAAGGTCTGTATCACGGTGAGTTTCTGAAAGACCACAAACCGAAGAAAATCGAAGGAAGTCTGGAGGTTCTACAGAGCGTATTCCCCTACGTTGATGCGAATCTGCATCGTGCCATCCGAGTTAACGAGCTTGCGGCTATTGCCGGCGTCTCTGAGAAATATTTTATTTCTTTGTTCAAGAAAATTCTGGGTATCACTCCAGGGCAGTACATCAATCAAATCAAAATGAACCGGGGCAGAGACTATCTGTATGAGAAAAAATATACGATTCAGCAAATTGCCGGATTTCTGGGTTATCCCGATCCTTTTACGTTCTCCAAAGCGTTCAAAAAATTCTACAATGTGCCTCCTTCCAAATTCGAATAGTAACCGTAGACAAACAAAAGAGGCAACCGGTCTATACCGGCTGCCTCCACATTTGGTAAATCATTGGTTATTCAGTATTCGTTTAAATGTATGTCCCTTCAGCGCTCCTCATATTCAAAGGGAGCCTCAGTTGAATATATCTCATGAAAGAACCCTTTGTAAGATATATCTTCTTCCAAACATTTAATCAGATATAACAGAGCCTCGTCATCCTCTTCCGGCTCCTCCCCTTCGCGCTGCGCCACCTCAAAATGATCCACAATATTCTCCAGAAGGCTGACTTGAATAAATAAAGGCAGCTTATCCAGCATGGTATCAGAAACCTGGGTTTCTGAAGTGTATCCGGCGAGCACGGTTTGGAAATACTCATCCATGAATTGTTTACGTGTGTCCGCTTCAGGTTCAAATTGAACCCAGCCGACTCCGTTGATCCACAAACTTGCGAGGTCAAACATGTACCAGCCATAACAGGAATTGTCGAAATCATATACCGTGATTTGCCCCGTATCAAAATCGATCGAATAATTCCCGTCATTATAATCAAAATGGATCATGCCCAATGTCTCCTGGCTCGACTCCAATTCTTTTACTGCTTGGAGAAGTTCCGCCATTTTGCTTCTGAGCAAAGAGAATGATTCAGGGACCAACCTCTCGATATACTCCATGTTATATTTGTCCAAAAAATGATGCCTGCGATGAACGGGAGCATAACTTTTGGATAGCTGATGCATTTTGCCCAGAACTTTACCGCTATTATAATAGTATTCGGTAATCGGAATCCCTTCTCGATATTGATAATGGTTTTCTACCAGCAACTTTCCCTTGGCCTTCACAAACATACAAATAAAGAACGTATGCTCATCATAAGTGATCTCTTCGAACAGATGACCCTTTTTCGAGCTGACTACATTCGAGACACTTGCACCATGCTCGAATAAATATCGTACATACTCCAGTTCGGCAATGTAATCTTCCCGCTCTCTGTCAGGCATAAAAGAGACTCGGAGAATTAGCGATTCACATCCCTCTTGCTCACAAGTGTAAACGACATTCCGCCCGCCCTCATGAGGCGGAACAAGCTGAATGTTGTATCCCTCCAGATGAAACAGCTCGGATACCATTGCCAATACATGCGTATTGCTGATGTTAACAGCTTCGTTAAAATTAATAATAATCTCCTCCAGTAAACATTGTTTGAGCGGTTTCCCGCACTGCAATGTCCACAAAAGGAATCCCTGTAACGCAAATATCCTTCTGTGAACCTAAAGCACAATCACCTTGTTAGACATTGAATTCACTCCTCTTGTTTGAATATCACAAGTTTACATAATTATCCCTGATTTTACTAGTGTAAAATAAAGAACCGCCCATACGGGCGGCGTATAAGAACTTTTAATAATTACAGGGTTTCTCCGTTCGTTTCAATAACTTGTTTGTACCAGTAGAACGAATCCTTGCGAGTTCTTTCCAATGTAACATGTCCTGCGTTGTCCTGATCGACGTAAATAAATCCGTAGCGTTTGCCCATCTCTGAAGTTGAACAGCTAATGATATCAATAGGACCCCAACTGGTGAAACCCATCAATTCCACGCCATCAGCTACGGCTTCTTTCATCTGCTCGATGTGACTGCGCAGGTAATCAATCCGGTAAGTGTCATGTACGCTTCCGTCCTCTTCCAGTGTATCCTGTGCACCCAGTCCGTTCTCCACGATGAAGAGTGGCATCTGGTATCGGTCATACAACCGGTTCAGCGCAATACGCAGACCGATTGGGTCGATAGGCCATCCCCACTCGGTAGCTTTGAGATGCGGATTTTTAATCTGGCTGACCAGCATGCCGGAGTTGCTGTTGTCATTTGGATCATATTTTCCAATATACGTCATGTAGTAGCTGAATGCGATAAAGTCCACTGTATTATCTCGGATAATCGCATCATCCTCGGATCCTTTGACCAGTTCGATACCCTGTTCTTCAAAGTAACGTTGCATGTAAGACGGGTATTCTCCCCGCACCTGTACTTCCGGATAGAACAAGTTCATCTGATCTTCCTTCAGTGTTTGCAGAACGTCTTCCGGTTTGCTGGAGGCAGCATACGTTTCCAGGCGGCAGATCATACAGCCGATTTGAGCATTCGGCATTTTCTCTTTACCGCTCTTGACAGCCAGTGCGCTTGCGACAAATTGATGGTGAGTCGCCTGATATGCCACCTGTTCCTGTGAACCTTTAATTTTATCTTCCAGAATGCCGCCGCCAGTGTACAGGCTTGTCAGCATCATATTCATCTCGTTAAAGGTGATCCAGTATTTCACTTTGTTTTTGTAACGGTCAAACAACGTGTTGGCAAACTTCAGATACAGGTCGATCATTTCTCGGCTTTCCCAGCCGTTGTATTTACGAGTTAATTCTACAGGCATTTCGTAGTGCGAGATCGTTACGAGCGGCTCAATGCCGTATTTCAGGAGTTCGTCGAGCACGTTATCATAGAAGGCAAGCCCAGCTTCATTGGGAACAGCTTCTTCTCCTGTCGGGAAGATGCGTGTCCACGCGATCGACAGACGAAACACTTTGAAACCCATTTCTGCAAACAATGCAATGTCTTCTTGGTAGCGATGATAGAAATCAACACCATTCCGTTTCGGAAAGTAGACGCCTGAGTTACCGCTCAGATATTCTTCCAGCTGAACGGAATCCACGTCGAAAGTGAAATCTTTCCCGCTACGCTCTTCATGAGGGATATAAGGCGCCATATCTGAAGTAGAAAGTCCTTTGCCATCTGCGTCATATGCCCCTTCGAGCTGATTGGCCGCGGTAGCTCCTCCCCATAAGAATCCTTTAGGGAATGAGTGTTTAATTGTTTTTGTCATGTGGTTTCTCTCCTTTTTTGGGTGAATACAAAGTTGTTTTATATTGCTCGTAAGTCCTTTTTAAAAAAAGTACGCCTTCATACAGCTGTTAGCGAACAGTGAGGAGAAGCAATTCATTCATCGGAATCACCCCCTTCACCTGAACCGGCACCACGTCAAGGTAATCTGGTGTATTGGTTACGATCACCGGTGTGACCGGATTAACCCCAGCATCCCGGATGCCATCCATGTCGAACGCCAACAGCAGATCACCCTTCTTCACTTCTTGTCCGGCAGTAACCTTCACGTCAAAAAATTTCCCTTTGAGCGATACACTGTTCAATCCAACGTGAATAAGAATTTCAATCCCGCTCGTCGACGTTAACATGACCGCATGTTTGCTTTTGGCAACCATGGTGACGATCCCGTCAAATGGAGCTGTTACGCGTCCTTCTTGCGGAAGAATGGCAATACCTTTTCCGGTCATCTCCTCAGCGAAGGTTTTGTCCGGTAGAGATGCAAGCGGCACGACTTCACCAGTGAGCGGGCTGAATACTTCGCCTTTCTTTTCCTCAATTGAATGTACGGTTACAGCTCTTGCCTCTTCATCAGTCACAACAGTGTTTGTGGCTTGATTCGGCTGGGATAGATGCTGAGATGAACCGGATACCACATTACTATGTGTGTTCGGCTCATCCCATTTGAGCAGTAAAGTCAGTATGAATGAAACGGTAAAGCTGATGCCGATGCCGATCAGAGCATACCAGAAGTTAGACATGCCTCCGCCTGGGCCAATGTATAACGGAAGGGCCAGCAGTCCCGGCACGGCAAAGCCGAAGCACTTCAGACCAACTGCAGTAATAAACCCGCCACCAGCGGCCCCGCCGATCAGTGAAGCATAAAATGGTTTTTTCAACTTCAGTGTTACCCCGTACAATGCTGGCTCGGTGATGCCGAGCAAGGCAGAGATGCCGCTGGATAAGGCTATGGACTTCATGGACTTGTCTTTTGTTTTGAGAAACACGGCCGCCACGGCACCCGCCTGACTCATATTGGTCACAAGGTTGATCGGCAACAAAAGCACGTCATATCCAAGTTTGCTCAAGTTCTGCAACGTACCCGGGAAAAACGCATAGTGCATGCCTGTCATGACGATTAATGGCATTAATCCACCAAGAACAATTCCTGTTAACGGACCTGAATGAGCAAATAGCCAGGACGTACCCATTTCCAGATAGATACCGATGTAGTTCCCGAGTGGCCCAATGGCAATGAGCAGAATGGGAACCGTGATGACTAATACAATCATCGAGGTGAAGATCACCTTGACCGGACCAGGAATGAATCGATCCACCCAGCGATGAACATAACTCAGAAGCCACACACCCAGAATGATTGGAATGACAGACTGGGTATAATTCACAATGGACACGGGTAGTGATAGAAAACGTATCGGCTCCAGCTGATTTGCCAAATATGCATTCAGGATGGTTGGATACAATAACGTACCCGCGAGGGTCAAGGCAATATATTCATTGACTTTGAACTTTCGAGCAGACGAGACAGCAAGGAGAAAAGGTAAAAAGTAAAAGGCTGCATTCCCTACAGACGACAGAATCTGATACTCTCCACTTGTCTCCTGGATTGCTCCGAGTGTAACCAGCAAAGCCAGAATACCCTTCAGCATACCTGTACCTATGATGGCAGGAAGGATGGGAGTGAAGATACCCGAGATGGTATCCAATACAGCATTAATGCCTTTGGAACGGGGAGCACCTGCTTCGGGTTGCGGCTTGCCATCCGGTTTCAGTTGAACCTCAATCTCTTCATACACGGCCGCGACCTTATTTCCGATGACGACTTGAAACTGGTCACTCTGAAATTGGGCTCCGAGCACACCGTCCAATGCTCTGATCTGCTCAAGCTGAACCTTGTCTTCATCACGAACATTGAATCGCAGCCGTGTGATGCAATGCCAGGCTTGCGTTATGTTCCCTTGCCCTCCTGTTAAGTGAATAATTTCTTTCGACAACTCCCGATGATTCATGCTGCTTCCTCCTTTTTTGGGCGAAAAAAAACCAAATGCCAACCCGGCCCGCCTTAGATAGCGGAGTCGGAAACATTTGGTGGTGCCTGATCGAATCAGTAACACTCCATATTCATAATCATGTGGTATAGCTCCAAGCTGGTTGTATTGAGATCAACCCGTGTCGGAACGGGATGTCACTCTCTCGATGTGAATCATCAGGTATACCATCTCATCGGGAGTAATTGCGAATCCGCGCTGCTGCTCCATCTCTTCCTTTATCTTAAGTGCGCACTGGAAGCTGGACGGATATCGCTCCGACAATACATCATACAGAAACTGCTGATCTTTGAAGGAGAGCACTTCCCTGTTCAATTGTCGAACGATGAAATATCTGAGATGGGTAACGAATCGGGAAAAATCAGTGGTTTCCTGATCCAGTGTCATTCCAAAATGATCCGTCATGATATCTAATATGTCATTAATCATCTGGGTTATCTTGATCGTTTGATTCATACTGCCGGAATCAAACTGCGAATTCACAAAATGAAGAGCGATGGAGCTTGCCTCTGTTGACGGCAAACTTACCTCAAAAGCATCGTTAATTAGCTCGACGGCATAGGCTCCGATACGGTATTCCACAGGATACAGATGACGGATATCCCAGTGAAGCGGATTCTGCACGTCCACACCACTCTTGAAGCGATCCAGCGCAAAGTGAATGTGATCAGCCAGGGTGAGCAGAATGGAATCATTCAACTTTTTACCGATTTGGTTCCGGCCATGCTCAATGATTTGATCGGTGACGTTAATGACTTGCAGCGGGATATCATTAAAAAATTGCTCCAATCGCTGGTATTTGTCATCTGAGCCGATTCGAAATGTTTTTTGAATCTGCTCCCGTTCAATCCATTGTCCTTTCACTTTTTTGAACCCAACTCCAGTTCCGATCACAATGACTTCGCAGCCTTCGGCATCCTCTGCCAGGGCGATGTTGTTGTTTAACGTTTTTTTGAACCTCATGATGTTCTCACCCCCAATATGCAAAAAGCACCACCATGGTCCCGGACACAAGTCAAACAAACTTGTGAAATCCAGACTGTGGTGGTGCCTGATCGAATCAGTGACACTCCTTATTTAGCTGTATCTTACACCACCGATGTAATCGTTATCAATTCCAATACAAAGGATTTCTCTTACACTTCGTCTAGGTCATTATTGTCTTATTAAAATGATATAAAAGTCGGCATTTTATACATCAGAAGTTGTATATTCCCCTGCCTCGTAATAGTACCGAATCAAAATGTCCTGATCGTAGTTACCGAACCCTTTTCCGAACAGCGTTAGTCCGCCCCGACCGGGTACCCCTTCTTCCGGTCTTAATCCAAATGTCCAGTACGTGGAAGAATCCAGTTTCAGATCATGGATACGCACATCCGAGATGCGCTGACCATCCATAAACGTGCCTTCTCCGTTAATGCGTAGCACCTTCAATACACCATATTGATTAACGTCCAATTTCCACCATGGCGGTGTATGTTTGCCTTTCCGATCGCCAAAGTCCCCTGGACTTGTCCATGTTCCAAGGTGTTCGCCATTAAGGGAAAAGCGAATGTCGGAAGGCCAATTTTCATTGACTCGGGGTGCTTCCGAACTGAGTTCGAGTGAAATTTCAATTTCCTGGAGATGCTGTTCTGTATTCAGATAATTCGGGATCTTATATTCCAGAAAGCCTTGTGCGAACCAAAGAATGCCTGCGTTGACCCGATCCGGGTCCATGAAGCAGGCTGGTGTATCATATTGTCCAATCATTTGCGTTGTAGTGGCAATGCCACAGGTCGGCCAAGCTTCATAATCCGTATAATGCCCCACCGGAATAGAGACTTCATGGTACGGAGCATCGACTGGTTCAGGAGAGAGATTGATTGTCATGAATTCTTGCAGAATATAGCAGTATTTATATGTTCCACCGTTCTCACGCTTCATGCGGCTGCCAACGATGCCCGCTTTCTGCAATTTGCTCACATGTGTACTGACGATGGCTTTGCTCAGATACAGCTCTTTGGCAAGGGCATTGATATGCATTTCCCTGTTTTGCAATAATAAACGAACGATATTTAAGCGGGCCTCGCTGGCCAGCGCTTCATATATAATCAAGGATGAGGCATCCGTGCCAAGCATCATGAACTTCACTCCCTTATCTCTATAAAATTCATTATATTAGTGGTTTAGGATTCGTTTTTTAGCGAACCCTGTAAAATGAACTTGCTCAATATAATAGCATTATGATACACATTAGATAACAAATCAATGAGTTGATTTTGCTTTTATGCGAACTCATCGTCAAATAAAGTTTCTTACACAGCTAAAATTAATTCTATGGAGGTTTTCCCATGCTTACATCCAAGATGCTTATTGATAAAGATTTACAGATTGCTGAAGTAGACCCTCGTGTATACGGTTCATTTGTAGAACATTTGGGACGGGCTGTATATGGAGGTATTTATGATCCAGGCCATCCTACTGCGGATGCTCAAGGTTTCCGTCAGGACGCGATTGAAGCGATCAAAGCGCTGAACGTACCCATCGTTCGTTACCCGGGTGGCAATTTCGTATCCGGTTACAATTGGGAGGACGGCGTTGGTCCGGTAGCGGAGCGTAAACGCAGACTTGAACTGGCATGGTGGACGATTGAAACGAATGCGGTAGGTACGAATGAATTTGCAGATTGGGCCAAACTGGTTGGAACCGAAGTGATGATGGCTGTAAATCTGGGTACTCGCGGCATTGATGCGGCCAGAAACCTGATTGAATACTGCAACCACCCATCCGGCACATACTGGAGTGATCTGCGTATCTCTCACGGATATAAAGATCCACATAAATTCAAAACATGGTGCCTCGGTAACGAAATGGACGGTCCTTGGCAGATCGGTGCGATGACTGCATATGAATACGGTCGTATTGCCAACGAAACAGCCAAAGCGATGAAATGGGTTGATCCAGAGATTGAACTCGTCGCATGTGGCAGCTCGAGCCGTGACATGAAGACATTTGCAGATTGGGAAGCAACCGTGCTTGATCTTACCTATGAAAATGTGGACTACTTGTCCCTGCATCAGTATTACAATAACAACAAAGACAATACGTATGACTTCCTGGCTACATCGCTGGATCTGGATCAGTTTATTGATAGTGTGGCTTCGATCTGTGATTTTGTACAAGCCAAGAAACGCAGCAAAAAGAAATTGATGTTGTCGCTGGATGAATGGAATGTGTGGAAATCCATTGGCACAAGCCGTATGGAAGAACGTTGGCAGATTGCCCCTCCTGAATTTGAAGATGTATACACGCATGAAGATGCACTAGCCGTGGGTTGTTACCTGATTACCATTCTCAAGCACGCCGACCGTGTAAAAATGGCTTGCCTTGCTCAGTTGATTAACACCATTGCACCAATCATGACGGAAAATAACGGAGCAATCTGGTTCCAGACGACATACTTCCCGTTTATGCACGCATCCAACTTTGGTCGCGGAACGGTTCTGCGTTCCATCACAACTTCACCTAAATACGATTCCAAAGACTTTACAGATGTGCCTTATCTCGAAGCGATCAGTGTGCATGATGAAGAGAACGGCACGATCACGATCTTTGCGGTGAACAGACATCTGGATGAGCAATTGGAACTGAATGTGGATCTGCGTTCCTTCGGAGAAACCACATTTGTGGAGCATATCGTATTGGAGAACAACGACTTAAAAGCAACCAATACCAAGGAAAACCCACGCAACGTCCTTCCACACAATGGTGGACATACAACCGTGGATCAAGGTAAAGTTCAAGCTGTGCTGAACAAAGCGTCATGGAACGTGATTCGCCTGAAAACAAAACAGGCTTAATCAGAACGTAATAGAATTTTCTCCTACTCTGCAACATCAGCATTGTTTATCGTCCCGCGTGCAGCTTCCAGCGCGCGGGGCTTTTTGCTGCATCTGGGTAGTCGGCCGAATTTTAATTCTAACGAACACAGGAGAAGTTATGCTGCAGAATCAGCCCCTTTTTCACACTATATCTTACATTTTGCAGCGAATAGGGTTTGTCACGTTCGTTAGCACTGAGCAAGCATGCGAAATCGACCTGATTCAAACCTCATATACAGCATAAGCAAATAAGCCACCCTCCGTTTGGCATACGGAGAGCAGCTTGCGGTTAAGCATCTAGCTGAGAAGATAAGAACAGATCAGAAACAGATCAGATCAGATCACCCAACATACTAGCAATCCTTCCTTCCCAAATGCAACGAAGGTTGTGTTCTATTTCACGATTCTTATTTCAAGTATTATCCTTGTTGTACTTCCTCTTCACCTTCAGTTTCAGCCTGAGCTGCTTGGCTTGCTGGAGTCATCAGCCCTTGAACTGCCCCCATAAATGGCTGAATCTGCTTAATCATGCCATACCCCATTTTGACCACAGGTGTAAACCGTTGGATCATGCCAAACAACCGCATACCCCCGCCTAACATACCTCCAATCGAGCCTGCACCGCCAAATCCACCTAACAATGAACCTAACATAGGCATGAAAGATGATACCTGGGCTTGCCTAGACGTTGAGCGAGACATCGACCGGGACCGTACTTGCGACTTACGTGTGCTGTTCACCCGTTTATGGTTACGAGAAGATGCTGTTTTTTTCGTAGCCGCTGCTTTAGGTTTGGTTTTACGAGTACTGCCTTCAGATGAGGATGCCGTAATTGCGGCCTGAGTAAGCTTTCCGCCCCCGGTAATCACTACTCCTGCGTGATTGACATCAGAGATGTAGCCAACATACGTTTCGCCATTATGAAGAGTCACGCAGACTGGACGATCCTTAAGCCGATTTGCCTTGACGTGTATTTCATTGGTCTTCGCCATGGAATTCACCTCACTTAACTTGATCTACTTCAGTCTACGCAATGGGTGGACGACTTGCCTGTGCGAATAACACATCCGTGTGCCGAAGCAGGCAGATTCCGCCGTGCAATTACAGATTTCTTGTTTTTTTCTCAGACATGCTCAATATACATCTCATTCAAAACATGTCCCACACGATATGTGTTTTCTGCCAATTCAGATTTCACATAGGATGCAACATCAGCTTTTTCAATATTGTACATGACTTCTATTTCTTTAGAAAAAAGAAGGTGTCCCTCATTGATTTTCTGCTCCAACGAGGTAATCTGTTTTGGTTGCAGATCAACTCCCAGCACCTGCTGAAGTGCTTGCACATATGTTTCAAGAGAACGTGCACCAACAATTTTCATACCTTGGTTCTCTTCATTCACAATAATAATGGATGGGAAACCTCTAACTCCCCAAACTGGCGACACGCTCGAAGTCTTCCTCTAATGACTCTTGTGCCGATTGCAGTGCAGCCGCCTCAACCACTTCTTCTCCATTCAAGCCCAGTTGATTGACGATATCCGTCAGCACATCATCTTCTCCAATATTTCGATTAAATGCAAACACGGCTTCACGCGCACGTCTTAAAAACTCATGCTCTTTACCAGGGTGTGTACTCTGAATGATTTTAAATACGCGAGATGGCGGATAGGAAGAAAGTATTGGATTATCATGCCATAAGGAACCGTCGATGGGCATGCGTGAATGCTCCCCCACTTCCTTCCAATGCTCTGCAACGTCCGAAGGCTTCTGAATCCCGTTAGCGCCATCCGTGAAACCGTTCCAGTTAGCCAGTAGCCCACCCATTTTGATTTGCATCGTAAAATAATGACCGTATTCCTCAACAAACCGATGAAGCACAGGCTCAAGCGCCCAACAGTGAGAGCAGATCGGATCTGTTGCGTAATAAAGAGTTATCTTTTTCCCAACATGATTCAGATTGATCTCTTGCATAGCCTCTTCTTCGCTCACACCACATATGCCTGTTTCCAAATCACACATCATAGATTCGTTACTCACATGTATCCCGCCTTTAACTTTATGAATTGATTTCCTTGTGTTAGTTTGATTATAATGTCTACAATCTTCTAAACAAGTACGATTCTTTTTCTGACTTAGTATCAAAAAGTATACTATTGGAGGGTATCAAGTGAAATACGAGTTTAATTTCGATCAGTTATGTCCAGCGACCTATGCATTTCAGGTCATTGGAGGCAAGTGGAATCTTCCGATCCTGGCAATCCTTAGTGAAAATGACTGTATACGTTACAATGAATTAAAAAGAAGACTGCCCGGCATCACCGGCACGATGCTAACGAACTGTTTGAAGGATTTGATTCATTCCGGCATCGTGCATCGGGAGCAATATAACGAGGTGCCACCGAGAGTGGAGTATTCGCTCACAGAATCAGGCAAGGAATTGGTTCCCTTAATTGATTCTATGGTCATGTGGGGTCAGAAACATATGACAGCAGGTGTGAAGGAACAAGATATATAACACCTCATCTCGTCTTGGCTGGCCTAGCCTTATGTAGCTCCTTAGTCTAGATGGTCATATTTGAATCAATCAGTACACTTTGTTCAACGGCTAAAAGGCTATTTCAGTGGACCCTCATGTCCTTAGAAATAGCCTTTCCTTGTATGAATACAAGACTGCCGCTCGTTTATGAATCACTTCATATTCATTCTCGGCTTCGATGTGTTAGACAATTCTAACCATTCAATTCCTCATCTTCCTCGTTCCCTAAATACATAACCGTTGGTTTTCCCTCAACCAATCTAACGATCTGCTTCCGTAATTTAGAGGGCAATAAAGGTAATTGGATCAAATTTTTAATTTCAAGCCATTCATACTCTATTTGATTTTCGTCAGTTGGCAGAATAGCCCTGTCATTGTCCATTAAACCTATGTATTCGGATAAGAAAACAAAATCTACACGATGAAGAGTTGCACCATAGACACCCTCAATGACGAATTCTAATGATAAAGGCTCTACATCTATTCCGACTTCTGCTGCGACTTCTCTCTTCACAGCCTCAGTTAGTGTTTCACCTGCATTCTGGCTTCCACCAGGCAAGGTATAGATGACATCGCCATGATCTTCCTGCCTAATCGCCAACATTCTTCCGTCTTTAATGATCAATGCTTTTGCAGAATTTCGTATCTTTCTTTCCATTGTTAATCCCCCATATATGTCTGTGAAGAATATATTAACACATACATCTAAACAAATTCTGAACAATCAAATCAATTCACTCTTGGCGACCTCCATGAAAGCAGCCATGGACGGAGAGATCCATTTTTCCCGATGCCAGAGCATTTGCGCAGAAAAGGATACATCTGATAAATCCCACGGAAGAGCAACCACTTCCCCTTCGCTCAACTCTTTCTTCAATGCCATCTCAGGTAATAAAGCGATCCCCAGACCAGCCACAACACATTGTTTAATGGCTTCTACACTATGAAACTCCAGCTCTGTCAGAGCATCCGCACCCTTTTTCAGTAATGATTGATCAAAACAAGTGCGATACGAACAGTTCTTCTCGGTCAGTAAAAAATGCTGTCTGTGAAAGTCATTAATGACCAACGTGGAACGCGATGCTAACATATGATCGGGAGAAACCACCATTCGAAAGGGCTCACCCTTTAAAAACTCGGAATGGAGATCTTTGGAACCCACAGGTTCATCCAATACAAACACGACATCTGCATGCCCTTCTCTCAGACTCGATTTAAGCTCTTGACCAGACAACGGGCGGAACAATAACCGCACACCAGGGTACTCCACTCGGAAACGTTTGAACAAGGATGGAAGAAGATAAGCACAGAGTACCTCGTCTGCTCCGATGACAACCGTTCCCGCCAATTCCCCATGTTGACTTGATATGCACTTCGCTTCCTCTACATCATTTAAGATTTTAGTGGCGTACGGCAAAAATTGTTGCCCAGCGTCGGTTAACACAACCTTTTTGCCTAATCGATCCAGCAATTTCACCCCGAGCTCTTCTTCCAGCGATTTGATCTGCATCGTAATGGTAGACGGTACATAATTCAATAATTCAGCAGTTTGATGAAAGCTGCAGGTCGACGCAAGTGTCCAAAAGGTTTTTAACTGACGTATTTCCATGAATCAGGCACCTCCTCTGTTCAAAATAAATGAACGATATGTTTAATAACGTTTCGTTGAATTGATGATAGACGTAATGTAAAGTGAAATCAAGTTATGACTATATTTTAAGGAGAATCCATCCATGAACGATTATGAAACATATAACCTTGGAAATACATTACTTCAATCGGGGCAACATCTCCCTCAAGCTTTTATGGCATACAAGACTTATGGAAACCTAAATGCGGCAAAAGACAATGTTATTGTTGTCCCAACATGGTTTGCTGGAATTCACACAGATAATGAATGGTTAATTGGCACGAACAAGGCACTGGACCCCAGTCGATATTTTATCGTTGTGCCCAATATGTTGGGTAATGGACTATCGTCGTCTCCGAGCAATACCCCTGCCCCCTATGATAAGGAGAACTTCCCTCTTATCTCCATGTATGACAATGTGCGTGCCCAACATCAACTTATTACTGAGAAATTCGGTATCTCCAAAATCAAACTCGTTGTGGGCTGGTCTCTGGGAGCCATGCAGGTATATCAATGGGGAACCAGTTATCCGGAGATGGTCGAACGTATTGCCCCCTTTGGCGGAACGGCAAAGAGCAGACCCCATACACAGTTGGTATTCGAAGCAATGATCGCGGCCTTACAGGCAGATTCGAATTATAAAAATGGTAGATATGAGAGCCCTCCGGTTGTCGGTCTCGCAGCAATGGGAAGAGCCTATGCTCCATGGGGATTTTCGCAGGCGTATTATTTGGAGCAATTATACCAATCTGAGGGTTACGACTCCTTGAAATCTTATGTAGAGGATTACTGGGATCAAGTATTTCTTCCCTTCGATGCTAACGACTTGATTACCATGCTGCGTACAGGAATCTATGGAGACATTAGCGATAATCCCATAGATGATGGCAACTTCGAACAGGCGTTAAGCAAGATCACCTCTCCTGCACTCGTTATGCCAGGATCAAGTGACTTGTTCTTTACGCCTGAAGACAGCGCGTATGATGCTCAGCATATGCCAAACGCTGTACTTCAACCTATAGAGTCCAAGTGGGGACACTGCTTTGGAATTGGAGCTAACGAAGCGGATTCAATCGTTATCGATCGTCATCTAAAGCACTTTTTGGAGACATGAGTAAAAAAAGAAGGAGCATAAAGTAAAAAAAGTGCACACAGCTTATTGATTTTTTCTTCGCTACGACTCGAAAGTAAAAAAACATGCGGGTTCTCGTCAATAACCTTTATATCACATTCCCCCTTTCTCGTTTAGAATATTTTCAAGAAAGCGTTATTGATTCTCACTGATAAGGGGGAAAAGAAATGAACAAGAAAACGAAAGCTTTAGTCTTGTCTCTGTGCATGTCAACCTTAATACTCGCAGCCTGTAGCAATGGAAACGGTGCAGAGAAAGGTTCAACGACCGATCCGGATTCCAACGAGGCTGGAACGACAACCATTCACACCGTAACATCTGAATACACGTCTGCAAAATATCCTAAGGGTGACGACATCACCAACAATGTGTGGATTAAGCGCTACAAAGAGAAGTTTAATATCGATGTGAAAACAGACTGGGTCAGCGATGAGTATGAAACCAAATTGAATTTGGCTATCGCATCGAACGATCTGCCTGACGTCTTCAGGGTTAACCCATCGCAATTGAGACAGTTGGTCGAAGCAGATATGGTCATGGACCTCTCCGAAGTCTTTGACCAACACGCTTCAGATCGACTCAAAGGTTATATGGAAGCGGATGCAGACAGTTACGAGTCCGGAAAAAAGGATGGCAAGCTGTACGGCATACCGCAGATGCATTGGGGATTAATTGAACAACCAGACTTCATCTGGATCCGGAACGACTGGAAAGAAGAATTGGGAGTCCAAGATCCGAAATCTGTGGAAGACATCAAAAATATCGCATTAAAATTCATGGAAAAACACGGCGGTTATGGTATAGCGGTAGACCAATCGTTAGATTACCTCAACCTGCTCGCCATTGCATGGAATGCGCATCCGGATATGTGGATGGAGGATAGCACTGGAAAACTCGTGTACGGCTCCGTGCAGCCTGAGATGAAGGATGCGTTGGCTGAGTGGTCAGAATGGTACAAGCGAGGCATTATTGATCCGGAATTTGCAATCAAAGACTTCAACGCGATGAACGCGGACATTGTCGCCGGCAAAGTGGGAATGCAGCCTTATTACCAATGGTGGGGTTATAATCCAGGTGTCGATACGGTATCCAACTTGGGTAAAGACGCTATCTTCTATCCTTATATCATTCCTACCGTCGATGGGAAGGAAGCCAAACAATCCATCTTTTTCGCCAACAACAATTATATTGTCATGAAGAAGGGATTCAAGAACCCCGAGAAAGTGATCCAGATTTTGAACGACTATGCTTATATCGTGGATGAAGGCAATGGCAAGGAATCTACAGAAACGCTATCTGCTTTGCTGGATAACGATATTGCCCATGTTGTCGGTGCATTCCGTGTACTGAATCCGAATTCGGATTATGAGCAATTTGAGGCGGTGTCGGCTGCCCTTGAATCCAAGGATACCAGTGGACTTACGACTTCGGGTATGTTGCAAAAATATAATAACAGTGTTGAATTCATGGAGAACGCCACCCCAGGAGCAGTCGGTGATTATTTGCAACAAGGTGCTCCCAAAAATGCGTATGGACTTGCCAAAAAAGTACTCGACAGCGAAAACTATACAAAGACAGCCTTATGGGGAGTTACACCAGAGATCCTGTCAAGCTATGGAACAACCTTGGATGATATCCTGACGGAGGGCTTCACTAAGATCATTATGGGTAGCGAAAGTATCGATTATTTCGATGTAATTGTCCAGAACTGGCGAGCAGCCGGAGGTGATGACGCAACCCAGGCCGTCAATGAGGCATACGGAAAATAAAAGTCTGTTGCCAAGAAGGGATGGGAATGTTTTCATCTCTTCTTGGTAGCGGTTACAAATATATTGCGCCACGAACGGAGGAATACGAATGCTGAGAAAATGGCAGCAGCAACGTGCTTACCATCTCATGTTGATTCCAAGCCTGGTCTTGGTCTTCATCTTTAGTTACATCCCATTCTACGGACTTATTATTGCGTTTCAGAAGTACAATCCGGGCCTCGGATTCAATTCGCCATGGGTAGGATGGGATAACTTTACCCACATATTTAATCAGCCGAACTTTGTAAGAACGATCTGGAATACATTGTACATGTCTGTCTTTAAGATTATCGGTGGTATAATCGTGCCCGTAATTTTCGCATTACTGCTCAACGAGGTACTACACAGTGGAATCAAACGTACATTTCAAACACTAGTCTACATCCCGAACTTCCTCTCTTGGGTCATTATGGCCGGCATCATGCTGGATATCCTTAGCTCCGACGGCATTATCAATACATTTCTAAGTGTATTTGGGATTGCACCAATCTCCTTTCTTGGCACACCTTCTATTTTTCCTTGGACGATGATTGTGAGTGACATATGGAAAGGCTTCGGGTTTGGCACGGTTGTTTATTTGGCAGCCCTGACCAGTATTGATCCGGGACTTTACGAAGCCGCGGTGATCGACGGAGCGAAACGGTGGAAACAAACCATCTACATTACGTTGCCTCTTCTCATGCCAACCATTGTTTTAATGACCGTATTATCGCTTGGTAACGTACTTAATGCTGGCTTTGACCAGATCTATAATCTCTACTCCCCTGTCGTCTATCAGACCGGTGATATTATTGATACCTATGTCTACCGTTTAGGAATCCAACAGGCACAGTATTCGATTGGTACCGCTGTCGGGTTATTCAAATCGATCATTTCCAGTGTCCTCGTTGCTGTATCGTACATCCTGGCTTACAGAGTGGCTGGCTATCGTATCTTCTAAGAAGGAGGAACTCACATTATGATCTATGATAAAAGTATGAGCAGGCGTGTATTTCTTATCATAAACTACACCATATTGCTTCTAATCTCTCTCCTGTGTATCCTTCCTTTTGTTAACCTGTTAGCTGTATCATTCAGCAGCAGTGCGGCTGTATCTGCGGGAAGTGTTACGTTCTGGCCAGTGGAATTTACAACAAAGGCATATGAATTTGCATTAACGGGAGGATCATTTTTCTCCTCTCTCTGGATAGCCATTCAACGAACCGTTATAGGGACTTTGTTGAATCTGGTTCTGATCGTACTGACAGCCTATCCACTCTCCAAATCCAAGCAAAAATTGATGGGTCGTAATATCTATATGGGATTTTTCATCGTAACCATGTTATTCAGTGGAGGGCTAATTCCAACCTATCTTGTTGTCGTCAAAATGGGACTGATCGATTCCATATGGTCTCTAATCCTGCCTGGGGCTCTCCCCGTATTCAGTATGATTATCCTCATGAATTTCATTCGGGGGTTGCCCGAGGAGATTGAAGAATCAGCCATTATCGATGGGGCTGGGCCTCTACAGGTTTTGCTTCGTATACTCCTCCCGCTCCTCAAGCCAGCTCTCGCAACCGTTGGTTTGTTCAGTATCGTTGCCCACTGGAATTCGTGGTTCGATGGCATTATCTATATGAACAATCCAGCCAATTATCCATTACAAAGCTACCTTCAGACCCTGCTGCAGAGTTTTGAGCAAATCATGCTGAAATCAGGATCAGATTATACGCAGCTATTGTCCATGATGAACGCCAGAACGGGACGCGCAGCTCAAATGTTCCTGGGTGCCATTCCCATTTTACTCGTGTATCCGTTCCTACAGAAATACTTTACCAAGGGTTTGGTGTTAGGAAGTGTCAAGGGGTAAACAAAAGGGCTTGCAGTTCCTACTGCAAGCCCTTTTATACTACCTATACTCTGAAATGGCAGGCAGCAGAATGGAGAACTTGGTACCTTCACCTACTATACTCTCCACCTGTATGCCATAAGGCTTTCCAAAATGAAGATGAATTCGCCGCTGCACATTATGCAATCCAATCCCACTAGTTCCTGTACCTGCACCGGACTTTTCTTCCATTAGGTTCTGCATCGTATGATGATCCATACCCACGCCATTATCACAGATTTCGATTACAACTTCATCCACCCTCAGTTGAATCCGAATGGTAATGATTCCGTCTTCCTCCAGTTCGGCCAGACCATGAAAAATTGCATTCTCCACAATAGGCTGCAGGATCATTTTGGGCATCCGATAATGCAACACTCTATCCTCTACCTCATATCTCATCTGAATACAATCATAGTACCTGACATTCTGGATCGTTACGTAATTCGTTATATTATCGAGTTCCTCTTGAATCGTTACGAGGGTTCCATCGGATTTTGTTGCATAGCGGAGCATCGAGATTAGGGCATCGGTCATTTCCACAATTTTGTCAGCTTGTTGCATCGAGGCGATCCATTTCACCGACCCTAGTGTGTTATATAGAAAATGAGGCTTGATCTGGTCATGCAGCGCACGCATCTCCGCCTTGGCTTTTTCGATCTCTTCCTGCTGCATCCGTTCGACCAACCGCTTCAACTCGTGGGACATTCTGTTAAATCGAATGGATAAATGTCCAATCTCGTCTCTTGAGCCAATAGGTTCGACTTGTTCAAACTGTCCTTTCTCGACTAGAGCGATATTCCGTAGCAGTTTTTTAATGGGAGTTGTGATCACGTGAGATAGAAAAATGGATATGACGGCAGCAAAAAGAACAATGACTATGGCGAGCGTCACCAGATTACGGCCCAATATTTTGCCATCCGCAGTCAACTCATCCAAAGGCATATATAAGTAAGTTGTCCATTTTTGCTGACTAAGGGGACTGGTCACCACGACATTTAATGATTCAGGTGGACGAACATTGTCCCTGAACAATGTCCCAATTAATCTTTCGTTCACGTTATATACGATCTTGTCGTCCTCATCAACAATCATGAATCTGGAGCGTAATCCTTCCTGCAAATTTCGATTGACAATCTCGATGAATTTGATATCAATGCTGACAACGATCACACCAAGCAGTTCTCCACTAGTTACATCATGAATTTTGCGAGCGTGTGACACTGCCAGTATTTTATTCTCCAATTGCTCGTCAATTCGTGTTGTGAGCGTAATGGTTCGATCATTATCGTGCATGAACTTTTTAAACCATAATTCGTTCGTTACTTTGAAGTTGGGATCAATGGGTTGATGAGGACTGACAAAAAGGTCTTGTCCTCCGTTCATATTGTAGAGGTAGATGGAGAATACCCGATCTTTCATCATGATATAATTCATCAGAATATTGTACGCGGCAATCTCATGTTGTTCATCACCCTCTCGCAGGAAATCCTGGATCGGAAAACTCCCTTCATGAGTTGCAGACAGATTGTCACTAAGGCCATTGCTGGCTAGCAATGAAATTTTCTCAATCTCCTTGAGGAACTCGTCAATGCGAATATTCGTCTGCTTCGCCAGATCGTTTAGCAACGTTGTATAGTTCTGTGCCAACAACCGCTCTGAAGAGTAATACGAATTGATCGTCATCACCAATACCGGAAGGATAATGACCGTCATACAGATCACCATAATTTTGTACTTGATTCGAAAGGGCCGAACATGCTTCATATGCTGCACCTCTATTCACCGATTGCATTCATCCCTGCTGTAACTCTCGATATTCCTCAGGAGTGACACCTACCGATTTTTTGAAAATCTTACTGAAGTACGTGTAATTATGGTAGCCCACCTTTTCCGCTATTTCATACACTCTCATTCCTCTGCTCAATAGATAGGCTTTGGCATGTTCAATTCGAACTCGGGTCAAGTACGTGATAAAGTTCTCTCCTCGTTCCTGCTTGAACACTCGGCTTAAATACGACGGATTAACACTGATTTGGCTAGCGATACTTTGCAAGGAAATGTCCTCCGCATAATACTTGTCGATCAATTCAGTGGCAAGATCGGTGTAGGTGCTTTCCTGTTTGTTTTGAGAATCGGTTTGGAAGTAATACGCAATATGGGCAAGCATATCTCGGTGGATATCCTCCCAATACTCCCCCTTTAGAACGATTTCATAGGGCGATTTCTCCGTTAGAGAAGGTGTCCCTCTCTCCGTAGCTCGGGATAGATGGGAGTGAACGGTCTCCATTACCATGATATATTGCTTGCGAATGCTGTTCTCATCCGCTCGCAGCTGTTCCAGATTGGTTCGGATTCCTTCAAGGAACTCCTCCGCTTTTTTGTTGTCTTTGCTTACCCACAATTTCAACAAATCTCGTTCTTGTTGCGGGCTTAAAGCCTCCTTAACTTCCTGTCGATCTGGAGATTGAAACATGTGCTCGTAATACAATACCTGGTTGCTACCTGTGAAGAATCCTTGTTGCAGAGCACTTTCCGCCTCTTGGCAAGCCTTCTTAATGTGAGGGAAGCCGGAAAGCATCGTACTTACCCCTGCCGTGAGCGACAGATTCATAAAATCCTTGATGGAAGACAGCAATTTGTTACAGAGTTTATTTATATCGGTGTGTACAGATTGGCTCTCAGGATGTACATTGACGATCACCCAATATTCAGAAGAACTTTCAACAAAAATCTCTTTCTCCCACTTCGAGGGAATGATCTCTTCCATAATATTAAGAATTGAAAATCGGAGTAGCTTTTCCCCCTTCTCGATATATTTCCTCTTTGCGTCCTCGTAATAGTTCACGATGAACTTAATGACAACCAGTTGGTCCGAATGGATACGAAACTGCAGTTCTTCTGCTTTGGAGACAATATCCTCTCCATTTATGAATCCGCTTACAATATCTTGAAAGAAACTATCCTTTAGATATCTTAGACTCTTGGAATAATCCTGTCCGATAGAGGGTGTTTTGGTTGGATGAACATGTTCGCTTTGCAGTTTCTGTCCAACCGTGCTCAGGAGCTCAATAAGGGAGGATTCGGTGATCTCGCTTTTGATCAAGTAATCTGAAGCGCCAAGTTTCAGTGCCTCTTTCACATAATGAAATTCGTCAAAATTACTCAGGATGACATACTTACAGGTTCTCAGTAGACAAGAGGCCTCTTGTATAAGCTGCAGTCCATCCATAATCGGCATCTTGATATCTGTAATAATCAGATCAGGCATCACTTCAAGTGCAAGGCTCAATGCCTCTTTACCATTTCCAGCTTCACCAACAACATGGAAATTGTAATCTTCCCAATTCAGCATGGAACGAATTCCAACCCGCATGAGCAATTCATCATCAACGATCATCAGTTTATACATGCGTATCCCCCAACATGAACCATTTTTAAATATTTTACCATTAAACGAACTCTTGCGAAGGAGTCTAACGAACCTTTTGTTTGCGAGAATTATAAATACCACTTTAACAGAACATACGTTCCTGTTATAATCAAATTATCGTATTTGATGCAGTATAAAACTTCTATCTGGAAAGGATACAACTCATGAATTTATACAAGTTTGAATTAACGGTGAATGGATATCTGTTACGTGTTCATTTCAGTGCATCTGAAGAAAGTGGACTGAAATGGTGCAAACGAATTGCTACTGAATTCCAGAGCAACGTTGCCAATCTGGAGATTAAGGTTGATATACATAAAAAGCAGAAACAAAAGCATGCATGGGAATATCACGGTAAGCCGTATCTATATGATCGAACACTCAAGAAAAAACCGCTTGCGAAGAAAAATAAGGCATCTGAATCATCTGCTGTTATGTAAAGGTGTTTAAAATATGTAAGTAAAGACAAGTGAATTGGAACACATTATTTAATCGTTGTTTGATTTTCATATTGAGTGCGATTGTGAATTGTTCTTTCCTGGACGCTACCCCCATAACGACCTCATATCCTTCATTGTTCAGTGTATATTGGTTTGATTATAGAGTTCCTGAGTCATTATACATCATTTAAGTTTCTACGCTATAACATTATGATTAATGAGATATTCGATGGGGGCATCTTCAGGTTATTCTTGTCCTTCACATACTAAAGATAAAAGCTTGCTCCTATGTGGAACAAGCTTTTATCCGTGTCAGTTGTAATAGATAACATGAAAGATTTCTGTTCACCATTTAGTATCTCTCTGATTCCTTAAATATCATATAACGATGGACACCTCTGACAGCACGCATGGCTTCTTGAGCTTGCTGAATCGCAATTTCGCGGTGACCCGATTTTAGTTCGATCGCTGCAAGAAGCGTGAATCTCATCCAGAGCTTACTAATGGATTTCAAGTGTTCCCTCGCCTGATCACTTCTTCCTTCTTCCATAAGCAAATACGTTTCATAATATGTACGATAATCCGATCTACGCATATTATGCACCGCAGTACGAACAGCTACCAAGTCATTGTGATAGATGCCATAAGCTGCATTGTAGACTGCTTGTGTCCTTTTATTCGTGTCTTCATTTCTGATGCGCTCTATTGTGCGTTCCAACTCATCATCAAGTCTGTTTGCGAGAACGTAATAGATATAAAGCCTTGGATTATTTTCCTGTCTGCGTAAAAAAGCCTCGACGCGGTCCATACGTGTTTCCCAACCCAGAGGATAAAAAATACGAATGGTAAACATAATCAGAGTAGCGGTGAGAACGACCCCAAGTATTAAAAACAGAGATTGTTCATTCATCTTCATGTACACAACAAACAAAAATACGGCCAAATAAAAAACAATATCCCACTTATATTTTCCCATCATCCATCTCCTTTATTGACATAAAGAACTATTATATCAAATAAAACCCCAAGGAGCATATGCATCGCATCCTTTGGGGTTTATAAGTATTTATAAAAGTTAATTTATTAAATTGTTCGACAACCGACAGTATTTTCTACGTAATAGACTATATTTTATGCCCCGGTGTCTCCAATCATTTGTCGTTCAATTTGCTTCATTTCATAAAAATAACCTTTTTGCTCCATCAGCTCGGAGAAAGAGCCCGACTCCACGATCTTACCTTGGTCCATGACAACAATGCGATCCATCTCTTCCAATCCCGTCAGCCGATGACAGATCAACAGAAGTGTATCTTCGGAGGCCTGGGCCAGAAGATGCTGCAATACACGTTGCTCTGTAACGTAATCCAGTGAAGACGTCGGTTCATCCAGCAGCCATAACCGTCCTTTGCGCAGCATGGCCCGTGCAAGAGCTAACCGCTGCTTCTCGCCATCCGATAGGTTCTCTCCTTTTTCATATACCATATCGGTCAACAATTTATTCGGCAATTGTACTTTATCCAGCACAACCAACAGTTGTTCATCCGAATGTTCTTCTCCATTCAGTAGCAGGTTATCCCGGATGGTTCCCCGGAAGAAATGACTTTGCTGCAACACGACATTCGCGTTTTGCCAAATGCTCTCTTCATTCAGTTCCTGCACCGGAACATCGTTTAACCGTATATCGCCAGACGTTGGTGCACGCAGCTTGAGTAGCAGATCGATAATCGTTGACTTCCCTGACCCGCTTGGTCCAACAATCGCTGTTTTGGAGCCTGCTGCAAGTTTCAGGGATAGCTCTCTGAGCGCCGCTCTCCATTCCCCTTCATATTGGAAGTTAACACGAGATAACTCGATCGAAACTGCATGATCGTCTGACACTTCACCGCTTGGCTGTACAGGTTGCACATCGGAGGTCGGCACCGTTTCCGACAGTCGCTGAGCTGCATGTTCGCTATCCTGCTTATATAGGGGTAATATTGCCATTGCCGCAGCTTCTTCGAACAAGGTCTGCGTAGCCAGGATCAGCATGGCGAGGAATACACCGGCGAACACTCCGTTCATAATTAAGAAAGCGCTCAGTGCAAGCACACCCCATGTTACGAGATATGTCACAAAAACGTGCATGGATTGCCCTCGCAGCAAGTGTGAAGCGGCTTGTTTCTGTTCTGTTGCCAATGTAGCGGAAGCCTGCTGAAGCTGTTGCTCGCGTTGTTCCAATTGACCGTATACTTTCAGATCCCGGAAACCATACAACACTTCGGTTACTTCCGTGGACAGCAAGGCCCGTTGCTGGCGGACACGTCCATGTATTTTTCGCTGACCTAACAAGACAATACCTGGTACAACAAAAGCCGTGATCAGCATGCCGAGTACTAACAAGCACGCTATCCAGATTGAAAAGACCGAAGTGAACAGCATGGTAGCCAAAAACACCATAACAACAATGATCGGAGGATATGCGACGCGCAAAAAGTAATTTTGCAAACTTTCCACATCACCCACGATCCGTGCAAGCAGATCTCCACTTCGGTTTTTGTTCAAAATACCCGGCGTTACCGGAATGAGTTTGGCAAAAAAGGACGTTCGCAAACGGCTTAGCATGGAGAACGTCGCCCTATGGGAATACAAACGTTCTGCGTAACGACTCGCCGCTCGAAGAAAGCCGAGCAGTTTAACCATCGAGGTAAGCACAATTAAGGTGTATAGCGGAGGCGCAAATACCGTTTGCGAAATCATGTACCCGCTCGCGGAAAAGAGAGCCACCCCTGCTATGCCGGCGATGAATCCGCCTAATATCGAAAGCAAGATATCCTTGCGCTCCTGAATCATCGCTTTTGACAGTATCGTCAGCTCATTCATGCTAACCCTCCTTTTCGCCCAACATCCACCATCTCGGCATATTGAGGCAAGCGGACAAGAAGCTCGTGGTGAGGTCCTGAATCCACCAACACCCCATTGTCCATAAACAAAATGTTGTCCGCATGTTGAATCGTATATAAACGGTGTGCCACCGTAATCATCGTTGCCGTTTTGGCTAATGACGCAATCGATTGTTGCAGTACCCGCTCAGTGTGTAGATCAAGTCCAACAGTGGGTTCGTCGAACAAAATAACGGCTGGTTTCTTCAGAAAAGCACGTGCCAGGGCAAGTCGCTGCTTTTCCCCACCAGATAGCCCCCGACCACCCTCACCAACATTGGTATCCAATCCCTGTTCCAATTGAGCGACAACACCAGCAAGTCCTGCTTCCTCTGCAGCCTGCTCTATTTCAGCTCTGGAGACATTTCGACCTGCGCCAATCGAGATATTTTCGGCAAAGGTACCTGCAAAAATATAGGGATGCTGTGTAATGTAGCTAACATGCTCGAACCATGCAGTTTCATCATGTTGCGAAAGCTCGCTTCCATTAACCAGAACCGCTCCCGAATCTGGTTTCAGCAAACCGGCCATGAGATGAAGCAGCGTGGTTTTACCTGAGCCGCTTTTGCCTACAATAGCGATCTGTTCTCCCGGTCCAATCGAGATCTGTCCAGTCTGAAGACCAAAGGAATTCGATGCGTACTGGAACCGGACATGCTCCAGTTCAATGGTTGGTGGCATTGGAATCAACTCAGCAGAAGCTTTACGAAGTTCTTCTGCATGTGCTGTTACATCGACATCGGTAAATTCACTTGGATCGAACCCTTCTTCAAGCTTCGTTGGTGTGCTCATGATAGTGGTTTCCTCAAGCATCTGTTCCACCTTACGAATGGCCCCCATACTGGTTCGTCCGCTGTGAAAAGCTGTTCCCGTATTCTTCAACAGGCTGTAAAACTCAGGGACGAGCAGCAACACAAGAAAGGCCGTGTGGAAGCTCATCGATTTGAACACAAGTAACTGAATAGCCAGTTCAAGCGCAACAATACCGATGCTTAACATGACGATAGCTTCGAGCATAAACGTATTTGTAAAGGCAATCTTCAAAATGCCCATGGTGGCATCTCGAAACCCCAGACTGCTGCGTTCAATTCTCTGCTGCTGACGTTTAGCCCGCCCGAATATTTTCAACGTATCCAGCCCTTGAAGCGAATCCAGAAATGTACCAGAAAACTCTGCCAGCTGCGCGTACTTCTCCTCGGATTTGTTCTTTGTCTTGAGTCCCACCAAAATCATGAAGAGCGGGATAAACGGTGCTGTAAACAGCATAATGTAGCCTGTGTTAGCATGCTGCGTAAACGTAACAATCAGAATCAGAATCGGGATCATCGCAGCTTCCATCATACGCGGCATATATTGACTGAAATAACTGTCGGCTTCATCCACAGCATCCAGAGCAATACTGACCTTTCCCCCCGTCTGTCCACGAAGGGTTGAAGGCATGGAAGCGCGGGTAAGGTTCTGCAACACAGAAGCTCGCATATTTGTCTTGGCACGGGCTGCCATATGCAAGCCCACTTTCCCGTTACCATACGTCAACAGTGTGCGTACAGCCATAACAGCTAGCAATAGTCCAAGCAACAGCATCACTGATGAGAAGGAAGCTCCCTCTACAAAGATTCGCTGCACTGCTTCGGCCACCAATGTGGCCTGGCTTACAATAGCTACACCAAGGGCCAGCGAAATGATCGCAAGGAGTAGTCTGTTTTTTAGTTGTAAAGACATTTGCTGCGAGATCAGATTCGATTTGGCTTTCCTCTTCACAGAACGCTCCTCCTTTATTTTTTCCCTTTGACATAATCCGCATCAAACAAGAACAGTTTGAAGACCAGAATAAGAGAAGGAATTAACAGGCACAGACCACCGATAAACACAACGACGAGTGCGAACCCCATCGCTGGTGGTGTAGCGCTGCTCTGAATGGTGATGAATGGATCAAGAATATAAGGATATTGTCCAATCCCATATGCAAAAAAGGCTGTGAAAAATTGCAGCATGATGCAAATAAAAGCTAATCCGTAACGGCGTCCGTTATACAACAGCCACATGGCAATCATGAAAAATGCAACGGAAAGCGCCAGCAACCACCATAAATCCATCATGTTTTGGAAATGACGCTCATTGTGTTGACCCAAATATATAAATGCAGTCAGCGCGAGAATGATGGTCGGTGTACTCCAGAACAAAGCATAGTTACGCATCAGTTTTAATGCCGAATGATCCTCTGCCCGAGAAGCGTAAAATGTAAGAAATGATCCGCTAATGAACAATACGGATACGATGGCGAGTCCAACGATGCTCCACGATAATGGATTCGTAAATAGTGCCCAGTAATCAAGGGAAACCGTCTCGCCTTGCTTTAGAATAAAGCCACCTTCAGACAATGTTAGTGCCACTGACAACGACGCCGGAATAAGCAACCCTGTAGCTCCGTATAAAAACAGATATACGATGTTATTTTTGGAACCATAATTCTCGAAAGCATAGAACGACCCACGAATAGCCAGTAAAATGACGGCTATACTTCCCGGAACAAGCAGCGCGGATCCATAATAGTAAGCAGTATCCGGAAAGAATCCAACGATGCCAATATAGAAAAAGACAAAAAATACGTTGGTGATCTCCCAGACCGGTGATAGATACCGGGAGATCAGACGATTAATCAGGTGATCCTGCTTCGTCAGGCGTGCATAAAAGGCGAAAAATCCTGCTCCAAAATCGATGGAAGCTACAATAAGATAGCCATACAAGAACAGCCAGAGTACCGATATCCCAATCAACTCATAACTCATCAGCTTTTGTCCCCTTTCTCGGCTGATTGATCATGCTTCTCCTTCAACCATTTCTCCATCTCAAGCTCAGCAGGATTGTTATTGAACAACCGTCTCAACACGAGGACACAGATGACGCCGAGCACAATGTACAGAAGCAAGAAGACGAAAAATAAAATTCTTACACTCGGTGAAGAAGTAGCAGCCTCTTCTACGCGCATATAACCTCGGATGATCCAGGGCTGCCTCCCCACTTCTGCATAGAACCAACCCATCTCAACGGCCAGAAATGCAAGCGGTGCACTGAGTGCAACCATACGTAGCATCCACTTGTTAAATGGATTGCGCTTCTTCCAGAACACAAACAGGAAGTATAGAGATGAGATCGCGAGCAGAGCGAATCCGATTCCAGCCATCAGATCAAACAAGTAATGCACAAGTAATGGTGGGTGCTCATCAGGTGGAAATTCATTCAACCCGGTTACCTCAGCGTTAAAGTCTCCAAAGGCAAGGAAACTGAGCACTTTCGGCAAATGAAGGGCGCCTATAATTTCATGTTCTGCATTCAGCCATCCCAATAAAATTAAGTCCGCGCCGCTTTCCGTCTCGAAATGCCACTCGGCAGCTGCGAGTTTCTCCGGTTGATGCTCAGCCAAAAACTTGGCAGACACATCTCCAGCTAAAGAATTTAATAAACTGAATACCAGTACAACGGCCATCATCAGGTTTAAGCCTTTCTTGTGATAGGCCGACACGCCTTTTCTCAGCATCGCAAAGGCTGCAATTCCTGCTAACAGCGCAGCTCCTGTCAGATAGGCCGAGCTTAATACATGGAATACCTTGGAGAACGTCGCCGCATTCAGCATTGCTTGTACAGGGTTCACTGCCATGAATTGACCTGCTTCCATAACAAAGCCTTCAGGCTGGTTCATGAATCCGTTCACTGTTGTAATAAAAACAGCAGACATGCCTGCCCCGGCAACAACTGGTATAGTCAGCAACCAGTGGATATAGGGATTTTTGAACCGATCCCACGTGTACAAGTAGATGCCCAAGAAGATCGCTTCAAAAAAGAACGCGAATACTTCCATAAATAGGGGCAGTGCAATGACATTTCCGGCCAGTTTCATAAAATTCGGCCATACCAGGGCCAACTGCAGTGATATCGCGGTACCTGTCACGACACCCACCGCCACAGAAATGACGAACCCTCTGGACCACCTCTTCGCCATAAGTATGTAATGGTGATCCTTCTTCCGAATACCGATGAATTCTGCGATAGCAATCATCAAGGGTACACCGACACCCAGCGTTGCAAAAATCACGTGGAAACCGAGCGTCAAACCCGTCACGAGCCTGCTCCATAAAACCGTATCAATAGCCATTCTTTGTGTTGCCTCCTTTCAAACTCTGTTCAATTTAGAAACATTCAATATCAGATTTGGCCAAGCTTAGTACACAGTTGCGAAAAATTTCACAAAGTTAGGTATGACGATATCTTGCCACACCTATAATGCGTTTACTCCTGTTGGCCCCCGATTATAAGAAGCATTGGATGCCTATTAAAATCTGATATGGATGCACTTAAGGTACTAACCAAGCCTATTAATCAAAATTATTATATCTTTATTTTTACCTAATTCAATCAAAGTCACGTCTTCTACCCTAAACGTTCAAGAAAGGATCAACTCTTTCTGACAACTTGGTGAAAAACAAAAAATACACCCAATAGAGCTATTGATTCATTGGGTGTAAACGTGGTATTGCACGGCAGATTTGCTATTTTACTTGCTTACTTGCTCCGGACTCACCGCACCTGCCTCGCGACGTACGCTCATAATGATCAGTGATGCAGCTAATACCGTAAGGATGATTCCAAGCAGCTGAAATCCTGTCACATTAAAGGTATCTCCCATAACAATTCCAATCAATAATGATGATAAAATGGTCCCCAGGTAGCGTGACGTATTAAAAATACCCGATGCGACTCCGATCATTTCTTTGGGTGTGCTTTTGAACAGTGCTGCCTGCATGCCGACCGCGTTTAGGCCATTACTTATTCCAAATAAAGCTAAGGCAACAATGATTATGAAGATTGGAGAAGTTTCATTCATAACAACGATTAATATAGAGCCAAATGTCATTAAAGAAGCGGATACGATCAGAGCTGGCCGTGATCCCGATCTGTCAATCCAGCGCCCTGCGATCGGAGCAATAATGACTGAACATAACCCCAAAGCTAGCATGCTCATTCCTGCATGAACTTCGTTGAGATGACGTACCTGCTTCAAATACGTAGGAACTCCAAAAAAAAGTGCGTAAAACAGGATGTTCACCAGCATGTATTGCACATTCACCCAAGTCATCTCGGGATATGAGGCAAACGTTCGCAGAGGGATGAAAGGCGTGGCTGCTTTTAATTCATATCGGATGAACATGACGAGTACGATTAACCCGATCCCCCCTATCAGCAGTTGCCATGTTGAAATATCTC
The DNA here is from genome assembly GCF_038005685.1 of Priestia sp. FSL H7-0729. Taxonomy (NCBI): domain Bacteria; kingdom Bacillati; phylum Bacillota; class Bacilli; order Caryophanales; family Bacillaceae; genus Priestia; species Priestia sp. FSL H7-0729. The sequence continues at coordinate 741,608 of NZ_JBBOTQ010000001.1, forward strand.
CTGTGGAATTTACTGAAAGTAAACTGATAAGCAGAGTCACCAAAGCTACCGTAAACATCAGGATACCTGGTGCGTCAATTAACGCAAGCCATTGCCGAATGGACATGTGCCCAGAGATAGACGAAAATTGCTCGTCCTTCGGGATTGTCTTCCAGGCGAACCAAAAGCTTGCCAAGACAAACGGAATATTAACGAAGAATATGCTGTGCCAGTCCCACCAATGAATCAATACTCCACCAATAAAAGGTCCAATTGCAGCCGCTCCAGAAAGGAATATAGCCAAGGTGGACAAGGCGGAGGCTTGTTTTTCAGTTACATTAATTCTGACAATTGCCATTCCAACGGCCACCATCATGCTTGTGCCAATCGATTGAATAATCCGAAATACGATAAGCCACGAAAAGCTCGAAGCCCACGGAGCTAGCATGGACGATACAAAAACAACAACAAGACCCATGAGGAAGATCTTCCTGCGGCCAAACAAATCACTACACTTGCCCATGACGGGTTGAGCGACAGCACTGGCAATGTAAAATGATAAAATAATCCACGAAACGGCTGTAAAATTAAGTTGATAAACTTGTTGTAGCCTGGTAATTGCCACCGAAATCATGGAGGAATTCAACGGATTCAACATAATTCCAAGTCCAACAGCTAACATCAATCCTTTATTTCGAACCTTCATCGGTGCATCACTCCTTCTTCTGCTGTCATCTTACTTGAAAACATTCATTTATTCCAACGCATTATATGTTATGATTTGATGAACTAGAAGGAATGAAGGAATGGTGCAAATGGAACTTCTTCAACTAAAATATTTCCTGACAGTGGCCCGATGCGAACATGTTACGGAAGCTGCGGGAAAGCTGCATGTCACGCAATCCTCCCTGAGCAAAACAATACAACGATTAGAGGACGACCTGGGAGTCCCTTTATTTGATCGAATCGGGAGAAAGCTGCGACTAAACGACTTTGGAAGAATATTTCTTCAGAGGACTGAAAAAGCTCTATTTGAATTGGAACAAGGAAAGCGGGAAATCGCTGACTTCTCCAATCCGGATCAGGGTACACTGCAATTGGCGGTGACTACGGCAAGTACTTTGCCAGGTATACTACAGGAATTTCGAAAAAATAGCCCGGACATTCAGTTCCATGTGCAAATGGTTTCGTTAGAAAACATGTCCAAGCTTCTACATCGGGGCGAGGTTGATTTTTGTCTCTCCTCCCCTCCGATTCAAGGTGACGACATCGAATGTCAGATACTATATGAAGATCCGATCGTAGTCGCTGTACCTATGGGGCATCGACATGCAGACCGAAGCAGCATTCAATTAACCGAACTTAAGGACGAGTGGTTTGTTGGGGTGAAGCAAGGGTATGGGATTCGTGATATGGTAGATTCCGTATGTCAATCCGCTGGTTTCCTACCGAAGTATGTATATGAAGGTGATGAGCCTGCAAGATTAACAGCCCTTGTGGAGGCGGAGATTGGTCTCGCTTTTATACCTAGTACGGCCAGAAACCCGCATGAGCGCATTAAATATCTTCAGGTAGAGGAACATCAACTCGTTCGGAAAATCGCTCTACTTTCGCATAAAAACAGGTATATTTCCAAAGCCGCTTTAGAGTTTCGCAGCGTGGTTACGGACTATTTCAATGCTATGCCATGAGCATAAATTCAATATAAAGGAGATGTCCTTTTGATATTAAAAGCAGAAAAATTTGATTATATTTCAGAGACAGAGCGGCTAATCATCCGACCATTACAGAAAGACGACTATGAAAATTGGTTGAATGAGTTTGAAAACCGCTTGCCCTCCCAACACCGCCATGATAAAGGAAAAATGGATATGAGTGAATGTACCACGGATTGGTTTCATGATCTGGTAGATCGACACCAGGAGTTAGCGCGTACGGATGCCGTTTATGTATTTGGAGTATTTAGAAAGCAAGATGGTACACATCTGGGTATGATTGATATTGCGACATTGGCAAGAGATCATTTTCAATGGGGAAGCTTCGGATATACGATCCATAATCAGTATTGGCGAAAAGGTTATGGGAAAGAAGCAGTGAATGAAGCACTTTATATTGCATTCGAACATCTGAAATTCCACCGCATAGAAGCTCATATTAATGTGGATAACACCCCTTCTATAAAGTTAGCTGAAAGCGTTGGTATGGAATTTGAATGTGTGCGTAAAGGTTTCATACACGAAAATGATGAGTGGACCGATCATCTGGTTTATTACAAAAATTTCACTTAAACTACTTCCACCGATAATCAAAAGAGCGAACATAGCACTTGCGTGCCCTGTTCGCTCTTCTTCATGCATCCGTATTGATTCCTTCACTTTACTCGTCCAAGCTGTTCCAGAAGGATTGAAACGTAACTTTTTCAACTTCGAGAAATGCAGGAACATTGCCGTAACGCACTAGACCTTCACCAAACAGAACCAGTGGGACTTGCGTTTTGTCTTCCAGCGTGAGATAGATGATCTTGCGATCTTCCTTGCCGTAGAGTTTCTCTTCCAACTCCGGACTCGTTGCAATCGGCTTTGCAGCATTTAGCGATGCGATGAAGCTGTCCAGGGCTTTATCCGTTGTTAACGGCTGAAACTGCTGCTTTCCATTGTTCCAGCTATCAAACGTCTCCCATTGTGCCGAGGCAACGTTACCTTCGAGATGAAGCTTGCCAATCAAATCGGCTCCACTAGTGATGGTGATCCCGTTATTCTTATCGAATAGTTGAGCATACACCTGACCATCGATCTCAGTGTAAGACATGATGCGGAAGTCCTTGTCGTAGCCATTGACCGCATAGATGTCTGCTTCGCCAATGTTGGAAGCAAGCTCCGTATATTTATCCTGGCCGCTCAGTTCATTGATGCCACCAGTTGTAGTACCAAGCTTTTCGCCCCGCAGGTTGAGTGCATTTACGCCTTCAAGCAATGTTGGGGACTGTGTATATACGTTTCCTTCATATACAACCAGTTGCATCATATCCGCCATCGCGCCTTTCCCCTGTGAATCAGGCAGCTCCATCTTCGGAATCACGATCGGAACAAATGACGCGCCCGGAGTCACCTCTGCCACCTGAGGAGTTGGTGCGCCTGGTCCATTGAATTGTTGCCACACACTCGGTGCAGCCAAGCCAATGCTGGCAGCGATAACAACACTTGCTGCGATGTATAATGGTTTACGTTGACGTTTTGGTCCCTGATGTTGCGTGTTTAAGGATTGCTCAACCCGCTTTTTCATTTGCTCATTTGTTTTCATATGATCCACCGCTTTCTTGTAGTTTTGTTTGAATTGTTCTTCGTTCATTGCAGTTCCTCTCCTTCCAGCTCCAGTTTCAACAGCTCTCTTCCTCGCTTTAACCTCATCTTCACCGCTGACTCGCTGATCTCCAGAATCTCGCTGATTTCTCGAATTGCATAATCTTCGTAATAATACAGATGAACCACCGATCTATACTTGAGGGGCAGTGACAGCACAAGTTCGATCAGCGCGTGATCTTCCGGGTTGTCCGGTGTAAGGGCATCGACACCCTCCAGCTTGACCTCCCGTTTGCGCCAGCCTCTGCCTAATAAGGATTTGCAATGATTGGTGATGACCCGAATCAACCATGCTTTCTGATGCTCTGCATCGTTGAATGTAGGGGCTTTTTCTATTAGTTTGATGAAGGTATCCTGAGTGGCTTCCTCCGCGTCTTCCCGTCTGCCGAGGTGCACCATGGCAATCCGGAACAGCGTATCCGCGTATGTCTCATAAACTTTCATCACATGATCGCCCAGCTGGGGCACTGATCGCTGCATGGTTGTTATGCCCTCCTTTATACCTCTAACACTCTTACGGACGGCATTTGGTCACATTTTGTTTTAGATTTTTTTACTGGTCCATTTCTTTCAAAATGAAAAAAAGAAAAGCAGCCCCATGAAAAGGAGTTGCTTTCTTCATCTTCGTCTTTATTTTTATATAAAATGCATATCGTTTCACCAACTAGAATTTTTTCTGTAAAAGCTCGATGTTATCTTCCAAGCTGCTATCCAGCTCTACGCCAACCTTCTGTAGTTTGTTTTGGTAATATGTCTTCACATCATCCCATTTATAGTACGGATAGGTCTTTGTTTCAATCGGGAACGCGATTTCTTCTTCATTTCTAAGCATTTTCACGAGGACATCCTTACCATTGGAGTACAAAATCCATTGGATGTTTGCTCCCATCGGTGAGATGACTGAGCCATTCCAGTTTTCGGTCACGTCCTGCGGTTTGTCGATACTCACATTAGCTCCGGCGATATCCAGGAATGAAGATAATGGAATAATGGTTTCTGCGTGAGCAAAACGAAATATACCAGCCGTGTCTTTCTGCTGAATGGACTGTTCGGTAGACACGATCAATTCTTTGACCAGGGGTGCAATGATATTCTGCGGCAGATCCGTGGATGTTAAGGATGGACCTTTTTCATAGAAATCATTGATATTGTCAATACTCTCGTACCATTTCAACTGATTAGCCGTGAAATACCGCCCGAATTCGAAGTCACCTTCTCCTTTAATATTCGAAGAAATGATGTACAGTTCGTATAAATTCGAAGCCGCTTCGGTTGGGTTGCTCAGTTTCACTTTTCCTTTCTCATCCTTCAGCTCGAACTCTCCCGAATTCAATCTCTGATAAAAGTCCTCAGTGAAAAATTGCAAAAGCACTTCTTTTGCATAACGCGTTCCCGTGCTCTGTGTAACATAATTCTCGTATAACTTAACCCAGTCTCCATCTTCAACGTATTCATTGTACTTTGTCGCTAGATCGTAAGGCCGTAGATAAGGGTCGTTCCCTTCTTCAAAGGCTGAAGATAGAATGTCCACCTTGTTATCTCCCAAGCTTTCCTCTAATCCGTCAATAAACTGATCTCTGCTCTGAGGCGTTCGATCTTTGAAGGTAGCCTGCGCAATTACTTTTTTATCTGATGTAAATAGTCCTTTAAAATTCTGCCCGACTCTGGTTCCTATTCCCTTCAATTCTTCTCCGCCCGTAACGGATAACAAGCCATAATGATCTTTTTCAACCTTCATCAGTTTGCCAATTTCTTTCTTCAGCTCTTTACCCAGATTGGTAGCCTGCCCATCCTTTTCAGCGATATTGAGCAGTTCATAGAGTGTTTTATCATACTTGGAACTGGATAGATGTCTGGAACCATGTCTGCCTATGTAATTAATAAATACCGGTTCATATCCATCAGGTGCTTTTGTATAATTTGTTTCCTTAAACGGATATGGCGTTTTGGTGCCGCGGTACCCCTGCTCATCGTTGATTTTTTGTCCAACAAAGACCGTTTGGGTGTTATTATCCCAGTCTACCTCTTGCCCCAAGGCCTCCCCTATCGCTCTTGCAGGCACATATGTGACCCCATTATAGAGAAATGATTCACCCTCCACCTTTTGTCCGTTCACAACCACATTGGCCGATTGTTCAGAAACTTCGATCATGCGTTTGGAGCCTGCACCATATACGTCAAACATACTTACAGATGTTAGCAGGGTGAGCGATACTACTGAAATCCCGATTTTTTTGATCATCATATTGAATAGTCTTCTCCTTAGTCCGCCTGATATTGGTTTATTTTCGCTCATCATACTATAGGTGAGAAGTGTCTGCGCTGTATCCATACTTTGTTAATTAAATGTAAAGGAATACATATAAATATTGACGCAAAATCTTATAACGACAAAAAAAAGAGCCGCTCCTTAGCGACTCTTAAACTGCATAACAGGCTGTCTTGATCCGATACATATGAACAAATTCGTTATCATAACGTTCTGTATATTTTTATATCTACGCCTGACTCCGTTGAATGACCTTCTCCAACTAACGTTTCACTATTCAAAAAAGATAATGCCTTGCTATCCGTAATCATTTTGGGAGAAGTGCGAAATAAAGCAGTTTTCAGCGTTTTATCGATATTTCCATTGTTCTCAATATAAATTTTACAGGCGTGTCCTGTGTAGTCTTTGCCTTGAATCATGTATCTTGCCGATAGCGTATGCGGGTCACCATTCTTCCCGATGATCTGTGTATCCACTCCTCCATCCAGCACAATTCCCTCAAAGTAATTTCCGGTCACGCTGCCTGTAAAGGTAATCATGACAACCGAATCCTCTTCGTTATTCTGTAAATCAAATGATCTTTCAATGTTCACATGTACCGTAAACAATTCCTCTAATTTCACGCGTTTCCAACTCCACTCTGCTTCTGGTATGTTAACAGTAAATCACTACTTACAGAAAATCCGGTGGGTCTGATGAGTTCTAAAACAAGTTCGTTCCATCGATTCTCAGGAATGTCGGTAAAGTAAAACACGTGCTGCTCTCCAGGTGATAAATCCGGGATGAGTTCAGACATGACATCACCGAGCGGGTCAACCAGTTTAAGCGTGTAACCGGATATCCGATAACATGGAATGTCATTCCGGTTCTTCACGGCTACTACAACTTGGGACTCCTCCTTTTTCAACTCCACGTTGATGTTAATTGGTGAAGCTAGTTGGCGTAAAGCTTCGTAAGAAGGCTTTGGCGTGCCGTCTAAACTCATGGAACCATGTACCCTTTGACGTAGCCTACCCTCTCCTTCCTCACCCATTTGCGTTCGATAATCGTTTAGGCTGAAGTATATGAGCGCAGCAATAGCAGGATGCTTCCGATATTCCCTTGTGTTTTCCACCAGGATCTGTGTACGACGTTCATCCCCGCCCTCATATGCAGGCTCACATAGTCCATATTCAGCTACCACAAGAGGTTTATTTGGGAAGCTCCTTGTGATATTCCGGATAATTTCCGGCCTGTTCAGATCACCGTGCCATGTTCCGATATAATCGTTCCACATCACGATATCGCCTACACCTGTGGCATCCTGAGTGGGATTTTCATGCACAGTATTGGATACATAGTTAATAAATCTCGTGTCATCGAGTTCCTGCACCAGTGTTTTGAGCTCCGCAAAATAGTTGACCGTAACAGTGGACTGTCCGTTCACCTCGTTGCCGATCCCCCATGCATAGATACAAGGATGATTATAGTGACGATGAACCATTTCTTGGGCATGCTTCATTGAAATGTTCAACCACTCATTATCCGGATCTTGTGGTGTCTGCCAATGTGGAATCTCTTCTTGCACCAATAAGCCGTTACGGTCACACCATTCAAGCAACTTGCTGTCCTGCTGCCAGTGAAAACGGGTAATTACACAATTCGCGTGTTTTATATGATGAAGCATCTCTTCCAACTGCGCTACCGATTCCGCCATGCCACTCATAGGGTTCGATCCGGGCATCCATTCTACCCCCATGAGACGAACCGGCTCACGGTTAAGCAACAATGTATTTCCTTCTGAGCGAATCTCTCTAAATCCTATTGCTATAGATACCTCGTCTGCAGGGACCCCATCCGAGTATATAGCAATTGTTACGGTATATAGATGCGGATGATCAAAATGCCACAACTTAAGTCCTTCCACCTTGATGTCCCGAAAGCGTAGGACCTTTTTATCGCCGGACAGTTCGCATTCATTCGAAGTCAACAAGTCTCCTTCAGACGCAATCATCACTTTCAATTGGACAGATGTACACTCAGACTCTTGTACGTTCTCCCACAAACGAATCTCACCAGATAACATGCCGTATGGAGCGCGAGTTGCATCCGTAACGTCCGTGAAGTAAGGGACAGCTTGAAGTTTGGAATAGTCTATTGCGGTTCGACCGCTAACCACTAACGATACACCACGAATGATTCCTCCGTCGTCTGCCCAATCAAAGCTATTGCCCAAGGGAAGAGCCGTTGGACTATTTTCATTATTCACGGATACCACGATTCGATTGGTTGTATCAAAGTTAACTGCATCAGAGATCTCTATGATAAATGGAGTGTAACCCGATTGAGTATGTTCTCCTAAACGTTTTCCGTTTACCCAAACTACTGCATCTCGATAAACTGCATCAAACTGTAAACGCAGTAATTTCCCTTTCCATTCCAAAGGAGCGTACACATCCTGACTATACCACCCTGTTCCACGAAACTCCTCTAATCCATTTTGTGTATTCCAGGTGTGGGGAATATTAATGATCTCGCCCAGGGGCGGACCTTGTTCATACCATTGTAGTTCCATGCCCTGATTCTCGGTATCTGCCTGAAACAACCATGATTCTTCCAATAAAACTACTGTTCTAGCATTCATTCTGACTCCTCACTTTCTCATGCTGTTTTTCAATATGATATCGAAGTCTTCTCTGTAGGGCCATTCAACATCCGCTGAATGTCATGGACAATCTGGGGACAAAAAAAGATTTACAGATCTCCATCGAACCATTTAAAATAGTTTACATACTGTAAAGGTTAACACGATGTAAATGAAGGAGCTTATAACGAACATGAGTACATTACCAAAAGCAATTCGCTTTCCACTATTCATTCTGATGTTAAACCTGTTTATCGCATTATTGGGGCAAGGCATGCTCATCCCCATATTGCCGGAGTATTTGAAGCTTTTCCATGCTGGAGGCACTGTCGCAGGATTTCTGGTAGCGGCCTTTGGTGCAGCTCAATTCTTCTTTTCACCTCTGGGAGGACAATTGTCTGATCGTTTTGGACGCAAAAAGTTGATCATGGCTGGTATGTTTCTGTCTGTTGTTTCAGATATCATATTTGCATTATCGACATCATTGCCGTTCCTCTATGTTGCACGATTTATCGGGGGAATCAGCCTCGGTTTAATGGTTCCTGCGAACCTTGCTTATGTCGCTGATATTACAACACCGGAGACTCGTGCGAAAGGCATGGGCTATTTCGGCGCAGCAATGAATTTGGGAATGGTTCTCGGACCTGGTCTTGGTGGGCTCATCGCCGAGATGGGTATTCGCATGCCCTATTTCTTTGCGGCTGGTCTGGGACTGATTGCGGCATTGATGACGCTACTATTGCCTGAGACACTTCCCCCGGAAAAAAGAACTGGCTCCATCCGACTTCAGAAGGGAGATCACCTGGGTAAGAAAATCTGGAGTTCATTTAAAGTCCCCTATTTTAAATACTTGATTGTGCTGCTCGTTATGACCTTTGGCCTCATGAGTTATGAGACCGTATTCGCACTTTTTGCAGAACAAAAATATGGATTCAACGCTGCTACGATCTCCATTATTATTACCTTGGGCGCAATTATCGGTATCGTTGTGCAAATCTGGCTTTTGGATTGGTTTGTACAGAGAATTGGTGAAATTAAGCTGATCCGTCTCTCCTTAATAATCACACCCATAGCTTTGTTGTTAATGTTAATTAAAGTAAACCTGGTCTTTCTGTTATTCGCTTCTACGTTATTCTTTGCCTTTAATTCATTTTTGCGACCTTCGGTCAGCACGTTAATATCCAAAAATGCTGGAGATCGACAAGGTTATGCATCGGGTCTGAATACGACATTTTCCAGTCTCGGAACGGTGATTGGCCCGCTGATTGCAGGACTATTGTTTGACAAAAACATAAACTTCCCGTATATTTTTGGTGCAATTATGCTGCTCGCTTCTCTCGGACTTACCTTGAACGCATTTCGTTCGAAGAAAGGACAACGGTATATAAGTGAATGAAAATTGGCATCAACAATTGGGAAATAAACATCGCGATGATTTGATCGCAGCAGGTAAGGAGCTTTTTTTGAAATATGGATTGCTCCAAGTGAAGATTAAGGATGTATGTACGAAAGCTGAACTTAGCAGAGTGACCTTTTATAAACATTTTCAGTCTATGGATGAGCTTCTTCTGGCCATTCAGATGCAACTGATTGAACATCTAACGGATGAGGTTAGCCGTGCATCGATGAAGGACATGAACGGGCGAGAACAACTGAGGGACATGTTGAATGCATGGGTTGTTTATGCCCAGCATCATCCAGACTACATCCGGTTTATTCAATTATTTGATATCAACTACGAGATGTATGATTTTAGTCCTGAATTAAGAGAAGTGTATGATACCTTCAACCAGAACGGGAAAGAAAAGCATTTCCTGATGGGCGCTTTATCCCAAGGCGTTGTTGACGGCAGTATTAAGAATCAATCTCCTCCGCTGGACCTGGCTCTGTTTATCTTCACCACGATGATGGGCATGCTCCAGCGCATGGTAACCATTGGTGGTGCTCAGGATCATTCATTGGATATGCGTATGACGGAGCAATTTGTGAAGATGCTGCTCCATTTTGTTTGTAGCGAAGAACTACCTGAATGAGGGCATGGTAGATGGATCGGTAAAATCAACGTTTAGTTTAAAACAAAAAAAGCGGATTCCGTATGCTGGAATCCGTCTTTTTGTTCTTCATTTAATGAAGCCTTAATCCGTTTGTACGGGCAACTGTCCTTCAGCTTGCAGTTGACCAAGCAAAACTTTGATCCCGGCAGACGTATTTGACTCCTGCTTTCCATACACAGCAAGCCCTGAGCGCACGTTCTGCAAATAGATCATCTCGTAAGGGTTACCAAGTGACAACAGCGTGTAACGCTGATTTCTCTTGTTCATTGCATTAATCAAGGTTTGATAATCGCTCCAACCGAACTGGCTGGCTACATTGCGGAATTGGTAAGAAGCAAGAATAACGTAATCGGCCTTGCCTATTGCCTGGAGCGTTTCATTCATTTTGCCTTGTCCAACCATCGAAATTTCAGTTTTTAACGACAGATTGTTTGCGGATTGCAACAGTTGTTTTTCAAGCTGTTTCGCCTGATCCTGCTCGGCTGCGACAATAACAACCCGATCGCCTTGCTGAATCTGATCCGGAAGCACACCTTCGCGGCTACTGAGTACGGTGACCGCTCGCTCTGCGATTTTCTGTTCCACCGCTCGATGCTCCTTCGATCCAATAATACCGTTAAGCTGAGTAAGTTTTTGCGCAAGAGTCTGGCTGCGTTCAAACAAACCATATTTCGCTTTCATCTCCAGGATTCGTTTCACAGATGCGTGTATGGTTTCATCCTTGATCGTTCCATTGTTCACCGCATTCACCAGCGTTTGATGGGCCGCTGCTGAATCTTTTGGCATAAGGATGATATCAACACCTGCGGAAACGGCACGTTCTACCGATTGATTTTCCCCAAAATGCTCCGCAATGGCATTCATGGTGAAAGCATCAGAAATGATGAGACCTTCATATCCCAGCTCTCCGCGAAGAAGTCCTGTCAGTACTTTTTTCGATAAGGTGGCAGGAATCGGCACACGTTCACCGTCTTTGAGCGAAGTAACATGTTCGTTATCGATGGCAGGAAAAGCAATATGTGCGGTCATGATCATCTCTACCCCGTTTTCAATCGCAGCCTTAAACGGTTTTAATTCTACCGCATCAAGTCGCTCGCGGTTATGAGTTTGTACCGGCATACCCAGATGGGAGTCTACCTGCGTATCTCCGTGTCCCGGAAAATGCTTCACTGCCGCCATCACCCCGGATTGACGCAAGCCCTGTATGGTTGCCAGACCAAGCCGCGTTACCAAATCCGCATCCGAGCCAAACGAACGCATACCAATGATGGGGTTATCTGGATTGCTGTTAATGTCCAGCACTGGCGCAAAATTGACCTGAATTCCCAGTGCTTTCAGCTCTTCCCCTGTCAGCTGACCTGCTGCTTCGGCCAGCGTTGCATCCCCAGTTGCGCCAAGCGCCATCTGACCTGGCAAGTTCGTACCTCCCGGTATTCGCTTAATCACACCACCTTCTTGGTCGATGCTGAGAAATAGCGGAATGTCACCTGCTTCTCTTTGTATATCATGTGTGAACGTTGTAAGTTGCCTCGCGTCGACAATATTTTTGTCAAAAAGAATAAGTCCACCCAAGTCTTGATCATGGGTACTACGTTTCAATCCCTCATTAACGGTCGTCGTTGCTTTACCATTCCATTGCCTGATATCGGGCATAAGCATCTGACCCACTTGCTCGCTTACCGTCATATAGGATATCAGCTTATCCCAATCTTGCGTCCGAATGGCCGCTTCGCGTTCGAAGCGAATCACTCTCGCCATAAATACGGCATATTCAGCACGCGTGACAGCTTGATTTGGACGGAAAGTGGCATCCGAATAACCACCGACCAAGTCGTTGGAACTCATGATAAGAATAGGCGCTGCAGCCCAATGCTTGTCCGTATCGGTCCATTTTGCAGAATGCTTACCTTCCGCAAGTGAATATGAACGTGTAAGGAAGGCCGCAGTCTCTGCGCGGCTAAGCGGTGCGTCCGGTCGGAAGGTTCCGTCAGGGAAACCGCTCGCAAGTCCATTTTTAGCAGCTATCATAATTTCCCGATGGAAGGGATGTGTCGTTGGGACATCCGAATAGGTTGTGCCTTCCACTGCTTTTTGAAGCTGATCTGGATAAAGCTCCCGCACCATAAAAGTGACGGCTTGTGCCCGTGTCACAAGTGCCTGAGGCTTGAAAATACCATTACCGTATCCGGCTACGGTTCCCCGTTTCGCCATATACGTGATGCCATCCTCTGCCCACTTTGAATGCTTTAAATCAACAAACGTTTCTTCCGCAGCAGCCGTCCCCACCCCTATAAGCATGGAGCCTAGAACAGCACCAATCATCGTCATCCATTTTACATGCATTTGTTTCACTCCTGTTGTTATTCTATGGATGAATAGACGCTAATACGGTATAGTTTGTTGCGTTTACATAATTCAATGAAATGATATGCAGCCCATGACTATCCCTTCACGCCACCAATTGTCATGCCCTGTACAAAGTATTTCTGCAAGAACGGATACACCATCAGAATAGGAACACTCGCAATAATGGTCATGGTCGCTCGAATTGATGTTGGCGTAACCGCCGTTGCGTTGCTCTCGGCAGACTGATAAGCATCACTTGCTGACGAAGTCGCTGAGGTCGTCGAAGTTTGCAGGATCTTCATCAATTCATATTGCAACGTACTTAATTCTTTATTGGAAGAGTTGTACAGGAATACATCGAACCAGGAATTCCATTGCCCAACGGCTACAAAGAGTGATACGGTTGCCATAGCGGGAATCGTTAGTGGCAGGACAACGCGGATAAATGTCGTGAACTCCCCTGCCCCATCTATACGGGCTGACTCCAGAATGCCTTCCGGAAGACCTTCAATAAAAGAACGGATGACGATCATATTGAATACACCGATTACACCCGGAATGATATACACCCAGAATGAACCGATCAATCCAAGGTCTCGAATCAGCAGATAACCGGGGATCAAGCCCCCGCTGAAGTACATGGTGAACACAAAAAACATCGTAACAAACTTGCGAAGCACAAATTCCTGACGACTAACTGTATACGCGAGCATGGCTGTACAGAAGACGGAGACCACGGTTCCAATGACCGTACGCAGTGCCGAGATCAGCGTTGCGTGATAGATATCGGATTCGCCAAAAATATATTTGTAATTGTCCAGTGTCCACACACGGGGCCATAGGTATATTCCGCCTCGAATGGCATCGTTCGCATTATTAAAGGATACGGCAATCATATTAACAAAGGGATAGATCGTCACAATCATCAGACATACCATGAAGATCATGTTAATGGTGTCAAACGCTCGATCCCCGGTGCTGCTATTCCGCAAGCGGGATGTGTTTCCTTTTCGCATGGCATAGGCCTCCTTTTAGAATAGTCTGCTCTCTCCCATTTTTTTCGCTATATAGTTCGCAGAGAAAAGGAAGACAAAACTGACCACAGTTTTGAATATGCCGGCGGCTGTACCCAAGGAAAAGTTCCCCATCCCTAATCCATATTTCAGTACAAAGATGTCCAGATTCTCCGAATAATCCATATTCATCCCGTTACCCAGCAGATATTGCGGCTCGAATCCGGATTCCAGAATACTTCCCATGTTCATGATCAACAAGATCACAATAACCGGTTTCAAACCAGGCAGCGTGATATATAACATCCGTTTGAAGCGACTGGCTCCATCAATCTCGGCAGCCTCATATTGTGCAGGATCAATCGCTGTAATTGCTGCCAGATAGATAATGGTGTTCCAGCCGACATCTTTCCACACCTCGGTTGCCCCCAGAATACCCCAGAAGTATTCACCTTTTCCCATCCATAGTACCGGACTATCAATCAGATGAAGCTTCATCAGCAGCAGATTGATAATTCCGTCTGGTGATAGGACGGTTAATACAATGCTGGAGGCAACAACCCACGAGATAAAGTGAGGCAGATAACTGACGGTCTGCACAAAACGTTTAAATATGACATTTTTCAGTTCATTCAACAAGAGTGCCAATGTGATCGCTGTCACAAATCCCAATACCAGTTTAATGGAGCTCATGACGAGCGTATTTCGCAGCACCCGGTAGAAGGTATTGTCTTCAAATAACGTACTAAAATGCTGCCAGCCTACCCACTGCTGATCCGAGAAGGACCTCGCCGGTTTGAAATTCTGAAAAGCCATGGTCCATCCCCATAACGGCAGGTACTTGAAGATAAAAGCCCAGATGACAAAAGGTATACACATCCAGGCAAGTGTTCGTTGCTGCACAAGTCGCTTGAAAAACGAGTGTGCTCTGGTTCCCTTCGGATTCGAGGCTGGCGGCATCGAGTTAAGGGATACATTTGGTTTCTCCACTGTGAACCTGCTCCTTCCTAGGCTATTACCATTTTCCTGCGACACGATCCTTCACGACTTTGGTAATCGTCGCTTCATAACCAGCTTTGTCCAATTTGTTCAATTCAGCCATGTAGGCATCCCACAGCTTATCAAAATTCGATGGCGCTCCCAAGATCATCTCCGGCAAGTATTTACGTTGCAAATCATCCGATTTGGTCGTGAAGATCTGTTCATGTGATCCTTGCTCCAATGCGATGGACCAAGCCGGGAACCAAGGCCGCTCTTCCGGTTTGTTGAACAATTCACTAAAAGTTTGGATACCGTAGGCTTCAAGGAATTTCTTATCTCCCTCGGTGTAAGATGCAGCGGCCACTTCCGGCTGGTTACCAGGGCTATAAGTGTTACCATCGGTTAGTGTAGATTCACCGCCATATTTCGGCCAGTCTGTGCCAAAGTATGTGAACCCGAATTTACGGCTGAGCTCCAGATCATCATGAGCCTTGCGTTGATCTTCATTTGCATAATAAAATCTGCCCTTTTCATCCACACTGTACGTCTCGTCCTTGATGCCCCATTGCACCAGAACCTGATTCTCTTCCTTCAGCAAATTATCAAAGTACTTGATGATACGAACAGGGTCTTTGGCATTCACCGAGATACCTGTTGCATAGTTGTTGACGAAGCCGGGAGGATCCACATATTGATCCTTGATTCCTTCATCAAACACAATCGGAAGTGGTGCATAGCGCTTCTCATCAATGCCTGCCGAGAGCAGGTTTTTCGAAGCGTCACCAATCTGCCAGCCATAATTGAAGTATCCTAGCACACGACCCGAAGTCAGCTTGGCCAGGTACTGATCTTTGTTCATCGTGAAGGATTCCGGGTCAAGCATGCCTTGAGCATTGATCTCATTTAACTTCTGAATCCATTTTTTCTGAGCATCTGTTCCGGCGACGACTTTCGCTTCATGGGTAGTCATGTCCACCATGACACTGCCATCATTCGGATAACCGGCAAGATGCATCGCTGGATTCTGCAAGGTGAAGAAGTTATTGGCCACACCCGCGAGTGACACAAATCCGATTGTATCTGCACCATCAACCGTTGGATGTTTTTCCTTGTAATCCTGAATCAGATTAAAATATTCATCCAGTGTAGTGATCTTGGGATAGTTAAACTCTTTGAGCACAGAGCGTTGAATCCAAAAGGCTCCCCCACCAACATTGGGACTACCTGAATACTCACCCTGATTAGCCGTATAAGGCAGGGCATAGATCTTTCCGTCTTCTGCATTTTTCATTTTATCGAAGTATGGTCCGTATACCCTTTTGATGTTAGGGCCGTATTCCTCAATCAGATCATCCAGCGGAATATAGGCCCCCGCATCCAGTAACTTGGACATCTCACCGCTGGAGCTAATGACATCTGGATAGTCTCCACTGGCAATCATAACACCGGCTTTTGTAGCACTATCACCTACCAGATATTCCAACTTCCAATCCACACCTGTTTGTTCTTGCAACACTTTACCAATTGTTGTTT
Source organism: Priestia sp. FSL H7-0729 (assembly GCF_038005685.1). Classification (NCBI taxonomy): domain Bacteria; kingdom Bacillati; phylum Bacillota; class Bacilli; order Caryophanales; family Bacillaceae; genus Priestia; species Priestia sp. FSL H7-0729. The sequence goes on from NZ_JBBOTQ010000001.1 coordinate 757,765, forward strand.
CGCTTGCAAGAGTATCCTTCTTGCCTGGAGAGAACATGTAATACGAGAACGTCACTGGACTGTTCTCATCATCACCTGTGGCTGAAGGTGATGACGAATTGTTCTGACTGCAGCCAGCCAGCAAAACGGTCAGTAATACAGCTAAACTTGCTGTTCTAAATTTCGCTTTTAACATGTGAATATTCCCCCGTTCCGTGTGGTCTCTATGGATTGCACTCACCATTTGCCAGCTACACGATCTCTCACTGCCTGCGTTATCGTAGCTTCATATGTTTTCTTGTCCAGTTGATTCAATTGACTCATATACTCATTCCATGTGTTATCGAACGTGGAAGGCGAGTCCATAATCATTTTCGGTAAATATTTCTTCTGGAGATCTTCTGCCTTGGTAATGAAAATCTGCTCAGGAGATCCTTGCTCCAGTGCAATGGACCATGCAGGAGACCAAGGACGCTCATCCGGCGTGCTGAATAATTCTGTGAATGTCTCCACGCCATACTTCTCTAACAACAGCTTGTCACCGTCCGTGTAGCTAAAGGTAGCGACCTCTGGCTGATTACCTGGTCCATAGGCGTTGCCATCTTTCAGTACGGAGTTATTCCCGTAACGAGGCCAGCTGTAATTAAAATAGTCAAAGCCGAACTTACGACTTAATTCCGGATCTTCATGTGCCTTGCGTTGGTCATCATTCTCAAAGTAAAAGCGACCCTCATCATTCACACTATACGTCTCGTCCTCAATACCCCATTGAACCAGAATCTGGTTTTCTTCCTTGAGCAGATTATCAAAATATTTAATAATTCTCACGGGATCTTTGGCATTAACGGTAATTCCGACACCATAGTTGTTCACAAAGCCTGGCGGGTCCACATACTGGTCCTTGACGCTGTCATCAAATACGATCGGCAGAGATACGTATCGTTTATCGTCAATACCAGCCTTCTTGAGGTTGTTCGTTGCGTCACCAACCTGCCAGGAATAACTGAAATATCCCAGCACCCGACCGGACGTCAACTTGGCGAGATACTGATCCTGGTTCATTGTGAAGGATTCGGGATCAAACATCCCCTGTGCGTTAACCTCGCTCAGCTTCTGAATCCATTGTTTCTGATAATCAGATCCGGCTACCAGTTTGGCTTCATGGCTCTGCATATCCACCATCACACTGCCATCGTTCGGATAACCTGCCAGATGCATGGCCGGATTTAGCAGGGTGAAGAAGCTACCAGACTCACCCGCAAGTGTGGCGAAGCCGATGGTTTCTTTTCCATCGATCTGCGGATGCTTTTGCTTGTACTGCTCAATCAATTCAAAATATTCGTCCAGTGTTTTGATCTTGGGGTAGTTAAACTCTTTGAGCACTGCCCGCTGAATATAGAAGCCTGTCTGGAAGTTAGGCTCTGACACATAACCTATGTTGGCAGTGTATGGCAGGAAATAGATCTTTCCATCCTCCTGTCTGAATTTGTCCATATAAGGCCCGTATACCCTCTTGATGTTAGGTCCGTATTGATCGATCAGTTCATCCAGGGGGATAAAAGATCCTGCATCCATCAGCTTGGCCATTTCACCACTGGAGTCTATGATGTCGGGGTAATCCCCACTTGCAATCATTACACCTGCCTTGGTTGCACCGTCGCCGACCAGATATTCCATCTTCCAGTCAACGCCTGTTTGTTCCTGTAGCTTCTTGCCAATGGTCGTGCTGCTTGCCAGAATATCTTTCTTGCCACCGCCAAATGTGAAATATTTGAAGGTGACCGGGGTATTGTCATTACTGTCAGGATAAGAAGCTTCCGGACTGGCTTTATTGCAACCTGCCAGCGTTACAGCCAGTAAAATGGCCAAACCTGTTATAATGATTTTTTTTCTGAACATACAGCTAATGCCCCCTTAACATATTGTTTGTACCTTTAAGTCTTCTCAATATATCAAGATAGCGCTTTCAAAGTTACCCATGAAAGTGTACATCCTACTTTGAAAAGTATATCCCTCGCAATTAGTCGCCTGGCATGGCTGATATATCAAGTGGAAGCTGAATTTGGATATGCGTTCCTTCTCCTTCCCATGTCTGGATGTCGAATGTAAAGTGATTCTTATAGCAAAGTTTTAAGCGACTATACGCATTCTTCATGCCAACATGCTCTCCCATATCGGTGTTTTGATCCAGGTAACTTAGCAACTCTTCCAATTTTGCTTGTGACATCCCTATTCCGTTATCCGTTAGTCGGATAAGGAGCTGGTTATTTTCTGTTGAAACGAAGAGTTGAATGATGCCTACACCCGGAGATGATTCAATACCATGAATACTTGCATTTTCCACAAAGGGGAGAATTACCATCTTGGGGATTCGGTACATCAGTACCGCAGGATCAGCTTCAATGCTGTATTGGAGTTTGTCGCCAAAGCGATATTTCTGGATTTGCAAAAAACTCTCGATGAGTTCGAGTTCTTCCTTCACTGTCACATCGTTCTGATTCCAACTAATCGATTTGCGAAACATCTTGGCCATGTTATGCACAATTTTGGCGGTCTCTTTCTCGCCCTTGATGAGGCTCCTCATGCGTACCGACTCCAGGGTATTAAACAAAAAATGAGGGTTAATCTGACTATGGAGTGCATGAAGCTGAGCTTGCTGCTGTTTTAACTCCAGGTCTTTCTTCTGAATGTCAGCTAGATATACCTCATGAATCAAGTTATGGATCGTCTCGGTCATTCGATTAAATTCCATCGTGAGTTGACCGATCTCATCTCTTGCATCTTCAGGCGGAATCGTCTGGAAGTTCTGTGTTTTTACTTTTTTCATATGTTTCAGAATCCGCACCAGTCTGACATGGATGGATCTGGACATGGCCGCGATGATGATGGAAGGCAGGACAAAATTAATACAAGCCAGCCAAACGACAAAGGAACGAGATTTCCGCACCTCCTTCAACACAATTTCTTCGTCCATGACGCCATGCAGGGACCACCCTTCCAGATAGTTAATGCCTGTATACGTAAGTTCAAAGGGAATCATTTTGTTCGGAAACTGGATCTCATTGTAACGTTTCCCTATCTGAGATTCTTCTGCTGTAAGATCATTTGAAAATTGGATGTGTCCAGCCGGATCCACAAGATACACTTTCCCGTCAAATCCGCTATTGTGAAAATACTGCTTGATCACATCCATGTTCAGGTCAATTTTAAGTAACTGTTCTCTCCCCCCAGTGTCAAAACTGTCGAGCCGTTGAATCAGACTTAACATCTGATCCGTTGAGATCAGTGCCGGATAAGGGGCGGAGTATGCCTGAAATTGAACGTACCAGTCCGAGTTGCGGACATCGTCAGTTAAACGATCAATATAACCGGAAGATAGAATGGTAGAATTATCGGTATACACTTGATACCAGCGAATCCCCTGATTCAATTGACCGGAGAATTGCCCTTTCAGGTACGAATTATAAGCGTCAATGTACTCAAAATGACTTCGAAACGAACGCGAGATGGTGTCATTGAACACAGGATCCGTATATAACGAATAAGAGAGACCGACACCCTGATCAATGGTTACCCGCAGGTCGTTCTTCAGATTGTTCAAGGCCATGCCGGCATCACGAGTTTTCTGACTACGAATATTGGCAGATGTGACATTGTAGAACACCACATTGGTAACAACGATGGGAATAAACACGGACAGGACATACATCAGCAATAGTTTATCTCGAAGCTTCATGTAATTCAGGTTCCATCTTGGCATTGTGCACCTCGCTGTTCATTTCCTATAAGAAGATTGCGATACTCTGTAGGCGATAACTTAACGAGCTTCTCAAACTGGGTTACAAAATAATCTGCATTCTGAAATCCCACGCGTGCAGCGATCTCGTACATTCTCAGATCCGTCTGCCGCAATAACTTCTTCGCCTCATGAATCCGCAGGTTTAGCAGATAGTCATTGAAATATTGATTGTAGTTTTTGCGGAATAATCGCCCTAGATAAACGGGATTCATGTAGAAGAGCGCAGCAATGCTTTTGAGATTGATGTTCTCTGTGTAATTTGCATCAATATACCGTTTGATCTTGCTGATATCCCCTTTGGATCGCTCCATTCGCAAATGAGAGACATAATCCTCGGCTTCCTCAAGCGCGGTGAGAAAAGCATTCTTCAATAGTCGTAAATTCCAACCTTCATGACTTTGTTGTGCCAGCTCCTTTAGCTGCTTCAGACCTTCATCAGTACCACCCATTTCGTGGACCACAGCGAGAATACCCGTTATACAGCGCAATAGAGAACCTGAGACAGCCTGAGGAGAAAATCGATTCATATGAAACAATTTGAATTTCTCTTCTACAATGTTGTGGTAAGCAGACCTATTCCCCTCTTCCAGGCTTAAGATTAATTGATCCACCTCGTCCTGGTATACATTGAAAACAAACAACGGTTTGTCCTTGATCCCCGTATAACACACGACACCACCTGTTTCTGCATACTTATGCTTGGCTGCTTCTTCAGCCGCGTTAAGAGACTGTGGGATGTCCACAATTTCCTTGACGAGCGTTCCTGCGTAAAGGCCGATGTCCACGTTAAATCTTTTGCTCATTGTTATATGAATACTATTTAGTTTATCCTGTAACGCCGAGTTCCCTTGATCATGTTTAGGCAACAACAGTAATAAGGCAAACATGCCACGCTGTTGCTCACTGATGAACATTTTACATATATTACTCTCCAGAGAATGTATTGCTTCACGTAGTTGTTCAATGGTGATATTAATTTCATCTAATCCGGTCTGAAGTTCAATCAATGTCATGAGCAGATTGGAGTTACGATTGATCCCGAGCATCTCGGCATATCGATGTTCATCCTCCTGCTGTACATGGCCTTTGATCATATCCTCCAGCATGATGTTATTGGCTTGTCCCTCTGCCAAAAGCATATGTTTTCGTTTATTGCAAATGAGATTAGCCGACTTCTGCAACGTCGCCGTCAGTTCTTCATCATCAATAGGCTTCAGAATGTAGTCTTGAACACCATACCGGATTGCCTGCTGTGCATATTTAAAGTCATGATAACCACTGATGATAATGAACACAGGTTCCAGATGTGGCATTTTCTCTACAGCCCGTATAAGCTCCAGTCCGTCCAGGATCGGCATACGGATATCGGTTATAATCACATCTGGTTGCAGGCGTTCAATCAGATTCAGTGCCTCTGCACCGTTCTCTGCCTCTCCGATAATCTCCATATCAAGCTCAATCCAGCTTATGAGTTCATACAGCCCCTTCCGTACATACATCTCGTCATCTACCAGTAATACTTTTAACATACCGTGTGTCCCCTTTCCTCCAACGAAAATAAACCGCCGGTAGCATGTCTCCCTATCGGCGGTATCTAATATGGTGACTGTTGTAGTTATTGCAAAATAAATTCATACAGGTCGCGCATAATCCCAATAGTCGCCAACAAGGCCTTCGATGATCGATCCACTGGCCCATGGCATCAGGCAAAACCAGGTGCTGGCTGGTGTACCATCTGCATATTTTTCAGTGACCAGTCCTTCCGAATGACAGAAGCGTTCAGACATCCATCCTTTTTTGCCATAGCCGAATTCTTGATCATAACGATTATAAGTCTGACACCCCCACCCGATGGTATCCATCATACGTTGGCGAACATAATTGTCTTCCCGTTGTCCAACATAATACAACAGCTCATCCACTAGATTGCTTGACATGGGGTGAATATGCGGATTAGCTATTGAAGTAACACTTCCCCCGGAACTGGACCAGCCTAATGTACTAAGCGGTGGAATCTTAATAGGTGAGTTGTAACAAAATTTGAAGCTGAATTCATAACTGATCGCATCTCTCATATGATCCAGATACAGCTCGTCACCGGTCAACGCGTGCAGAAACCGAACAGCTTTGATGTACGCCAGAATGCCTTCCGAATCAACAGCTTTGTCCGCATCCAGCGGAGCGCCGTAACATTCCATGTGTTGCACATAAGTGTTGTAATAGTGAGCTTCACTACGTCTGAGCTCATCCAGAGAAGATACATCATGGGTTAACCAACAGTGATATGCCTTGGCAGCAAGACACCAGACTCCACTAAAGGCATCATATTCGAGACCTGCTCCTGTCCGCTCTGACAAAATAGTAGGATATTCTCCATCCGTATTCTTCGTGCACTCCAGACGATCAAGTATTTGTTTGACGTAAGCAAGCCAATCATCGTGTCTCACATTTCGAATGCGCCTCTCATAATAGTAGCTTTTCAGAATGTAGAACATCGCCTGAGCTAGAAGGTATGAGGAATGGCCCGGGGTACGCATGCCGTCGAACCACCAGCCTTTAACACTCCATATCCCATCCTGATAGGCGTCATATGGAAGTCCCGATTCGGGATTCATGGCGTTCTCAATAATATTTGTAATACAAGATAATGCCTGCTGTCGCATGGACTCATTATTCATGCGCAGTGCAGACATAAGCATGGGTGTGGCTATCGTCATACCATTAGTCCAACTGATTGAGATAATTTTGTTGTATCGGTAGCCACCACTTTCAGCAGCATCTTCATATACAAATGTTGAATAATGACGATCCTCCGGAAGCCAGGCATATTCATAGATGGCATTGGACAGATCCATTACCGTTGTCCGAATGTCACTTCCTTCTCTTGGTTTTTCGTGATACCTCCTATAGATTGTTTCCAGTGCAGGATTGATGCCCAGTTCTGATTCAGACTCGTAGTTATATAGTTCAAGTGTTAGCCCAACTGATTCACCTGCCGCAAGTTCGAAGCAATTTTCGCCAAGGGGAGCTCGCTCATGGACAAGTTTGGATTTGATAAATAACAACGGTGCATTCTCATATCCCAGCGTATATCCGACCGTACCCTTTTCAATGGAACATGTGAATCCCCCATATTGCAAAAAGCTTCCTTCCATTCCTGGATACCATTGCTGCTTCTGGCTTCCCGTATTAATCCAGTAGGGACTTGCGCTCAGACCAACAATCCGACCTTCATCATAGACAAGTGCAGCCGGATGAGACAGACGATCACTTCGGACCATCCACCAGGGTGATGATGGGCGAGAAGGAATGCCCTCCCTCAGTCTGGGGAACTCATTTGGGACATTCTGGGGTGCTTCGCCCCGGTTGCGGCCATACATAAATGCAGGCAAAAAAAACCTCGGATTCTGTTTGTCCAATGGCATTTCCACATGAATTACCCCTGCCCAAGCATTCTGGCCCTCGTTATAAATCTGAATGGCGGCTTGCCATGGGTCTTCCGCACTGCCGTTTCCGTTTATTACTTTTACGTCAGCTTTGAGAGCATGCTTGTTCAATGCCGTGTACTGTACGTTGTCCTGCACTCTACTTCGTGCCGTGAAAGTCAGATCCATCTTTTCCTCCAATCGCGTTGTACACATCTGAGTGGAAACGCTTGCAATTATGTATCCATCATGCTAGGATGGTTACATTTTATAGGTTTAAGTCTGCAATTTCATTGCACAAACGGCTATATTTATTGCGCGAAACGACAAGGAGGTCATATATCTGATATGAATGAGACTTCAGAATACCTGTTTGATCCAATCCAGAATGAGCTGTTGTATCTTCATCGCACCACCACGTATAATATGGGAACCTTCTATCATCGACATAATGCATATGAACTCTACTTATTTCTTCGTGGCAATGTAAATTTCTATATTGAGAACCGTTGTTACCATTTGCAGCGTGGCGATCTGCTCGTTCTTAGCCCGGAGGAGATGCACCGTTCCTTCGCCTTGGACCAAAATGAATATGAGAGAATTACCATAAATCTGAAAAAGTCATATCTGAACCGCTTGTCTACGGCAACAACCAACTTATCCGCATGTTTCGACTACCGTCCCAAAGGTAAGGGGAATATCGTACATCTTGAAGAATACGAGCTTCATCGAGTGCTGCAATTAGCTAACGATCTTGAACAGTGTCTCTCATCAAGTGACTATGGAGCGGATATTCAGAGGAATATTTTGATTACTCAGTTACTACTTCTAACGAATCTAACTTTCCAAAATACGGATTTTATTGCAACGGATATTATGCCGGAACTAGTTCGAAACACGATGGATTACATAGAATGTAATCTGACGAGGCAACTGGACCTCAACCAATTGTCAGAGGCTATGTTCACGAATAAAAGCTATCTTAGTCGGCAATTCAAAAAACATACCGGACTCACGATTCGAGCATACATTCTAAGTCGCCGCATAGAGCTCTCGAAATCTTATTTAATCGAAGGTTTAAGTATTACAGAGGCCTGTTATCAATCCGGTTTTGGAGATTATGCCAATTTTATTCGCAGCTTCACCAAGCTGGTCGGTACTTCACCTGGCAAGTTTGTTAAATATGAATGCCATCTTTAAACATTGCATTGAGCAAATAGACGCTAAATCTTGCCTATATCTTAACTATGAAAAGAAAAAGAGCGAATTCGCCCGGCAATTCTGTCGGGCGAATTCGCTCATGTAAATCGGTAACTTATCATTTATCACTCCATTAATTCCATTTATTACCTTTTAATTCAATCATAGCATTGGGGCCAGGAAAGTTTAATTCTATCTTTTGGTCCAGATAGGACACGGTTACTCTTGTTTCTTCAATTGAGCGAATTCTCGCATTCAAGAGACGTCCATTTTCCCATTCCAGATCTAATTCAAATCCGCCACGAGCCCGAATACCACGAATATATCCTTTTGGCCATGCCGCAGGTAAAGCAGGTAACAATCGAATTACATCGTCATGGCTCTGGAGAAGCATCTCCGCTATACCTGCAGTACCTCCAAAGTTCCCATCAATTTGAAATGGAGGATGGTCACAAAACAGATTGGGTAACGTAGAGGAACGTAGAAGTTCCACGATGTTATCGTGCGCAATTTCCGACTCCTCCAATCGTGCCCACATGTTGAGAATCCACGCTCTGCTCCATCCGGTATGTCCGCCCCCGTGTTCCAATCTTCTGTCGAGTGTTACGCGAGCTGCCTTAGCCAGATCAGGCGTAGCTTGCACCGTAATTTGCGTTCCCGGATGCAAAGCGAATAAATGAGAAATATGTCTGTGACCAGGTTCCAATTCATCATAATCGTTACTCCACTCTTGGATTTGGCCATGTTTTCCAATGGAGGTCTCCGGTATTTTGGTTAAAGCATTCCGGAGCTGTTCTCCGAATTCCTGATCTTCTTGCAAGATCCGTGTACTTTCAATGCAACGCGTAAAGAGTTCTCTAATAATCTGATTGTCCATTGAAGCACCAAAACATAAAGCCCCCGACTCTCCATTATCTAATATATAGCGATTTTCCGGTGAGGACGAAGGACATATCACCCAATTGCCGGAAGGATCCTCTATCAGATAATCCAGAATAAACACCGCCGCATCTTTCATCGTGGAGTACACTTTCTTGAGAAAATGTACATCTTTATTGTATTCGTAGTGGTCCCACAGATGTAACGAGAGCCATGCTCCTCCCATGGTCCAAAACGTCGATGTCATGCATACATCCTGCGGAGCAGCGTCTGCCCAAATATCCGAATTGTGGTGAGCAACAAACCCCTTGCATCCATACATGGTTCTGGCGGTTTCCTTTCCTCGGACGTGCAGTCGATCTATAAAATCAAACAATGGAACGTGACATTCAGACAAATTGCAGCTTTCTGCAGGCCAGTAATTCATCTGTGTATTAATATTAATTGTATATTTGCTATCCCATACTGGAAGCATGTCTTTATTCCATATCCCTTGAAGGTTTGCAGGTAAAGAACCTGGACGACTGCTTGAGATAAGCAGATAACGACCGAATTGAAAGTATAGACTCATGAGTTCCGGATCATGCTTACCAGCTCTAAGCCGTTCAAGGCGCTGATCGATTGGAAGTTCGGAATAAACAAGATCTTTATTTTCATCTTCGAGATGTATATCCATCTTTTCGAATAAGGATTGATAGTCCGAGACATGATCGGCAAGCAGTTCGCTATATGGTTTTGCGGAAGCAGCATCAATTCTGCGGAGGCACTCCGCTTCGAGTTGTTCTTTGGGTATTCGAAAATCCGTGCAAGCTGAGATTAGAATAGTCGCTGAATTACCATCCTTCAGAGAAAGCTGACCGCTTGAATAGTGAACCTGCCCTCCTTCGGATATAAGGCGAATACCGCAACAAAATCGGATTCCTTCTTCTCCCCCACTTCTTCCCCGGATGATCACGTCATTTGTTCCACGCTTTTCGATCCGGTCCAGATAGGATTGGAACCCTACAGGATGCTTGAGAATATCGGACCACGATGATGATTCTAGAACGGTTCCCCTGCCAAAAATAGTGGAGAAAGATAACTTTCCAGGTACGCTAGATTTAAGATGAACAACGAGTAATTGATTCGGGTAGCTGGCAAAATAATCACGTGTGTAAGTCGACTGATCTGCGGTATAGTTCACGTTTACCTTGCCTTGTTCCAGATCGAGATGTCTTTGATATCCATTTGGTTCATGTTCACTGTGATCCATAGCGATATAGAAGTCCCCTAATGGCTCATAATGCCTTTGCCCGTCAGGAACACCTACCAGAGTATCTGCTGCGAGTTCTTCTGCTTCCCTAATCTTACCGTCAAAAATCAGGCTTCTGATCTGAGATAAAGATTCAAGTGCTTGAGGATTATTCCGCTGCATCGGACCACCATACCACAGGCTATCTTCATTAAGCTGAATTCTCTCGATCTGTGTTCTCCCAAAAATCATGCCTCCAAGAGTTCCATTTCCGATAGGCAATGCCTCTTCCCATGTTCCAGCAGGTTGATTAAACCAGATATTTTTGGTCTTCACGTTAAAACCTCCAACGAATTATAATTCTAAATTTTTCGTATGTAGTGTGTTCCGTTAGTATGTTCTTTCAGTGTACCTCAAGCTCAAGAGCATCTAAATGAACAAAATTAACTTGAATTATCACAATCTTATCCCAGCATTAGAGATGTAATCGTGAATTCCGAAACTGACAGTAGAGATTCTTGTTTTGGGCAAGGAAGCATAGCTATTTGCAATAAAAAAAAGCCGCTATAATAGCGGCTCTGTTTCGTTCATTCCATTTAGTTTACATGAGGCTTGGCATAAGTTATAAGATATTTCGCTCCATTTGTTGCATGAGTTGCCTCAATATCAGCCGATCTTCCGAAGAAATGGATTGAAGTAGTTTCTCTTGCTGCTCTCTCCATTTATACTCAACCGGTTTTTCTAATGCTTTGCCCTTATCGGTTAGAAAGATACGCATGATCCTTGCATCCTGTACATCACGTTTGCGATATATGAATCCGTTCTGCTCCAGTGATTTGACCATGTTTGTAACCGTTGGTGGTTCGCATTTCATATGTTCACTTAGTTGCATCTGTGTTACCCCATCACCCAACCACAGCCGATACAACAGATTATCTTGTCCTACATAGAGATTAAGTTCCCGAAGTGATTCACTATAATTTCGACGCATTTGGGAGGAAATTCGATCTAAAGACTGTCGAATATCACAATCTACTGCATCTGTCGTCATGAACGGTCCCTCCCTAACATTCGAATTATATTTAGCAGACTAAATGTATCATGGAGATATACAGGTGTCAATTCACCTTAGTGTCGTCTTTAAGGGCCTTTTCCTATCCAAGTTTCACCCTATAGATAGGTTTAGTCCTTATTTTTTGGCAAAACCTTGCTTGTTCAAATAGGCCATCATTTGCGGTTGAATACTTCTCTCGAGGTGATCCTGGATATGGTCACTCCATCCTTTTACTTTTTTTACGGTGAAAGGAGCTCTCGTCGGACGATTTTCATAATACTTTAGCATGGTCTCATCATAGATTGCCAATTTCTCTTGATCCATTGCTTGGTATTGATTATCAAGCAATACCATGGATTGAGGGAGTCGAGGTTTCAGTTCCGGCTTATCTCCAGCTGGGTTACCGATACATAATCCCACCAGAGGGATAACATATTTAGGTAAATTCAATACGTCAGAAAGTTCGCTAATATTAGCTCTGACCCCACCGATGAACACTCCGCCAAGTCCCAGCGATTCAGCCGCGGTTAACGCATTTTGTGCCATTAGGCCAGCATCGAATGAACCAATTAACAGAAATTCAATATATTCAATATCCACATCCGGAGCGATCTCATGATTTCGGTTGAAATCAGCACAGAAGACCCAGAATTCTGCCGATTCTTCAATATAGGGTTGATCGACACCGAGATGTCTGACTTTTTTTCGAAGAACTGGATCTGTGATGCGAATAATGGATACCGCCTGAAGAAGACTGAACGATGAAGTTTGATTCGCTGCCTGAAATATTGCATCTATTTGTTCCTCAGTTAGGGGTTGAGATGTGTAAGAACGATACGATGTATGGTTATGAAGCAATTCGAGTGTGTTATTCATTAAAAACTCTCCTTTATTCGTTGATTCCATGTTCTTGCAATCCGTATTCGTAAGGAACGCCCATATTCTCGCGTAGTGTTTTTCCTTCATATTCCTTATGGAATAAACCGCGTTCCTGCAAGATAGGAACTACCTGATTCACAAAATCTGCAACGCCATCAAAGGATACATCGGGCACGACTGAGAATCCGTCACAGGCTTCAGCCAGAAACCATTCTTCCAAGAAGTCAGCAACCTGTGTCGGTGTGCCTGCAACGACCGGATGATAGTTGATGACCCCGTGAGCGAGAACATCCCTTACAGAGAGTCCTTCTTTCAATAACTTTAAGGCTCTTGGAGAACGTGGGTCCATGGGGTTGGCATATGCGTTTTTCAACAAGTCAGCCGCTAAAGGTTGATCTATATCTACGGAGTTTACCGATAAGGGCAAACCAACCATGGAGCCGAGGTAACTTACCCTGCTGGGGATTTCCTGGGGATTGAAGCTCATAAGCTGTTTCCGACGATCCAAAGCTTCTTCCTCCGTTGAAGCCAGAGAAAACATAAAACCTGCAAACATTTTGATATCATCGGGGTTTCGACCAAAACGGGCAGCACTTTGCCTTATGGCTTGTCTGTGTTCACGGGCAGACGTAATATCATAAGGATTGGTGTACACTCCCGATGCATATTTCCCAGCTAATTCTAATCCTTCACCTCCTCCCCCTGCCTGGAAAATTACTGGCTGCCCTTGTTCGGATGGAGGAATCGGCAAAGGACCACGAGATGCATAATATTGACCTTTAAGGTTAATAGGCTGGATTTTATGCATATCCGCAAATTTCCCTCCTTCTACATCTAACGTCCAAGCGTCTTGTTCCCAACTCCCCCACAAGGCCTGAACAATTTGTATGCTTTCATGTGCCTTGTCATAGCGTTCTTGGCGATTTTCAACCCGGGCACCGAAATTAGCCGCCGCTAGGGGGTCGGAGGTGGTAACCGCATTCCATCCCACACGTCCATGACTGATAACATCCAAAGCTTTAAACTGACGTGCAATGTTGTAGGGATAATTAAATGTTGTAGAGAGGGTAGCAACAAGCCCGATGTGTTGTGTCTCTCTTGCTACTGCCATCAGTGCCAACATGGGGTCCATAGGGAACATAGGCGTCTGAAGGTCCAAATTATTGGATAAACCTGGAGTGTCAGCGATGAAAATCATTTGAAATTTTCCTTGTTCAGCTAATTTAGCCCGTTCTACATAACTATCCATATTGGTGTAAGCTGCAGGATCCGTGCCAGGCATCCTCCATGCGCTAAATTCGGCTCCATAACCCGAAACCATCTGTAAAGCCAGTTGCATTACACTTCTTTTTTTCATAACGTTTTTCTCCTTGAAGATTATAGATATTGTCGTTGACCGGTCTGGGCTGATTTCTCGACGGTATCCAGTAACTGATGAAGTTTCACCGCATCCGCGAAAGTAGGTGCTAAGGTAGTGTCTTCTTGAATATCTTGGGCGAACTTACGATAAGCCTGAGCCATGTTCAGCACAAATCCAGAATCGTTATATAAAGATTGTGGACCCGAGTAATAGGCATCGGGAATGGTTAGTTCACGAAGCTCGTTATCCGTAGATCCTGCACCGAGTAGTTGATGTGATCCTAATTGAATGGATGCAGGGGCCCTCAGAACGATTGTGCCATTGTCTCCGAAAATTTCAAGTATGAGTCCTGTCTGGTGTTTGACTCCCCCTTGAATATGAACATTGGCTGCTGCCCCATTAGTCAATTTTCCTGTAATCATGATCTGATCATCCGTTGTTTTCTTGATGACTTTCTGAATATCTACCAATTCAACTTCTGAAAACTGTTGAGCTGTGGTGGCAGACAATTCTGTAAAGTCCCCAAGCATGTAAGTGAAGGCGTCCAGATTATGTCCCCCTACAATGGTCAGCAAATTCCCACCAACGTTTCGGTCGAACAAGTACGCACTCGACTTGTCACCAACACCACCCATGCCATCAATGGAGATCATCAAATTGGCAGATAACACTTTACCCACATAACCTTCTGTCAATAATTCTTTTACATATTGAACAGCTGGTGCTTGTCTGGCCTGAAGTCCAATCGCATTAGGTAATTGGGCAGAGGATGCCCATTCCTGCATTTCGAGCGCTTCCTCTGTATTAGAACCCAAGGGCCATTCACAATAGATTGGTTTGCCAGCAGGCACGACGGCTTTAACGGCGTTATAATGTTCCTTGACGTTAATACTAATAACTACCATATCAACATCAGTATGATGAGCCAATTCCTCGATGTTATCAAAGCCGTGATCTGCGCGAAAAGCTTCTGCGCTTTTTTTCGCACTCGCCATATTACTTGTCCCCACCGCGGTAAGCTCATACTCATCCAGGTGCTCAATAGCTGGAATATGTGTGCCACTTGCCCAGCCATTATTCATTGAGCCTCCTATAATACCTGTACGAATTTTTTTACTCATTGGTAAAACATCCCCTTGTTACAATTTATGTTATGGTCGAATATCGGTTTATCTCCATCCCTATTTCCTTCTACTTGCTGCATCCCCTTATCAGTCACTCCTTTCTATGATATATTTATTTAGCTTGCTAACTATACAGCCGAAACATCATTATTATTCTTTCAGATTTGCGGTAAACTAAAATTGTTGTGGTGTTGACATCATCTTAGATGTATTTGTTTCGTTTGCAAAGAGGGCAATTTAAGTGAACATAGTACATCTTTTTGTACCTTTGGATTAGGAGTGATAGCAATGAGAGTATGCAATGATGGATTTGATCAAGAGTTTATCAATGGAAAAGGTGACATGTACGCCATAGCGTTTACTCAGAATGTTCTTTCTGGACGTTGGAAATATTTTATCTTATGGTACCTAAAAGATGAAACACGTCGTTATACGGATATCAAAAAATTCCTTGGGGATCTATCTCAAGGCTCTCTCACGAAGCAGCTTAAAGAGTTGGAGAATGATGGCGTTATTCAACGTGATGTCTATCCGGAAGTTCCTCCGCGAGTTGAGTATTCGTTAACAGACAAGGGAATAAAGTTACTACCGATCCTTGAAAAGATGGCGGACTACGGTAGAGCATACGGTGTGACAACACAAGCTTAGAATACAACGTCAACATCCACCGTATTCATCAATATTATTGGTTCTGACTATCGTCTTTTTCCGACTTCTACTAATCAATTAAAAACCAAAAAAGCCGCTATAAAACGGCTTTTTATTATATGTTCGTCGGGTTACAAAACATAAGAACTTAGAATTAAAGTTCAATTCCTTCGCCCGATTCTAGTACCTTGCCCACCCCGATCTAGAGGAGTGAGACAAAGGTCCGTGGATCTTGCTTAATAAACGGGAACGTATTGAAGTGAATCGGCACAACTTGTTTCGCTTGAAGCCAATCTGACGCAAGTGCAGCGTCTTCTGGCCCCATCGTATGATTATCTCCAATCGGTAGAAAAGCCAGATCAATATCGTTACGTTCTCCAATCACTTTCATATCGTAAAATAATCCTGTATCCCCTGCATGATATATCGTTTTGCCTTCAGCTGTGAACAGAATTCCGGTAGGCATTCCGGTATAAATAATCGTTTGGGTCTCCAGATTAACATAACTTGAACTATGAAAAGCTTGAGTTATTTTCACTTTTCCAAAATCAAATGTATATGCTCCGCCAATGCTCATCGGATGGGTTCGAACGCCCTCCCAACTTAACATGTCAGCAAGTTCTGGAGACGCAATCACCAATGCATCGTTGCGCTTTGCAATGTCAACCGTGTCCCCTAAATGATCCCCATGTCCATGGGTTAACAGGATTACATCCACTTGTACAGTAGCTGCATTCAGGTCCGTGTTTGAGTTGCCGGTAATAAACGGATCAATCAGAATGGTCTTGCCGTGTGACTCTATTTTCACAACGGAATGTCCATGATAAGATACCTTCATTCATATTTCCTCCTTTTAATGTCTGGATTTTTCCATATTTCTCGTGATCAACGTAATGTAACAGACAACTGCGACGATATTGCCAGTTGTCCAAATGAAAGCCCCTCTGTCCCTCCTTCTAGGTGACGGCTGCTCAACAGATGAAAAGTCATAAGTATACCCATCAAAAGCTGTTAATCCAGCAAACATTTGATGGGTATATATAGTGCAGCTTACGCTACATGAATTTAATTCGATTCTTAGAAGTTTTGAGCTACGTTCCGTGCTTTTTCAATTGCATCCGCTTTGATCTGTGGAGCACGGTCTCCAGCTGTAGAGATCCCTTCAATGAACAGGTTGTTGAAGTCATTGATACCTACGAAGTTCAGAACGGTTTTCAAGTGACGGCTGGCATGCTCACGATCTGCTACAGGACCCTCGGAGTAAACACCGCCCGTAGCCTGGATATGGAATGCTTTTTTGTTTTCAAGCAAGCCTACAGGACCATTTTCGGTGTATTTGAATGTTTTTGCTCTTACACAAAAGGAATCGATGTAGGCTTTCACTACAGGAGGATATGAGAAGTTCCACATTGGAGTGACGAACACATATTTATCTGCTGCTACGAATTCTTCCAGCAAATCATTCAATTGGGTAATCTTTTGTTGTTGGACAGCTGTCAATTGATCAAACGAACCACCGGTTTGCAGGACACTCCAAGCGCTAAATACATCCGCATCAATCTGTGGAATGTCACGTTGATACAGATCGACATGCACTACCTTGTCTTCCGGGTTGCTTTCTTGGTAAGCTTGTACAAAATGTTCTCCGACGGAAAGGCTGTAAGATGCTTCCGAGTTACCTGGGTGAGCTGTAATATATAGAAGTGTCGACATGATTAATTCTTCCTCTCGATGTTACGAATTTTGGTAAGTCTTGTATTTAAGCGATGAACGGTGCGAGACCGTTGCCGTATGACCAGTTTTCTTTGGTGACTTCAATCAGATTAATGAATACATCCTCTTTGCGGATGCCGCTCTTCTGATTCAGCTGCTCGGCAAGTGACGCATAGAACTCTTTCTTCACTTCGTCAGAACGACCGGCGTTCAATGTAATTTGAATAATGAGAAAACCGTCACTTCTTTCGATATCGAGGCAATTCGGATCAAAGCTGAAATTTTCACGATCCAGTTCTTCAATGATCAGAAAACGATCGTTTGCAGGTACGTGCAGTTTGTCCACGATCGTTTGCAAAACAACTTCACCAATTTGGGCTTTCTCTTCGCTTGAGCGACCTTTCAATGTAACGATGCGTGTTAATGGCATGTCCGTTACCTCCTTGTTATGTTTCTTGTTGATATGCTTTATTTTATCTGCTAGAATCCAGAACACGAATGTATATGAGTTCGTGTTTGTTCGTGTTACAGTAGCTCAAACTATGAAATTCAGGTGATTACATATGGAAGACGGAAAATTTTCGAAAGATTGTCCTCATGAATGGGTTAAAAAAATTCGCTCCAGACCGGCGAGACAGGGTCCGTCCAAACGGATGCGTCAAGTAGATTTGGCTAAACGTGTCGGCGTTGACCCGCGGACGGTGCAACAATGGGAAAACGGTGATCGCCTTCCGGGTGTAGGGAATCTCAAGCGTATAATTCAGGTATTTTGGGAAGAAGGACTTTTTCTGGAAGGCAACCCTCGTCAGGAGGCGGAGGAGTTCTGGTATGCTGTTAAACGCTTTTCAGAAGCACGTTCAGCGACTCATCGGGAGTTTCCAGACTTTGATGCTGACTGGTTCGAAACATTGGTGATATTGGAAGGATTGGATACGGAGTTACCCCGGGCCAAGAAAGCAACTTCAATCACAGCAGCATATCGATTACCGAAGCCCCCTTCAGTTTTCGTTGGACGGTATCAATCCAGGGCGGATCTGGCAGAACGCTTGCACATTTACTCCCTGGTCTCAATCGTTGGTCCCGGAGGAATCGGCAAAACGTCCCTTGCGGTTGAAGTGGCTTCAACACTTGTGAAAGTATTTCCGCACGGGATATGGATGTTTGAATTTGGTAATATCAACGAGCCACATGACTTGGGACAGTTGCTCTTATCCACACTGGGACTGCATAACCATGCAAACCAAACCGATCTAAAAATCGTGCATGACTCGATAGCTGATCAAAAAATGTTATTTATTTTCGATAACTGCGAACATATTATTGATTCCGTTGCAGTAATGGCCGAATCTCTTTTGACAGGAGCACCGGGATTAACCATTCTTGCTACCAGCCGAGAACCACTTAATATTTCGGGAGAGTCCGTTTACCGAATTCCTCCGCTATCCTTCCCTTCGGACGATGATTCGCTAAATGCTCTCTCCGAACAAGAGATTCTGGATTTTGAAGCGGTGCAACTGTTTCTGGAGCGGGCGCGTATTGCTGCTCCCCAGTTTCAACCTACCTTGCCCAATCTAAGACTTATCTGTTCCATTTGCAAAAAGGTGGAGGGAATCCCATTAGCTATTGAGCTTGCGGTTGCCCGGATGAATATGCTGACACTGGAACAGATCGAGGAACGTCTGTCTAATCTGTTGACGTTGTTAACTGCTGGCAAACGGACGGCTGCACCGCGGCAGCAGACGCTGAAATCCACAATCGACTGGAGCTACAATCTGCTTACAGGCAAAGAACAACTTTTGCTGAGACGACTTAGTGTAATTGCAGGAGGATTTACATTGGAAGCGGCCGAGAAAATCTGTGTCTGTGAGCCCGGGATGCCTGATCGGGAAGATCGAATCTCACCGGAAGATATGCTCGATCTGTTGTCCGGTCTTGTCAACAAATCACTCGTTTCCAATGAGATTGCTGAAGACTATGGCTTCGTCCGGTATTTCTTATTGGAAGCGATCAAAGAATATGCTGACGGCAAGCTGCGTGAAGAATCTGAAGAATGCAAGCGTCAAGCGCTCCTGGAGCGACATGCTCGGTATTATAGTCAATGTTTGCTCCGTGAGGAACCTAAGTTCAGAACTCGTAAGCGAGAAGCTTGTATTGAAGAAGTAAGACGGGAATATACCAATCTGCGCTCTGCTCTCCAATGGTCATATCAGAATACCCAGACCCATCCGTTCGGGCTACATATGGTCTCACATCTCTATTGGTTCTGGCTTCACGAAGGTAGACTGAAGGAAGGCCTTTTTTGGCTTGATCGTTTCCTGAAGAGTGATGCACTTGAAGAGTGGACAAACGCTGATTCTGCCAAAGCCTTGCACGGACAAGGTGTTATTCAATTTATCCAGGGTAATACGGAAGGTGCATTGGATGCGGCAGCGCGTAGCGTAGAACTTGCTCGCGTTCTGCAGGAGAATTCTCTACTTGCCTCCTCTCTTCGACTGCTTGCGTTTCTCCACATCAAACTGAAACGCCTGGAGGAAGCGGAGACGTTGGTAAATCAGAGTGTTGATATGGCGAGAACCACGGACGATGCTTGGAATCTCGCATCATCCTTACACGCCTACGGCAAGCTCCGTTTAGAGCAAAAGCAATATTACGAAGCATCGTTACTCTTGAAAGAGAGTGTGCAACTCTTCGAATCAATTCAAGACCAATGGGAAGTCTCTGGCCCTTACGAGTGTCTGGGGTACTCCGCCTTTAAACTTGGAGAGCTTAATATCTCTATCGAGTATTTCAAAAAATGCATCGCCGCAAGCCAGATCTACAGGGGCTCATGGGTTCTTTCTCGTGGTATAGAAGGATTGGGCATTGCATTATGTGCCAACAATGCCTTTTTCGAAGCTACAATCCTTCTCGGAGCTGCTGAGAAAGGGAGACAAAGTTATACCGGGGAGGCCACACCTAATTTTCCCACGGAGCATGCGGAGGCCCTTCTTAATCTACAGCGTGTGTTCACAGAGCAGGAATTGCATGGATGGTGGAGCAAAGGCAAAGAGATGACTCGATCTCAAGCTCTTGCGTATGCACTAGAAGTTTAGAAAATATTCACTTGAAACATTTGTTACCAGAATTTTATTGAATTCCACAATAAATTAAAGCGCCTGTCCTTGAAAATACAAAGGACAAGGCGCTCTTTCTTTATGAAAAAAAGTATTTTTTCTTATGTTAGTTGTATAGACAAATAAAGTTGCTACGGTAGCAACTTTATTAAAATACATTTTTAGATTTCTTAAGCATGTTCAGGTACATAGATTCCATAACCATTCTTGCCATTCTTTTTAATCTTGTACATGGCTCCATCCGCTTGTCTGAGAAGTTCGGAAGGCTCCTGTCCATGCTTGGGAAACAGGCTGATACCAATACTCATCGAAAGATTGATATAATTTCCGGCAATTTTGAAATGGGTACTGAATGCAGCTTCCAATCTTTTGGCAATGACTTCAGCATCGCCTTCATCTTGCAGGTGGCTTAAAATGATGAATTCGTCTCCGCCAAGCCTTGCTACAGTGTCCGTACTTGGAATCGTTTCGCTTAATCGCTTTGCCATTTCCAGCAGCACTTGATCACCAACATGGTGTCCATACGTGTCATTCACTTGTTTAAACCCATCCGCATCCACAAACATGACGGCAAGTTTACTATGGTTTCTTTGAGCATTACTGATCGCCCAGGCAAGGCGGTCATTATAAGCAAGACGATTAGGCAGACCTGTAAGTGGATCATGCAAAGATAAATGTTTGCTGATCTTCTCGGAGATTTTGATTTTGGTGTATTCCGTCTCCAGCTCCTTAATCAGGTTTTTAAGTTTATATACCCTTGTATTCATGTTTGTCATATCACTAATTTGAATGAGGGCATAACTGCGATCTTCCAAATAGAGCGGGTCCACATTCATGTTTTGTCTTAATAAATGTTCATCCTCGCCTTCCTTTGGAAGAATAAAGGCCTTATGTAGAGCGCTTGAGCAAAATCTGCTTTGACCATGATATAGCGCATTTTGCAAAATATTTAAATATACATTCGACTTAAACCTTGGGCATACTTCAAGCAGATTCAAGCCAACTACTTCTTCTTTATTTTTGCCTGTAAGGCGTTCCAACCAGCCGTTCCACACAACAACTTCCAAGTGCCTGTCCACGATCATGATTCCCATATGGGCTTTGTTCAAGGCTTGCGAAATGAGATTATCCATGGTCCGCCTCCAACATAGCATCCATTTTGGCCAGCAAGCTGGATATGGAATTCATACTTAATGCTATGACAATGATACCTTTCACATCCGTATCGGCAAGTAAAAACGAGGTATGTAAAACCAGTACATAGACTTCATTCTGAAGCAAAATTTGTTGATCGGAATTGGTGACATAGATCAGTTCAATATCAGGCAGAACGTATTCCAGTTTGATCTCCAGGAAATTTCCGAATTCTCCAATAATGGCGTTAAGCAGGACATTGCTAACTTCCTTCAAAACGTCCAAATCCGTGTCCATCAGGTTCGGATCGTCCGGTATAACGCTCTCCCCCAGTTCTCCGAGACAGATGTTCGCCAATACTTTAGCCTGTTCAACAGGAAACATTAAGAATGCTTTCCCCTGAAATTCGTATCCAAACTGTAAGGAGGATCTGAACAGGTGACCTTCACTAAAGAAAATGTTATATCTCCGATCTCCAGGGTCTACATCGGATATGGAGATGAGTTCTACTTCAGGAATACTTAATACGATACGCTTATCTACAATCTCCGACAACATGTTCGCCGCTTGTCCCACGTAAACGTTCACAAGTTCAGTCAGCAGATCCTTCTGTAAATCATTCAGCATGATAGGCCGCCTGAATGAGTTGAATCATCGTAGTTGCCTTCTCTGCGGTTAACGGTTTATTCAGAAAACCAGAAATCCCCAGCAATTCAACTTCATCCCTAGTTGTCTTCTGAATATCTGCAGATAAGATAATAATTTTGACATGACTATCCGTTTCCCGAATCATTCGAAGCATTTCTTGTCCGTTCAAACCAGGCATCAGTAGGTCTGTAGTGATAAGATCAGGTTGGAATTCCGTGAATAAGTTGTATCCTTGCTCTCCATTGTTAGCAATCTGAATCTCGCACCCTGGAATATGATCAATAATCAGTTTTGTAAGCAATTTCTGTACGAAAATGGAGTCTTCCACAATTAATACTTTCATTTTCTCTTCAGTCTCCTTGATAAAATGGTAATAGCTCGGGATGTCAGGCGCTGTGGACAGTTCTTGATAGAGGGCTTTCGCGCGAAGTGGCACCCTGAAAAGAGACTGACTGATGAATCGAGTAAATATATAAATTATATTAACTTTAATTTGATTGTCAACAACATTATTGAATAAATTAGATTTGTGTGCAATTGACATACTCTAACCCGCCGATTGAAAACATGAAAAAACGGTCACCCTAGTGACCGTTTTTGATCGGTTATCCGGAACTGCATTAATTTTACTCTTTTACCCCTCCAAGCTGCAAGCCATGAACGAAATACTTCTGCAAGAATGGATATACGACCAAGATGGGCAATGCGGCTACAATCGTAATGGCAGCCCGAATGGATACAGGAGTGACCATGTTACGTGCAGCGCCAAGATCTGCGCCATTGGCCACGGCTGCACTGCTGTTGGAATTCATGGAAGATGATAATAGTTTCATCAACTCATATTGCAGCGTGCTCAGGTTTTGTTTGGATGATGCATACAGAAACGTATCAAACCATGAGTTCCATTGGCCGACTGCAATGAACAATGCAACAGTAGCCAGTACCGGTTGGCAGAGCGGTAGAATAATGGACATGAACGTTCTGAAATCTCCAGCACCATCAATTTTGGCCGATTCGATCAGTCCCTCGGGTAGTGTCTGGATATAGGTACGAATAACAATCATATTGAAGGCACTGATCAACCCAGGAATAATGTACACCAGGAAGTTGTTTAACAAATGTAAATCTTTCATTAAGAAGTACGTTGGAATAAGTCCTGCACTAAAATACATCGTAAGAACAACGACAATGGTAATGGGCTTTCGTAATATATAATCTTTTCGGCTTAGTGTGTAAGCCAGCATGGAGGTTAAGAATAGACTTAAGACTGTCCCCAAAACCGTTCTCGCCACAGATATACCAAAGGCGCTGAAGATGGTCCCTCCTGCAAATACTGCTCTGTAGTTTTGATCTGTCCATACCCGAGGCCACAGATAAATCCCGCCCCGGATGGTGTCATTACCGGCATTGAACGATACGGCGAGTGTATTCACAAACGGATACAGGGTAACAATCGCGATTGCGATCATCAGTATACCATTTAACGTATGGAAGACAATCGGTTCAAGCCGAGATTTATTGATTCCCATCTCTAGTCCCCCTTATATTAATCGGTCTTCCCCGAGCCGTTTGGAAATAGAATTCGCTGCAAAGATCAGCGTGATACTAACTACTGTCTTGAAAATACCTGCCGCAGTAGCCAAAGAGTAATTCCCGATCTGTAGTCCGTATTTCAAGACAAATATATCTATCGTCTGTGACCAGTCGACAACCACACCATTACCTAACAGATACTGAACTTCGAATCCAGCTTCCAAAATCCAGCCCATATTCATGATCAGCAAAATGATAACAATGGATTTGATTCCGGGTAAGGTCACATACAGCATTTTCTTATATCGATTCGCCCCATCAATCTCTGCCGCTTCATAAAGGGAAGGATCGATCGACGTGATGGCCGCCAAATAAATAATGGCATTCCAGCCTACTTCTTTCCATACATGGGATGCACCTACAATGCCCCAGAAGTATTCCGGAACGCTAAGCCACATGATAGGTTCTTGAATGATATTCAGCTTCATGAGTACCACATTGACAATTCCACCATCAACAGATAGTGAACTTGCTACGATGCCTGTTACAATGATCCATGAGAGAAAGTGAGGTAAATACGATATCGTTTGAATGGTTCGTTTATATAACTTATGCTTAATCTCATTAAGTAAAATGGCAAATATAATTGCTGTCGCAAATCCGAGTACCATATTGATTACGCTCATCGCAATGGTATTACGTAAAACGTTAAGAAATGCATCGTCTGTTAGTAAAAACTTGAAGTGTTTGAGCCCGACCCACTCCTGCTGGGAGAAACTCTTGGCAGGACTGTAATTCTGAAAGGCCATAACCCAGCCCCAGATGGGGTAATACGAGAATACGAGAATGTACGCAACGATGGGCAATGACATGAACATCAGTTGTCTTTGTCCGCGCAACCGTTTTAACATTGGTGTTTTGGTAACGACTGTACGGGCAGTTTGCTCTGGTATGGCTCCAGGCGTGTTCGCCATCTTTCACTCCTCCTATTGGCTTGCAGCGACTTTATGCATGATTTTCCCGGAAGGCACTCGCCTGAGCAATGCTCTGGTTGATACCTTCCGAGAGAATCATTGCCGCATTTTTTTATTTAACAGACCAGTTCTCGATTCTCCATTTCAGTTGTTCATTAATACGGTCTTCATAGGATTTGACATCGATTTTCTTGTAAGCGTCTACATATTCATTCCAAATATTATCGAACTCATTTGGTTTTGACATGATCGCCTTAGGCAAGAATTTCAATGAAGTGTCTGTCATTTGCTTGTTCGCTACCGCAGCATCAGAGCCTTCTTTCAGATCGACCTGCCATGCCGGATAGTACACTGGATTCTCTGGTGCAGGGGAGAAGAAGTCACTCCACGTTTTGAAGCCATAAGCATCCAAAAGTTCTTTATCTTCCGGTTTAAGGTTGTCATAGAATTCCTCAGGCTGGTTGATTGCTCCAATCGCATTGCCATCTTCAAATGTTCCTTCGAGCTTCGGTGCAGCAGCGTAGAAACCTTCTGCTTTGTTAATCAGTCTCCATGCCGGATCATCCTGCTCTTTCCGTTGCTCTGGCGTACGATAGAATCTTCCCTCTTCATTCACCTGATAATCTACACCCTCTTCTCCCCATGACAAGAGCTTCTGATACTCTTCGCTCATGAGCTTATCGAGGAATTTGATAAGTGCAACAGGATCTTCCGCATCTTTACTGATACCAAAACCATTGTTCAAGTTGATAACCGGGCGATCCAGATAATGATCTGTGATACTTGTATCATAGACTAGCGGGAAGCCTACGTATGTCTGACCAATCTTGCCCTGTGCTACGAGTGGGTCTTCCCCGGCCTGGAAATTCCAGTGCTGGTCGAACATACTAAGCACACGTCCCGAAGAAATTTTGGCCAGATATTGATCATAGTTCTGAACGAAGGCTTCTTTATCAAGCAATCCCTCATTATACATATTGTTTAGTTCCTTATAATACCGTTTGGAGATATCCTTGTCGGCAAAAACACTTGCCACTCCATTCTCATCCACGACTACGCCCCCATCATTAGGGTGACCCGTAAGATGTTCTGGTGGATTAAGCAAAGGGAACGTCCGCCAGTCAGAAGCCAGTGTAGTAAAGCCAATCGTCGGTTGTCCATCAATAGTCGGATTCTTGGCTGCATAGTCACGAACCAACTTTGTGAAATCATCCAACGTTTTAGGAGTCGGGTACCCGGCATCCTTCAGGATGGATTTTTGGATCCAGAATGCAGGACCAGAATAGTAGTTACTAATGAACTCCCCTGTGTACACTCCATAGTTAGGCAACCAGTAAATATGCCCGTCACTGGAGTCTTTCATCCGATTCCAGTCTTTAGCAAAATGTTTCTTCAGATTGGGTGCATGCTCCTCGATCAGATCTTCGAGCGGAATAACTGCTCCAGCTGAGACCAATTTGGTATCTGCTGTGATCAAGTCAGGGAAATCGCCACCGGCAATCATAACGCCGAGCTTCTGTTGAAGATCACCCACCAGAAATTCCATCTCCAGATTGACGCCAAGTTCATCTTGAATTTTCTTGTAGATTCGGTTGTCTTTAGCTGGCGCCTGATTTGGCGTTCCGATAAAGGCCGTGATGTTCAGTACCTCTTTCCCGTCCTTTGTAGTCGCTTTCTCATTGTCACCGCTGCATCCTGCAAGTGCCAAACTCAAAGCCAGAACGAGTGATACGGAACCCCAAAGCTTCTTTTTTTTCAGTCCCCCCATGTACTTGCCCTCCTTGGAAGTGGTATGTCTTACTGTTTTTAGTATGAATAAATGTATGCGGTTACAAAATATATATATTTAAGGTCCACCCCCCTGTAATTTCAGGTCTTATTCAGGAGGAGTTCTTATTTTCAGAGATCAATTCGCATACTTTTGCCTGTATTCTAATGGTTTCATCGCTGTACGTTTTTCGAAGTGTCTGAGAAAATGCTGGTAACTGCGGTACCCTACCTGCTCTGCAATCGCACTTGATGTTTGATTCGTCTCCTGAAGCAGACGCTTCGCTTCTTCCATTCGCAGATCATGTACTACCTCGATCACACCCTTGCCGTACTTTCGCAAAAAGGATTGCCCCAAATGGACTGGGTTCACGTAGAATCGTTCTGCAAGCTCCTGGATCGTAAATGTCTCTCTGTAATGCATCTGCACATATTCAGCTACCATTGCCTGAATGCCTCCAAGCTGCCTTTCCCGGAAAATAGCCAGTTCTGACTTGCATTGCAGACAGAAATGCTCCAGATTGTTAGCTACCTTTTCTACATTTCGATGGCCTTTCTCCAGTATTCCGCTCGCCAATTCGTTCATTAGTGCATTGGGTTCTCCTCCTAATTCTCTACACAGGGAGAGTCCACGGAATATAATGTGGGTAGAGAAAATATGTACAATCTCTGGCGCAGCCTTCATCTCTATGAACAGTTCAAAGGCACTGCGAATGGAAATGGAGAGTTCTTCTACAGAACCGTTTTCAAGCAATTCACTAATATGATCCACCTCTGACAGTGTTTCTGGATCAAACTTCCAATTCTCCAACTGAATTTCTTCGGCAATCAAAAGGCGCTCTTGATTAAAAAACAAATAACGCCCAACTTCCTGAGCAGAGCGGAAAGATTCAGATAAATGCTCCAGTTGGTTGACCGTCATTCCAACCGCGATATGAATATCTTCACAGCCGATATATTGCATATTTCTCATCAAACGCTGGGCAAAAGCCTTAATGGATTCAGATGTCCCGCTTCCATCATTCGCTCGCTCTCCCCATACAAGTCCCAAGGAGTCTCTTGTTCTGTCAATCAAGTAACAACAAGTTGTTACGTCAGCCATATGCTCCGCTACTGTACAGGCTTCCTGAATATCTCCCTGAAAAGCTATCCGCAGGTATGCCCAATGGGACTTGTTCAAATGAGAAAGGATCTCTGACATCTCCTGCTTCGATACATTCTGCTTATCGTTAATCAGTGCAGACAAAAATGCTTTGATTCTTTGCTCATTGGCATGTTCCCGATTGCGCTCCGAGTCTTCACGCTCCTTCAATTGCACCCGGAGACGGACCAACATATCCTCTGCTTCTGCACTGTCAACGGGTTTGGTTAGATAATTGGAGACACCTAATCGAATAGCTTGTCTGGCATAATTAAAATCACTGTATCCACTCGTGATAACGAACAGGACAGATTCATGCTCCAATCGACGCGCTTCTTCTACAAGTTCCAGCCCATTCATGACAGGCATCCGGATGTCTGTCACCACGAGATCAGGTCGATCTTCTTGTATCATACGGATGGCTTCCTCACCATTGGCGCACACACCCCTGATTTCAAAACCATGCTTTTCCCAATTGATCAGAAGCTGTAACCCTTCAATCGCATAAGGTTCATCATCAACTAACAGTACTTTGTACATGAGAGTCTACCTCCTATTTCCTCTGTTCCATCCTGGAGATCGGTATACGGTATCCTGCAATGGTTTCCTTTCCGGGTACACTGCTTAGATCAAATATCGCATTTCCTTCATAAAAGAGCTCCAACCTGCGGTAAACATTGCGAAGTCCTACATGCTCGCCGTTCCTGGGTCTTTCAGAACGAATATCTCTCAGGAGCTCGGTTAGTCTACCTGCATCCATACCGATTCCATTATCAATCACCTGGATAACCAGTTCAGAAGCGTTTCGTCTCGCCGTTACTTTGATCTGTCTTCCATTTTTTCGCGCCTGTAAGCCGTGTTTGCATGCATTCTCAACGAGTGGTTGAATACTCATTCGGGGAATGAGCAACGAAGCAGCATCAGGATCAACCTCGAAGGTGTAATCAAACAGCTCTCCAAAGCGAAACTTCTCAATCTGGAGATACAGATTCGTAAATTGCAGCTCTTCTTGCAAAGGAATCAGATTGTCAGAATGACTGAGCAATTGTCTCATTAACATGGACAGACTTTTAATAATCTCGACGACTTCCGTATACCCATTCTTCGTACTAACGACCAGTAAGGCATTCAAAGTGTTAAATAAAAAATGGGGATTCATCTGACTCTGAAGCATCGACAATTCGGTCCTTACTTGGTCCAACTCCAAATCTTTTTGACGGATTTCGAGTTTATATACATCATTAATCAGCGTATGAATTTTACCAATCATCATGTTAAATGTACGAATAAGCCCGCCAATTTCGTCGCGGCCTTCCTGAATTTCAATTAGATCGAATCGTTCATTGCGAACCTTCTCCATATGTCTTGATAGTTTGCGAATCCGATAGTGGTAGGAGCGCAAAATAATGTAGATCAACACAGAGGGGACCACGATACTAATCGCGAGTAACCCCAGAATAGATTTAAAGGCTTCTCGCAGCAGGTGGTCAAGGTGACGCGTATCGGCAACCCCTATCAACTTCCAACCCTTGAGGTAGGCTAGATTCCCCAACGACTTTTCGAGTGTATAAGCAGAATTGCCAGTTTCCTCGACTATTGAATCGTTATCCGGGTTGGATACGTCGGTTTCGCTGAATTCTCCACTTGAAACGACAGTTCGATTGTTGCTGTCTACCAGACGCAACTGAAGACTGTCTGATTCCCGATTTAAGATGCTATACACCCGGCTAAGTTCCAGATCAATCTTGGAATACTTATTGTAATTGGCATAGGAAGTATACGTATCCATTTTGCCAATCACACTGATCCGTCTTCCCGCGTTAAATCCGGAGGGTTCAATATAATCAACAACAAGAATGCCTCCACTGGTGGATTTCAACTGTTTCAATCCAGGAAGTACATTCTTGTCTTTCATCACGATATAATGACTGCCCGTCTGGATGGTATCGTTATCTGTATAGATACGCACCTCCAGTATATTCGCTGACATATACCTCGTTAATTTATCTCGCAGAAATGCATGGTACACGCTGTAATAATCGACGGGGGAACGATAGGTCCGATCCATTGCCTCGTAGAGCGAATCGTCTGCGGCAATAATTCGGCTCAGAGCAACGCTCTCATCAATCATTCCCAGCAGTTCCCCCGCAGCCCTGTCGATGGATTTACGCAGATTTTCCTGTTCTCTAATCTTGATATCCGCAGAGGTTCGTTGGTAGAAGAAGATATTAATCGTTATTACAGGAAGGAGAATACTAAGTACATAAATAAGCAGAAATTTGGATCGGAGAGGAATATCATTAACCTTACGGAACATCCAGAATTTATGACGCATATGATCACCCTTGGTTTTTGTTTTTATAGACGGATGGGAGCTCCCCTGTGTGCGCTCTGAATTTTTGGGTGAAATATTCAGCATCATGATATCCTAGCCTGAATGCAATGTCAGTGATCTTCATATTGGTACGTCGCAAGAGTTTACGAGCTTCCTCAACACGAAGCTGGTGCACATAGTCACTGAAACTGACTCCCATCTCCCGCTTGAACTGTTGACCCAGGTAGGCAGAATTCACGTGAATACGATTAGCTACATCCTGTAATTTAATTTTACTTCGGTAGTGTTGCTTCAATTCATTCACTGCTTCTGCAACAAGCCCTCCTGTCCCCGACTTCTGCTTCAATTCAGATTGGGACAGTTGCTCGGACAGTCGAACGCATAGGTCTTGCAATGTGCCAGAAGACCAAGTCGCAGCCTCGTGCCATTCTTTTTCACATAGTATTTCTGTGCACGCCTCTCTTTTACCATATTTCCGTAGCAACTCCCCATGGATATAACGGATGACATGATGTATCCATTCGAGCGAAATTTCTGCTTTCTCACTCTTCTCTAGTAATGCACTCACAGCATGATCGATGGAACTCGTGTTTCCTGCTTCAATCAAGCCCAAGATCTCTTTGGAGATGTTCATCATTTGCTCTAAATCATATTCTTCGCTTATTAGGTATTCAACAAGATGATTTTCATGGGCTTCATCTGTAACTTTGATTCCATTCTGCTGTTTATGCTCATTTCTGCGTTTGTCCAGAGGGTCAATCATTTCCATAAGGATATGATGAATTTCCTCGGGAACAAGAGGTTTGAGCACATACTGATCGACTTGATACCGTATCGCTTGCTTGGCATAGTTAAAATCGGAGTATCCTGTAACGATAACAATTTTAGAGGTATAAGCGAGATCTTCTCGCAACGTGTGAATCAAACCGAGACCATCCATAACAGGCATTTGAATATCAGTGACGACAAGATCCGGTTTGACAGCGTTGAATAAAGCAAGTGCTTCTTCCCCATCCGTTGCTGTTCCGCAGAGTTCATATCCACAAGCTCGCCAGTCAATCATCGTTCTCCATCCTTCTAGCATAAAGGGTTCATCATCCGCGACAATGACCTTGTACATTAGCTCACCTCTCTTTTGTCCGTGATCAGCAGCATGTATTTTATCTATATCTATGGGTAGATTCCAGTTGTTGCGAAAATGCTAAACAGCAGAACAACAGCAGGATTGTTGTCTGCTCGCACAACTTGGAGAACAAATTTTCCACCAGTTTCATCATCATTGATCAATTAAAAAGAAAATAGTTTCATCAGACCGTACGATTAGAACGCTCCGGTTGTAGCGAAGCGCCAGATAACAATTCAAGTGTAACGCTTACATTTTGGTACAACAACCTGTTAAACTATAGGTTTTCACCCGACAAAGTATAGGTTTAGCTCAGTAGTAATCTACGGTCAGGAAAAGGATTTTCATTCTCCACGTGCGATACGGAATCCTTGATCGGGACCAAAACCATTTGCATCAAATTTGCCTTGGAATGATATTTCGTTGTTATTGACACCGCCCATCCAGCCTCCGCCTTTCACAACTCGCCAAGTTTGATTGGGTCCCTCCGAATCGCTGTACCACTCCCAGCACCATTCTCTCACATTTCCAGACATATCATAGATACCTAACTCATTTGCCTTCTGAGTTCCGACTTTTTGGGTTTGATTACGATTGCTCTCAATAGCGGGCCAGCTCCAGTCACCTGTCAGAATGTTGTCGCCAGCATTTTTCCAGTACCAAGCAACTTCATCAGGATTATCACTTCCACTGTAGGTGTAATTCAAGCTCTTCTGGCCTCCGCTTGCAGCGTATTCCCATTCTGCCTCTGTGGGTAAACGGTAACCGTTGGCATCCTCGTTAATGGTTACATTCCATTTTATATTGTCGTTTTCATTGTGATTATTCGTGTCCTGGTTGTCCTTGTCTATATTGTAATAAGGTTTCAGGTTTTCTTTTATACTTTTTTGATTACAGTATTCCACTGCGTCATACCAGCTGACCATTTCAACGGGAAGGTCATCTCCCTTAAAGCCAGAGGGGTTTTCCCCCATAATTTCCATCCATTCTTTTTGAGTCACTTCGTATTTGCCGATATAGAAAGAATCCAGCGTTTCACTTTTATCATGCTGACTCGACTTACTGCTCTTGAAGGCTCCCCCTTCGACAAATATCAAGCCATCGTTTAATTCAGAATCACTCGCTGAACAAGCACTTAGACTAACAAGTATTGCGATTAAAGTTAACCATATCAGCTTCCTCATTCAATTAATCTCCTTTGCTAAGCTTAAATCCGGCAACGTCGAGGTCCGTTAGTCTGGTGAATAACGATCCTCAACGTTGCCGAAAATTTGAATTCAAATGCAGGTGCAGACGTTGAACTGCATTACATCATTTTTACCAAACCGTCACGTTTGCGTTTCCGCTACTTTGATAACCCTCTGTTGCCATCACTTGATAAGACCAACTATTTCCAAGGTACATCCCTTTGCTCGCCCACGCATTCACATGATTGCTGAACGTAATGGTAGAATTGACACCTGTCGGTCTCTTGGACTGTCTAACACTCCAATACTGAGGGAAAGTTTGAGTACCATCGATGGAAGGTGCATTGTATCTCATCGTTGTATAGATGTCATACGTGCCACCGTCACTAGTCATCGAGCCCTTATACGTTCCGGTCGGGCGATACGTTCCCCAGCTATCCACCACGTAATATTCAATCAGAGCGTTTCTAGTCCAACCATAGAAGGTGAGATACCCGTTACCTGAAGGAGCGAACACACCAGCATTGTAATTGACTACCCGATTAGGTGTGCCATATGTCCACCCTTTCCCGACAACAAAGTTCCCGGTATTTTGCCAACTCACGCTGTAATTTCCGCCTGATCCGTTAACGGCGTTGACCGTTCCTCCACCATCTGTCCAATTCTGCCAATAATCTGTTGCAGCGCTGGATGTAGCTGCGAAGACACCAAAACTCATGGAAGCTGCAAGGACAACAGTCATTAATTTTTTACCGAATTTGAACATAGAATAATACCTCCTGATATTTTAATAGATTTGGTTGATGCTACAATCCGATAAGAATGTTCGTCAGCAAACTCACTTGAATAAACGTTGCGTGAACAGATACAGATCGTTCTTCCACACGGGCCAATCATGTCCCCCACTTTCTTCATGCCAGATGTGAGGTACTCCCTGTTGCGCCAAATATCGGTGAACCCCGCGACTAATCTCAATAAGATTGTCCTGCTCACCGCAAGAAATCCACAACAGTGAGATCAGTGAATGCGCTTTCGTAACATCGGTGACAAGTAGCTCCGGCTCTCTGGTGTTCGGGGCTGCGGAGAAAGCGCCGATCCATGCAAAATGATCCAGATTACTTAATCCGATATTTAAGGATTGACCTCCGCCCATGGATAAACCAGCAATCGCCCTTTTATCCCGGCTTGTATGAACAGGATAGTTCGACTCCATGTAAGGGATCAAATCGTGAAGCAGATCGGATTCAAATCGTTCAAATGCTTTGATTTTCTCAGGTTCAAACAAGTCCCCTTCGGCCCTGTCATTCAACATTGCGCGACCATTAGGGAAAACAATAACCATTGGCTCAAGCAAGTTATCGTTGTACAGATTATCAAGAATAATTTGCGGAGAACCATGAGTATGCCATTCAGACTCGTCTCCACCAATACCATGCAATAGAAAAAGTACAGGATACATCGTTGTCGAAGAAAATTCTGGTGGGGTATACACCATCGCTTTACGGGAATTGCCAACCGTCTTGGAAGCATACTCTATTGTCTCCATGACTCCACGTGGTATATTCTCTCGATATTGGTCATATCCCATTACTGCTGATGAGATCAATTTCATTCTCTTTTCCTCCGAACATATGAATGACTATCCGTTTTCGGTTAATCCACATAGCCAAACCCCAGAATGGTGAAACATTTATGTTCATGACCTTCCGCCATTTCGATCTCGATGGAGTGCTCCCCAACATGTTCCTCGTTAAGCAGAAGAGTGGCATGGCAATGGGTCCAGTTGATTTTACGCGGATCGACTTTTTGGACGAATACCCCATCTACCTTGATATGTGCAGTTCCGAATTCGTCGTTACCAGAATCCTTGAAGATCAGAATGAGGCGACTGCACTGCAAACTTATTTTAAAGCTGCTTTGAGCCTCAATTCCCTCTCCTGTACGCATCCAGTTGTTGGGGAACTGGGGTGTACCATAGTTATGAGCATCCATCTCAGCCATCTGCAGATCCGTATCCGTTTTGCAAAACGAGCCTGCATCGATACGGGCAATGGTATTGCCATTTTTTCGATCCAACAGCTTCACATGAACAAATTCATTTCCAATTAGCGGAGCCTTTTCAATATCATGATCTTTCTCATCCCACTCAGAACGATTCGTCACGTCGAACAAATATTCCAAACTATCGGCCATAATCCGATGTCCTGTGTTAGTGGGATGATATATATCATGGAAAAATTGCTCTTTGGAAATAATGTTGCCCTCACTTTTTGTCTTGTTGAACTGATCAACGACAGCATCTTTCACACTTACCATGGGCAGATCATAATGCCAGCCAACCGGGGCGAGACGATCCTGTAGATTCCAGTCATTTTCAAATACACTGAATAACAAGATGACTGCTGGCTTGTTATCGGCAGCAAGTGCTTTGAGCACCAGACTCTCGTAACATTTACCTTGGGTTTCATCATCTGCGTCATTAACTGCGAATTCGATTACGACGATATCCGGCTTAACCGTACCTCCCCTTAATACATCACGATCATAACGTACAATCCCCAATTCCGATGGAGTACCTCCCACACCTGCTTTAATCAGCTGAATCGGACTATCTTTTGAAAGCGCAAACATAAATTTAAATGACTCATACGACCGATAAGCATAACTTTGGAGATGAATAGGTATTGCACCAGCACCTTGAGTAATGGAGCCTCCAATATAAGCAATAACAACAGGTTCGCCGTTTTTTGCCTTCTCAATGGCTCGTTTTAATCTGACATTGTTCCCTTTGTTCAGAAGAGACCGGCCAATCATATCGCGATATCCATGTGATCCAAAGTCAATTGCGGGTTTGACTGCTGACGCTGTCACTCCGACTGGATCGCGCGGTGCAGTGAATTCGGTGTTTTCACCTGCATCTTCTGAATCCTGGAGCATAAATCACCATCACATCCTTCCGGCTAGATTCTGGTCATCTTCAA
The DNA here is from genome assembly GCF_038005685.1 of Priestia sp. FSL H7-0729. Lineage (NCBI taxonomy): Bacteria > Bacillati > Bacillota > Bacilli > Caryophanales > Bacillaceae > Priestia > Priestia sp. FSL H7-0729. Next base: position 792,992 of record NZ_JBBOTQ010000001.1, read on the forward strand.
ACAGCATTTAAAGGATCACAGCTTGTACTATGATTGGATAAGATGTGATCCTTCTCCCAAAGTGTATATCTTACATAATTTTACAACAACCTGACAAAGTATAGGATTTCAACCACTATATCATTTTAATTTGAGTACAATCACTTGCAGATCAGAACACCTATAATTTTTCGTGTAAACGCTTTAATTTGTATACTATTTCCATGTTATAATTTTGAAAAACCGCATTGATAAAGGAGGAAATGCATGAATATCACGGGTCAAGGCGCGTTGGATACGGGCACTTATCAGAATCTGTTTCTGAAGCTAGGCTACGATGAGAATGAGATTACGACCAGATTGGAAGAAACATGGAACGAGCTGTTCTATGGCGAAGAAAATACTCGAATATATTACCCCATGGGTGAGGACAAGGGATATATGCTGGACACCGGTAATCTCGATGTTCGTTCCGAGGGAATGTCTTATGGGATGATGATGGCTGTTCAGATGGATAAGAAAGAAGAATTTGATCGACTATGGAATTTCTCTCACACGTTTATGCAGCATACCGAGGGTCGATACAAAGATTACTTCGCTTGGCATTGCAAGCCTGACGGTACCCGGCTCTCGCAAGGACCTGCTCCTGATGGTGAAGAGTTTTTTGCCATGGCGCTTTTTTTTGCCTCCAACCGCTGGGGCGATGGTGCTGGACCTTATGATTACAAGACACAAGCCCGCAAAATCCTTCGTGCATGTATACATCAGGGCGAAGACGGCGTAGGTGACCCCATGTGGGACCCGGATACAAAACTGATCAAGTTCATTCCAGAAACACCGTTCAGCGACCCGTCCTACCATCTTCCTCACTTTTATGAACTGTTCGCGAAATATGCGGATGAAGAAGATCAGACTTTTTGGAAAGAAGCGGCGGCCGCTAGTCGGGCTTACCTGCATACAGCCTGTCATCCCGTAACTGGACTATCACCTGAATATGCGAACTATGATGGCTCTCCCACTCCAATACAGCCACATGGTGATTTCAGACATTTTTACAGTGATGCTTACCGTGTCGCCGCGAATATAGCGCTGGACTGGGAATGGTTCCGCAAGGATCCATGGCAGATCGAACAATCCAATCGGATTCAGTCCTTCTTCAGTGATATCGAAGTTTCCGATTATCGTCGTTATACCATAGATGGAGAAGCTTTTGACGAACCTGCACTGCATCCTGTTGGTTTACTGGTCACCAATGCCATGGCTTCACTGGCTGCAGACGGTCCACATGCTGACTCATTTGTTCGCAAGTTTTGGAACACACCTCTACGTCAGGGAGAACGACGTTATTACGACAATTGCCTGTATTTTTTCAGCATGCTGGCCCTAAGTGGAAGATATCGCATGTACTAAGCAGATGCCACGAGCCATTGTACCTGTCCTGCTAACGATTGGTCTACAGGACAGGTGCAAACATAGCATGAAGCTGATTTTTGGACATCTGGATTAAAAAAATGTTCCCGGCTCGCATATACTGACTGCGAACCGAGAACATTTGCATGTGCAAATACATTCAACAACATCTAATTATTTGGTAACTGAAGAAGTATCGTAGGAAGACTGCATAATCTCCAGATAGCGATTGATGTTCAGTCCTTCCAGGCCCTTTAAATATTCATCCCAATCCTTATCCAGACTTTTGGCGCCAGTAATAAATTGCAGAGCGTTCTGATCGATGTAATCTTTGAGATTGGTCTGCATCATGCTGGCTTCATCGGCAAGGGACGGATCAACCCACAATGCCCAATGAGGGAAAACGTCATTCGGTTCCTTGCCCTCCATTAACAATGTCGCCTCATAGAGCCGTCGCTCATAACCATCATTGGCATAGATATCTGTTCCCTGCACTTCGGCGTCCCGATATGCCCGGTGATGATTGTACTGACTCAATGCAGCCCAGCTATCGTTACGAGGTTCTTCTCCAGAAGGAAGCGGAATGGCTTTATAGAGCGGCTCTATCTGATCATTGAGCGCCACTTCGCCTTCCTGTGGTTTACGCCAGCTTGTGCCCTCTTCTCCCAGATAAGATGCCATAGTACCTTCCTGGGTGTAGAAATAATCAAGCAACTTTATAGCTGCAATCTGCGTTTCCTCGCTCGCCTTGTTCGTCAATACAAAGGACGCTCCAGGATCAATCGGATAGTTATACGTAGCATAAGTGGCATTCGGTCCCTTCAGTGGAGGGATGGGATTGTAATCATTCCCGTAAGGCGAACCTTCCGAAGTGGTTACAAATAACGATGGATGCATTGCTGCTCCTGCACCGAGAAGCTGCGCATCAGCGTTATCACCGATTTTTTTGAAAGCACCCACGTTTTGAGTAAAGGCACCCGGATCAATCAGTCCTTCATCATAAAGCGATTTGATATAAGTAAGTCCTTCTTTCCACTCCGGTTTATTCACTACCGTCTCCACTTTCCCCTGATTGACAATTAAGTAATTCCGATCGTCGTCATAGATAAAACCGTTCATCAAATACGGAATAATGTGTACGCCGAAATTTTCAGTCGAACCGCTCAGTGGTACTTCGTCGGCTTTACCATTTCCATTCGGGTCCTTCGTTTTAAAAGCCCGTAGCATTTCCTTAAACTCCTCTGTCGTTGCAGGTTCGGTCAAACCGAGTTGTTCCAACCATTTGGTGTTAACCCACATCTTGTTCGGGTATGAACAGTGGAAACATTCATTCAGTCCCGTCAGACCGTAGATATTTCCGTCCGGGGCGGTATTCATGGCCCGATAATAATCGTTGCTCTCAAGCACTTTTTTAATATTAGGGGCATACTCCTCAATCAGATCATTCAGTGGTAAAATAACCCCCTGTTGACCAAACTTCAATAAGTCTGTCTGGGAGAAACGATCTACCCAAGGGATAAGCAGGTACAGGTCCGGATAATCACCGGAAGCCAGTGAAATCTGTCTTTTCTCCGCTGCGCCGTCGAATGGAACTGTGGTCCAGTTGAATTGAATATCAAACTTCTCTTCCATCTTCTTTGTAAATTTGTTTGTGGACAGGTCGGTATCTGAACCCTGGTGAGCAAATACATTAATGGCTGTCTTTCCTGACGGAGTGCTGCCTTCCCCGTTCCCCTTATCAGAACTTGAGCATCCAGCCAGTGCCAACGACGTGAACAGCATACAGGCAAGAATGATGAATCCCACTTTTTTCAATACAATCCTCTCCCTCATATAGAATAGAAATGACTTATCCTTTGACTGAGCCAATTAACATTCCTTGCACGAAATACCGTTGAACAAATGGGTAGATGATCAGAACCGGCAAGCTGGCCATGACGATTAACGAGTATTTCATGAGTTCAGCCATTTGCTGCTGTTTGATCATTTCCGATGCATCCATGTTGCCCGTACTGCTGTTCAGGATTAGAATACTGCGCAAAATCAGCTGCAGCGGATAGAGTGACTGTGATTTCAGGTAGATGAGGGCGTCAAAGTATGCATTCCACTGACCGACAGCGTACATCAGCGACAGCACGGCAATAATCGGTTTGGCGAGTGGCAGGATGATACTGAAGATAAACCGGATGTCACTGCAACCATCGATGTCTGCTGCTTCGGACAACTCTTCCGGTATCGAATTCTGAAAAAAGGTACGGGCAATAATAACTTGCCATACCCAGACGGCATTGGGAATTAACAGCGCCCAGCGGGTATCAATCAGTCCCATGGTTTTGACCACCAGATAGGTAGGGATTAAGCCACCCGAGAACAGCATGGTGAAGGTAATAAACATCATTAACGAGCTGCGGCCGACAAATGTCTTTTTGGATAATGGATACGCAATCATAATGGTCAGTGCCACGCTAATGAAGGTGCCGCAGGCTGTATAGAAAAGAGAATTGGCATAACCGGTAAGGACTTGATCATTCCGCAATACAGACTTATAACCGTCGAACGTCAGGTCAATGGGCCACAACCAGACTTTTCCCGAGGAGACGGCAGCAGGGCTGCTGAGCGAAGAACTCACAATATATATCAAGGGATACAACACGGCAATCAGTACCACTGTCAGCATGAAGTAAACAACCGTTATAAATACGCGGTCTCCCCAGGATTCACGAATCGTACTACTGCTCTTGATCCGCGAACGACCTGCATTTATCTGTGTGTTTGGCATGATTTAGTTCTCCTCCTTTCGCTCCCGTTACCATAAGCTTGTATTGGACAGTCGCTTGGCAACCGCGTTCACGATTAATAGCAGAATCAGGTTAATCACCGAGTTGAACAGGCCAACAGCAGTAGCGAAGCTGTAATTGGCATTCAGCAACCCTATTTTGTAGACATACGTGGAGATGATCTCCGAAGCAGACAGGTTGAGCGGATTTTGCAGCAAATATATTTTCTCGAACCCGACAGCCATGATATTCCCTACACTCAGAATCAGAATGATGACAGCTGCCGGAAGCAGTCCGGGCAGATCAACATTGAGGATTTTCTGTATTCGATTGGCTCCATCGACTTTGGCGGCTTCATACAGGGATGGATCAACACCTGCGAGAGCAGCCAGATAGATGACTGCGGAGTACCCCATTCCCTGCCACACATCGGAGAATACGTAGATGGATCGAAATAGTCCGGGCTCACCGAGAAAATTCACCGATTCGAAACCAAGGGCGCCTGCAATCGTGTTGATAATACCCAGTCTAGGAGACAGAAAGAGCATAATGATGGAGACCATCACAACGGTAGAGATGAAATATGGAGCATACGTCACCATCTGTACTGTTTTTTTGAATCGTATGTTTTTGATTTCATTCAGCGCGAGCGCAAGTAATATAGGAATCGGGAAACCAACGATCAGGCTGTAAAACGAAATGTAGAGCGTGTTCTTGATCAGCATGACAAACGCCGGATTCTTAAAGAGCAATTCGAAATACTTGGTTCCGGCCCATGGACTCCCCCAGATCCCCTTAATAACGTTGTAATCTTTAAACGCCAGGACCGCATTCACCATGGGTACATACTTGAAAATAATAAAGTAAGCAATCGGTGGCAAAATCAGCAGGTATAGCTGCCAATGTCGCCTCCAGCTTCTGGCTAAAGCATGCTTCAAGACAGATGGTTTACTTGTTTTTTCCACGGACTTGGATTCAGTGGTCATTGTTGTTCTCAGAATCATCCCCCCATTCTTGGCTCCCAATCGTGCTGTATTTCAGTTCAATTTGGTAGCGCTTACTTTTTGAGTAATCATAAGATTGGACTGGGGATGCGTAAAGGTACAGTTGTGCCGAAAAAGTACAAAAAGCGAATAAATACCAAGAGAAACACCTTACATTAACCGCTATGGACGTCCATTTTCCGAAACACACTCGGGGAAATGCCTCGTACCCGCTTGAAAGCTCGACGGAATGAATGTGCACTGTTATACCCGGTGCTCTCCGCTATTTCGTCAATGGTCTGACCGGTGGACTGCAACAGGTTCGAGGCAGCATCAATACGTACGCGTTCTACATAATCGGAAAGATTCTCTCCCGTATGCTCTTTGAACAGTTGGGATATAAACTTCTCGGACTTGCTCATATGCTCGGCAATCCGATAGATCGTTAAGTTTGCATCCCCATAATTATGCTGGATAAAACGAATCATTTCACTTACCGTATCTGCATGCGCTCCTGTTCTTCTCCTCTGAAAATCACCGCAGATGTCTTCTGTTAACTGTTTGAATTTTTCACGTAGCGAAGCGATCGTTTCTGTCATCTGAATGGATGTCACCCGAGTTTTATATTCCTCCAGCAGGGAGGAATCCAGCTTGAATTTTGGTTCGTCCAACTTCAGAAAAGTCCCCTTTAGCTCCATGATGAACTGCTGAGCCATCTCGTAGGAGAGTTCCCGCTCTTCAAAATTACGAAGAAACAATTGCTCCAGAATGCGTATTGCCTCTTCAGGATCGCCGACTTTGATTGTGTTCAGCAGACGTTGTTCAGACTCAATCGGATAATAGAACATTTCATTTTCCTTTATCGTATCTTCAAATCTCACCAGATGATCTGTTCCCATATGAATGGCATAATCGAGCGCTTGTTTGGCTTCGTCAAAGGAGCGCCCCGCATCGTTCCAGACCTCATAAGCTGAACCAGTACCAAATGTTGTGGATATCCGATACTCCTGATAGATGACTTCCATCAGGCTATTTAGTTCCTTTTCACATCTTCTTACAGCTGCACTCAGTGGGTTGTTTTCATCCAATGGACAGGCAAACGCGATCTGATCCGTTCCCCAATCCGTGATCAGCACCTGAGAATTCCACTCGGTAAGTACCTGTTTAATGAGCAACCTTGCAACGCCCAGTTCATGAATGGTTTCTTCACTGTCCGGATTGGCATATCCGTTTACCTTCACTAAGCCTGCCAAGCCCTTACTGCTACTTAGAGAAATGTGCGCTTGGGATGAGATAACCTCCAACTCAAGTGAGGTATAGACTTCTCCGGTTAACAACCGTTTGATAAAACCGTCTCTCAATAACGGAATCTGTTCATTCATGGTGTTTTTAAGTGAATCATTATTTGCAATTAGATTGTTAATATGGCTTGCCAAAAAATCATATTCATTGCCACGTTTGCCAGGAAAATCGATGATTTGTTCCCGAAAAGAGGCCAACAGTTTGTAGACGGGTGCACTATTTCGATAGGCCAAAACCAGCCCAAACAGCAAGCCCAAGACAATGGTTGCCAAAGTAAAGGCCAGCGTGACCTGTTTAATTTGATCCGCTTTTGTCATCAGTGCCTTTTCCGGGATCCCTGCTATGTAATTCCATCCATTTTGACTGGACTGTATTGATATCAGCAGCCGACCATCGCTTCCAGGCTGTACGTTCTGCCCGTTTCGCTCCGTTTCTGCAGCGTTACCTTCACTCCGACGTTTCTGTGCCAATCGCTCGGCTTCGGCTTGTTCGATGCCAAGGGAGAAAATAATCTGTCCTTCCGCATCGGTGACGAGAGTCCAGCCACCATATTGATCCACAATATTTTGTGTAAGACTGGCCATCTGGTCCTGATCAATCATGATACCAATCGTCGCTTGTGGCTTATTGAAGCTGTTCAAAGGCAGAGATTGCAGAAACGTAATGGCGGGAACGTCGGCAAGCACTGTGCCGAGTATTTCACGTTTATAGTTTCGAAGCGGTATGATTTCGTTAAAGTGCGGTTGTTTCAGAATTTGGTCATGCCACTGTTCAAACGACATACCCTCCAGCTGATTGGCAGCATAATAATGCTCCGGGCGATAATACACGGTTCTAGGTGTGATAATGGCATTGTAGTTTGGAATGTGAATGAAGAAATGTGACAAGTAATCATTGGTACTGCTGTACATGGAGAGGCTTCGTTGCATGCGGTTCATACCGTAGACGTTGTAGAGATCCTGCGGCTTCGGGCCAGCAATCAAATTTTGCAAATCAGGATTGACAGCAAGCTGTCTGGTAAAGGCTTCGACTTGAAGAAGGTTACGTTCAATGATCTCTTTGCCGAGACTCAGCGACTTCAAGCTGTTCTCAATGGAGCTGGAACGAGCCGCTTCAATGGAAGCTCGGTAAGAGGCATATCCCGCAATTTGAGGAATCATCAGAATGATGAGATACGAAATGAGGAATCGGCGGAACACGGGTGAGAATTTGGACCATAGGAGCTGCATATGTACCCTCCCTTTTTTATCAAGCGCTTTCATTTCTGTATGATACGGTAGCTGTTCAATGATACACCGAGCATTTCTTACTGGTGAAGGTACAACTTCTTCCTTATGGTACATTTTCGTACTACAGCGTACAATGCTTGTATGAAAATAATTGTCTGTCTGCTGTTTGGTGCACAATTACAGTGGTATCTTACCTTGGCACGGCCGCCATGCCAAAGCATCCAAAATAAATACAAAAAAAACCTCTCCAAGACAAGGGATGGCTTGGGGAGGTTTTTTGTTTAACGTTGTCCTTTTTAATTGCTTACGGCAACAAATTTCCATTGTTGGTTAGTTGCACCCGTGTAGGTATTCTGCTGCAACTTGGCACCATCCGATGTGGAAGCATTGGCGACTTCAATCGCTTTGTTGCTGTTCACGTTGATGATACTCCAGTATCCGTTTCCAAGGTCATTCACTTTGAAATGCTGAGCGGTAGTGTTCAGGTTGCTCATGAGTTGGACCACTTCCCCATTGGTGTTGGTACCGTTACGAATGTCGATGACTTTGTCCGGTGAGTTCACACTTGTCAAAGTGTAGTTACCGTTGCCGATCGAGGTTAGAACCCACTTCTGAGGATTGCCTCCCAGATCGCTCCACTGTTGGAGCTGAAGATTGTTTTCGTTTAGACCCCCTGGGACATCAATAACCTTGTTGGAATGCCGAGCTACTATTTTATAGGTTGCACCGGATACCAGACCCGTTGTTGGTCCACCTTGTCCACTGCCCGGGTAAGTCTGAGCACGTTCATGGTACCAGTTAAACAGGAATCGTCCCATGGCACTCCGTGATGCATCTCCGTCCCACTTCAGGCCTGCCGTAGGGTCGGCAAAGGAGCTTCGTGGTCCTTCACTTAGAATGAATCCGTTCATATGAGCTGCAATGCTGACATTGCCTGCTGCATTGAAGATCGTTTTGGTATTGGTGCCGAACCCTTCATTGCTGCCATTAAACAAGTTCCAATAGGCCGAATCACCAGGTTTGTTTTTGAACCAGGTTACCTCGGTAATGTTAATCGGATATTTGTCAGCAGCTGCCTTCACGTTGGTATTCCACTGGTCTTGCAGGATAGAGAAGTTGTCATATGCGCCGTAACCAGGGTACCAGTGAACCGCATATCCATAGTTATTGAGCGGATCAGTCAATGGATGGCTTGCCGTCAAGCTGTAAAATTGGTTGTATCCCAGACCTGCCGCCCAGATCACGTTGTCCGCACCTTTGCTGCGAATTGTTGAAATCATGGAATTTTGGAAATTACGCAGGTCATTCCAGTGATCCACAAAGTCATTTTCCCCGTTGTATCCCCCCCAATGTCCATTGGCATAGGATTTCACCGGTTCGTTGATCAGTTCGAAGTGAACGTTGTCTGCACTTTTGATCTCCGGGCGTGAAGCGAGATAACCCCAGATTTCGTTGAATTTTTGCAGGTTGGCAGGTGTTGTTGCCTGATCATCCTTCAATGTGAAGTCCAGTCCCAGGACAACATAGACACCTTTTGTTTTGGCATATTGAATGTACGGAATAATTACATTTTGCGTAACGGTCTGCACACCGGCAAAGTTATATGTACCAGCAGCCACATCTCCCATGTCCTGACGGTCGATGAACAGACGTACCTGATTCATATTCCAGCCATGATTGCTTCCGTATTTGGGGCTGGTGTCCGCAAATGTATCGGTAATGTCTTTCAGATAAGCCAGTGTAGCTGCATGACGGTTATTACCGTGCAGGTTGAGATAATAGTTGCTGTCCTGATATGTCCAGTAGGCACCTGAGGGTTGATGCCAACCGTTCAGAAGTACAGGCTGGTTGTTGCTGTTCACCAGGTTTTTGCCGTTTACGTGAAGCTTGCCCATCGGCATACCCACCCATGCTTCGGCGCGGCTGCCTCCCCATGGAGCAATAGTAATTAATAAAGCCAGAATGAGTACAAGTTTACAAGATGTCATGAACTTCTTCACTATAATTCCTCCTGTTCTAATATATTGCCTTGCCATATTGAGAGTAAGCTCCGTCAGAAAGTATCTCTGTTTACACATATCGCATAGGTCGGCGCTCGCTCCCGCAATCCGTTCCACACCAGCAAGGGGATGCTTCCCAGGGAAGGCTCGTGCTTCTGCTGCGAGCAGACGTTCATGAGATCGTTGCATGCCCGCTTTTCACAGATGAAATGTTGCATGAAGTTCCTCCTTCCTTTCCAATCTGAATCACTTTCGAGTGTACAGGAGAACTTAGCCTAGCCGACGATTCCCGTACGTTCCACACTCTCTACGAAATATCGTTGCACAAACAGATAGATGACGATCAAAGGCAAAATGGCAAGAAGAATTCCTGTATCCTGGATCATGCTCAGATAGAACGGATCAGCCTGGGAAGCTGCACCATCCGTAACTTGCTGGGCTAGATTATACGGAAGGGACGATAACTGGGTCGACATGACTTTACTCGAAGTCAGATAAGTTGTTGTATAGAAGCTATCGTTCCACTGCCATACAAAGGAAAACAGCATGACTGTTACCATGGACGGAATGGCATTGGGCAGCATGATTCTTGAAAATGTTCGTCCGATGCCCGCCCCGTCCACATAGGCCGCCTCCTCCACTTCCTTCGGAATGCCTCTGAAGAATTGCCGGAAAATAAAGATATACAAGCCAGCCTTGAGCGAATTCGCTGTAATCGCCGTCAGAATGAACGGCCAGTACGTATTGAGCAGATTAACAGGCTTGCCGGTCAAGAGTGTTACAAGCCCCATCAGGTCAAAGCTTTTCAGATTCAGGTATACCGGAATAAGAATGGTCGTCGGCGGTACAAGAATGGTTAGAATGACACCGGCAAACAGCCAGTTGCTCCCCCTGAATTTCAGTCTGGCGAATCCATATCCTGCAAGTGCACAGGATGCTGTAGTCAGCAGCGTTGTTGTTGCAGACAGGGCAAACGTGTTAAACAGTGTCGCCCAGTAATCCATTACGCGTATGGCCTGCTTGAAATTGTCGACAGAGAAGTTCTGTGGAATCCATACCACCACTGCCGAATACAGATCACCTTTATCCTTGACGGATGTTGAAACCTTCTGGAATATAGGAAACAGGATAACGAAGGAAAGCCCGGTAATCAACACGAATCGGATTATGGCCCACAGCCAGCCTTTCCAATGCTCCAGCGATAATAATCGTGATGTTGTCACGTGGGACACCCTCCTTTCTAATCTTGATAGAAGACTCGCTTCGAGAAGATGATGGATACGATAACCAGAATGATGGCAATGGCCAGAAAGTAGACCCATGCCATGGCAGAACTTAATCCAAAGTCAAACTTGACGAAGCCCGTATCCCGGATCAATTCCGTCATGGCGTTATTGGCAAACGAATCAATGATTGTATAGATCGCATTGACAAAAATAAGCGGGCTGACCATCGGGAATGTAATTTTCCAGAAGGCTTCATACCCCGTCGCGCCCTCCATCTTCGAAGCCTCATACAGTTGAGGAGAGATCGTCTGGATCCCTGCCAAAAAGATCAAAATCTGTACGCCCGATTGACTGACGATCTGATAGATCCGATCTACGGCGCTACTCAGATAGGTGACGATCCAATCGTTCACTCCGGCGTTAACCATCAGATTTTCGAGTTCAAACGTCCCGAGTGAACTTCCACCGGTGCTGCTCTGATTAACCGCTTCAATCAGGCTGGTGCTTTCCAGCGTCATAATTACTCCCGATGCCAGAATAACCGGCAGGAAAAAAATCGACCGTGCTACAGCCCGGCCCCTGAACTTCTGATTCAGGACAACGGCAAGGAACAGACTGAATATTACAATAAGCGGTACGTTGATGAGCACATCTGTGATCGCCTCAATTAACGCACGGTTAAAGCTTGTATTAACGGTCAGTGCCTGAATGTAATTGGCGACACCGGTGAACTGAATCGCTATGCCTTCTGCATTGGCTTGAATTGTACTCATGCTGTATCGCAGAGAGGCCAACAGCGGAATGAAGAAAAACAATATAAAACCAATCAGCCAGGGAAGCACGTAGATTACGCCCCACATGGCTTTCTGCTGAGCATACGTACGACTTCCCAATTTCCATTTCAGGAGCGTCTTCAGAGCTGCTCACCACCAGTCACATAGCTTTGGGCTTCCACTGTATCGTTATCAACTTTCACAGGGAAGTCGTTGTAATTGACGATTACGAACCCGCCACCTTCATATGTTGTCCGGAAGACGCCCTCCTCCAGGGATTCATGTGATATCATGGAACGTCCGCCAAACGAAAGGTTCACTTGGTTCACCTCGTTGTAGATCTCGGCAGCCAGATCGATCCACTGTTCATAATTCGCCGCGTAGAGATCATCATAATCCGTTTCTTTCACAACATGGTTTGGCGCATTGAACCATGCAAAGTAAGGGCTGGCTCCATATTCAATCAACTTCAGCACATATTGTCTTGCGTTGGTATATGTGGAGAGATTGTATGGAGTACCTGTATAGCTGATGCTGCCGTGTACAACGAGCTGATAGAACGGAATCTCTTCATCCTCCAGCTTGAAACGGCTGCTGGTCATCGGCGCATCTGTCAGACCGGTTACATACGGCAGAGCATAAGCGTTCCCACCTTCAGCAACAAGCGATCCAGCCTGCTGCCGGATCTGTTCAAGTGCCTTCTTTACGGAGTCGAGGGCTTGTGTTCGGTCCACCAGCTTTTTCGGATTCATATCGCTGTTTAACTGCCCTGCCAAGTCATTCAGGCTCAGCGAAAGTCCATCCTTTTGCAGGGAACCAAGCTCATCTAACATATCTTTCGTCACGTCCTCCAGCAAGTTGGGCGATAGCACATAGGAAGGTGAACGATCCCGGTCCCGCCGCTGGATGGCCTGATTCATCGGATACATGACCGCCGGTTCCTGAGTTAATGTGCGTGAAGCTTCTTTGGACGGTTTGAATCCTTTTTTGGATTGCACATTCAGCAGAGCAATATCGGGATAGAAGCCGATGCCCGCTTCTTGTGTGTATGCGCTGAATTCCCGTAATCCCTTTTTCCCGCCTACGGCGCCGTCGACTTGAATGGTATCCGGCAGTCGATGATGAAGTCCGCCGTTAAGCCATCCCGCATAACGAACCTGAATATTGGATACCTTCTTCTCGGTCAAGGTGGCGAGAATGCTTTTGGCTTCATCAAACGTGGTCAAAGCCTCCGTCGAATCATACGGTATGCCCAGCATATGTTTCCTTGTTGTCATGCCACCGAACAGTTGCAGGTAAAAGGGAACGTTGGTCTGCTCCTTGCTGGCATTCAGCTCGGGAAGTCCGCCATTCTGCAACAGATAATCCCGATAGAGAGAGGCGAGCCCCGAGTAAGAGGCCTTATCTTCCCCTACAAAAGCATATCGAACGACAAAGTCGGACACGGTTGGTTTCTTCTGGAACTTGGGAAGTGTACGAACCATATCGCTTGCCTGAAGCGTCACATCGCTCTTGTTCACGACATAGAAGCTTGGATATACGTTGTTGTAGCTGTTCAGCTTGCCGCTGATATCGGCATTCACAACTGCAACGGCATCCCCTTCTTCAATAATGCCCAAGAAAGCTCCCTCTTTTCGAATCAGTCCAAATACCGGCAATCTGGCTCTTGCTTCATTCGAACTTGCTTCCCGCAGCTTCATCGTCATATCCGGTCCGTATATGTCTTGTTGGTAGGATGGGTACTGTAGCTTGCCATTGTTAAAATGGATCAGTGCTCCCGAACCGTCCGGCACCAGTATGGAGCCTTCTTCATCTGCACCCGCGGCCCCGAAGTAATCCAGTACAGATATGCTGTTGATCGGATATTCCTCCGGAAAATGAATGCCTGAGGACGGAACACGGACAAGCAGATCCTCTACATCCAGCTCATATTCCATCGTGAGCATAAACAGTCGTGGTCCACTTCGTTCCTCTTCAATGCCGAATTCGGCATGATCCTGAACCAGATCCTCCGGTGTGTAACCGGCTGTGTCAAAAGCCTTCAAAGCCCGGGACAGCTGCAATCCTTGCATTGCCTTATCAATTCGGACGTAAGCGCCTTCATCCTTGTCTTCCGCATATCCGACCTTCAAGGCCCGCTGCCCTGCTTTGTCTAGCTGTGCAAGCAGCTTTTGTTCAAATCGCTCCTTGCTGATCTTCATCGGCAAATCTTCAATGGATCGCTCAGTGCTTCCAAACTGGTAGTGAACCCTTACGCCAGCTGGCAAAACCTCGTAGCTTATCTGCTTGTGTGCAACACTATCCGTGAAAGAATTCACGGTGCTGCTCTGTCCGAGGCTGTTGAAGAAGCTGAGCTTCGTTTGTGATGACAAAAGGTCTTTATTTATCCCGGCTGCAACCCCATCCTGCTCACGATCTGCTGGATTACTGCGCCAGATTTGCCCACTCTGTGTGTGAATCACTGCAATCTCGGCTGTCTCTTCGTCAATGAACAACTGCAGCGCAGCGTTCTGCGCAATGCCTACCATACCCGGAAGGCGGACATCGCTGAACGATGATTTCAATTTCTCTCCGGGAGGCAGGGAGGGAAATTCCGTCTGATCTGCAGCAGTCACTGTCTCGTGAGCGAGCGGTGTCGGCGAGAATTGACACCCACCAAGAAGCAGACTGCTCGCGAGCAGCATTCCTGTTATTTTTTTGGCTACGGCATATTTCATAACCGATTCCTCCTCCCTTAGCCCCGAAGCACTAATTCCTGATAGATAGTTACGACAAACGATACAATCTGCTGTACAAGACTGAAGAATAACAGGCACAGAAATGCCATAAACGCCATCGCTACAAGTGTCAGCAGCATCGTAAGCACCGTTTTGGCTGGTGAATACTGATGAACGGTCATATTTCCCACAAATAACAGATATACCGTCCATGCGACGGCAAGTGCATTGGAGAAATAATAAAAAGCAGTTTCCTGCGCAGAGATCACAAGACTCAGCCAGATCCACGGAAAATGAACGAGGAACAATGGCACCAGTGCAAAACACGTTGACATGAAAATTTCAGAGAACTTGCCTTCCCCGTCCATCAATGTGGTTAATGACCAGTTGGCAACACACCAAAACAGCACCGGTATAATGACATATACCATTTCAAGCAGACTGTTCAGGTACTTTGGATTACTGAGATTAATGAGAAAACCGCTGTACTGGGCATGCAAAATTTTGGTGATGACCAGAAGCACCAGGATCATGAAGGCAATCAGCAGTGAGTTTCTCTGGTTCCGTTCGTATTTCAATTCCCAGTATCCGTCAAACGGATGAAATATCAGATGAAGCGGGTACTGGTAAAATTGCTTACTTGATGCCTGCATTCGTAGTCCTCCTTTTCTGCCTGCGAACGATGATGATGGTGACAAACGCAGCGACAGCCAGGAATAGTCCGGACATCATCCATGAAAAATGCTCACGCATCAGCTCTTTGCGGTACAAAAGAAATGCTTTGGAATACCCTTTGGGCTCCATGCTACGCTTGAAATATTTCGCAGACTCGGCGTATTCTTTCTGACGAAGCAATGCTTTACCAATTCCCGCATACGCATATTCCAGGTTAGCGTTCATCTCGGCAGCTTGGGCAAACAGTACTGAAGATTGATCTTCATCACCGTTATAGTAACTGCGTACTGCTTCGTGGAGCGTACGTCCGTATTCGGTTGTTTGAAACACGGTGATTTCGCCAAGTGCTTTATCCAGAACTAACATCCGGTCTCCCGCACGTTCCAGGGCAACAGGTGTATTAAACTGACCCAGGCGATTCCCGATACCCCCAAAAATATGGAGCAGATATCCGTCTCCATTGTAGGTGAAGATTCTGCCCTTGCTCGAATCCAGTACGGAGAACATGTCACTGTCCCCCACATCCACATCAATCAGTCGGGATGGTCCGGCTTCCTGGGTGTACAGCAAGTCACCCTGCGGGGTCTGATAGCCTTCTCTGCGCAAAATATCTGTACCTTGGGCATTCAGCTTCTTGACCGGATCTTTGCCGCGATCGCCGCTAGTGGCGTAGATAAAACCCTCTTCATCCATATCCAGATTGGTAAATTCCGTTGGAGTGAACATCACCATCTGGCTGCGCTGCTCCCGTGTCGCAAACCGTTTCCACAGATATTCCACCGGGTCCACCTGGACTCTGTTCGCTCCAATGAAGGAAGAGAACGTACCATCGGCGCTGAACTCCATGAATCCATCAAATACGCCTTCGGCCATAACATAGATGCGTTCCCCTTTGTCCATAACAATCCGCATCGGTTTGAATTGGAAGTCTGCTTTTAGAAGATCTGATTTCGGTTCAGACACAATCTTGACCAGCTTCCCTTGTTCATCCAGATGCACCACACGGTGATTATCTGAATCAGCGATCAGCAGATGGCCTTTTTCCGTGACGTACAATCCTTGTGGATTTTTAAAATGATCTTCCTTGCCTTCCTGTACAAACGAATCAATCGTCCGTACCAGCTTGAAGTTGCGATCCATCTCAATGATGCGGCCATTACCTGAATCGAGCACAAAGACGTGCTGATCAGCGGTGACGTGCATGTCGCTTGGCTCTTTCATAGGTGTCGTGTTCAGCTTTTTGCCGGTGATAATCGTAGTTGCTTCATATGCCGCCGGTGCCGGAACTGCGTCACCCCAGAAGGAGTAATGATACGCATCCGTCTTCCCGTCTGCACTCACATAAGATGCCTCTTGAACGAACAACAGGAGGCAGATCATGCCCATGATGACCGATTTGCGTTTATTCCATGTGCTTCTCCGCACCTCGCTGCCTCCTTTCTACTCTTTCATGCCCGAAGTGGCCATCGTCTGCATAACACTGCTCTGAGAGATGATAAACAGCGTGATCGGTACGATCATCAACAGCAAGGCAACAGCCGCACCTACACCGGCTCTTGCAATCCCTCCCTGTACAATCTGACTGAGCGCATAATGCAACGTTTTGAGATTTTCACTGTAAATGAAGCTCCCGCCGTCCGTTCCCCATAACGCTGGAAACTGCAGAATCATTAGCGTGAGCCATGCCGGCTTCACATTGGGCATCACGATGCTCCAGAATATCCGGTATTCATTGGCTCCGTCGATTTTGGCTGCCTCCAGCAATGCATCTGGAATCTGCTCCATGAACTGTTTCATGAGGAAAAGTCCCAATGAGAACGCGAGTGATGGCACAATAATCGATGCGTGAGTGTTAATCCATCCAAGCCAGGACATGACCATGTAGTTTGGAATCGCCGTAACATGCGGCGAGAACATTAGAGACAGAATGACAATGGTGAACAACACTTTGGAACCCGGAAAACGATATTTAGCCAACGGATAAGCCGCCGCGGATGCAAGAAGGATATGTCCTGCTGTGCCAAGTATCGTTATGAGCAAAGTGTTGGCAATATAACGGGATAACGGCACCCACGAATTGCCCATGAGGTTGATCAGATCGGCAAAATTCTCCGTTGTCGGATTGTTCACCCAGAAGCGCGGCGGGAAGATAAACAGCTCATCTAGCGGTTTGAATGCATTGTTGACTGCATAGATGAGCGGAAGCACCATAAAGGATCCGAACACAGCCAGCAATGCAAATAACATCAGGCTGACGGTAAATGACCGATTAAGCCTTTTTGGCATGCCAAACACGGCACGTACTTTGCTGGTCATCGTCATTCACCTATCTTTCTAAGCATTTTTTGCGTGAAAACGTTGGTGCCCAGCATCAGGGCAAACAGGACCGTTGCGATGGCCGAGGCATACCCCATCTCGAAACGTATCGTTCCGAAGTCCATCAAATGCGTGACAACAGTGTGTGCTGCATAGTTTACGCTTGGGAAGCCTGCCAGCGCGATCGAGATCTCGGCTACGGCGAAGGAGGCGGTAATCTGCATTACCGCACCAAACATCAGTTGCGGTCTCATCGAGGGCAAGGTGATATACCAAAGCTCCTGCCACCGGTTTTTGATCCCATCCACCGTTCCGGCTTCAACCAGAGAACGATCAATGGTTTGCAGTCCTGCAATAAAAGCCAGGAAGCTGGTTCCAAGACTCAGCCACAGCTGTACAATAATGACGATTGCCAGTACATACTTCTCGTCTGCAAGCCATTGGATCGGTTCAAGTATGACGCCAAGTCGCATCAGGAAACCGTTCATATACCCGTAGCTGTCGCCCGAGAAGATAATCAGCCAGATGAAGAAGACATTGCCTGATATGGATGGAGCATAGAAAACCAGCGTCATGACCGCCCGAATTTTGGGAGACAGTTCATTGATGATCCACGCAAACAAAAAGCAGGCAACATAACTGACAGGACCTGTAATTACTGCGAAAAGCAGCGTGTTTTTGAGCGCGATCAGAAATACGTCGTCGTTCAGAAACAGCCGGGAATAGTTCTGCCAGCCGACAAATCGCGGTAGCTCCAGCATATTGAAGTGAAAAAAGCTGAGCCCAAGTGAAATGCCGACCGGAATGACTGTAAACAAGAAAAAAATCAACATAAACGGTGCCATCAATACATAATAATGCCTGCTGAGATACAGATCCCGCTTCAATAGGGACCACCAGCCGACCTGGCGGGTATGAACGGCAGGAGCGGCGGCTGTCTTGGTTGTTTTAGCTTGCAACCGTTACCCTCCCTTTCCTCTATTTCAGATTAAATTCTTTGCGTTTCAACTCAATTTCATCATCGATGTACAACACATAGTCCGATAAGGCTTCACGCGGATTTTCATTCGCATTAACCACCTTGCGGAAGGCATTGTCCAGATGTCGTCCTGTGAAATAACCTCCGGGCAGCTGCGGAATTCCCTGTACCCACTCCCATTGTTTCTCGAGATTTTGATAATCCTTCACAGGCCAAGGCAATTGCTTCAAGGCTTCGATATTGGCCGTCGGGTAACGGGCAGCCGCTCCCATAAGGCCTTCCATTTCTCTCCCGTATTCAATCTGGGTTTGCTCATCAGTCCACCATTTCATGAACTTCCACGCTGCTTCCTTGTCGTCAGCATTTTCGAGCATCATCACCGCGCTCGTTGCACTGGCCACTTCATGCCGTATGGATCCATCCGGAAGCTGTGTACCCGGAACAATCGTAAAGTCCCAAAGGTTGCGGATTTCAGGAGCCATAACCGTCAGCATGTTATACGTAGTGTAATCAGCAATCCCGATCGGCATTTCCCCGGTGCGGAAACGGTTCGGAAAGTCAGCTTTGAGCGGAAACTTGTAATTGGTATAGAATTGCGTCCAGCGTTTGAACGCGTCCATTGAAATTTCCGAATCCAGTGCACTTTTCTTCTGGTCTTCGGTATAGAAGGTTCCGTCATTCTGATATAACAACATCGCAAAGGTTGAATTCGGAACCAGGTTGGCATTGTTCAGCGTATCCTCGATCGGCAGATAAAACTCCATGTTATGCTTCTGCAGCACGGCTATAGCGTTATATACGTCCTGCCACGTTTTTGGCGGTTCGAGGCCCAGCTCATTCAGAATATCTTTGCGGTAAAAAAGCATTGGAAAATGCTGCTGCTCCGGCAGGGCATATACCCCGTCGTTGTAGCGGTACGGCGTCAACCCGCTTTCGCGGAACCTGCCGGAAACTTCCTCAAAATCGGGGAACTGGCTCAGATCCGCTGTTGCATTCCTCATCGCATAGTTCACGGGAATGTCTTCGCCCATCTGCATGGCGACATCCGGTCCTTCCCCCGAGAGTGTAGCGGGCAGCAAAATATTAGGCGGTACGAGACGTAACTGCACCGATACATCGGTATCCGGGGTAAACGAATCGTCGATCATGCCCTTCAGTACTTGGGCCTGATCACGTCCAGTCGTGATCCATACGGTGATGGCATCTTTCTTTTGTTCCACGTTGCCAATGCTGTCGTAATCTTCGGTATACGAGGCAACATATGCGCCCAATTCGTGCTTAACCTGCTGGATGGTGCTTGCCTCCGCTTTTGGCAACGATTCACCTGGCGGAGATACAACAAGGTAGTCCAGCGTAATCGGCTGTTCACGCACCGATAGAATCCATGTGCCGAGACCGCCTACGTTAATTTTGAACGTATCCAGCCGTTTGGGAACCGTCTCCGGTCTTGCTGCCATATCTTCCAGCTGCAATACCATGGCGTGCAGTACGGCCACTTTGTCACTTTGCTCACCCGTGGCTTTTTCCAGATAATTTGCAACGGAGCGCAAGGTGTCAGCCTGTCGCTCAAACACCTCCGTCATCTCCGGAATACGCTGTTCCAGCTGGTAATCCCGCATTGGATCCGGACTATTGGAGGTGATCATTAATATTTTGCGATACATCTCATTTAGTTCCAGCACGCTGGATTCCACGGTCCGTAGCAGCGGAGCGATGTCGCCGAGTGTAACCGTCATTCGGATTCGGTGTTTTCCTTTTTCCAGATGAAACTGATATGGCTGATCTTCCCCTGATCCCAACACCTGAGTCTGCCAGGCCGGGCTGTAGTTAAATCGAATGCGTTTCATTTCCTTAAACGGAACCTCGCCGTTGATCGTCAGACTGCGGGTGGCATAGATGCCACGCAATTGATCCTGCTTCACCTTAAGTGCAAGCTGATACAGTCCGTCTTCAGGTACGTCGATCTCCCACTCAATCCATTCGCCCGGTAGCTTCCAGTTAATTCCTCCAATGGCATTCATCCGAATTTTGGATACATTATAAGGCTCCAGTGAAGGGCTTGAGCGGTCCGAGATCGGTGCCAGTGTAGGAGATGACTTGCTGACAGCTTCCTCCCCCTGTACTTTCAGCATGACAGGAGACGCTTGTTTCAAGCCAAGTGAAGCATAGGTCTGCTCCAGCTCTGCATAGGACAGGACTTCACCTTCCTGGTACAACTCGATGTAATCGATCGCCATGCTCTCTCTTAATGAAGTGAGCGATAACTGCTGATTGCCTTTGTCAAAATAAAACTGAAACGGTTCCTCGAAGTACCCTGCGCTGTCCTTGAACGAAGTCAGCTGCCATTCAGGCTGTTCCACTTGTCTTGGTCTGAGGTCATTGCCACGATCGTCCTGTCGGACGTTATCCTCGCGATTCCCCCATACCCTGTCAAACAGAAGAATATCGGCCCCTCTGAACGGGACCTTACCGTTAAGCTCAAGCCTGCGTTCGATTCCGGAGCTTTTGCCTTCTACGGGATAATAGTGAATGCGAATGTTGTACAAACCGCTCACTTGAACGGGAACATCCCAGCGAATGGTTCCGGTTTCCGGCGTAATTACGGCACTTCCATCTAATCCGGCGTACCCTTGCACAACCTCAAATTCCCCATTCTCTGCCTGAACATAAGATTCCCCTTCGATGCGTACCCTTTCATCGGGTTTGGCCGTATTGTCATGAGCAGTCAAATAATGCTCATAACTGAATGAATCCTCGGTTCCCGATACCGCTTCAAAGTCCTCAAGCGCATGTACGGTTCCCGGATTACGATCCCGCGATGGATATAGTGTCCATATGGAGAGCACCAAGGCCAGGACAAGCACCAGGATTAGTCCCTTTTTCTTACGTGACCGCATGTTTGAATGTATCCCCTTTCCTCTAAACGTTGCGAAAACTGGACGATTGACTAACCCGGACAGACCGCACCTTCACTGGTGCGTTCTGCCCGTGTAATGTGATGCTTATTTGTATACCTCATCAATCGCAGCCTGGAAAGGAGCCTTGTATTTCTCGATCAGCGTAGATACGGAAACCCCTTCTTTGAGCTCCCCATCAAAGTCCCAGAAAGGCAAAGACGGGAATGTGTTATGGTCGAGAACCAACATACCTTCCGCGACCTCTCTGGCGTTGTTGATATCTGCTTCATCGGTCAGATGTGTCTCCAGTGTGGATTGCCCCGGATAATCATAGATCGAATCGATCTCGTTAATTTTCTCCCAGATGTACATCAGTTGTTCCGGATTCTCTACCGCTTTAGGAATTGTTATAGCCTGGTAACGTGATTCACCGGAGTGATATGCTGTTGCACTTGGACCTTTGGGAAACGGTACAAAACCGATGTCGTAATCCTTCATATCCGTCATAATGCCTTCAACTTCGTACATTGCACCTGAATACATTAAGGTGTTACCTTGACGGAAGAACGTAGATGGCTCTGTCCAGTCGCCGCCCTCAGAAGCCCTTCCGACCTTCTCGGTAGCCAGTTTGGACAGGAAGTTCAACGCTTCTTTCGTTTTTGGATCTTCCAGGTTCTGCTTATCCTCCTTGGTCAGAGAAGCCTCATTGGAATACAGAATCGGTTCCAGCAAGCCCGTTTGAGCGAGTCCCCAAGTATCCAGCTTGCCATCGTTATTCCGATCCTTGTTCGCTTGTTTGGCAACGCTGAGGAACGTATCCCAGTTCCATTCATCGGCATCCACATACTCCTGCAGCGGCTTCAAGCCAAGCTCTTGCATGAGCGTACGATTATAGAAAATTCCGTTGATAAACGAGGACTGGTCCTCGGTAAAGCCATAACCCTTGCCTTCATACTGCATGTACTCCTTGGTTGTTTTCTGGTTGAATACCTTGTCGTTCTTAATATAATCATCCACTGGCCATAACAGATCCTGTTTGGTCAATGCCGGAATGGCATAGTTTTTGCCCAGTCTCACAAGATCGCCAAGCGGTTCACCCGCCATCAGGGAAGCAACCACCTTTTCCTGATATTCGCCAAAATCGATGGAAACATATTCAATATTAAAGTTGTGTTTTTTCTTCAGCGCTTCGAGATTCTCAAGGCGTTGAATGTTGTCCGGGTTGTTCCCCTGTATTTCCATGTCCCACCAAGCAACCACTTTAATCGTTCTGCCGCCCATGTCAAAATCCATTTCTGGCGTTGAGTTTTCATTCTTTGCCTCGGTTTCCGCGGGTGTTTGTTCCTCCTGTGGTGTTGTCTTTTCCGGCTCGGGTTGAGCGGTAGGCGCAGAACTGCATGCAGCAATCACCAACAAGACCGCAAATACCAGGCTCAGTAGCATGAACTTGTTTTTTCTCATCGTCTTCCCCCCTGATTGTCTTTTGCTCTCACAGTGTATCGTTCAAATGAAAGCGCAAACAACCTGCCAGAATACAGATGTTTACCCGGGCTGAATATAGATTTTCGTAATTTTGCTCAAGCAAAGCGCAGTATAGGTTTTAATTGGTAAAGAAATGCACTCTCTACAAAAATATGCACATTGTATGCGCTTTCTTTTATTACCATAATGAAATTAAGTCATATTTCAGTTAATCTGGCGGACTACAATTCAACAGAAGGTGGGGTATTGCTTCATGTATGATATTTTACTTGTGGATTTCAGCCGTCGTTTGTGCGGAGAGTTGCAACAGATGTTGCTACGGAGCAAAGCTCAATATACTATCGCAAATTGTGTATTCTCATCGGCCGAGGCTTTGACCGCATTGTCAGAACGAGACTTTTCCCTTGTTATGGTACATACAGAGAGGTTTGATACCGCGGGGCTCTGGTTATGCAACGACATTCGACAAAAAAGTCAGATCCCCATCCTCCTAATGGGTGGAAGAGATCATTTCAGGTTCGTACGCAAAGCCTTGACGTATCAGGTGAATGATTATCTCCCGTATCCTGTCAGTCCCTCATCTTTACTTAACAGTCTGCATGGACTTAGATCCCACCTTGAAACCGACCCGGCACATAAAACGTCGTCGTTCTTCAAAACGCCAGTTCAAATGAACGGTAAGCCCATGCACTCCAGTCATGTTATTCGAATTGTCAAAGCTTATGTACGGGATCATCTGGGTGATGAAATTACGCTGAAGAAAATCTCTGATATGCTTCATTTTAACTGTGCATACCTTGGACAGAAGTTTAAGCTGGAAGAAAAGATGTCTTTCAATGATTATATGCTCCAGCAACGGATGGAAAAAGCACAGCAGTTGTTGTCTTCCACGAATCTGCGAATATATGAGATTGCTATTGAGGTAGGCTATAAGGATATTGATTGGTTCTATAAAAAGTTCAAAGCGTATGCCGGATCGAGTCCCAATGCTTATAGAAGACAAAAAATCCACACGGCCTAAAGGTGGATTGCCGAATCGGTTTGTTTATCGATTAGATAACAACTACAAAAAAACGCAGGATGTATTCTTCTTCCTGCGTTTTTTTGTTTGGGTTTGGTCAATTCCAGAGTATTCACCATTAACGTACCAAAAGGGATTCCCGGTATTCTTGGGGAGTCATTCCCGTGATTTTCTTAAACAGTCGGGTAAACGAATGTGCTGCCTCGTACCCTACTTGAACTGCAACCTCACGTACCATAAGATTTGTGTTCTGAAGCAATTCTTTGGCTCTTTTTATTCGGCAGTCATCAATGAACTCTGACAGGTTAATTCCCATTTCCTGTTTAAAGAATCGGGACAGATAGGATGGATTAAAATGATGAAGCTCTGCGAGTCTCACCAGAGAAAGGTCTTTCTCAAGGTTCTCCTTGACGTAACTGCATAAGGAATGAATGACAACGTTAGCGCGTTCCTGTTCATTTGATCTTTTGTAACGGACTAATTCATCGGCAGCACGATATAAAAATTGTACTGCATCCTTCATGCAAGTATACTCCCCTAAATGCAATAAACTTCGTTGATCCGGGATCTTCTGTTGAAGACCCCAACGATTGATTGTTGAATGCAATAATAAAGCCAGATTGTAGTATGTTTCCATGGCACGTTCCATCGTAATATCCTGTTGCAGCAATTCGCCTGCAAGCTCCTCAAATATATCGTAAAATGGCTGAATTCGGCCTGTTTCCAAATATCCTGACATAATCTCGATCCGGTTCGAGATCCGCATGGATTCTTTGGGTACATCAGATGATGAATCATTACGATGATCCGTGAGTACCATGGATACCCCATCTCCAATTTTCATCCACTGGAGTAATCTCAGACGTTCATATTGTTTGGTTAACTCGGACCAATTACAGCTTCGACTACTTAATGAAAAAGCAATGGACACGCCAAGTGATACCATGCAAGCCTCTTGTACCAATTCCAGTGTGCCTTCTAGGAATCGTACAAGTTTATCATTGGCCATCTCTTCCTCCTGCTTCGGTTGAAGCAGCCAGATCGTATCCCCGTAGTGATCTGTTACACTTGCGCACACCGTACGCTCATGCATTAAAGATGAGCCAATAATACGAACAGATTCCTGGACTTGTGTGAGGTCCGAACCTTTTTCTGGCGGATGATTGAAACGACCCAGTATGAGATAAACAGGCGAGTTGATCTGTAATCTGATATCTCTTTTCAACAGTTCATCCTGTATATCCATAGTAGAAGCCATAACTGCTGTACAATCTTGAAGCAGCTTCCGCAAATACTCTTTCTGTTGAATCAGTGCAAGCTGCGAGTTGACTTTATGAGAATGTTCCAATAACTCAAGCATGCTGTGACTTCGCCGAATCTCTTCCATCACATCTTCGACAACAGACATCACCTTGTCATAACCTTCCGTTTTGAGCAAGTAACGCACATTGGCCATCTGAAAAGCTTGATAAGCATAATCAAAATCGCTATGTCCTGTCAGAAAAATAACGCGGCAATTCGGCCAACTGTCTTGAATCCGCTCTGTCAATTCCAAGCCACTCATGCCTGGCATGCGGATGTCCGTTAGAACAATATCAATTCTCGAACGTTGCATCCAGGACAATGCTTCTGTTGCAGAGTATGCTTTACATACATCAAGCTGATCAGGTTTATATCTGGCGAACGTTTCATAGAGACTATCTGTAATAATCTCCTCGTCATCTACAATCAAAAGTCGATACATTCGTTCTCTCCCTCTTTCCACTGGATTCGAATTGTGACTTTTAATCCTTGCAGTTCACTTCTGGATAGGAAAAGGCCACTTCCCTCGCCATACGTCAGGACCAGACGCCGATGAATATTGATTAAACCCGTCATTTCATCCGTGCTTCCATCCTTATGCAAGCGTTGTTGAAGAGAATGTATATGTTGCTCTTCCAACTCATTTCCATTATCCTCTACGGTAATCTCGGCATATGAACCTTCCATATGAAACCCGATAATTAGAAGACCAGAGTTCGTATTCTTTTCAAGGCTGTGTTCATATGCATTCTCAATAATGGGTTGAATAATGAGTCTGGGAACATGAATATGTTCCATCTCAGCAGGTAGTGACCCAAAATCGACCTTGATTCGTCTGGAGAATCGTAATTGTTGAATCTCTGTGTAGATCCGTGAATGCTCAACTTCCACTTTCAACTTCACATGATCTGTTTCATTCCGGGTAATGAACCTGAAATACTCTCCAAGCATGTTCGTGAATTGCTCAATCCGTTCTGTTTCCCCTGTTCTTGCAAGTGAATTCAGAATAAAGAAACTATTGTACAGAAAATGAGGATTAATCTGGGATTGGAGCTGTTTCAACTCGGCCCGTTGCATCATCAGTGTTTTCTTGAAATCCCGGTCGATCAGGGATTGAAGATTTTCAATCATTAGGTTGAAACGGGTGTAGAGGAAGCCGAATTCATCCTTTCGATTATGCGCGATGGGAACATCAAGCATGCCTCCCTCCATTTTTTTGAATCTTTTCACCAATAACAGTAACGGAATATGAATCAACTTGTAGCTTGAATAGAGATACGCCGTGATGGCAACAAATGATGTAATTGCAAACAGCCAAGCCCAATGATAGAACTTGCTAAGCGGTTTGGTGACAATGGCCTCGGGTAGATATGTAGCTAAGGATAAGCCCAGAGAATCCATATGCAACTGACTAACATGATACATGGTGTCCCCCACCTTCATCCGAAAACCATCAAGTGTACCTTTCACACTGTTCTCACGATAATTTGCGAGAATAACATTAGCTTGATGGTTATCTGTGATGGCATGCCCCGTGACGTCCTCAATCAGGAAAGTTGAACTCTCCGGGTACAAATTAAGTCGTGTAAGTTCATTTTGAAAATGAGCTGTATCCAGCTCCACTTGAATGACAAAAAGCGGGGGCTCTCCTCTCGTACCCGTCAGTCTGACGGCACTGAGGTTCAGGGTGTCCTCTTTCACCGTGAAACGTGTACCTTTTCCTTGCATGCCTGAACTGAAGTACACATATGAACTTTTATCAAAATCATCGATACCTTGGATCGCGGATATACTTTTGCCAACTGAAGGGATATGTACATATACGTTTTTGATATAAGCCGTGCTATTCTTGAATGAAGCGAGTCGTTCAGTCAGATAATTTAATGTATCCCGTCGCTCAACCTGATCCATCATATCCCAGAGAATAGCCAGACGATTCAATTTGCGATCCTCAACGATATCAAACTGCTGTAATTCCATCCATTCCATCTCTCTGTTCAATTCCATGACATATTGGTCCAACCGTCTCTCTGTTGACAATGATATTTCCTGGCTTGCATTGTCATAACTCCAATGATACAGATACACTCCAAGGAGAATCAGGGGGAGCACAAATACCAGATAGGTGATTATTAATCGCGCAAATATACTGTTAAACCATGATTTAGCAGGGATCTTGATCAATACATTCACCTCCAATGCCAAAGGCTGAGTGGGTTCCTTGTATGAATAAAGTGAACATTAGTGCTCCTTTGGCTTGCTGGTGCGAAACCACGCGTTAACTTCCGATGTGATCTGATCTCCCCCCAGCTTGCGCCAATTCTCTACGAATTGATCAAACTCTTCTATCGGCCTGCCTAGAATAATGTTCATATAGGCTTCAAGCTGAAGATCTCGAAGAATGATTTGTCGATCAACCATGGTGTCTGTAATGCCGCCAGTGAACTCATCATAGAGAAGTTGACCGTTCTTCTCATACGTATCTGCAATGCTAAAAGCACCCGAAGGACCATAGGTTTGTTTCCAGCCCCAGCCGCTCTCTACATGTTCCAATTCATAGGCCACAATGCGTTTGTGAATGGCGAGAGCTTCGTTCTCCAGAGCCGAGAAGTCTCCTGTGCTTCTGGCATCACGAATTTGTTTGTATGCATCTATGTTTTTATTACCGGGAAATGGAGTCACCGGTGAAAGCATCCATACAGCTCGGGAGTCGTCATTATAGTATGTTTCGTACTGTGCCTGATCGCCCCAGTTGATGTCCAGATGCAGATTCATGAGCTCTACAACCACCTCCGGATGAGCGAATCCCTTTTTTACAGCAAAGTATTGCCCGGTATTGGAACGTAGCGGTACAAACAGACTCCGGTCCGACTTGGCAACAATGGGATATGCCTGCCATTCTACATCTGCATCTGTGTCACGGGTGGTCTGGAGCATAAAGGGTGTCCACTGTTCTCCGTAGAGCATCCCTATTTTTCCGTCCTGAACCAGACGAAACGCCTTGCTTCCACTTTTATAGCCGAAATCCGGGTCAAGTTGGCCTTCACGATACAATGACTGCAGTGCTTTCAGAGCCTCGCGAACTTCAGGCTGTATACCTCCATAAGTGAGATTTCCTTCTGCATCCTTAACCCATATATTAGGGTAGGCACCGTAGCCAGACATCAATCCCGCAGCTCCCATAACCGGATCCCATAAATGGTTGGTTAGCGCAAGTCCGTAAGTATCCTGCTCTCCATTCCCGTCGGGGTCCCCCTCTGTAAACGCTTTCGAAATTTGAAGAAGCTCTTCCATCGTTTCAGGCGGCCGTAGTCCCAGATTCTCCAACCAATCGGTTCTAATCCACAGGTACTGCGCAGTCTCAATGGAGGAAGAGGATTCAGGAATAGCCATAAGTTGACCGTCTATGGTTGCCGCATCAAATGCTCCTCTGCCCTCTGCCTCTAATATGCTCTTCGTAAGTGGTGAAGCATGCTCTTGGTACACATGGGTTAAATCTTCGATCATTCCAGCGTTACTCAGTTGTCTAAGTTGATATGGATTTACTTTGACCACATCCGGGAAACGTCCTGCAGCAAGAGATACACCCAGCTTCTGATTGTATACATCTCCATTAGCAATCCAGTCATAGTGAATTTGAATACCTAACTCTTTCTCGTACAAACGAGTCCAGCGATTATCCAGCATCGTCTCACCAGGCAACTGGCCAATCATGCGCTCGAGGTCATCTCCGGTTTCCCTGACAAAAGAGACCACAATAGGAGGAGAATACCTCTCAAACGTTGCGGGAAGTTGCATCTGTTGCCCATCTGGCTGCGGATGATGTTGTTTGGAATTCCCTTCGGTATGACCTGCTGGTATCGACACCGCAAGGAACAGAATAAAAGTCCATTTTGTTATGTCCAGACATCTCTTATACATGACGACATGCCCCCAGTTCGGTTTAAACAACTGTCTTCTCTCTGTCCATTATGAATCCATATCATTGTACAACAACTTGTAATCATTGAATACGAAAAGCCGCCGTTGGGCGGCTTTTACATATTTCATTGTTTCTCATCGGGATTAATCACACGATATTCAAAATTCGAAAAGTCAGCTGTTCCGCCAACCATTTGAGTTGAGTATGCAAATAACCCCGTTCGGCAACCCATAAAATGATCGAGTTTATATACCATTTTATGGACAATCCCTATATCTCTCCATTGCATCCCGTCGAAATAGGCAAAAGAGCACTCATCCAGATTGTTCTCAAAATTTCCGAATGCTTTAAGTTGAACGACTGGATCTGATACCGGGATACGTTCATGTTCAGTGGCTGGCTCCTGGTCAATAAGATTACCGAATATGGTTGAGTCCCCACTATTTCTAGCATGCATGACCAAGTAAAACTTGCTATCCTGCTTCGTAAGAGCGATCATACCGTACGAACCGATCAGAAAGCACAACCCGGCATAATCCCCATCATTCAGATGACTGCCATCAAGCGTAACCCTTGCTTCGCAAGCGGGCCCCATGGAACGCTGGGTTAGTGTGTTTACGGCGAACGTCAGATTTGGGCTGATCTGTCCAGTTCGAACACGATAAACTCCCGGTTTCTCTGTGACGGACCAAAGTTCATGATGAGGTGTATGATTCCATTGCCAAAAATCGCGGAGCCGTATTCTTCCATCTTCTTCAGCTGCATAATTGAAACTGTCGCTACCTATTAACGGTTTATAACGGTGTTCAGGTCTAGTGCTCGGGATATCAATCTGTTTCGGGGCTTTGCTTGCAAACACGGGTATATCCTGATCAAAATGTAGCGGAACCAAAACAGGAATACGACCAACAGCCCCATGATCCTGAAACAGCATTGCATACCAGTCTCCATCCGGCGTATCCACGATACCTCCCTGAGCCACACCTGAATTGAAATAATCCATATCGTCATTGAATACTTCTCCACCAGTGAAGACTTCTTCCAGAGAGTCTGCCGTATAACACGCCTGTGTTCTCCGGCCGGAAGCTTTCGTTATATGAATCAGGAATACAACATATTTCCCATTAATCTTGTAGAAATGTGCTCCTTCATAACCAAGGTGATGAGGCTGCTCGTCTTTTACAATTACGCGATGCACTCCGCCAGGTTTCGGTCCGGACAGATCAGCGCTTAATTCGGTCAGATAGATCTCGGTATTACCATACACAAGATATGCTCGGTCATCATCGTCGAAGAATAAGGAGCAATCATGATAAAACCCTTCGACTATTTGTTTCTTCCACACTCCCGAGATGGTTGGTGAAGTATACAAGTATGTTTTTCGGGTATCATTCGCCACAAAGATCACATAGAACATCCCTTGATGATAGCGCAGCGATGCAGCCCACATGCCTTTGCTATAAATGTGTTGCCCATCCACCAACCGCTGTGCAGGTGTATCGTCCAATGTGTCGTATACATATGTGGCTACTTCCCAATGGATCAGGTCATATGAACGCAGGATGACACATCCCGGCATCATATGCATGGTCGTACTAACCATATAATATGTGTCCTCTACACGAATAACGTCAAGATCCGGGTAATCAGCCCAAATAATCGGATTTGGATACATGTTTCAATTACACCTCATTTTTTCTGTTAAACTTCCATTCTCTTAAAAGGATGATGGAGCTGTCTGTTGAATTCTTAAGCTTAATATACAAATCTTGCACACCTTTTGCACCCGTAACTTTCGTTGTTAGTTCCATCCATTGAAGAGATCCGGTCGCAGGCGGAACAATAATTTCGGCAATTAACGGTCCGTCTGCACGATCAAGCCGAAGTTCCAACGTACCTTCGCTTCCTTCATTCGCAATAATAGCTGTAAAGGTTGTGGGTCCTTCACTTTCAAAATCGACCTTGGATATAGCTATCCAACTGTCATTTTGCAGCTTAGCGGACATGATATTCGAATCGGATGCAGATATCTCAGCAGAGTCAGGAGATTGCTCGGTTGTTACTCTGCTGCTCCATCCAATTGTCGAACCGCTTACCCACTCATAAGGATTGAAGCACTTGATTTGATCTACGCCCTGATAATCTGCATGTACCTTCTGGATCTTACCCGTGGCCTCATCATGCTCGACTCGATTCAGATGTGTTGAACGGTAACCATCGGGAATATTCATGGCCTGGCTTAGTGTCTGAGCATGATAGGCAATGTACCACTGATCGGCCAGTTGGAATATAGCATGATGGTTATTGCCGCCAACATCAAAAAAGTGGCCCGGATTCTGGAGCAACGTTCCCTGATAAGTCCATGGTCCCATCGGCTGAACACTGGTCATATATGCAATTTCACCGGGTGGTGGACTGCCCTCTGGCCGATCACCCTCAACAAAATTGGAACAATACGTAAAGTAGTAACTATTATTATATTTATGTATCCCTGCATCTTCAAACATATAAGGTGCCTGAATCACCTTTGCTATACCAACAACGCTGGTCATATCATCTCCCAATCGCATAACTCTTGCCGTATCAGGTCTTTCTGGTTTCCCCTGCGGAATACCACCACCGAAGTATATGTAGGACTGATGATCATCATCTACGATTACAGCCGGATCGAACAACCAGGTTACTTCCTCCACTCCCGGAGTTTCTCTTGTAATAAGCGCTTTGCCTATCGGGTCTGTCCATGGGCCAATAGGTGTTGGTGCAGACAATACACCAATTCCACTGGCATTATTGGCGAAATAAAGAAAGAAACAGTCTTTGCCATCCAAGTTTCGATGAGCAGCTGCCAGCGCCCAGGATTGCGAAGCCCATTTTGCAGCGCCTTGAGGTCCAGCAACTTTGATCTCCCCATGATCGGTCCAGTTAATTAAGTCATCCGAAGAAATGACCGTAATCTTGTTGATTGAACTGTAACTGTTTTTCTGAGGAAGACCGTCCTTATCATATTCCAGCTTATCACTAGTCATATATAAGTAGACTCGATTGTTAAATACCAAAGCATAGGGATCGGCTCCGAATTTGTGGGCCACCAGAGGGTTACCGTTGGGATGAAGCTTTCCAATCTCCCCTGGAATCCTCTCCAGATTGGCAGCTTGAGTTTGCTTTTGCTCACCAGCATGTGGTGTAGAATGATGATTCATTGAAAAAATCCCCCTATAATCGTTTTTAGTTGTACTTTATAAATAGAAAGCGTTTGCAATACAAAAGGTATCATGATAGGATGATTACATTTTAAGGTAAGCTGACTACAATTTCATTGCGTTAACCGCTCTATTTATTGCGTGAAATGACGGGAGGTACTTCATGAGTGGATCCTCTGAATGTTTTTATGATCCCATCCAGCCTGAGCTCTTATATCTGCACCGCGTAACAACGTATAAGCTGGAAACGATCTATCATCGCCATAATGCATACGAGATCTACCTGTTTCTTCGTGGCAACGTTCACTTTTATGTAGAAAATCGGTGTTATCATGTGCAGCGGGGGGATTTGCTAGTGATGACACCCGAGGAGATGCACCGAGCCTTTATTCTGGATGAATCTGAATATGAGCGCATTACCATCAATCTCAAAAAAAACTACTTTTATCACTTGTCTACACCATCAACCAATCTGTTGTCATGTTTTGATCATCGCCCCAAAGGAACAGGAAATATTATACATCTGGACGATCATGGTTTGAACGTGATGTTGCAATGGACAAACGAATTGGAAGGATTACTTGCTTCGGATGCTTATGGTACGGACATCAAAATTAATGCAGCAGTAGCCCAATTGTTGGTCATGATTAACGTCAGGTTTCACAACAATTCTTTTGTTCCCAATGACATCATGCCTGAGCTGGTTCGTGAAACGATGGATTATATTGAAATACATCTCAATCAAGATATTACGCTTCGCAAACTTGCTGAAGCTTTTTATATGAACAGCACTTATATCAGTAGACAATTCAAAAAGCACACCGGATTGACGATTCGTTCCTACATTTTGGGTCGCCGGATTGAACGGGCCAAATTCCACCTGTCTGAAGGAATGAGTATTACGGATGCTTGCTTTCAATCTGGCTTTAGTGACTATGCTAACTTCATTCGCAGTTTCACCAAAATGGTCGGCACTTCTCCAGGCAAATATAGCAAACAACGACGTGATGCAATCGAAATAATATGATGATAACGACAAGATCATGCACCAAAGCAAAAAACATCAAGCCATGCTGGATGGCTCGATGTTTTTCTTTTTCTTCATTTGCTTGGTATACATATTTTAATCTGTATCAAACTGTTAACGAGATCATGTTCACCAGTTATTTAATCTCTTTTCCAGACCACAGACTAACACGTTCTTTAATCCACTCTGTGTACTGCTCTTCCATGGCTACAGCGCCCGCAGCATCAAGCTCTGCAATCATATTGTCATATATCTCTTCAAAGGCACCTGGAGAGGATGTAATTGCTTCCGCGATCCGTTTCTGGATAATGTCCTGTGTCTTCTGATACACCACATTATAGTCTCCGCTATCCGTAGGAATCGGCATATTATAAGCTGCGCCCCACTCTTTCACCGGGAATTCATCTCCGTTAGGGAATAGCTCCTTCCAGGTTGTAATACCGTACCCTTTCAGTGTTTCTTTTTCTATATCGGAATAAGCTTCCTGGATCTGCTCAGGATAGTTGGTTGTATAATAGTTGTCCGTTGAATCTTTGACACCATCTCCATAATGAGCGCCAAAAATAGTGTATAAGTTGATACCGGTTTCTTTGCTGAATGTACTATTGTCTTTGTTTTTACGTTCCTGAATATCTGCCGGTATTTTGCGAACTCCGTCTTCCACAACGTAATGTTCTCCTTCGATACCCCAATTTCTCAACACTTGACCTTCCTCAGAAGAAAGCCAATCCAGGAATTTGATGGCCCGAACCGGATCTTCAGCATCAACAGTTATACCGATACCATATCCATCAAAGCCGATATCCTGAAAATCTTTGCGCTGGAAGTTGTCGTTCAGCGTTACCGGATAGAAGCCATAAGTCATATCGTCCTTGCCTGCGCTTTTCAAAGCATTTTCGGCATCGCTAAATCCCCAAAGCGGATCAAGCACGGATAGAACACGTCCACTGGCGATTTTGGACTTATATTGATCATCCTTTTGTACAAAACTGTCTTTATCTACCAGACCTTCATTATACATTTTGTTCAACCAACGGAAATATTCCTTCTCTTCAGGACGTTTATAATGAAGAACAGCTTCATATGTGTCAGGGTTAATGAAATATTCACCATCCCCAGGTCCTCCTGTAGCCATGACTGCCGGATCAGTTACGGTAATCATACGACGCCATCCATCTGCACTGAGTGTCAGCGGGATTGTCGGTTGGCCATCATCTGTCGTTGGGTTATTCTTATAAAACTCTCGGAGGACATTTTCATAATCTTCCAAGGTTTTGATCTCAGGGTACCCAAGCTCTTTGACTACACGATGCTGAATAGCAGCACCATTCGTTGCATCAAAGCTTTCTTGATCGATCGCACCATTCGTTGGAATCCAATATATGGATGGGTCCTCATTGCTATATTTCAAGCGATTAAAATGCTCACCGTATATCTTTTTCAAATTGGGTGCATGTTCTTCGATCAGATCCGTCAGATCAATCATTGCACCAGCATCAACAAGTCGGCTTAAGTTGCCTTTGGGAAAGATCAGATCCGGGTAATCACCGCTTGCAGCCATAAGAGATATACGATCGTTTCCTCCTCCGCTTGAGATATCGAATTCTGCATTAATGGTTACACCCGTTTTTTCCGTAATTTTCTTCCCTACAGCATCCTGCATATTGTTCCAGTTGGGACTTGCATCCGCACCGAAGAAGGTAAACGTAATCGGGCTGTTAGGGTCACTGGTATTCGATTCTGAATTCTCTGTAGTGTTTCCGCAACCGGCGGAAACCAGTACAACACTTGTTACGAGACATGCTCCTAGCAGTTTTGAAACGGCTCTCATTATTTTTCTGCCCCCTAAATGGTGTTAGTCGTAATAACCGATCCAGACATTAAAGATGGTTCGCTCAGATGTGGTATACGCTTACATATTCAACCGGGAGTGTACGATTACACTCCTGCCTAAGCTGTTCCATGCTTAAAGTATAAGGAAGTCCAATAACCCCAACCTTGATTATTAAGCCATGAAAATAGCATGATCTAGACATGAATCTCCGTAAAATGTGAAGACCAAAAAAGCGATGGTTGCCCATCGCCTCATAACACCTAACATCCTTTTCAGTAATATAATTCCAACGTAAATCCCTGAATCTCCGCTTCCACATCCCGCAACAATTCGATGACTTGGTCAGCATAATCTCCAAGGATTTCTTTGCTTTTCTCGAAACCAAGCCATTGAACAGTAAGCGGCATGCTTACAGCCCCAGTTAAGACATCCCACAGCGCGTCCAAATTGCCTCCGTAGTTCTCGTCTAACTCAAGCTGGTTCTGAAGCACTTTATGCAACTCTTCTTTGCTGTGAATGTGGTATCCGTCAATCTGAATATTGCTCATATCATGACCTCCGTTTATTTTAACTGTTCAAATGACTTGTAATGATCTGTCGTCTGGTAGATTAAACCGTCATTCGAGTATAGAATTCGGTCGCTTCCGCGCCGTCCTCCTGAGTAATTGATATCAGCTTCATACCATATCCGGCCTTTTTTGTTGGGAAGTAGTCCTTCCCGGTTACCGAACACATCGCCGCCGATGCTTTTGCCTGGAGCGACTTCATGTAGATTTCCTTCACTTGGTTCCCAGCCCAATTCCCTGGCCTCTTTCTTGGTAATGTAATTCGGTGGGAGTTCATGATGCTCCGAGATATAATTGGCAACTTCATCAAATCCCATATCCTCTGATACTTGAGGTGATCCGATATCCAGCACAGACTCTGATGTACAACCTGAGAACAATAATGCAGAGAAGACAATTACTAACGTGTAAACAAATTTTCTGAAAAACATAATCTTTTCTCCTTTGAATGTTCTTGCTCTTGCTGTGTCTTCGTTTTTAAGCCTATCATTGAACTGATATTCAATCAATATACTCCTTCAACTAAAAAAAGCCGCTAAAATAGCGACTTTAATCGTGCCACGGATCATTACCATTCAACACATTCATTTAAGGTCTTATTTGAATCGATCCATCCAGTTCACCAATGCTGCAACAACCTCTTCCAGCTGCTTCTCTTCTGTAACTTTAGGTTGATTATCTCCTTTTTGCATACCGTAAGAGCCAAATTGACCGTGATTTCCACCTTCAATACTCACATAAGTCGTGTCTTCTGGAAGGTTTGCTTTGGCGCTCTCCCAGGATTCCCTGTTAAGCACCCCATCATTCGAGCCTGTAATTTGTAAAATAGACAAGTTCGTATTCTTTAAGCTCCC
Organism: Priestia sp. FSL H7-0729; assembly: GCF_038005685.1. Taxonomy (NCBI): domain Bacteria; kingdom Bacillati; phylum Bacillota; class Bacilli; order Caryophanales; family Bacillaceae; genus Priestia; species Priestia sp. FSL H7-0729. The sequence goes on from NZ_JBBOTQ010000001.1 coordinate 829,463, forward strand.
CCCATCATCTGCATAGGAAGCCAGGAAAAAGACGCCATCCAGCTTCTCATTGTGCTCCGCAGCATACCGTGCTGCGAATGACCCTCCCAATGAATGTCCGCCAATTACAAAAGCTTCGTTCGGATGTTCCTCGATAAATGAATCTGCCTTGTTCTGACCGAAAATCGCCAAGTTCATTGGCATGTTAGCGATATATACGCGGTGTCCCTGTTCTGCCATTTCTCTAGCAAGTGGAGAATAACTTCCAGGTTTGACTAGACCTCCTGGATAAAAAATAATATTTGGTTCGGTTACCTTTGTATTCACGGGTTCAAACCGGTAACCGTCCTTCAACTTAGTGACAGTAACCTGAGCGTCACTTGTTATTGCCGCTTCAGCTCGTTCAGAAGGACTATACGTAACCGAATTGAGATATACGAACACTCCAGCCACAATGATCACGATGGACAAGATCGTCCACATCATTATCTTTTTCCATTTGTTTGTACGTTGTGCTGTTTTCAACCTTAAAACCACCTTAGTATGAGGATAATGATATACCTTTTTTACTCTTCATAATTATACTTACCGGTAAGTATAATTACAAGTCGTTTTGCTAACTATCGTTATTTGTCATAAAATATTCATGGAGGGACGTCCAATGACCAAAAATTCACACAAACGTTTGCCCGGAAGACCCAAACAGGGAGACGATGAAATCTCAGTTCAGCAAACGATTATTCATACAGCTTCAAAGCTATTCATGGAGTACGGCTACGAAACAGTCACACTACAGCAAATTGGTAAAGCATGTAACGTGTCAAAACCAACCATTTATTATCATTTCAGTAGCAAACCAGAGCTGTTTAAAGTTGCATTTACAACGATGTTACAGAATGTGAGCCGCTTAACCTCGCATATGCTTGATCAAGCCGATAATCTGGAGTCGGGGCTTGTGCGTTTGGCAGAGGCCAGACTGGCCAATCCACATGCAGAGATTGAAACCATGCTCCGAGAAGCGGAGCCTTTTCTTGACCATGCTCAAATTCAGGACATCCGTGAGGCAGAGCATCATATTCACGACGTGTTAGCCACTCATTTTCAGCGAGCAATGGATGAAAACAGACTGCGGATGGACGATCCGTTCTTCCTGGCAGAGACCTTCTCGACGATGATGTTAATGGGTAACCGCGAAGATAACCTCCATAAATATGGCTCCAATTTTTCACTAGGCCAAAGATTAGTAGAAATTTTCATTCGCGGAGCGCAATAAAATTCAGGGCAACAAGGAGAACTGACATGAATATCCATAGAGGAACGTATGGGTTTCGATTCGCCGAAGACAAGGAGCTCCAACTGTGCGTACTTTATGCGGCTGGAAGTGATTCAGTAACCGATCCTTCTTATCATTGGGATGGGCTCGAACGTTCAGACGGACCTCTCCTGTTATTCCAATATACAATTTCGGGTGAAGGTATATTTGAGTCGAATAATCGCATTCATCATGTTACCGCAGGACAAGCTTTTTTGGCTGAAATTCCAGGAGCACATCGCTATTACTATCATTCAGCATCAGAAGAACCTTGGGCGTTTCTGTTCCTGCTGTTCAGACCCAACCTTATTCTGCCCCATTGGCGAAAATTTCTGCGGGAAGCAGGAGAAGTCCCTTTCTTACCCGCTGATTGCACACCGATTCGACTGTTGCGGATGATCGTGACTGATGCGGCGGCAGGCAGAATCACTGATCCTCTGATCGCATCATCCAGCGTATATCAGTTCATGACAGAATTGACTAGATTACAGAAAACAACATTGCGCAACAGGGAAAACTGGTCTGAGAACATTCAAATAGCTGTTGAATACATAGAAAACAACTACTCCAAGATGATCAGTATGGATCACCTTGCCGAGTATGTTTCCCTTTCCAAATATCATTTTATACGTCGTTTTTCCTCAAGTACGGGCTTGACTCCAGGTGCTTATCTGACCCGTGTACGCACAGAGAGAGCAATGGAATTGTTGCGCGGAACTACTCATAGTGTTGAAGTCATCGCCGAACACGTTGGCTATTCCAGTGGAAGTTATTTTATCAAAGCTTTTCGCAGTATAACCGGGGTTACACCAGGCGAATTTCGTAGTGGCGGTGAAAGCCTTGTATACCGTAAATTGTTCTTCGATTAACCGCAATATTATGCTATTCCACACTCAACATTACTGTAGATATTAATAAAATCCTTTATTATGATGAATTTAGCGAGAGCAATAATTAATCAGTAGAGGAGTATTCCCATGAATCATACGCTTGCAGCATCAACTCCACCGCTTGGCTGGAACAGCTGGGATTGTTACGGCGCAGCCGTTACGGAAGACGAAATTCGTGGCAACGCCGAGTATATGGCAGAACATCTTAAAGAATTTGGCTGGAGCTATATTACAGTCGACATTCAGTGGTACGAGCCTTTGGCCAATTCTTCTCAATATCGTCCGTTCGTCCCACTAATCATGGATGAATATTCACGACTTATGCCTGCTGAGAATCGTTTTCCCTCCGCTGCAGGTGGACAAGGATTTAAGCCGTTAGCCGACTACGTTCATAGTCTTGGACTGCAATTCGGGATTCACATCATGCGTGGTATTCCACGTCAAGCTGCACATGCGGCTACTCCGATCCTGGGTTCAACCTCCACTGGGCGCGACATTGCTCATCCGAACTCCATCTGTCCATGGAACACAGATATGTACGGTGTCGATAGCTCAAAAGAAGGCGCACAGGCCTATTACGATTCGCTCTTTGAACTGTATGCACAATGGGGCGTTGACTTGGTGAAAGTAGACGATATTGCTGCTTCGAGGCTCTACGATACCCATCAGCCTGAGATCGAGATGATATCCAAAGCGATTGAGCGCTCCGGGCGACCCATGGTACTGAGTCTCTCTCCTGGGCCTGCTCCGGTGGAATACTCGGAATTCTTAGCCGCACATGCAAACATGTGGCGTGTTACGGATGATTTCTGGGATCTTTGGCCGCTGTTATTGGATATGTTTGATCGCTGCCGGACGTGGCAAGGGGTTCCCCAAGCAGGCTGCTGGCCAGACTGTGATATGTTGCCTTTGGGTCATATCGGTATCCGTTCTGTTGACGGTGGTGGAGCAGATCGGTGGACTCGGTTCACGCCTGACGAGCAGTTGACCATGATGTCGCTGTGGAGCATCTTCCGTTCACCGCTCATTTTTGGTGGTGAACTGCGAGATAACGATGAATGGACGCTGTCCCTGCTAACCAATCGTGAGGTTCTGAGAATGCATCGCGAGAGTTATGGAGCAAAGGAAGCCTTACGCAAAGAAGATCTAATTGTATGGACTGCCCAGCATACGGATGGTTCCTCTTACGTCGCTGTGTTTAACATCGGTGAGAATGCTCTACCTGTGGATCTGTCCATTGATGAGGTTGGACTGTCCGGCATTACTGAAGGTACCGAATTGTGGAGCCGAGAAGCAGCCGAATTTACGGAGAATTCCTTAGTTACGACTGTACCTGCGCACGGTGTGCGTCTTTATCGCTTTTCCTAAGCTTGTAAAAGAAAAAGAGAGGTCTGTCGTTCATTAGACAGACCTCTCTTTCATTTCATCAGTAAGTATCCATGGCTTGAACGGCCAAATGAAAAGCTCTAATCCTTTTGTCCAGAAGAGTCTTTTGAGGGCTACCTTCTTTGGACTTGGCATACATGCTCTCAAGGGATGGAAACAATCCAATCAAGACAAGTCGGGCTTCAGCTATATCTTCCTTGGTATATGAATGAGCTTTTTGATTCCACTGTTTATCCAACAGTGCGAGGCCGATGTAAAAAGCTTGGAGACGTTTTTGTAACAATGTCGTGTTATTGCTTTTCTGAGTCATATTCACTAAGGCATTTTCAGATTTGCGGATGGTTGATTGAAAGGCTTTGATGGATTCCAGTTGATCTTCTTGTGACACGTTTTCCATGGAGTATGGTCCTCACTTTCTTACTTGATTTGGTCGGTATTCAAATATATCAAATCACCTAATAAATATAACAAAAAAAGCCGCTTAAATAGCGACTTTCAATGTGATAACTGTATGGCCTTGATTGGCTCTATAATACTTTTTCCAAAAAGCTGATCGTCCGCTCATTCTTTGGATTGCCAAATATCTCTGCTGGGGTCCCCTGCTCGACGATATAACCACCGTCCATGAAGATCACACGATCAGCTACTTCACGCGCAAAACCCATCTCATGGGTAACGATCATCATCGTCATGCCTTCGCTCGCGAGGTCCTTCATAACACCAAGGACTTCTCCTACCATCTCAGGGTCGAGCGCCGAAGTTGGTTCATCAAATAACATCACATCCGGGTTCATGGCAAGCGCACGAGCGATAGCAACCCGTTGTTTTTGCCCGCCCGAGAGTTGAGTTGGGAAACTATCCGCTTTATCAGACAACCCGACACGATCGAGTAGGCTAAGACCTGTTTTTCGAGCCTCTTCTGCGTTTAAAACCCCTAATTCTCTTGGCGCAAACGTTATATTTTTCAAGACGTTAAAATGAGGGAACAAGTTAAAATGTTGAAATACCATTCCAATATTTTCACGAGCTTTGTTTAGGTTGGTTTTAGGGTTATTCAGATCCTGGTCGTCCACGATAACTCGGCCTGCAGTAATGGCATCCAATTGGTTGATGCAGCGCAAGAAGGTACTTTTCCCCGAACCGGAAGGTCCGATAACACAGACGACTTCTCCTTCGTTGACCGCCACATCAATTCCCTTGAGAACCTGATTCGAGCCGAAACTTTTCTTCAAACCTTCAACTTTTATTTTAGCCACGACGAACCTTCACCTCCAGATAATCAGCAACTTTGGTCAATGTGATGATAACAATCAGGTACATAATTGCAACCGTTAGCCAAATGTCAAACGAGGAGAACGTTCTTGCAATGACGATTTTACCCGATTGTGTTAACTCTACGAGACCAATGACGGATAAGATGGACGTATCCTTCAACGTAATGACCATCTGGTTAATGAAGGACGGAATCATAACCCGCACTGCCTGTGGAATGACGATCTTGATCATCGCTTTGCGATAAGGAAGTCCCAATGAACGCGCAGCTTCCATCTGACCACGATCAATCGATTGAATCCCGCCTCGGATAATCTCAGTAACATATGCTCCTGCGTTCAAGCTGAGTGTAAGTATTGCTGCCAGGAACAATGGCATCGTGAATCCCATCGCCTGTGGTATCCCGAAGTAAATAAAGAATGCCAAGACAATTAGCGGAATGCCGCGGAAAACATCCACAAATACGGTGGCAACACCACGAAGGAATTTGTTCTGTCCCACCTTCATGAATCCGAATACCAGACCGATGATAAACGCGAAGAACAGTGACACAATCGTGTATATAAGTGTGTTCCCTAGACCTTTAAACAAGGCAGGAAGAGATTTCTGAATGAGCTCCCAACGACTCTGATCAGCAACCGTCGGAGCGTTCTCACCAAGATATGTCTCGGTAATACGCTTATACTCACCATTAGCTTTGATATTGGCGAGACCTGTATTAAACATCTCTAGTAGCTCTTGGTTTTTCCCCTTACTTACTGCAAATCCGTAAGGAGCTCCTTCTTCTTTTTTAGTCACAATTTTCAAACCGTTGTTCTGATTAACCCCATAGGCCAGCACTGGATAATCTTCAAAACAAGCCACAGAATTACCGGTTTTTACATCTTCGTACATTTGGTAAGATTCATCAAACGGAACGATCGTGAATCCGTACTCTGAAACAATGGACTCTGCAAAACTATACCCTTCTGTTCCGGTTTTTACAGCTACCTTTTGTCCACGAAGATCTTCATAACTCTTGATTGTGTCATTGTTGGCACTAACCCCCATTACGACACCTGATTCAAAATAGGTATCTGAGAAGTCAAATTTTGCTTTTCTTTCATCCGTAATACTCATTCCTGCAATGACACCATCAACCTGATTAGCTTCAAGTGCCTGGACAGCTGCATTGAAACCCAGAGCTTTGATTTGATACTTAAAATTTTGATCTTTAGCGATGGCATCCAGTAAGTCCATATCGATACCAACAAAATCACCATTCTCATCTTCATATTCGAATGGAGCAAATGTGACATCAGTCCCAATAACATAAGTCTTACCGGAATCGGATGCTGCAGCAGCGTTCCCAACCCACCCTGATAGACCGCTCACCAGGAGCAGCATCAGTGAAAGTATAAAAAATGAGATCTTCGTTGTTTTCATGTGTCCTCCCCGTCTCGGTTGTCCGAATAATCATTATTTTCTTTGAAATCCGTATTGCTGTTAACCTTTTTGTCGATCTTCTGCTTATTTGATTGTTATTATTTACTGTATATTAACAATCAATGCTTTGCCTTTCCACTTGCAACATTTTCCTCCATCATTTTTTTTCCAACCCGTAAAAGCCCTCTTCATACTTACCCTTTAGGTAAGCTTTACGAAACCCAATATTACATCGCGAATCTGAAAAAGGTACATTTACTTTAAAACGTATTATTTAAAATTTAAAACTCAAAAAAGCCGCGATTTCCGCGACTTCTTGTTGTACAGTTTTTTTATCATCTATTAATTTTCTCTGCTTGTCAATACAATCTCGAACTTAGAACCAGCTTCACCCGCGAACACAATGGTTCCGTTCTCAGGCAACACAATTTCGTTTTGTCCACTGACCACTGTATGATTAATGCCTACACCCGCTTGGTTATATACAGCAAATCCGCTGTTTGCAGACATCTTGACCGTCATTTCTTTACCTGCAACAGATGCCGGAATCGAGAACCATGTGGCCTGACCATTCGCTTGAATGGTTGTCTTAGATTGTCTTCCCGTATAGATCGGTTTTATAATTTCCTGAGCAGCATATACGTTGCCTCCAGCTGTAACATATTCCACGCCATTTTCCTCATAGAAATTGAACTCCATCGTGTCACGGCCTGCCAATCCAGGAATTTGCAATTGGTTCACAGCTTGGTTAGCCCCAACGATTTTATTCGTGTAGACATAACCCGGTAGCTCATTAAAAGTATGAATGGGGATCATCGGCATCGCTGCATTGTACAGTGTTGATGTGTATTTTTCATTGACCAACACGTAGGCTTTGCCTTCCCGTTTCTGCCATGCGGTCTTTACTTCTTCCGACAATTCATTGATTTCAAGCTTTTCTGCCTTATATTCCGAAGAAGCAACTTGCCCAAGTCCAGGAACAGACTGATATGAGCGAGACCACAAGTATGTGTTCCCATTGACTTCCTGAACGAACTTAAGCTTTTCTGTAGCCGCATCATTAACAAATGAGCCATCAGCGGTGTACGTATAGGTCTGATCTAGACTGTTAGGAGACGACAGATTAGATAGCGTTAATTGCCCGTCATCTTTTACGTCCAGCTTCATTAACATGTTTGCCCCACCAGCGTACATGCCTGTGTGCTGTGTCAGTTCCTTCGGCATGGTTTTTTTCACCGGTGCATCATGTGACTTCTCCGGCTTACGCTCTGGAATAATATTTTTTTCCTCAAGCGCGCCAAGCAACAGCTCAGTTGCCAGCAATTGATCCGTTGAGCTGTGACCGCCTGAAGAGGTTACGGCAGCAGCCATATTATATTCCGGTAGCACAATTAATGAGGAATGGTAGGTTATCGTATTGCCGCCTTTACTTACGGCTTGGATGCCGTAATCATTAAAAGGGAACAGGTTCACGCTGTCCCACCCCAGGCCATAACCAATGGACGAATCACCTTCTTCTGGCCACATGCCTCTCTTGTATTCTTCTTGCTCCATAGCCTCTACAGCTTCCTGTGAAAGAACCGTTTTAACCTCACCTGTAAAGATTTTCGAGAATTGAACCAGATCTTCAGCGGTGGAATAGATGCCTCCCGACCCAATCATATTGGTAGTTTCTAATGGGAGTTGCTCATCATTCGAAGGAGCATATGTTGCTGCCATATGGCTAAGTTCCACAATATCCTGCGGTGTTTTGGTTTGCTCCATACCAAGGGGTTCAGTTATGTACTGGTGCATGAACGTGGTGAAGCTCATACCGCTGACCCGCTCCACCAAAATCTCAGCTAATGTAAACCCATCATTACTATAAACCGAGTATGCGCCCGGGTCCGCCTTTAGATGTTGCGTTGCCAATTGCTCAAGTAACGTATCATGTGCGTAGGTATCATTATCTCCAAACAGTATTGCACTATTGCTCGACGTTCCAAGAAGCCCGGATGAATGATTCAGTAACATGCGTGGTGTGATGTTTTGGTAACGCTTGTCTTTCATTGTAAAGTCGGGGATATACTTCACGACAGGCTCATCGAGATCAATCTTGCCTTGGTCTACTAGCTTCATTACGGCGGTTGCGAGTATCATTTTGCTGGTTGAACCAATGCCATACATGGTATCTGAAGAAAGCGGAATGTTGTTTTTCAGGTCATTTTTGCCTGCCTGACCGGAGATCACAAGCTTCCCTTCATCCATCAGTGCGTACTGCACACTTGTCGTAGCATAAGATTCAGTGAGCACCTTGGCCTTTGCGCTTGCTGCCTTACTCGTCAGATCATACGTTGGGCTACTACCGTTACTGATAGCGGGTGTGGCCATGGCCGACATTGGGGACATCATCGCAAACACCAAGGTTATGGCGGCAATCGTTGTTCGTTTCTTTCTTGTCAATCTCATCTTCTCCTGTCTAGTCTATGGATTAGGAATCTCTGTGTTAGTACTCCCGTAGTGTAACCGAAGAAGATGAACTGTCTGTGGCTTGAATATGAATCGAGTATGAACCAGGGAGGAACGACCAAAATAGATTGAACACATGATAAAGAACCCTTTAGTACAGCTTTGTTTTGTTTACAAATCAAACTTTTTCCATGATAATATATCAATCAATGGAGTGCCAATAACGTCCATAAATACATAATTAAAAGCAATCCATAACGCCCCACATTGGAGTTGAATTTATGCTAAAAGTGAATCGAGATGACCCTCGCCCGATCTGGCAGCAACTTTTGGATCAAGCGATTCAACATATTACAACCGGAAAATGGAGACCAGGTGAATTGCTGCTCCCATCCCGCGAACTCGCCCAATTGATTGGTGTTTCACGGTCAACCATACAGATTGTGTACGAGGAATTATTCAGCCGAGGGTATACGGTAACTTCCCGTCGGGCAGGGACAAGGGTTAGTGATTGGGCATACGCCCCGCGTTCATCAGAAGAAACCACGATCCAAGGGCCGCTTCCTCCCGAACTGCCTGCACTAACCGAATCTATTGGTCATCTGCATCGTTGGTTCGGCAATAGAGACCGTCGCAAGATCGAGATAGATTTTAATCCCCACGAGCCTTATCTGGATGAAAGTTTCACAAAAGCCTGGAGGCAATCTTTTTTACAAGCTTCCACTGAACCCAATCTGGATCTTTGGGCTTACGGCGATGCCAGAGGCTTACTGGCGTTAAGAGAGCAGATTCAGCGTTATTTGTCACTTGAACGAGGCATTCATATCGAAGTGGATCAAATCTTGTTAACATCCGGTGCACAACATAGCATTGATTTAATCGCTCAGGCCCTCTTAAGTGAGGGAGACAGAGTTTCCGTAGAAGATCCCGGCTTCCCTGCCGCTTGGATGGCAATGAAACACCGCCGGATGCAAGTCGATTCGGTTCCAGTCGATGAGTATGGATTATGTGTAGATCGTATTCACCCACTGACAAAACTCGTATATGTCACACCTTCTCATCAATGCGCAGCAGGTGTTATTATGTCAGAACCTCGCAGGCAACAATTAATGCACATGGCTGCTCATCATCGATATTGGATTGTTGAGGATGACTACGATAGCGAATTTAGGTACCGTGGAGATCCACTTCCGACTATATTCAGTCAGCAACCTCAAAATACGCTTTATATGATGAGTTTTTCCAAAATGGTTGCACCTGGCATTCGGCTATCCGCTATCATCGGGCCAAGAATAGCCATCGATCGTCTTACCCAAGTTCATGAATTGACTTATCGTCATCTGCCAATTATGGAACAATTAACGTTAACTCATTTTATTGAGCGTGGTCATTTTATGCGCCATATGAGAAGAGTTCGGAACATATATCGACGCAGACACGAAGTCATGACAAAAGCCATTGTTGCTTCTGGGTTAGGCTCACGATTTACATTAAGCGGTGTGGAGACGGGATTACATATGCTTCTTGAATCTGAAACGTCATTTGACGAAGAAGCGTTGACGAATGCTGCCCTTGATCAAGGTGTGCGCGTGTATCCGCTTAGTAGATATTGCCTGGAGAGTCATCGAAAAGGATGGATATTAGGTTTTGCGAAAGTGGATGAAGATCAGATTAAGGAAGGCATAGATCGACTTGCAAAGATTGTATTATGATGGAGATCATACTCTGCAATCGGAATTGAAAGGATGTTTTTTTGATGAAAATTTTAGTGTTAGGAGCCACCGGACGGGTTGGAAGGCATTTCGTATCTAATGCCCTACGTTCCAATCATCATGTAACTGCACTGGTTAGAAGCCCGGAAAAGCTACAAATCAGCGATGAGCATTTCGTTCCGCTTCAAGGAAACGCTTTAGTCAAAGAGGATATTCATCACGCCATACAGGGTGTGGATCTCGTTGTTAGTTCCTTAAGTACCGATGGAACGACTACGTTATCGCAATCCACGAAATTAATTGTTGAGGCTATGGCTCAGGAGCATATCAGAAGAATTATTACCATTGGTACAGCAGGAATATTGGAAAGTCGAACTAATCCTGGCTTGTTTCGTTTTCAATCCTCCGAATCCAAACGTAAGTCAACGCGCGCAGCTGAAGAACATCTGGAGATGTACAACATTCTCAAGGCCTCTGAGTTGGAATGGACCATTGTGTGCCCCACCTACTTATATGATGGAGAATCTCTTGGTAAGTATCGGGTTGAGCGCGACTACTTGCCAGACGGTGGAACTTCAATATCTGTAATCGATACGGCAGAGTTTGCTTATCAGCAATTAATGTCTGATGAGTATGTACAGTCACGTGTAGGAATAGCCTACTAGGGTATGTCTTAAAACTTACTTAACGTATATCTCTTCTGTTCAAAAATAAGGTTCCAATCTAAGCAAGCAAAACTAAAAGCCTGCAATTGTAATCCATCAGGATCAATTGCAGGTTACATATGTGTCTGCTCTTAAATTATTCAAGCCCTTCATAAAGAGGAAATTGCGAAGTGATTTCGTGGACACTTCCTAATATCTGTTTTTTTACGTCCGAGTTCTTTGGATTCTTAAAGGCAAGCCCTATCAGCTGAGCAATGTCTTTCATTTCCGCAACTCCAAGACCTCTTGAGGTCATAGCCGGTGTTCCAAAACGGATACCACTCGTAATCAAAGGACTTGCCGTATCGTGAGGGATTGCATTTTTATTCGCCGTAATCCCTACTTCATCCAGTAAAGCTTCGGCTTCTTTGCCTGTAAGGCCCATAGTTCGCAAGTCAACCAACACAATATGATTATCTGTCCCACCCGATACAAGGTTGAGTCCTTCATTCATTAAAGTTTCTGCCAGTACGTTGGCGTTATTCAGAACACATTCAATATATGTTGTGAAATCAGATTGCAATGCCTCACCTAAGGCCACCGCTTTTCCTGCTATGACATGCATGAATGGCCCGCCCTGAATTCCCGGGAATACAGCTTTGTCGATCGCCTGTGCCCACGATTGCCGGCATAAAATGGCTCCCCCTCGTGGACCTCGCAAAGTCTTGTGCGTGGTGGTTGAGACAAAATGAGCATGCGGTACCGGATTAGGATGCAAACCTGCTGCGACTATTCCGGCTATATGTGCCATATCTACAAAGAAAAGGGCTCCCACTTCGGCGGCAATTTGGGCGAATAATTCAAACTCAATGGTCCGAGGGTACGCACTTCCACCTGCAACAATCATGCGTGGACGGTACGTATAAGCCAGTTTGCGTACTTCGTCAAAGTCAATGCGGCCCGTCTGTGCATCCACACCATATGAAACAAAATTATAAAATCTCCCCGAAAAATTAACACGACTCCCGTGTGTTAGATGACCCCCTTGGGATAGATTCATGCCGAGGATCGTGTCCCCAATCTCAACCGAGGCAAAATATACTGCCATGTTGGCCTGAGAACCAGAGTGAGGCTGCACATTCGCATGTTCGGCTCCAAAAAGTGCTTTAAGGCGGCTATTTGCTATCTCTTCGACTGTATCGACATGCTCACATCCGCCATAATATCTTCTGCCCGGATATCCCTCCGCATATTTATTGGTCAATACCGAACCTGTTGCTTCCATCACAGCTGGACTTACAAAATTCTCTGATGCAATCAGTTCAATCGTATCCTTCTGCCTTCCAAGCTCTTGCTGAATAGCATTTCCTATGATTTGATCTTGCTTCTCCAAATGTTTCATGAACATCTTCCTCTCCATATTGAAGTTATCTATTCGATCCAAATTGTTTTTTGGGAAATTTACTATTCATTAGTAGATGGGCCATCATTCCTGCAAGCAGTCCCCAAAATGCACCACCGATACCAAGCAAGGTCACATTGGCTGCGGTCGCCAGAAATGTGATCAATGCGGTTTCACGTCCTTTAGGATCCGTTAATGCATTCGCGAGACTACCCCCAATTGTTCCAAGTAACGCCAGTCCGGCTAATGTTGCAATAAAGGTAGCAGGAAGAATCAAAAACAGAGCAGCCAATGTTACGCCAAAAATACCGACAAAAATATAAAAGATTCCACAAGCGATACCTGCTATGTAACGTTTGGTTGCATCCTCATGTGCATCTTTTCCTGTACATATCGCTGCTGTAATAGCTGCCACGTTAAAAGCATGCGAGCCGAATGGAGCTGCAAGAAGTGATCCCAAACCAGTTACCGCCAAAATGGGATTAGCACTTGTCTTGAATCCATCATTACGCAGAACAAGCATTCCGGGCATATACTGCCCTGTCAGGGTAATAATGAACAGCGGTAGCGCAACGCCAAGTAAAGCATTTAACGAAAACGCTGGAATAACAAATATAGGCGAAGCGACCGCTAATTGGATCGTACTGAAGTCCGTTTTTCCCATGCATATCAAATAAATCAAACCAATGGCCAATATACCAACAATGGCATAACGGGAAGTAAACCTTCTTAAAACGATGTAAGCTGCAAACAGCACAGTAACAAGCAAAGGATCTACCTTCGCCCCTCCAAAGGCCGATATTCCAAACTGTAGCAAAATACCTGCTAATAATCCGGAGGCGATGCCTGGGGGAATAAGTCGAACGAAACGTTCAAACATGCCTGACATACCCAAAATAATAAATCCGACTGCTGAAATCATGTAAGCTCCAATGGCTTCTGGATAAGGAGTTACCGCTAATGCTGAAACGAGAAACGCCACACCCGGCGTAGACCAGGCTGTTATAATCGGCTCCTTGTATCGATAACTAAGCCAAATTCCTGTTACTCCTACCCCAATCGAGATGGACCAAATCCAGGAAGCCGTCATTTCAGGGCTTAAACCAGCCACTTTTGCAGCTTGAAACACAAGAATAAATGTCCCCCCGTAATTCACAATTACGGATATTAAAGCGGCGATCACCGGTGATATCAGATCGCGACCACGTAACGAAGGGGATGCTGTCTTCATATTGAACACTACCTCTCACTTAATCATTGATGCACGTGTTTTCATTCCAGTAATATTCGTCCGGTAAATACCGTGGCCCAAATACGCTTGTTCCTACACGTATCATTGTAGCTCCTTCCTCAATGGCGACCTGGAAGTCACCGGACATGCCCATCGATAAAATATCCATTTCTACCCGCGGAATGTTTTTCTCTTTAATTTGAGTGCTGATACGTTTTAACAAACGAAAGCAATGCCGTGTTTCTTCGTTCGTTGCATTCAGTTTTCCAATGGTCATTAAGCCTTTTACGTTTAATGTCTCGAATTGAGACAACTGTTCTACAAGCTCAACGGCTGTTTCTGGAGAGGCACCAAATTTACTTTCTTCGTAGGACGTGTTAATTTGCACTAAAATGTCTAAAGTCTTGTTCTCTTTAAGAAGCTGGTTATGTAACGCCTGACCGAGTTTCAGACGATCCACGGAATGGATGAGCGTAACATATTTAACAACATCCTTTACTTTATTCGTTTGCAGATGTCCGATAAAATGCCATTCTACCTGTTTGTGTTGCTGCATAAGTGGAAATTTGTCCCGAAGTTCTTGAGCTTTGTTCTCTCCAAACAGGACCTCCCCTGCTTGAATAGCCATTTGTAATTTCTCTAGCGGTACCGTTTTGGTGGCAAGCAACAATGTAATGTCCGTTATGTCACGCCCTGAAGCCTGACAGGCCAATGCTATTTGCTTTCTTACTGATTGGAGATTTTCTTCAACTAGATGTGTCATGTCATCCGCCTTCTTTCTATTCCGCACAGGAATGGATCATTAAGATGAGCTCCTCCTTATTTATTGTGAAGTTTTGTGTAGAACGTCATGCTAGTATATCAATCGATGGATTGGTTATACATATCCAAAAATACTCTTTTGGAGCAATCCAAAAGAATGAAAAAGACTACACTTCGAGTGTGATACCTTTTTGTAGGCTTTTAAAGGCCAAAAAGCCTATTTGATTTGATGTGATGCCCACACATTACAAAACGTAAAAAAGCCGCTAAATTAGCGGCTTGGTTATATCCCTATTCTCTTCTCCACAAGACGAGAAACATTGCATGTCATGATTTATTCGTTCACGTTTTCCTTCGTTACAAGCTTCAATTCAGCCGGGATCGATGGCTCCACTTGTTTGCCACTGAGCACATCCAGAGCAGCTTGCAGCGCCAGTTGACCAATCAGTACAGGCTGCTGAGCGACTGTTGCTGTCAATTTCCCATCTTTAATGGATTTGATTGCATCATCATTGCCGTCGAATCCAATGACCGGAATGTCTTTCCCTGAGCTTTGAATCGCTTCAATCGCACCCAGTGCCATCTCGTCATTATGGGCAAATACGGCCTGCACGTCAGGATTACCTTGCAGCAAGTTTTCCATGACATTTAATCCTTTGGACCGATCAAAATCAGCAGATTGTTTGGAAACCACATCGAGTTGCTTGTCAGCCACTTCATGGAAACCTTTACCTCGTTCTCTTGTTGCGGAAGCGCCAGGTACACCCTCAAGTTCAATGACTTTGGCTCCTTCACCGAGTTGTTCGACGAAGTATTCAGCTGCCATGCGTCCACCTTTAACGTTATCAGATGCCACTAGTGCCGCCACTTCGCCTTTATCTGCGGAGCGATCCAGCGTAATCACAGGAATACCCACACTATTAGCGGATTGAACCGCTGTGGAGATCGCTGCAGAGTCCGCAGGGTTAATCAGAAGTGCACTAACGCCTTGCTGAATGAGATCATCCACATCATTGGTTTGTTTGGCCGAATCGTTCTGCGCATCCACCACGATGACCTGTATTCCCTGTTTTTTGGCTTCAGCCATTACCCCGTCCTTCAGTGATACAAAGAATGGATTGTTTAGTGTAGATATCGACAAGCCTATTTTCTTCTGTCCGTTACTTTTGGAAGGATCAGGTTTGGCCCATTCCGGTGGCTCCAGAGAGCACCCAGCCAGAACGATGATCATCAGCATACTTACGAGTGTTAACGTCCACTTTTTCATATATATTCTCTCCTTATGCTGTTTTCTTGCGGTCCAGCAGGACAGCAATGGCAATGACGATACCTTTTACAACCATTTGATAAAATGAGTTTACTTCAAGCAAGTTCAATCCATTATTCAACACGCCGATAATCAAAACACCGATCAGTGTACCTACGATACGCCCGCGTCCTCCAGCAAGACTTGTACCACCCAATACAACGGCTGCGATTGCGTCCAGCTCATAGGATGTACCTGCTGTTGGTTGCGCTGAATTCAAGCGTGATGTCAGAATTGCACCTGCCAGAGCAGCCAGCATACCTGTCAGGGAGTAGATCATAATTTTCACACGATTGACTTTGATACCCGAGATAATGGAAGCTTTCTCATTACCGCCGATCGCGTACGTTTTGCGACCAAAAGCTGTTTTATGCAAAACAATCCACAGAATCATGAAGGTAATCAGCATCGTAATTGCAGGTACTGGAATGCCTAGCAGGTAACCACGGCCGAACAGTTGGAACAACAGGTTATCCCCGAGTCCTGTAATTGGATTACCATTCGTGTACACCAACGTCAGTCCTCTGAATATCGTCATCGTTGCCAATGTAGCGATAAATGGAGCCATTCTGCCTTTGGTAATCATCAGTCCATTCACCATACCCATGACACCACCGAGTGCTACACCGATAATGATGGACAAGATCGGATCGAGGCCAGACAACATCATGTTTGCTACAAAAGCACTTGATAAAGCCAGGATTGAGCCGACCGACAGATCAATTCCACCCGTGAGGATAACAAACGTCATACCAAAAGCAATCAGCGCATTAATGGAAACTTGACGCAATAAATTCAAGATATTAAGCGGTTCCAAGAAACTTGGATTCAACACCGATACGATGAGAATAAGAATGATTAAGCCGAGCAGCGGTCCTAATTTTTGTATCACATTTGAGAAACGGAATCCGCTTTTAGTCGTTTTGTTTTCCTGCATTGTTGTCATATCACTGTCCCCCTGTGGCCAATGTCATAATGTGTTCTTGTGTTGCTACTTCCCTTGCAACCTCGCCACTGATGTGTCCCTCATGCACAACCGCGATCCGGTCACTCATGCCAAGCACTTCAGGTAGCTCCGACGATACCATGATGATTGCAACGCCGCGGTCAGTCAGTTCATTCATCAATTCATAGATTTCACGCTTCGCCCCAACATCCACTCCGCGGGTAGGTTCATCCAGGATCAGCACGCTTGGTCCGATCCCAACCCATTTCGCGATAACCACCTTCTGCTGGTTCCCCCCGGATAGATTCCTTGCCGCCGTCTCGGAGGATTGCGTTTTGATCTGTAGACGTTTGATCAATGTATCGACGAAGTCTTGTTCTTTCGAAGTTGAAATGAAACCTTTGCTCGAGAAACTGAACAGATTCGTCAACGCCATATTTTCGCGAATAGAGAAGTCTAATACCAGCCCCTCATCTTTTCGGTCTTCTGTAATAAAACCAATTCCATGTTTCACTGCATCTGCCGGTTTACGAATGTTCGCTTTTTTGCCGCGGATGAAAATTTCACCGCTATCCAACGTATCCAAACCAAAGATTGTTCGCATAATCTCGGTTCGTCCAGAACCCATAAGTCCTGAGAAACCAAGGATTTCTCCTGCTCTCACGGTGAAGTTAATATTCTCGAACAACCCTTTGCTGCTTGCATTCCTTACTTCCAGAACAACTTCACCATAAGAAGGATTACGGACAGGATAACGCTCGGTAAGTTCACGACCTACCATTTTCCGAACCACTTCATCAAAGCTTGTCTGCGGAATGGCTTGAGTGTCTACCGTTCTTCCGTCACGCATGATGGTAATCCGGTCACAGATCGTGAATATCTCCTCCATGCGGTGAGAAATATACACGATGGATACGCCTTCCTTCTTCAGTGAGCTGATTACACCAAACAGTTTCTGGATCTCACGCTCCGTGAGTGCGGCTGTTGGCTCGTCCATAATGATAACCTTGGCATCTGTCATAAGTGCTTTGGCGATTTCAATCATCTGCTGCTGCCCGACAGAGCACTCTCCCGCTGGACGTTCCAGTGGAATGTCTACGGAAAGCTTAGCGAACTGTTCATTGGCAAGCGCTTTCATTTGTCTTGTATTAAGCAAACCGAAGGATGATGTCAGTTCCTTACCAATAAAGAGATTATCCAGCACCGTCATTTCAGGCCATACGTTCAGCTCCTGATGTATAAAGGTGATACCCACTTGCTCTGCTTCCTTCGGACTCCCAAAATAGGTTTCTGCTCCATCGATGCTGACGGTTCCCTGATCTCGCTGATGAAGACCTATCAGAATGTTCATCAGCGTGGATTTGCCGGCTCCATTCTCCCCCATTAGGGCATGAACCTCACCATCTTTTAGTTCGAAATCCACCCCGCTCAGCACCTTATTCGTTCCAAACGCTTTATGAATGTTTTGCATCTTAATGTGCATTACGCAACCTCCTTTTACCCGAAATGGACTCCCGATTGTAAAATGCAATTGGCATAGGGTGTCGCTTCACCTGTGCGGATGACTGCCTTCACCTGCCGGGTTAACACTTTGAATTGTTCGTGGCTGACGGAAGCATCAATGGCTGCTTCCCCGAATCTTTCTGTAATGAATTGCATAGCTGCGGGATTGCCTTCGCAAATTTCATTCGCAACAATCACTTTTTCAATGACCATATCTTCTGCAATCACCTCGACCACTTCGCGAAAACTTGGTGTTCCCAGTTTGAGTGCCAGATCGATTTTGAGTACCCCATCCGGTACCGGCAGGCCTGCATCCGCAATCGCAATCATGTCCGTATGGCCCAGATCAGACAGAATCTTGGAGATGTGACTATTCAACATACCATTTCTTTTCATTACAAGCTCTCCTCTACTTCATCACGCGTCGGCATGCCGCCCTGCGCTCCGAACTTGGTGACGGACAACGATGCAGCCCGATTGGCGAAGCGTATACTCTCTTGCAACGGTTGGCCTTCAGCCAAAGCAACTGCAAATGCGGCGTTGAACGTATCCCCTGCCCCAGTAGTATCAACAGCCTTAACTTTATAAGTTGGGACTAGAATTTCCTCAGTGCCATCAAAGTAACGTACACCTTTACTGCCCTCCGTGATGAACAGTTTGTTTGGATACTGACGTAATGCCTGTGCCGGACTCATGCCCTGAAACAAAATCTCAGCTTCATGCTCATTCGGTGTGATATATGCAGCGTTATCAATAACTCCTTGCGGCAATTTTCTTGCCGGAGCTGGATTAAGCAATAATGGTGTTCCGAACTCCGCACACATTGCACTGACATGAACAACAGTTTCCTCTGGGATTTCCTGCTGAATCAGTACGATATCTGCATTGCGGATCACTTCCGCTGCTTCATCGACATATGCAGGAGTGACTTCGCGATTGGCCGCTTCAACCACTACGATACTATTATCACCTTCGGCCAGAATGATATGAGCCGTTCCACTTTCTAAATGTGTAACCGGTTTCACATTTTGCGTATTTACAGCATTTGTTCTGAAGTTCTCTAAAATATCTTTGCCAAAAGCATCGTCGCCTACCCGGCCGATCATCGCAACCTCGGCCCCCAGTCGCGCAGCAGCGACAGCCTGGTTGGCTCCCTTACCGCCAGGGACTGTTTTGAAGCTGTCTCCGAGAACGGTTTCACCCGCTCCCGGCCGTCTTGACGAAGTAACAACCAGATCCATTGAACTGCTTCCAATTACACATATTTTAGCCATCTGATCTCACCTTTCTCGTAGTGCCCCGTTCGATGAAGCTTACGGGCAACTGTATGTTTTTGTTCTCTATTGCAACTTGCTCCACAAGCTGGATAAGTAATCCCGCCGCTTCTCTTCCCATCTCATATGCTGGCTGATGGATGGTGGACAATGCCGGCGATAACAGGCTGCTCATCGGAATGTCATCGAAGCCAATCACTTGTACATCATCAGGAACCTTCCTTCCGATTCGTGATGCCTCATGCAGTACTGCCATGGCTGCGATGTCATTGCTGGCAATCACCCCATCTGTATCCGCATACTTCCTGAATAACTCTTCAGCCCATCCCCCTGCCTCGTTAATCGAAAATGAGGTCGTTTGAATGACGTGATAGTCTAGCCCTGCATCACGGATGATTTCAATCGCTCCTTCGAAGCGATCTTGCGCAGGTCTGATCTGTGACGGTCCCTGCATAACTGTGATCCGGCGACTGCCGCGTTGGATAATCTCCCTTGCAGCTAGTCTTCCACCTTCCCTGCCGTCCGCATACACGGATGGACGATCGAGTGATGTTCTGTCCAGAAACACAACGGGAATTTTCAGTTTTTCATATATTGAAGAATGAGGATAGTTCGTTGAAGAGATCACACCGACCACATTGTTCTGGATAAACGTCTGAATGTAATCCTGCTCCTTCTGTTCATCCTCATCACTATTTCCAAATAACAGTCTGTAATCCTGTTCCTGCATCCCGTCCTCTACACCGCGAGCCAACTGCGGGAAGTAAGGGTTCGCAATATCCGGCAACAACAGGCCAATCAGTTTGGACTTGCGCTTATATAATGAACGGGCCACTTCATTAGGCGAGAAGTTAAGCGCCTTCACAGCATCTTCCACTTTCTTGCGTGTATCCGCATGAACATAACCTCTATCATTAATGACTCTAGAAACGGTGGCAACGGATACGCCCGCTCGTTGAGCTACATCTTTAATTGTTGTCATAAGTTGCTCTCCTCTATGTGTAACCGGTTACAGACATTAAATTATCATATTATTTTCGATTTGACAAGCGTTTTCATTCTGGAAATTTCTCCAAGTAAACATGAAAGTACATTGAAATTCATCTGTAACCTGGCTTCTTCCCGTCTTATTCAGACTTCTTAGCTATATTACAGAGTTAATTATGATTACAAATATTAGCGATATGTGATATGGTCAGTGAGGATATTAGATTCGTACATACATATGTGCAAGAAATGCGAGGAGAAGATTGAAAGTGACAGACAGAAATACCCTTGAAAACCAAAAACCAAGTAAATTTAGTGATCCCATTTTTGTCATGCTTATAGCGAGCCTTTGTTGCTTGTTATGGGGTAGTGCATACCCGTCCATCAAACTTGGATATATCGCATTTAACATTTTACCCGAAGACATTGCGTCCAAGTACGTATTTGCCGGATACCGATTTACATTGGCGGGCTTGTTGCTCTTGCTTCTTTCTCGTGTCGTTAGAAAACAGAAGCTGCAATTGTCCAAGTCTCAGTGGACAAGTCTCATCATGTTAGGCGTGTTGCAAACAGGTTTGCAATATATGTTTTTCTACGTTGGCGTAGCCAATACGACGGGTGTCAAAGGTTCCATTATGAACGCAACGACGACCTTCTTCAGTGTTGTTCTGGCCCATTTCATCTATAAGAACGACAAATTAAGCAGAAATAAAATCGTTGGCTGCTTGCTCGGATTCGTTGGCGTCATTATCGTAAATTTTCATACCGATCTGCTTACTTTTTCCTTTTCATTTACAGGTGAAGGCTTCATTATTTTAGCAGCACTTGTGTTTTCCGTTACAGCCCTTTACGCAAAACGTCTCACGGCTACGATCGATGTTCTGATCATCACAGGTGTCAGCTTATTCGTCGGGGGGTTGGTCCTTACACTGTTGGGTCTGTTACTCGGTGGTCGAGTCACTCATTTCACTCTGGAGTCCACCAGTAATTTGATCTATTTGGCCTTGCTGTCATCTGTTGCATTTTGTCTATGGAATATGCTTCTTAAGTACAATAAGGTCGGAAGAGTGTCTGTATACAACTTTCTTATCCCTGTGTTTGGTGCATTGTTATCAGCGTTATTCCTCGGTGAAACGATCTTGGAATTGAAGAATCTGGCTGCATTGCTGTTCGTATCGGTCGGCATTTATTTGGTCAATCGTGTACGTTCCGTGCAAAGCTCTAATGATACTTTAATAAAATAGACAACACTCTCATGGACAGCAATCCATCCGATCGACAGCAAAAAAAGCCGCTAATCAGCGGCTTTTTGTGTAAATTCCCATACGTTATACTTTTCGTTTCTTACGATCGTATACCTTAATATATACTCGTAAAGTCAATCAAGTCCTCTTCTTCCTCATAATTGAATACAATGGCATGATTACCCAATTGGTATACCATCTCATATCCACCCACGACTTCATTGTAATATTCTGAGGAAGGCTTACCCATCCATATTTTCACATTCCATGGTGAAAGATTCTGCTTCTCATTGTACAAATCAAAAACGGCAATACGTGATTTATTGGTAAGCTCATGCATATATGAATCGAATCCAACGCCGAATTTAGAATAATAATAGAACGCTCCCCATTCTTCATTTGAACGAGAATTAGGTTTCCCCAGCTTTTTTTGCGCATTTTGAAGCGTCATGCCAATCTTGATGTCCGTTCGGCCTGGCAGTACACCCTTTAATGCAGATTCTTTCAGGCTTTTCAAGTAAGCGCGATCGCCAACACCCGAGTTCGGCCAATCTCTTGTACGAAGGTTGCGCGTATCTTCCAAACGCAATTCCAATTTGTTTACATTCAACTTAAACGTATTGAATTCATAGACAAATTGAACATTGTTGTAATTTTTAAATTGTACTCGAGCACCTGAAAGGGTACGTATTCCACCATCCCTGATGGCATAGTACGAGTCACCCATTTTTTTCCCACTGTTCTCCACATACGTTACACGACGCAGTTCACCGGAACGAACAATATACGTTTTGACTTCATTCATATTTGATGTTCCCCAGTCGGTGATCATCAGCATGTCTGGTGTACTAGCCCCTTTGCTTTTCACTACGAAATTCCAGGTTTGAGGCAAAATAATTGTATTCAGATCCAGTTTTGCTGCTTGGACGGTTCCGTATGCTGCTCCTTTTTTCACCAAGGCTGCGCGATAGGTTCCTGAATAACTCTTGTCGCCTTTTTTATTATTGGTCCAACCATTTTCTTCGGCCAACGTGCTCTTCTGTTCATCATAAGCGAAAATATAAACGTTGTAAGCCGTTTGCTTAGCATCACGAAGTGTAAATGAAAGTCGGCTCATACTTGCGAGTTGTTTGGCAGAGATTTGCTCTCCTTTGGCAGCAGCATGGGGTGGTAACAAGAGCAATGCGCTCAGAACATAGCCAATTAAGGTAAGTAAGGCCAGAGAAGCCCATTTTGCTTTGTGTTTAGGGTGTATCATTGATGACTCTCCTTTGAGTTGAAAATAAACATCTACAAGCTCATTTCTAATTCTGAATCGTGCATAATCTCAACATTTCAATAGGTCTTGCTAGAGTGTACTCTTGATCAAACTATGTAATTAATATAGATTTATGTTCAATAAGCATATCCTCCTACTAGTACTATTTTCCTAAGAATGATAACATACCCTTTCTAATAAAGAAATATATAACAATCTATTTTTTCGTTATGAATCCATATAACATAAAAAAGCCGCTGATTAGCGGCTCATCTTCCATATTCGAAAACGATATAATTTATAGACAGGAGTATATCACATTGCGTAAGCGTCGTTGAACATATCCTTCCTGACTATTCAGCAGATGCTGGGCATACATGACCGTAAGCTCTGAATCCGGATCAATAATAGCCATACACCCAGCAGCACCACTCCATCCAAATTCACCAAGCGGGCTTAGCGAACCACTGCCTGCTTTGGAGATATGAGTACGGACACCTAATCCATAGCCGTATCCATACATATGATCCCACGAATAATCCCCACAAGTCATTTCATTCAAATGATCGGTTCGCATTAGTTCCACTGAAGCTTGTGACAAAATGCGTACGCCTTCAGGACTTGTACCAAGTCCAGTAAGCGTGTTCAGAAAACGTGCGTAATCACTAACCGTTGATAATAACCCTGCACCACCGCTCTCCAGCTCAGTACCCACACGGAATCCATTACCATCCAGACGTACTGCCTTTTCAAGCTCATCATTGTATGCATACTGCGGAATCAGGCGCGTCTGCTGCTCATCGTTCAGATTGAATGTTGTATCGTTCATGCCAAGAGGTCCGGTGATCTCGTCCCGTAGATACGTACCAAAGCTTTTACCACTTACCACTTCCACCAATGCTCCCAGCACATCATGGCACATGCTATAATTCCAGTGTGTTCCTGGTTCAAACAGCAGTGGTTCTTTCGCGAGCGCTCTCGCAAAGTCTCGTGTCGGCAATGTTCCGTTGGTGCTTTTTACAGCTTCCTGAATACTTGGACTACCCACATCATAGGAGAACCCGGCAGTCATGGTGAACAAATCGCGCACTGTAATGGCTCTTGTCGCCTTTTCCAGTCGAATTTCTCCGTTCGCCATCGTTTTCTTCACCGTCATATCAGCATATTCTGGCAGATAATCGGACAGTGGATCACTTAGCAGCATGTCCCCTCTCTCCACCAATTGCAAGCCTGCCACGCAGGTCATGATTTTGGACATGGAGTATAGATTGAAGATTGCTCCATCGCCAATGGGCGTTTTCTCCTCCAGATTGGCGTAACCATTCCGGTAATGGAAAACGGTATCATTTCGATGCATCACCAGCACCTCAGCCCACGGAATGCGCCAAGATGTAATGCGGTCAATAAATGAAGAAAGCGGTTTAAAGTCCATTTTTTCCCGTCCTTTTATGTAAAATCGTTTATCATTTTGCGATGTGGCCCATGTTCGCTCCCACAATCCACATAGTAATAATATACGACCTTTTATAACGATTGACCACCATCTATATGTTCTCCCGTGTTCAATTACATCATATATCTTCCGCATCAATAAAATGCTTCGCACGAATAAGCCGATCCAATAAAGGATCAGCTTATGTTGTAACGTTTTAGACCTCGCCGCGTCTGTTTTCAACTGATTTCATACGGTTTTGATCATCTGGTACCCGGTCAACACTGAACTCTTGGCCAGCTTCGACCTCACCATGACCTGAGATATTTCGGGAAAAATTAGTGAACTGTCTTTTTTGCTCATCCAGCTCATGTTTTTGCTTCAAAAGCTCTTGCGGGTCCTGTTTTGTCACTAAGTTAACCTCCCATAGAAAATCATGCTATTTAATCACTCTACAGAAGTTTCCCATAAGAAAGCTTTGCTTATGCATAAGTGCTAAATATTAGTAATAAACAAGGAAAAACAAAAAAACGCTGACAAGAGTTCCCTCCTGCCAGCGCGTTTTGTTTAGTGAATATCCTTCTTTTTGAAATTGCCGCCTCTTACCTCAGCTACATCGTATACGACTACAAAAGCAGATGGGTCAATCTCATGAATGATATCTTTAATTTTACTCTCTTCCATCCGGTTAATGACACAAGTGATTTCCTTAAATTGTTCATTAGAATAGCCACCGTACGCCTCAGTGTACGTTGCACCACGACCTAGTCGATCACGAATGGTTTCAACCATGATTTCAGGTTGATTCGTAATAATTTTAAACGTTTTGGAGCCGCTCAATCCCTCTTCAACAATATGTATTACTTTGGATGCAATAAAATACGCAAGTCCTGACAAGATCGCTCCTTGAAGACCGAATACGGTAGAAACGACAATAAAGACAAACATGTTCAGAAAGAGGATGAGATCACTGGTTCCAAAAGGTACTTTTCGCGAAAGGAGTACAGCCAGCATATCTATGCCGTCCAATGCCCCGCCATTACGCAATGCAAGCCCCATACCGAAACCGATGATAATCCCGCCGACCACCGTAACGAGCAAGGTGTCGCCTTCAATGATGGTTGGTACATGGTGCATCAGACTGGTGCTGATAGCCAGTGAAGCAATACCGATAATCGAATATAACGCGAAGCTTTTACCAATTTGCTTGTACCCTAGCCACACAAACGGAATGTTAATAATCCCGATGAGCATCCCCAGTGGTAATCCGAACAGCTGTGATCCTACGATACTCAGACCAGTGACACCACCATCCGAGACATTATTCGGGATCAATATGGCTTCGAGGCCATATGCCGTTATAAATCCCCCAATGATAATCAATAATACTTTGGAGAGGATTTTTAACTTGTTTGACTTTTGTTTTCTGTTTTGATGCATTGCTTTTCCCCCTTGATGAACAACCGATAAAAAACAGTCTATAATAAAAATCACTGTTTTGGCAATAGATCGTCATTTGTGTGTGTTAGTTCATTGTCCGATAAGCGTTCGATACGACGATATTTTATGCTCAAGCATCTCATCTGCTGTGTGAAGGATGTGCATCTGTTTCTGAATCGACTCTTTATGCTCCTCCAGCAGCTTCAAACGATCCTCCGCCGTATGCTCCCCTTCTTTAAACAAGGAGGCATATTTCTTAATAATCGCAATGGGCATTTGAGTCTCTTTTAATTTGATCACAAATTGTAGCCACTTCAGGTGTGACTCGTTGTACCGCCTGCCTCCACTCGCATCTCGGAGAGGAGTTACAATCTGTTCCTTCTCATAATAACGCAACGTATGTGCACTGATATGGAGTATTTCTGCCACTTCACCAATGGTATGCATGGTTAACCTCCCCTCCATTTTCCAGCTTGACTTAGAGTAAGCTCTAATCAGTATAATCAACTCGTGGGCACATCACAATAAATAATGAAATCAGATCCAGGAGGAATTCCCATGAAATACACAGTGATTACCGGTGCCAGTTCAGGTATCGGATATGAAGCCGCTTTAGCTTTTGCTGCTCGTGGCAAAAATATAATCCTGGCAGCACGCAGAACCGATGAATTGGACAAGTTAAAAGCGAAAGTAGCTGAAATCAATCCTGCTCTGGATGTTGTCATTCGTACAGTTGATCTGTCCATTGCCGCTAATGTACATGAATTCTATGAAAGTCTTCAGGCTTATTCCATTGAGACATGGATTAACAATGCGGGATTCGGAAATTTTGCTTCCGTAGGTGAGCAACATCTGCCTAAGATCGAGCAGATGCTTCATCTGAATATAGAAGCTCTCACGATTCTTTCTTCCCTGTATGTACGTGATTATGCAGATGTCGATGGCACACAGATCATTAATATTTCCTCTGGTGGGGGATATACAATTGTAGCCGATGCAGTAACCTACTGTGCAACCAAGTTCTATGTAAGTGCCTTTACGGAAGGACTTGCGCAAGAGTTAAAAGGCAAGAACGCAGCAATGCAAGCCAAAGTGCTCGCACCGGCTGCAACGGAGACGGAATTTGCGAAACATTCCTTTAATGTAGAGGAGTTTGAATATGAGGGCAGAGTTCCCAAATTCCATACGGCGGAACAAATGGCTGGTTTTTTGCTGGAGTTGTATGACAGTGAGAGTGTAGTCGGCATTGTGGATGGGTTGACGTATGACTTTGAACTCAGAGAACCGATTTTTCCGTACGCAGCGAGAGCTGCCTCTAAACCACAAAATTAACCCTAAGCTGAAGTTAAACCAAGTCACCTGAATAGCGTTAGACATCATCTAACCTTACTGATAGTCATCAATGATAAACATCACTACATCTAATCATTAAAACATCATTGGACGTTAAAAAGGGAACCTGTCTCCAGGCTCCCTTCTTTTTTATAACAATTCTATATTAATACCTTCTATATAATGAAAGCTTATGCCAGCCTCATTTTGAAATCCTGATATCCGAATTCGCGGACAACTTCGCAATCGCCGTCTTTTCTCTTAACAGCAATCGCTGGAAGTGGCATGCCATTAAACGTATTGGTTTTCACCATGGAGTAAATCGCCATGTCCTCGAATACCAGACGGTCGCCTTCTTGCAAAGGCTGATCGAACGAATAATCCCCAATCACGTCACCAGACAAACAGGTTTGTCCACCAAGACGATACAGATGAGCCTTCTCTCCCACTTCTCCCGAACCAATCAGCGGCGGGCGATATGGCATTTCCAACACATCTGGCATATGACACGTAGCTGAAGTATCCAGAATGGCGATGTCCATACCGTTCTTATGGAAGTCCAGCACTGAAGTCACCAGATAACCCGCGTTCAGTGCAACAGCTTCTCCCGGCTCCAGATATACTTCCAGGCCATAATCATTCTGCATACGCTTGATGCAAGCTTCCAATCTTGGAATATCATAATCTTCACGCGTGATATGGTGTCCACCACCGAAGTTGATCCATTCCATTTGTGGCAACCATTGTCCGAACTTCTCAACAACCGCGTTCAACGTAGTCTCCAGATCGTCGGAATTTTGCTGACACAGTGTGTGGAAGTGCAGTCCAGAGACACCTTCCAACATCTCTTCATCGAAATCCTCCAGTTTCGCGCCAAAACGCGAACCCGGAGAACACGGATCGTAGATCTCATGTCCTTCTTGGGTAGAGCACTCAGGGTTGACGCGTAAGCCAACCTTACGGCCTGCCTGAAGCGCCTTATCCTTGAATTTTGCAAGCTGTGAAAATGAGTTGAAAATAATGTGGTCGCAGATGGAGATAATCTCGTCGATCTCTTCTGCGCGGTATGCCGGAGCAAAGACATGATTCTCTTTGCCCATTTCCTCATGGCCCAGACGCGCTTCATACAGACCGCTCGCCGTAGCACCGCTCAGGTATTCTCCAATCAGCGGATACATCGCAGTCATGGAGAATGCTTTTTGAGCGAGCACGATTTTGGCACCTGTACGTTGCATAACACCGTTCAGGATTTTCAGGTTTTTCTCGATAAGCGCCTCGTCAACAACAAAACATGGTGTCGGTAATTGCTCGAACCGCATTTTAACGAACAAGCTCCGATTCTTTAACTTCTTCTGGCAGCTCATCAACGAGTACCGGGTTGAAGTCTTCTACCCATGGGAGGCCCCATTTGTTCAACTCTTCCATGAATGGATCCGGGTTGAACTCTTCTACATTATAAACACCTGGTTTGTTCCATTTGCCTGTCATGACCATTGCCGCACCAATCATAGCTGGAACGCCTGTTGTGTAAGAGATCGCTTGGGAACCCACTTCTTTGTAGCACTCTTGGTGATCACAGATATTGTAAACATAATATGTTTTGTCTTGACCATCTTTTTTGCCTTTGAAAATACAACCGATGTTCGTTTTACCCACAGTACGTGGTCCAAGGGATGCTGGATCCGGCAGAACTGCTTTCAGGAATTGCAGTGGGATAATTTGTTTGCCTTCATATTCGATAGGCTCGATTGAAGTCATGCCTACATTTTCAAGAGCTTTCAAGTGAGTCAGGTAGCTTTGACCAAATGTCATGAAGAAACGGATACGTTTCAGACCTGGCATGTTTTTTGCCAAAGATTCCAGTTCCTCATGGTACAACAGGTACATGTCTTTCTCGCCAACTTCTTTGAAGTCGTAGACACGTTTGATCTCCATCGGTTTTGTTTCGATCCATTCACCATTCTCCCAGTATCTTCCGTTCGCAGATACTTCGCGAATGTTGATCTCAGGGTTGAAGTTGGTTGCGAACGGATAGCCGTGGTCGCCGCCATTGCAGTCCAAAATGTCGATGTACTCAATTTCGTCGAAGTAGTGCTTGAGGGCATAAGCGGAGAATACGCCAGTCACGCCTGGGTCAAATCCACTTCCGAGCAATGCAGTGATGCCTGCTTGTTCAAAACGCTCTTTGTAATCCCATTGCCAGCTGTATTCGAACTTCGCTGTATCATGTGGCTCATAGTTCGCTGTGTCCATGTAATTCGTTTTAGTTGCAAGACAAGCATCCATGATGGTCAGATCTTGATACGGCAAAGCAAGGTTCATCACGATATCCGGTTTAACTTCGTTGATCAGAGCGATCAATTCGTCAACATTATCAGCATCTACTTGTGCTGTCGTAATTTTTGTTTTTCCGCCGTCCAGCTTGGCTTTGAGTTCATCACATTTGGATTTTGTACGACTCGCGATGCAGATTTCCTCAAAAACTTCGCTGTTTTGAACGCATTTGTGTACTGCCACGGAAGCAACGCCGCCGGCGCCGATGATTAGTGCTTTTCCCATTTTACATTCTCCTATCCCAATATGTATTTTTTTAATTGGTTTAATTTGGTTTAATACGGTGACAACAACAAGACAACAAAAAAAGCAAGGTGAAAAATGCTCGCAATCGCGCATCATCACACTTGCTTATCGATATACATCCTAAAAAAGACGTGAAGTCTCCATGACCAAAAAAGTTCACAAGAACTCCTTGGCGGAAAGCTCCTTCATGTATATCAATATTGGATCAGAGTCTATATAGCAAATAATTCGCCTTTACCACTCTTATTGACCGTTTCACAAGTTGATGTGCAATTGCACTGGTTGTAAAGTAACCAACTTATAAAATTTGAGCTTTGAACTCAATCAATAAAGCAACGTAAGTTGCCAATCGGCGTTTGACCCGGCTGTCCGTATGGCCTTAACTTCCTGGTGAAGTGGTCAAAAATTATCTGCTGGAAAGCTCTAATTCATATTGATAAATCAACTTCCCAAAATCACAGGTCTTACACTATCAGACGTTGAAAAAAAAATCAAGCAATTATCAAAAAAAATTTTTTTTGTCCTAAACACGACTAGGAATGAAATTGATATCCTTCGAAAACTCTTAACCCTTCTGCGCCCAGTAATCGCCCTGTTACTTCAGGACAGAATAGCCCCGAATGGTTCGTTTCCTTCTTTGCGAGCTTGCAGAGCAATCTCAATGGCTTTATGCATGAATTGTTCATCTTTATTCATATCGTTTACCTCCAGAACAAAAATTATGTACTTGCTTTTAATCATTGATCAATGACACGACTGAGATCTATCCATTCCATTCTATCATCATTACAAATAAAGAGTATGACGAAAATCCGTCATACTCCAGTGGGTCAAACTAAGTTCATCTATTAAAATTTTACAGGCAACGATGCCAATCCCTGTGATGACAAAGCAGAGTGCCAATGAATCTCTTCCTGAGGAATACTGAGCTGAATATCCGGTAGCCGACGTAGAAGCGTAGTAAACGCCACGTCCCCTTCTACACGAGCAAGTGGAGCGCCAAGACACATATGGATGCCGTGTCCAAAGGCCAAATGCCGTTTTATTTTTCGTTCGATATCCAACTCTTCGGGGTCAGTGAACTGCTGCTCGTCTCGATTCGCTGATTTCAATAGGGGTATCACAACATCTCCCTTTTCGATCAATTGTCCACCCAGTTCCGTGTCCCGCGTTGCATAACGAGGACCTGAAGAAGTGGCGGGGCCATTATATCGTAACAACTCCTCCACCGCAGAAGGAACCAGATTTGGATCTTGTTTAAGGTGTCCCAGTTGTTCGGGATGTGTCAGAAGAAGATACGAGCCGGTTGCAATCAGGTTGGATGTTGTCTCATGTCCAGCAAATATTAATAAGGTGATCATGGATATTAATTCATCTTCATTCAATCGGTCACCCTCCTCCTCAATCGCAATTAATTGACTGATAAGGTCATCTGAAGGCTCTACTCGTTTGTTCGCCACAAGTTGTGCGGTGTACTCTGCGAATGATCGCAGGTGCTGTGCTACTGCCGGGTCCTGTTTACCGAAACCAAGACCCTTCGCAATCGCTTCAGACCATACATGAATCTGAGGTCGGTCTTCCTGCGGTATACCCAACATCTCAGAAATAACGTTAATTGGGAAAGGATAGGCATAGTCTTTTACAAGATCCATCTCCCCTTTTCCTTCGAATTGGTCAATCAACTCATCGGCAATTTCCTGAACACGTGGACGCAGGCTCTCCATATATCTTGGAGTGAATGCTTTGGACACTAGGCTACGCAATCTTCGGTGATCCGGTTCATCAACAAAGAGCATCGACTTTCCGGTAAAAAAGGTCTGAGGTTCCGATGAAGCAAGCTCGCCTGAGAGATTCTTTCGAATGTCATTACCACGATCGATAGAGCTCATATCGACCGTAAATCGAGCATGATCTTTCAACACTTCCATGGCGACGTCCATCCGAGTTACAATCCAGGTTTGCCCTTCTCCACCCATCGGATTAGGAATAGGGACAACGGAGCCTTTGGCACGCATCTGCGCAAACATGGCAAATGGATCTTTACTATTTTCTTCACTAAACAAATTAAATTGCGCTTTTTCTGATGTCTGGTTATCCGAATGAGTCATATAAATCTTCCTTTCGAAGTGAAGTTATTCGAATCTATGGAAATATATGTGCATTTCGATTATATACTACTCGTATATTTCATTTCAAATTTCATAGTTTCACATTACAAAACAACTGTTATAACAATGATTATAAATATACTATAAGTACATTATTAGTATATTGAGATAACAACAATTACGATAAGCATAAAAAAGAGGGTGGCTTTGAGCCAACCCCCATATTAATTACGTTACTTCACCATTTCTAAATACAACCAACAGGCCTCGGTCACTCTGTTGGCTTCGGTTTGAAATGTACCGGACTTGTACTCTTTGTGAAACGCTTGAAGTACCGCTTCGATCACAGGAATATTTATATCCTCTTTATCTTGTAATAGCGTTAAAAGCCCCTTCGAGAGTTGCTTCAATGAAGCAGATTCCTCGGATTTTTGAACACGCTTGTTGAAATCATCAAAATCTTTCAATAGTTTATCGATGTCCAGACCCATATCATGGTTACGCTCATCGGCGTTCAGGAAATAGAGAGACTGAAAGTCGAAAATGTGTTCATTTCTCTGATGCATAGTTCGCAGGATCAATTCAATGTACGTTAATACTTTTGGAACAACTTCGCTCCATACTGGCTTTTGCGTATTCAGACTTCTCGAAGTGTTGGCAATCTGATGTAATATGCCGTAGCACAATATGGCCCCTTCGTTGGCATATAAGCTAATGTCGTTCCCGTACACCTGAATCAAGCGTGTAGACAGCCATTTGAGGTGAACTGTAGCCAGTTTGGCTGAGTTAATCTCCCCAGAATAAAATCCCGTCCAATATAATTCCCATACTCGCTCTTTATTAGGTACAGACATAGGAATCGCAATCTGGTCTACGAGCAAGTCATAATCCGATGTATAGTGATTCTGTTCAAGTTGTTTGCGAATGAAAACATCCTCTTGCATGCGTTGATTTATAATCGAATATAAACAATCCTCTTTGGAACTGAAGAATTTGTAGAATGTGCCTTTGGATACACCCGATTGATCAAGGATCATCTGGATTGTTGTATTTGCATAGCTATGCTCTAAAAAAAGTGCAAGTGCTGTCTCCAATAAACTTTGTTTACGGCTACTCATGTCTCGTTATCGCCCCAAGTTTTTCTATTGATTTTAACATTCATTCCTTAGAAGTTGAAGCGTGGATTCGCAGCATGACCGCCATACAAAATAATTGCTCAATGAGTAAATTTGCACAATGAGCAACTTGTTGTTATGATGAATCTCACTGAGTGCATACTTATGCTTACGAGTATGTTCTTCATTAAACTACTTTAACCATAGTTATTGGTGCTGGAGGTGCACGCATAAGCGGAAATAATGATTAAACGAAACTTGCGACATTTGAAGAAAGAAGCAACGGAAAAAGCCCTTGCCGGTGCTGCATTTGAACTGACTCTTGAACATGGGCTTGATGGCTTTACGGTCGAAGATATCGTGCATCAGGTGGGTTGTTCACGTAGAACATTTGCTAACTACTTCACATGTAAAGAAGAAGCCGTAGCAAGAGGCGCAATATCCGTTCAGAATACAACGGAACTCGAAGAGTTACTTACCAAAATGCCTGATAATGCTTCCTTGCTAGACGTACTGTATGACCTGATCCAGATGCAACTTACAACAGAGCTAATTGGAAGGCTTCATCAGCTGCTCTCGCTATCCAAGACCTATCCAGTGCTTGAACCTCATTACCTCGGAGCCATGCACCGGATGCAAACGCAGGCACAAGATACCTTATTAGACTTATCCAACGGGAAGTATGACGAGATCTATACTTATCTTCTGATTAATGCACTATATGGAACGATACTGCCATTAATTGATGGAAGACTCAATGTGTTGCTGCCCGGACAAGTCATTACTGAAGATGCCAAGCCCGGTGCTATCACCTTCGATCAATTTTTGGAAACGACGTTTAGTCATTTGCGGGCAGGATTTGAACATGCCAACCATCCACATTCATCATAGAGGGAGTGTAAAATAGATAAATGTCTACATTATTATACAGAGTGGGGAAAACCGCTTTTAGCAAACCTGCCTACTTTATCATTGGCTGGGTATTAGTTCTGGGAATTGTCATCTCCATGATCAGTATCAATGGTATTCACATCAGTTCTGAAATGAAGATTGAAGGCACCGAGTCGCAGAAGGTTCTGGATCAATTGGCCAAAGAACTGCCTGCCGCCTCCGGCGGTCAAGGAAGTGTTGTGTTCAAGGCACCGGACAACGAGCGTTTGGATACGCCTGAACGTTTGGCTGCCATGATGAAAGGTGTTAATGAAGTTTACGCATTAGACAAAGTCCTTAACCCTGCGGATTATGCAGCTGAAGCGAGTAATTCAGGGGCTTCAGCAGAGATGGCTCAGAATGCTCAGTCTGCGGGTGCAGCTCAATCCGCAACAGCCACACCTCCTCCCTATGGACCTTTGATGGTGGATGGTATTCCTGTACCTGGTATGTTGATCTCTTCAGACGGCAGTATTGCACTATTCCAGTTCCAATTTACAATCGAGCAGTCTGCCATCACGCAGGATGTATTTGATTCTGTGATTCAATCCGTTATGACGGTAGAGCAAGGAACCAACATTACAGTCTTGCCAGGTGAAACGCTTAAAGCCGTATCGATTGGGGTCGGCTCCGCAGAGATTGTTGGACTGGTCATTGCTGTAGTCGTATTGCTGATCACACTTGGCTCCGTCGTTGCAGCAGGTCTGCCTTTGATCACTGCACTATTGGGTGTTGCGATCGGGGTAGGTGGAGCATTCTCAATCTCCAAATTCATTGAAATGCCTAGTGTCACTTCCGTTCTGGCTCTTATGGTTGGATTGGCTGTCGGAATCGACTATGCGCTCTTCATTGTCAATCGCCAGCGTCGAATGATTATTGATCAAGGCTTGAGCGCAAAAGAAGCAACGGCAAGAGCCATTGGCACATCGGGTAGCGCAGTATTTTTTGCCGGATTAACCGTCATTATTGCATTGTGCGGTATGCTCGTCATTGGTCTGACATTCTTATCTACGATGGCTTTGGTCGCAGCTGCCACCGTGCTCATCAACGTATTCGTTGCTTTAACCCTGTTGCCGGCTTTACTGGGATTGGTAGGCGAACGCATCTGTTCCGCCAAAGCTCGTGAGAAAAGCACGAAACATCCTAAAGCCGCTAGCCACGGAGTAGCGGATAGATGGGTGAAATTCGTTATCAAGAATCGTTGGGCTACCATTATCGCCATCATCGTTATTCTAGGTTTTGCGGCGATACCTATCTCGAAAATGGAAATGGGTATCCCTGGTGCTTCCTCAGCGAATCTTGATACAGATGCAAGACAGAGCTATGATGCTATATCAGAAGGCTTCGGAGAAGGATTCAACGGACCACTTATTCTGGTCGCAGAGCCTAATCAATCTTCTGCAAAAGTTACGCCGGAACTCTTGGGTGGTCTGGTGATGGAACTGCAAGGTCAAAACAACGTTGCACAGGTTACACCGCTTGGGATGACAGAAGATTTGGCGATCTTTAGTCTCATTCCAAAAACGGGTCCTAACGATGCGCTCACTAAAACACTGGTCAGTGATCTGCGCTCGGCTGATTCGAGTATCGCACAGACCTATGATGTGAAGCTTGGGGTTACGGGTCTTACGGCAGTTAACATTGATATGTCTGCCAAACTCGCGCAGGTATTCCCTATTTATGTAGGCATTATCATCCTGTTGTCGCTGATCATCCTGTTACTCGTATTCCGTTCGATCATCGTTCCCATCAAAGCAACGATTGGCTTCCTGCTTAGTATCCTGGCTACATTCGGGATTACAACAGCTGTATTCCAATGGGGCTGGTTGCATTCACTCTTTGGTTTCGATACCGGCGGACCGTTGCTAAGCTTTATGCCAATCATCGTCACAGGTATTTTGTATGGCCTCGCGATGGACTATCAAGTCTTCCTGGTTAGCTCCATGCGGGAATCATATGTTCACGGTCATCGCGGCACCGAATCCGTCGTTCATGGGTACAATCAGGTCAGTCGCGTGGTCGTTGCCGCAGCAGTGATTATGGTCTCTGTATTTGCAGGATTTATCTTCACCGATGATGTCATGATTAAGCAGATTGGTTTTACCTTGGCGGTGGGCATCCTAATCGATGCTTTCATCATCCGTATGGGCTTGGTCCCTGCCATCATGGCGATCTTCGGAGACAAAGCTTGGGCACTTCCAAAATGGCTGGATCGCATCCTGCCAAACCTGGATGTTGAAGGCGAGAAGCTAATCGCTTCCCTTCACGCTGAAGAGCATGCCAACACCAAGCCTGGATTAAAATAATCATTCCACAACAATGGTACTAGTCATAGCACGACTACTCATTGTGACTACATCACCAATACAAAGACCTCCTTTGTTTTTATTAACAGGAGGTCTTTTTTCTTCCCCGCATTTTATGCGGTAATGTCTTCAATATGCATATTACATCTCGGGGTTATAGAGGCATTAACGAACGCCGCAAATAACTTTTGACTATAGTCATCTACTTTGTAGCTGTACTCTGGATGCCACTGCACAGCCAAAACAAATGAACGGTTCGGCATGACCACGGATTCGACGAGTCCATCTTCAGCGACTGCCACGGCCGTTAATTTATCCGATAACATCTTGATCCCCTGATGGTGATAGCTGTTTACTTTTATCGTATCTGTTTGCAAAATATCGAATAGGATATTATTTTTCTCAATATGTACATCATGTACGAGATTCGTATACGGCGGACTTTGCTTATGATTAACGATTTTGTTCCCATGAAGTTGAAGGCTGGTCGGAATATCTTGATACAACGTACCACCCAAAATAACGTTAAATAGCTGTAATCCACGGCATATGCCAAACGCAGGTTTATCTAGCTCCATTACCTTTTGTAATAATATCGACTCCATCATATCGCGTTCAATACATAACTCCCCGCACGTATCCTCTGTCTGTTCATGATATAATTTAGGATTGAGATCATGTCCCCCGGTGAACAGGAACCCATCGAACGCATTAGCCAACGTTGCAATGATCTCGGCATCCGTTGTCAAAGGCAGCATAATTGGAATCCCGCCGGCTTCCTCAATTGCGTTCATATAATCTGGAAGCATCCAGTAACTTTTTCTGTCAGTATCAACTAAAGGCAGTACACCGATCATAGGCTTTTTCATGGCTTTACCTCCCAGCTTTTCATTCATTTTATCAGATCTCTTCCTATACAAATTCACTGAATTATTGCATTATCCTACCTCTATTATCTGCAAACCCGTTTCATCCGAAATGCTAGAAAGGATATGTTGAGGATGAGTGCTCAAGTGATCACATGCTTACTCCTCTTTCTTAGCTAAGCGCAAAAAGACGCTCCCTTTGGGGAACGCCTTTTGCTTAACACGTTTCGTTTCACGCTTACTTACCTCTACTCTAGAGCTTAAACCGGCGAACCAGTGCTTGCATATTCTCTGCTGTTTTGGATAGCTGTGCAGAAGATGCGGATATTTCCTCCATTGCTGCCATTTGCTCTTGGGCTGCTGCTGAAGTTGTCTGAGCGCTATCAGCCGACACTTTAGAGATGTGACTCATCGAGGCAACGGTAGCCGAGACCTCTTCCGTACTGGCTGACAACTGTTCGGAGACAGCGGATATATCCTGAATTTGATCCACGATATGAGTTGTATATTGTTCAATGTTCGATATGGTTGCAGAAGCTTCTAGGCTAATTCGCATTCCCTCACCAACTTGATTGCGAACTTTATCATTCATAAGGGACGTCGATTTCGCAATCAGATCGAGCATTTTGCCAATAGTAGCGCCAATGTCGTCCGCACTTTGTTTGGATTGCATGGATAACGTGCGCACTTCACCAGCAACGACAGCAAAACCTTTACCGTGTTCTCCCGCTCTTGATGCTTCAATAGAGGCATTCAGTGATAGAAGGTTGGTTTGCCGTGAGATATCCGCAATCGCTTCATTCATTCGATTCGCTTCTGCGGATAGACTGGACAGCTCATTAATCAATGCCGAGGTTTCTTCAACAGCTCCGAGAATATGTTCCATTTGTTCACCGACCTGGTTAATGGTTTTCCCGCCATTAGCAACAGCGCGCTCCGTCTCTTCAGCCGAATCAACGATGGCACTCGCAGATTCTGCAATTGTACTGATGCCTCTCGCCATCTCTTCTACGGCATTCGCGGTTTGTTCCGAATTTTCCGCCCCAACCATAGCTGATTCCGCAGTCTGGTGCATGGTTTCCGCCACATGTTGAACCGATTGGGTAGTTTGTTCTGTACTCTCCTGAATCATCTGGGAAGAGTGACTTAACAACGATGACGTCTGATGAAGTTCGGCAACCACCGATTGAAGTGAGATAGTCATCTGGTCAAAATCATTGGCCAATATACCAAATTCGTTTTCGGTTTTGAGATTAACCCGTTCGGACAGATTCCCTTCGCTTACGCTGCGAGTGGCCTTTCGCAGTTTTTGCATGGGTACAATAAACGATCTCAGAATGAAGAAAATAATAACTCCGGCAATTAATACAGATACAGCAATGACGGTTAGACTCGATACCATGATGGGTTTCGCTGCGGCGATGAAGTCTTCATGGCCCATCAAAGCAATGACATTCCACCCCGTCAAAGCATTAACACCGTTATATACCTCCAAGTCATACGCCAGATCCGTTCTAACAAATTGGGAAAATGCCATCGGTTCATTGGAACTTGAAGCCGTATTCGGATGAACTGGAATCCCCTCGATAAGCGCTCCGCCGAGCTCTCCTCCCCCACCTTTTACAATGGCACCGGACCAAGCTGCGATTGTTCGATTGGAGTCAACTACAATCAGGCTCCCATTGCCTCCTACATCCACAACTGATATTTCTTTTGCTAATTGCTCCAGATCAAGTTTAATATTTGCTACACCTTGTTGATTTGAAAGAGCCTTTGAAATTTCTACATAAATCTTCCCGGATACCGGATCTTTCATAATACTCGAAAAATAGAGTGATCCATTCTTACTTTCACCATTGGTATACCATTCTGTGCTGCGTGGATCATATGTTGCATCCTCTATTGCTGGAGATGATATGAAATCACCTTGGTCGTTACCCACAGTTATAGCAAGAATATCAGGATATGTATCAGCTAATTGGTCAATTCCTACTTGTACCACTTCGTTATTTGCCTGACTGGGAAGGGAACCATACATACTGTCTATATAACTCAACATTTCTGCTTTTTCCCCTACCAGATTGTTAATATGCTGTCCTGTCATTGTCAAAATTGTATTGATGGGATCTGTCATTTTTTGTTGCACTTGGTCTTTGGCACTATGATACGAGAAATAACCAATAAGTGCAGTTGGGATAATAAGTACCGCAAGGAAAGCTGCAATCAGTCGAGTACTCATTAATTGTAAACTGGCTCCCCCTTTCTTATAAAATGATCTTTTTTTCTTCTCTTTTTCCAAAGTGAATCTTCCTCTCTGTATTCATTTTTAGTAGAATCAACCGGCAAGTAAACGCAAAAAAACCCATATATGTACACACCCAAAGAAACGTTGAGCGTATATATACATAGGTATTGCCTGAATGAATTCAGTAACAAGCCGTATTTGTTTCGTATTATAGCATAAATAAAAAGGGTTTGTTAGCTAGGATTGGTTCTTTATACCAAGCATCTGTTGTTTATATTCCGTAGGACTTAGCCCCGTATACTCTTTGAACACCTTCGAGAAATAGTGTTGATCGCTAAACGACAGCAAATCGGATACTTCCTTAAACTTCATGTCCGGTTGGCTTTCCAACAGTCTGCAGGCTTCCTGAATGCGAAGCTGGGTGTAATACTGAACAAACGTAATTTGTGTTTCATTTTTGATCACTCTGCTGACATAGGACGGGCTGACGTGAAACTTTATGGCGATGTCGTTGATAGACAATGGAGAGTACTTATTAAGTTTTACATAATCGTCAATCTGCTCGAACAGGATCGCCTTGCTTTTTCGAACGTGGGATTGCAGCATATCGAAACATTGTCCCGTCCATTCCGTCAGTTCCCGGCAAAAATCCGTATAGGACTGTGCCTGAGCGAATTGTCTTGACCGAAGCTCCAGCCCCAATCTCATGCCCGACCCCTGTTCCTCGTACAGATGCGCGAAGGTGTCTACGACCAATCCGATAAACCGCTCCACCTCGGTCATATGTACATTTTCCTCTGCCCATCGATTCAACAATTCAGATAGCTTAAGAGCAAACCGTTCTTTTTGCCGGGCCTGTATCATCTGTACAAAAGCAGATTCCAACACCGAATCCAGACAGCCTGTCTCGGATCTGGCCATCGACACCGGATTCCCGGTATCTAACACTATTCCTTGTTTCAACCGTTGCTGCTCAGACACAATGGACGACATGCGGTGATAAAGCTCAGGCAGATTACCAGACTCAGCGAATAGAAGTTGTCCTCCAATGATCGCATCGATGTCATGCGCAACCAAATGTCGTCGCAACGATTCGAGACATTCATGTACAGAAGAGTACAAGTCCAGTGCACTTTTGTTGACGAAAACGACATATTGATACGGGGTTTGACTTGTGTACACACGACATGCGTAGGATGTAAAAAAATCCTGCATGATAGCCTCAAGCTCCGCCCGCCCCCATCGTTTATGCCCAGAGGTGAAGGGTTGTTTGCTCATGATCATCATCATCTGGCTGAATAAGGGCGGAAAATACTCCCCCTGTTTCGGCGTATTCTCACAATGGGGATGAATGATTTCTTGCAGATCCAGCAGGTCCTTGGATATCTGTTGATTGAGTTGCTCAATGACCCGACCCATAACTTCTTCAAGCGCCTCTTGCTCGACAGGTTTTAACAAATAGTCAAACACTTGCAGGTTCAATGCTTTTCTTGTGTATTCAAAATCGCTGTACCCACTAATTAGAATGACCTTCAGATCCGGGTTGGCAAGCTTGGCTTGCTCAATCAGGGACAGACCATCCATTTTGGGCATTCGAATATCGGTCAACAGCAGATCAATGGATTCTTGCTTTATCCCCGCCAAAGCTTCTTCCCCATTTGTTGCGGTAGCCGCTACACGAATCGGGAAGCTCAGCGTTTCCAAGAGCATTTTGATATTACGTAATATTGGTTTGCTATCCTCTACGATCATAACGTTATACATCATCTGTACCTCCTGAGTTAGGTCGTGGCTCAAAATCTGCTTCCTTCGGAGTTTTCAGACACGCCTTAGTAAAAATCCTTCGTGAGTGAGCCGATGATTTGAATCGTTGCTCCACGATCCTCTTTCGCATGATTGTTAAATATATTAATAAAGAGCCGGTTGTTATACATTAACTTGAGTCTATTGACACTGTTGATAATCCCCATATTACCAAAGGCTGTGGCACGATCGGCCGTCTGGTTCATTCCGGAACCCGATTCCTGAATATTGGCTAATATCCTCTGGATCTTATCCGGTGGAAAGCCCTCTCCGTTATCTTTAATCTCCAGAGCCCATAATCCGTTATATTGCTTCACAGTAATCCGGATACGCCAAGGCGGCGCGGTGTTGGCAAAGGCATGTTCAATGCAATTTTCCACAAACGGCTGAATGACCAACCGCGGCAACCGGATTTCGCTGGCCAGCTCGTCAGCACAGATGTCCCATTCCAGATCCTCTTCGTACTTTTGTTGTACAAGAGAAAGATAATGTCTCGTATGTTGAAGCTCCTCAGCCAAAGTCACATGCGCGTATGGTGAAGATACAATATAACGCAAACTGTCGGAGAGATGCTTGCACATATCCGATACAACTTTGGTCTTCCCTTCTTGCGCGGCAATACTGATCAGATATAGAACATTATGAATAAAATGAGGTGCGATCTGGGCTTGCAATGCTGAATTACGCGCCTTTACTTCTTCATGAAGTGCCGATTTTTCCCGGTCAATGGATTGTTGAAGCCGCTCCA
Organism: Priestia sp. FSL H7-0729; assembly: GCF_038005685.1. Lineage (NCBI taxonomy): Bacteria > Bacillati > Bacillota > Bacilli > Caryophanales > Bacillaceae > Priestia > Priestia sp. FSL H7-0729. The sequence continues at coordinate 871,349 of NZ_JBBOTQ010000001.1, forward strand.
TCAGATCCTGAAAGGCTTCATTCAGCAATAAGAGATCATTGTTCTTCGGCGTTTCATCCACTTTCAGATTCATATTGCTGTAGTTCATGCGCCAAATCTGGCTGCGGAGCTTACGGATTGGCAGCAGCAGGTTACGCGTTGACAGGAAGATATACACAAATGAAACCAGCATCAGTGCTGTAATCAGCAGAATGGACATCGTCTGAACCGAATGGATCGAGCCCAGGACAGATTTTTTGGGTGTAATGATATACGTAATCCAACCTGTACTGGGTGATGTGGAATGCGTGATATAATTGTCGTCTTTGTCGACATCCAGTCCCTCGTCAGATGCAGGCTTTGTCCAATTGGCAAATGTCACACCCGCTTCCGATCCTGTCATCTGCTCCCCTTGTTCATTCAGAATATAGACATCTCCTGCTGTGATACCTTCCGTAAGGTTCTGTATATAGGCCTGTTCCATCTGAATGCTAAGATAACCGTATACCTTGCCATTCTGATCATTGATCGTGCGAACAAAGGAGATGGTATCGTCTTGGCGCAGCAGAACAAAACCACTTTCCGTCCAATTTCGTCCGATCTGACTGCTTTCCATCATGGTGTTCAGGATTGCGGGCGGATTGCCCGAACCCAGATATGACGTCAGGAGAACGCCGTGATTGTCATAGATGGACATGTCCTTGATATTCATGCTCGGCCCGATCGCCTGAAACATGATGTCTTTGATGATCCGAATCTGTTTCAGCCTTTCATAATTACTATGCGCTGAAGAGCTTTTGTCCATGGCCGCAAAAATATTTTTGCTGGATAATATCCGCTGCGACATCTGGTTCTGTTGTTCCACGTAGAGATCAACTTGCTCTCTAACCTTTGTAGCGGTTACGAGCGTATCCTGCTCTGTTTTCAGTTTGAGCGGGCGGACAACGATTACATTTACATAGACGATAAAACAGCCCAGCACAAACAAAAGCAGAGCCAAAAACGTCAAAAACACCTTCGTCTGCAAACTGAATTGAGTTGCTTTATGTAGGAGCTTCGCCATTATTAGAGATGCCCTCCTGTTCTGACATGATGTGAGATCACTTAGATTGATGTCTACTCTATCACGGTACTCCATGAAATGATAGCGATTTCAAGTTCAGGATTTTACACATCAACGTTCAAGCACAGACATGTACCGGGGCGAGAAAAGAATCTATAATCGGACTTGTAAACGGATTCACTAAACGTTTCAGAGGGGGATTTGCATTGAAAACAATAAAAAGAAAAAAGGCGATTTCTATTATTCTGGCCAGTATCTTATCCATCTCATTAACCGCTTGCGGATCAGGAGGTACGGATTCCGGCACAGCTGCTGGCGGGGACAGCAAGGGTGGCAAAGTCACATTGGAGCTGGCAATCTCCAAAAGTTCTCAGGACTCTGCCTTCATCCAGCAGGACATTCTCGATGCATTCGAAAAACAGACGAACATTCGCGTCAATCTGCAACTGATTCCGGCAGAACAAACGACGACTGTACTGCAGACCAAACTGGCTGTAGATGAAACACCTGATATTATTCAGTACAATCTGGCGAGTGCAGTCACGGACCTCAACCTTGAACGCAACTTTGAGATTCTTGATAGCGAACCTTGGGCGAACAGAATCGTCAACAAAGACGTCCTCTCTTCTGGCGGTCACCTTTACAGTTTCCATGTCAGCCAAGATACCGGGATGCAAGGTGTCGTTTATAACAAACAAATCTTTGAAGAACTCGGGTTGTCCATTCCAACCAACTACGAAGAATTCCTGGCGAACTGTGAAAAAATCAAAGCAAGTGGCATTACACCTGTATTCATGCCTTACAAAGATGCCTGGGCTGCCAACATCTGGCCTGCTGCAGCTTTTGCCGATTTTGTAGCCAAAAATGATCCGACGTTTTTTGATGAGTTGAACAGTAACAAGAAAAAATGGTCCGATATTCCCGAATTCAAAACATTCCTGGAACAACAGTATGAAGTGTACACCAAAGGGTACACCAACACCGATGTACTTAGCGACAGCTATGACATGGCAGTAGGTAAATTCCTGAACAAGGAAGTAGCCATGATGTTTATGGGCGATTGGTTAATTGAAGGCGTGGCCGAGCAAGATCCAAATATGGAACTGGGTGTATTCCCGATTCCATCGTCGGATAATGCCAGTCTGGGTGCGAGTCCACTCGGCGGACAACTGTTCATTCCGAAGAAATCCAAACATTTGGATGAAGCCAAACAGTTCCTGGACTATATCGCTTCCAAAGATGTCGCCCAACAGATCGTGGATTCCAAAGGATACGTATCCAATTTCAGTGACGTTACTACACCGGAACTACCGGCATACAAACAGGACATTGTAGACAATTACATTACGCCGAAGAAAACCGTGCTAACAACGGATGCATACATGCTGGTTGATCGCAGTGAATTGTACCGATTGTTGCAGGATCAATTCGCTGGTGGATTGTCACCAGAGGAAGTACTGAAATCCTGGGATGAGAAGTTCAGTCAGCTGATGCAGGATAAAGGCGTAGAAGGTTTCTAAAGAGTGAAATATAAGGCAGCATCACATGATCGGACGTTATACTGCCTGGCTATAACGGAGTGTGAGACATGAAAAGGACTAAAAATCTGTACTCGTATTACATGATATTTCCCGCACTATTGATCTACTCCATCTTTTTCGTTGTGCCTGCTCTCGCCGCTTTTTATTACTCATTCACGGATTGGCGGTTGGACCGGCTGGAGTTGAAGTTCATCGGGTGGGATAATTTCGAGAAAATTTTCTCAGACAAAACGTTGATTCTGGCGCTGAAAAACACAGCGATATTTGCGATTGTCACCGTTGTTGGCAAGAATGTCATCGGCCTATTGCTGGCCGTAGGACTTAACATGCGATTAAGAACAAAGAACCTGCTGCGTGCGATCTTCTACTCTCCTTCCATACTCAGCATACTTGTGATCAGCATCCTGTTCACTCCCATGTTGCGTACCGAAGGTACAATTAACAATTTGTTGGAATCGGTAGGATTGCATTCGTTAAGCCAAGCTTGGCTGACCAACCCATCGATTGTGATCTGGACGATTGCCATCGTCTCGATCTGGCAGAGCGCCGGGTTCCAGATGGCCATCTATCTGGCAGGTCTGCAGTCCATTTCTCAAGAGTATTACGAAGCGGCCAAGATTGATGGGGCAAGTTCGTGGAGAAGCTTTTTCAAAATCACACTGCCACTCTTGCTGCCCGCCATTAACATTAACCTGATGCTGACGTTGATCGGTGGACTCAAAGTATTCTCCGAAGTGTACGTCATGACCGGTGGTGGCCCGGGTAACGCTTCACAGGTCGTCGGTACGATCATTCTACGGTCTTTCGGCGAAGGCAACTGGGGACTTGGAACAGCGGTCAACACCCTTCTGTTCGTGGTCGTTACCATTATCGCTATACCGCTATTGATCTTCATGCGGCGTAAGGAGGTTACGGAATAATATGGGCTATACACGCAAACTCGCCATCCGCAACTATATCGTGGAAGGCTTCCTGATTCTGGCCTCTCTTATCGTTCTGTTGCCGCTTGTCATTCTGATCTTTGGCTCATTCAAAACCAGCGCCGAAGTGCTCAGCTTCTCTCTGAGTTTCCCGAAAACATGGCAATTCTCGAACTATGTTCGTGTCTTCCAGGAAGGCGGTCTGTCACGGGCATTCTTCAACAGTATTTTGATTACCGGCGTATCTTCCATCATTAATATCGTTGCTTCTTCGGCAGCGGCATTCATTCTGGCACGTCGGGAAACCAAACTATCCGGCACCATTTACATGTATTTCTTCATGGGATTGATTGCGCCAATGTCGATTATTACGACCATACGGGTTGTACAGGGATTGGGGTTCTACGGCAGCATCACGAGCGTTATCCTGATCTATGCCGCGTTAAATACGGCCTTCAGTGTATTCTTGTACAGTGGATTCATCAAAACCATTCCACGAGCGCTGGACGAAGTCGCATTTCTGGAAGGAGCAAGTGTGTTCGGCGTGTTCTTCCGCATCGTCACACCGCTCATCCTGCCCGTTAACGCAACGGTAGCCATCATGGTGTTCATGTCCGTATGGAATGATATCACCATTCCGGTGTACTTCCTGACAGACAGTTCCACCTGGACGATGCCACTGTCGATCTACAATTTCTACGGCAAATATAGCCGGGACTGGAACCTGATCTTCGCCAATCTCGTGCTAACTTCCCTGCCTGTATTCATCCTGTATCTATTCGGGCAAAAATATATTGTCAGCGGCCTTACTGCCGGTGCAGTTAAAGGTTAAACCTTATATTCTTACCGTTCTTGAGGGAATGGAATTGGAGTATTCATGACGTACTCAACCCCCACCTATCTGGTGGGGGTTGCTTTATTTATAACGAGAAAATGTATCTACGCCTCTCTATTTTTGAAACAATTGCGGGTAAAGGGCAGCAACACCACCGGCAAGACCCTGTTGTACATTCCGACTGGTATCATCGGCAATAATCTCGTACAGATCCGCTTCGATGGAATCTATTGCAATCTTGGCAATATCCGTTGGGCTCGTTTTTGGTGCGTCAATACCTGCCGTCATATCCGTATCCATGAATGCAACGTGTAATCCGGCAACGCGAACATTTTTAGGGGCTAATTCCATACGTAGTGCGTTCGTTATTCCCCACTGAGCAGATTTTGCAGCAGAATATGCACCTGAGTTACCCAGGCTGAGCCAGGATAGCGCGGACAGAATATTCAGTATCGAACCTCCTCCATTCTTTTCAATTACCGGTGCAAACGCACGAATCATGGATAGCGTACCGAACACATGTGTATTGAATTCCAAGTGAATATCGTTCAGTTCACCCGTGAGCAGCGAAGCACCCGTAGAAGAACCAGCATTATTAACTAGTAGGGTTACATCACTCGCTACCTCAGCTGCAGCCAAGACAGATTGAGGATCAGTAATATCGAGTTGCAGTGGAATAGCCCCAGGAAGATCAATGGATTCAGGGTTTCGCGCGCCAGCATATACTTTGGCCCCCCTCGCTAGCAACTCGAGAGCAAGTTTCTTACCCAGACCTCGATTAGCCCCGCTTACAATAGCAACTTGTTTGGAAATGTCCATTTATTAATACTCCCTCTCATTTGAGAATTCATTTATGTTTGAGAATGTTATGAGAACGATCATTCTCATAACCCCTAATAACAATTTATCACATCAGGAACGATCAGTAAAGAATAACTTTCATCACTCCTGTATTCATTACAAAGAAAGCTGCCCATACCTTTTTTTGATAAAAGGCTACGAGCAGCTTTCTAAATTTCTTCATAAACAATGAATTACTTCTTGATTACGGTAATGACCTACATCAGGCCTCCGCAGTCACTGTGATTTTATGTCATACAGATTCGCAGGTAACGCCTGCACAAATGGTGACCAGTCACTCACTGTATATAGATGAAGTCGATGCATGGCCCGTGTGCAGGCCGTATACAGAAGCTTGCGGTCATATTCCTGGCTGTATGCTTCCAGTGAAGCATCATAGATCAGGACAGCATCGAACTCGACGCCTTTGGCGAGGTACACAGGAATGATCATGATTCCTTTTTCAAAAATCTGCGTATCCTTCGTTATAAGTTGTGAGCCTTCGCCTCCCTGATTTTGTAACCTTTCATGGGCTGCCCGGCTTTCAGCCGCGGTCTTCGTAATTACAGCGATGGAGTCAAACCCCTCCGCCTTAAGTGCGGAGATGTCTGCGAGAATCTGCGCACCACGCTGCTTTTCGTCCTTCAGTCTTGTTAAAAGAGGCTTCTGATCTCCCCTTTCAAAAGGTCTAATCTCTTCTCCCCCTGGTAACATGTGTCTCGTGAATTCAACAATCTCTTTGGTTGAACGATAACTGCGTACCAGGCGGATCAATGTGGTTTCGGCTTCTCCATAAAGGTGGACCAACGGCGAGTTGGATGCTGCTAGCTCCGTAGCCTGCATAAAGATCGCTTGCCCGAAATCCCCCAGCACCGTCATGCGGGCACGAGGAAACAGTTTCTTGAGATATTCGTATTGAAACGCCGAATAATCCTGGCCTTCATCGACAAAGACATAACGAATCTCCGTATTCGTCCGGACGCCTTCAATCAGTTCTTTTACATATAAATAAGGAGTAGCGTCCTCATGGAACAGCTTATTCTGCGAAATCATTTCCTTCGTCTGTTTGCAGATCTCAGGCCAGTGCTGTGGGGGGATTGCCCCATTCGTTTGTTCTCGATAAGCGGCTTCATCTACAAATAGTTGTTCGTATATCCCTTTCACATCCACGAACTGGAAATTCCGCACACTCTTTCTTAACGGTTTAAACATATCTTTCACCAATTTCTGACGAAGCAGTTCCTCTTCCCGCACTCCAAAGTTAGAGGCACCCTCATCTTGCACTTCCTTGTTATTTCCATTCTCACGGGCTGCATATTTTTCCGCCACATCAAACACAGGCTTTTCTTTGTGCAACATGCGGAAAACTTCCACATACTCATCCGTGTCCAGATAATTCAACTCCTCCTGAACCCAGTCTGCTTCCCGCTCCAGACGTTCCAGCGTAACGAGTTCTCTCAACAACCATTCCTGCAAAAGAAGAATACGGTTGGACAAGGTAAGATTTTGATCCAAACTGTAAAATTGAGCCTTAATTCGGTCCGCAGTAATGAATTCACGTCCCCGAAATTGAATGCCGTTGAAACGCATGCCCTCCCGGCCCAGCCACTTACCGTAGTTTTGGAGCACTTGCAGGAATATCTCGGAAGCTTTGTACTTGATCGCCTCCAGACGAGCTTCATATCCTGGATCTTCCTGGGCTGTCAGCACATATTCAATCTGATCAAAGGCATCCTCCGGTCGCAAGGAGGAATCCAGCCAATAATTGAGATATTCCTGAAAAGTGGTCTGCTGCATATTCTCTTCACCAAGTTCCGGAAGTACGGTGGAAGTATAACTGGTAAACATCGGATTCGGCGAGAAAAGTACAATCTGATCTGCTTTGACGGTCTGGCGGTGTTTGTATAGTAAGTAGGCCACTCGCTGTAACGTAGCGGACGTCTTGCCACTGCCAGCTACTCCCTGAACGATAAGCATCCGGCTTCGATCATCACGAATAATGGCGTTTTGTTCCTTCTGGATCGTTGCTACAATGCTCTTCATCTGTGAGTCTGCACCCTTGGCGAGCACTTGCTGCAACAATTCGTCACCAATCGTCTCAGTTGAATCAAACATACTATGAAGCTGCCCATGTTGAATCTGGAATTGACGCTTGAGCTCCATCTTTCCGTCGATTCGTCCTGAAGGTGTGTCATAACTTGCTGGTCCGGGAGAGTGATCATAGTACAGACTCGCAATTGGCGTTCTCCAGTCATAGATTAGAAAGTTCAAACCATCCTCATCCATGAAAGATGATACGCCGATGTAGATCTGTTCAGTAAATGTCATGCCTTTTTCCTTATAGTCGAAGCGACCAAAATACGGCGCGGGGAGCAGTCTCTTTGTATTTTTCCATTGTTGTGATAACAGCTTGTGCCCGCGCTCCCGCTCGGCCAACACTCTGGACTGCTGATTAATGGTATAGAATGCATCTTCAAAGTCCGTGTACGAACCCGTGTTAATCGTCACTTCTTCCCAAAAGCGTTTACGAATTTCGGCCGCCTGTTCATGCAATCCTGCAACCTTCGGTTCTAACTCCTCGAGTCTTGCCTGAAGTTTGTTCCTCACCTGCACTAATCTTTCCTCTTCCAACTTCCATTCAACGGCTTTATCCATGAATAAGTCCACTCCCTTTTTCCATTTATTGGGTCTAAAAAAGAGCATTGACAAATTGGAATGTCGGATGTAAAATTAAATTAGGAGAAATAATGTTACATCTTTTATATCCAATAAATATGTCAATCGCGCTATAGATTATATCATGGCGCTTTTTCTAGTTCAATCTTTTTTCTGTCCATATAGATTAACAACAATTTCACTTTGAATAAGATGTCCCTTGAGCTACACATGGGGCATCTTTTTTTTATGTACTGGGCATGGTTCATAACCTGAATGCACTGTAAGCTATACACCCCTTTATTAATTCGATAAAATGAACGAAACATGGAACATGAGATCATACTTTGTAGGAGGGATACATAAATATGAATATAGAACAACCTGTGGAGGACCGCTGCCCGGTTGAGTTTGCAGTCAATATGATTGGTGGGAAATGGAAGTTATTAATTATAAATCGACTTATCCACCATTCAACAATTCGATTCAACGAATTGCAGAAAATGCTGGACCCCATTACACATCGTACGTTAACCAGGCAATTACGCGAACTTGAAGAAGCCGGTTTGATAAACCGTGTTACTCACCCTGTAGTTCCACCTAAAGTCGAATATTCCCTGACAGAAAAAGGACAAAGTCTGACTTCGATCTTGTTTCAGTTAGGTGATTGGGGAGCGAAACATATGTAATACGCCTTCCCACAGTATCTCAAGGGATACTTTATATCATTAATGTGCGTACTTACCCTCCTATTCTAAATCCGTTATGCTGAGGTCAATGCTGAGTGCTAACTCATCCATTCCAATCACATATTGAGAGGAAGTTATTGACCACTATGACACAGAACGATCGATTTTTAGTATATGGAGCATCGGGCTCCCAGGGCGGCGCTGTTGCTCAATTACTCGTGCAAAATGGTTGTGAGGTGCGTACGATTACTCGAAATGAGGCAACAGCCCAAGCACTAAAGGAACAACATGTTGAAGCCTTCATCGGGGATCTATCCAATGTTGAACAGCTCCATGCGGCACATGAAGGTGTAAGTAAAGTATTCCTGAATCTGCCAGTGGAGTTCAATCCGGATAAGATCAGACAATATACCGTAAATGCAATTGATGCTGCTATACAGGCAAACGTCGAATTAATTGTGGTTAACACGGGGACCTACGTTCCTGATCCAGTCACCCATTCCAAAGGAATTGAATTGAAACGTGAAGTTATCCATGAATTACAGCAAAGCGGACTTCCATATATCATTGTGGAACCCATTGTATACCTGGAAAACTTCCTGATTCCCGGAATACTGAACAATGGCGTTTTGGCCTACCCGGTACCAGCGGACAAGCCGATCTCCTGGATTAGCTTAAACGATGCAGCTCAATTCCACTATTATGCCTTGACTCATTCGGAATTGGCAGGAAGCATTATTCCGGCACCTGGATTAGAAGCCCTGACAGGTGAACAATTAGCCGAACAATTTAGTGCTGCACTCGGCGAAAACATCAGCTTTATGTCTCTACCTTTTGATCATTTTGAAGCAGCGATTCAGCCTTTGTTGGGAAGTGAGACAGCAGCAGGTCTTAAAGGATTGTACCAATGGATTGATGGGCATACGGATCTTCTTCCACGGTATGAAGAGCTGGATGATAACATCAAAGCAAATGTTAAATTAACCAAAATAAGTGAATGGATTCATCAAACAATGATTAAACAATAATTTTCATTCGGATTCCCCTCTCTCCTGCTATTTATGAACAAGCCATCTGAATCTCCAACGGAGAAACGCATGGCTTGTTCTTATTTTTATATGAGAACCTCAATGGACTCAACTGACTCAAATTCAGAGATTGTGATAGTTTTAGGCAAAAGTTTGATAGGAATGTGGTACACGCCGGTTCATTCGTTATGACATAATAGTGTGTAAATAGGTCGCCATAAAGGTGGCAATAATAAACATGAGAAAGGATTTGAACATGACATGGAATATACGAAACTTGGTAACACCGGCTTGGACGTATCTCGCTTTTGCCTGGGATGTATGGGGTTTGGGGATGCCAGTAAATGGGTCCATCAATGGGTACTGAATGAAGAGGACTCCCGCCCCGTGATCAAAAAAGCGTTGGATCTGGGCATCAATTTCTTTGATACAGCCAATGTATACTCTCTGGGTACGAGCGAGGAGTATCTTGGTCGGGCGTTAAAGGATTACGCCAATCGGGATGAGATAGTTATTGCAACCAAAGTACATGGACAAATGCATAAAGGACCCAACGGTTCTGGCCTTTCCAGAAAAGCCATCCTTAGTGAGCTTGATAAGAGCCTGAAACGATTGGAGACGGATTATGTAGATCTGTATATCATTCATCGTTGGGATTACAATACGCCTATTGAAGAAACTATGGAAGCCTTACATGATGTGGTGAAGTCCGGAAAAGTAAGATATATTGGTGCTTCAGCCATGTTCGCCTGGCAGTTCCAGAAGGCATTACATGTAGCAGAGAAGCATGGTTGGACCAAGTTTGTCTCCATGCAGAACCACTTGAACCTCATCTACCGTGAAGAGGAACGCGAAATGCTTCCTTTATGCAAGGAAGAAAAGATTGCTGTGACTCCTTACAGTCCTCTTGCTTCAGGCAGATTAACTCGTGATTGGTCTGTGACCACGCTTCGGTCCGAGACAGACGCAGTGCAGAAATCCAAGTACAATGGAACCAGCGATGCAGATCGACTTGTTGTTGAACGTGTTGCATCCATTGCAGAAAAATACGGTGTCCCTCGCACACACATCGCACTAGCGTGGTTGCTACAAAAAGACACTGTAGCCGCTCCAATTATCGGTGCTACCAAATTGTCGCATCTGGAAGATGCGGTAGGTGCTCTCTCGGTTAAGTTGACCTCAGAAGATGTAACATTCCTTGAAGAGCCTTATGTACCCCACCCTGTTGTAGGCGCTCAATAATCGTTTTTGCTTAAAATATAGAAGACCTCCTCTTTCCGTATCCGGAAGTTGGGGGTCTCCTTTATATATCGTGATTTATTTGCGCCAAAACGTCGAACATTCTGCCTTATCCGCTATATTGAACTCAATCATTCTCTCAAGTAACGAATAATCAATCTCCTGTTTCCACTTCATTCGCACCAATTCTTTGGTATGATCATAACCCGCCTGAGTGATTTCTTCCGAAAAACGATTAATTCCTGCCTTCTCGGGAGCAACAGCCAAATGTTGCTTGGATACGCTAAAACCGATAATAAAAGTATCATGGTCGGTAAACATCGGCTGGTTCCATGCTATTTTTTGTTTTAAATTCGGGAATTTCTCAGTGATCCAGTTCAGGACTTCTTCCGTTCGTGCCTGATGTTCCGGGTTATCGATGCGTGCTATAAATTCTGCAAAGGTCTCCATTAGTTCCCCCCTGTATCATGAAATATACTATTTAATTTGCCCCATTCAAACTCATTCTATCATGAATAACTAATTCAGATGCCGGATAACTCAACAAAAAAATGAGTAGCCTGCTAGACTTTAAATGTTTTCCTTGATCCAAGAACGCAGCTGATCAGCATAGCGTGCTCGTTCATCTGGATCGGACGGAGAACCTTTGGTCAGGTAAAGTTGATCATTCACATATCGAGGGTAAACATGCAAATGATAATGCCACACGTCTTGATTACCAGCAGGCTCATTATGTTGTCGTGTAGAGATTCCATCACATCCATATGTACTTTTCATTGCCAATGCTGTAAGCTGGGCCGCGCGATGAATCTCAACAGCGTAGTTCGCAGGGAGTTCAAAGATGTTCTCGAAATGTTGATTAGGAATAATAAGAACATGTCCTTTATTGTTTGGCCACCATTTGCCTGCTATAAATGCCGTTACCTTTTCATTCTGATAAATGATATCCCTTTGTTTTGTTCCCTGATCAGGTCGCTTGATACCCCAAATATAACAAAATGGGCATTCATACCCTTCAGGCTGATGTGAAAATAATGCTGTCATCTTTCTTCTTCCACTCCTTATAGCCTATAGCGTTGGTAAATTGTGCAGATAGATCTAGTCCCTTTTGTTGTGTTAACCTCTCTAATGTTATGTACAAAAAACATTATGGGGGTTTACTAAATTGAAAGTTTTAATTTCATTGGGAGGACTATTGATTCTCATAGCTGCAAAATTACACTTTATTGTTACTAAGGGAAAACCTAAAGTGGCATGAAAAAATATTCTAATATCATTATAGTCCTTTTGTTTCTATTGATCATAGGTTCAACTTTTATTTTAATTCATAACTCTATTAGAGAGAAAGAAGTGGCAGTTAATACGAATTATTATACTGGCTTTGTTTCGACAGTACAGAAATTAGATGATACACTTTCTCAAATCAGTGAAGTAGGGTCTAATGGAGAAATCGAGCAAATGTTTGATGTTTATACTTCCATTATTTTAGTCAATGACCGATTAACCCTCATCAAAGAAAATACTAAAAATTTCTCTGATCATCTAGATCTTCTTATCAATGACTTATTAATATTTAGAAATGAATATGGTTATCTTGTAAAGGATCAATTAAAAGGTAACCATGCAGATTCTGAAGTACGTATAAAAGTGGCCAAACAGATCAAATTATTCCTGAAAGACTTGCCAATGGAGTACCAGAATTCCAGAGAGTTTTTTGACAAGTTTAATGCAGCTGCTGATCATATTAAGCCTTTATTACATCTTAATTTCTAATCTCTTTGAGCCGCCGTTCTGGCTCTTTTCTGCGAAGGTGAGCTAAAGCGACCCTTTAATGAACAAAATAAAAAGCAGCTGACCTTATCGGCAGCTGCTTACTTTTATCTTTAATTATCCCTATCAATAATCACACTTTCCACTTACATGGTGCTGATATCAATAACAAAGCGATATTTCACGTCGGAAGCCAATACGCGTTTGTAAGCTTCATCGATCTGATCAGCGGAGATGACCTCAATGTTAGGCGCAATGTCATGTTCTGCACAGAAATCGAGCATTTCCTGCGTCTCACGAATGCCACCGATCATGGAACCTGCGAATGAACGGCGATGACCGATGAGAGAGAATACGTTAACAGCTAGTGGTTCCGCTGGAGCACCCACGTTCACGAGTGTACCATCCAGCGTAAGCAGTGAGAAATACGCGTTAATGTCAATATTGGCACTTACCGTGTTAATCATCAGATCAAATGTCCCTGCAAGTTTCTCAAATGTTTCCGGTTCGCTTGTGGCATAGTAGTGATCTGCACCAAATTGCAGTCCATCTTCTTTTTTGCTCAAGGATTGGGAGAGAACTGTTACTTCCGCACCCATCGCATGTGCAATTTTGACAGCCATATGACCGAGACCACCCATACCTACAACGGCAACCTTCTTACCTGGGCCAGCTCCCCAGTGATGAAGTGGTGAATACGTCGTAATACCCGCACACAGCAAAGGTGCAGCAGCATCAAGTGCAATGTTATCAGGGATGCGAACGACGAAATCCTCTACGACAACAATATGAGTTGAATATCCACCTTGCGTAGGCTCACCGTATTTGTCTACTCCAGCGTAAGTTTGAATATTTCCTTTGAGGCAGTATTGCTCTTCACCTTTGCGGCAGTTCTCACATTCGCCACAAGAGTCCACCATACATCCTACACCTACCCGGTCACCGACCTTGTATTTGGAGACTCCGCTTCCTACATCGGTTACAATCCCGGCAATCTCGTGTCCTGGAACAAGTGGATAGTTGACAGGACCCCATTCACCGTGGGCTGTATGGATGTCAGAATGGCAAATCCCAGCATATTTAATCTCGATCAATACATCATTGGTATCCAGATCACGTCGTTTAATTTCAGCACTTCTGAATTGTTGGTCTGGTCCGTCTACTGCTCTGGCTTTAGCTATAATCAATGGGATAACCTCCTCGTAATTTAAAGATCAACGTAATCTTACGCCCTCTAGTTAACTCTAGGTCAAATGTTTATCTTATTTTTTTATCTCCAATTGTACTTTGACATTCAGTAATTCAACATGTTAGAATTCACTCGGATCAATCCTAGAGTTAACTCAAAGTCTACCCCTAGTAGAAAGGAATTCATTGTACATGACCTATTCAATCGGTGAAGTTGCTAAAAAATTAGACCTTACGGTATATACATTGCGTTACTACGACAAGGAAGGACTCATGCCTTTTGTAGAACGTACTACGAGTGGAACACGCTTGTTCAAAGACTCTGACATTGATTTTCTAAAAATCATTCAATGTCTGAAGCTGACAGGGATGCCGATCAAAGACATTAAAGACTTTATTGAATGGTGCTCTGAAGGGGACTCCACGCTGAAGCAAAGATATGACATGTTCACGGAGCGAAAAGCGATTGTGGAAGCACAAATGGAGGAACTAAGAAGGACCATGGAAGTTATTGACCATAAACGCTCATACTACGAAACTGCTTTGGAAGCTGGAACCGAAGAGATTCATAAAATCAAACCGGTGGAAAATGCCATAACCAATTGATGGTTGATGTTTTTTATGAAATTGACGCAAAAAAAGTAGCTTGAAGTCCGCTAACGGATTTTAAGCTACTTTTTTCATACATCTCTGCTCATCAGTTCTCCAAAAGTTTCATGGATACATTAACAATTCGATTTAATTTTTCCTTATCCGTCGAAGTTCTCGCCATGGCTCTGAGGCCGACAGAGATATTGTGAAGGTATTCTGCCATTTCCTTCGCATCATGATCAGAGGAGAATTCTCCCTCCCGCTGTCCCCATTGAATAATCTGCTCAAACATTCGCTCAGTTTCGTTAAACGATTCAAGAGATCGGGTGTCCACATCCGGATCACGTGTGCCTAGCTCCACCGCCGAGTTCACGATCATACAACCCGATGGTGTATCCTCTGTTTCACTGGTCATAACATCAAAAATTTTATGCAGTGCTTCCACTGCCGTCTTGGATGCCTTAATTTCTGCAAGTAATGTAGTGCTGACCTTACCGCTGTAACGATCCATTGCCTGCAAGAACAGCGAATGTTTATCGTCAAACGTATCATATATACTTCTGCGATGAATTCCCATATGCTCAACCAGGTCACTCATCGATGTTTTCTCGTAACCCTGTTCCCAGAAGATCTTCATCGCTTTATCCAATACTTCATTTACTTCAAACTCTTTACTTCTAGCCATTCGACTTCCCTCCCAGAATCAATCTAACACATCGGGAACGATCAGTAAACAAAAGATGCAGATACCTCTTTTCCCTCTCAATCTAATCATGTATCATCTGATCCGTAAGTGTATAACTTCATTACTTGTTGTATATCATGACCTGTGTACTTGTGAATATGCGGCCAGCAACCAGCTCCTCTTATCCATTCACATCAAATGTTTGCCTATTCCTATTCATTTACTACCGCGTTGGGTCAATATACGATAAAATGTGCTTTATTAAGCTGTGTCGAAAAAGGAGAACTACGCATGTCTGATCGATTCCACAAACATCAAGACGATTTAGCCAGACGCATTGACCGTTATTCGAACAAGGATGGGGTGCACCCGACGGCAATCCCCTCATTATTTCTAATCCGTGAATCAGTCGTTACTGAACCTATATTTAGAGTGAATGAACCTTCCTTCTGCATTATCGTACAGGGTGAGAAAGAGGTACTGCTGGGGCAGGATCGTTTCCGATATGGCCCAGGAAGTTATATCGTGGCAACCGTGGACCTGCCGGTTAGCGGACAAGTGATTCAGGCTACGTCTGAGGCTCCTTATCTGGCCCTGAAGCTTGAATTCACATCCACTGAGATTCTGGAAGTATTGAACCACTCCGATTTCCCGGAAAGGCCGGGAAAAACGACGAGACGAGCGATGTTTGTCAGTCAAGCTGAGCCATCTCTTTTGGACGCAGTTGTCAGGTTAGCCCAATTGCTCGAAGATCATTCGGAAGATATCCCATTGCTCGCTCCTTTATTCAAAAAGGAAATTCTCTACAAAGTTCTGAAAGGCCCCCATGGGATTGCCCTGGAACAAGCTACGATGGAGGGTAGCCATACCTATCGAATCAGAGATGTTATTAGTTATATTATGAATCATGCTGATCAGAATTTTCGGATTGAGGAATTAGCGGATTTGGCGAATATGAGTACTGCCTCGCTTCACAGACACTTTAAAGAAGTGACTGCCATGAGTCCAATTCAGTTTCAAAAACAACTTAGGTTGCAAGAAGCTCGGCGCTTGTTATTAACCCAGTCCACCGATGCAGCAGATGTAGCATTTCAGGTAGGTTACGAGAGCCCTTCGCAATTCAGTCGTGAATATTCTCGCATGTTCGGATTTCCGCCCAGAGAAGATATTAAACGCCTGAGAAGCAGCGATCGTTAACGACTACTTTCGTCTGGTTTAACCCAAAAAGGACTCCTTCTGTTTGATCAGTTGGAGTCCTTTCTTACTCGTGTATTAATAAAGATCAATAGATTAATCCATTAAAAACCAGTTGTATATTGTTTTGGAACGTCCGTTGTCTTGCGCAAAGCAGACGCAGCTTCCAAGGCCCAGTAAGGATTTCTTAACAGCCCTCTGCCCACTGCAACGAGATCAGCTTCTTCATTTCCGATGACTGCATTCGCCAACGTAGGATCATCGAGTCTTCCAACAGCAATCACAGGCACATCAAGAGTTTCTTTGATTTCTTTAGCGAGAGGCACTTGATATGCTGCGTGAGTTCCTGGTCTGCCCCATGCAGCAATAGGTCCCTCGCCACCAGATGAGATATCAAATACATCAACGCCTGCCTCTTTATATGCCTTGGCGAACTCGGAACTTTCTTTAATTCCATAGCCACCTTCTACATATTCTTTTGCGGAGATGCGCATCAACAAGGGCATGTCTTCGGGCATCTCTGCCTTAGCAGCCTGAATAATCTCACGGCCAAACAACGTTAAATCTTGACCATATTCATCTTCGCGCTTGTTCGTTAGTGGAGAATGGAATTGATGAATCAGGTAACCATGTGCTCCATGAATCTCAATCGCATCAAATCCAGCTTTTACAGCACGAGCAATAGCACTCCGGAATTTTTCAACAAGTCCTTTAACTTCATCCGTTGCGAGCGCTCTTGGTTGCTTGGAATTCTCATCAAAGGCGATCGCGGACGGAGCTACTGGAACTTCTGCATCTTCTGCTTTGCGGCCCGCATGCGCAATCTGGATACCGACTTTGGCACCATAACTGTGACATGCATCGACAATCCGCTTCAGAGCTGGAATCTGTTCATCCGACCATAATCCAAGATCATAATCTGAAATACGGCCATCCGGCTCCACATCTGTCATTTCAATAATAATGAGACCTGTTCCTCCCACGGCGCGACTAACGTAGTGCATGTAATGCCAATCTGTTGCTATACCATTTTTTTGCTCCACTGAATATTGACACATTGGAGCCATTACAACACGATTTTTAAGCTCTAAACCTTTAAAAGAAAATGGACTAAACAAATCTGTCATCAAATTAAACTCCCCTTTTCATCAAGCAAACTATTAAAATGCATGCGCAAGCATTAAAGTTATAATAATATTATTCATTCTCTTATATTTCATGAAATCACATCAACCTTGTACTTCATTACATAAAGACATTTAAACCCACGCTTTCGCAGTATGCGTGCAGCCTTTTTGGATTGGAGTATACCCGGAGACATAATAATAACGTTATCTTCTCGAAGAAGGTATTTTTCCCATGTGAAAGCAAGACGTCCCAGTGAGATATTAATGGTATCCGGCGTTGGATCAGCCAAGTAATCTGTTGCATCTCGGATATCGATCACCTTATATTGCCGATAAGCATTCTGTTGTCTGAGAAATTCTTCATAATCTATACGTTTAAGATTAGGTAGCGGCCAGAATGGACGAACAGCGATGAAAAAACCTAATATGAAGGATAATATTATAAATCCCATCATTTAAAGTCCTCTCTTAACTTTACTGATATCATAAAGTCTTTCTTTCTTAATCAGAGTCTGCTCAGTGCCTCGGGTACTGCAATCTCCCCAGCAATCAGATCAAATGAACGATTATAGGTATTCTTCTCACTCAAACTAGCCATAATCACCTGAGCCACATCTTCACGAGCAATGTTACCGGTTGTGATGTTCTCAGCAACCGATATTTTTCCGGTTCCTGGTTCATTCTGCAGAATTCCTGGGCGTATGATCGTATAAGTTAATCCGCTACATTCCAACACTTTGTCAGCATAGTGCTTCGCTGCATAGTACGGCAGGATGTTATTATGCCAGTTTGCACGATTATTGGCTTGGATTGCACTAACCATGATAAATCGATTAATGCCCGCTTTTTGAGCCGCTTCAATGGTTTTGCCGGCACCATCCAGATCAATCAGGAGTGTTTTGTCATGCCCCGTTGCACCGCCCGAGCCAGCTGCAAATACAATTGCATCACAACCTGTTGCAGCATTTGCAATGGAATCCACCGTCCCTTCCAAGTCGGCAAGAACCGTTTCCACACCCTGAGCTGCGAATTTATCTGCCTGTTCTTGCTTTCGTACCATGGCAAGCACGGTGTGCTCTTCGCTATTCTTCAAAAGCTGGATAAGCTGTTGACCAATCTGTCCATTTGATCCCACGACGAAAACCTTCATATTCAATGCCTCCTTATAAATGAATCACCGCGTCTAAATTAAAAGCATGCGCATGCATTTAATTTAACGGATATATGAATGAGTGTCAAGTCTTCCTATAGGGTAAATGAATACATTACCCTATATTCCCCTAGCCTTAGAACAATTCTTTCGTGAGGTTCTCTAATCGAGTCTCAAATCCATCCTGTTCCAATTCAGTTTGCAAGACCTGATTAAACGTTTGAAGTGCTTTCTTGTATTTATTTTCCCCGAGCTCCGTGATACGAGTGTAAATGCCACGCCGATCATCTTCACATGTATGTCTTTCCAAAGCCCCACAGTCCTTGGCTTCCATCCTTACGACGAGCCTGGAAGTAGCACTTTGGCTCAGCCCCACCAACTCTTGTAGTTGCTGAAGGCGTAATTCCTTACCCTCGGTGTTAAATATAAAGTTTAAAACATAGAATTCCTTCAATGACAAGCTATATTCTTGAAGAAGGGCTTGCTCCAACTTCTCGTTCAGATGGGCATGAATGTTAGACAAAGACAACCATACATTTAAACGTTCACTTTTTTGTTGCAATCTAGATCACCCCACTTGATATTAAAAGTTCGTATACAGTTCTCTTATTGTATCAAGCTTAATTAAATCGGTCAAAATCCATAAACGATTAACCTTTTTAAAATAATGCGGCCATAAAAAGAGCATTTCCCCGTTGTGTAACGACGCTTGGAAATGCTCCAGTACGACCATTTATGCAGTTCTATCTTATTTTTCCGAAAGCAAACTATCCGAAATAAATTGCAGCTGACCTTCCAATGTTAACGGATCGTTGTATGAGTCTGATGTCGGGTCAAGCTGGAACACATGATTTGCCTTCACCGCAGGCAAGTTCTTCCATAATGTATTGTCATATACGATCTTGGGATCGGTTTTATCTCCTGACCACGGGCTGGTGAAGATGATATCACCCGCATACTCCGGTAATAGTTCCATCGAGATCGAGGCCCATCCAGTTCCACTGTCAATCGCTTCAGCTTGAGCCTTCACAGGTGCTTTTAGACCAAACTCCCCGTAAATAATCTCACCGCCACGACCGTAATTATGACCGAATACATATAATCCTTTGGCATACGGGTTCAGAATGGAAACCGTGCGATCCCCAACAGTCTCTTGAACTTTCGGCTTCAGTTCGTTAACCTTTGCTTCCCACTTAGCGTTCCAAGCCTTGGCTGCGTCTTCTCTATTGGTGAGCTTACCCATTTCGAGCATGAGATCCTTGAAATTGCGCTTACCATAATCAATCTGTACGACTGGCGCAATCTGCTCCAGCTTGTCAATTCCCTCTGTGCCAGTGTACACAATAAACAGGTCGGGTTTTAAGCTAATTAGTTTCTCTGGTGTAGGCTTTTCACCCAGATCGATGGTACCCGCTTCTGCAAGTTGATCCTTGATATACTTGTTGTTCATCGCTCCTGATAAAGCACCGACTACCGGTGCATCCAGGGCAACAAAGTACCCTGTCGAAAATGACGTCAAATCAATAATGCGCTTAGGATTTTTGGGTACCTTTACTTCACCTGCATCCGATTGATATGTAACGAGTTCCTCTTCGGCAGTTGCCTCTGTACCAGCAGCAGAAGCTGAATCCGCGTCTGTCTTGGTTTCTGTCTCCGTAGCTGCATTCGTGCTATCCCCGGTTGTATCCTTGGTCGTGGCAGACTGACCACATGCACTGAGGACAAGTAGCAATATAAGTGCCATGATGATCCATATTGATTTTCTCTCTTTTCGCAAAATAAACCCACCTCTTCATTGATATTGATAATCGTTATCAACGATATCATGCTCTGCAGAATTTGACAAGCTATGTTTATATTCCTCCCTCTATGAACTCTAACTTGCAAGTCACCAGCTTAAACAGCTATCATCAATGGAGTAGACATGTCACTTTTATTCAAAAGAGAGATCATTGGAAAGCCAATGAAACATATTCAAGGAGGACAACATGGAAGAGATTATATTGTGGTTAAAGTATTTGTTTTTAGGTATTGTTCAAGGCGCGACGGAGCCGATTCCCGTCTCCTCAAGCGGACATCTGATCATCGCTCAGAAACTAATGGGCATCAAGCAGAATGGATTGTCATTCGAGATTTTAACGAACACGGCATCGCTTATCGCTATTATTTTTATTTTCCGGGAAGATATTAAAAAGTTGATTATTGGTGCATTAGGTTACCTGCGTACTCGTAAAGAAGAATATCGAGCAGACTTCATGTTTTGCTTATACATAATTATTGGTACGATTCCTGCTGCTGTCGTTGCAGTCCTGTTCAAGGATCGGATTGAAGAAATCTTCTCTTCCGTGTATACCGTTTCCATCGCGCTTTTGATCACCGGGGTTGCCTTGTGGCTGATTCGTAATCTTCGTGGTCGTAAGCAAGACGGAGATCTGTCTACGAAAGATGCGCTGTTGGTCGGTCTGGCTCAGGCTGTCGCTCTTATTCCGGGAATAAGCCGTTCAGGGGCAACTGTGATTGCGTCTATCGCTGTCGGCATGAAACAGGAAACAGCTTTGAAGTTCTCCTTCATGCTGTACATTCCCATAAGCATTGGTGGACTCATCATGGGTGTATCAGACATTACCAATGATCCGAATCGATCACAGCTGGCTATCCCTTATCTAATTGCATTCATCACGACACTTTTCGTTACCTATTTCTCCATGAGATGGTTCATGGGCATTATGGCCAAAGGCAACCTGAAATACTTTTCGTATTACTGTTTTGCCGCAGGAACATTATTACTGATCTTCTTGTAAAAAATAGTCCACACACCAAAAGGAACAACCAGCGATGGTTGTTCCTTTGTTGTATAGTAGCAGAGCCTTATTGACCCATAGCAAGTGCTAGACGGTCAGGCGCGTAGCCTTGCTTCTGTTAACCAGCTCAGTAGCCGCGAACATGACAGTGAACAGAATCAGCAGGATCAGGGGTACCATTGACATTCCCCATTGGCTCGCTATCAGCCCCATACCTAACGGGATGACTGTCGAGCCTGTATAGGCACTGGCCATTTCAAGTCCAATTACACTTGGGGACGCCTTCTCGCCGAACCGCTCCGGTGTCGCATGAACGATACTGGGATAGATCGGTGCTCCGCCCAATCCCAACATAAATAAAGCACCTGCCGCAATCCAGTACGGAATTGGCATCACTAGGATAACCAGTCCCAAGCATCCAATGATTCCGCCATACCTGATGAGATTTTTGCTGGATACCTGAGTCGAAAGAAAGCCTGAGATCACACGTCCCAAGATAATGCCAATGAAAAACAGGGAGGAAAGTGCTGCAGCAGTACCTGGGTAAACGCCTTTGCTTCCGATAAAGAATGAAGCCATCCACAGACCAGCTGCAGTTTCAGAGCCATTGTAACAGAGCATGGCCAGCATCGACATTTTCACACCAGGGATACGTATGGCCTCACGGTTGCTCACCCGTTTCTTCTCATCGCCTGACTCCTCTACTCTTCCCTTCTCGAAGATCTTCCACAGAGATAACGTTGACAACAGGATCACCGCGATTCCAAGCAAAATCAACCCCACAGTAACGTATCCTGCACGCCAGTTGTTTGCTTGATTCAGCCAGTATGCCATAACGAGTGGGCCTGTCACCGCACCAATGCCCCAGAAACAATGCAACCAGTTCATATGCTTGGCCTTGAAATGTAATGCTACATAATTACTAAGGGCCGCATCCACCGAACCTGCACCCAGGCCGAGAGGGATCGCCAGAATCAGGAAAAACACAAAATTCTCAGAGAACGAGAATCCCAACAAAGCGATCGTTGTTGAGAGAATGCTGAATAACGTGACCCTCCCCGTGCCGAACCGGTGTAACAATCGGCTGGCGGACAGACTGGATATCACTGTACAAAATGAAATAATTAGCGATATGTAACCTGCCATTTCTGTTGTCGCATGAATATCGTTTTTCATAACCGACCAAGCACTGCCAAGTAAAGCATCTGGCAACCCTAGCCCTATAAATGCGAGATAGATGATGATAAGCAATAACGTGACCATCTGTGTGTACTCTCCTCAGTTTGTTTGAATTCTGATTCGCATTGAACCACCCATATAATAATATTGATATTCCTAGCCCGGATCTTCCTCAATATTGACTCGTTATATCAGTATTCTGATATATATGTCTTTTCTTTACTTCAAGGTAAGTTTAATATAGACTGAGCGGAATCACTGGTACTGACCGAAAGGATAGTGTTACTCATGAGTATGGCTGAATACCACGGTAAAGTGACAAACATTGAAGATACCCCATTTGGATATACGTTGTCTATTATTGGTGGCAAATGGAAAATGGTGATTATGTACCTTCTGGCAGAGAATCCGCCTGTCCGCTTCAATGAATTGAAAAGGCAAATTGGCGCGATCACGTATAAAACACTGAGTTCACAGCTCAAAGAGCTCGAAGCAGATGGTATGGTTGAACGGAAAGAATACCCTCAAGTCCCTCCTAAAGTCGAGTACAGACTGACAGCCAAAGCTGAGAGGTTACTGCCCGTTTTGGAAGGACTATGTGAATGGGGAGCTGAACATCAAGACACCTCGGTCAAGAATATCGCGGCCGATTAATCGATTGTGTCTATCATTTTAGATAACATAATTGGAGTATCTGGCGTATGTTAAAACGCAAAAAAGTCGCCAACTGGCGACTTTCGTATTTATACATTTGTATACTTATACTTTTTCGTGTACAAGATCTTTCTGGTAGGCCAACACTTTGTCCCAATTACCACTGAAAACAGGGATTCGATAATACCCTACACGCTCATACAGTGCGGCTGCTTCCGGTTGCAGTGGACCTGTTTGCAGTTTTAGATTGGTGTAACCAAGTTCGCTCGCAAGACGCTCTGCCTCGACCAATATGGCCTGGGCAATCCCCTTACGGCGGTAATCACTGCGTGTATACATGCGTTTGACTTCCACAGATGTTTCATCAAGGGGACGAAGTGCTCCGCAACCAACCGGATACCCGTCAATTCTGGCAACGATAAAAGCTGCACGTGGTACTTCAACGTCTGAGAGCTGAAATCCCGCCGTTCCATCACCGCCATATAACAAACCGAGTTCTTCACTCAGTTCCTTAATCAATTGCAGCGACTCCTCGCTGCGAATATCTTCAGCTGCTGCACGCACAATATGTGTCACTTCACATACCCCCTTTATCTTATTGGACTTATTGGTTTTAATGATATATCTAAATTATCATTCCCAACATCAAGCGTCAATTCCCCCATTCATTGAATATTTCTATAAGTATCCGCGTATCTTTTTGCCGTCTTTATTCGTTTACCTAAGTAATATATGATCCTTTTTTATATCAATTTATTTTTTGGAGGTCGGCATTATGGAAATTCCAAAAGGAATAGAGATGTTACAGCTCAGTTTTGAAGGGAATGTCATTCACCCTATTCTAATACGGGATGAAGAAACAGCTGTGTTAATAGATACCGGTTTCCCAGGGCAATATGACGATTTACGTCGTGCGTTAGAAAAGTTAGGCATGCCGATCAGCCAACTTAATGCAGTGATTTTGACGCATCAGGATGTGGACCATATCGGATGTCTTCCCGAGATTTTGCAAGAGTGTGGCTCACAAGTCAAGATATATGCGCATGAACTGGATAAGCCGTATATTGAGGGACAGCTCCCACTTCTCAAAGACGGTCACCTTGAGCATCTTCCAAAGGGCAGAGTAGATCAAACGGTGACTGATGGTCAGGAACTTCCGTTTTGCGGTGGAATTCGCGTTATTCATACACCTGGTCATACGCCAGGTCATATCAGTCTTTATCTGAAGCAAAGCAAGACACTCATTGCCGGAGATTCATTGTACAGTGTGGACGGCATGCTTGGAGGCATTCATGAACCAACCACCCTGGATATAGAGACAGCCCGGTTCTCATTGAAAAAATTTACCGAACTCGATATTACATCTGTGATTTGTTATCACGGAGGACTAAGTCATCGGAATGTAAATGAACAGATCTCAGGACTTACTCAAGAGTTATAAATAATAATATTGCTGTTCCAAGCAAGGGCCGTCTCAACCAGTAACCATACATAATTCTTGGCATAGTAGTACTATGGTTTGGCATACTGTAAAATGGCTGTAGCCGCGCGAATTCGCAGCTCTTCTTCTTCACTGTGCAACGCTTCCTTCAGCACATGGAGAGCTGTTTGAATCGTGGCTTCATCTACCCTTGTTGAGGGAGCGTTGACTGCTTCGGATGCTGCACTGATTGCAAGCCCACGATCCAGCTGTGCTTGTGAAACGGGATGCTCAAACTTTACAAGGGTGGATGAATCTTTTAGCAGTGCCTGAACTTTGTCATTTAGCTCAGCGAGAGGAATACGACCCAACCATGTAACCCCGCGCCGGTGACAGATCAAGTCCTCTTCCGTGCCAGCGGAATCGTCGTAATAATAATCCCCGATATCCCCCACATACGTCCATTCATCATCGCTAATTAATACATAATCTCCATCCTGCATGAGGTTGGCAAACATATGTAATGTCCCGAGTGCTCTCGCTAATTCCGCTTCATCCAAGCTAGCGTGTTGAACCAGCTGTTCCTTCCATAGCTCCGGGGGCGTTTGCTCCAGATCTCCTGTACCTGACCAAGCGATTCCAATGTAATTATCCTCCAGAAATGATGCTACTCTGTTGATTCCCTGCACGTTGGACTGGATATGATACAGATTCATGTGTACAGCCTTCCTTTCAATCCTTCATATGAACATAGTTAATCATTGTAACATTAGTGGTGTCTATTTCAAACGTAATGATCTCTTTGGTATAGCCGCAGGCTATAACTAGGTATAATTTAATGGAATTACATTATAACTCCGAATCTGTGATAAATTTTGTGTAACATAAAAGCAGAGGGGTTTTAAACGATGACGAAAAGTAGTGTATTGGGATATCCGCGTATTGGTGCTGATCGGGAATGGAAGAAAGCGTTGGAAGCGTTCTGGGCAGGCAAGCTGGAGGAAAATGAATTTCATGCACGTCTGCAGGAGATCCGCATCAATCATTTGCGCAAACAACAAGCAAAAGGTATCGACATCATTCCGGTGAATGATTTCAGTTATTATGATCATATCCTCGACACGGCCGTGATGTTCGGCATTATTCCCAAACGATTTACATATGATGGTGGCTCGGTTCCGTTGTCCGTATATTATGGCATTGCCCGAGGAACAAAAGATGCCGCAGCGAGCGAAATGACAAAATGGTTTAACACCAATTATCACTACATCGTACCTGAACTGGATGGGGCTTCCCCAACTCTGACAGAGAACAAACCACTTCTCGCTTATCGTGAAGCAAAAGAAAAACTCGGCATTGAAGGCAAACCAGTCATCGTTGGACCGTTAACCTTCCTGAAGCTCTCCAAGGGCTATGATAAATCCGAGACGGACGCTTGGTTGGACCGCTTGCTGCCACTTTATACACAATTGCTTCAAGAACTTGCAAGCGAAGGTGTTCAGTGGGTACAGATCGACGAGCCTATCCTGGTAACCAAATTAAGCGTTGAAGATGTGCAGCGTCTGAATAAAATATACGAGACATTTGCAGCAGCCGTTCCAGGCCTGAATATCATGCTGCAAACGTACTTTGAATCTGTCGAAAACTACAGTGACATTGTGTCATTGCCAGTGCAAGGGGTAGGACTAGATTTTGTACATGGACTCTCTGGCAACAGCCAGTCCATTCAAACATCCGGTTTCCCGGCAGACAAAGTGCTCGGTGCAGGTATTATTGATGGGCGTGGGATCTGGAAAGCTTCCCTTCAAGGCAAACTAAAGTTGCTGAATGAACTGACTGAAATTGTGACGCCTGATCGTCTCATCGTGCAATCTTCTTGCAGCCTGCTGCATGTGCCAGTAACGACAGAACGGGAGGCAAAACTTACATCCGAACTGAAGAATGCTCTGGCATTTGCAGATGAAAAGCTGGATGAGGTTGTTCTTTTGACTACAGCTTTATCTTCACCAAGTGCAGAGATTACCGCTAAAATTAACGAAGCAGAGCTTCCTCTTCTGGCGCTTCAGCAATCCGAAGATCGGAACCGTACCGCTGTACAGAAAGCCGTTTCTTCCATCAGTGTTCAACAGCCAGAGCGCTCCCGTCCTTTTGCCGAGCGTCATGAAGCCCAACAGGCCAAATGGCAATTGCCACTCTTCCCGACAACAACGATTGGCAGTTTCCCGCAATCTGCTGAAGTCAGAAAAGCACGTCAATTATGGCGTAAGGGCGAGTTGAACAACGAACAGTATGCTGCTTTCATCCGGGAGCAGATTGATATCTGGATTAAGCTTCAAGAAGAGATCGGAATTGACGTGTTGGTGCATGGTGAGTTTGAGCGTACCGACATGGTTGAATTCTTTGGCGAGAAACTGGCCGGTTTTGCCTTTACACAGTTCGGCTGGGTACAATCGTACGGTTCACGTTGCGTCAAGCCACCTATTATCTTCGGTGATGTTGCATTTACGGGTGAAATGACGGTGGAAGAAACAAAATATGCCCAATCGCAGACAGAGCGCCCTGTCAAAGGCATGCTGACTGGTCCGATCACCATCATGAACTGGTCCTTCGTACGTGAAGACATTGCTCGGGAGCAGATTGCCTATCAATTGGCGTATGCGCTGAGACAAGAAGTCGAGGCACTTGAACAGGCAGGCATTGGCATGATTCAGGTTGACGAGCCGGCCGTTCGCGAAGGGCTTCCGTTGAAGGAAAATGAACAAGCTGATTACCTGGCCTGGGCGGTCAAAGCGTTCCGCATTTCCACGTGCACGGTGCACGAAACGACTCAAATTCATACGCATATGTGCTATTGCGAATTCCATGACATGATTGATTCCATCGAAGCCATGGATGCAGATGTTATCTCCATTGAGACATCCCGTAGTCACGGTGAACTCATTCATAGTTTTGAAGAAAATACGTATGAGCTGGGTATCGGTCTTGGTGTATATGATATCCATAGTCCACGGGTTCCGAGTGTGGATGAAATGAGCAGCATGATTGATCGCGCCCTGCGTGTTCTTGATCCGAAGCTGTTCTGGATTAACCCGGACTGCGGATTAAAAACCCGTGGACAGGAAGAAACGGTTGCCTCTCTGCGCAACATGGTGGACGCAACCCGAATCGCCCGTGCCAATCACGCTTCCGCTGCTGTATTGTAATCTCTGCTGCGAAGCAGCATGTCTTTTATAGCAAAAAGCCGGACCGCCCTATGTTTAATGGGTGTCCGGCTTTTTAGTTGGTCACTTTTAACGCACCTTCATTGCACACGACTAGATACTATCTTCCAACCATTGCTGCAACGGGATGTCTTCAGTCAGTTCGCCGAGCAATATGTGACGGAACTCCCCATCCCTATCAATGACCATCGTTGCGGGCAAACCCGTAATACGATACATGCCTGATATGTTGCCCGTCACGTCAATGATGACTGGAAAATCAAATGCCTGCTTATCCATAAATTCACGGATGGTGCCCTTCGATTCCCCCACGTTAACAAACAGGGTCTCCACATCATTCTGATTGTCCTGAGCAATCTGTTGAACGAGCGGCATCTCCCTTACACAAGGGACACACCAAGAAGCCCAAAAGTTAATCATAACCGCTTTGCCCCGATAATCAGACAGCCGGACTTGTTCGCCTATTGAATTAACCGCGGTGAACTCAGGGGCCTTTGCACCTACTTGAATGGTGTTGCCTCGCCCAGACTCAGGTTTGGATACATTTTCAAAAATGGCCCATGCACCCGTGACCAATGCTACCAAGCTAATCAAGATTGTAAGTGTACGTCTGCTTTTAAACCTCTTCTTCTGCAATGAAATCACCTTCACTTTAATCCGAGACTTTGATGAAATGCTGCATGGAGCGAACCATATTGATCACAAAAATCATGGGTGGAACCCTCACCCACACTACGTCCATGGTTCATGAATATCACCTGATCCGCAATATCATCTGCAATCTCCAGCTGATGTGTCGAGAACACAACCATATGGCCATCCTGCTTGATGCCCTTGAGTAGCTGAGCTAATTCCTGCATCCAGAATGGGTCCAACCCATTCGTTGGCTCATCCATGATGAGCAGTGGAGGTTTCGACAGTACAGCTTGGGCGAATAACACACGTTGGCGCATACCTTTGGAGAAGGTCGTAACCCGGTTTTTCTTTTGATCCTCCAAGCCTACCATGGTCAGTACTTCCTGAACTCTCTCCTTGGGAACTTTCCTCAGAGAAGCCCAGAACAGAAGCATCTCCTCCGCACTCAGTCCCTGGTTAAATTGAAAATCATCCGGCATATATCCTATTTGCTGTGAATAACGTTTGCGCTCCTTCGACCAACGAATATTGTTCACTACAACTTCACCCGTAGTAGGACGAAGAATTCCAGCAATCATGCGCAGCACCGTGCTCTTTCCTGCGCCATTGCCTCCACAGAGGGCAAGCACTTGTCCAGAATTCATGTGAAAGGAAATATTCTCAACAATGGTTTTCTTTTTAATGGATTTGCACAATCCCATCACTTCGAGTCCCGCCTTAACCATGAGAACGCCCCCTCTCCCAGATCGCGTATACCGCCAGAACAGAGCAGGCAATCCAGAACAGACATATCCCGAGGAAAATCCAACTGCCACTTGGTTGCTGCACCCACTCCACCCATCGATAATATTCCGGTCCCAGAATGGAGCCGCCTCCCAGTTTAATGACTACAAACAATCGCACCAGCTCAGCCGGATTAATGAGAGTCAGTACAATAAGCAGCGGTTTCACCCACATATAAGGCATCAGTCCCAGCACAGAGAGCAATAACGTCGGCCAACCAATGACTGCGAAAAACCATACGGTCACGGATATCGTTAATGCCTGCCACCGATTGCGTGATAATGAACCGATGAATAACGCAAGCGTCAGAAATAACAGCACCAGTCCACAGGAAAATGCCAGAAAAAGAAGATATGTCATGACATCCAGTGGATTCCCAACTACTCCGCTAATGACTCCCATCAGGCCGTATCCAAATGCAACAATGATGATTAAAACAATCGACAGACCAACATACTTGCCAACAATAAAGGACATCGTGCCAATGGGATACGTGGACAGCAATTGCCAGCTACCATCTTCCTTTTCGGAAGTTAGTGAGAAGGAACCGAGGAACAGCGTCATTAATGGTAGAAGGTAAAGAATGAGATTTAACATCGAACCTGTTGTGCCCGAATATCCTTGAACCAGATTCTGTGAATTCAGGAGTAACAAGCTTAAGCTAAATGTGCAAAAAAGGATTAGAAATGAATACGCCCAAGGATTACGGAATCCCATCTTCACTTCTCGTCTTGCAATCTGTATCATATCTGCCATCATTAATCACCATTTTCTATTGTCATACTTAGTGACCTGACTCTTCTTCCATGTCACCTTCATGGTGTGTCTCATCACTCATTCCTTCGTCACTCATGCCCTCTTCTCCATGTCCATGCTCACCCATCATGTCCATATTCTCTGTATTCTGTTTCCAGTCATGAGAAGCAAGATCCTCAGCAGTCATAATCGTTCCTACACCTTGCTCTGCAATGAAAGCTTCGGCCGAAGGCTTGTCCTTAAAGTTAAGGATTCCATAGGCCATGGGAGTGCGTAATGAAGCATCGTATACATACGTGGCTTTGCTGTATTCGATCCATTCCTTGTCATTGTAATCACGTACGTAGTCCATCCCGATGTTATCCGTGCCATTCTCTGTTTTCCATTGATTCATGCAACCGATATCATCGAACTTGTAATTTTGACCGTCTTTTGTGGTAAGCTGTGTTGCATACGCATCATCCTTCACCTGCATTTTACAGATCGCGCAGATATCAACGTCTTCATTAATCGGCAATGCCGCGTATTTTGTTCCACAAGCCGTTAAGAGCATAATGCCAAACATAAGTACCATGACCGTTGCCCATCTTCTGTTCAAACTTTTATTCATTTTCGCAATACCCCCATATAGATGATTATATAAGTGGCCATGCTAAGCAGAATTAGTCCCAGCATCCACACCACATTTGAACCTGTTGCGCTTTCCCCTTCGACTGACATGTATTCCGTACCCATGCTCATTCGTGGTGACTTGTCAGTAGTCCACTGTTCTCTGCCATCCGTAAACAACTCACTCAGAAAGACCATGCCCGGCGATTGAAAAAAGAGCTGATAGGCTGAATTTCGACTGACCAACTGCTCATAAAAAGGATTAATGGCATAGGAAATTTCACTAATTCCATCTTTATTCAGATCAAGTCCCTGAAAGGAGTCCCAGTAATTCTCCATCATGACATTATTCGAGCTATCCAGTGCCGAAGCTTCAATGACATTGGAGACCAACTGGTTATGTGTAAACTCGTTCTCTTCTGCCAAAACCAGCTGGATGCCAATATAATTCCGGAGTACCGCATTACCACGGATCTCATTGCCCGATGATTCTGCAATATTCATGCCGACACGATTGCCCTCCACGATATTGTTGTGAACAGAGGATTGATGTACGTCATACAACAAAATGCCTTGGGAATGAACATGGGTACTTTGTTTGCGAAAAGAATTTCCCGATATAACCGTGTTCTTGACGCCCATGATCATGGCACCTGTCATGTTCCCCTCGCCGGTATTATCTATGACAGAAGAACCATCAATGTACATACAGTGGATGCCATACCTTGTATGTAAAAGTTTATTATTTTGCACGGTAGACTTCCGGCTGTTCTCCAGATAGATTCCGTCCCGCATGCCTGTGATCTCATTGCCTTCAATATAACTGTTATGGGCGTTGTACAGATCAATGCCATTGCCCTTCTGGCTACTGGTTGCAGAATCTGATCCCACCCAAGTGATCTTGTTCCGCTGAATCGTTGCCTGACTCGAATTCCGGATGATCATCCCGTAAGCCTGGGTCTGAATATTTAGATCAGTGATCTCACTGTTTTTTCCTTCCACCTGAATAGCTGCAGTCTGTTCAATCGCATCGTGCTCAATTGTAAACTCGCGCAACGTTACCCCATCCGACTGAATGGCTATCGTAGAGGTGGGTTCCACATTAACGACTGTTACTGAAGGATCACCCTGAATGGTAATGTTCTTGTCAATCGTTACGGGGCCAGAATATCGGCCTGATGCAAGTTGAATAACTTCTCCGGGTGCAGAACGGTCAATTATGGGCTGAAGGGGAATCAGGTTTCTCTCGCCGGAGACGGCCATGGCTTTACCATGTGGGACAGACAATAGGACAAACATCATTCCGATTAGAAATATCCATCCCCGAAGCCTAACCATCCCAACACTATTTTGGTTGTACACACCTTCCCTCCTTTCCACTGAATTAATTCTTCTTATTCCTCATACATTGAAGCAACCCAATAATGAAGCGTTATCACAATCATGATCACAGTGTACTTAAAACGATATTTTTTCCATATAGCTCAATTAGGCTATAGACAGCACATTTTTGTGTCGATATTGTGATGTAACCAAAAAAAGCCGCCATAATGGCGACTTCTAAGTGATACGATTATTCAAATGGATAGGTCCAAAATGTTTCTCTACCAAAGCGTTTCTTGATTTCTTCACTATCGAGCTCACGATTTCCGACAAGCTCTGCTGCCTGGAATTGTGAACGATGGGCACGAATGGATGCCATTTTTTGACCTAAAAATCCGGTCACATCAACGAATACATCTGCTTTGCCAATGAACTGTTCATGATTTTTCGAAAACGCAACACAGTGAACCACTGGGCGCTCAGCTACAGGAAGACGAGTAATCGTGCGAATGACGGCTTCTCCGGTAGCATCATGATCGGGATGAACACTGAAGCCCGGATAGAAGGTGATGACGAGCGACGGTTTCAGTTCCTCAAGCAGTGCCATAATACAATCGTCGAGCAGCTGCGGGTCTTCAAACTCAATCATTTTATCGTGAAAACCGAGCATTCTTAAGTCCTGAATTCCGATCGCTGCGGAAGCTTCAATCAGTTCTTGTTTACGAATCTCAGGCAATGTGACGCGGTTAGCAAAAGGTGGAATTCCCATGTTACGTCCCATCTCGCCCAGTGTTAGACAAGCATAGGTAACGTGAGAGCCACCTTCTATGTACTTGGCTAATGTTCCGGATACCGAGAAAGCTTCATCATCCGGATGTGGATACACCACCAAGATTCGTTCATGCTCATTGTGTATAGTATTCATGGTTATTCAATCCTCCACTTTCATCAGAACATCTCTCGGCTTAATTGTAGTGCCACAACTAGTTTACCCTGGGTGTCGTGACCAGCCAGAATCAGTCTTTCTTGGTCCTGTTCGTCAATATGTGTAAGGCCCTCGGCATAAATCCATCCCTGAGTGGTTTTGAGACCAACCCGGTATGGACCCGTACCTGAAATGGACCCCTGCGTATATCGTATGGCCGCATTGGTAATGAATGCCGATGCTGGGTGCTTCGAACTGTCATAATGATGCGCATACGCTCCAGACGTGAGTTCGAGGTGTACGTATAAGTCCTGATCCACAAGTTCATTGATCCGGAGCTGAATATCTTGAGGTTGTATCGGCTGCATAGCGGCCTCCTTGTCTAATGTAATTGTACGAATTCCATTTTAACATAACCGCGAGAGAATATACATGGAGTGACCAAGTCGCCTCTCATCGAGCGCTCTCCTGATGATTCAAGTTAGAAAACAAGAACAGATTTGCGCGTTTTTTTCTATTTTTATTCTGGAATCAAATCTATATTATGGAGTGTAGGCAAAAAACGCCTAGGATGAACACCCTTAAACCTTGAATGAATTTTGCTCCAACATGTATGGAAAGGAGTTATACGTGAAATGAAACCTCTAATACAGCTACTTCATTTCGGCTATCATCAAGCGATGAGTTGCATATTTCCTGTAGCGATCTTTGGAACATTAGCCCTCTCCAGCGTAATCCCAATTCCTTTCCTTTATCGATATGATGCGATCCTTCTGGTATTGCTTGTTGTGCAGTACCTGATGTATCGAAGCGGCTTGGAAACCCGGGATGAAATCAAGGTCATCTGTGTATTCCACATCATTGGCCTGGCACTGGAAATCTACAAAGTATGGATGGGATCATGGTCGTACCCTGAGCCGGCGTACACCAAAATCCTTGGTGTCCCTCTATACAGCGGATTCATGTATGCGAGTGTAGCCAGCTTTATGTGCCAGGTGTGGCGAAGACTGCGAATGGACATGACGGGCTGGCCTGGTTTATTACCTTCTGTTCTGCTCGGAGCCGCCATTTATGTCAACTTTTTCACCCATCATTTTATTCCCGATTTTCGTTGGTGGCTGACGGCGCTTGTATTTATTGTCTTCTGGAAAACGTGGATTATCTACCGGGTACGAGCAACGACCTATCGAATGCCGTTATCGCTCGCTTTTATCATTGTCGGTTTCTTCATCTGGGCTGCTGAGAATATCGCTACCTTCTTCAATGGCTGGAAGTATCCCGATCAGCATGATGCCTGGCAACTGGTTAGCTTTAGCAAAATCAGTTCGTGGTTCCTGCTGGTCATCATCAGCGTTATTATCGTTGCGCAGCTCAAATATGTGAAAGCCAATCGAACAACAGATGATCCAAAACCCATCTAATTACTCTAATGTGAGGCTATTCTCCGACAAGTAATGAGCCATACCCATCTGACTCTTCAATATCCTCATTGCTTAGAAGGTTCCGCTTCTCGTCATATGCTTTGATCGTATAAGGGGGAGTCGCTGTTGAAGGCAGGAATACGTACCAGATTTGTTGGTTCTCACCTGCCTTAACCAGCTTCGCATCGAATGTGACTGGCGCTCTATTTTCTTTAGTTTCAATAGTTACACTTTTAATAGTTGGATCTATGATGTGACCAAATAACATTGGAAACGGGGCTGAGACTTTTTCCAATTTCGGTATACTCATATAATTCAAAGCAGAATTGGTGTGTAGGCCCTCACTGATGGAATAACCTCCACCCCATACCCATTTCCATCCAAAAATATTCTTGCGGGTATACTCCATCTGAAGATTACTGTTGTTTTCCCGATCCTTTTTTTGTGAAAACAAGATCATACCTCCATCTACAGCCTCCTGATGAATGAATTGAGCGGTATAGAACTCCCCTCTAAATTCCTGAACTGCGCCCTCAGGAGTGCTTCCTATAGGAATATGTATCGTTTCATTCAATCCCCAAACTTTGGATATCCGTCGATCAGCTAGTCCGCCAGCTCGTTCATTCATATACATATACGTAACAACTGACAAGAGCGACAACAGAATCACCATTGTCGTGATTAGTAATATTCTTCTTTTACGCTTGAACATATCAATACACACTCCTTATGAGAACGATAAGATATTAAACAAAATCATTCTAATATTACCATAATTAGCATACTGATATTTAAATCCGTACCAAGTCCACAATCAAAAAAAGGCCGCCAGCGGCGACCTCTCAAGTATTTCATCGAAAATTATTCTCCCAGGAAAATCACTTCGGTTTCCAATTCAACCTGGAACGTATCATAGACTTTCTTCTGAATAAATTGAATCAGATCCAAGTAATCCTGGGCAGTAGCGTGATCCACATTTACGATAAAACCCGCATGTTTCATGGAGATCTCTGCCCCTCCGATGCGAGTGCCCTGCAAGTTACAATCCTGAATCAGTTTACCGGCAAAATGTCCTTCGGGTCGTTTAAATACACTTCCACAAGAGGGGAATTCAAGCGGCTGCTTGGATTCTCTCAGGAACGTTAATTCCTTCATTTTGCTTGCAATATCTTCCTTGTTTCCTTTTTTGAGTCCGAACTCGGCCTCCAGTATGATATAGTGATCCATCTTGAAGAGACTATTTCGATATCCAAACTTCATCTCTTCTCGCGGGATCTCCAACACTGCACCGTCTTTGGTGATCACAGTCGCTCGTTCAACAACATCGGCGATCTGACCGCCATAAGCACCCGCATTCATGTAAAGTGCGCCCCCCGTGCTGCCGGGAATACCGCAAGCAAACTCCAAACCAGTCAAGCTATGCTCCAAAGCAAGTCTGGATACATCAATGATATCAACACCACTTTGGGCAATCATGCTGTCCTCACTCAATTTAATTTGATCGAAATGACTAAGGGAAATGGTTACACCACGGATGCCTCCATCTTTGATGATAACGTTGGAGCCTTTGCCAATAACCGTCAGCGGCAATTGATGTATGTTGGCAATCTCTACGATTTTAGTGATTTCGTCTATCGTTGTTGGATGGATGAGGATATCTGCTTTACCACCAATTTTAATAAACGTGTGATTTTTTAGCGGTTCATTAAATTTCACTTTTTCCAAAGGTATGTGTTGCTCAAAAATATTCATGATTTTCTCTCCCTGCGTTCTCAAAAAGAACATGATTCCTCTATTTTAAATGGAAAAGCACTCACATTACAATCCATCACAGTTATTTCACTTCACTGAGCCGTATAATGTATCCTTTCTTCCCTCTATTCTGATATATGATATTCACCTAACCATGAGGGATGTTACTTTCTCAATTCGTATGAGCAAAAATATAAAAAAACGCTACGGACAACTTCAGTAGCGTTTAGTGTGTATCTCAATTTAATTGTTGTGCAAATCAAGGGTTTACGTGGTTGGGATATCCGTATCCGTCAGCTCTACGGACAGTTTCCATAGACGAAGAGCTTGCTCAGAATCAATCGCATATTCCTTCACCCCATAGAAACCTCCATCCTCTGGAGCCATTTCACTGATGTCACAATCCTCGCAGTAGACACCGCCTTTGCCCTCAAGCTGAGGAGAAGTTGCTGCCCAGACTTGCGTTGCCGCCCCCTGTTCAAGTGTTTTGAATGCAGGATTGGCCACTTGTCCAGATTCATCAATCCAGCCCAATGCGATCATCTCATCTTTAGGCATATGACGCTGCAACGGCGTCATAATTCCACCTGGATGAACCGAGAACGCACGCACTCCCTGTTCAGCACCACGTCTGTCCAGCTCAACGCTGAATAAAATGGTTGCTGTTTTGGACTGTCCATAGGCAGGGAATTTCTCATAATCATGCTCAAACTGGATGTCATCCCAACGAATCGGTGAGAAATGATGTCCCGCTGATGCCAAGGAAACAACACGTGCGCCACCCTGATTTGCAAGTGCTGGCCATAACAGATTAGTCAATGCAAAGTGGCCTAGGTGATTGGTTGCAAATTGAGCTTCCCATCCAGGACCAACACGCGTCTCCGGACAAGCCATGATGCCCGCATTGAGAATTAACATGTCGATGTTGCGATCACTCGCCACAAACCGCTCGGCAAAGGCACGAACACTTGAGAGATCCGCGAGATCTAGTTCGTCAATTTCCACACCGGACAGTCCGGATAGAGCTTCTTGGGCAGCAGCTGGTCGGCGTGCCGTAACCACCACTCTGGCTCCTGCTTGTACAAGTGCGCGTGTCGTCTCGAGCCCCAATCCCGAATAACCACCTGTTACAATAGCAAGTTGTCCTGTCAGATCAATATTACTTAATACGTCCTCTGTTGTACTCCGATGATCGAACCCTGAGCCGATTTTATGTTGTAAGGTTTTAAAGATATCTTCTTGTGTCATCTTATCCGTCTCCTTTGAAATAGTTTCTATCTAATGCAAGTCTACACCTTAGAGTACACTCTAGGTCAAATACAGCGAACCATTCGTCTTAACGTCTCCGTTCAATTTAATAAAAGCCGCCAGTTGGCGACTTTTTGACTTAGAACCCATAGCTCAAGCCTATGAACTTATCCATAATCGATATTTCCCTTGAGGCTTTTCACTTTGTAAACTATGAAGAAAACTTTAAGGAGTGGTAAGCACATGGAATTCTCAGTAAAGCAGTTGTTTGATAAGGTAGCCCAAGATTATGATGTGCAGCGAAAGCAACTTATTCCCTGTTTTGATGATTTTTATGGCATGGCTCTGGATCTAATGGTAAGCCCGCTCGATTCGCCACGTATTCTTGATCTGGGTGCAGGAACGGGGCTTCTCTCCGGATTAGTCCTGCAAAAGTATCCCAATGCACGATTAACCCTGATCGACATCAGTGATCATATGCTCGAAGGGGCACGTCAAAGGTTCGCTGATGCTACACAAGTAGAGTACTTGGTTGGGGATTACTCAAAGTATAACTTCACCAGTTCCTACGATATGATTATTTCCTCCCTGTCTATTCACCATCTGACCCACGCTGACAAGAAAAAGGTGTTTGATACTGTACATAAGCTGTTAGAACCAGGTGGTCGCTTCATCAACGCAGATCAGGTTCAGGGAAGAACCCCCGATACAGACTCCTATTACCGCCAGCGTTGGTTAGAAGCAATTCATCAAAGTGGTTTGTCTGAGGAAGCCATCTCGGCTTCGATCGAGAGACGTAAGGTGGATATCAATGGCAAGCTGGAGGATCAATTCGTATGGTTGGAGGAAGCGGGGTTTCGTGTGGCAGATTGCATGTATAAATACTTGGACTTTGCAGTTTTTTATGCGCAAAAATAAGAAAGACCGGATTATGAGCAAGTTATGCCCGTGATTCGGTCTTCTCCCTTAATTTTCATTCTGAATCAATTATTTCAGCGATGCTGGTAGCTTAACCCCGAGAAGTTTGCCTTCGGCTTGAATGATAATCATTCCGTTTGTCTTCAAGGTTGTGTTGTGCAGGTCTCCCCCGGTGGAGACTCGAAAAGCAGGCTGACCCGTCATCATGTTGAGGGCAAGCAGGGTGCCGTTACGTTGCGCTCGATACATGCCTTTACCATAAACATCAATCTGAGAAACGGGGGCATCACCATGCCACTGCACCTCCTGACCATTAGCCAGCTTAATGCCTGTGAGCTCTCCCGTGTTGGCGTTATTGAAGATCAATCTTTCCTGTGTAATGCCAACCCACACCATATTTTCTCCATGAGGGCGCTGAAAAGTTCGAAGTGGCGTGGGATCCGATTTAGTTGAGGTCAACGAATACTCCGCTATTTTATCCCCTTGCAGAATGTATAGTTTATCTTTATTGGCAAAAATTCCTCCATACCCACTTACATACGGTGGGTCACCCGGGATTTTCCAAGTGTACTCCTGACTTCCTTTTAACACACCTGTCTTCAGGTTATACGCATTAACTTTCCATTTGCGTTCAGGTGAAGACTCGTCACTTTCCAACATTGGAGAATAGTAGTCTGCTGAGTATACAAGACCGTCTTTGATCTGAATAGCTTCCCCTTGTCCAAAATGACCCCATAACTTCTTGCCCGTTTTCTTGTCATATGCATTAAGCTGAGTGGATGTAAGTGCTCCTTGAACAAGAAAGGTTCTCAGCACCACACCATTAGATTCTTCCAGATACTCAGTACCATGACCTTCCCCTAATGGTTCATCTGCCGACCAACGCAATTTGCCTGACTTGATATCCAGTGCAAACGTTGTACTTCCTTTAATCACGTAGAGCGTATCCATTGTTGGCACCAACACTTCTGTACGTTGAACCGTATCAATCCAGGTGGATGTGACAGATTGCCATTGTGCTTTGCCTGTTTTTGCATTCAAGGCATAAGGCTTATGATCACTGGTCAGTCCGTAAAGGACACCGCTTTGATAGGTGATATAAGGTGTCAGATCTTTGCCGTAAGTCCATAACCGTTTACCTGTTGTCGCATCAAGTGCCACCAACTTCGATCCAGCAAACGTGAATACTTTGCCTTCTTCTGCAATGGCACTAGCTCCGATGTACGTCTCGTTCATATTCAAATAGTTATCTACATTTGCTGTCCAAGTAGGTTTCAGTTCAGGTACAGTGATTCGCTGATACGAATACCAGTTGCGGATGGATACATCCGATGCTTCAGCATGTGCCTGAGATGGCAGTACGCCGATGACTCCATGAACCATCAGCATTCCGGCAGTAAGACCAGCAATGATGGGTCTGCCTGCACTTCTTTTGTAATGCTTCATTGTGTGACGTTTATGTCGATTGATCATAGAAAGTGATTCCTCCTGTGATAAATGAGCCTGATATATAACTACATAAAATATAACGAGCAGTGAGACGGAAAAGTTACCCGCTTGTTAAATTATTCTAAAAAAATAAAAAAGCCGCCTTAGGGCGACTTTCTGAATACGACATTATTTATGTGACACGTTGGGAACGTGCCTTTGCAACAAGGTCCCTGCTTTACTTTAATTCAATCTGGAATACATCACCGGCGTCACCACCAAAAACGATAAAACCACTTTTCGGAAGCTTCGTCGATTCCTGATTGGTTGCTATCGAGAAATCAACCATTTCTCCTTTATCATTATATACTGCGTAACCTCCGGTGTTGGGAGAATTCACAGTGATGGATTTGTTCGCCGATCGGGCATCGATGGCATACCACCGGGCTTGACCGTTTGCCGGGATAGTCGTAATTCCTTTTTTTCCACCAAAGATAGGAGTAATCGCATCCTCTGCAACGTATTCCTGCCCATCCTGGATTAAAATCTCGGCGCCATTTTTCGTGTAAAATTGCAGATCGAACGTGTCTCTTCCGTTCATAACAGGAATCTGGGCAACATTCTCTGCGTTGTTCGGATCTATAATCTGTGTGCCATTAGCGTAACCATTTTCCGCATCAACGGACAGGTTCTTGATCAGCATCGTTGGAAGCAGATAGAAGATTGATGTTATTTTTTCATCCAGAGCGTAATATTTGGCGCCGTTACGAGCTGCCCATTTCTCCTTTGTTGTTGCGTCCAGCGCATGATGATCCAGCTTCTGATAATCGTATGTGTTCATTATCGTTTGGCCCACACCGGGTAACGTTATCACACTCTGAACTTTAACATATACCTTGTCATTCGTTTCTTTCACAAAGCTGACCTTCACACTGCCATCCGTACTCGTAAAATGTTCATCGCCTGTGTACACATAGTTCTGCTCCGGGATAATGCCTCCTAGCAAGGCAGGGAGTTTGAATTCACCATCCTTGATTGTTATATCCAGTGTTTCACCTACAGTACCATACAGACCTGAGTACGTATTTAACTCCGTTGGCATCTTCACTTTCACAGGTGGTAAGAATGTCTGATCAGGCTGAACATCATCGATGATGCCCTGATCCTCCAGAACTTCCAGTAGCACTTTACTGGCAAACATCTGATTGTAAACGGAAGATCCGCCGGATGATAAAACCGCCATTGAAATATCATGTTCCGGTATCGTGATTAACACGGCATGATACATCATGGTATCTCCACCTTTGGCAAGTGCGGTAACCCCATAATCGCTGAACGGTGCAAGGTCAACCGCATCCCAACCCAGGCCATAATTGATCGTATTTTGTTCATCCGATACCCAGATGCCTTTACGATATTCATGAGATTGCATGGCCTTCACAGCAGATTCGGACAGAATATCCGGTCTGTTCCCCATCAAAACCTCTCCGAATTCGCTCAATTCCTCTGCTGTGGAGTACACTCCGCCTGTACCGATAATATTCGCATTTTCGGCAGGCATCTTCATTTCAAGTGTAGGCCAATACGTTTCGGATAACTGGTCTCTGTCAAAGGAATCCAGTGGTGTCTTGGTTGATTTCAGATTCAGTGGCTCGCTGATGAACTTGGCGATATATTCGCTGTAGCTTAGCCCACTCACCCGTTCCACCATAAGCTCCAGCAACTGAAAACCATCATTTGCATAGACAGAGAAGGCTCCAGGCTTGGATTTTAGCTTTTCGGATTGAAGCTTGTGCAACAGTTCATCATGATTGCGACTGTCATTATCGTCAAACAACATGCTATTTCCATAATGTGTGCCGTAAAGACCGGATGAATGGTTCATTAACATACGCGGTGTAATTTGAGTATAGCGCGCATCTGCCATCTTAAAGTCCTTAATGTACGAAGTAAGCGGCTCATCCAGATCTATTTTACCGGAATCAACCAGCTTCATGGCAGCTGCCGTAACAACCATTTTGCTAACCGATCCTATACCATACATGCTATCCTTGTCTATCGGCTTCTCTGTTGCCTTGTCGTGCATTCCCACGCTATCTGATAAAATGAGCTTTCCTTCATCCCTGATCGCATATTGTACACTGGTGACACCATAATTTTGTACCATCTCCTTGGCGATTTGCTCCGCCCGTACCTCGACCGTCCCACTGATATTCGCCTCTGCACTGACACCTGCCATTGGAGTGATTACAAGCACTGCTGTACATAAAAGACTGATTAATTTTTTCATCTTTATGGCCTCCCTCAAATATTCTTATGAATGAATTCATCATATCTGAGAAAAGACTTATCTGGCGTGAACGAACCCTGAATGGAAAAAAACAATCCCCGAACGGTAGGTTCAGGGAGTGTCGGTGTGAAACGGAAGCACGACCATGTTATTAAACTTCCGATGCTGATGCTCAATACTCATATGTCCGCCATATTTCTCACATATTCTCGATATATTGGTTAGACCAATTCCATGGTACTCCGGATTGGGCTTCTCACTTTTCAAATCAACTATCGGTTGCTCTACATGATTCATAATCTGGATGAAGAGTGCAGATGGTGTGGAGTGAATGGCAATGAGGACATATCGATCCTCCGCCTGTCTAACCTTCTTGGAGGCCTCTATGGCGTTATCGAGCATATTACCAAGCACCACACACAGATCATATCGATCAATCTGGACATGTTGCGAGTGGAGCTGAATTTTGGTGTCGATTTTGATTCCATTTGCCTGCCCCATAGCCAGGGTATTCGTAACGAGAGCATCAATCACCAGATTGCCAGAATTCACCCGTTGATATGCACCTTCAATGGTATTTAATGTAGACTGGATATGGTCACCTGCCGCCGCTAATTCATTACGTTTGATACATTCATCGATATACAGAAATTGCTGATTGATATCATGAATGATGGATTTAATGTTTTTGAAACTGTGAACGGTCTTCTCATAGTTGGCATCCTGGTAGTCCATTTGACGCTGTAACTGGCTATTTTCATGTATGAGCTGTACCTTTTCCACCATATTATCGAATACATAAACAATAAACACGTTGAGAAAAAGAGAGCCCAGCACAGAAAACACGTAGAATATGTTTTTTTCACTATAGATGGAGGCCACATTGATCTGATAGATCGTAATGATCGGCACAATGAGAAACAACAAATAATAACGATAATGCACAGCAAAACCTCTGCGCTTGGCAACTAGACGCACAATTTGAATAACAATAAACATGATACTGCAACCAACCAGCATCACTTTGGAGAGAATCCAGTGGTTTTCACCATTGAATTGTTCCCATGAGATGAAGTCTCCTGTCGATTCCAAAACGCCAAGAATATAGACGGCTATCGTATTCGCCATTGTAATCAAAACCCCATACAGGATGGTAAAGACAAGCTTGATTTTAAACTCCACTTCATAGGATTGTGCCAGACTGAAGATTAATAACAGGGCAATCGCTGTCGAAACGATGTCGGAGAAGGAAGTTGACAGATAAAAATAATCCAGCACAATATATACCATGAAATAGATCGCTCTTTTTGGCTTCCGCTTGGACTTGCCCAACACAGAATCAAAATAAAAATTCGCCTGAAACGCCATGAGCAAGGTCACGAAGATGATGGAAAAAATCATATAGGTATCCATATCATTGAATCCTCATAATCATAAATTTAGTGTAAGCATCCTTAACTTCCTTGACCTTGGATCGGCCTATGGGCAGCTCCGTCCCATTTAGCATAACGACTTGAGTACCGGAAAACTTCTGCACATGCATCAGATTAATGATAATCGAGCGATGAATCTGCAAAAAACCATGATCTTTCAAACCGGTAGCGTAACTGGATAAAATGCCTTTGGTCTCAAGTACATGTTCCTGTGTCACAAAATTCAACTTGTTCTTAATCGTTACACTTTTGACAACCTCAATCCAGAGAATATCATCATATTTCAGCAACAGCTCATCATAATCTGACTTGATTAATACATACTTTTTGTCCAATGCCTGAAAATACTGACACAGCTTGATCATCTTTTCCTCGAAAACGTGCGGCTGGATCGGCTTGATCAGATATTGAAAGGTGATGACATCGAAGCTCTCCACCATGTATTCCGGATAACTGGTTAGGAACATAATCTGTACATCCAGAAACTTCATGTTCCTGATCTCTTTGGCGGTCTGAATCCCGTTCATCCCGCCCATCTCCACATCCATGATAAGAATATGAAATGTATCCCCAACCTCTCTGTAGTGTGAGAGCAGTTGTTCGCCAGAGGTGAATAAGCTAATTTGAAAATCAAAATTGGTTTTTAGTGACAAGGAGACCAGCATTGTTTTCACACGTTCTCGTTGCTGCTCCTCATCATCACAGATTGCAATATTAAACATGGAGGGACATCCGCCTTTCATCAACATCGACTCTGAATTTCACTCTCGAATATACTATTTTACCA
This sequence comes from Priestia sp. FSL H7-0729, assembly GCF_038005685.1. Lineage (NCBI taxonomy): Bacteria > Bacillati > Bacillota > Bacilli > Caryophanales > Bacillaceae > Priestia > Priestia sp. FSL H7-0729. Next base: position 915,427 of record NZ_JBBOTQ010000001.1, read on the forward strand.
TAGGTTTCGGAGTCGAATTGGGATGAAATGCAATATTCTAACCCTAAACTGTAAGAGAATAGAGAATGTCAAAGACCCCTCCACGAATGGAAGAGTCTTATAAGCGCATATTCAAAAAATAAATATTTAAGAATAAGGAACCTGCTGCAGCTTCTTCACCAGTCTTAAATAAACAACTGGCGTAATTCGTCGACTTCCAGACGGGTAGCTGGCTGATAAGCCGGACTTTGTACATAACGTTGGAAGCTGTATAACAACTGTCTTCCCTCTAGCGTTGTCATTAGGCTCTCCAGATTCAGGGCTCCCATCAGCACTCTCCCATTACGTACCCGACACTCCATCAACAATCCAAGTTTATGGTTCCGTTCAAAATTATCAATGGTCTGTACGATTGGTTGCAGATCTTGACTCAGCTCATCCAAAATGATCGATGACGACTCTGAAACGATGCTCCACCAGGGATAAGTGGAATGTTCTTCTGTGACAAAATGTTCAAAGGCCGGGTGGTCCTGTTGAATCAACAAGCCCATTGTGCCTACAGGTATTTCTCTTTTCATATTCTCCGATATTGATCGGAACATAGGGTAAGACCAGAAATCGGTACTATAGAAACCTTGGATCGCGTGTTCAAGCTGATTGGGATTCGGGAAAAGTAAAATATCCTCGCCTTGTTCAAGTAGCGCCAACGCTTGGTCCGATAGCTCGGTAAAGAGATTCAAACCGCTCATGTCCACTTCCTGTTGACTCGGGTAAATCCACAGGTCGTAAGACTTACGGATATCCGTGCCCGGAATAGACAGTCTAAGCTCCACTTTGGTCATATTAGAGACTTCAGGAATGCGAATGCTGAGATCCGTGATACTCACATAATGTTCTCCATTGAACGCGGGTAGGTCAGCTTTCCCTTCTACAAGTATGCCGTTTTGTTGCTGCTCGCTTAGTAGCTCCCACTTCAGTTGAAGTCCATCCAACACTTGTCTCCGGAAGTAACTTAGTTCAATACGTGCTTCGAATAATTCACCAGCTTGATAATTATATTTGGGGAATCTCGCGAGCAGCACCGCATCCGAACAGAACGTTCTCCACTCTTCAGGTGTAATCATGCCTTTGGAATCCATGAATGCGTCCAGTACACCTACCAGCGCTGTTCCCTGACCACTGAAATCTTGGAGATCCAGCAGTTGGAAACCCGCTAGTTGCTGCGAACGAAAAGCCGCTTCCAATTCTTCTTTGTAACAGGCGACTGCAAGCTTACCAGAGGCCCTGAAGTAGGCTTCTGCCAGATGTCCCAATCCTTTAACTTCCAGACGCTCTCTGAACACTTCGAAGTTTTTGGCTTTGAGAGAGCCTGTATACTTACTGATCTCCTCAAAATTGGGAAACGTAGCGTACTGTCCAATTTCATGCGAGATGATTGGTACATGTGAGACGAGTTGATCACTTCCTGCTTCGGCCTGCACCGTTTTCGAACCTGTCCCATACTGAATCTGAATCTCTTTGTTCCCCGTTTGACTAGAAGGGCCAGCATCACTGCCTTGGTCCGGTACAATGTTCGAATCGTAATCTTTCAGCGTATTTGGCAAGTCGGTCTGTACGTGACCAAGCGGTGCATCACACATGGCATAAGATCCCCTGAACAACCGTTCTTTGGAGAAACGCACCCCGCAGAAGAATTCACTTTCCTCCAGAATGTCCGGCACGAACTGAAAGTTATTCGAACCTTCGGTATATAGATGCCGAGGATCACAGGCTTTGTATGCCTTCAGAATTGAATTCAATCTGTCCTTGCTGCCCCACAACTCATTCCCCATGGACATCATGACAAACGAAGGATGATTACCAAAAGCTTGTAGCATTGCGAAACCCTCGCTAATCAAGTAATCCTGTTCGGCTTGATTGTGTGAATCCGAGGATTCGTCCGTAATGGTTCCCCAGAACGGAAGCTCAGGCTCCATGTAGATGCCGAGCAGATCCGCCGCAATGAAAGCAGCCTCTGGAGGACAACAGGTATGGAAACGGTAGTGATTGATACCGTAGGACTTGGAAATGCCAAGAATGCGAACCCATTCATCCACGTCTGTTGGCGCATATCCCGTGAGCGGAAAGATCAGCCCGTCATGTTTGCCGCGAAGAAATGTTTGGCTACCATTGATCATGAATTTGTCCCCAGCCGCCCGGAATTCCCGTAGCCCTGTCCATATTTCGGTGGAGTCCAGTACTTCCCCGTTCTGGTCTTGCAGATGAATGTGAAGTTGGTACAGATTAGGCTCATCATCACTCCATAACATGGCATCTTCGCCAATCTGGTACGTCAGCTGGATCTCCGGCGAATCCGGAATGAAGATCTGTTCCTCCGTCGTAAACACCGGATCTGCACTGACAGCAACAGCGGATACGACGATTCGGACTCCTTGCAGATCACCCACAAGCGCTGCCTTAATATCGAAAGATCGAGCCGACAGAATCGGGTAAACTTGAACATTATCCAGATAAACACGCTCAAAAAACTGAAGTTCCATCTTCCCGGTGATCCCATTCCAATTCGTCTGTGTGTCTTCGGATGTAAGGTGCCCACCTTTGGTTGGATAATCGGTATTGTCTACTCGAATGGTAATGGTGTGAGTCCCGGCGGTTAGCCCTTCCTCCATCTCGTAACGGTGAGGTGTGTTCAGACTGTTTTGCGTGCCCCATTCCACCCCATCAATCCAAAGCGTTGTAACTCGTGTTCGCTCCAGATGCAAGAAGCAACGTTTGCCAGCCAAATGTTCAGGAATTTCAATCTCTCGTGAAAACCAGGCATAACCTTCAAATAGATACTCGTCCGTCAGTGCGCCGATTAACACCTGTTCGTTTTTCTTGCCTTTGGACGCATGAGATGTGGTATTGGGCAATGTAATGACGTCTGAGAAATGCAGACCCCGTTCTACCTTATGTTCATCGAGTTGAAAATTCCAGATACCTTCCAGATTAAGTGCAGCTATCATCATGTTGGCCCCTTTTAAGTTCATCTAATGGATATAAGTAATCGCTTCCAAGTCATAGAAACCGTTTTCGGCAAATCATACCTGTATTATAAACTTGATTTACGCTTCTCGCATAGGTTTATGAATAAAAAAAGTCGCCTATTTTGGCGACTTCTTGAGAATACTTATGCTGTATCCTGAGCATTTTTAAAATATGGTAGGCACCATACCTCCGTCCATACGGATCGGGGATCCTCTAAAAGCTGATGCATACGGACTACATATAAAAGCTGCCAGTCTGCCTATTTCACTCGGCTTGATGAATCGCTGGAATTCAGACTGAGGCAGATTGCTTTTCATAAAGTCTTTCTCTTTTTCCTCAAAAGTCAACGTCTAATCAGGGTAGATATCGTCAATGATCCCACGCACATTCTCAGACAGGGTTGGCCCTGGCATGATTGTATTGATCGTAACGTCAGTGCCTGCTGTCAGTTTGGACAGACTTTTGGATAATGACAGCAGCATGGACTTGGTCATGCAATACTGGGGCATCTGGCCTGAGGGCATAAGGGCCTCTTCACTTGCAATGAAAATAATACGACCGTCATTGTTCTTCATCATTCTAGGTAAATAAAATTGAGACAAACCATTGGCAGCAAGAACATTGGTACGGAAGTATTTCTCCCACACTTCATCGTTCACGTCTTCATAACGCATGATCTCATATATGCCCATGTTATTGATTAATATATCAACTTCAGGAAATTTCTCAAATAAAGCTTGGCGTTGCGTCTGATCAACAAGATCAGCCGTTGCCTTTTGCGGAGTGGTGTCTGGAAAAGTGGACTTGATTTCACCAACTGTTCGTTCCACCTCTTCATCATTGCGTCCATTAATCAGCACATGAACACCTTCTCGGGCGAGTTCCATGGCAATCGCTTTACCGATTCCTTTTGTTGATCCTGTAACTAAGGCTGTTTTCTCTTTTACTCCCATATCCATCCTGCATTCTCCTTCTTGATTACAACTATCCGTCAGCGGCTTATTGAAAATTGCCAACAGCTTCATGCACCGGATAGGTATAATATTACGAGGTCTGAAGGGTTCAGTAACTAGCACCTTGCGCCAGAGTTATTGCCTGACACGCCAATTCGAAGGTGTATCTCCTTCCCAGGTCCGGAACGCACGATAGAACGAATTCTGGTCTTCATATCCAACCAGGAATGCTACTTCTTTGATATCGAGCGAAGGATCTGCCAGGTACTCCCGGGCCTGCTCACGTCTGGCTTCGGTTAATAACTGCTTGAAATTTGTGTTCTCTTCCGTCAGTCGCCGCTGTAGGGTACGGTCACTCATATGAAGCTCTTTGGCGACCGTCTGGATGTCAAGGCGCTTTCCTGAGAGGTTGCGTTTCATAATCCATTTAACCACTTCAATAACGGACCGACTGCTCTTCTGTTCATCCAGCGACCGATCCAGAGCCGGGCTCAGGATCTCCAGTAACTCCTCGTTATACGAGAGAAATGGAAGACTTAGATCTTTTCGATCTAGCGTCAGCCGATTATAGCCGGAATTTGTATCGACTCGGCAGCCGAAGTAAGCTTCAAGGCTGTCTGCGTCACCCATTGGTTGCGAGAATTCAACTCTTTTTGCAGTTAATAGCTGTCCCGTGCCCCTTCGTCCAAGTTCAAGCAGAAATGCCAGCGTAATACCGACCAGTAATGGCGGACCCGGTAGCTCCTTATGTAACCATTCGAGTTCAATGATACACTCCTCCCCTGCTTCGGTAATCTGCAAACTCTCGGGAGGACACATCTGCTTGTAACGGACCATTCGATTCAACGCATAACGATAATCACGAGCATGGTACATCGCCAGCACAGGCGGAGGATACTTCGATATCTCATATCCGGTTGCAAGTTTGATGATGCCTTCGGCAGTTTCTCCAATGAGATCTGAATAAGCCTGCCAGATTGCATAGTACTGAGATTGAGTCACTACAGGTTTATTTATTGTCTCAAGAGATAGTTGTGCTGTGCGAGCGATGTCTTCTGCACCAATCCCCAATTGATGTAATCCGGCCCAAAAGCCTGGGTGAACTTTAATTCGATCATTTGCTTGAAGTTGCATGAATCCAGACTCCTTTAGCTTGTTCCATTTTCATTCTGTTTTCTAATTATAGAACGGATGTAGCTATTTTTGAATCTTACCTCAGCGAGCCATTTTCGGTAATACAAAAAACACGACTACCCATGAAAGGTCAGTCGTGTTCAAGTCAGTCATTCCGTATATTATAAAAGAATCACTTTGTATATGTTCAACTACTCATTCAATGCAGTTTTAATTAAGGCGTTCACCCGTGAATTAAACAGCAGACCGATATGGGATACAAGGGAAACAGAGATGTTGTTCGCCCCGTTCAATCGGGAAAGTGCCGGGGACACAATCGTGTCACTGGTGGAATAGATCGAAGTCACCTTCACTCCACTCGGTGCTGTAGATGTGGTTAAACGATTGGCTCCGCCAAGGGTGATCAACTTATCCACCTTGGAAGCGCCTCCACGGTTAAGTATGTAATAGAGACTATTGGCTCCGCCCATGCTGTGCGCTATGATGTTAACTTTCGTGTGACCCGTTTGTTGCAGTACATCATCTACAAAACGGCTAATGGCTGCGGAGTTCAATAGTTGGTTTCCTTGTTTGCTAGGAAGATCAATTGCAAATAGTTCATCTCTCGTCCACCCTTGACTGCGCAAATAACTCTCAATCGCTGTAAAATTGCTATCTGAACCAGTCAGTCCATGGACCAATACAATGGGTGTACGTGCCGTAGCTGCGGAAGCCTGTGAACTGGAGCCTATCCCAGGTACCGATAAAGCAAGGATCATACTCATGAATACAACAAGTAATAATTTAGTCTTTTTCACTTGATTCAACCTCCTGTATAATGATTTATATTCCATATATTACAAGCTAACATATGGAATATAAATGAATCTTTAGTCTCATTTTTACAGGATTATCCAAGTGGAACTATGACTAACATGATTACATGTATCATAATCTAGTTCTCAACCTCTTTTATCCTTCAACAATATCTGCACGTAGATCTGTTGCAATCTCCATCATTTTGGGGACAATAGCTTCGTTAGATATAGCTACATAGATATCCCCCATGTACAAACGAAAAGCAATCTGTGTTCCCTCAAGTTCCCACATAAAAAAGTCCCCATCGATGGACATCGTGCTTTCTGCTCCAACAATGTGAAGAACCGGTGAATAGGTAAAATCGGGCTTGGACTCGAAGTAGAGTTTGCACTCTTCCAGGGAGATGGATTGTTCCGCATTGCTATCTTGCATGGACCGGGTAATACGAAAACGCTGATTCATTCAGATGCCTCCACCACTTTATATATTTTTCATGTTCTACAGCATTATATTTTCTCATTTCCGTCTTCCACTGTCAAAACCATACATGCTCTAATCTTCGAATTCATATATACTGAATACAGTGCACAACGAATTTCTACAATCAGGAGGAGTCATATCAATATGTTGAAAACAGAATTCATTGATGTACTATCCATCGTCTCACATAAATTATACGATGCAGCTGCTAATGTCATGAACACGGCAAGCAGGTTAATTCCTGCAAATACGTTTTGTATCGCCCAGTTGGATCATCTCTCCACCAAAGTTCTGAACGTATATAATCGCGACAAACTAATTCTGGGTGAGGGATTAGTCGTTGAAAACGCCGAGTCATACTGTGCACTTGTGACTGAACATACCCAAGGCCCATTGGTGATCAATAATAATCTGACTCATCCATTAACCAGACATATGGACGCTACGGAATTTGTAGGCGGTTGTTCATTTGTCGGTGTGCCCATACATAATGAGAACGGAGAAATTTACGGCTCCCTCTGCTCATTTGATCAGAATTTCTATAAATATCAACAAAAGGACGTGGATCTGCTTCTCTCCTTGTCTTCATTCTTCACAAGTCTTCTTGAGATGGAAACGACGTTGCAACAGTTAAAACATGCGGAAGAAACCGCTGCAAAAGTGCTGGAAGAGAAGAAAAATCTCTTAGCCGTCCTTAGCCACGAAATCCGTACCCCGATGAATGGTGTTCTTGCCATGGCAAATCTATTGCAATCTACCCAACTTGATGAAGATCAAGTACTGTATGTTAATGTCATTGAGTCAAGTGGCACGAGCCTGCTATCTATGATGGATCAAATTCTGGACTACTCCAAAGCAGAAGCCTGTGCGATCTCCTTGGAGATCAATCCCTATAGTGTGACTGACACCGTTGATCACGTACTTCAGTTATTTTCTTCAGAAGCAGAGAAAAAAGGAATCCGATTATACGCAGAATACAATATCAATGATCATCGGATGCTTGTCGGCGATCAGCACAAAGTCCGTCAGATCCTCATTAATCTCGTGGGCAATGCGCTTAAATTTACAGAAAAAGGTGAAGTATGCATCTCCACTCAGATATCTGCTGATCCAGAAGGCACACTCCATGTATCCTATGAGATTAGAGATACTGGCATCGGCATCCAGCCAGATCGCCAAGATCTGTTGTTCAAGTCTTATTCGCAAATTCACGGTAACCCAAAAAAATATGGCGGAGCGGGGCTAGGTCTGTCCATATGTAAACAACTCGCTGAATTAATGGGTGGGGTTGTATGGCTCAAAGAGACAAGTTACTTGGGCAGTCGGTTTGCCTTTAGTATTTCAAGCGCTGCACCAACGTCCATGCAAATCTCTGAATGAGGAATATATTATTCTATCTGGAACAGATGGGAGGTATATTCGATGACGAAATTTCTTGATGCAAGATCATCACAAAATGCTGCTTTGTTCAATTCCATCTCCATACCCATTCCGGTGATCAACACGCCTCAAATATTCGGCCAGATTGGTCTGCTGACAGCTGGAGCCGGACCCAATCCAAGGGTTTCGTTAAAAGGAACTATTACTGTGCAATTACCGCTAGCCTTGTTTCAAGTAAGAATCACTATTGTTAGAGGGACAGTGGCTACCGATCCGATTGTGTACTCTGCAAACTTCACATACGGTCTGAGTGGTCTCCTTGTTCCCCAAGTCATCGTTTTCTCTGCCAATGACTATAATCCACCGATCCAGCCACAACTGACGTACACTGCATTTATCAGTACTAACTTGTTAGGAACAGTTCGTGTAGGCCCTGAGAGTTTCGACGGATTTATCGTTTCGGATTAGAATGACTACGTCCACCCCCATACTTTTAACCTGTTTTTACACAGGGCTAAGGTATGGGGGTGTTTCATTTAAAATAAATTAGTTTCCAAAGTAAACATCCAGCTTACCCGTGGGTGGTGTTGTGGCCATCCACGCGGCTGCTAAATTATCTGGAGCATACGTTGCAGCAGTGATGTAGTCCCCAATTAGTACCGTTGGCATCGGAGAGTTACCATTGGGATTGAAAGATGTGGTTGTGATTCGACGATTGGTGAAGCTCGCCCCGCCATCGAACGATTCTGCCACAAAAACATCCAGAAGGAACCCGTCAATTCGGTTGCTGTAATAAATGACCCTGATCGTCCCGGCAAACGGAGATACGGTTATGGAAGGAAAGAAGTTCTGCGTGCCTGGAGGAGCGCCTGTAATACTGATCGGGTCTGACCACAGGAGACCATCCGGAGATTCGCAGAGTAATACATCAGTATAGCCAGCTCGTGCATCATTCCATACGGCATATACGGTTCCACTGTTAGGTCCAACGGAAATATCTGCTCCCAGACTTAGATTGGTCTGTACCCGAAAAGCGTAATTCGGTACAGGTAACGGCGAAGGAGCTGGCACAACGGATGAGATGAATGTCGCCTGTCTATCCAGAGGAGGTTGATAGGTAATGCCCCCATCGTAGGAAATACGCAATAGTGCAGAAGGGCTGGCAGGCCCTGTTATGATGTAGCCTGCATAGACCTCACCCGAGAATCCAACAGCCAGCGCTGCCCGGTCATGAATTCCTCTCGGATTCGACTGTCGGTCAGGTGGCTCCCAGGTTAACCCCTGTGAGACCGACCGTTGTGTAAATATAGCGGAAGAAGTCGTGGCAAGTGGGGTATATCCGACATAAGCATTGCCTCGATAGGGGCTACCAGGAGAACGGTCTACCGCTATGTAAGGCTCATCATTATGAACAATGGTACCGAAACCTGCCTGCACGATAACGGGTGGCTGCCACGTTAGTCCATCGTCAAATGAGGTGTAACTTGCAATCGTCCCATCATTAATCCCGTTAAACAAGTGAACGGTAACGATAAAGGTATTGGGAAACGTATAGTCTATTGTTGGTGCTTCTGCTCCTGCATATCCTGCTGGTTGAGGAAGTATCGTTGTAGACCAGGTACTCCCTCCATCAATGGAACGATAGAATCCAGTCAATGTTGCTCCGGTACTGGTATCCACAGCTACCACGCACATAATATTCGGGTTCAACGTATTAACTGCAATGGAAGGTTCGAATTGGCTGCCTGCTAATGCTCCAGTAATATTCACAACTGCCATCTGCTCACCTCTCTTGCTTTAAGGGATATTTGTGAATCGGTCAATTAATGTCATCTCCGATTGAAGCACACGCTGGATAATCTGGCCTGTAGAATCAACACCATATACATGAATGATAGTGCTTGTAGCGCTAAAATAATCACTTTGCACCTCGAAAAAAGCTGCATTGATTAGTGGATAGATTAATGTTCTTGTCGCTTGGGGCAGTAATTCAAACAGATCATGACCAATCGCAATACGTGCAGTTTGAGTAGTATCCCACCTGAAAACCTCAAGCTCAATATTAACAGGAGCATTAAGAGAATCGTTAATGCAAGTCACGATGAGCTGCGTGGACTGAGTTGCACCGGTGGTCGGATTGTATATAAAACCCGTAGAGTTTGGCAAAAAGCACACTCCTTCCGCAATATATAGTAAAGTATATTACGATTCTTGCCACCAATATGACTAAACTTCGACTCTTATATTGGAACGATATGAAAATTTTGTTATGCTACATATGCTAGATTACTAGATTTTGTTATCAAATATGATTCTATTATTATGTACAAAGTAGGAGGAAACAAACGATGTTTATTAAACGTGCAGGAAAAATTGCTGCGGTTACTGTGATTGCTCTCTCTATCATCGGGGGTACCCCAAATATTGGTGGAGCCTATGCTGCTCCGGCCATTACCGTTCAATTGGATGATGTTCCATTACAGTTTGATGCAGCTCCCCGAGTTGATAAGGGTGTCACTTATGTTCCATTTCGGACGGTCGGGGAAGCCCTTGGTATCGATATTACCTGGAATAGCAAATCACAAACTGTAAAAGCGACGCAAATTGTGAAAGGACAAGCAACAGAAGTACTGCTTCAAGTAGGTAGTACTACAGCGACCGTAAACGGGAAGAAAGTTACTCTCCCAGCAGCACCTGTTCAGCGGGAGGGGAGCGTACTCATTCCACTCAGTTCTTTTAGCAATCAGTTCGGTGTAAGTGCAAGCTGGAATCAGGCAACCAAGACGGTCTCCCTCGTCTCCCCACAACGTGAGATGCACCTGAGAGCCTTCTATGCATTGCAATCCTTTCAAGAAAAAGATCTCATCACTTCCATGAATTCCGTAGCCTTTGGCTGGAGCCGCATTGATCGTGAAGGTCAGTTTACACTTCAGGGGGATGAGTACCGTCTTCCTGCTGCTTCGGGTGATATTACACCGCAGTCCATCGTTGCTGACGCGGCAGATCAGCAGATCCAACCGCAGCTCATGGTATATGCCTTGGATGGAAACGGCGAACTGACCAAAGTATTGAGTAACGCTGATTTGCGGCAAAAATCAATTGAAGGCATAAGTGCTGCTGTCACAGAGCATGGTTTTGGTGGAGTTGTTCTGGATTTTGAAGGACTCGGTTTTAAACTGGATGCGGTTGAACAACAAAAGTTGCTCAATGTATATGTGAAGCAATTAAAGAGTTCCTTGCCCCAGGATACAGCCTTATCACTAGCGGTACCACCTCTAAATAGTGCTTATAAAGGTTATGATTACAAGACACTTGCCTCTATTGCAGATGATCTTATTATTATGGCCTATCAGTATAATCCGGTTGGCACCAAATCTCAGGTACCAGAGCCAAATAGTCTTGTAAATCAGGCGATTCTATTAGCTATAGAGGCCGGTGCCCCGAAGAGTAAACTTCTGCTCGGGATCAGTCTAAGCAGTGAAACGCCCTCCTCTGTTGATGATAAGCTCGGTCTTGCCAAACGTTATGACCTCAAAGGAGCTGCGTTCTGGCGTCTGGGTCTGTTCCGTTCCTACAATACAAATATGGAAGATGCCGTGAACACTTCAGTAATCAAAGAATAGACATCTTAGAGCGGATACAGCTCACTTAATACTAAAAGAAGGACCTCATCTCTGTTACGTAAAGACGTGGTCCTTCTATTTCCATAATCTCACTTCATTAATTTATCCATGCTTCCAAATACAAGCTTCATAACCTGAGTAGGACCAGGAAAACGGGGCTGAAAGAGAAGAATGATCCCAATGACTGTCGCCACTGCAGTAATTCCCGCACTCACTATTCTGGCTCGTTTCTCTTTACTACTCTTCCACTCTCCATACATTATCGCAGCCGCCAGCATCACAATTCCAAGGATTGAGCCTAGTTTCATGCAATCACCTCATTTCTCAGGCATTAACAGGAGCGGTCTCTGTTCAATTTTCGTCCTCATCAGGTATCCCCTGTGGTCCTGTTGATTTTCCGGTACGTACTACATGGGCTTCCACTTTGACTTCCACGTCCAATTCAGGATAGATGGTTTCCCAGTTCTTCTCCTGCTTCTTCCATTGATGCGGATAGTATCTGCGGAATTCAACGGCAAATTTGAAGAAATCGGTACGCAGCTCCTTCTGGGACAAGTCTAAAGCATCATGAGCCAGAGTTGTAAGTTTAGCTGACCATTCCTGTTCCAATTTAGTTAAAACAGCGGGATCAGTCAGATCGGCATCGGTTGTATTTAACACCACTTCTCCCCTGGTTTGGATGTCGACCTTCATACTCCACTGTTGGTTTATAATCCGAGGTTTCAAGACAGTTTGAATTTCAATAGGCTGAATCGAAAAAGAACCTTTCAACGGCTTAAATTCAACAGGCATGATAATGTTGTTCAGTTCTTTTGCAAGTAATAATACACCTACACTTAATGGTTCTTTGACCGTCTTGACGTAGCGATCCTCCTTATACAAGCTCAAACCTTTCACATATGGCGTGGTGGTCAGTTTATCCTGATCGGGCTCCAGAGGTAAGATTAACATGCGAGACAAGATAACGGAACTACCTGGACCTTCAATCGATTTACCTAGTTCAAGAGCGGTAATCCGTGTACCCAGCTTCAGATTGGCCATTTCTCGCAACGACTCTGCAGAACTTCGCTCCAGAGGATCAAGTAAGGCAAGGATGTCTTTCGCCGCCGTTTCACTGGAAAAGACATATGCATGCTCCCTGAACTGAGGGTAACGCAAGAAGAAATCGATGTACTCGCGAATTCCCCGTTTGCCGGCTTGCTCACTAATGATGATGACTTCGCAGTGGCCCCAGAACATATTCCGGGGAACTTTACGTTGCAACCGATTCAAGGCCTCTGCAATTGTACGTCCTTCCGCAGTTCGAATCATCGTGACCCCGCTTGGACTGCCTCCACTCCCACTGCTATCTCCCCCACCTGCTTTGCGCGGAATAAATATCTGTGAAGTCAGTTGTACTTTGCCATCTTCGTAATCTATACCCGTAGCCAGCACAATAGCCAAGTCATTAATTTCGATGCGATCCCAGCATCCACTTAAAAGCAAACAACACAATATTGGCATCAGTAGTACTCTATATATTCGCAAGTGCTCCTCCCTCATCAATCAGGTGTTCGCTTGATTCTTTCGAAGATGTGCCCACTCTTTCTTCAGCCATGCGATACCGTAGATCATAGCCGGAAGAATTAATAAAATACTGATCGTATACAAGTTAGCTGAAGGGCCAACCAGACTGGAAGCACTTGATCCGCCGGACACAACCCAATAGGCATAAACCATACACAGAAAAGAAAGGGGGGCAACGACGGGTTTGTAATCCTTCAAACCGAACCATTCGGCTGTGGATGTTGCAAAAATATAAAGAAAAACAGAAATTTTGACGAAGATTCCAAAAATCCAAACGGCAATAATCAGGGATTCAATATGTTGCAGAAAATCTGCAATGGTTATGTATCTTGCGGCAATCATAACCGGATATACAAAGCTATCCGTCAGATCTCCAATTAAAAACAGGCAAAACAGATTGATCACCGTCATTGCGGTTGTCGTTATTAAAAGGGAACCCAACATGACTCGTGTTGTGCGTTTTCTACGATTGACATAGGGAAGCAGGAAGGCGATTACGATGTACTCACTAAACCATGCAGCAGGTGCAAGGGCTCCTTTGATACTAGGTAGTAGTCCGTTCTCCATGAAAGGGAATAATTCCGCTGGGTTCAGATCCCCGATCAATAGAATGAAAATTAGGCTAAGCAGCACGATCAGGAGGGTTACAAAGATTTGAGAGGTGCGTCCAACCACTTCGATTCCCAGTCTGACATTAAGCGCGCACACCGCAACCATAGTCCCCATTACAACAAATAGCGGGGTTCGCGGAAGTGCATTGTTAACAATAAATTCTCCGTACGTCCGTATAATCAAGCCCGTCAAATGGGGCAAAAAAATGATATATACCAATCCAATTAATTTCCCAGGGATACGACCCGCAATCGATACACTCGATTGAATGAGCGTTTTTCCAGGGTACAGGCGATCTAGTCCAATGGAAACCGCTATCGCTGCAAAACCAACGATGGAGCCTATAATCGGAGAGAGCCACATGTCATGGCCTGCATAATGCATTGTAATACCCGGTACAGACAATATGGCGGTCGCTAGAATAGCGGGAAAGATCAAGAATGCCAATTGCGTCTCCGATATTTTTCCTTTGTCAGTCAACATGTGTAATCCCGCTCCCTTGATTGCTTGAGTATCGATTGTTCTAGTCCGGTCTATTCCTTGGTGCTGGTCGCCACCATACATCCTTGAGTTCTTTGCTCATCGTTGGCGCCACAGGTGACAGATAAGGCGTTCCGAATGAACGAAGACTGCTCAGATGAATGACAACCAGGATGACTCCCAACATGACGCCAGTAAGTCCCAGCGTTCCCGCCAGAAACATCATAGGAAAACGCAGTAATCGGGTCGCGATGCTGGCAGCGTAACGAGGGATCATGAAAGAAGCGATACCGGTAATCGCGACAATGATAATCATGGGGGCTGACACAATTCCGGCACTCGTCGCCGCTTGCCCAATAATTAATGCGCCCACGATACTGACCGCTGATCCGACCTGCTTTGGCAACCGGACCCCAGCCTCACGCAGTGCTTCAAAGGCAATCTCCATAATGAGTGCTTCTACCAGTGCAGGAAAAGGGATCTCTTCTCTTGCCCGCGCAATACTGAGAAGCAATACGGTAGGAATCATCTCCTGATGAAATGTCGTAATCGCTACATAAGCCGATGGAAGCAGCATGGATAAAACATAGAAAATGTATCGCAGCCAGCGTACAAATACACTCATAAATACATTTTGATAATAATCTTCCGGGGACTGTAACATGGAAAAAATGGTCACTGGCGCGATCAGGGTGAATGGCGTTCCGTCAACGAGAATAGCAAATCGACCTTCCAGCAAGTTGGAAGCAACGACATCCGGACGTTCCGTTGCAATCATCTGCGGGAATGGTGAATATCGCTGATCAACTATGCCTTCTTCAATGTACTGACTCTCCAGTACGTCTCGAAGTTTTAAATCGGCAAGTCGTGTCTTCACTTCTTTGACCAGTTTGGGGTCAATAATTCCCTCCATGTATACAAGTGAAATACTGGTGTTGGTACGATCTCCCATGTTGCGTGTTTGAATCTTAAATGCAGGTGTCTTGAGACGTTTGCGCAGTAGAGACATATTCATAGTCAACGATTCTGTGAATCCATCTCGTGCACCGCGCACGGTCGATTCAGCTAACGGTTCCTCGGTTGAACGATTTTCAGCTTTGTATAGAGGGTAGGTAGTTCTAATTATTGAGCCTTCCAGCAGTAACAGAGCTTCCCCCTCTAATATAGCCTGCACCGCCTGAGTGGTTGTATCAACATTCTTAACAGAAGCCAGGGGAACCTGCGCAGCTTCAATCCCAATTTCCTGAAGGGGCGTTAGTACCTGTCTTTCCAACCGTTCTGTATCGCATAAACCAACACAATATACGCATACCGCTGAAATATGACACGCGGTCTGGAATGTATGAAACACAACATCCGAGCAACCTGCAAAAACGGAGCTTAGCATTTCTTGATCAACAGCAAGAGATCCGGTTAACGGCAGGTTCTGATGTGTTATCTGTGATGTGTCCATACCGCCCTCCCCTTTCTGCGCATGCTCGTCCAGATATTCTCAGTTAAAGGTATCCTTTACTTATAAGTTGGGATATATACGCAAAATATTGAATAGCAAAAGGGCCGCCCTCGTGAGCGACCCTGAAGATATATTCAGAAATTCAAACCCTTTGAATTCTTCCTGATATTCCGGTATGCATTGGCCCCTATCCTTTGACCGCACCCAAAGCAACACTTCCAATAATCTGTTTGGAAAATATAGAGAACACAACAATAATAGGCAGGATTGAGATTGCTACGCCCAAATACAAGAGCCCATAATCCATCCCATAGTAACCCTGCACTAATGCAACCAGCACTGGAAGCGGATATTTATCCAGGGAGAAAAATAGAACAAGCGGTGTTAGGAAATTATTCCATGAACCAATAAACGTGAATATGCCAAGGGCTGAGATTGCCGGCCCCAGAATAGGCAGTACAATCTGATTGAACGTTCGGAACTCACCAGCACTGTCCACCCGTGCAGATTCAATAATCTCATCCGGGATACTGCTCTCCATGAACTGTTTGATAAAGAATACATTAAACGCGTTGGCCGCAGCCGGCAAAATAATCGCGGCATAGCTGTCCAGAAGCCCCAACATACTGAATAGGCGATATACCCCAATCAGGGCCAGTTGGCCCGGCACCATCATGGTTGCCAACAGGAACAGAAACAACCAGTTCCGCCCTTTGAATTTGAATTTGGCAAAACCGTATGCGGTCAGAGCACCAATATACAGAGATAACACGGTTGATGATCCTGCAATGAAAATACTGTTGGCAAACCCTCGCCAAATGTTGATTTTCGATACCATATTCATATAATTATCCACCAAAAACGATCCGGGAAGAAAGGTGAATGTTGAAGCAATCGTTGCATTGTTATGTGTTGAATAGATGAGCATCAGATAAAATGGAATAATGCACAGCACGGCAAGACCAATCAATAACAGATAGATGATGATCTTGCCTGCCGTCAGTCGCCTTGTGGTGGCATATTGCTGAATCGCTGCATTTGGTTGTTCAACTGATTTTGCAGTTTGCATGAGAACTCCCCTCCCTATGAACGGCTCTTCCGCTTGGTCATGATGAAGGATGCAACGGACAACAGTATGATGATAATAAACAGACAAAATGCGATTGCAGCGCCGTACCCAAAACGAGTGCTCTGAAATGCGACATTATAGAGATACATAATGCTTGTCATGGCTGCCCGGTCAGGACCACCATTGCCATTGGTTAATGTAAATGGCTGATCAAAAATCTGGATGCCACCAATAATGGAGGTAATCATCTGAAACAGAATAATTGGACGGAGCATTGGCACGATGATATGAATGAAAATATGTTTCTTTTTCGCTCCATCCATCTGTGCAGCCTCCAACAATGACGGATCTATCCCCTGAAGACCTGCAAGGTAGATGACCATGGAATACCCGAAGTATTGGAAAAACAAAATGGATGAGACAATCAGCCGCATAAACCAGGGATTATTTTTCCAGTTAATTGGATCTTGTATGATGCCAGTTTGCACCAAAAAATGATTCAGTCCTCCGGATTGCCAGTCAAAGATCAGGCTGACAAGCAACCCGAGAGATGCAGCCGTTACGATATTCGGGAAAAAGTACACGGCTCTGAAAAAATCCCGTCCATTGAGCAGCTTATCATTCAGGATAAAAGCCAACACCAGGGAGATTGTCAGTTGCGGAACGACAGATACGCCCCAGATGAATAATGTATTAAACAAGGTTTTGTAGAATAGCGGGTCTTGTAGTACAGCCACGTAGTTGCCGATCCCTACAAAATCAGGCGTCGTGATGCCATCAAAGTTGGTGAAACTGATATAGAGCGAATATAAAATGGGATAAAGCCCAAAAATGGTGAAAATAATAAAGAACGGAGCAATGAAGTAGTAGCCGTAATGGTCCTTGCGAATCGTTTTGGCAAACATGTTCTATCCCCCCCAGTTATCATCGGATGTGTGATGTGTATAACCATCGTTTACTTCGTGGGCGTGTCTGAAAACTTCAAAGGTAGGTTTTCAGACACGTCCTAAGCTAATCCACTTCCAGCTCCGGAAATCTCAAGGTGACATCACGTTTGATTCGCTTTACGACTTCTTCCTTGGTCTGAATGTCCTTATTGAGATACAACTGGAGTACATTCTTGTAGATATCGTTGTTAATCGTCGCATCATATTTGGTGCGTTCGTATACAGGAATCCGTTTCGCAGCCTCCGAGAAAAATTCGAAATGCTTCTGTCCTCCCAAATAAGACGATGAGAGAGACGGGGCAAGTTCATCATTCACAACCATGTTGCTCGTGAAATAATCCTGCTCTTTCGCGAGCTCTGATAGAAAGTCGTGGTCAAAGTTATAGAACTCGATAAACTTCCAGGCGAGATCTTTTTTGTCACTTTTACTATACATCGCTATATAAGTTCCACCTGCACTAAACGCGGAAGGTCCCTGTGCCAGGCCCCACAATCCTTCGGTATCCGGGGCATTTGCCTTGAACGTAAATTGCAGGGCCCAGGTTGCCCCGGGATAGAACATGACCTCTCCTTTTTGCATGGATGCCGCGTAACCGGCACTTCCATCATCATACTCGGCAAGTACTTTCCGCTCACGTGCTTCACGTACAAGATCGAGCACCTCCAAGTAGGTTGGATCGATGACGAGTTTGCCGTCCTTCACCCAAGGTATACCATCATATGAATTCGATATAGCATTCCAATTTGCCAGTGCATGTACTTTATTCCCACTTAGTTGCTGCACCTTCTCTCCAATCTCGAAGATCTTCTCCCATGTATCGATCTGTGAACCCACCTTTTCAGGATCATCGGTGCCCAGATATTTCTTCGCCAAATCCCGACGATAATAGATGCCCCCTGGTGTTCCCTGATAACCTATCGCTCTGACATTTCCTTCGCTGTCCTTTTCATTGGCCTGCACAAAAGCATATTGTTCCTGGATAAGTTCATTGGCGTTGTACGGCGAAGCTGATAGATTCTCCAGATAAGGAACGTCAATCAGTTCTCGAATATTTGCATTTTCAATCATAAATACATCTGGAGCCTTCGAGGTCGTCTGTAGCGCAGATTTCAGCTTGGTAATATAGAAATTACCGGGGATGTTGACAAAGTTCACTTTGATGTCAGGATATTGCTGTTCGAATTTCTCGATGGCATATCCTGCTTCATCCGTAAAACTCCACACGGTAATCTCCTGTTGCTTGCTTTGATTGGATGGACTGAACTGACAACCAGCTAACAACAGTGCTGCACATACAAATACAATAGTTGGCTTAAACCACTTCTTCATAGGCCCCCTCCTTCAAAAAGGAAACGCTTACAATTTATTAGAGTATATTGATTTTGGAGAGGGCTTTCTCCACAAATATTGTGCATTACCCTCCATATTTTGTGATATTCGTACGGTGTTTTTTACGAAATTCGGAGGGGGTGCAGTCATTATATTTTTTGAAAAGACGGTTATAGGAGTTTACATTGTTGAACCCATGCCCGATCGCAATCTCCAGAATGGTATCCTGACGGAACAATAAGGCCCACTCTGATTTGATGATACGAAAGTGATTCAAGTATTCCATCAATGTTACGCCCTTAATCTCTTTGAACAGCTTGCAGACATGGAACTTGCTGAACTTAATATGTTCCGCCACCTGTTCCAGCTTGATCGGTTCAGCATAGTGCTCCTCCAGGTATTCACAGACCGATTCAAGGAATTCAAATTTTTTGGAGGAAGTACAGGGCCATCCAGAAGATGTTGATTCATCGGTGGTAGCCGGTACGATTGTGCGTAGTAAAAGTATGATGAGATCATATAATCTGGATACCATTAACCATCGATATCCCGGCTTCTGATTTTTCTTCTCGGTAATGATGACATCTATATAATGAGCCAGATTGCTCTGACTTCCCGTGTTCGAGGGAATAACTGTTGTTTTGTTAAAAAGTTGTCCGAGATCCTGAATTTCGGCTTCGGTCGTGAAACTCCCTGTTAACAATTCGAGTCGGAACAAGATAATGGTTAGCTGTTCAGTCCCCGGAAAAAAGCAGTGCACATCTCCTGGTTTGATCAGCAGCACATCCCCTTTTGCCAACTCACAAACGTGGTCGTTCACGCCAATTCGTGCGCTCTTTCCATTTACAACAACCAGTTCAACCTCATCATGCCAGTGTGCAGCATAATTGAACTGACCACCTGTATGAATCACCCGAATGGGAAAACCTTCTTCCATATGGCCTGTCTCCAGAAACGTGGGTACGCCCATCTAATCACCCTCCATTTATTTCCTATGCAAGAATCTCTCGTCTTTATTATTATGCATAGATCGCCACACTCCTTTCTTTTTAAGTATTTAAAATGCTATAGAATGAAAAAACTCCTCAACTCAGGTTGAGGAGCCGAACAGAATCACGTTCCACGCATTGGATGTCCAGTGTATATAACGTCTCTACGATCTCTCCATTCAGCAGTTGGAAGAGAACATGACCTGCAAGCTGGCCTGCATCCCTCTTTGGCTGACGAAAGGTGGTTAATGGTGGATTCATGTACTGTGATGCAGGTATATTGTCAAAGCCGATCACGGATAATTGCTCGGGAATTGAAATATCATGCTCCCTGAAAGCTTCCATGCCGCCAATCGCCATTTCATCATTAGCAAAGAAAACAGCGGAGGGCAACTCTCCTTCAAGCAGTTTCTTGGCTGCAATGTAGCCATCTTGCTTCATGTATTGTCCGCCAATTTTCCATTCGGGGTTCTCTTCAATGCCTGCCTCCTTCAAGGCTTTCAAATAACCTTGATAACGATGGAGATTACATTCCGATTGTGACGGACCACTGATATAAGCTATTGTCCGGTGACCTTTATCGATCAGATAGCGGGTAGCCAAGTATCCGCCTTGCGTATCACTCATCAAAACCTTTACAATATGTTGAGCATCCAGATCCCGATCCATGACGACAATCGGAAATCCTGCTTCAGATGCTTCAATCAGCAATTGATCTTGAATATTCTGAGCGATAACAATAGCTCCATCAATTCTTCTTTCTCGGATGTAACGATGGGCTGTTGATTTCTCTCCACCCAACGAACTACATACGATCATATCGTATCCGTGACTCATAACGACCGTTTCTATTCCATTCACCAGATCCGAGAAATATGGACTGGACATGTCATGGACAATAACACCAATGGTTTGTGTACTATTTCGTTTTAATTCAGATGCAGGACCATGCCTAACGTAATTGAGTTGGCTCGCTGCCTCAAGTACTCGGAGTCTTGTCCGCTCACTCACATTCCCTTTATCGTTGAGTACACAAGATACGGTCGAACTGGCTACACCCGCCATCTTGGCTACATCTTTAATCGTTATCATCATATATACTCCTCAAAGACAGTTTCATCTGTTTATTTCATTATGTCAGTAACACAGCGCAATACACACCGGACTGTTCACTAGCATTTTAACACGTCAGTCCAGTCATGTCTCTTTCCAAGGCATCGACTACGAAAAAACATATCAAAGAAACCGAGGTGCCTTCATGAGATTCAGTGAATATGTAATAGGTCAGCGCTATGAAACCACATCCTTGGCATTGTCCAAGAGCGATATTATCGAGTTTGCCACAATCTATGATCCACAGTACATGCATTTGGATGAGGAAAAGGCCAAGCAAGGGCGCTTCGGCAGTTTAATTGCTTCTGGTATGCAAACGATGAACATCTCCTTCAAATTATGGATTGAGGTCGGCGTCTATGGAGAGCATGTCGTGGCGGGCACCGGAATGAATAATATTCAATTCTTGAAACCTGTCTATCCGGATGATGAACTTCATGTCATTGCAGAAGTTATTGGATTGACACCCAGACGAAAAGGAAATGGGATTGTTACCGTGCTGCTGAGTACATTCAATCAGAAGAATCAAAAGGTTTTTCAGGCAGAATTAAGTGCATTAATTGATAATTAAGGGCTGCGAAAGGCCAAAAAAAGAAGTCGCCAATAGGCGACTTCTCTTGGATATATTGCATTTTTGATCATATTAAACGTTGTAGCCCTTCAATACCTGCCCCAAAATCTCTACACCCTTGATAATCTGTTCGTCTGATGGGGTTGAGAAATTAAGTCTGATGGCATTACAAGGGTCTTGCTCATTCACCAGGAATGCATTTCCCGGTACAACCGCAACCCCTTGAGCTGCCGCTGTCTTGGCATAATCAAGCATGGGCACATGTGCTGGCAGGTCACACCAGAGGAACAGTCCACCATCGGGTTGAGTATAGGTAATGGACTCACCCATATGCTCTTGCAGCTTGTCCATCATCAATGTAGCTTTTCTCCGATATACCTCACGAATGCTGTTAATATGCCCCGCGTAGTCATACTCTGTCATGAACTTGTATGCCAGAATCTGTGGAAGCATGGCGGTATGTACGTCTTCTCCCTGTTTGGCAACAACCATCTTCTCCACCACTTCATGTGGCGCTTGTACAAAACCGACACGTAGCCCCGCCGACAAAATTTTGGAGAATGATCCAACATAGATGACCAGACCCTCATCATCCATAGACTTGATGGTTGGCACATCCTCTCCGTTGAATCGAAGTTCTCCGTACGGATTATCTTCCAAAATCATAACGCCATACTTCTTAGCCAACTCGTATATGGCCTTACGTTTCGCAAGACTCGTCGTTACACCAGTAGGATTCTGAAAACTTGGGATCACGTAGATCAGTTTCACATTAGGCTCCGTCTGCAGCGCCTGTTCCAGCTTCTCGATATCCATGCCGTCCATCTCCATCGGAACCCCGGCAAGCTTCGCACCGGATGCCCGGAAGGAGTTCAGGGAGCCGATAAAGCTCGGACTCTCACAGATAATCGTGTCCCCTTCATTACAGAACACTTTACAGGCAAGTTCAATCCCCTGCTGCGCTCCAGATACGATGAACAATTGATCGGATGGCTTACCCGTATCAAAACCTGTCTTCAAATGTTGCGTCAAGGCTTCCCTTAGGGGAACATATCCTTCCGTAATTCCATATTGCAGAGCCGTGACCGGGTCTTGCTCCAGAATGGTTTGGGTGAACGTGCGAATCGCCTCAATAGGAAAGGTCTCCGGTGCGGGGTTTCCCGCAGAGAATGGAATCACATTTTGCCCAGAGGAAGCCTTCAAAATCTCGCGAATAATGGATGGTTGCAGTGCTGCGATACGATTGGAAAATGAATAGTTCATCTTAAATAGTGCCTCCCGACATTTCATCTGACTTAGTTCTCTATCGTTACATTAGATTCTATTATACGAGCATTTGCCGAATTTCCAAACTCTCTCCACCAAATTAATGTTTATGCACCAAAAAAAGAGGCCACCGTCAGCAACCTCTTTCGCATAAGTATTGAGCAAAGTATCAATGGATTAGCGCGCTGCGTTCATCTCGGATAACCGCGTGGCCTTCACGACATAAGCTGCTAAACCGGGGATCATCCGAGCCAGACCAGGATAGAATTTATTGGTTTTGGCAAAAGCCAGCTTTTGAATTCTTCTTGCGCGTCTGAGCAATTGGGTAAATTCACGGCTTGCTTCCAGTGTGTAATTACTCTGCCAATCGGCATGTTCAATGTCGCCTTGCAGGTACTTATCGGTCCACCTTGCACACAGGAGAGAGGAGCGAAGGGCAATGGACATTCCGTCTCCACATAAAGGCGGTATCATCAGCATGGCATCTCCAATATGCGGATATTGGGACCAAGGTTCAGGAACATTGGACAGATGCAGAGGCGCAATCGACACTTGCGTTCCATCTACAGGTTTTCCTTCGGCCAAACGGGCTGCCAAACTCACGTTGGTCAGGGATGCCGCCTGTAAAATATCGTTTACAGACTTGCCGCTTCTCTGTACGGTATCCAGTGTCAACAATGCGGCGACATTCACAATGCCATCCTCAATCGGTGAAATGCCCACGTAACCACCCTCGCAAAAATATAACTCTACCCGCGCGGGAATCTCGATTCCGCTGAAGTGGGACTTAACGCCAACGTATACGGTTTGGTCCCGGAGATCAGGTGCGGATGACATCCCACGCGGTTTTTTGGTCCCATGTGCCCCGATGACGGCTTTGGCTCTGTAACTGATCTGCTCATCTCCCTGTTTTACCTGAACCTCATAACTGGCATCCTCAAGCTGCTCGATGCTCGTTATGGTCGCTTTGGTCACAATCTGGGCTCCGGCCTCCAGAGCCTTCTGATGCAAAATCTGGTCGAGCTCATATCGACTTATGCCATATGCGAATCCCGGCAGCGGTGCTTCGATCACTCCGCCTTGTGGCATAACGATTTTGGCATGATCCATGGTGCTGGGTTTCTTCGTCTGGTCCAGAAGGTGAATATCCAGAACCTCTAACATTTCCTTGGTTTCGGGTGACATGAACTCACCGCAGGTTTTGTGTCGAGGGAACTCTTGACGATCCAGCAAAAGGGTCCGATGACCTTTTCCTGCCAGTTGCATTGCACACGTACTACCGGCAATTCCGGCTCCGATGACAATCACATCTATCGATTTCGACACGTCAGATCACCTGCCTTTCGTGGGAATAACAACAGAGTAACGGAATAAAGGCTTCCATTCATAAGTCATCGTATCATGATTGAGACGTTGTTTAAGTTCCTTCCAATCCCTCCCTGTAAAGCCTTTGGCTACGGAAAGAGGCCCATCATGACGAATGTACCGATTGCGCGAGATCATTCGTGTTGTAATCCAGACCGCTTTATAGGATACGGGGTGGCGGTGAATATCATTAATGACGACACCATATCTGGATGCTCGCAGCATATGAGAAACCATATCAACCAGCATATCTCCGTCAAAATGATGCACAAACTGGGAACCTGTCACGATATCTGCTGAAGCATCCGGCAATTGTGTAAGATCGGCACGTTGTACCCTGACTCGGGGTTCGTCACGGAATAGTTTTCTTGCTTCCTCACACGCCTCCTCCGTCAGATCAACCAGCGTAATTTCCAGCTGAACACCTTGACGATCTGCCCATTGCAGCAGTTTCTGGTTCACATCCCCTGAACCTGCCCCCACATCCAGTAGGGTCAGCTTATTCGGCTTACCGACAGATTTCCATAACTTCTCTACACCAGCAAGCGTTGGGCCGGGTGCTGCGAATATTTTGTTAAGACGTCTCAGATGTCTGAGTGCTTCACGCAGCTCCTCCCCTCCCATAGAGAAGTCATCCATCAGTTCCTCTTCCTTAGCCCGTATGGACAATGTTCTAAAGAAGGACATGATCGTGCTCCTCCATCCCTGAAGAGAATGAGGGTACATAAGTGAATTTCATCAATTCCGCAGTAAGTCCCGGTCCAAATGCCATGGCTACACCATCTGTGGAGGATTGACCCTGTACCTTCATGTCCTCACGCATCGCATTCAGTACAAACAGGATCGTGTTGGAAGACAGGTTACCATACGTTCTAAGGACATCCCTGCTGTATTTCGTTTGCTCGTCTCGCAGCTTCATTACATTCTGCACAGAGTCCACAATCCCGCGTCCTCCCGGATGAATGGCCCACAGCTCAGGAAGCTGTTCACTTTGCAATAAGAGACGCAATTCCTCTTCTAAATGAACACCAAGCATCTTCGGAATACGAGGGGATAGATACAGGTCATACCCCAGGTTCCCCACCTCCCAGGTCATATCTTCAGTTGAATCCGGAAGAAGCACAGAATAGCCCGTTCCCAGGCTCAGAACATTCTTGTGCTGAGGTTCTGGTGTGCCCACTATACAAGAAGAAGCTGCGTCTCCGAAGAATGAAGCTGCAAACAGCGCTTCCCGATCTTGCACCGGCTGAAAATGAATTGTACACAACTCTACACAGATAACAAGTACCTGTGATCCCGGAGCACCCTGCACGACATCTCGTGCCATCTGAATGGCTTTCAACCCTGCGGCACAGCCCTGAAAGATCAGCGGCAGTCGGTTAACACGGTCAGACAGACCCAAGTGACGGATGAGCATAACATCAAGCCCCGGCAGATATTGACCGGTGCAGCTGACCGTGATGATATGCGTGATGCTCTTCGGAGATACGCCTGAATCCTTCAGGGCTTTCTCTGCCGCCTCAATTCCGAGCGGAAGCGCCTCTCGCTTGTATGTATTCATTCGTTCTTCGGTTGTCGGGACGTCTGATCGCTCACCAGAGGGCAGATATCGGCATTCTTCCAGTGAACCGAGATAGCTCGGTTCCACGGTATATCGTGTTTCAACACCACAGGACTTGAATATCCGCCTGGCAAAGCGGGCCAAATCGGGCCGATCCTGAAGAGAAGAAGCGATTAGTTCTGCAATATCTGACTGTGCTACGGGGTGAGCAGGGAGAGCCGTTCCCATGCCAAGAATCGCGATATCGGATGGACTGTTATATTGGTTCATAATAAACCTCCTGGTATTGGTTATTATTTCCTCTAATTAACACTCTTACCCTTAACGATATCGTTATAATCTTAAGAACAGTCCTATACTAGTTTATTAACACATCCGCAAGCTCAGAAGCTTGGTTTCATCAAACGATTGATTTAACCAGAGATCAACCAAAAAAGCCACCAATAGGCGACTTCAGGGTGAATTTACATATACCTTACTATAAGTGCTTCGTGAGATAACTTCTTACGTTTATTCTCAACCAAGTTATTTGGAAAAAGCTTCTCTGATCTTGTCACTCATCAGATACCAGGCATCCTCTGCCATCGTGAGATCTCCATAATGCGTGAATCCGTGAGCAGCTCCCTCGTATTCCTTAAGTGTCACCTTCACACCGCTTGCTTCAAGCCTTGTTGCATAAGTTCTTGCTTCTTGAGCAAGCGAATCTTTTTCCGCGGTAATGATCAAAGCTTCCGGGAGTTCCTGTAATGATTTTGCGAGCACAGGTGAAGCTAATGGATCGTGCGCATCTTCAGGCGTTTCAAGGTACATGGCGTTGAATGTTCTGGCGATATCGGCTGGAATGGCTTCTTCAAAACTCGGTTTCTCGGCCGGATCTGTTGCTACATCCAACACGCCATAATCGATAACTTGCAGAACAAGTGGCAGCTCGCTACCACGTTGTTTATTCAACAAGCACACTGCTGCAGCAAGATTACCACCAGCACTATGCCCTCCAATGGCGAATAAAGACGGATTAACCGAGAAGGATTCGGGATTGGTGTGAACCCACTTTACAATGTCGTAACATTCGTGGACCGCTGTTGGGAACTTATTCTCTGGTGCAAGGCTGTAATCGATATTGATAACGAAACAATCAGCACGCTCAGCGATCAGGCGACACCAGGGATCATCTCCCTCCGCTTGTCCCAAGATGAAGCCACCCCCATGCATATTGAAAAAGACTGGCAGCGGAGCGGGATGATCCCTATCCGGTTTATACACGAGTACACGCGTCTCGCCTTTGGTTGTAGGAATCATAACTTCTTCTACTGTGACAGCATACGTGGAACTGGGTTGAAGAGCTGCGTCTGTACCGACGACATTTTGACGCATTTGTTGTACCATTGCCAATTGTTGTTGTTGATCCATATTTATCACTCCTTATTTGCATTAAGAATGACTCCGACAATCGGAGATTTGAATCATTCATTCTCCAATGAATTCAAGACAGTGATGAAATTTTCCTCCCCCACTGTCGTGGCCGGTCCACCTTCCGTTGTGACAGCATGTTCATGCGAAATATCAAGCTCCCCCAGTTGTCTCACTGTTCGTTGGATTCGCTCACCTGCTCCATACTTGAGTCCTTTTTCTTGTGGGACATCATTCTGAACCCCATCAGACAAAAGAAAACGCTGCACCCCATGCCAAACAAACTACTGGTTTTTAAAGCGAGAGGTGAGGCTTGCATGGTAAGTAGTGTCGCTTGTGTCACGACGATGGATACCATGGCATCGGTGAAGTTAATCATTTTCAATGTAGATATAATTGGGTTATGTAGATGACGATTAGCCCAGGTACCGTACACGGCAAAAGCAAGTTTGGTAAAAGCGACTATAGCTACGATATATACAATAAGTCCGCTATATATGAAGGCATCACCGATCAGATACATTCGCAGACAGACGATCGAATAGGACACGCCCAGAAAACATAGAAAAAGACCACCGCGTTTATACACCGCAAGCTCCAAAGAATATCTTTCTTGGGGAGAAACCATCCCTTTGGCAACTTTATATTGATGAAGCACCTGGCCTTTGGCTATACACAGAATCAAATAATACACTGCATTTGTGATGAACCATCCCGAAAGGAGATATATCCCCAAGACTAGCTTGCCTATCCCAATCCAGGCATTGATAACAAGGGATACAACGTTGAACAAAGCCGTTCGATCTTGCTTATTTCCAAGATAACGGTCCCATATGGGCTTCAAGTATGTCTTCATTTTCATAAGATATTCATTCTACTTGGCGAGCAGACCATGGGCATTGATATGAACGAAATACCTCACGATTCGGCCAGAGATTCCCGAGCGCTTTTTGGAAGGGATTGGATAACCATATCATACGAGTGATCGATCATTACGTAGACATCCTCATCTGACAAAGAACCATCCAGCGTAATGGTATTCCAGTGTTTTTTATTCATATGATATCCTGGTTGAACAGCTTCATGCTGCTCTCTCAGATTCTCTGCAATAATCGGGTCACATTTTAAGTTCAAGCGACAGTTCTTTTCTTTATTTTCAAAAATCAGCACGAACATCTTACCCGCGACCTTAATCGCGACTGGATCAGGTCCAAATGGATAATCCTTGATCGCACCTTTCTTCTTCAAACTGTATTCAATCATCGTATCCTTCAAGTCAGTACCTCCCCTTTCACATTGAACAATATAATGATACCGAATGTAAGTTCGTATGTAAATAAGCTCCCTGCACATAATAAAACCTCCTCCATATTCTGGAGAAGGTTTTATCTGGATTTATTTAGATCTTAATTGGCTCTATCATTTCTTGTTTTGCTACTGCGATTGAATGAGCCATGATTTGATTTACTGCTACTGCTGTTAGATCTACTGCTACTTGGTCTGCTGCCATTGGATCTACCTTCGCTTGAACGACTGCTATTGGCTTTGCCACTCTTGGCAAACCACTCGGATTTCGGCTTGCGTGCCGGGTTCGCCTTGGATTTGGCTGGTTTACCCGCAGCTGATTTGTTGAACGCAGGTTTACTGCCCGATGCTTTGCTGGTTTTCTCAAACACAGGTACACCTGTCATCGGATACGGATGACCTTTTACTTCAGGAATCGTCTTCTTGATTACTTTCTCAATATCCTTCAGGAATGGAAGTTCATCTTTCTCACAGAATGAGATGGCCATCCCGCTTTTCCCTGCTCGACCTGTACGTCCAATACGGTGAACATACGTTTCCGGAATGTTCGGCAGATTAAAGTTAATGACATGTGACAGTTCCTCCACATCAATTCCTCTTGCTGCGATATCCGTCGCCACCAGTACTCGGGTAGCCCCACTCTTGAAATTGTTCAGTGCCCGTTGACGGTCGTTCTGAGACTTGTTGCCATGAATGGCCTGTGCCGTTACATTCACTTTGGCCAAATCACGTGTAACCCGGTCAGCGCCGCGCTTCGTGCGTGTGAACACCAATGCCGTGACGATGGATTTATCCTCCAAAATTTGGTTCAACATAAGCTGCTTCTTGCCATTCTCCAACAAATATATAGACTGCTCAATACGGTCTACGGTTGAAGATACCGGTGTAATTTCTACTTTGACTGGATCAACCAGCAAAGTCTTAACCATTTTGGTGATCTCAGGAGGCATGGTCGCTGAGAAGAACAGCGTCTGCTTTTTGTTCGGCATCTTGGCAATGATTCGTTTCACATCATGAATGAAGCCCATGTCCAACATCCGGTCTGCTTCATCCAGAACGAGAATCTCAACCATTTTCAGATCAATACGCTTCTGGTTAATCAGATCGTTCAAACGGCCAGGTGTTGCGATAATAATATCTGCACCTTGATTAAGCGCGCGTTCTTGCACTTTTTGTGAAACACCGCCAACGATAGCCGTACAACGAATATCCGTATAGCGGCTATATATTTTGATGTTATCCGCGATCTGAATAGCCAGTTCTCTTGTTGGTGTCAAAATTAATGAGCGAATATGTCGTGCGGACTTAGGTCCTTTGGATCTCTCGCTTAATAATTGAATGATCGGCACCGAGAATGCTGCCGTCTTGCCTGTTCCTGTCTGTGCACATCCAAGCAGGTCTCTACCCGCTAATACAGCTGGAATAGCCTGTTCCTGGATAGGCGTAGGATTAGTATAGTTTGCTTTGCTTAACCCTTCCATAATAGAGGGGATAATATTTAAGTCGTTAAATGTCATGTTTTCTCCTTCATTTACGCACATCTATGAATAAGACGCATCTTTTATTTCACACGTAACGTATAAGGATAACATTAAAAATGTAATTTGTACATTAACTTTTCACTTTCACTTGTTCAACTGACCAATTTGAGACCGACTGCGGATCCGAGCACCATGGCGATAAACAGCATTCTTAGGGCATTTCGAGGCTCCCCGTAAAACACCATACCCAAAATGGCACCACCCGAGGCTCCGATTCCCGTCCATACGGCATATGCTGTCCCCATCGGAAGAGTTTCCATTGCAATGGACAGGAACAGGAAGCTTAAACCAAACCCGGATACCAATAGAACCAGTGAAATGAGATTACGGTCTTTGTGCAACTTGTTTATCATCAGCACGCCGATCATCTCAAACACCCCTGCCAAGATAAGAAATACCCAGTTCATTATAGCTGCACCTCCTTATTCTTTTCTTTGCTTAGCATTTTAAGACCGATAACGCCGAGTAAAAGTATAACAATGAGTATCATTTTTCCGGCTTGAACAGTCGCATTAAACAGAACAATCTCTGCAAGTACCGTACCAGCAGTACCCAGGCCAACAAATACTGCATATACGGTTCCCACAGGAAGTGTCCGCGAAGCTGCAATCATTAAGCTGAAGCTGATCATAATCGCAACCAGTGTAAGGCTCCATTCCAGCATCCCGCTGGCATGTTTTAATCCAATGACCCAACCCACTTCAAACAACGCAGCAAGCACAACCGACATCCAGGTTTTGTTCATACCTGTAACACCCCTTCTCTAATTCATTTTTGGCACACACAATATGGGTACATTAGCGGAAAAATAAAAAAAGCCCGGGAAACAAACTGCATATCGCAGTTCATCTCCCAGGCTTTTATCCCTCCGTGGCACAACCAACAGGTTGCGGGTTTTCTCTCGGACCAGACCGACACATAATGCGTCGCGGAACCCTAGAAAACCTGATTTTATTCTAATGTGTCTCCAATTATACACACTTTCACTATATTGGCAACCCCATGAATAGGTTCATGCGATCATTTGATAATGACGCCCATTAATCCTACAAATGTTGCAGCTTGATGTGGTGAGATCACACAACCGTTGAGATCTTCCATGGTTAACACCAAGGAATCAAATTGGCAATCGCTAAGATCCAAATCTTTCATTTTGGTCCCCGTTAAGGAAGCTTGGTCGATGTTACATTGGGTGAACTCCATTTTCTGAAGAGCCAGATAGGCAAAGTCCGCACCAATCAAGGTACATTCCGAGAAGGAGACCTGTTTCAGATGGGCAAAACGGAAATTGCTGTAATCCCCTAAACCATGAAGGAAACTGACATTATGCAAGCGAGAATTGGAAAAATCAGTTCCGACAAACTTGCAGTTATGCCATTCGATCCGGTGCATGAAGGCACCAGAAAGATTGACATTGGAGAAGTCGCAGTGTTCGAACCGGACATCGGTGAATTCAAATTGTTCCAAGTTAGACTCCGAGATCGTCACATGTCTAAATACAACATTTTCAAAGGAAACCTTACTCGCTTCCTGTTGATCCAATGTTATGTTCTCAATCAGTTTGTGTTTGTACTCCATTTTGGATTCGAGAAAACCAATCGTCTCTGGTTCGAGCAACTGCTCCTGAAGCTTGGGTTTGTCTACTTTCACACCGCATTCCCCGATTCCTTAATAGCTACCACTCGCAGTCGGCTTCTGTCTAGATACCATTGTCCATCCTGCATCAGTTGTGGCTGTACTTTTTTCTCTACAGCTTCCATAATAACATCCTGTTCCGCAGGTTTGATACCACTGAATAAATACGCCGCGAAGCTGTCCAGCCACTTTCTGGCACCTGGCTTGAACGGGGTAAATTGGTCAACATGCTGGACCAGACTAACTCGAAATCCGGTTTGCTCCAGTAGATTAACATATTCGCCAATGGTAGGGTGATACCATGGATTCCGACCTTCCCATTCGTATCCACGGGCATGCAGTTCTTCCCTTACCGCTGTTATTAATATAGCCGTGTTACCACTTCCAGCAAACTCAGCCACGAACCGCCCGCCCGTCTTAAGCGCTAAGGATATGGATTGTACCACAGCTGGGGCATCCTTTATCCAATGCAGAACGGCATGAGAGAAGACCGCATCAAACGATTCTTCAGACCGATAATGACAGGCATTAGCGACTTGAATATTCATATCAGGATATTTTTGTTTAGCTTGCCTAATCGTCTCTTCTGAAAAATCTATACCTGTTGGCAGCGCTCCTGCGACTGCAATTTTGGCTGTCAGATCCCCATTGCCACAACCCACATCAAGAATACGTTCTCCATGGGACGGCTGGAGCAAGGATAAGATAGATGTTTCCTGTAACGCTGTAAAAGGAGCAGAATGACCCCTCCACGATTCGTTCGTTTGACCGGATGAATGTCCGTTATTCATAGAATATAATCTCCTTCTCAATTAAGGATCTAATGTATCTATAATAACTTTAATATAAGAGAAGTGTCAATTCACTCAATAGAAAACTATAAAAAAAGCAGCCGAATGGCGACTTTAACATTAAGAATTCGGATCAACTGAGATTTCCAGTTACCGGATGCGACGCTCAGCTGTATATTGGACTTTCATGAACTGCCAGGCGTACATCGAAGAGCTCCAATGTATCTAACCTTTCCGGCCTTAACGACATCATGAAGAGCTTCCATGGTTTCCTCAATAGGAGTTGTATTATCCCATTGCTTTCCGGATGAAGTCGACTCTGCTCTTCATTCAGGGACCATGGAGCCATTCCGCGTTCCGGTACACCATAACTCATACAACCTAGACATAATCTGGAGACATCCAGACCGGTACGTCCTAATTTCACATATTCCATATTTCACACTCTCCTTGAATTTGTTCTGTAAACGGATGTTGTCTCGACCTCTTTGGTAACTAGCTCTAACCAGCATGTGAAGTATATCTCTCGATGTACGGAATTTTCTTCGAACTTGATCTGTGATTCGAGCCTGTCAATCAATATTTGCCTCACATGGTTTGATAACCACTTCATCACCTTGTTCACCCAACTTTTCGAATAAACTTTAATCGCTTTGCTCTTTTAACATACTCTTAGTATGCCGAGTCATGGGCTGATAGCGGTATATCAATCGTCTTAATTGATTGCCCGATCCTCTCAGGCCCCCTTTTGGTTCTGTACGGTAAGCTTTATAATGTAAGCAGGTTAAATCCGTGAGGAGGATACGTATGACCGAAGAATCATTTCAACCAAAACAGGAATTGAGTGACCTGATTAAACGCCATTCCCACCATAACGGTGCAATGGAAACGGCAATTCCCTTCCTGTTTGTCTATCACCATTCCAAGATTAGCGAACCGGCATACAGAGTATATAAACCTTCATTTTGTGTGATTGTTCAAGGGTTGAAAGAAGTATTGCTCGCACAGAAGCGTTATGAATACGGACCTTCCGATTACCTGATTGCTTCCATGAATCTCCCGGTCATCGGACAGATTATCAAGGCATCCGCTGAAGCACCCTACTTAAGTCTCAAACTCGAATTCACACCGAACCAAATTCTCGAAGTACTTAACGACTGCAATATCAAGGTAACATTCAACGAAAACGCCAGACGAGCCATGTTTGTAGGTCAGATGGAATCGTCCATTCAGGATGCTGTACTCCGACTTGTTCGTTTGCTGGATACGCCGGGAGAGATTCCATTTCTGGCTCCGTTGTACGTTAAAGAAATCCTGTTTCGCCTCCTTCAAGGGCCTTACGGAGGGGAACTCGCGCAGATTGCGGTTGAAGGTAGCAGCACTTATCGGATCAGAGAAGCGATTGAGTACATCGTTCATCATTGGGAACAGCCATTTCGCATTGAAGATCTGGCTGAGACCGCCAGCATGAGCGTCTCTTCATTCCATCGTCACTTCAAAGAGATTACAGCTATGAGCCCATTACAATTCCAGAAACAAATAAGATTACAGGAAGCCCGGCGACTTCTGATGGCCGAATCTGCTGATGCGGCAGATGTAGCATTCCGGGTTGGTTACGAGAGTGCTTCTCAATTTAGCCGCGAATATGCACGCATGTTCGGTGCGCCGCCAAGAGCCGATATCCGACGGTTGAAAGAGAAATATGACATGGCCTTGAGTGAGTAACCGAGTATTCACCCTCTCTATCTCACAACTATCACACAAAAGGAAAACCAAAAAAGGACAACCATAACGGTTTGTCCTTTTTTCAATATCAAAATTCTGCGTAATATCTTTGGGAATGTTCAAAATTTACGAGAGGAAATCGGAGCTGTTCTATTTAAATTTTGAACAAGATTAGACCAATGCTTCGACCCGTTCTGGCACGTGGATCTCTTCGTGCAATAATTGAGCGATGTCACGAGTCAGTGCATCCACATTCTCCTGCCGGGTTGCCCAGCTGGTACAAAAGCGCACCGCACTGTGTGTATCGTCAACCTTTTCCCAGAAGGAGAAGGTATAATCATTCCGTAATTTCTCAAGCAAAAGGTTGGGCAGAATCGGAAACTGCTGGTTGGTTGGTGAGTCATACAGGAAGCGTACTCCCTGTTGTTCGAGTGAATCATGAATTCTCAACGCCATATCCACGGCATGACGGGAAATCTCAAGATACAGGCCGTCTTCGAACAAGGTTTCAAACTGAATCCCCAGCAATCTGCCTTTGGCAAGCAGACCACCTTTTTGTTTGATCATATAACGAAAATCTGGCTTGAGCGCATCATTCAGGATAACGACTGCTTCTCCCATCAATGCCCCAATCTTGGTTCCTCCGATGTAAAATACATCGCACAAGCGCGCAAGATCAGCAAGTGTCATATCGCAATCTCGGGAGGCAAGTGCATATCCAAGGCGTGCTCCATCCACGAAAAATGGAAGACCACACACTCTGCTGACTGCGTGCAATGCTTGCAATTCTGCCTTGCTGTACATCGTTCCGTTCTCCGTTGGCTGAGATATGTATACCATACCTGGCTGTACACAATGTTCCGGTGACGACTCGTTCATGTGCGCATCATAGACTGCCTTAACCTGTTCAGGCGTGATTTTTCCGTCCTCGCTTGGGACCGTGAGTACCTTATGACCTGTTGCTTCAATAGCTCCAGTCTCATGAACCGCAATGTGTCCCGAGGTCGCTGCAATCACACCTTGATATGGACGCAAAATAGAGGCAATCACTGTTGTATTCGTCTGTGTACCGCCAACCAAGAAATGAACATCAGCTTGCTCATTGTCACAAGCCTGACGAATAAGCATCCTCGCGCGTTCGCAATGCTCATCCGTACCATACCCGCTTGTTTGTTCCATGTTGGTTTCCATCAGTTTTTGTAAAATGCGTTCATGCGCACCTTCGTTATAGTCACATTCAAATCGTATCATCGTGTTGTCTCTCCTGCACTCTTGTTCAACTTCTCTTGTATGTTCATCATGGAGGTGTATACCTCTTGAATCTCTTCTTCATTGAGGTCTTGCATTAATTTCAGGATCTGTTGATCCGATCGATCATTCAATTGGGCATACAGTTCCTCACCCTTGGCTGTTAGACGAATCAGACTGACCCGGCTATCGGACGCAGAATTTACTTTCACCAGCAGACCTTCCTTGGATAGCTTGTTCACAATTCGGCTCATGTAACTGCGATCAATGGTCAGTGTATCCACCAGATTGTTCGCAATGCTTTCTCCCCGAATTCCAATCTCAATAATGACCCTTACTTCAGCAAAGGAATACCCTGTTCCGAGAATATGCTTGTCAAGTACACCAAGTATGTTGGTATAGAAACGGTTAAAACGTCGCATGTCAGCCAGAATATCTGGATTTATGTACTGAGAGTCGATGTCAAACCCTCCTTTTTAGTGGACATTGTCAACATTATAATAATCAGGTTAGTGGACGTTGTCAACATTATATTTTCCCTTGGTATTTCATCGCTAAATTTTCAGTCCTTACAAAAAAGCCGCGCTTATGCGCGGCCTTCTGGGGATAACAGCGATCGGAAGGTTATTCTGTCATCGGAGTGGCCAGTGTAAATTTTTTTTGTTCATTTTATATGGATTAAGAGTGACTATATTGCACCTGATGAAGACGGCTGTATATGCCTCCAGCGGCGACCAATTCCTCATGGTTACCCTGTTCAGCGATACCATCTGTGTTCACTACGATGATTCGATCCGCATTCTTGATCGTTGTCAATCGGTGTGCAATCACAAGTGTCGTTCTACCCACCGACAGTTCCGCGAGTGATTGCTGAATAAGTGCTTCCGTTTCCGTGTCCAGTGCAGAGGTTGCCTCATCCAGAATAAGAATGGGTGGATTTTTCAAGAACATACGAGCAATGGATAACCGTTGCTTCTGTCCTCCGGATAGCTTGACTCCACGCTCACCAATGACCGTATCCATGCCGTCCGGCAACGTAAGAATCAATTCCTCCAATGAGGCACGGCGAGCGGCATCCCAGATCTGTTCGTCCGTTGCACTTAGGTCACCATAAGCAATATTCTCCTTAATCGTACCCGAGAACAAAAATACATCCTGTTGTACAATCCCGATATGCTTACGCAACGATTGAAGTTTAATATCCCGAATGTCCACTCCATCAACAGTGATTCGCCCCTCTTCTACCTCATAGAATCGCGGAAGCAAGCTGCAGATGGTTGTCTTACCAGCACCCGAAGGTCCAACAAAAGCAACGGTTTCCCCTGGTCGAACAGACAGACTGATATCATTCAAGATACGCCGACTGGATTCATATCCGAACGAGACGTTCTCGAAACGAATATCGCCCTTCACACTTTCGAATTCCACGGCGTTTTTGTTATCCGCAATTTCAGGTTCTGTATCAATGATCTCCAGATAACGCTTGAAACCAGCGATGCCCTTCGGATAACTTTCGATGACAGCGTTAATCTTCTCGATAGGACGAAAGAAGATATTCGACAGCAGCAGGAAGGCCATAAAATCACCCATATTAATTCTGCCATCAATATAAAACCAAGCCCCGCTGATCATGACAAATACCGTAACCAGTCGCATCATCATATAACTGACCGAGATACTTTTCGCCATCGTTTTGTAGGCAAGCAGCTTGGTTTTACGGAAATTCTGATTATCTACAGCAAAAAGCTCCTTCTCGTGTTCTTCGTTGGCGAACGATTGCACAACACGCATGCCACCAACATTGTCTTCAATGCGAGCATTGAAATTGCCGACGTCTCCGAAGAGTCTTCGATACGTCTTCGTCATACGGCCACCAAATACGATAATAACCCAAGCCATAATCGGGATAATGATAAAGGTGAGGAGCGCAAGCTCAAGATTAATGTTAGCCATCAGCCAGAACGATCCGATTAATGTCATCACTGCGATGAATACATCTTCAGGTCCATGGTGAGCAACCTCGCCGATATCGTTCAGATCATTTGTAAGATGACCAATTAAGTGGCCTGTTTTGCGATTATCGAAGAACCGGAAAGACAGCTTCTGCAAGTGAGCGAACATCTTCTCACGCATGTTAGTCTCAATGTTAATGCCCAGCATATGTCCCCAGTATGTAACGACATAGTTCAATACTGTATTAAGTGCATAGATGGATAACAGCACAATACAGGCAAGCAAAATAAGAGGCCAATCCTGACCGGGCAACAACTCATTAATGAATTTACTGACGGCAAGGGGGAAAGCCAACTCCAGAAGACCTGCGAGTACAGCACATCCAAAATCAATCAAAAACAGTTTTTTATAAGGACGATAATACGAAAAAAAACGACGAATCATACTTATTCACTCTCACTCTCCAGATTCTTATTGGGACTTATATCTTCATTTTGCAGTTCGAATAGATGGATATACTCGTCGATGACCTGATCAATGGCTTTCAACTCCCCACTGATCATCAGGCGAATATGTTCATACTCCTCCTGACCAAGTTGTCTGGCGAGCGTTGTTCTCCGATTCTGCATCTGTTCCAGAAATACGAGAATCCGGCCGCGACGGAATGTTTGCGCACCATGGCCCCGTTTTCCCTGCTGTTCACCATGTCCTCTGCCACGTCTGGAACGCTCTCCACGTTGCTCGCTGTCACTCACATCACGTCTCGGACGTTCGCCTTGACGTACACTTCCATCCGATTCTTC
Organism: Priestia sp. FSL H7-0729; assembly: GCF_038005685.1. NCBI lineage: Bacteria > Bacillati > Bacillota > Bacilli > Caryophanales > Bacillaceae > Priestia > Priestia sp. FSL H7-0729. The sequence continues at coordinate 953,534 of NZ_JBBOTQ010000001.1, forward strand.
GATCTGTCGATCTCTCATCCTGCCACCTCCATTGCGTGTATACATATGTATACAGCGCATTCATGTATACGATTGTATACGCGGCAACAAGGAGTGTCAACCTTAATTTTCCAATAAAGTAACTACGCATGTATGCTCATCACCTCTTTCAATAGAAAAAAAAGCCGCGATTTCGCGGCTTCTTTTGTTGACACACTCTACTCTATTTCACTCATAAACTTCCTATATTCTTGAACCATTTCTTTGGAGCGGGTGTGATGCAAATAATGATCTCCCTCGAAAGTCATTACTTTTCCATGCAATGAATCTTTGACTTGCTCTTCATGCAAGGGTATCCAGCCTTCCGTTTCGGTATCATTCGCCTGTAAGAAGAAAATCAACGGAAGATCTTTGGGGAAGGACAGGTTCTCAGCTGCTTTGAAGTTAGGACCAAAGTTTTCGCCTTCATTCAGGTTGTTCGGATTAAACGTATTTTTGAGTGAAAGGATTCGAATTTGCTCTCTGGTTTCATCATCAACATCGGGTGCAATCAGTTGATCAGGGGCCAATTTCATTAACAATCGGTAGAATCCTGATTTTTTAAGCAATTTGTACGTTTCAGTTGGAAATGGATCATCGTTACCTCCCTGCGTTGGGACACTGCTCTCGATGCCGACAAAGGAAGTTACTTCGTTTGCATATTTGTTAACATAATCCAGTCCGTATATCCCTGAAATGGAGTGAGCCATAAGCGTGTAATGTTGAATACCAATTTGCTGTAACGCTTCATGAATTTCACTAACCATATTTTCCGTAGTACGCTCTTTTTCAGTAATGTCACTTAATCCATAACCGAAAGGTTCAATGACAACGACTTTGTAAAATGGAGATAGCTCATCGATGAGCGGTTTGAAATCAAGGGCTGGGGCGGGTGTTCCATATCCAGGAAGCAATACCACCGTTTCCTTGCCTTTTCCTTGAATCAATACATTCATGTTTTTGCCATCAACCGCTACAAACTGGCCATAAGATTTTATTTTCCCTTCCTCCGATTTGTTGCTAACTACATTAACAATAAAGACAGTCGCAATAAATAATGCAAAAGCGATAACGATCGCACCAAATATTTTGAGCAAAATGATTAATATTTTTTTCATCATGATGGTTCTCTCCTGTTGAGTTCATTTACTTTTTTGTGAAATTTCAAATTTGGCGCCAGCTTCACCTGCAAATACAATACGTCCGTTTTCTGGTAAAACAACTGTATTCTTACCGCTGACCACGGTGTGATTGATACAAATTCCGTTCTGATCATAGATAGCAAAGGCTCCATTTGCAGGTAACTTTACGGTCATGACTTTTCCCTTCGCAGTAGCGGGTACCGAAAACCATTTGGCATATCCATCTGTTTGAATGGTTGTTGCGGATCGTTTACCCGAATAGATGGGTTTCACAACTTCCTCACTGGCGAATACATAACCTGAAAATGTAAGATACTCTCCTGCGTTCTTTTTGGAGAAATGAATGTCCATCGGATCTCGTCCGGCAACACCCGGAATCTGCAATTGATTGGCTGCTTCGTCTGCTCCAATAATTTTATTATTGGACATATACCCTGGATTCTCTTTACTCATATGAATAGGCAGGATTGATGTAGCATTAAGATAGAACATGGATGTGTATTTCGCATTCACCAGATAATATTTTTTACCATCACGCTTTGCCCATGCAGCGTTAATCTCCTTGGATAATGTATTGGCTTTGAGCTTCTCCGAATTATATTCGGAGAAAGCCACCTGTCCGAGTTCTGGAACGGAGATATACGAACGAGACCACAGGTAGGTATTCCCATCTTTCTCCACAACGAATTTCAACTTTTCTGACCCATCTTCATTCACAAAAGTACCATCGGCTGTATACGTGTATTCTTGAACCGGATTACTTGGAGCCGTGAGAGAGGAGACCGTCATTTGTCCAGCTTTATTTATCTGGATCTTCGTCACTGAATTATTGCCACCATATCTTCCTGCAAACTTGGAGATTTCTTTAGGCATATCAGCCTTCACAGGTACACCAAATGATTTTTCCGGTTTCCGTTCTTTAATAATGCCCTTTTCTTCAAGTGCGCTGAGTAATAACTCACTCGCAATGAATTGATCGGTTACGCTTGACCCGTCTGAAGAGATCACGGCTGCAGCCATGTTGTATTCCGGAAGTACGACGAGTGAGGAATGATAAGATAACGTATCTCCACCTTTCGTAACAGCCTTGATGCCGTAGTCACTGAATGGGAACAAGTCCACACTATCCCACCCTAATCCGTACGACATAGAAGAATCACTATCCTTTGGCCACATGCCTCTTCTGTATTCTTTTTGCTCCATGGCTTCTACCGACTTGTTGGAAAGAATCCCTTTGACCTCTCCTGTGAAGATTTGCGAAAATTTCACCAGATCCTTAGCGGTGGAATATAAGCCTCCTGAAGCAATGATATTATAATTTTCTTGTGGAAGCTGCCCCTTATACGAAGGAGAGTAGATTCCCGCCATTTCTGCCGGGTTAACCACATCTTGTGGTGTTTTCGTATGATCCATTTTTAGAGGCTCTGTAAAGTGTTTGTGTATAAATGCCGTAAAACTCATGCCACTAACTCGCTCTACCAAAATTTCAGCTAAAGTAAACCCGTCGTTTGTATAAACCGAATATGCGCCGGGATCTGCCTTCAGGTTTTGATTCACCAATTGATCGAGAAACGTATCATGTGAATACGTGTCATTATCTCCGTACAATATGGCACTGCTGGTTGAAGTGCCCATAAGACCAGATGAATGATTCAGTAACATACGGGGTGTAATCTGTTTGTATCGTTTATCTTTCATTGTAAAATCAGGCATATAGTTCACAACAGGCACATCCAGATCGATCTTGCCTTCATCCACCAGCTTCATTACAGCAGCTGTAAGCATCATTTTACTGGTTGAGCCAATACCATAAATCGTGTTCGAAGTAAGAGGTACCTTGTCGTTTATATCGTTCTTGCCCGTCTGACCGGAAACCACAATCTCTCCATCATCAATGAGCGCATATTGCAGACTCGTTGTGCCATACGTCTCAGTCAGTAATTTGGCTTTTTCGATTACGGTTTTCTTTGTTGTCTCATACGCAAGGTTAATGCTGTTATTCATGGCAGCCGGTGCGGCCATTGCAGACATTGGGGCAAGTATCGTCAGCATGAGAGTCACAGCAGCTATAGTATTTCTCTTTCTTGCTGTCCTCACACTCATCTTCAGTTTTGTTACCTCTCTTGGTTTCATTCTTGCATCTACTCCTGTCTTCATCATTGTGTTAAGCCACCATAACGTGGGCGCTAAAGACAATATAACAAACCAAGATGTCCCCCTAATGACTACAACATGAACGGAGGATGAACAGGCAAAAAAAGTTTGCATCATCATACGCAAGGAGGTTTATACAGGGTGTCATAGCTTAGAGAAGGCATGAATTCCAATCAATCTGTGGGTGTTGTGATTGGCAAGATGACGATGAAGGTCGTTCCTCGTCCATATTCGCTCTCCACCCGGATGTCCCCTTGATGAAGCGAGACGATCTGCTTTACAATAGCTAGTCCCATACCGCTTCCTTCATATTTCTGACTGTGGGAACGATCAGCTTTAAAGAATCGGTCAAATATACGCTTTTGGTCTTCCGGGAGAATACCAATACCCGAATCCGATATGCGGATCATCACGTTCTTGATATTCTGTTTGATCGTGACGTTAATTCGGGCACCTTCTTCGGAAAATTTGATGGCATTGCCGAAGATATTGATCCACACCTGATTTAACTGGTCATAATCGGCCGTGATTTTGGTGGGCTGCAAATCAAGATTGATCTGAATGTTACGGGCCGACCATTGGGGTTGAATAGCAACAATTACTCGTCTGATCTGTTCATCCAGACTGAGCGTGGCGAGCCGCATTTGCAATGATTGAGATTCAAGCAAACTCAGCTTTAGCAGACTATCACTTATTTTGGACATTCGTGCAGTTTCAGTGATGATAATGTCGAGATAATCGCTTCTTTCGTCATCCGGGAGGTCTACCTGCTTGAGCGCTATAGCAAAACCGGAAATGGAAGTGAGCGGAGACTGAACTTCATGGGACACGTTTGCTACGAATTCCCTGCGCATCTGCTCAAGCTGCTTTAGATCGTGCATCATTTCTTCAAAGCTGCGAGCCAAAGTACCTATCTCACCCTTTTGTTTAATATTAAGCTTGACGTTGAAATCTCCAGCAGCTATAAGCCGGGTCGCTTCTGTCAATTTTTTGATCGGTCTTACCAGAAAAATAGCCGCAATTAGTATCAATAGGCTTCCTGCTAACAACGAACAAATCAAAAAGGTTACAACAAACTTGATAAGAAATGAGGTGGAAGAGGAAGTGAGGGGCTCTACAAACATGGCTATGCTTCCCGTTTCAGTTTTTGTCGGCAATCCCAAGAAGATCGTATCGATTCCATTAACTTGGACCCTTTCCCCATTCAGCACTTTCTTCACTTGTTCTGTAGTCACTAGGAAAGGATGTTGTCCTTTAAGTTCTCCATAGGATTGAAACTGACCCGTTGCTTTATAGATTCGAATGTGGTAAGAGTTGAGTTGTTTCATTTCACTTATAAACATTTCTGCTTCGCGTAGAGGCAATGTCTCGTAAATGCGGACGATATCCTGGCCAAAGTCAAGCAAGGAGCCTTGTAAGTTTTCGTTTAATTTATCTTGAAATATCCAGGTTGTAGCAAGAAAAGAAAGGATTGTGCCCCCGATCACGGAGACCAGAAAGGTCAGGACTACACGTGTATAGAGGGAGCCGGTCACTCCTGCACCTCTAGCCGGTAGCCAAGTCCCCGCACCGTTTCGATACGAAAATCGGAAATATCAGCAAAACGTTCGCGTAGACGTTTAATATGCACGTCTATCGTTCGATCATCGCCAGTATAATTAATTCCCCAAACTTGATCGATTAATTGCTCCCGCGTATAGACTTGTCCCGGTAATCCAGCAAGTTTATACAATAATTCGAACTCTTTAAGCGGCAAGGTGAACGACTCTGTACCCCTCAGGACCTTATAAGTCTGTCGGTTCAGAATAACGTTTCCTAATTGGATGGTCTGCGTTAAACCTATACGGTATCGTTTCAACAGTGCCTTGACGCGAGCCATCAACTCAAGCGGATCGAATGGCTTCGTCATATAGTCATCTGTCCCGAGCTGAAAAGCTTGTACTTTCTCCCAGGTCTCGTTTCTTGCCGTCAACATGAGTAACGGAAGATCCGGATTGGCTCTTCGAAGTTCCTGGCATAATGCCCAACCGTCCATGACTGGCATCATAATATCAAGAATAACCAAATCGACTGGCGTGGAGGTATAGATAGCCAGGGCTTCCTTTCCGTCTACGGCGTTGATGGTTGTAAATCCGTCGTTGCGCAAAAATAAACAGACGAGTTTGCGAATGTTCGCATCGTCGTCAGCAACTAATATCGTAGGCATCGTTTCCACTCTCCTAAAAAAGAATATGAACAAAAGCAGCCGATTACTTTGATCGGCTGCCTTCTTAGTTTCGTTAAACATGCTACCTTACTAGAATTCATCTATTTTAATGAAATTTCAAACTTGGAACCGACCTCACCTGCAAATACAATGCGGCCCTTTTCCGGTAAAACAACCTCATTCTTCCCGCTGACTACGGTGTGATTAATACATACCCCCTTTTGATCATATACGGCAAAGGCGCCATTTGAAGGCAGTTTAACGGTCATGACTTTTCCATTCAACGTTGTTGGCACCGAGAACCATTTGGCATAACCGTCTGCTTGAATCGTTGTTACAGATTGTTTACCCGAATAGAGTGGTTTTACAATTTCATCGCTGGCGTACACACTACCTAGAGCTGTAATGTACTCCACTCCGTTCTTTTCAGCGAAATAAATTTCCTTTGAATCCCGTCCTGCCATGCCAGGAATTTGCAGATCCGTAACTGCTTCGTTGGCTCCTATAATCTTACTATTGGTCACATACCCTGGAGTCTCTTCGTTCATATGGAAAGAAAGGATTGGTGATGAATGCAGATATACAGTTGATGTATACTTCTGATTCACCACGTAGTATATCTTACCTTCACGCTTCTCCCATGAGGCGGTAATATCCTGGGGTAATTCATTGGCTTCCAGCTTCTCCGCCGTATATTCGGAGAACGCCAACTGACCAAGCCCCGGCAAGGATATATAAGATCTAGACCACAGATACGTCCTTCCATTCTGCTCCGTAACGAATTTCAGCTTTTCTGTGCCTTTATCGTTAACAAACGTACCATCCACTGTATATGTGTATTCTTGAGCCGGATTATTTGGAGCTGTTAGCGCGGATACAGTCATTTGTCCAGCATGATTCATTTCGATCTTCTTAACCGAATTATTAGAACCGTATATACCCGCATACGTGGATATTTCTTCAGGCATATCCGCCTTCACTGGTACGCCAAAAGATTTTTCCGGCTTTCGTTCTGTAATGATACCCTTTTCCTCAAGTGCGCTAAGTAATAATTCACTTGCAATAAACTGATCTCTGGCACTCGTTCCCCCTGAAGAGGTAACGGCTGCAGCCAGATTGTATTCCGGCAGTACGATTAGAGAGGAGTGATACGATATCGTATCTCCACCTTTCGTCAGGGCCTTGATGCCATACTCACTGAATGGGTACAAATTCACACTATCCCACCCTAGCCCATAAGAGATAGACGTGTCGCTATCCTCCGGCCACATACCTCTTTTGTATTCTTCTTGCGCCATGGCTTCTACCGACTTACTGGATAGAATGCCATTGACTTCTCCCGTGAAGATTTGTGAAAATTTAACCAAATCTTCAGCGGTGGAATAGATGCCTCCAGTAGCAATGATATTATAATTCTCTTGGGGAAGCTGATCCTTGACCAATGGAGAATAGATACCCGCCATTGCTGCTGGGTCAACGACATCCTGTGGTGTTTTGGTATGTTTCATGTCCAGAGGTTCCGTAAAATACTGGTGTATAAAAGCTGTAAAGCCAATGCCGCTCACTCTTTCAACTAGAATCTCGGCTAACGTAAAACTGTCGTTACTATACACCGAGTACGCGCCAGGATCAGCCTTCAGGTGTTGATTCGCCAATTGATCCAGAAACGTGTCATGTGAATACGTGTCATTATCCCCGTATAATGTGGCATTGCTTCCGGTGCTGCCTAACAGACCAGAGGAATGATTCAACAACATACGTGGTGTGATTAATGTGTAGCGGTTATCTTTCATCTTAAAATCAGGTAAATAGTTTACAATTGGCACATCCAAATCGATCTTGCCATCATCAACAAGCTTCATAACAGAAGCTGTAAGAAACATTTTACTTGTTGAGCCGATGCCGTAGATTGTATCTGAAGTAAGCGGTACTTTATCCTCTAGATCGTTCTTGCCTGTCTGACCGGACACTACGATCTCTCCGCCATCCATTAATGCATATTGCACACTAGTTGTACCATACGTTGCGGTAAGGATCTTCGCTTTCTCCGCTACTATTTGCTTGGTTGGTCCATAGGTCAGATCACTGTTGTTACTCGTAGCTGGTGCCGCCATAACTGACATTGGAGCTAACATCGTTAATATCAGAGTCAAGGTAGTAATTGAAGTACGTCTCCCCTTGTATCGTCCCATTCAGATCATCTCCTGAGTTTAAATATTTTGGCTGATTACAGCTCTTCCGGATCTATAAATTTCACTTCTGGATAGTCTTCGTTCGGCCCTTCCATCAGATCTCCACCCGTTCCTTTCAATTGCTTGTTAAAGAAATCGAGTACATATTGATTTACGATATTTGATCCTCTTTTACCATTGATGTCTCCTGTGATCCCTGAAAGTTTAACCAGCTCCGAATAGAATTGAAGGTCTGTGAAATTGAAGTGTTGGGTTCCATCTATATAAATCACATCCCCCCCATGTTCAATAACATTTTTCATAATGTGCAGCTCATCTGAAAGAAATTTAGTTACTTCGTCATCCGAATTTCTATCCTTTTCGAAATTGGCTAACCAGTCTTCAAAACTTCCTGATCTGATAAACATAAACGGCTTGTTTATATCCTCCCTATCTTCTACTTCATTCAGTGACCCGTCCATATTAACCCCGGCCTTAATTCTATGATCCAAATACGTTGCATTAAACGCCGTTGCACCCCCAAAAGAATGCCCCATCGTGCCGACGTTATTTAAATCCATTTTCCCTTTGAATTGACTTTCAATTGCACCAGAATTCAGCTTTTCGATTTGATTGATTACAAATTCCACGTCTTTTGTCCATATATCACCAATTTCTTTACGGTCATCTATAGTTGTCATCTTTGTTGTATATCCCGTTACACGGCCATCAGGAAAAAGGGTAGCAAAGGTGCTATACGTATGATCGATTGTCACTACGATAAACCCATGACTGGCCAGATTCTCCGCCTGTGATGCTTGTAGAACTCTACTGGTTCCCATACCATGAGATAGCAGTACCACGGGATAAGGAGTTGCAGAAGGTATTATTTCTACATTTTCATAAGAGTTGGTCCGACTATACTTCCAGTAGTTGAGCACAAATTCGGGAAGTTTTAAAGAAGCAGAGAAGCTCTGAATATATTTTTTGAACATTTCTTTATCATATGGAAACAGCGTGTCACGCTTGTTGTTATTAATATTTTCAGTTGGGTACCATACTTGAACCATTAGCTCCCTCTTATCACTTTGATCTTCTGTTAAGACTTCATCTCTATTCTGATCTGTAAAATGAAAGGTTTGAGTCCCCACCTTCTCTGGACCATCAGGCTTCGGAAGATCAAAGACTGGTAAGTATGCAGACAAGAGGGTAGTAGCAACAAGCAGAATGACGATTAAGGAAGATAAACTATATCTCAACACCGTTCCTATTTTTAGATTCACCATTTTTTCGGAATGCCTCAATAAAACGATGATTATGAATAGTGCCGTCATGATATATACCACAAGTAACTGCCATCGGTATCCCTCAACCAATAATTGGATTACGAGTATAACGCCACTTCCTATACCCACACCCAAGCCTGTTTTCTTTGCACCTCTCTTAATAAAGAGTAGGTCTAAGAGTAAAGCGAAGCAGGATAGAACTAAAAGTATCTCAAATAATCTCATTTTGAATGCCTCTCTCTTTCATCACGGACATGGTCCGAATTAGATGTATTATGGAAAAACCGCCCCCCAAGACGGTTTCTCATATTCGCTCATGTACACTTGTTAAATTAAAGCGTGTACGTCTACACCATATTTACTTCGCTTCGTTCATAAAAGCTCTAACGTCTTCAGCAATTTTTTTGAATTGAGTGTGATGTAAATAATGTGAACCATCCATTGTAACTACTTTCCCATGGACCGAGTCTTTGATCTGTCCTTCATGCAATGGAATCCATCCTTCTACCCCTTCATTATTCGCTTGTACAAAGAGAAGAAGTGGAAGATCATTAGGGAAGCTTAAACCTTGAGCACCTTTAAAATTGGAATAAATATGATCCATCTCGTTTAATGACGTGGTATTATACATGTTTTTATTCGAGATCATTTTCATCTGCTTAACCGTCTGTTCATCGAATGCAAGTCCCTCATAGGGGTCCGCACCCGCTTTCATCATTAATCTTAAGAGACCTGTATTTCGGAGAAAAGCAAACGTTTTTAATGGGAACTTCGCATCTGTAATACTTGGTTGGGTGGATACACTGCTATCAATACCGACAAAAGCAGTTACCTCATCCGGATATTTGTTCACATAGTCAATGCCGTAAATGCCTGCAATGGAGTGACCCATGAGCATGTACTGATGAATATCAAGTTGTTGCAGAGCTTCATGAACTTCACTTACGATATTCTCTGTGGTTCTTTCTTTTTCAGTTTCATCACTTAATCCATAACCGAATGGCTCAACAGCAACAACTTTGTAATATGGTGATAATTGGTCAATAAGCAACTTGAAATCAAGCACTGGAGTTGCGGTTCCATAACCAGGCAGAAGCACAATCGTTTCCTTGCCTTCACCCTGAATGAACACATTCATATTTTTCCCGTCTACAGACACATGCTGACCATAAGGTTCTATCTTTTTCGCTTCTGAATTGCTACTGATCACATTCGTGATATAAACAATACCTAGGAATAAAATAATGGCAATTACAATTGCTCCTAGTACTTTAAGTATAATATTTCGTACTTTCTTGACCCTGCTTCTATTCTTGGCTTTCTTTCCTTCTGGTTGTGTCATTCTGATCTTCTCCTGTCTTGAACTGTTTGTTCGGTTGTCTTCTTTGCTGCTAATGAAATCTTATCCAATGAAAATGTACGCTCCGTGACGTCAATATGAACTGAACATGAACAAGCAAGAAAATGTTCCGACGTTACGGGCACGGAGCCTTTACATGATGGAGTTATTGAACTCCCACCATAAAACTCCTGAATTTTTCAGCTATTTCTTTGGCATGGGAGCGGTATAAATAATGATTTGCTTCCAACAGCACCATTTCACCACGCACAGAGTGCTCTATTAACTTCTCGTGTTCGGGAACCCAATTGTCCACTGCCGGATGATTCTTCTGAACAAATAAAAGGACCGGGAGATCAACTGGGAACGTTAACTGTTCAGCTGCTTTAAAATTGGAATACATGCTTAAAATCTCGTTTAATTGAGTTGAATTAAACATGTTCTTTTGTATCAAAATGTTCAATTGTTCTTTGGTTTGTTCATCATACGGCAGTCCCGCATATGGATCATCACTCATTTTCAATTGCAAACGCGGGAAACCCAAATTACGGTACCATTTAATCGGTACAATTTCTGATGCTTCAACCTTCTGTTCACTAATCGCTGGAACACTGGTATCCAGCCCAACGTATGCACTTATTTCATCTGCATATTTGTTCACATAATCCAGACTATAGATCCCCGAAATGGAATGACCCATCAAGATATAACGATCAACATGTAGACTTTGTAACGCTTCGTGGATTTCACTGACGATATTTGCAGTACTGCGTTCCTTTTCGGTCTGATCACTCAATCCATAACCAAACGGTTCAACCACGACGACTTTATAATCGGGGGATAGCTCTGAAATGAGTGGCTTAAAATCTAGTGCAGGTGACGCTGTTCCAAAACCCGGCAGAAGTACAATCGTTTCCTCGCCTTCACCTTGAATGAACACATTCATATTTTTCCCATCTACGGATACATGTTGTCCATACGGCTCCATTCTTTTTTGCTCCGAATAACTACTGATTTTGTTAACGGTGTATACGATAGCTACAAAAAGTAATATTGCTATAATGATTGCAGCAAGCACTTTGAACAAAATGCTTAACACTTTTTTTATTTTGCTTTTACTTCGTACTTCTTTGTCTCCTTGTTGATTCACATTCATCTGCTCCTATCCTCATCTGTATATTGGCCTAACAGGTTGCTAATGCAAGCCTAACCAACAAAGATGTACTCTCCATGACCGTAATATGAACGGAATATGAACAAGCAAAAAAAATGCCATGTGTAACATACAAGAAAGCTTGCATGTTACACATGGCATAAAAATTCAGTTTAGATACTCCGATGGATATTCTATTTATTCACCTACCCTGTGAGCCTAACTATCCGTTGGTGGATGGATGGGTAACGTAATAATAAAGGTTGTACCTTGACCAGGTTCGCTTTCCACTCGAATGTCACCCTGATGAAGGGATACGATCTGTTTAACGATAGCGAGTCCCATGCCACTCCCATCATATTTACGACTGTGGGAACGATCTGCCTTGAAAAAGCGCTCGAATATGCGCTTCTGGTCTTCAATGGGAATACCAATGCCTGTGTCGGATATTCGTACACTCACATGGTTGATATCCCCTTGGATAGTCACTTTAATCATACCGCCATCATTGGAAAACTTGATGCTATTTCCGATGATGTTGGTCCATACCTGATTTAACTGGTCGTGATCAGCCGTTACCTTCATGTTCTCCAAATCAAGCTCGAAATGAATGTTGCGCCCAGACCATTGGGGCTGAAGTGCCACAATGACCCGCCGGATCTGTTCATCAAGGCTTAAGGTGTTAAGCCGGAGTTGCTGTGACTGCGATTCAAGCAAACTCAATTTGAGCAGGCTATCGCTCATTTTGGACATTCGTTTCGCTTCAGAGATGATAATATCCAGGTAACGGTTTCGCTCTTGTTCGGAGAGATTTACTTGCTTGAGTGCCGAAGCATAACCGGATATCGAGGTGAGCGGAGACTGAACCTCGTGCGAAACATTCGTAACGAATTCCCTGCGCATCTGCTCCAACTGCTTCAGATCATGCATCATTTCTTCAAAGCTGCGAGCTAACGTACCAATCTCCGTCGTTTGCTTAATGTTCAGCTTGACGTTGAAGTCTCCAGCTGCGATCCGTTTGGTCGCTTTGGTCAACTTCTTGATGGGTCTTACCAGATATACAGAAGCAACCAGAATCAGCAAGCTTCCTGCAATCAACGAACAGCTTGCAAAGATTAAACCAAACTGGACTACAAAAGAGGCGGAGGGCGGTGCGAGTGTTTCCAAAAACATCGCTTTTGTGCCCATTTCCGTCTTGATCGGTAGCCCCAAAAGAACGGTAGCGATCCCTTTCGGTGTGTCTTGAACAACTCCTCCATTTAAAACTTTTTTGAGTTGCTCCATCGATACAGCAGCTGATTTATGTCCATTAAGCTTCCCATAAGTCTGGAGTTTGCCCGTTGCATCATAAATTCGAATATGATATGAATCAAGCTGTTTCATATTGCTAACGAATAATTCTGCTTCATCCAGAGGCATCGTCTTATATATCTGCACTACGTCTTGGCCAAAGTTGCGTATGTTAATTCGAGCATTTTCGTTCAATTTATCTTCGAATATCCAGGTTGACATAAAAAAAGAAATAACTGTACCCGCGATGACAGAGATCAGAAAGGTGAGCACCACACGAATGTATAATGATCTGATCATTCATGGACCTCAAGTCGGTATCCTAGCCCGCGCACCGTTTCAATCCGAAAATCAGGTGTAGTCGCGAATCGTTCACGCAGGCGCTTAATATGTACATCTATCGTTCGATCATCTCCGGCGTAATCAATACCCCATATCTGATCGATCAATTGCTCACGTGTATAGACTTGGCCTGGTGTTCCAGCAAGCTTATACAGCAATTCGAACTCCTTAAGCGGTAACGTAAGTGACTCCGTGCCTCTCATCACCTTATACGTCTGACGGTCCAGAATAACGTTGCCAAACTGGATTGTATGTGTGGAGCCAATCTTGTATCGTTTCAACAATGCCCGGACGCGGGCAGTCAGTTCCAATGGATCAAACGGTTTGGTCAAATAATCGTCCGTACCCAATTCAAATCCTTTCACCTTCTCCCACGTCTCACCTCTCGCCGTCAGCATGAGTAACGGGAGATCGGGATTGGCTCTTCGAAGTTCCTTACACAGTGCCCAGCCATCCATGACAGGCATCATAATATCTAGCACAACCAGATCCACTGGGGTTTCGCCATATATGGTAAGAGCTTCCTTACCGTCTGCAGCTTCCACTGTTGTGAATCCATCATTTTTGAGAAAGAGACAGACGAGTTCACGAATGTTTGCATCGTCGTCTGCAACAAGTATAGTAGCCATAGGTTTTTCTGTCCTCTCCGTTACGTTTAAATATATAGTTCAGATTATAGTCAATAGTAATACATTTTTCTCACTGTATATCCACAGCAAACATCGTATGTTCTTTCAACGTTCCCTGGATCGGGACAGACTGTGACCCGCACGCTGTGAATCCTGCCTTTTGAAGTACACGGATGGACCCAGTATTATCAGGTACCGCACCAGCTTCGATGCAAGTAATTTCAGTCTCATGTTTGGCAAACTCCAGCACACATTGCAGGGCTTCGCTCATATACCCTTTTCCTTGATGCAGCACATCTGTTACATAACCAACGATCCATTTAGGGGTTGAATCCAGTACAATCTCGAACAAAGAAATCTCACCGACAAGTACATCCGTTGTATGTTGAAAAATACCGAAAGAATAGCGAATTCCTTCTTCTCTCTTCTTATTCCAGCTCTCAATGAGTGCCCTTTGACTTTCCAAGCTGTAGTAAGAGTCATCCCGATTACTCGCTGAGGTTCTCTCAATTGCCACACGATTACGAACCTGTAGATCCAGAAGCAACGAGGCATCTTCCACATTCCAAAATCGTACATAGATACGTTCTGAACTATATTTCATTATATTATTCCTCCTCTATTATGTAGGGTTGCATAGAGATGGCCTTTGCGATTCATTGGCCCCGATGTACCGTCTGAGCGTTGCAGTATAATTATATCAGGTCATTATAGGAGTACGAACGAATCAACGAGAATTGTTTTGCCAGAAAATGCGGGGAATACGGCATGTCGTTACGTAACCAAGCCACAATGGTGCCAATCAGGGCGGACGAACCATACCAGATGGCAATTTCCTTATGAATTCCGGATTCCTCCAGGACATCTTCCATTTCGGCACGATCTATCTTAGCTTTGACCAAGGTACTTAACAGTTTCAGGAGTCGTTCTGTGAAAATGGGTGTGCGCTTCGTCGCAAGAACCACCTGATAGAACGAGGCGTTATCTGCAAAATGCTCCAGTAACTTAACCAGAACAGGCCAAGCCTCCTCCGTCCGCTGCTTCTCAAAATGAGGGGCATATTCATCTACAATTTGTTTGATATTCTCAATCATCTCGTCAGCCATCTTCTCCATCATATCCGTAATATCGCGATAGTGCAGGTAAAAGGTTACCCGATTAATCGTCGCTCGTTCGGCAATTTTGTTCACTGACAGTTTCTCAATATCCATTTCCTGCAGCAACTCAACAAATGCACCTCGAATTAACTGACGTGTTCGCAATATTCTTGGGTCCACGGCTGATTTCTTCTCATCTTTCACGTGTATCCCTCCCATCAAATTTGGAACATTACAATTTTAAACAATCAGTCGTTTATTTTCGATTTACGCAACATATTCATAGTTTTTGTAAAATAAACGACGAAAACACCTCATAACGTAAATTGTAATCTGTCCGAATATGTATATAATTCAATAAATACACTGTAAACTATACAACACGTTGTAAATTTAGTCACGCGTGGATTGAAAGGATGAAAAGGATTGAGTCAGGTTAAAGTGCAAGATGAATTATCCGTTAAGAAAGGCCCCATCCTGTTTATCATGATTTTGGGAGCCTTCCTTGCAACATTGAATCAAACGATCATGAGTGTCGCTACACCGGAACTGATGGGTGATTTTAATATCACCGCCGCAACAGCACAATGGTTAACGACTGGTTACATGCTGGTGAACGGGGTGCTAATCCCCATCACAGCCTACTTCATGCAACGCTTTTCAACCAAGCAATTATTTCAAGCATCGATGTTTATTTTCTTAATTGGTACCATTGTATCCGCCCTTGCAACCAACTTCGGCACATTGCTGACAGGTCGCATGATTCAGGCAGCGGGTGCCGGCATCATCATGCCACTCTTAATGCATGTTATTTTGACCCTGTTTGCTCCTGAAAAACGAGGATCTGCGATGGGGATGGTTGGCTTTGCCATCATTTTCGCCCCAGCAATAGGACCTACACTTGCCGGTTATATTCTGGAGAACTACTCTTGGCAAACGATGTTCTACGGCATGATTCCATTAACCCTTATTGTCATTGCCTTTGCGTTTGTATACCTGAAGAATGTATCCGAACGTGTCAGCACGAAGTTCGACACGATGAGTGTTGTGTTATCCACCATCGGATTCGGCGCATTGCTGTATGGCTTCAGTAGAGCAGGAAGTCTGGGATGGTCAAGTGCAGAAGTACTTATCTGTATTGCTGCAGGAATTGTGGCTCTTGCCCTGTTTACATGGCGTCAACTCGTATCTGAAACTCCCTTGCTTGACCTGCGGGCTTTCAAATACAACATGTTCTCCCTGACCACGGTCATCAGTATCGCGATTACCATGATCATGTATGCTGATATGATGTTGCTTCCTTTGTACCTCCAGAATGCACGTGGTTACACTGCACTGGAGTCCGGATTATTACTCCTTCCGGGTGCCCTTGTCATGGGCTTCCTGATGCCTGTAGCCGGAAAATTGTTTGACCGATTTGGAGCGAAATGGCTGGCTGTTATCGGGATGGTCATCACCATCGTGACGACCATTGGTTTCATCGACTTAACGGATTCAACCAGTTATGGTTACCTGGTATTAATGTCAACCGGCCGCCGAATTGGTATGGCTTTGCTCATGATGCCGATTCAAACTGCGGGACTTAACCAACTGCCATCAAGACTCGGCGCACATGGTACAGCCATCTCCAACACCGTCAGACAAGTTGCGGGTGCTGTAGGTACTTCATTGCTCGTGAGTGTCATGACTTCCCGTACAACAGCACACGTACAGGATATGATGGCGACTGGTGCAGCCAATGGCCTCAGTCAACAACAATTGGCTACAGAGTCCATGATCCAGGGGATCAATGATGCGTATGTTGTTATCATCGGTATCGCTGTCGTGGGATTGATTCTTTCCTTCTTTATTAAACGTACCAAACAAGCCAAAGAGGAAGAAATCAAACAGGTTGTAAGACAAAAAGTTTCCATGAATTCAAATTAAGTTATCCAGCCTCATACTTGCATAAGAAAGCGGCAGATCAAGACGTTCACGTCTGATCTGCCGCTTTTTGAATGGTTATACGTGGAACCTGCTCGCTACCCAACGATCTTCACTGGCAGATGGGTCAATGACTGTCCCGGAGCTGAAGTGGCCAGATTATTCTCCAGATCAAAGGACTCCACGGGTTCAATCCGAGCAATCTTCTCCACAAATGCAGTCAAGGCAATACTTAATTCCATTCGCGCCAGCGGAGCACCCAGACAAAAGTGTGGACCATTGCCAAAAGTAAGATGTCTTTTATTATTATGACGATGAATATTTAACTCAAACGGGTTTTCAAACATCTGCTCATCCATATTGGCTGCACTCAACCAGGAAATGACAACGTCCCCTTTTTTCAAGTCCACTCCAAGCAGTTGGTTATCCTGTTTCACTGTTCGATGCCGCTTGGCATTACGAAACCGATAACGAAGCATTTCTTCCACTGCTAGCGGTACCAACTCCGGATTCTGTCTAAGTTCTTCATACAGACTCGGGTCATCGTATAGGAAGGAATAGAACGTATTGGAAACCATATGGCTCGTTGTCTCAATACCCGCTCCAAGCAAAAGCATGGTCGTGCGAACAACCTCATCTTCCGTGAACTTCTCTCCTTCAACATCAACACTCAACAGATCCGTAATGATATCTTCACCAGGATGGGTCCGTTTATGAACCACTATGGGATAGAGGAATTGATAATACTCTCGAGCTGCAGTCTGCTTTTTCAGTTCACTCTCCTCAGCAGTCTTCGGATTAGTGGGCTGAAACAGAATATCTACCCAGTTCTTGAAGCGATGGCTGTCTGTGAGAGGGATGCCGAGCAGATCCGCCATAACCATGGAAGGCAGAGGAGCGGCCAACGCTTGAACAATATCAATTGTCGTATTAGGCTTAATATCTGCTACGAGCTGCTGTGCAATGTTGCGAATTCGTGGTTCCCAGTTTTTCAGACTACGTGGTGTAAAAGCAGCGGATAACAACGAACGACTTTTTTGATGACGGGGCGGATCGATACTTGAAATGTTTAATTTGTCCGGAGGTGTTCCTTCGTTATTCTTCGCTCCGACCGCAATAGTCGTTCGAGTCCCTTCAGCTGAAAAATACTCATGATTGCTCAGGACCTGCTTCACATCATCGTATCTGAACACATTCCAGGTATCTGTATCTTCGTGATAGTACACAGGATGCTCGGACAACATTTTTTGAAACCAGTGAAGTGGAAAAAACTCCTCAGATCTGGTCTGGAACCCTGTGATGTCCTCAACACGTATCACTTCTTTATACATTAGGAAGCCACCTCTCAGAATAGATTCATGATTGCTTACATGGGTACCTGAATTGACAGTTCAGCACCTACATCCATTTTATACCAACCGTTCATTTATTGGTATAAACCATTTGAACTAAATCAAGAAAACCCCTTAAATAAGGGGTTTTCTTGTATACAAAGCGTATATTTAATTGTCAGAGTTCCAGAAAACACGAGGTATGAGCCGATCAATCGCCAAGTTTCGCCAATGCTTCCTGTAGCTGTTCCAGCTGTTCAGACAGAGTTCTAATCAGATTCTGTGTATCGCTTGCCTTCTCCAATAAGACTTGTTCGTCCGAATTGTCTTTTGATGCTTTGCCGTTTGGTGATGACTTCAATTCCGACAATTCGTGTTCGTACGCTTCTTGTTTCTCCAAAGCTATTTGCAGTTCTTCTTTCGTCGTATCGATCTGATGCTCCAGATATATGATATCGGACGAGTTCGCTCCATCGGATAAACGTTGTGAATAGGTCATGATTCACCTCTTTTCATTTCATCCATTGCTTTACCAACCGTGTAGGGCTCAATATCGATATCCAGTTCCATGCCGAGAGCTAGTTTCGCCAGCTGACTCCCGATAAAAGGACCCATAGTCAAGCCAGATGCCCCAAGTCCATTCGCGGTAATCAGTCCTTGCCACCCTGGTACAGCACCCATTACAGGCAGAAATCCAGGTGTGAACGGTCGGAAGCCGACTCGTACTTCCTGGAACGTGCTGTTTGCGAGACCCGGTGCCAATTCCAGGCCCTTATTCAAAACCTCCTGCATACCGCCAGCAGTTACTCTTGTATCATAACCTTCCACATCATTCTCATGAGTGGCTCCAATGACAATCTTCTGTTGATCAAAGGCCAGGAGATATTGGTCAGACGGAGGCATAATTACAGGCCAACGGCCTGTATTCTCCTCATCCGTGACATGTAAATGCATAATTTGTGCCTTCTGATAGTGCACTTTAAAGTGTATGCCGAGAGGCTTCAACAGTGCATTCGCCCATGCACCTGCACAGACAACGACTTCATCTGCCAGGAAACTCTGATCATGAACACGCACACCAATGACCCGATCCGCTTCGAACTGAAGCGTGGCGTCTCCATGGATTACCTTCGCTCCATTTCGCTGTGCAGACCGGATTAATGCATCGCGCAGCGCTCTTCCATCTATACGTGCAGCACCACTAATATGTACCGATTGATAGTGCTTTTCCAGCAGTGGAAAACGTTCATGGGTTTCTTTGGCATCAAGAGGTGTAATCTCACCAATCTCCGGTGCATCTGCTTTGCGAAGGTGTGCCCGCTCTTGCATCTTATTGATTTTGTCCTCATCCATATGAATGCTGAGTGCGCCCACTTGAGCATATCCGGTTTCCGTTTCCCCTTCATTCTCAAGCTCCGCTATGATGCCAGGGTAGAACCGCGCACCAGCCTTGGCGAGTTGATACCAGTCCTGATTGCGTCGCTGTGACAGCCATGGACAGATGATCCCGGCAGCTGCATCCGTTGCCTGTCCTATATCTTTTCGATCTATGATGATGACTTCAGCGCCCCGTTTGGCTAATTGATAGGCTGTTGATGCCCCCAGAATACCCGATCCAACTACGATGACTTTCTTCATGTTTGCATCCCTTTCCTTATCACTCATTCCTTATAGCGTATACCGTTTCGCATTCTGTTGGCAAGGCAGGCGTACTTCCAGGTCCAGAAATATAGACTGATCTGACTGCGGTTCATGCTAGTCCATCCAATATGGAATGGTTGAATCATTTCTTTGAAAACGTTTTATATATTGCCCGTCATTCAATTAAAATTATTCCATTTATGTAATATAATTCTTTCTAGGTTTCTTTTAACGCTGTAACCACGCCACTTACGCACATGATCCTTTAACGAAAAGAGGAATAACACGACGATGCCGAAACCTAGCATGGGGAATCCACTGGATACCGATATGCCGCTCATGATTACAGGGCAAAACCAGTTGACCGTTGATGAATTGATGAATTGGAGCGACCATTCACGGGATTACAGCATTGTACAGTGCATCGGAGGAACAGGGCGAATCGCAGCAAAAAATCATGAATTTTCGATCAAAAAAGGAACCGCTCTCATTCTGTTCCCGGAGGTAACCTATCGTTACCACAATCTGAGTGATTCATTACGATTTGATTGTCTGTCTTTTAATGGCTATTTATTGCCACGTTTCTTGCATACCTTGCAGATCGGGGAGCTGCGCGCCTTCAAGCCGGACGGAATGCTTCATATCCTGTTGCATGAAATTACGCTGGCGCTGCAGTCCCGGCACAAGGATCAGATCTGGCACGTATCCGCATTACTGTACATGCTTTTGGTCAGATTAACCATTGAAGGTGAACGCTATAGTGCATATGAACGTTCTGATGCTCGATTAAGATTGGATGAACTCATTACTTTTATCAAACAAAATTATCATCAGGATATCTCTCTCCCCATGTTGGCTGAGCAGATGGACGTAACCGAACAACACCTGAATCGGATATTCAAAAAAGAATTTCAAATGACGCCACTGGAATATCTCATGCGATATCGGTTGTTGAAAGCCAAGGAAATGCTCATTGAAAATCATTCAACTACGGCTCATGAAATAGCCAAAGCTGTTGGTTTTAACAGTGCCAGTTACTTTGGATCAGTGTTCAAAAAATACGAAGGGATCTCACCGATCGAGCTGCGCAAACAGTATCTGGATTAAAGAGCCTCCATATCAATCTCGGCCAGCGAGGATAACCGCAGTTCATGTATGGCGAATTCCAGACCACGCGTTACCTCGTTAGGCACGATGATGCAACGAATACCTGCGGCGTTGGCTGCCTTCAGTCCGTTAGGAGAGTCTTCGAACACAATCGCTTCCGAAGCCTTGATACCCAGACTCTGGAGAGCAAGAAGGTACAGTTCAGGATCAGGTTTGACTCGCTTCACATCTTCTGATGTATGAACGACTGTGAAATAATCAAAAATGCCTAATTTCTTCAAGTAACCATGAACCCAGTCCCGTGTGGAGCTGGAAGCAACCGCAAGCTTAATCCCCTTTTCCCTCGCAGACTGAAGCAATTCATTCACCCCTGGAAGTATAGCTGCCTGCCCCAGATAAACTTCGTATTTCTGTTCTGAGAGCAGTTTGATATGATCATGATCAATTTTTCTTTGAAGCGCCTGCTCCAGATACAAAAAAGGATGAAATTCCTCAAAGGATGTCCCCACATTTTTCGACCATAGGTCCAGACCAAGTTCAACACCGTGCTCTTCATAAATATCGCGAAACGCATAGTACCAGGGCGTCTCTGTATCCACAATGAGTCCATCAAAATCAAATATAAATGCTTTTACCATGAACCTGTTCTCCCTCCAATGATCGGCCGGGGGAGCGGATTAGAAGCGTGCCGTCAAGTCCGGATGAGTAACGTTCACGGATAAAAAGTGACACGTACAGCCCGTTCCAGTCGGCGACTGAACAACTAATCCAGCTCGAAGTTCCCCTTTTATCGGCATGCCGAAATAACGAATTAGTTTCCACTCATTCCCATCGGGTGAATAAAAGAATGATATGCAGCCCTCTACTTTGCGTATACGCAGATAGGGATTAGGTACGGAGACTTCCTCCGAATTGCAATCATCGGATGAACCATCACGCGTGACCACTGACACGATCGTAGGTGCTTTTCCATCATACTCAAAACAAATTTTGCACCAGTTAAGATCATCTGCCATCACCATCAGACATCCGGAATCATATTGATTTTTCATATCCACGGTTAACTGGGTTGTGATTTCGAAGTCCTCAGGCACGGGCATGGACAAGAACGGAGCAGTTGCACGAATGTGCTTCCCCGCTGGATCTTGGAAAAAGTCGGTGTCCGCCTTCGCTTCCACCAGCACACCTCCCTGATCCGTATAGGACCAGCTTTCGGGCTCGTTCATCCAGCTCCATTGCTTCCGCGCTTCTGTTGTCATTACGTTAGTCATTTGTTAGCAGCCTCCCAAGTTAAAGTTTAATCTAGTTTTTTCTGTACTACATATTCTCTCCAGATACAGTAAACCCCTTTTTCTACATATTTTTGTAAGGCTCCAGTACTTGGGAGTGCTTATGCGGATCCGGCAGGAATAACATGATGACCATGAGTACGATATATAGACCAAGAATGACACTGAACAACAGCGTTGGATTGTGATGATAGAGCAAGCCCGTCAGATATCCGGATGGAATGGCTGTTAGCGTCATGACCGTCTGCACGGCCGAGAACATGTCGGCTTTCTCATGCGTACCCAATCTGTTCATCAGCAGGGAATCCCGGTACGTCTGTAGTATGAAATTACCCGCAGCGAGCACGATTAGCGTGAGAAACAACATCGCGATATTCCCCACAGGGATCAATAGAAACAGGATGGCCCCTGCTGTACTAAGCACGATGGAAAAACCAACATACTTTTCTTCCGAACGCCGTTTAAGTCGCGGAATGATCACCAGATAGAGCAGCATGACGGTTACCGCAGTCACTACTGGGATAAACGAAATAACACGGTCATCAAATTTCAACTGTTCCTTGAAGAAAATGACCTGAAAGAAATTCAGTTGCAAGATCAGATTGGACAAAACTGTAATCAAAATGATCGGAAAAAGTCGCCGTTTGTAAAATGATTTGCCGAACAGACGCAGACTGGCACCTAAGCTCTGAAGCACACGGGTTTTACTATGCAATCCCATAAGTTCCTTGCCAACTTCAGTCTCATCCGTGTATCGGTTACGAATGAAGAACATGGCCGTCATCAGGATGCCCCCGACAAAGTAAATGCTGGCCAGTGTAGGCACAATACCATAATCAGCAATGACTACCCCGGCAATAGGCGTTAATACCCCGGCTCCTGTAATGATCATATTGAGAATGGCAAACACTTTTGATCGTTTGTGTTCCTCCACATCCTCAATAATCAGACAGTTAAATGCGACCGTTACAAACTTCGAAGTTGCGTTCAGCAAGTAGGCGATCAGAAACAGCCAGAAGTTCTGGGAGAATGCCCAGATGAACATCGGAACACTCCAGGCAAGCAGATCAAAGATCAGCGTTGTTCGTTTCCGTCCCAGCTTATTCGTAATGGAACCCGCAAACAATTGAAAGATAAAGGCAAAATAAAGATTTACCGAATTGATTAAACCAATTTCGATGTCCGAAAGTCCGGCTTCCTTCATATATAAAGGAGCGTAGAAGAGAACAATCGTGCCCGGAATCGCCCATACCGGTTCGAGTAGAATGGAGTAGCGTGGATTCTTCGGCAAATCTTGAAGCAATTTCAATCGATATCCCTTCCTTCTGCAGTTTCCACCGCTGCGAATTCCGACTTCTCGCAGCGGCGAACCTGCTAATGTCTACATGCTTATAGTACCTCTTATAGGATCAGAGCTGTTTTCACTGAATTCATCGGCAACTTCTCTCCAGTATGCAAGTCATAACCAATCGTTCCATTAAAGGCCTGTTCATAATCACTCAGCAGTTCCTTCGCTGTCACCATCTGTTCCAGTTCCGGAATGCTTTGGGCAAATTTCAATGCCGTACTTATCATGGAGTGATTAGCAACTGCACCGATGATACTAATACCATCATTAATCACGGCAGTTGATTTGAACGTCACCTCATAGCTGTCGTCATATCCCATAGGAATGATTTTGCCGCCTTTGGCAATCATCTCAAACCCTACATGAAGCTGGTTACCCACCGCGTCCACTACAATATCAAACTTCTTGTGATTATTGATCTCGTATACTTTATCGAGCGTCAGGTCCTGAGGATAGAACACATGATCCGCGATCCCAGAAGCGAACTCTTTGCGGTATGGATCAACTTCCGTGCCTACAGTAAGCCTTGCCAATCGTTTGCTCACAAGCTGACACAAGGAACCTATTGCACCCGAACCGAGGACCAGTACAGCGTCACTTGGCTTAGTGCCTGCTTTCATGAACGTCTGAAGCACACATCCCAGTGGTTCAATCATCATGGCTGTTTCCCAGCTCATGGAATCCGGGATGGCATAGATATACTTTTCGTCCCCTACAAAATACTCGGCAAAGGTTCCGTGGGTCGTCATCCCTACCTGATAGTCATCAAAATTCTCACAGTAGATGAAGAGACCTTCGCGGCAGTAAGAGCAGGTACCGCAAGATTGCGTGGGATCAACCAATACCCGATCGCCGATCTTGAAACCACGTACTTCTTCGCCCACCTCAACCACGGTGCCTACGCCTTCATGACCAATGATCGTTCCTTTATTCGCAGGCACTTTGCCTTTGACAATATTCAGGTCTGTCCCGCAGATGCCTGAACCGTAGATTTTAATCTTAACTTGATTCGGCTTTTGAATAGTTGGCTCCTCAATCTCCTGGTACGTCACCTGTTTGAGATCCTGATATACGAGTGCTTTCATTGAATAATTCCTCCTAGTCGTTTGTCGATTTCTAAACTATGGATTAAGCTTCAGACGTTTTCGAAAGTTGCATCAAATGAAGATGTTCCTGCTTCTGAATCTCTTTCCAATCTGACAGGATCTGTAATAGCGCTTCCTCGACCCACAGCAATTCTTCCCGTGTATGGGCATCCGAGAAAATCAAGTAACCTTTGGTGAAGATGCCGAAGTGAGCCATTCTCTTCACCATGAACTCTCGGAAAGGGTCCGTTTGGAAGTTATCCTCGGCCAGGGATTGAATGCAGAAGCTTGCATACGTCCCTTTCACTTCCAATTGATCTGTTAAACCGAGTAACACAAGTTCAGATTCCAGACTGTCCATAATCCGGGTTGCCGGATCACGCCAGGTCGGCCATACTTTCGCATTCTTCATTAATCGTTCACAGGCAATGGCTGCCGCAAGCGCTGTTGTTTCGCTGGAATGCGCATTGCTGAATCGAACCTGTCCCGACAGAGACATCAAGTGCTCCGGCCCCAGAACCGCAGCGAGCGGTAACCCGTTTGCCATACCTTTGGAGATACAGAGCAGATCAGGCCAGATGTCATATTCTCCTGCTGTAGCCTGTTTGCCCATTCGAATACCGGAAGTGACCTCATCGAATATGATAATGATGTCCAGAGAGCGGCATAGGTTGACGACTTCCTCCAGCCCATCTCGTTTCCACTCGTTGGGACATAAAACAATACATGCGATATCCTCGGGAGATGAGGTAATCTGAGCCTCAATTCGCTCCGCAGTGGGTTTGTTGACCCAGATTGTCGAACGCTCAATATCTACTGGAATGCCTCGTTCTTTTGTCTGGCCACCATAATAGCCGTATGCGGACCAGTCATGCCACCCATGATAAGCCGTCGCAATAACCTTGCTTTTGCCACTTGCGGCACGAGCAAGTCGTACGGCCCCACTCACTGCATCGGCACCACTCTTGGTGAAGCGCAGCGACGGATAACGACCCTCGAACCGCTCCAGGATCAACTCGGCGCATTCAAGCTCGATGTCGGCCGGTACCGAAAAGCTTGTCCCTTTTTTCAGCTGGTGAATGACGGTTAGTTGGACTTCATGTCTCGCATGTCCCCAAGACGCCGTACCCATGGCCATTTCGCAATCCAGCCATTCATTACCGTCAATATCTGTAAATCGGGATTTGTAAGCCTCTGCACAACACACGGGTGTATGCCCCGGAAATAAACGTTCAGGTGCTTTGGCTAAAGTACTGCAACCGCTCGGAATTACCTTTTCGACTTGCTCCAACCACTCCAGATTACGGGTAAATCTTACGGCACGATCGAGCGTGCTCTCTTTTTCTTTCACCTTAAGTACCTCCCTGTTTATTTTCGTTGTGCGTGAATTACCGAACTTTGGTTCCAGGCCAGCATCCATCGTAGATGCGATCCATCGTAATTACATTGCCATACAGATCAATGATCAGATCCTTGGCTCGATGAGCATGTCTCATCTCAATCCAGTAGCGGTTCTCCAGCAAACGGGCGAAATTGTCCACCAAAAACAGTAACCGGTTCTCACTATGAATCAGTTCCTTACCCAGTACCTGTGGCAGCCAGATGGCCCCATTGGAATTAAAGCGGTTTGAATAGTCCCGTACTTCGGCTACATTTGCAAATTCAGCTTCCTCCAGCTTAGTCCAGAATGTATCCGCATCACTTCGAACCTCGGCAAGGTCAATCCCGACAATCGGCAGATGCTGGTATTCCTCTTGGCTTTCAAGCTGCGCTTTCAGATGACCGAAAACGAATGGCCACACGTCAGC
Source organism: Priestia sp. FSL H7-0729 (assembly GCF_038005685.1). Lineage (NCBI taxonomy): Bacteria > Bacillati > Bacillota > Bacilli > Caryophanales > Bacillaceae > Priestia > Priestia sp. FSL H7-0729. The sequence continues at coordinate 979,893 of NZ_JBBOTQ010000001.1, forward strand.
TTCGATTTGACCGCCCCACTTTTTCCAGAAGCGTGCCAGATTGTTCTTGCGGTTGAAGTTTCGGTGAATGCCGCTGCTGCGTTCCCAGTGATAGGCTTGAATATTCGGATTAATGACTGTATCGTATCCGGCAGCTCGTGCCCGCATCTGATAATCAAAGTCCTCGTACCCGTTAAAGAATTTCTCATCGAGGTTGCCGATGGTCTCGTAGACCTCCCGCTTCATGCCGAACATGGCAAACACCACCAGTTGAACAGAGAACGTTTCTTTCGGGATATCATCAGGGGATGCGTTCAGGAACAGGTGTCGACCGATGGTGTCCGCAAAAGCAATGCCGCAGTGCTGCACGCCTCCGGTTTGCGGATACAACAGAACGCCTCCAATCATGCCGATCGTAATATCGCTATCCAGAGTCTCTTTCATCATTGGTTGCCAGTTCGGTTGAAGAATGGTGTCGGAATCCAGGAAGAAAATGTACTCTCCCTTGGCAAGACTGAGTGCGCTATTAATCGACACGGCGCAACCGAGTGGAAAATCATGCTGAAGAATCTCGATGGTCACACCTTCTCTTACTTCTTGCTTCAGTTTATCCAGATGTTGAAAGACTGCTGAGCCGGAACCATCGTTGATGAAAATAATCTGAGTGGATGGGCTTACCGTCCGGAGCAACGAATCTGTGAACAGGTTCAAAATGTTATAGTCCTGGTTGACTGGCACAATAATGGTGTAAAGCATGGAATCCCTCCTGATTGGGTTGATGGAATGAGTACATAAGCTGATTCGAAGTACACAATTGCAGGTATTTCTGTCCGGCCCCCTCGTTTGAATATTTTGTCTTTATTTGGTAATGATTTGAATCTACTAGAAATTTATATCATTTTTTGTAAACTGGAAATCTTAAATTCTGAACCCTGTTAATATTTGAATATGTGAAAAAAGCAAGAATTTAATGCTTACACACTGGGAAACGCTGTTGTGAACGCAAAAAAAACACCCCCAAAGAGTCTGCGTATCGCACGATACGGTTGACGGTTTAAGAGTGCTTTCGTACTAAAATTGATCGTTTTTCGTTGAATTGGTCCTGACCTAGCGCTGCTTAAAACCATGATAAAACGTGTCTACTACAAGCGCAGGAGCTGCTTTTCTCGCGATATGACCACTTACAACCTGCTGCCACGTCAGGAACATGATGGAATACAGCACATCTACAATCCAGGTTTTATCGAGATCGGAACGGAAATAACCTTTTTGCTGTAACAGACCGACCGCATGAAGTACCGGTTCTCTCAATTTCAGATCTGCTCCCTCAATCTCGGGATTATAGTTAATGGTCGTGTCATGAGCCAGAAAATATATTTTGTCGCCTAATGGAATCAGTGCTTCGATCAGCTCAGGTATGTACTCTTCACAGTGCTCCTCATCCAGTTGGATTTGTTCCATGGTCTCACTGACCACCTCGATTGCGCGTAATCCCAGATGAACCATGAGCTGTTCGCGGCTTTCCACATAACGATGTAATGTAGCAATCCCGATTTTGGCAGATTCAGCAATTTCATTCATGGAAGCATTCGGCTTTTCTATCAGCAACTTGGTAGCCTCGTCCAAAATGGAATGAAGCCTGGTTTGTTTAATTGTTGTCATTTCCTTTTTCATGGGTATTACACCTCTTGGCGAATTAGTCTACAAATGATCGATTCATCCATCATATGATTGGATGAGTTCATAAAATTATAGCATACATTCTCACCATATCGCAGTTTGAACCTTACACGCTACCTACTATACTCTTGCTGTACATATAAAGCTTAAAAGCCGCCATTCGGCGGCTCTTAGCATCGTTATCTTTTAACGCAGTCTGTTGCTGTTGCTTATAGTTCAATGATTCTTGTTGCAATATTGGTACAAAATTCACGATCATGCTCTACAAAAAGCAGGGTCGGTGAATATTCCAGCAGCAGGTCTTCGATCTGCATACGTGAGATGACATCCACAAAGTTCAGTGGTTCATCCCATATATGAAGATGAGCTTTCTCACTAAGACTTTTGGCGATGAGCACTTTCTTTTTTTGACCTGCACTAAATGTCGAAATATCTTTCTCCAGTTGCTGTCTAGAAAAATCCAACTTTCGGAGTATCGATTTGAACAGGCTCTCATCAATTCCCTGTGTGGATGCATACTCAGATAAATATCCTCCGAGATCGGACGTGTCCTGCGACACATACGAGATTTTAAGCTGATGATCCTTTTGGAAAAGCCCTGTGTAAGCAATATCTTCACCACAGATCAGTTTAAGAATGCTGGATTTGCCCGAGCCATTTTTACCATACAGGGCAATTCGGTCCCCTTTTTCAACCGTAAAACTGATATCTTTACACACCGTATTGGAGCCATATGTTACCGATACATGTTCCAATTCGACAAGTTCATGCTTGTGAAAATCCAGCTGATGGATCTGCAGACGTTCTGCACTCTCGATATTTTTGAGAAGTTTAGACTTATCTTGAATCGCAGACTGCTGCCTTTGTTCGATATTTTTGGAACGTTTCATCATTTTGGCAGCCTTGTGCCCAATATATCCTTTATCCACCTTGGAACCGGAATTTCTCGTGCCGTTTTTGGTCTTTTCTACTTCATGCGACCATCCACCGGTCCGTTTGGCTGAATCGGATAAACGCTTGATGTCCTTCTTTAATTTCTCATTACTCGCAAGTTCAAACTGATCTTGTCTTCGTTTATTTTCCCACCAAGCGGAGAAATTGCCTTTCTGAATCTCGATGTTACTCTTATTGATCGAAAGGATGTGGTCTACACTTTGATCAAGAAAGGAGCGATCATGAGACACCAAAATAAATCCGCTTTTGCTGCAGAGATAATCACCTACAATTTGTCTCGCATGAAGATCAAGATGATTGGTTGGTTCATCAATGAGCAGAAACCGATTGTCCTTCAGGAACAAGGCAGCCAGCATCACCTTTGTTTGTTCTCCGTTGGATAACGTGTCAAAAGGCCGATACAACACATCTTCCGACACCTTCAACAGGTTAAACTCGCGCACAACTTGCCAGTGCAGATATTCAGGATGAATCTCGGCGATGACATCGATTGTCATGGCTCCCTTATTCTCTACCCGGAAAGGAAAGTATTCAAAGCTAACATTCGCGGAGATATGTCCGCTGTATTCATATTTACCGAGCAACAGATTGAGGAATGTCGTTTTACCTCTGCCGTTCCTGCCGGTAAAACCCAATTTCCAATCGGAATCTAACTGGAAACTAACATTCTCAAATATATTATCGTAACTGCCATCATAGGCAAAGGTCAGGTTGGTAACGTTAATTAAAGACATGCAGATCATCCTTTTTATGTGAAATATAAAAGTAAACTGACGGGATTTCACCATTGAACACGGCATGGATTCCCTCACTTTAATATTTGGACATAATCAGAATTTAGATTCGCTTATGCGATCATGAAACTGGAGATAAAACCTTCAGCGCCAAGTAGATCTATGCATAGGAGGATAAAGTGTCGGATTCTGATTAGTTATATTGTGAACCATGCCATTGTTCAAGTTCGTTGACAGGTCCACATAAACATCTACAACCTCTAATTCTGTCATCACTTTATCACCCCTTCGAAGCTTAAAATTTAATACAGAAAACTTAACATGGAACAACAACACGGGTCAAGGCGAGAAAGCAGATAGAGTCTCATCGCACAACCCAACTTGATTAATATAAGTATCCTAAGAAATCGAGTTCTCCTTTTTCCCATAGCCGGCTTCCAACTTCTTTAATCATTAACCCCTCCACCTTTTGAGTCCCTACTCCAACTGTGGTTAAGGTTTCATGATCAATTTTCAACCACGTACATGTGTTGCTTACCGTTTTGAATCCATTTTTACTATACACTCCCTCATGATCTGCAAATAAAAGGACAAAATCAACACGCGCTTTAGCCATCCTTTCAACTTCGGATATTAACAAAGAAGCGATCCCTTGAGAGCGAAAAGCCGGAGAAACACACAAATCGATGATCCCCAATACTCTTATGGGTGTTCCATTTAAATTCATCATCCTGTAATCTAGTCCTACATGCCCAACTAATTGGTTATCAGGGGTAAATGCCAATATTCTGCACTGTGGTATTTGCTTAAAAAACAATCGATCTTTCGGGTAAACCTCTGGAAAACTGAAAACAAGTAATTCTTGAAGAAGAGCTGACCATTCCTCACTCAGATCTACATCATATGTTTTAATTAATTTCAAATAAATATCCTCCTACCAAAAAGCCGCCTTAAGGGCGGCTTCATGCTGTGTATGTTCAACTCAATCTACTTTTGCACCATACGAACGTACAAACAGAACGGCTTGTTCGCGATCCAAACGTACACCTTTGATATCCAGCGATTTCAGATCGATGCCTTCCAGGTTAGCCCCTCTTAGATCAGCCCCTTGCAGCTTGGCTCTGCTCATAACGGCTCTTGTCAGATCACAGTCCCTCAAATCCGCTTTGGTGAAATCCGTGTCCGTAAAGTCAGCCTCAAAGAAACGAATTCCTCGCAGATCCTGTTTCCCTAATCGGGTGTGTCTCAGATTCGTATAAGACCAATCACCGTGACTTAGTGTGATGCCATCCATTTGCGCACCTGAAAAGTCTGAGCCTGTCATCTTGCAGGAGCTGAATTTGGAAGCAAATAGATTCGCACCACCAAATGAGCAGTTTTCAAAAGCCGATTCCGTATGAATCGAACCATTCATCGAAGCGCCTTTGAAGTCACACTCGATAAAACGACAGTTACTTGTCTCGATCTCTTCCATAGAAGCGTTCATAAATGTACATTGTTTGAAAACACAACTTATGAGTTCTCCATAGCGCAGATCACGGCCCTCAAAATGTACTTCTTCATATTCCTGATCCTTATATTGATACACTGGTTACACCCCACATTGTATATTTCTCCGTCTTTCTTCATTAAATGAACTTTTTATACTATACCACACCCCTGTCAAGTACCTGCTTAAACACCCGTAAAAGTCAAGTTACTTTTTTTATGAGAAAAATCTGAAAACTAAAAAAGGAACGCATAAAGCGCCCCTCCAGCTCACATTTTTAACTGTTCCAATGTGGGCTTATATATATGAAACTCTCCAGTTAGCTGCTTGTCTATTCCTAGCAGAAAGCATTACACCAGTATTTTGGACATTCGGTACAGGGACAGTGAAGGTTTTTTGATTTCCCCTACTCTCTGGTATCCCAAACGCTCGTACAGTTTAATAGCTAGTAGATTTTCCTTTTTTACCGTAAGTGAAGACTTGAAGAAACCTTGTATCATAGCTTGCTCCTCTGCAAATTCAATGAGCTGTGTCCCTACACCAAGTCCTCTGCTCTCAGGCAAGGTAGCCAATGTTCCGATGTGGTATTCGTCATTCTCTGCTTCTTTTAATGTCACCATGGAATAGAACTCTTTCCAATGTTGAAGATTATACTTAATCAGGCTCCATTGACGAAGTTCAAACAGCTTCGTGAACGTTGGCAAAGCGAGTTTGTTCATTAAAGTGGTCGGATAACACATGATCATGCCCAACGTTTGGCTACCCATTTTGGCTTCATAAGCGTATTGGTGACTGAATCGGTTTTGATTCGCACGCCATAACTTGTTGAATGTTTTTTCTATAATGCCTTTATCTTTGGTTCCTGCAAGCGAATAGGCCATATATTCAAGTGCCATCTGATTTAGTTGCCCGCCGACTAAGGATTGTGGACTGGCTTTTGTTATGGAAATCTTATTCATCGCTGTCACTCCTCTAGGTAGCTGAAATTGGATTAAGTCCTTACATCAGGTTGGTTGAATGATAACCCCTCAACGATCACATTCACCGTATCAATCGTTAATCCGGTCAGCTGTTCCACATGTACTCTTACATTGTTTTGTAATTCCCTGCAGACTTCGTGCACTTTCGTTCCATAACGAACAACAACCTTCAAGTTAATCTCCAATCTGGATTCTACGTTACGGACGGCTATGCCATTTTGCAGACTTTTCCCACTCCACTTTTTGGTGAATCCTTCAACAAATCCTGTCGACATGGAGGAAATCTCACTGGAAGTATTCGCGATCTTGCCAACAATTTTGGAGATCACATCATCCGATATTTGAATTTTTCCCAAAACATTTTGAATGGACATCCTAGGTCCTCCTCTTTACGTCTAAATTATTGATAGATCATCATATCATTTAATATAAATATAAATCATGCGGAGTCCGATTTCAACTTTTCGAATTCGGTCGTCCACATTTCTACCTGTACATACCAAAAAAGCCGCGATCATCGCAGCTTCTGTTGGTCATACTATGGGAATTTCAATTGAATACGGACAGGAATGTGGGAGGATGGCCCGGTATCTGTTCTCCCTTCCTCTACTGCCTCTGTTACTTCTACTTGCACGATCCATTGTCTGCCTATTATCGATTGAAGCAATTCAATCTCATGTGTAGTCAGATGAATCTGCCTAAGTGTCAGTCCATCTTGAACATAATCCCGATCCATCTTACGATCAAACCGGAAATCAAGCAATCGTTTCAATCCGTTAATATGCAAAAATTTGAACTCATAACCTTGACGTATCGCCTTTTCCCAATCGTCTCCGATATCAGCTGCTGTCTGTAGTCTTTCATCGAAATCCATCGCGGATTCCTTAACCAAAGGCAACAACTGGGAATAGTCCCGACGTTGTAAACATTCAATAATCACTTCTTTGGGTTCCCCACTCGTCAGAACATTCTCTACAAGAAGCCCTACAGGAATGGACAGCTGAGTTCGACTCATTGCTCGCCCTCCTCATTCCCGAGGTACTGATTGAACCAGGCATTCACCTGTTCGAAGCTATCGATACGTAATGAAGGTTTACCGCTTTTCAGCAAACTGTGGTTGGAACCCGGGTAACGAATCAGTTTCGTTTTTTTGCCGTATCGTTTTAGCGTAGTATATAATTCTTCCGCTTGTGCAATTGGTGTTCGATAGTCCTGCTCGCCGTGCATGATCAGAAGTGGCGTTTCAATACGGTGTGCATGAGCAAGAGGTGAGCGGGACCACAGGAACTCAGCGTTTGCCGCAGGATTGCCACCAATGACGCCCTCCACATAGGAAATTCCAATATCGCTCGTTCCATACATGGACAACCAGTTAGAGATACAACGCTGGGTTACAGCTGCTTTGAAACGGTCCGTATGTGCTACAATCCAATTCGTCATTACGCCGCCATAACTGCCACCAGCGACCCCCAGACGTGATGCATCCAGGAAATCATAGGTATCCAGGGCATAATCAACAGCCTCCATCAGATCCCGGTAATCGCCTCCGGCAAAGTCACCACGGCAAGCTCTGGCAAACTCCTGACCATATCCCATACTTCCACGAGGATTGATCCACAGCACAGCGTAACCTTGCGCAACAAGTGTCTGCATCTCATGACTGTATGTTCCCGTATACATCGCATGGGGGCCGCCATGAATCTGCAAAATCAGCGGCAACTTTCCATTGGATGCACGTACAGCAGGTGTCGCTAACCATCCTTGAATCGGCCAGCCGTCGGAAGACTTAAACTCCACACGAACAGGTACATTTACCTCTAATTCAGCCATGAATTCATCATTCCGCCGGGTAAGCCGGAACATTTCGCCACTGTCGATATGCACGCGATATAACTCTCCAGGATATCCGTCAGTTAACGCAGCGATAACCAGCGACGTACCATCTGGCGTTAAGGTATACTGATATATATCCTTTTCACCAGCACCCGTCACCCATTGACATGCTCCATCTTCTTGAATGCGGTATACATCCACATTCCCGTTATGCGTTCCGAGTACATACACACCACGTTCCGGTTGATGAACATCCCATATCGGAGAAGGTGATGCACCTGCCGACTTCATATCCCCCAGTGCTGCGTTACCAATCTGCATATCTAACTGCGGTGCAATTATCCTGGGTTTCCCCCGATGAACAGGCACAGCATATAAGCTGTTGTGGCTCCCGCTCCCGTATTCGCGATCACTGGCAATCAGGATCAGCTGCTGTCCATCCGGTGAATAGGAAAACTGGCTTATTGCCAGACTGGAATCCGTCACTTTGTAGAGATCACGCTCTCCCCATCGAATGCTGAATACATCTGTAAAGTACAGCAGATCCGCATCGAGTTCCTCATCCTCCACTTGCTTAGATATGAAGGAAAGATACTGGCTATCTGGCGACCATGTCGGGGCACTGATATTCCACAGCCCGGAAGTTACCTGCGTGATCTCCCCGCTTGCGATCTCATATACAAACAAATGGCTGTATTGACCATCCCACCAGCCAGCCCCTTCCGCCTTCGGCGTTGTACGCTCAAAAACCTTGCCTCGCAGCACAGGTGCGGGCTCCTGCTGGGCGTCAGTTTTCTTCTGTTGATCCTCCGATTGCACTTTACTGGTAAACGCAATGTATTGCCCGTTCGGGGACCAGATGTAATTCAATATTTTACGTGCGGGAGAGATCAGCATGACAGGCTCTTTTTTACCCTGATCGAGTCCCCATAGTCCCTTACCTCCATCCACAGTGCGAATGAATGTGAGCTGTGTGCCATCCGGCGACCAAGCAGGCGAAGAATCCTTCGTACCATCCGAAAGTGCAATATCTTCATCACCATCGAGCGAAATCCCTCGAATTTGCGTGTTATATTCGTTTTTTTCCTGATCTATGGTCTGTTCCACATAAGCCACTTGTCCGTTCGGGCTGACAACAGGCTGACTGATCCAACGATAGTGAAGCAGATCCTCCGGCATAATTGGTCTTTGATTCATAATGATGGCTCCCTTCTCCGTTTATTTTTGGGTTGTCTCCGTACGTGGATCAAGCACATCACGCAGCCAATCTCCAAGGAAAATAACACCGAGTACGGTAAAAGTAATGGCTAATCCAGGGAATGTAGCGACCCACCAGCTTGTTGCAACGTATTGTCTGCCATCACTGAGCATCCCTCCCCAGGATACATCGGGTGGTTTGATGCCAAGACCCAGGAAACTGAGTGAAGCTTCCATAATAATCGTTGTGCCGACATTCATACCGCAGATTACGATAAAGGATGAAAGGATATTCGGCAGAATGTGTTTCAGAATCAATCTTCCATTCTTCGCGCCAATCGATCTGGCCGCATGCACAAAATCACGCTCTTTGATACTGAGAACCTCACTTCTGACCACACGGGTGAATGGAACCCAGTTCGTCACCCCGATGACAAAAATCAACGTTGTAATACCCGGACCAACAATCGCCATCACAACGAGCATAAATAGAATGGTTGGGATCGCCATGAAGGCATCGCCTACACGCATGATGATGGCATCCAGCCATTTTCCATAGAATCCGGACACCAACCCCAAAATGGCGCCGATGATGCCTGATACAATCACTGCACCCATTCCCACAATCAAGGAAACTCTTGCACCATATACAATTCGGCTCCACATGTCTCTGCCCAGATTATCGGTCCCCAGCCAGTATTCGGCCGTTCCACCCTCAAGCCATGCAGGCGGTTTAAGGCGATTGAGCGGATTCACTGCCGCTGGATCATGACTCGTTAATAGAGGTGCACCTATGGCAATTAACACAACCAACAGTACAAGCACAGCACCAAACATTCCGGTCTTGCTGATGATCAGTTGCTGCCAGATATAACGAAATCCCGTTGGTGCACGTCCATTGTCCTGTTCCTGTTCTGTACCCGGAATTGGCATTTCATTGCTGCCTGTCATATGATTGCACCTCCTTCTAGTCGTATTTAATGCGCGGATCGAGTAGCCTGTAAGCTACATCCGTCAAGATGTTGATGACCACAACGATAAAGGCAATGACAAACACCGCGGCTTGCACAATCGCCATATCATGTGTGTTGACTGCAACGACCAGCAACTGACCCAGTCCAGGCCAGGAGAACACCGTTTCCGTAATCAAGGTTCCCCCGATCAGACTTGTAAACTGCAAACTCATAATCGTTACCACCGGAATCAGTCCATTCCGAAAGGCATGTTTCACAATGACAACCATCCGGCCAAGCCCTTTGCTGCGAGCTGTTCGAATATAGTCCTGATTAAGAATCTCCAGCATACTGGAGCGAATCAGTCGGGTCATCTGCGCAGCCAGTCCAACGCCTAGTGTAAATGCCGGCAAGATCAGATGTGACAATCCTCCGCGACCAGATACCGGCAAAACGCCCAGCATGACGGAGAACAAGAGGATCAGCATAATCCCCATCCAGAAGTTTGGCATGGCCTTACCAATGACGGATATTCCGGAGATGATCAGATCGGTAAACGTATTACGTTTGACAGCTGAAATGACACCAAGTGGCACAGCCATAAGTACGGCAAAAAACATGGCTGCTACTGCTAGTTCAAAGCTGGCAGGCAATCTCTCCAGAACAAGCTCTAAAGCAGGTTGATTGTAGCGAAAAGACTGACCAAAGTCTCCCTGTACCGCACTGCCCAGAAACTTCACGTACTGCGTATATAAAGGCTGGTCCAAACCAAGTGCCTGCGTCAAGACAGCACGATCTTCAGCGGTAGCCGTTTCAGGCAACATTAGCGCAACCGGATCACCGGTGACTCGAACCAAAATGAACACAATTAATGAAACAATGAACAGCACCGGAATGATCTGTAGTAATGACTTAAGTACGTATTTGCCCATTCCTTGTTCACCTCCCTTGTTAAGAAAAAGAACGGCAGGAACATGGTTATCCAGTCCCTGCCGTTCACGGCCTATCTTTTCAATGACCGGTTGTTATACCCGATGTTACTGTGCAACAGGTGTAATCTCGTCAGCATAGAACATCTCGTCACTGCGCGGCGCGAAGTTCACTTTAGCATTGGTTCCGTAGACACCTTCCATTTGGTACAGATATACGGCTGGGCGTTCTTCAGAGAAGATCTGTTGTACTTGCTGATACTCTTTCTCACGAGACGCAGGATCCATGTTCACCAATGCCGATTGAAGCAGTTTCTCTACTTCAGGGTTGTTGTAATCCGACTCGCCTTTGGCTTCTTCCAACATATAACGATTGTAATTGTTCGAAGCATCGAACAAGGAGTTACCAATACCGATCATGAAGATTTCTTTGAATGATTTGGAGCTGTAACGTTCACTGAATGCACTTGCTTCCAGGACATCCAGGTTGATTTTGAATCCGGCTTGTTCCAGCATCGCTGCAACAACTTCAGCCTGTTCTTTGTATTGTGCGGAAACGGAGATGGTCATCTCAGCTTCACCTTCTGCATAGCCAGCTTCTTGCAGGAGCTGTTTGGCTTTTTCCTGGTCATAGAGTGACGTTTTGTACAATGAAGGATCAGCACCGAAGTTGCCTGGTGTTACGGATGTGCGGGTTACAATACCTGCTCCGCCGGCAATGCTGTCCACGATTCCTTGTTTGTCGATCGCCAGGTCGATGGCTTCACGTACTTTCGGATCAGCCGTGATGCTGCCTTCTGTCTGACGGAAAATCAACTGAAGCACACGTTGAATTGGCGCTTTGACAATCTTCTTATCGGCTTCACCTTCGATCCGGGCAATGTCAGTGGACGGAATGGAAGACGCCACATCTACACCACCAGCGAGCAATTCGGATACACGTGTGGAGGCTTCAGGAATAACGCGGAATACCACTTCATTCCATTTTGGTTCACCGTCGAAGTAGTTCTCGTTTTTCACAAGTTCCACACGATCATCTTTGGTCCATTTACTGAACTTGTAAGGGCCTGTGCCTACCGGTTGTTTCAGGAAAGCATCAAATCCTTTATCCGCAATATATTTTGCTGGCAGAATGCCTGCTCCCATTTTGGACAAACGATTCAGCAAGAGCGGATCTGGGCCATCTGTGATAATGTCTACGGTATAGTCATCCACCGCTTTAACTTCTACGATATTCTTGAAATAACTGTTTTGTTTCAGTGTCTCGTCCTTGGCTACGCGCTCCAGCGTGTATTTTACATCTGCCGAAGTGAAAGGATCGCCATTGTGGAAGGTCACGCCTTCACGCAACTTAAATCTCCATGTTGTATCATCAACCTGATCCCATGATGTCGCGAGTCCCGCCACTTTTTTCTGTTCACTGTCATTTTTGATCAGATAATCGAAAACGTTCACCAGAACCGCTTCACTGGAAGTGTTATTGTTGTTGTGCGGATCGAAACTCTCAATATCGGTTGCCGCAGCAATGGTCAGTGTTGTACTTGGACTTCCACTGCCCGTTCCTCCTGTTGCGGTATTGTCATTCGTGCTTGTCGTTTTACCTCCGCAAGCGCTGAGTACCATTACGATTGCCAGTAACGTGATCCACAAGCCTGTCCATTGTCTTTTTTTCATTGTCATTGCTCCCCCTCAGAAGTTGTATTCCGTGCCAAAAATTCAAGCGCTACTGCAGACAACATGCCCACACCATAAGGCATCGCTGTCTCATCGAGATCAAACATGGGATGGTGGAGTGGATAGCGAGTACGTTCCTCATCATTCCCGGATCCTAGTCTGAAAAACACACCCGGAACCTGTTCACAATAAAAAGCGAAATCCTCGCCCCCTGTGGAGGGTTTGATATAGCTCCATCCCTTCTCCGCATTAACCTGATCACAAGTCTCTGTTAGCAGGTCAACCATGCCGAGATCATTCACGACAACAGGGTATCCATCGCCGTAGACAATTTCGCATTCAGCTCCAAAAGAATCGCAGACCCCTTTAACAACCTGCTCGATCAAAGCTGGCATCCGTTCACGAATGGCAGGTGAGAGTGTACGAACCGTACCGATCATCTCCACTTCCGGGGCAATGGCTGTTCCCATATAACCTCCGGTGATTTTGCCAATGGTGACTACAGCGGGTTCAAGCGGATCGACCATCCGACTAACGATATTTTGCAATGCGGTGATGACCTGAGCCGATACCGCAATCGCGTCAATGCCCTCATGCGGACGAGCTGCATGGCCGCCCTTGCCGAACACCTTGATAATCAAGGGATCAGCTGACGCGAACGCAACGCCCTGACTTACGCCCAAAGTTCCCGTGTTCTGTCCAGGAGTCATGTGTAACCCAGCGATCGCATCAACCTTCGGATTCTCCAGAACACCGTCCTGAATCATCGCTCTTGCTCCTGCAAGTCCCTCTTCCGCTGGCTGGAAAATGAATTTGATGTTCCCTGATTTCGGTCTTCCAAGGCCAGTAAGCAGCTGGGCTGCTCCCATCAGGATGGAGGTATGGGCGTCATGTCCACACAGATGCGCTTTGCCTTCCACTTGCGAGCGGTATTCCACCGCTTTCTGATCTTGGATTGGCAAGGCATCCATGTCTGCGCGCAAGGCAAATGTTGGTCCATCTGTCTCTCCGCGAAGCAAGCCTGTAACCCCTGTCTGACCGACATTGCGTGTAACTTCCAGCCCTAGGCTCTCCAGATGCTCAGCTACGATAGCGGATGTACGATGCTCTTCGTAGCCAATTTCCGGATGGCGATGCAAATCTCTGCGCCAGGCGCTTAACTGGGCTTGTAGTGGCTGAGCCAACTGTATTAGTTCTGAACGATTCATTCGCTGTCATTCCCTTCATTTTCGTCCGATTCAGAAACCAAACGGGCATAGATCGCGTCAGCCGAGAATTCGATATGTCTTTTCATCGTCTCTCGAGATCTGAACTTGTCATGTGCTTTCAGTGCTTCAAGAATCTCCATATGTACACCGTGGTTGACGGAACGTATCCGGTCATCATAAGGCATTAAGTCAAGCGCCGGATTAATTTTGGTCCGGATCTCTCGAACGGCTTTCTCGCAATATGGATTCCCCGAGGCTTTGGCGATGGTCAGATGAAACTTCACATCCAGCGCCCTGAACCATTCCCTTGTACAGTCTGGCTCTATACTTTGCTCCATATAGCTCTCAAGCAGCGCCAGTTCGCCTGCGGTGATCCGCTCAGCAGCCAAAAAAGCTCCCTCCGGCTCGATGATGGTTCGATATTCAAACACCTTGAGCATCTGTGACCAATCCCGTTTAATTTCTTCTCTAGTCCGTTTATGCGAATTGGCTGTCAGTGGCAGTACAAATGTTCCGCCTTTGGCACCCACCCTTTTCTCAATCAAACCTTTCTCTTCCAGTGAAGAGAGTGCCTCACGAACGGTAATGCGACTTACATTAAAAATCTCTGCCAGATCTCGTTCGGCTGGAAGCTGTTCTTCACTCATTAATTCCTTCAGTATAATGGCTTCTTCCAGTTGTTCTCTAATGAACTCACTAACCTTTTTGGTAGATACTTTCTCAAAACGAAATGAAAACGTACTGGACATCTAAACACTCCGATCTGTATATGGTCTAGACCTTATACCATTAATATAATTCCGACTAAACTTATATGCAATACTTTTTTTCAATTAAATTCAACTTTTTTTCTCACCACCTCCCAATTAAACCATCTGGGCACAAAAAAGACGCATCTGCACGCAGCAGATGCATCTTTTGCTATTTGGTAGTACCTCTATAATTTCTTATTAGCAAAGGGTCTGAAATCGTCCGTAACCGCAAGTTTGGTGCTTCCCTCCAGGTAGAAGTTATCATCCGCTCTCCACGTATGGCTTTTTTTGTTCTGTCTGCGGTGATAGACATAATTGAATGGTGAGGTCGCATATGCTTTGAATCCTCTTTTTCTGCATTGTCTCAGGAAGGTTACATCTTCCCCTATGGAACGGTCCGTGAAGCGGACTTTTTTCAAGACCTCCCTTTTGAATAAAATCGTGCCCCCTTGTACAAATTCAACCGGTTTATTTTTTTCAGCGGGAGATCTGACCAACAGTGTTTTGGAAGCATCCAAGTAGACCAGACACGAATGTTTGCCCACAATATCACTTTTGGTGCGTCTAAGTTCTCTCACCTGTTCTGTCAAATAATATGGGGAATAGTAGTCATCATCATCAAATTTGGCAATCAGTGAAAAGCGAGTCTTAGTGATCCCGGCGTTCAGGCTTTGTCCCAATGAAATGCTCTCCGGAACCTGATATACATGAACATTGGCAAGATTTCGAACGCGCTTTTGATATAATGCCAGATTCATACGGTCATGATTCAGAACTATGATCAGCTCTTTGCTTTGATAAAGCTGTCGATTGTAATTTTGCAGTATATTTTCAAAAAATTGCGGACGATTGGTACATACAACAATGGAAACACCGTGACCCGTTTTCTGTTTAGTCAAGACACAACCTCTTTTCAGCTCATTTTTCTCTCATCATATGTGCCAAGATAGAGTCTGGTATGGACCAATAGCTAGTAGCCATAACACCAAAAAAACCCTCTGTCTCCATTAGCGGGACAAAGGGTTTTGTAATCTGTTGGTTTATGTCAATTCTATGCTTCGTTATTATTCAAGTATACAGCCTTACCTGTGCGAGCAGATTCATAGAGGGCTTCCAGGATCTGAGATACAACCAGCGCTTGTTTTGGTGTAACGACTGGCTCCTGATCGTTCTCAATCGCTTCAATCCACTTTCTCATCTCCACATCCGGTGCGCTCTCGCTCTTACCATCGTAGAATGCTACCCCGCCTGCACTTAGTTCAATCTCGTTCGTGTATAGACGGCTGAATTTCTCGCCATTGATGCGCAGTCCGTTCTTCATATCCGCACCGGCTTCGCTGCCACTCAAGCTGCATTTGGCTTCATCCACGTCCAGTGAGTTGAGAGCCCAGCTGGATTCCAGCATGATCGTTGCTCCATTCTCCATCACAATCATGCCGAAGGCCGAGTCTTCTACGGAGAATTGTTTCGGGTCCCACGGGCCCCAAGCGTTGGCCGCATTTTCACGTTGCGAGAGTTCATGATAGGTCGTGCCGAGCACAACCTTTGGTTGATAGTTATCCATCATCCAGAGCGTCAGATCGAGTGCGTGCGTACCAATGTCAATCAATGGACCGCCGCCTTGTTTCTCCTCATCCAGGAAAACACCCCAGGTCGGTACTGCTCTACGTCTAATTGCATGTGCCTTTGCAAAATAAATATTACCCAGGTCACCCGCTTCGCACACCTTCTTCAAGTACTGACTGTCTTCTCTGAAACGGTTGTTGTATCCGATCGTCAGTTTCTTACCGGTACGTTCTGCCGCTTCCAGCATGAGCTGTGCTTCAGCAGAGGTCTTCGCCATCGGCTTCTCACACATGACATGTTTGCCTGCTTCCAGGGCAGCAATGGAAATCTCGGCATGAGAAATATTCGGTGTAAGTACATGCACAATGTCCAGAGACTCATCCTTGAGCAATTCCTGATAATCGGTGTAGACTTCAGCATCAGTAGAGCCATATTTTTGTTTGGCTTCATCTGCACGTTCCTGAACAATATCACAGAAAGCCACTAGTTCAACATTATCCAGTTTACTCAGACTCGGCAGATGTTTACCATTCGCGATCCCACCACAACCGATAATTCCGATACGATATACTTTACTCATATATATTCACCCTCACTTAAGTATTGGTTGTTTCATTTTACGAAAAGCCGACGGGGTCATCCCCAGACGTTTACGAAATACAGCATGCAAATAGTTGGCATTATTGAATCCTGAAGCCAGAGCGATCTGTTCAATGGATACGTTGCTTTCCTCCAGATTGCGGCACACGGCGCGCAGACGAATATCCTCCAACACGCGGCTGAACGGCATCTCGGGCTGTACTTGATAGAAGATTCGCTGCAATTGTCTGCTGCTGATATGAAGTTTCTCAGCTACATGTTCCAGCGTGACTACCGTAGGATGATTCGCCTCCATATACTGCACTGCATACTCATAACGATATGCCGACATGTCCCGTACAGGGGCTTCCGGCCGATTGCCTCCGGTGTCGTATGCGCGCACGGTTTTGAGTAATATGCTGATGACCAGTTGCTTGATCGACGTATAATAACCTAACAATTTCTGATCACAGGCCTCATAAGCTTCCAAAAAACACTGCATCGCCCGATGATAATCATTCACTGGAGTATGCGGAAGCGTTCTCAGCTTTTCAATCGTTTCCTCGGATTCAGCTGCTTCCCAGGGGTCAACATGTTCTCTAGGCTTGTGAACGATATCCACATGAAGACATAGTTCATCCATATCCTCTTTGGCGTCCGCCTCCTGATAATGAACGACACCTGGTCCAGTCAAATACAGCATACCTTCCGAGAGCGCATGTGTCTGATCATCGAGAATAACTTTGCCTTTACCTCTTGGGATAAAATGAAACTCAAACTCCGCATGATTATGGAAATCCACAACTCGGCCCGCTGGAAAAGAAGTCAGATGAAATCGCATCACGCGAATCTCATAATGGCCCCAAACCATTGAAATATCCAGTCTCTCCAGGAGATCCTGCCGTTCAAGCATTTTCTCATAAGGATACAGGCTCAAGACTGCACACCTCCTTCATAAAACCTAACCCTTCAACTCTTTCAGTGCGATTCTGCGCCCTTCCTTGTTAGAGAGATTTGCAGCTTCCATCAACCGGGTCAGTTCCATAGCCATCTGCACGTTCTCAGTTGCATCCGTATCATGTTGTATATGTGCAACCCACTGATTGAATGCGCTTTCTCTTTGATCTGACAAAGGAAGCTCAGTCCACTCTGGATACTTTCCCTGTGCTGCTTTTGTGCGAATTAATAGCTTTTCATCAGGTGTACCATACAGAAGTGTACCCTCCGTACCATGAACCTCAATCGTAAACGGAGAATGACTATTCACAAAACCAGCTTCGACAACGCCGACTGCTCCCGAATCCGTGAACAAGGTTGCAACTGCATTATCTTCCACTTCTTTGCCTGTAATATATCCGAAGTTCGCGTTAACCGCTGTTACTTCCTGACCCAGAAACAGTTTGGCCAGATACATCGGATGGCAACCCAGATCAATCAACGCACCGCCCTGACAATCTTTCAGGTCATAGAAATGTTCAGGCAACCAGTTAGATATCGCTCCATCATGCGATAAACGCGCTCTAACGTAAGTCACTTTGCCAAGCAATTCTTGGTTAAGCACATCTTGAATCGTTAACGTATACCCTGCATTCAGGCGTGGTAAGGAGACGGTCATCTTAACTTTGTTTGCCTTTACCTCATCAAGGATTCTGTTGGATTCCGCCTGTGTCGCTGCTATAACCTTCTCTGTGAAGATGTGTTTGCCAGCTTTTGCAGCAGCGGTGATCACTTCTTCATGGATGCGGGTTGGCGCATCTACAATAACGGCATCGATGTCATCTTTGGCCAGCATATCTTCGAGTGAAGCATAGAAGGGTACGTTTAAACGTTCAGCGGCTTCTTGTCCGCGCTTGGCATCTTCATCCCACACAGCGGCGATGACTGTATCCTCATGTTCCTGTGCCTGCTTGATGTAATCCCATGCGTGAACATGCCACAAGCTAATTTTCCCAATTCGAATGGTCACTGTTGTCTTACCTCCATACTATATAATATTCTGACATTTATCTATAAGTTATCACAGACTTAATGTATTTTTAATAGAAACTCACGACAATTAATGTATAAAATCACGACAAGAATATCATTAGGTATGTATGCTGTTTCCCATATTACTTTGGTGTGGGTGTGCTTAACGGGCACATGGCAAAACCCCCTGTCCACACTACCGTGAACAGGAGGCTCCTAAGATTATAATGTTCAAACGTAACTCAACCTAACGTATACCCTTGCGTAACGATCTTGTATCCGGATACCGTCTGGCTGTCTCCATGCAACGTATCCTTGACCCGTTCCAGCACATCGCTCTCATAGACAGAGGCGCACTCGAATCCAGGCTGAACGTTCAATTCAGCGGCTTCAGAATTCAGATTATACCAGCGAACAATCACATCTCCGGTTTCCTCTGCAATCTTCAATGTGGAGAAGGCTAGTGACGAACTTTGTGCATTCCATGCCAGCCATTTCTTCGACAAAGGTAGTTCCACCTTCTGCCCATCAGCTCCGGCATGCCCTTCCCGCTCAAACGTGCGTGCTAATGCCCCCAGCTGCACAGTCGTCCACGGAATCGGATACACATATGCGGATGCACATGCACCTGACTCCGCAGCATCGCCCGCAAATGGAATAATCGCATATTCCACGCTCTGAGGTCCCAGACATTGGGCTTCCGGTGTTTCAAACACACCCCAATCTCCCAGCTCCGAAGAGGCACGAAGCAGCGTAACCGCAATCGTACTGCCCTCTTCATGCTGTAAAATCTCGTATTCATTCAGCCCTTTGTTTGCAATCATCAAGCCATGATCACCATCGGTCACATGTACAAATGCCTGCTGGTGCTGTGCATTACTCGGGTTCACCCATTCTTTGGCCGGTGTGTTCGAACGTTTGGCAACCTCAAAGATGGAATCCGCATAATGATTGTCTGTCACCAGTCGGGATGGAAAGAGTGCGCGCAACCGATGATCCTTGGCCTGATTGTTAAAGTCAGACTTTACCTTGACCATATTACTTCCTGCTTCCAGTGTATACGTTGTCGTAATCACCAACGGAACCGTGTTCTTCACCCGCTGTGCCTTCCGTTCTGTAAAAGGAACCATTTGACGCTTCTCAAGGTCGAACAGTTCATCTGCTCCAGCCGGAATTTCCCAGCGTAATACACTCTCCATAACTGCCCGATACGGGGATTGCTCCACGATCCGCAGCTCTGCCTTCAGATGCTCCGTGGTCAGCGTTATTTCTTCGTCAGGCTGGCGATAGACATATTCATTGCCGATATCCCCGGTATTCTCATACGAATTCAATCCCCTGTATACAGCACCGGATATCTTATCTTCAATTGTAGCCGTACCATTCTCTTCAATCGTCACCCGCAAATGACCGTTTTCCATCATCCTTCCCTGAACCTGAACGAGTTCGCTCGTAGCGGACACTTCAACCATCTCAGCACTCTCTGTTTGCTTTTGAACTGGAATGAGAGCATACGTCTTATAACCCAGCGAAGGTACATCCACTGCCTGGAAGGTCACTCTTACTTTACGAGCCATATAAGGCTGGCGGAAGCGATCCTTCGGAAGTTCATAGCCGAAATGTGCACCCAAATCCTTGATTTCTGCCGAGTACGTGTGTCCATCCGAATCGACCAGTTGATACGCTGGCAGCGCATCTTTCTCCATCTTCTGCGCAAGCGCCTGAGGATTGGGCCCTTCCGGGAAAAAGGCTTTGTCCACAATCAGATCCATTTCCATGATTCCATTTCGATTCCAACCACTCGTGTTGAACACAGTGAACGGCACCGCTTCCTCTCCCCAAGCCTCAGCAGGTTGCGCACGAATGGATTCAGCAATCGCTTGCGCGCTCTGCGAAACCAATTTCTCTGCAAACTGTCTGCTTTTGGCGAAGCGGGTCACCATCTCACGGTGAACCTCATCCACACTGCATCCGCAGATGCTATCATGTGGGTGATTCTGCATTAGCATCTTCCATGCATGCGTCAACAGATGGTGCGGATAATCTTTTACCCCGGCTATGTGGGCCATGGCGGCCAGTGGTTCGGCTACTTTTTCAAGCAACGTCTGCCCCTGCTGATTCAACTGTTTTAGATAAACCCGTGCGGATGCCGTGTTCACCAGTGTTCCCCAACCATCCGTGTGTTGACTGCGAAGTTCGCCTTCGATGGTCGCCAGATTTTCAGGGACATCTTTTGTAACCGCCTCAATGTAATCGTCAAAATTGGAGTGGATAAATTCCACATCCGGATACAGGGCAGCTGCCGTACGTAAAGCCTCTGGCAGATCCGTCTGGATCGGCTGGTGATCACAACCATTCATGAACAACAGATGTGGGGTCGAGGCGAATTTCTCGGCATCCTCCAGATTTTTATCCCAGTATACTTGGGCTTTCTCCGGATCAACCGGAACTTCCATCCCATTACAGTACCAGTTCGCGAACAGAATACCGAGCACTTCCGAACCATCCGGTGAACGCCAGATCATCTCGGAATAGGGAGATTCGTAACTGTCGGCATCAACCACGGCATTGTTGAATCCCGTAGGCTTCACCCCACGCCCAAAGATCGCGTTCTGAATGTCCGCCTGTTGCAGAATCTGTGGTGCTTGTCCCATATTCCCGAACGAATCCGGGAAGTAACCCGTCTTGGATATCACACCGAAAGGTCGAGCATCACGATGACCGATCAGCAGATTACGCAAATTAGCCTCGCTGCTGGTCAGAAACTCATCCTGTAACACATACCATGGACCAAAATGGATGCGCCCTTCACGAATATAACGGTCGAGCCTCTCCTGTTGTTCAGGTCGAACCTGCAAATAATCTTCACGAATAATCGTCTGTCCATCCAGATGGAAATAACGATATTCCGGGTCCTGATCGAGCGTGTCCAACAGTTTATCCATCAGCTCAATGAGCAGTACATGATGGTGTTCATAAGGCATATACCATTCGCGGTCCCAATGAGTATGTGAGATAAGATGTGCCGTCTTTTTGGTAGTCATATTGCGTACCTCCTGTCATTAGCCTTTAGTTGCCCCACCCATGCTGAAGCCCTTGGACATGTAACGCTGGGAGAAGATATATAGCACAACCGAAGGCATTGTATAAAGTAGTGAAAATGCAGCCAATCTGCCGTATTCAACCATACCGTGGCTGCCGAAGAATTGATAGATCGTGACCGATGCCGGAAGTTTCTCCGGTGTCTGGAGCAGGATGTATGGCACGAAGAAGTTGCCCCAACTTCCCGAAAAGGTAAATATCGCGATCGTTGCAATACCCGGCAACATCAATGGCGCTACAATTCGTCTCAATCCGTTCCACACGGATGCGCCGTCAATCCATGCCGATTCTTCCAGATCAATGGGCACCGAATCCATGAAGTTTTTCATCATCCAGATGCCGTAGGGAAGTGAAGATGCGGTCAAGAACAGCATCGTGGCAATGATGCTATTTTGCATTTTGAAGAACAGAAACATTTGAAACACCGGAACCATCACGGCAGTAATCGGAAGTGCTGTCATGAACAGAATAGATAACAAGAAGCTTTTTTTGAATCTCATTTCATAACGGGATAATGGATACGCAGCAAGAACCGATACCACAACAACCAATATCGCTTGCCCTCCCGACAGAATCAAACCAACACCGAATGAACGAAGATTGCTCGAATCCCCGAGTACATCCTTGAAATTTTGAATGGTCCAGGTACTGGGCATTTTGATGCCCTGCTGTGCGTTCGGATCAAATGAAGCCAGAATGATCCAGAGCAGCGGCAATAAAAAACAGAGCCCTAGAAAGACTAGAATCCCGTACTGGATTTTACGTTGAAGCCCATGTTTGACCATAGGGATCGAACCTCCTTCATGGTTACACTTTCACTTTCATGGATCGCATGTAGAACAGGCTGGCGATAATACCAATAAACAGCAGGACTAGCGATATGGCTGTGCCGTATCCAAATTGATAGTTCACAAAGGCCTGATTGTACATGAAGATCGGCAAGGTTTGTGTTGAAGTACCCGGGCCACCACCGGTCATCGTATAGATCAGCGTAAACACACCCAGTGTCTGTAGAGTAACCAACATCATGTTGGTCACAATGGACCCTTTTACCATTGGAATCGTAATGTGTCTGACAATCTGGAACCCCGTTGCACTGTCAATAATGGCAGCTTCTTCAACTTCCTTCGGGATATCATCCAGAGCCGATTGATAGACCATCATGGAGAAGGCTGTACCGTGCCAGATATTCGCGATAATGACACTCACCATCGGGAAACTGAATAACCAGGAGACTGGATTCGCCCCGAACCACCCGAGGATCTGATTCAATGAACCATTGTCACTGAAAAAAGCCACCATACAGAATGCCACGACAATCTCGGGTGTCACCCAACCAGCAATGACGATGATGCCGATGACGCGGCGGAACGTCACGTTCTTCTCCTTCATTAGAAGAGCCAGGATGAACCCAAGCAATACCTGACCAATGACTGCGGAGAAGATGAGAAAGACCAGTGTGCGCCAGACACTAATGCGGAAGTCCGGATCATGGAACATATTAATGAAATTCTGGAACCCGACAAACTCCAGACTCTTGGCTGCCGCCCCGGTCAGGGCCATATTCGTAAAGGCAAAACAGATCGTCAGAATGATGGGAACAATGAAAAACACAAGTAATAACAGTACGGAAGGCATGAGAAACAGAAATGAACCTGGTGCTTTCCTTTTCATAAGTCACTCTCCATTCGAACCGGAAAAAGGGGAGTATTATGCCTCCCCCTCCGAATATATCGATATCCTTATTTCTCTTCGATGCTGTCCGCGCCAAGGGAACGGGATACGTTGTCCTTCAATTGCGTAACTCCCTCTTCCGGCGTCAGCTTGCCAGAGGCAATACTCTCAACGATGCTTTGCAATTGTGCGGATACCGCTGCATATTGATCGTTCGCTGGACGGAAATGGGCTACATTCAAGAGTTCCTGTGCTTCTTTGGTATATGGACGATCGGTATAACCTTCAACTTCTGTAGAATCATTACGTGGACTGAGGCTGCCTTCCGCTACGACGCGCGCAGTCGCATTCTCCTTATTCATCAGGAACTCGATAAATTTCCAAGCTGCTTCCTTATTCTTCGCTTGTGCAGGAACGGACCAAGCCCATCCTCCAGACATCGTCGTTGCTCCAGGTTCTTCCCCATTTTGTGTCGGGAATGGCGCAAATCCTATTTTCTCTTCGACGTTGGCAATTGGAGCCGCACCATTCTCGGCCCATGTCGAACCTGCCCAGCTACCATCTACAGCCATCGCCAGTTTGTCTTGCGGGAACTGTTGCTGGAATGCAATACTGCCAGCTTGTCCATTCAGGGCAACCTGCATGGTCGGACCTGTTTTATCCGTGTTAAACACTTGATCTATGAATTTGAATGAATCCAAAAGACCCGGGCTGTTAACGACCCATTTCTTGCTGGTGTCGTTATACAGCGTATCCGCCGTACCATAGAGCAGCATTTCCAGCGTTTGCATGGTGACACCTTCACCGTTTGCTTTGCCCACGATCATATTAAGCGGCGTTACACCCGGCAGTTTTTGCTTGATGGTACGTGCTGCTTCGAGAACTTCTGCCCAGCTTGCAGGTTTGAATGGAACTTCCAGGCCCGCCTGCTGAAACAGCTCCTTGTTGTACCAAATTCCCCGTGTATCCGAGGTAGCCGGAACGCCATATACCTTGCCGTCTTCACCTGTAACCCCTGCCTTCAGGTTGTCGATGATGTGTTCTTCCCAATCGGACCAGCCCTGAACCTGCGTATCCAGCGGCTCCAGATATCCCGCAGCAGCATCGGATTTGATGATGGATGTATCTTCGGCAATGACATCAGGTGCCGTTTCCGGGGATTTCATTTGAAGAACCATTTTGGACGTGTAATCACCCTCACTTGCCAATACAGGTGCAATGTTGATTTTGATATCCGGGTTTTCTTTCTCAAATTGATCCACCAAACCTGATTGGAAAAATTTAGTAAGTGTATCTTCAGATCCCGAAGAACGGAACGATACGGTTACTTCCTTCTTGCCATCACTGGTTGTGCCTGTGCTCGAGCTTCCGCCCGAACAGGCTGTCGTTAGAATGAGCAAGGATGTCATAACTGCTGCTACCGGCAATTTCAAAGATATTTTTCTCATGGTTCGCTCTCCTCTTGTCGGAATTCAAAGAACTCCGAACGTTATGATGTACTCGCAGGCTCTCTCTTGCTTTCCTATCTATTTCATTTCTGTACGCAATCCTATTTCTCAACGTTGAATCCGCAATAATCCATCATCAGTTCACTAAAGAGCATGTTGGACCATGAAAACCATGGACGTGTATATTCATGTGAATTGTTAGCCGAAAAGCCTTCATGGGTCAGTCCGGTGCCCGCATCCGTCTGTTGGATAAGCTGGAGCAACCGCAGTTTTTCGTTGCGATCCGTTGTAGTCAGCCCCTGCATCGATAAAGCGATATGCCAGATGTACCCTTCCGGTGTATGTGGACTACCGATTCCAGCTGCTACTGTTCCCTCATAGAAATACGGGTTGTGTGAGGATAGGATGAAACGGCGTGTATTCTGATACACCTCGTCGTTCTCATCCACATATCCGAGATAAGGTAAAGACAGCAGGCTTGGCACATTGGCATCATCCATCAGATTGTGATTGCCTTTCCCATCGGTTTCGTACGCATATATAGTGCCATATTCCGGATGTTCGACAGTGCCATAATTCTGAATACCTTTGTTAATCTGTTCCTCCAACGCTTTAGCAGTCGCTGCCAGCGTCTCGTCCTTGAACACGGTCTCAGCAATTTCCTGTAGATATCGAAGCGCCACAACGGCGAACATATTGGATGGAACCAGATAGCCATATTCACAGCGATCGTCGCTGGGACGGAATCCCGACCAAGTCATGCCTGTATAGGCTGTTTCAGTACCTCGTCCCTCTCGACTGAGCGTATCGGTTTCAGGAGCATCCAGACGTTGGAACGTGTAGGGTGATTTCGTCTCATGATGCTGCTCCACTTGCCATAACTGCATGATAATCTGGGCTGCTTTGCGGAACGTATCGTTGAATTGAGTTGTTCTTCCCG
Source organism: Priestia sp. FSL H7-0729 (assembly GCF_038005685.1). Lineage (NCBI taxonomy): Bacteria > Bacillati > Bacillota > Bacilli > Caryophanales > Bacillaceae > Priestia > Priestia sp. FSL H7-0729. The sequence goes on from NZ_JBBOTQ010000001.1 coordinate 1,005,532, forward strand.
TGTTCTTCCACAAGAGATAACTGAGCTGAATCGGATAAGCCAGTGAGTCAATCTCATACTTCCGTTCCCAGATCCAATCATTCATCTGCGTCAGATCTTCCTGATGTCCTTTCCCACTCTCCGTCTCATTAAAAGCGTTTGCATAAGGGTCCAGGAGAATATAATTCAGTTGACGCTCAACCAGTCCAGCGATCATGTCGGCGATATCTTCATCCTCTGAAGCGAGAACCAGATACGGTCTGACCTGTGCAGCAGAATCACGTAACCACATGGCAGGGATATCTCCCGTAATCACAAAAGTTGTTCCATCTTCTTTGCGCTGAATGGTAGTCGCCATCGTATTGGTAAAACAGTTTTTGAACATTTGGTTAAGCTCCGGATAATCCGGCATACGTTTGTTAACTCGATCAATCATGTTGTATATCGAGGGGGAAATGTCTTGATCATCTCTAGGTGTCAGCATGTTGTCCTCCTTATGTAATCCAGTTTGTTAACCGCTTTCATCATCCTAAAACGAATATAATGTTATGTCAATATATTTATTTGTATATTAGCATGTTATTTTAATTTTACGAAACTAAATGACATACCATTTAAAGTGTTTCTCCCCTTTTTATCCGCACCAAAAAGAGGCCTCGTTTACACCAAGCCCCTGATTGAACACAATGAATATTAAGTTGTTATAATTACCCCTTTTGTTTCACCACACTCGTTGATTTACCCTTCACCAATCGGGCAGGCAAAACAACTCTGTTCACTGCCATTTCGTTGTTCTGCATACTTTGAAGCACCATCTCGAATGCTTGTTTCCCCATATCAAACTGACTTTGTCTCATATGTGTTACACGGCTTCCTTCGGCAGCGTTCGGACTGTCAAAACAAATGATGGACAAATCTTCCGGAATCTTTAGACCCAGCCGATCGGCTGCTTGTTCTGCAAGTAAAGCAATATGGTACTCCGCAGCAAAGAGTGCAGTAATCTGCGGGTATTTCTGCAGATGTTCCACTAGTGTCTCCACATCGCGGACCTCGACTTGAGGATCGAACACACTAGGCAATGTCGAAAGAAAGGATTCCAACCACAATTCCCTGTTCACAAGTACACCTTGATCATGATGTGCCTCAATAATCCCTTCAATTCGTTCTTCAATCGGTGTGGTGTTCGCCGGAGGCTGCGTCAGAAAAGCGGTGTGTCGGTGACCGAGATCGAACAAATAATTCATCCCTTCTCGCGCCGCGCCTACATTATCCGTACTGACAGATGAAGCCGGAATGCCTTTCAAGTACCGATCAATCAGGACAAACGGGAATTTGTTAACGACCAGTTTAAGAATCTCATCGCTGAAATATTCACCCTGTGCCGGGAAAATAATCAATCCATCCACACCTAGTTCTAGAAGTTCCTGAATGCTCTGTTCCTCCTGCTCGGGAATCCCGAAGGAGCGTCTAAGTACGAGAAAACAATCATGCTCTCGCGAAGCTTCCTCCATACCATATAATAGTTCTGTACCATACATATCGCTGAAGTTAGTGATGACCAGACCAATGAGCAGCTTCTTCTCTGGATCTTTGTTCGCAGAACGCGGTGCAGGTCTGTTAGGTCTTTCTTGTGTCATATCTGCCGTATCGGCTACAAAAGAACCCCGTCCCGGCTGACGAACAATTAATTGTTCACTCGCCAACATCTCAAGCGCTTTCTTCGTCGTAATCCGGCTAACTCCGAATTCATCACATAATTCCTTCTCCGATGGAACACGCTCACCCACTTGATATTGATGAAGCTGTATCCGTTCGCGCAAGGATTCAAAGATCTGTTCATACATCGGCTTGGATGCCGAGTCCTTCCCCAATACAAGCACCTCCATAAATACCCATACTTCTCATGTTCTACATCCTAATATATCATGTTATATCATTAATGTGAAGAAAGGAGGCTACTCCCCTCTGTCATATGAGAGCAAAAGAAAAAGCATCCAGACAGATGCTTCATTTTCACATATTTATTTTCACATGATTCGCTGAATTCTTTTTGACACTGCCATTCATTATAGTCGGCTCTGGCGATAATACAGAATCACCTTGCGATACATCGCCTTATCCTTTAACTGATTGAAAATAAAGGGATCTGGCTTGGCATTCACTTCAATAATCCATGGCGTTAAACTTCGATCAAGCCCGATGTCCACGCCAATGCTCTTTAAACGTGTGTATTTCTTGCTCATGTGTCGAGCTATATCAACACCCAAGCGGTTCATCTCTTGGATCAATTCTTTAATCCTCTTGTCAGAAGCATGGGATTTAAGCAAGGTGTGAATGCTCATTGGCTTGGCACCGCTATGATAGTTTGTGACGATTTTCTTCGGGTGGCCCAGTCGGCCGATGACCCCGGTCGCTTCCCATTTCTGTTCGGGATTCAATTGGACCATTACCCGTATGTCAAAACGCCTGTTGTTATGCTGTAAGAGATGAATGCCTCGCTGAATGAGATAGTTTTTCTGCTTAACCAGATGGGTCAGACTTCGATGGAACGACTCAAAGCTGTTGAACGTTAGGCGCTTTTGCTGAATCTGGTAGGTAAAATGCTGATGATTGTCCATCTCAGCCTTAATAACTCCCATTCCAAAGGTGCCTATCTCGGGTTTGATATATACCATCCTATATTTCCCCAGCATGGACTTCAAGTTGGATTGGCTATATCGCTGCGTATCAGGGATAAATGGTTTGATAGATGCGTTATTCAGCAACATTTTGGTTTTGAGCCATTTGCTTCGTAACGGTTGGGATCGTTGTAATGCATTAACTCCCACAGTTCACTCCTCCTGTTATCGTATTAGTTAATCCTGATGCACTGAACCATGCAGTATATGCAATCTTCTCGAACGAATCTTAGGCGCCAGCTGCGAATCGGGATACAACAAAAAGCCGACAAGCCCGGATATCTCGGCTTATCGGCTTCTTGCTCAGATGGTCAGAATGCAGTTATCATCCAGGACACACTTTGAGTAATTAAGGTTGCAGACCCTCAGCGGTCGATGGATTAGGTTCATCAGATTCGTCCACTTCAGGGCTCGAATCTGGTTCTGGAACGGATTGTTCTTGTGCTGCGCTGACGAACAATCGTCCAGCTGCTTCGGCTTCTACTTTGTTGCCAGCTGCATCCTGAGCACGAATTACAATGACTCCACCCTCAAGAACAAGGGTTGAAGGTGTTGTGTACGTACCCGTGTAACGACCAGGCTCAGTCTCCAACAATGGAATCTCTCCTGCCCCTTGGGCATTCAGATTGAGCGGTAACTGAATTCGGAAAGATGCTTGCAGACCAGGTTTACTGTCAAATGAAACACTGACACTCTCCCCTGATGTGATTCGAACATCTTCAGCTGGCGTAATATTCGTAAGTTCTGGTAACGCCGTTTCCACGTAGACGGTACGGGTTACGGTCGTTTTGTTACCAGCAATATCGGTTGCTGTAACGGTAATCGTGTTCTCGCCTTCATTGACCAATACGCGGTGACTGAAGTTTCTGTCTTTGCCCACTTGCACGGTTTGTCCGTTAACAGTTACCTTATCGAGGAATTGTTCCACGACATTCCCCGTTACGTGAACAACCTCCGTATTGATACGGCTTCCTTCCGTCGGGCTCGTTATAGTCAACTGAGGTTTGGTCTGATCCAAAATGATGACAACCGGCAATGAACGGTCGGTTGTTTTTCCGTCCACCACTGCCTCGGCAGTAATCGCATTAATGCCAGAACGGAGTTTCACACCGTATGAGAACTTGCCATTTGCCACAGTTGTCGTACCAGCCAGATCTTTGCCGTTGTAGATCTTGATCTGAGCGCCGGATGCCGGAGACGTTCCCGACACGGTGAAGGTTGATTGATTCGTATACGTGTTCGCAGGTGCTGTGAGCACAGGTGCATTTACCGGATATCTCACAACTGCACGAATCATATAGTTACCTTCTTCTGCAGGTGAAGTGCTCCACGCCCCACCTACTCGCTGCCAGCTTCGACCTGCATTTGGACCATCCTCATCGGTAGCGAGTCCCGGAGCGCTAGTTCCAGCTAAACTCTGTACATACACGATATAGAAGTCACCCGTTACAATGACCGGTTCCGGGAATTCAACGGTTGTCCATTGATCGTTACGGAGTGCAGTACCGTCAAATGGTCCAGCCAGTTGTCTTCCCGGAGCTCCGCCCGCACCCGATGCATCATATACGGCATATTGGAACGCTGTGCCTCCAGGTACAGGCCATTCGGTGTTCCAGAAACGGAACGATGCACCTGTCAGTTGTGCAGTCTCCAGCTCAGGTGTCATTCGAACCGCCCAAGCGTTATCCGCAGCGTTAAAAGCTCGTGCATTCTCTGCTGTTCCATCATCATAGGCAATTTCCCCTGGAAAACCGATGAACGGCTTCAAGGCAACATTGGCTTCTGCCGTACCATTACCAGGTACAGTCACAGTGACGGTTTTACTGTAATAATCAGCCGCCCGGATGGATAGAGTGTAGCTTCCTTCCAATACCTGAATAACGAAGCTTCCATCTGAACCTGTGCGAACTTCAGCTACATTGGCATCTTCGACCACGAGAACGGAAGCATCAGCCAGTGGTTGTCCTGTCCGCTCATCCGTTACTACACCTTCAATCTGTCCATGCGGGATTGCCTCCAGATTAAAGTTGGCTTTGGCTCCACTGCCATCGGTGATCGTCACCTGCTGGGTACGAGGATAATATCCATATGCCTCAGCTTTTAACGTGTAATCACCTGCTACGTGTGTGAAGCTGTACTTGCCTGTAGCCGAATCCGTCTTCACCGAACGTCCGGTTTCCAATACGGTAACCGTTGCACTTGCAGGCAGGCTTTGTGGATTAACCGAACCTGTGCCTGGTTTTTCGACTTCCGGTTGTTGCTGTTTCGTTTTGTTGAATTCCGCTTTGTCTGTCCGCGAAATTTTGTACCATGGGTTATCATAGGACGGTTTTGGTTTGTCACTGTTAAGCACAACCGCATTGTCCTCCGTGACCGTCTCCGCAGCAACACCCAGTACACGGAAATCATCAATGAACCAGCCGGTTTTCACAACACTGTTGTCTGACGTCAGACGGAACCGGAATTGTACTTCATTGCCGGTAAGTGCATCCAGGTCATAGAATACCGGTGTCCACTGTTTACCGTTTGTACTATGTGAGAATTTACCCAGTTCTGACCATGTCGTTCCACCATCTTTGGTGACTTCCACATATCCATAATCGTATCCGCTCTCAATCTCGTACCAATGATTAAACGTAAGTGTCCCTTCGGATACATCCGTCAAATCAATGACCGGGGATACGAGCGAATAGTTGGAGCCATTCTCGTACGTATTGTCGAGATCAGTCGCCCAGACATTCGGCGGAGAAACGGCGCTGGCAGGTCCCGTTACCGGAATGCCGCGTTCCCACTCATCTTTGGTTCCCGAATGAGTCCAGCCATTATCATCACTGCCGTCGAATTGATCGATGTAGATATCCTCAGGCACTTCCACGGTAATGGAGATCTCATTCGACTTGTCACTTTCATTGCCACTATAGTCTAGTGCCGCAACGGTATAGTAATAGGTCGAATCCGTAACTGTAGCTGTATCCGTAAACGTTGTTCCTGTTGTACTTCCAATGGATTCATAACCTGTACCTGCAGTTGTGGAACGATACACAACATAGGATTCTAGATCCTCATTACTCGGTCCAGTCCAGCTCAAGGCTACGTTACCCAGAATATCGGCAGTTGCAGTCAATCCCGCAGGAGCTCCCGGTGCAAGATCATCCAATTCTTCAACTGCAAAATCATCAATATACCAACCAGCCTTCTGTACCGAGTTATCACTGGTCAGATTGAACTTAACAAATACCTGTTGTCCCGCGTATGCGCGTAGATCCACATATTGTTTCTTCCAGTTACCACCCGTACCGGTGAAGCTTAACAACTCTTCGAACACATAATCGCTATCCTCGGAAGCGATGTATACCTTGCCAAAGTCGATGTTATTCTCCAGGTCATACCAGTGTTTGAACGATAATAACGCACCTTCTGGACTCTCAGTAAGATCAATTGGTGGCGCAAGCAGATATGCATTGCTATTCGCCAGATAAGTGCCTTGCAAGTTGGTTGCAATCACCTTGTCACCGGAGTATGCACTTCCAGGACCACTGCTTGGTGCTCCCCATACCCATGTACTTCCTGTGCCGCCAGTGGTGAAGCCCAGCTGATCTTCTTCAAAATCCTGAAGATATCCGGGCTGAACACCATTGGAGACAGCCACCTTGTATACCTGACTATCGAATCCGTTATTGCCATAGTCATTCACGCGGATATAATATTCTACACCTTGTGGCTCAATAAGAAATGCTGGAATTGTCGCTGTATACGTACCATCTTTGTTATCTCCGGCAATTCGATTCATCGGCAGATAGATATATTGATTAGTACCTGTCGTTTTGGCAAAAGCCTCGACGGAGACTACTGCTACGTTATCTGTCACATGAGCCGTTAGTGGTATATCAATGCCTGTAAAGGCCGAATTGACAGGGGGGTGTTCCAGTACCGGCTCTTCCAGATCATCTCCGGCTGTAACGACTCTTCCGGATACTGTGCCGATTCCTTCGAGTACAGATCCCACAGCATCAAGAGCGTTAATAATGCCGTGACCGTAGCCGTTATTAGGAGATGTCGGATACTGACTATCTGTTCTTGGCGTGGCCGTATCTGTAATGATCTGCTCCAGCTGATCCACCGTAAGGGAATGATTGGCCTGAAGCAGGAGTGCAGCAAGCGCAGTGGTATGCGGGCCTGCCATCGACGTTCCGTTCCAGCCTCCCTCATAGACACCACCTGGAACTGCTGAACGGATATTCACACCAGGAGCAGATACTTCCGGTTTGATCTCGCCATATGGAGATGGACCCAGCAACGAGAAGGATGCCAAGTTACCATTGATATCAGTAGCTCCCGTGGCGAAACTTTCGGGGTAATTGGCAGGGTTCGCAACAGAACCAGGTCCGCCCGGGTTACCCAGTCTCACATTTCCGGCGGAGAATTCCGGGAAAATCTGAGCATCACGCCAGGCTTGGACCATGGGCCGGAACCATTCATCCAATCCTGCACCTCCGCCCCATGAATTGTTAACGACATCTGGTGCAAGCTCAGGATGCAGATTGCCTTCCGCGTCCACTGGGGCAATCAACCATTGTCCGCCATCCAGAATAATGGCATCCGTTGTTTCCGGATTGAATATCCGTACACCAATCCACTTCGCACCGGGAGCAACCCCGATCTGATTGGTACCATCTGCTTCGGAGCCAACCATCGTACCCATTGTGTGCGTACCGTGTCCGTCTTCGTCCGCAGGGAGAGAAGCGTTACTGTGCGGATCATACCAGCTCAGTTCGGGATCAATGATATTGCCCGAAGCATCCAGTCCCCGCCATTTACTGCGGAGTGCCGGGTGGGTATAGTCCACACCGCTGTCCAGATTGGCAACGACAATACCTGTTCCATCAATGCCCCGATCCCATACGGCTGGCGCATTGATGTAGTCCAGATTCCATTCCACGTTCTCTGTTGCAAGCTTGTCCTTTGCAGCAGGCTCTTTATCTTTGACTCCAACTGAAGAGTCTTGGGCTGGCGTTTGGACAGCATCTTTGGCTGATGCCGCATTCGCCGATTCTTTACTTACTTCGGCTTTCTGTAAGTATCGTGTCTCATTCGGTAGAATCTTCTCTACCTCAGGCAGCAGCGCAATCTGTTCCATGACTTCTTTGGTACTCGTCACTGCCAGTGAATTGACAATAAAATAGCTTTTATATTCTTTGACCTTGCCCAGGTCAACTTCCTTTTCCAGATAAGTCTCCAATGGATATTGTGTACGTGAGGCCGTTTCTCGCAGAGAGCTGACGACTGAATTCCGAACGGACAGCTTTGTGGCTGAAGCCGTTTGTTTGGCGATGGTCGCCTTTTCGAGGGCCTGCTTGGAGACCGCCGCTGTATCCACCTGTTCCTTCATTTTCACTAGATAGGTAACATATTCACTACCTTCAAATTCTTTGGATAACTTGGCGTTCACTTTGGATTCTGAAACTTTGGCGAGTCCAGATTTCATATCCAATTTGGATGATGTGGAGTTTTCAGCTGAAACCGGATGAATGATCGAAAATGCAAGGAGAAGCGAGAGCCCCATGGAGATGGGCTTGCGTAACCGATTAATCTTTATCAAACTTTTCCACTCCCTTTACCCGGTTTTGTAATTTAGTCTGGTACATATGCCCTTCTCTGCAGAATAAAACGGTAGACTAGCCTTTATTGTGGACGGTATAAACGCCCTCGGTTTCACATAAAGCCTCACCTCCTTTACAGGTCTGGTTAGGGAACAATATGGGTCAGAAGAGATAATAGATCAGTCTATGATTTTTCACTTGGAAGTTTAGGAGATTGAACAAGTCCGGTTAAGCCAAGAAAGTGAAAAGTTTGAGTGTTTGAGTTGTGCAAACGAGTGTGAATGTCTATAAGCATTCATGTGGAAGGGTGATCTGGAGCGTTAGCAGAACGCTTGCCAAGGAGTAGTGAATATGAATTTGGATTGTGTTTCGAGTGAGTTAGGAACATTTTAAATTACATATACTAGTCGATTAGGAATTTAATTGGATTTTATTGGTATAGTATAGAATCATTATTCGATATATACAAGCACTTTATTGAAAAATATAGAAAATAAGCCTATTAAATGCTTTTATATGTCTCATGTCGCTTACGCTTTCATACTATTTTTTCGCAATTATGCATTCTATTTTACTTAATGATCAAATTAGTAGTTCTATGAAACTACGTCTTGATGGTCAAGGTTACTATTCAAACCAAGGGGCAAAGTAGACATCTATCCTGCTGTTACCTTTTTCGTTCATGGTGCGTTGGAATCGTGGGGCCCTTCTCCGTAATCGTCTGAGCTTATAAATGTTAATTTGTGAACTATATATGAATAAAGTATATATTTAACAAAAATAGTATAGAAAATCCTGTAAACGTTATTGTATATATTTGGAATAAATTGTACGATTATCTTGCAACATACATTTGGCGCCAGATCAACCTTACTCTCATCCTAGGAAATGATTGTGAGGAAAGCTCCTGCTCCATTGATCTTTTGTCTTTTTGTGAACAGTATGAACTCAAATCTAATTAAATTTTAAATACCAAAAGGAGATGTTTGATTGTGAAAAAATATCAAAAAACAGCAATTGCAGCTCTTTCTTCCATGGCGATGCTTTTAGCATCTGTTCCAGCGGTATTCGCTGATGAAGCTCTTACGCTAACTAACCCTTCCTCCCAGGAAGTTCAGACACAACAACAGTCCCAAGCACAAGAAATTAATATTTTTGCCCAAAATCCCTTAACAGAATATTTCAATGGTGGATATAGTACCGATATATACTTGAGTGGAAATGTCACGTTTACTTTTACTCCGCTTACAACAGGGGAATATGTGTTTAATGTTGAAGATATGAGTGGAACTCTGAAGAGCAGTGGAAGAGTAATTGTGTCTGATTTTGGAACGAAAAGCATCACTCTTGGTAACTTGTATGGTTATCATAAAATTGTAGCGTACTCACCAAATAGTTATGGTGGAAGCTATTACATTTACTACTAATGCTTGATAGTAGTAAATGTTATAGCTATTTATAAAAAGTTCTAACCCCATGGCTCATATGAGTCATGGGGTTACTTTATGATTTTTAAAGAAACGATTGAGTCGGCTCCAGATCATGTATATCTCATCATGTAATGTTCACGCCACCACTTGCATAACCAACAACGGTATTCACAAGGGTAAGTCCAGATGCTGTTGCGGAGAATACTAGCAGGAGACGTGTCTCTGCTGTCACGGGTATCGTCAATCCGTTTGTTATGCCATTGGAGATGCTACCCAAAGCTATGATACCAGTGAGTGACGGCGCCAGCGTAACGATGGCCCCTGGTACAGCAGTAAATGCATTATCCGGAGTAGGTGAACTGAATAATTGCGCGGTGATGGTCACTGTTGACCCGACCAAGGCCAAGGCTGCTGTGGTACTAAAATAGGCAGCAATGGAAGTGATGACGCCATCTCGTGGGACAGAGAACGCAAAGTTAATGAGTGGGCCAACAACCGTCCCTGTTAAATCAATTGTGCCACCCAGAATACTGACTCCGGTTGCCGAGCTTCCGAAACCAATAAGACTTGTTGTTCCTACCAGTCCACCTGCAATTGTTGTCAATATGGCGGGTCCGCCAGAAGCAAACGGTATAATAGCTCCAGAACCCGTAGCGCCTGTTATGCCAGTGCTGCCAGTTACTCCTGTGGCCCCCTCTACGCCAGGATCACCCGTTGCCCCGGTAGCACCGGTTACCCCTGCAATTCCGGCTGCACCCGTATCGCCTGTGACTCCCGTGGCCCCTGCTACGCCAGGATCACCCGTTGCCCCGGTAGCACCGGTTACCCCTGCAATTCCGGCTGCACCCGTATCGCCTGTGACTCCCGTGGCCCCCGCTACGCCAGGATCGCCCGTTGCTCCGGTAGCTCCGGTTATCCCTGCAATTCCGGCTGCACCCGTATTGCCTGTGACTCCTGTGGCCCCTGCTACGCCAGGATCGCCCGTTGATCCTGTAAGACCTGCTGCCCCAACAGCTCCAGTGCTCCCCGTTGCACCTGTCGCTCCTGTTGCACCACCCGCCGGGCCTGCCGCACCCGTTACACCGGTAGCTCCCGTTGCACCTGCTGCTCCCGGTGTACCAGCAGGTCCTACACTACCTTGAGATCCAGCAGCGCCAGCCGGGCCTTGTGGACCAGGTACGCCCTGAGGACCCGCAGGTCCAGCAGGTCCAGCCGGACCTTGACTCCCGATGTTTCTAAGCCCTGTGGTAATAGCCAATTCGGTCGCCCGGATCAAAATGACAAGTTGATCTTTCTCAGCCGAATCGATATTTCCCTGTAAAACGACAGAGAGTAGCACATCCAGCAATTGCTGCAAATTGGTCCCCACACTGATTGGAGAAAAAGGAACGGCCTCTGCAGATACAATTGTGAGCTCCAAGACTGCTTCGAGGTCTGCCCGGGTTCCCTTTTTCAAGTCCGAATGATGAATTAGAGCCAGTAATTTACGCAATACCTCAATCAGAAGTGAAACATTGTGCGGAGTGGGATTGGCAAAAACCTGTACAATGGCTCCTTTCAACTCACCAATTAGCTTGAACAGTAATTCAGCTTCAATCTCAAAGCACTTCTGATGTTCTTCTTCTCCTCTATTTTTCTTAAAAATGTTTCTACCAAATCGTATACGTTTCTTTGGCTTCATCTGTCGGAATCTCCTCCTTAGTGAGTCAATTTACTACTTAATACGTAGTCGGTCGAGCCATACTGACAGCACTTACATGAATTATATTCGCAATATGAACTGAATATTTCTATTCGCGAGTGGACAACTCAAAGAGCGCTATCCGATGAGTACGAAACTCCTGGATGCGCCCTTTTTGATATAGCCGTCCGTATTGAAATGTTCTTTGTTGATTAGTCCAATTCAATTTTGAAAACAATCGGTGCATTACTCTTCACAGTTGTGGTAGTGATCGTCAGTGCGTCCGTGGTTCTCTCCCATTGCGGTTTTTCCTCGCATCCAAGTACCTGAATGTCTTGAATAACGCCTTGATAATGATGGGAACCTTCCTTCAGCGATTTAATGTGAATCACTCCGTTATCCGGGTAGGCAAGAACTGTGGCATACAGATTGCTTTCTTTTAACGTAAACCGTATATCTTCACTTGTAAATATCTTCGTATCTCCATCCGTGAATTGCCCTTCCTTCACCTCTGTCGGTCCCTCGCCAAATGTGCGCCAGAATGTAGTATCATAGATCGCTTCCCCATTCACTTCCAGCCACTTGCCGATGCTGAGCAAAATGTCACGATCTTCATCCGGTATACTGCCGTCTGCTTTGGGTCCAATGTTCAGCAGCAAATTTCCGTTTTTGCTTACAATATCGACGAGATCCCGAATAATCTCTTCAGCTGTTTTATAGTTATTATTTTCCGTATAACACCATGAGTTTTTAGCGACAGCCGTATCTGTTTGCCAAAAATAGGGCTTGAGCTCAGCGAACTGTCCCCGCTCCACATCCGGAACGGCACTTCCGAACATATAGGCCTCATGTTTATAATTGATAGCTACAGGAACGCCCCATTCTTCACCTTTGTTATAATAATAGGCTGCAAATTTTTTAAGATAGGGTTTGAACGCAACGGTTTGAATCCACCAATCAAAATAAAAGACCTTCGGCTGATATTGATCCACCAGTTCACAGCATCGAATCAACCAATCCTCCAGATACTCCTCGGTTGGAGGCGAACCATACAGATCATGATGATCCGGCTCAGGCATGGCTGGCCAATAGAAATCCCCACGCTCCAGGGGTTCCTTGATATCGGAATCAAACTCCTTCCCGTGAGACATGAAGAACCAGTGCTCGGCGCGGTGAGACGACACACATAAGGTCAGCCCCTGCTTCTCGTACGCAGTCTTCATCTCACCCAGAAGATCCCGTTTGGGGCCCATTTCATATGTGTTATAGTGAGAGATAGAGCTCTTGTACATCTGAAAGCCATCATGATGCTCAGCCACTGGCATAACATATTTGGCTCCGGCTTTTTTGAATAACGTTGCCCATTCGTCTGCATCGAACTTCTCTGCACGAAACATCGGAATGAAATCTTTATATCCAAATTCCTTATGAGGTCCATACACCGCAAGGTGATGCTCATAAGCTTTGGTACCTTGTATGTACATATTACGCGAATACCATTCGCTATCATAGGCCGGTACAGAATACAGTCCCCAGTGGATGAATATGCCGAATTTCGCTTTGGGGTACCATTCGGGAACTTGAAAAGCGCTCAGTGAACTCCAGTTGTCCTTGAATTTACCGTTCGCAATCGTTGCTTCAATCTGTTGCATATATTCGTGTTTGTCCATGATATGTTCTCATCCCTTCTGTTATCGTCTGTAGTTGTATTGTAGTGCTACGGCCGAAGGATAAACATGCAGAACACTAACTTTTAGATGGACAATAATAACCTTGTATGGAGATGAAAAGTATGAATCAACAAACTTTGCTTACGAACTACCTGTCTAATCTCCAAGTCGAATTATTTATGGTCAATTACAATCGGTGCGATACGGATTGGCGGGATCTGGATTACACGCCCGATTACAGCAAGTTTTATTTCATATGTGAAGGTGAAGGTTGGCTCAAGATTGGGGATGAGGAATACTATCCTGCGCCTAATCAGCTTATTTTAATGCCTGAGGGAATCAAACAATCCTACGCTGCCATTAATGACCGTCCTTTTCTCAAATATTGGTGTCACTTTAGCGCGAAGGTTGGGGGAATCAATCTGTTCCAAATTCTGAAATTCCCGCACATCTGCACGATAGATCAGCCCGAGTTGATCCAAGAAATCTTCAGCAGTATCCTTACATATGCAAAATCCGGTGAAGTGTATGCTCATATGATGGCCAAGAGCAAACTGACCGAGTTACTGTCGCACTATCTTATGAATCTGGATCTGGAACAGATTTCTTTTATTAACGTGCCTGTTATGGAGAAATTGTCTGCCATTCTGGCTTACATTGATTCCAATATCGAAGAGAATATTTCAGTACAGGATCTGGCCCAGATTGCTTACATGCATCCCAATTATTTCATTCGATTCTTCAAACAGCAGATCGGCCTTCCTCCGATTCTCTACATAGCTGGCAAAAAAATTGATAAAGCCAAGGAGCTGCTGACCTGTACCCCGAACACAATAACCGCCATCGCCGAGCATCTCGGTTTTAGTGATTTGTACTATTTCTCCAGACAGTTCAAAAAGCACACAGGACTCACGCCAACGGAATACCGCAGGCAAAAAACGGTACTGACTACGAAACATGGTTTATGAACAAGCACAATTAAGAGAGAGTTCCCTCATTGGGAACTCCCTCCCACAGACTTGTTTCTGTTCAACAACTCTTGCTGGATTACTTTTTTGAGTTCTCTCAAATAAGCGTAACCATATTTTTGATCCGGCTCAAGATATGCCCCTTCCGCCCATTCATTCCAGGCGTTAACAAAGAGATATTCACTATTGTACACTGTCCTCGCTCTCTCCATCTGCCTCGCCAGATATATCCCAAACTTCTCTGGGGTTGACCCTAGCGTACTCTGGCCGTCAACGCCTCTTCGCGGTGTATTATCCCAATTGACAAAAGCACCTGGATAGATCATTTCTCCGTTACGATGTGGCGTTCGTTCCAGAATGGAGGACCATACTTTGTCGTAATTCACAGCAATATGTTGCCGACCCTCGATGTTCATTTCGATCCAGATTCCATTCATATGTCCATGTGCAAACGTGTAATGTGGTTCAAATTCCATACTTGCATCGAAGATCTGATGATTAAATGTAGGGAACCCACCAATGGTCTGCACAAAATGGATCCCTTTCAGGCCATGCTCCAGAGCCAATTCACGCCAAAACTGTATCATTTCCTCACATCGAGGAATGCTTGCTGGCCGATAGATCAGAAATAGCGGTTTATCTTCGACTCGAATATATCGTTTATCCTTAAATACGTTTACCAGATAATTAAAATGCTCTTCCCAATCATCTTGATCCCCATAGTTCTGGGCCATGAGAATGTCCGATTCCTGGCCATCCCATTTTCTTGTCCATGTTTCATTGGCCCAAGACAAACAAAATGGAAAATCAGGCTCTCCACTGCTCAGTATTTCATTCACCGGTTTTTCCAGCAATCGTTTGCCTTTGAACCAGTAATGATAATAACAAAATCCATAAATGCCATGCTGGTTGGCTGTTTCTGCTTGCCACTTTCGCACATCCGGATCGGAAAGATCATAATATTTCCCCTGAAATGGCTGGTTCGGCTGATGATGATCCGAATATAGGGGAGTGGCTTTTTTTACATTGGTCCATTCAGTAAAACCTTCCCCCCACCAACGGTCATTCTCCTCAATCCGGTGAAACTGGGGTAGATGCAGAGCAATTACCTTCAATCAGAACGCCTCCAATGGAGCAACATGATGCAGCATACACCCTGAGATTCTTGATGGTTTATATGAAAATGATATCCAACAGTCGCAGTGTTTTTTGCAGATGGGATTGATTGTATTTCATGTATGCCAAGGCGTGACTAGCTGCCAGTCTTCTTGCATCAATACTCTGCCAGTAATGTTCAAACTTCTGAATGAGTTCTTCGCAGGAGGCGAATTGTTGGAAGATGCTAAGATCTACCAGGTTACTCTGATTCGCCGATGATCCTATGAGTTGAAACGTCCCGCAGGTGGCAATTTCCATCATGTGTTTGATCGATGCTCCACTATGAATGACCAGTTTGGTTCCGTTATACAACATCTGACGAGCTTCATGTTTGAGAACGGGATAGAAATCCCCAAGCGGAGTCCACCCCTTCCCGTCCACCCGAACGTTTTTGTTATCCAGAAGACCCGATTTGGCAAAAGTTGTGATGATGCCATCCGGTACTGCATCCCCGATGATATAAACATCCGATTCATACTCCGGGGGAACAGCTTGCGGACAGAAAATATGGGGATCAGGGGGCATTAACAGTTCATTAAGAGCAGAGCCTGCCAGATGCTGCTGATGGTCACTTATTGACCATGAATGCTGCACAAACACGTGATCAAACCACGGCAATATGGCATCGCTTTGACTTCCATTTTGATTCGGAGACAACCAGATTGCTTTTTTGGCAGTTGATGCTTTTAATGCAGTGATATTCTCATTTGGCAAATGTTCATCACTTCCCACGATCAGAATCAGGTCAACCTCCATCGCAGAAAGACTGGCTGCTACGGATTCTATATATTTAATCTCATTTACATGCCTCACGAGATGTTTAAGGCTTTGTTCAATCAGTACACAATGTGATGACATTTCCCGGTCATTACACGGGGTAATCAGAAGCACATTTAACTCCTTATAGATCACTTTGGATTTTACTCGGCTAGATGCATGTTCCTCCTGCATCATTTTCAACCATTGTTGCTTGAGATCCAACTGCTGTACTGCCATATGTTTGCGCATGGATTTGAGTTTTCTGTTTAGCACTGCATGCATTTGTCTCAGAAATAACTGGTTTGCATCGTGAACTGAACGATTCTTTTTGATCGCCTTAACTTGCATTTTTGACTTCTTTCGGATAACAAACCCTCCCGTTCCATACGAAAACATTCTCTGCCTACAATATGCACAAGTTAGTGGCATGGTTTCTTCTGTTGACCGCTTCACTCGCTCTTCCTCGCAAAACGGGCCTTAACTCGTACATATAATGTGTGGTCACCCGGGTCGGTTCAAATCTTGTCCTCATAGAATATAAGAATACTATATAGGAGATGATGTCATTGCCAACATTTGATAGTATCCTTGTCACCGGCAATCAGACGATTAATCAGAATTTGCAGGTTAATGGTAATCAAACCGTTGGTGTTGATCTACATGTCAATGGCAGCCAGACCATAGCAGGCAGCCTGCAAATCAACGCCAGCTCTTCAATTGTCAATCATTTGGGTGTAGGCGGAGTAATCCAAGCTGGAGATAGCGTTAAGGCTGCTACACAATTAATGGCACTCAATCAGCCTTCTCTTCCCGTGTCTCTACCAACTCTACAACAGTTCAGATATTACAATCCTGGTGTTGCGGGTCAACCCGGTCTGGTCTTAACCGGAACCGCTGGCAACCAATATATTCTGTTCGTTGATGAGAGCAGTGGAACACCCCATCTTGCCATTCAATCGTTATAATGCGACCCATCCACAGACAATGTCAGCAAAAAAAGCGATATCCGTCTACACTCCGGATATCGCTTCTTTTGGTTTCTTTTCTAATGATATAGCCTAGTACAACTTCGTCCATTTATACATCTGTGATTAATATGGACAAGACACTCTTGCTTTCCAGCTGGAACTTCATCAATACATCGTCGCGCAGCTTAACCTGTACGTTGCCCGTCGCCTCCCCATCATTGAAGAGGACTAATGCTACGGAACCATCGACATTTTTAAAAGCCACAGAATAAATTCCATCTTTATTGGACGTTGATTCAATCCGAACAGCCTTTGGACGAATCAATGCACTAAAGTGTGCCAAGGCATAATAATCGAGTGTATACGTAAGCTCCTTGGTTTGCTGATTCACTTGCACGATACCACGGCACGTACTGCGGCCAAAACCAGGAACCGTAGGTCCATTGTTCTCATCAAGTGCCATATTCCATAGTACGAATGACTTGCTGTAATTACGAAGAATCTGAATTCCCGTTCGTATCACATTCGAGAAGGCCTGTTCAAATGGCGGGATCCACTCTCCGCCTGAACCTTCGGTGAAGTGCACTTCTTTACCTGCAAAGGCTTCGTATACCTTCGTTTGAGCAGATGCATCGCCCCCGTACCAGTGCCAGGCCACGCCGTCAACTTGCTCTCCCGCTTGTTCCAGCACGGTGAGTGGATAGTCCGGTTGATCCCAGTTGTGATCGTAACAGAGAATTTTGGTTAGAATATCGTTTTTAACAAAGGCTGGTTTGAGATGGTTTTGGATAAAGTCTGCTTGTGCTTCGGCCGGCATCAACATACCGGGATAATGCCCCGGTTCATATAACGCCTCATTCTGTGGTGTGATGGCATGTATCGGTAATCCATGCTCTTTATACGCTTGAATATATTTCACAAAATATTCGGCATAAACGGGGTACCATTCCGTCTTCAATTGTCCGGTAATCATGGAGCCACTCGTTTTCATCCAGCCGGGTGCACTCCATGGTGAAGCAAACAGTTTCAATTCAGGATTCAATGCTAAGGCTTGTTGGGTTAAAGGAATAACGTCCTCTTCATCATGCGCAATGCTGAATTGGGTTAGTTCCGCGTCTGTTTGTTGTTCTGGCATATCGTTATAACTGTATACCGTTCTGGCGTAGTCCGAAGCCCCCATCGGATTGCGAATGACCGAGAGCCCAATACCATTCTCCGGATGGAACAGCCGGGACATGAGCTCATCCCGCTGCTCCTCATTCAAGATTTGATTGATCAGATAAGCGGAAGAATCGGTAAAAGAAGCACCAAATCCGTCCATCTCCTGATACGTTAGCTGATCATCCAGAAGAACGGTCGTTGTCTCCAGATCAGGGGCATGAGGTTGCAATTGATCCGAGGACACGGATACGAATAATTCATCTTCTCCTGTTGATTTGTACATTTTGAATGTAGTCATAGGATTCTCCTTCATATTTCAATTATTGAATGCCTAGTTTCTCTTTGTTCAGTTTCATCTTTTCACTGCGTACCTTCACAATCTCTTCCCAGCGATTTTCACCTAAAAACGATTTGTAGGCAGCCAATGCATTGTCATATGAGGCATCATCCTTGGACCGTACCATACTGACCAGCGTAGTATTCCATTTCGTATTGATTGCTGACAACGCACGAGCTTCAGGTGTACCTTGATCCGGGCTAATATTCTCCAGAATGAAATGTGGTTTCAGCTTGCCTTTGCCCCACTCCTGCATCTGTTTAATCGCTTCCGGAAATGCATCTGCACTGAGTGCTTTGTGACGATCATGACCGAAGAACATAAATTCACCCATCCGATAATCCTTTTTGAATTGATCTGCGTTATTCAGTTGCAGGTCTTTCACAGCTGGCAGCAATTCAACACTACCGTCCGACTTGGTTTGGTAGGTTTCGCCTTCAACCCCGTAATTCATGAGTGTCTGGCCTTCTTCACTTAATAAATATGTGAATATCTGAATAGCCTTGGCCGGATCTTTACAATCCTTGGAGATGAAATTGATCATCCACCCCGTTATCCCCGATTGATTCAATGTTGGTGCATTGCCTTTGGTGCTCTGCGGTCCATCAATGGCGACATATTCTTTGCCCGGATTGGCACTCATGTAGATTTGCAGGTTCCCCCCTTGTTGAGGTGTACCGTCAAGGAGCATGGTCGCGTATTTACCGGACTTTACTTTTTCCTCAAAAGCCGTTCCATCATCGGCAAAACTGTCATCACTGATATTGCCGTCTCTGTAAACGGTGTTCAATGTCTTCAGCCACGTGAGGTAATCTTCATCCAGATTACGATCGTAGAATTCTCCCGATTCGGTCTCCAGCGGAACGCCGATGAAATCTTGCAACGTATCCCCGAGCGAACCTGTTCCTTCACCAATAGAGTTGAATCCAAACGGTATCAGTGCAGGGAACTCTTGCTTAATTCGTTTCATCACACTCTGGAATTCTTCTGGCGTTCCAATGACCGGACTACCCAAAGCTTCGTACACATCCTTACGAATGACAAATGCCGTTTTGGCAGGAATGTTACCGCTATCATAATCCTCCTGTGTATTGGAATAGTTCGGGTAACCATAGGTTTTACCATCCGCCAACTGGAACCAGTTCAATGTATCCGCAGCCGCAACTTTATTGAAGTAAGGATCATATTTTTCCGCCAGATCGTTCAGCGGCATGGCCCAGGTTGCAGCTTTTTGAACCACAGGAGAGTTGGAGTCAAATACGGTCAGCAAGTCAGGCATATCTCCACCTGCGAAAAAGGTATTTAACTTGGTGTCATCACCCGTAATGAATTTAATATTGATATTCAGATCCTCTTTGATTTTCTTGGTGACGATGTCCTTGCCAAAATCGGTGTTCCACCAGTCTGCATTGACGTACCACGTCAGATCGGTAGCCTCTTCTTTTTTATCCAACTGCCAAGCCGGCTTTTCCGGGTCAACCGTATACCGATCTTCAATAGACACCCAATTCCCTTCACTGGAGCCCCCAGATCCACCGCTACAACCTGTAATCATAATTACGGCTACAAGCAATGTTGCGAACAATTGTATCCCTTTTTTTCCTGATGCTTTGTTCAACTTCAACATGTTTTGTTCCTCCTCATAATGGGGTTTTTGCTGCTCCTATTCCTTGACCGCTCCGAGCATCATTCCCGAGATAAAGTATCTCTGAACAATGGGATAGATCAGCACGATAGGTAGTGTTGTAATAACAATGGTGGCCAACTGCACGCCCTTCGTCGTGGTTTCAATCACAGCTGAACCCCCGACATTTTGCATGGATTGGGTCTGGGACTGCACGATAATCTCATACAGCATCATCTGAAGTGGGTACAATGATTGATCCGTAATGTATAACTTGGTTGTCATAAAGTCGTTCCATTGTCCCACCCCATTAAATAGCGCAATTGTGGCCATGGCAGGCATGGAGAGTGGAATGAAGATTTTCAGGAAAATATGCCAATCCCCTGCGCCGTCAATCTTAGCCGATTCTTCCAGAGAATCCGGGACATTTCGGAAGAAATTCATCAGAATCACGACATCATAGAAACTGAATAACGCCGGAATAATGTACACCCAGAAGCTGTTTAACAATCCAAGGGATTTGATTAACAGATATGTTGGAATCATGCCACCGGAGAAGAACATCGTGATGACCCCCATGGCAACATATAATTTACGGCCTCTTATGTACTTTTTGCTCAGACCGTAACCAACCATGGCACAGAAGAACACATGTGTAACAACACCAATCGTTGTTTTGGACACCGATATGAAGAACGCCTGCCATATGCCCTGATCGTTGAACACCGCTCTGTAATTCTCCAGCGAGAATTCCGGGGACCAGAAGATGAATCCACCTTCCGCCAACGCTTTGCCTGAGCTAAAGGAAGAGATAATGACATTCCAGAGCGGAACCAGAATAACGATCGTACAGATGATTAACAAAATCATATTTAAGGTATCAAAGATCCGACTATCGAGATCTTCTTTTGCCACCTTTCCATTCACACGGGATGCCTCCTTCTACAACACAGATTGATTATCGTTTAATTTGCTAGTAATTTTGTTCGCCGTGACGAGCAGAATGACAGAGATGATTGAGACACCTAGGCCAACGGCCGTTGCATATGAAAAGTCACCCTGAGACATCCCCATACGATAGACGTACGAGTTAATAACTTCTGCTTTATCGCGGTTTTGGGAGTTCATGAGAACCAGGGTCTGATCCAGATTCGACCCCAATAAACCGCTTACAGTTAGAATCAGATTTAGGCTGATGATGGATCTCATGTTAGGCAATGTGATATTCCAGATTTGTCTGAGACGACTTGCGCCATCGATTTTGGCAGCTTCATAATACGTAGGATCTATCTTCGCCATGATCGCCAGATACAGAATGGTTCCCCAACCTGCCTCTTTCCAAATATCCGATAACGTAGCAATCCACCAGTACTTCCCTGCATCAAGCAAAATGTTCTGCGGTTGCGAGATCACTCCCAGACTAAGCAACAACTGATTAAATAAGCCCGTTGTTGAAAACCAGGTAATCAGCATTCCCCCAAGTACGATCCAGGACAAAAAGTGAGGTAAATATGAAACCGTTTGCACAAACTTCTTGAATCGTCCGCTGTTTAACTCATAGATCATGATCGCCAGAATAATGGGAATGACGAAGCCGATACCCAGTTTCAAAAAACTGATCCCAAGTGTATTCACGACTGCATCCCAGAAGTATTTGTCTGACAAAATGATTCTGAAATTATCCAGTCCTACCCATGGAGCCGTGGCTAGTGTATCAATGACCGTGTAGTTTTTGAAGGCAATTGTCAATCCGTAAATCGGGATGTAACAGAAAATAATCATAAAGATAATGCCTGGGATAATCATCGATTGAATCTCCCATTGTCTCCGATAATCGACTATGAATTCTTTAATCCGTTGTCCGATGGGTTTCTTCCCATTGGGACTGATCGCATTTTTACCGGTTGATGTGTCTACGGCTAATTTATCCACGTTTTTTTACTCCCCTCCATCATGCATGCATGTTTATAAAAACGTTTTTATTTTTCGGTATAAAAAACCCCTTTGTTTATATTTATGTAAAAAAAGACCGGAGAAGACGCTGAATCAACTTATGTACGGTAGTCTTTCCGGTCGATCTTCACATGACTTGAACCTCTAACTACGAGCTCACCCGCCAATTTTTGCGCAGACCCTTGTTCATTCTCCTTGATCATACCCACCAGTTGATTAATTGCCAGGATACCTTGTCTTGCAATTTGATTTCTTACCGTTGTGAGCGGTGGAGAGAAATACTGTGCGATATCAATATCGTCAAAACCCACGACACTAACATCTTGAGGCACTTCAAAACCCTCAGACTTCAACGCATGCATACAGCCAATGGCACTCAAGTCATTCCCTGCAAGAAATGCATCAGGCCGCTTGCCGGGGTGTAAATGAAGAAAAGATTTTATCGCACTATACGTGCTGTCCTCCTCAAAATACCCTTGAATAATGTAATCTTCATCAATTGGAAGCTGGTATTCACGCAAGGCAGCCAGATAGCCATCTCTACGCTGTACACTGTCAAACATCGTATCCACACCCGAAATATAAGCAATTTTCTTATGCCCCAGCCCAATTAAATACTTGGTAGCTTCGTAAGCCGCCACGTACGAGTCAAAAATGACACTTCCCATCGTATTGCTCTGATAGACCCGATCCAGAAAAACAGCCTTGATCTTGTCTTTCTCCATGGCGATAATATCTTGCTCATCAATCCGAAGCTCTTCGTAGATAATGACACCATCCACCCGCCGACCCAGAATATTGCTCATAATAACGTGTTTATCCTTGGTCACAAATACATTCAAGCCATACCCAAGACGATCACATTCGCGAGACATCGACTCGACCAGCTTATAGAAATACGGACCCGATACACTTGTGGTGAAAAAACCGAGCATTTTGGTTTGACCGGATTTCAACAGCTTGCCATTCAGGTTGGGCACATAATTCAGTCGCTCCGCCACTTTAAGAACATGTGATTTTGTCTCCGGGTTCAAGACATCTACACCATTTAAAGCGTTGGAGACGGTAGATATGGATACCCCAGCTTCCCTTGCCACATCTTTAATCGTTATCTTTGCCATAAGTTTTGTTCCTTTACTATAAAAACGTTTTTATAATGTTTAAATTATCATAAAACCGTTTTCATGGCAACACTTTAATTTGCGAGCTCAGGCATCATGCCCTTTATTCATAGCTATATGCCACTGCGGGCGCAAAAAAACGGCTCATGTATGAGCCGCCGTTCCTGTAGTTTTAGCTTTCTATTCCTCATCCTGGACATACATGGAGTGAATCTGTTGCAGCTGCTCTTCCAGACGTTCCAAGCGAACAAAACGATCCGCTCGAATATATTCCTTCTGCTCTACAAGCATGATCATTGTTGGAACGGTAAAAATAAGAAACTTGGACGCAACCTCTTCCACTTCATTAGCATTAATGTGACCCAGGTATATCAATGGATAAGGTTCAAGCAACGTCCTGATCTTAGGAAGTAAAGCGTGGCACACACTGCACTCTGGCCGAGATACATACAAAAAAACCAATTCATGTTGTTGAATAGCTTCTTCAACCATTTCTATGGATGTTAACTCATGAATATCTTTCATAGAAGCTCAACCCTTTCCGTCATTCGATAGCTTGCTTATTATAAATTTTTCTTTTCAAGTATAGCCTATGTGGGTTAAAATAAAATGGAATATATCCCCATATGAAAGAGGTTATGGTATGAAAAAATCAATCTTATTTCTGTTCACTGCCCTTGTTGTTGTAACTTCCTTCTCGGCGTATGCACCTGTGTCGAATGCCTCTGGCGATATTGGTGTAAGCCTTCTGTCTGATCGTCAGCAAGGTACAGTGAAATAAAATTCGTTAGAACTCAGCAGGCGACCTGTTCGGATAACATCCGTACTCGGTCGCCTGCTTTGATTAGATTCTATTAAATTTTTCCTCATTTATTGAATGTTTACTTCCAATCTCTCTTCCGAAGATAAGATTCAAATACAAAAGTTCCAAACGGCAAAAGACCAGCCAGTCCACCCATCAGCCAGCGCGTGATCTTCCACTTTTTGACCACAGCCAAATGCACTAGCGCAATAAGGTACAAAGGAAACAAAACACCATGAATCATGCCCATTACGGCTACAGCAGAAGAAATATCAGCAAAGTATTTCAGAGGCATAGCAATAAAAATCAACAGAAGTAAGGATACCCCCTCCCATATGCCCGCAATTCTAAATCGGCCTGTCACTGTCTTCATAAAGTCCATTCTCACCTTTCCCGCTGATCGTTTGTGAAATATGTAACTTGTAACATGCTACGAGAACTTCAATCACATCTCCGTACAGATATGTCGTTCTGAAGCTTATCCTCAGTATAACGTATGAGGTTATTTCGAAGATGCTTCAAATTTGAATAATTATTGAATCCATAAAACCCGATTCCCACATCAGGTCTTACGGATTCAAGTCGTCTCACGCTCAATCAGCTGGTATGTCAGCTGCTCTGTCTTCAACTCTGTTTTACCCAATACAGCCCACAATTGATGGAATGCCTGGGTCGCCTGCTTCGCGATCGGATTGTGTATGGTCGTAATTCCGAGAACACGGGAAAGCTCGATATCATCAAACCCCACAATGGCAAGTTGTTCCGGCACCTGAATATTCCGTCTGCGTGCTTCACTCAGAATGCCGATGGCTGCATAGTCATTCGAACATAATACGGCCTGTGGAAGCTCTCGCTCCTCTGCCATTCTTCGCATCGCTTCTTCACCATCGGAGGAGCTAAATACGGAATACTGATATGCTTCATTCCATACAGGTAACCCTCTACTCTTCATGAAAGTTTCATAGGCTTTACGGCGGCTCTGGGTATTCAGACTCTCAGCCCTGCCAAATGCATTTGCAATTCGAGTGTATCCTCTTGATACCAGATGCTCCAGAGCTAACTTATACCCTTTTGCCTGATCCATCGCTACAGACGGAATCTCGTCGTTCCCCATTCGCTGCCAAGAAACAATCGGGCCGTATTCCATATACGCTTTTAATTTTCGAGGATCGTTAACACAGGTAACAATTAAGAGTCCATCCACACGCTTGCTACGCAGGTCTTCAAATCCTTGTAACTCAATTTCCTTATTTCCACGGGAAGTATACACGATCGTCTGAAACCCGAAATCCATCGCTGTTTCCATAAACTGATTCATGAAGGTGAGACTGAGATCGTCAATGGTTGACGTTATGATGCCAATTTGTTTGGTCTTGCCTGTAGATAATGATACTGCATTCCGGTTTGGAATATAATTTAACTCCTTCATAATATTCGTTATGATATGTCTTGCTTCGTCACTAACATGTGGGGAATGATTGATTACTCGCGACACTGTCGCTCTTGAGTAACCAGATCGTTTCATAATTTCATCGAACTTGGACATCGGAGACTCCTTTCTTGCTAACGAACTACATAAGTTCATCCAGTATTATTTTGAATAATAGTATGCCTCAAATCTGGGTCAAAAGTAAAACTTGACGTGTAACCCGTTACAACGATTAAGCTTTTCTTATGCCAAGCATAATGAATAGAAAAATAAAAACTTATGACGAATGGAGCGATACACATGAGCAAAGCTCTGAATCAATATCACTTCCCGGAAAACTTCCTGTGGGGTGGCGCAATTGCAGCCAATCAGGCTGAAGGTGCATACAATCAAGGTGGCAAAGGTCTTTCTACTCAGGATGTAGCTCCCCAAGGCATCAAGGGTCCCATCACGGAAGAGCCGACTGAAGATAATATGAAACTGATTGGTATCGATTTGTACAACCGTTACAAGGAAGATGTGAAACTGTTTGCCGAGATGGGTTTCAAAGTTTTCCGTACGTCCATTGCATGGTCCCGAATCTTCCCGAAAGGTGATGAGCTCGAACCGAATGAAGAAGGCTTGCATTTCTACGACAACCTCTTTGACGAATGCCATAAATATGGAATTGAGCCATTGGTTACGTTGTCCCATTACGAGACCCCTCTTCATCTATCCAAAGAATACGACGGCTGGGTGAACCGCAAGATGATTGGATTCTATGAGCGCTACGCAACTACTGTCTTTAACCGGTATAAGAACAAGGTGAAATACTGGCTGACTTTCAATGAAATCAATTCCATTCTTGAAGAACCATTCATGAGCGGAGGTATATACACACCCAAAGAGAAACTGAGCAAGCAGGATCTGTATCAAGCCATTCACCATGAATTTGTAGCCAGTGCTTCTGCCGTTAAACTCTGTCATGAGATTATTCCCGATGCTCAGATTGGTTGTATGATGCTCAGCATGCCAACGTATCCGCTGACGCCACATCCAGACGACATGATCCAGGTAATGGAATTCGAACATAGCAATTATTTCTTTGGTGATGTGCATGTTAGAGGTCGCTACCCAGGATACATGAAACGCTACTTCCGTGAGAACGGAATTCAGATTCATATGGAAGATGGCGACGAAGATATGCTGCTTCACACGGTAGACTTTATCTCCTTCAGCTACTATATGAGCCTATGTCAGACTGCTGATCCAGCGAAACAGATTGCCGGTGAAGGCAACTTGCTTGGTGGTTACCCTAATCCATATCTGGATGCAAGTGAGTGGGGTTGGCAGATTGATCCGCAAGGATTGCGTTATGTACTCAATATGTTCTATGACCGTTACCAGAAGCCGCTGTTCATTGTGGAAAATGGCCTTGGAGCAGTGGATGAATTGATCACCGGTGCGGATGGCGAGAAAACGGTTGAGGATGACTACCGGATCAAGTATTTGAACGATCATCTGGTTCAGGTAGGCGAAGCCATTGAAGATGGTGTGGAGATCATGGGTTATACTTCATGGGGTTGTATTGATGTAGTCAGTGCGTCTACTGCCCAGTTGAAAAAACGTTATGGCTACATCTATGTTGATCGTCATGACGATGGTTCAGGAACACTCGAACGTTACCGCAAAAAATCCTTCCATTGGTACAAAGAAGTGATCAGCAGTAACGGAAAAAGTTTGAAACGTTAAGGTTCAATCAGATGTTTAAGCAAATGTAACAGATATATCCCTCTATCCCCCAGCAAAGCACATGTAAAAGTGTCGATTATACGATACCTTGGCAAGTGTTCTGTGTGGGGGATTTTATTAAAAACACCCGATAATAAACATCGGGCTTTGTCATGGGCTAAAATGCTATTCCTCACTTTATGTTCTTTACCCTACTACATTCCTGCTGTACTTTGTTGTGTCTTCTTCCGTTATCTCTCAAATGACCTTGCAAGGGTTACCCGCAGCAATCACCCCAGACGGTATACTCTTGGTCACTACGCTCCCTGCTCCAATGATCGTATTGTCTCCAATCGTCACACCAGCAAGAACTGTCACACCGCCACCGATCCACACATTATTCCCTACCGTTATGGGTCCAACAATCTCCAAACCTTCATTGCGCTGCTCCACATCAAAAGGATGGCCTGCAGTATAAAATCCACAATTTGGAGCAACAAAAACGTTATCTCCAAAACTAATTTTGCCTCCATCCAGCATGACAATATTATGATTGCTATAGAAGTTCTCACCAATTTCAATATTATAACCATAATCACATACAAATGGCTGTTCAATCAGGAAACGATCGGTTGTTTTCCCGAGCAGTTTCTTAATCAACGCTTCTCGTTCATTGATCTTGCCTGGATGGAGCTGATTATAATCGTAACAAAGTCCTTTGGCATACAAACGCTCTTCAATTAACTCTTGATCATAATTGGCATTATACAGTAGCCCTAATTGCGATTTCTCTTTTTCAGTCATCAAGTCGATGCACTCCCCATCTTCTGCCCTTAATTAAGTTAAAGCTCTATCTCTCTAATGATTCTGGCAGGATTGCCGCCCACGATCATATTATCCGGTACATCCTTCGTAACTACCGACCCAGAAGCAATAACAACGTTATCCCCTATCGTAACTCCTGGGTTAATAACGGCCCTACCACCGATCCATACATTATTTCCAATCGTGACTGGCTTGCCATATTCTGCACCCGTATTGCGTTCATGCGGAAGGATTGGGTGAGTAGCCGTGTAAATATGTACATCAGGCCCCATTAAACAATAGTCTCCAATACGAACTTCACACACATCTAATATCGTACAGTTGAAATTGGCATAAAAATGGTTGCCTACATGAATGTTGTATCCATAATCCACATGAATATTAGGTTCCATGCTCAAGTGTTCCCCTGTAGATCCCAACAATTCCTTCAGTAACTTGGTGCGAAGCTCACCGTCTGTTTCTGTCGTTTGATTAAATGTCCGCGTCATTCTTCTTGCATACTCCCTGCCTTGAGACAATTCGAGATCAGAAGCCATGTACAGCTCGCCATCCAGCATTTTTTGTTTTTCTGTTTTCGTAGTCATCATTGCATCTCCTTTTATCGGACAATTATAAGTTGTTATTAATAACAATACTTTTTAAAACTATTTTAATTATATAAATTATGTTGAATAAAGCAAGTCATAATTCGACATAAATGATTTTCATTCAATAAAAAAAGCCGCTAAAATAGCGACCTCCTTACATATGTTTAAGAATGATTTTTAAGCATTTCCCTTCATTCTTTCAATATTTTTATTCAACTGAATTAAAACTTTACTGAGCATAGTAAGTTCTAAATCACTAATATCCGTTAATAATTCTTTCGCAAAGTGTTCTTTCTCTTGTTGTGAAACTTCGATCAGCTCTTTACCTAAATTAGTGAGTTTAACCCAAGTTACGCGGTTATCTCCATCTTTTTTTCTTCTTGATACGATATCGTTATCCTCAAGCTGTTTGAGGTGTCTTGCCACCGCAGCCTTGTCAATGGTCACTTTTCGTTGTAAATCACTTTGGCTAATTTCGTTTTCCTGATATATTAATGCGAGTATTTCAAAGCGAGATTGGCTAATGCTGATGTAAGCATCGAATGTAGTATTTATCGCGTTGTTTACACGGTACATTTGGTATAACATCGCAGAGTCCTGTGACCAATCTTTGCTCAAAACTATCACATCTTTCTTAATCATATTTTACTGCACAAGGCTTGTAATGTATTAGACAATATACAACTTAATTTCTTCTTTTACAAGTAAGTCAGCCTGCAATCACAATGGTTTTAGTGCAAATGGCATAGAATAATGATTTTAAATATCAGTTTCACATCATATATCTATATGAAAGAAAAGACCATAAACTCCGCACTGAAGTGGAGTTTGTGTTCTTTTTTTAATGCTATCATTCGAAGTTTTGGCTACTATTCAAAATGGATTAAAAATGAAATTTTCAATATACTGCTAACGTTCCATCATAATTAATGATCTGTCCATTGTGATTTTCATTATCCAATACAAAGCTTAGAATTAATTGTGCAGCTTGTGCAGGTGTTTTTACAAAATCCCCTGTCATATTTCCATTCAAATCCGTCGAAACAGCACCCGGCATCACTGCAAATATTTCTACAGGTATATTCTCCTTCTCAAAACTCATTCCCCAAGACTTGGTCATTACATTTAGAGGAGCCTTGGATGTTGAATAAGCAAATGCATTGAAGAAAGGTAATGGCTCAATCGGTATACTGATATTTTGAATAGTGCCTTTATTGGTAATCAATAGTGGGAGTAGGCCTTTTGAAAGAGCAAAGGGACCTATAAAGTTAACTTGATGAGTTCTCTGAAGATCCTCAACGTCAAATTCCCACCCGGCTTTATGCATATCACCTGGTATACCGGCATTGTTCACTAGTAGACTCAATTCCGGATAATTTTGCTTAATAGTGGTTACTGCGCTACTAATACTTTCCAAGTCAGTAACATCCAATAATACTAACTCTGCATCACCAAATGTTCTTAGGGCTGCCACTGCGGCTTCTCCTCGCTCTTGGTCTCGTGCTCCAACTAAAACACGATACCCTGCTTCTATCAACTGTTTTGAAATTTCATATCCAATTCCTTTATTCGCTCCAGTTACTAATGCCGTCTTTGTCATCTCTTTTGATCTCCTTTTTTATACATTTCACCATAAACTGTTGATATATCAACGTTGATGTATCAACAGTTTATGACAGATTTTATTTTATAGCAAGCTTTTTATTAGGGGGTGTTTTTCAACTCAACCAAGCTAAGGGATGATGGATATCATCGTATAAGTGTATGACAAAAAGGAAAGTCGATAAATGAGCGACTTTCCTTTTTGGTTATGTTGCTTCCTTCCAAGAACGAACTGAATATGGAATATAGTGTTTATGTTTTTGTGCATTTTTATTCTAAGCAACCGCCTGAACGGTTTTTTCCTTAACACTAATGGCGTAAATGGCAGATACCAAACCAAGCAAAATCAGTACAGAACCAACCCATCCGGTGTTCAGAATTGATGAATGATCAATCACCATACCACCGATATAGGTACCCAGTGCAATACCGGCATGTGCAATACCGGAATTGGTGCTGATTAGCGTTTCAGCTGTTTCCGGCGAAGTTTTGATAATCAGACTATTCTGCACAGGCGTAACGGTCCAGCTCAGCGCACTCCAGATGCTTAACAGCAGCAAGAAGGCAATCAGAGGTAATCCTACGCTGAACGGAATGACAGCCATACTCACGATAAAAGGAATCAGCACAATGACAATGGCTTTAGCAGGATGCAGACGATCAGATAACATGCCTCCGATGCCTCCCCCTGCAACAGCGGCGATCCCAAACATCATATAGATAAAGGTAACCATCGTCGCGCTGGCTCCCAGCGTTTCTTGCAGAAATGGCGTGAAGTATGCATATAAAGTCAAATGACCAGCGAGTACCAGTAAAGTCGTAGCATGGATTGCCAACATTTTCGGATTCCACAGAGCCGTTAGCTGTTTCTTCAGCGACAATGCAGGAATAGGCTGCACACGATCCATTGCAATCCATATGGCTACCATCACCACTGCAGTCAGAATAGCAATCAGCAGAAACACTTCACGCCAGCCTGCCAAGTTGCCTACAAAGATACCAAGTGGTACACCCAGGATAAGTGATGCACTGCCTCCCATGGTAATAGTCCCCACCGCGCGTCCTTTGTACTGTGGTTCCACAATGCGCGCTGCAAGGGTCAGAGAGAGCACAAAAATAAGTGAACCCGTCGCAGCTCCAAGCGCTCTACCCGCCATCAGCATGTAGAAGCTGGTACTGAACGCAGAGATCAGATTACTGATCAGAAAAACAAATAGCGTACACATATATACCTTTTTACGTTCAAATCTGGCTGTTATATTTAATAAAATAGGCGCAGACAACGCATAGACAAGTGAGAAAATAGAAATTAAGTACCCGGCTTTAGCCAGGGATAGATGAAGATCCGTAGCAATCAGGTCCAGAATGCCGCCCAAGATCAGTTCAACGGTTCCGACCACGAATGCTGCGATAGCAAGCACATATACTTTTTTATTCATGTTGAATCCTCCTCAAAAGTTACAACTACGATAGTAACCTATAATATTGAAAGTTTCAATACTTATTTTCATAATTGTTTTCATAAGAAGATATAACAAAAAAACTATCCTCCGAGAGAATAGTTTTAATAGATCAACCGGGTAAGCAGTCGCTCAATTTCAGCATCCTGTAACAGTTGGTCACCGTATTTTTTAGTGATTTGAGTAAGCGCTACATCATGGTAGAAATAATCGGTCATCGCTTTAACGATCGGTTTGGACATCGTCTTAATGGCTCTCCATGAATCATGCTCTACACCGGCAAACAGCAGATACGCGTGATCCACAATGAGCAACTGTGAAGGCTCCGGGGCATCAAGCAATGGAATCAACGAGTATTTCCGAGTTAAGGATGTCTCCATTCCCCCAACGGCAAGCACTTCAACGTACACGCCCTGCTTTTCCTTCTGCTCAAGCAACTCACGATATTTTTCCATTCGCTCATTCCAAGCCAGGAAAAGAATGGATGAGTCAGCCTCCTCGATGAGTTGTTCGATATTTGATTCGATGGAAGATTCGTCTTTTAACGTCCAGATATGTTCGTCTGTGAATGTACGTTTGATTTTGTAACTCTTCAGTTCCTCAATATCTTTCTCAAAATCAGCCTTGATCTTATGAATAATGGACTGAAGATCAACAGCCATATATAATTTCTTCTTCCCATCCATCGTGGTCAGCACCGTTCCCTTGTCAATCAGCCGATTAAGCACTTCATAGATCTTGGCTTTGGGAACGTTGGAGTAATTAACGATAGATGTGGCATCAAGCGGTTTATCCTGCGCAAATATAGCTTCGTATACCTGACTCTCATATTGTGTAAAACCGAATTTCTGCAACATACTCGGATTGGCATCCCTTCTTATTATGTCTGGTCTATCTAGTTTAGACGGCTACACTTTCCCTGTCCAGTATGTCCCATACTAACCTGAAAAGGTGGACTCTAATTCAATTTAACGATCACCAAAAATAAAATGACCTTCCAATGGTTATATTAACAATCGGGAATACACATTTCACTTGTGAAAGGAGATGTAATCTGAAGTGGAGAGCACGCAAGATTTTGTGAAGAAAGTGAATGAAAATGCCGAAAAAGCCCGTCAGAACAAAAACAACGGCAAGGGAACGCCAGGAGACAAGTTGCCATCGAAACAGCACTCTACGAATAAATAGACTATTTATTGAATGCATGTCTTCCGTCTAACACCTTTTCATCTACTTTTCATCTACTATTAAGAACCTTTAATAGAAAAGAGATGATGAGGATGGCTCGTGTCAATGCTGTTCCACAACCGGATCTGGTATTAATCTATTGGTCCAGAAATCCGCTCGTTCCCGGTTCTGCGCGCAGAATCCAAAGTGTACGTGTGATTGGCAATACGTCTCCGTGCACATTCACCCTAGTTCCTGGTGCACGTCTGATTGATGCACTGAACTGCTTGCTGGACAATGACATTGGATTCAGAGTGGTATACCGCTACAAAACGTCAGAAATTAGCGGAATTCTGTTATTGAAGCGTAAATAAACAATCTATAAAAAATGGTGCCGCTCCTTAAGGAGTGCACCATTTTTTCATTCTTTGATTATATGAATCAATCTTTCTACTGATTAGCTGTGATGGTATCGTTCACTTCTTGTGTAATCTGATTCCCGCCAAGTTTCTTCCAATTGGCTACAAAGTTATCGAACTCGTCAATCGACAAGTTACCATAGATGATTTTCAGAAACGTCTCGGCTCTCAGTTTATCCAGTGTTGCCTGCTTCGTATTCATCGTTCTCGTTGGTGCATAGATGAATTCATTCATGACAATCAGATCATTATCCCGGTAATGTTTAATCACAGCTTGTGAACTCTCTGGGCCAAAGATTCGCTCCATATGCCACTTGTCGAGATTTCCATTCCGATAATCCATAATATCATCATAGAACAGCTTCGCTTCGAGTTCCAATCCGGACGTATCTCCTGTTTTGAGCGCCTGCTCCACTTCATCTTGTGCCTTCACATTTTTGTTGGCTGGCAGGTTGGAGACCGTTGCATTGTGAAAACCAAGACCAGTCAGTCCATTCAAATAAGCAGCCCGTTCTTCCTTGGCAGACTCACCGAACATTTTTTCAGCCTGGAAATTAAGCAACTTGATTAACGCTTCCGGATGTTCGTAGCCTTTGCGAACGGCAAATATGCCGCCCAGACTAAGATGGTTCTGTGTTTTGGCTGGCTGATCATCGATCGATTGAACCGGGTAAGGCATCCAGTCGATATTCTTGTCTTTCTTAATCATACTGCTAACCTGAAAAGGTGCCCATTGTGGCAGAAAGAACATGCCTGACTTGCCTGCATTGACATCCTCCATCATTTTAGCAAAATCCTTCACCCCAAACTCGGGATCGAGAACACCCTTCTGATACAGAGTCTGAAGCTCTCGCAATCCTTCTTTCACTTCCGGTTGAATCGTTCCATTCACAACTTGACCTGAAGCATCCTTAATCCAGGTTTCGAGATAACCATGATAGCCGAGCAAGAACGCGTTGATAGGCAAATCTTTGTTTAAAGCAATGCCGTACGTGTCATCTTTACCATTTCCGTCAGGATCTTCGAAGGTAAAGGCTTCGGCAATCTGGATAACATCCTGCATGGACTTCGGTGCTTCAAGCCCAACCTTTTTCAGCCAATCCTGACGAATCCAGATCATATCCGAGGAATCCAGCGAGCCTGGGAAGCTAACCATAGCATATACTTTCCCATCCTTCGTTACGGGTTTTAAGCCTGCTCCATCCTCAGCAGACATGAACTCCTTAACCAGTTCGGATGCATACTTGTCATATACTTCGCTCAGATCCTCCAGCATCCCTGCTTCATGCAGTTGTTCGAATTGTACAGCACTCACTTTCAGTACATCCGGCAGATCACCACTCGCCAGCGTGACATTCATCTTATCGTTATAATTGGCATCGGGAACAATCCATTCGTACGTTACATCAATACCAAGCTCATCTTTGTACCCTCTGGTCCAGATGTTATTGGCGTGCGTATCTCCTTGGGCGAGCGATTCTTTCCCCGTTTCATTCATGGTGGACGTTAATTTAATGGGTGGGTCATATTTCGTAAGTGGTCCTCCCGCATCCTGCTGAGTGTTCGGTTCTGCTTCATTCTCGGTATTTCCCGCACCGGACGAACAGGCTGCAAGCGTAGTGGCCAGTACCATGGTTAACGTTAACAATGAGAACTTCTTGAACGATGTATTCATGCGAATCCCCCTTTTAATCCTCCCGTGAGGTATAATTTCATTTTATTAAGAAAGCGTTATCAATTCGAGTGTACCCCGTTGACATCTGGTATCTTTGATTTACCATTTGATACTGCGTTTAACTTTTCTGATCCCGAAACTCTTGAGGGGTACAGCCTGTTGCTTTTTTGAAAAAACGATAAAAATAATGCTGGTCACTGAATCCAACCTTCGCGGATATTTCATGCATCTTGCAGGTCGAACCCAGAAGCAACTCCTTGCTCCGCTCCACTCTGCGGTCATGGATATAGTCGGATATGCCTTTACCTGTAACTCGTTTGTACCAACGTGACAGATAAGACGGATTAAGAGAGACTTCCTGTGCAATTCGTGTGAGCGAGAGGTCATCTTCCAGATGATGCTTAATGTAGTGATGGATCGTGATCAGAATCTGTGATTGGTCATTCAGGCGGGCATCGGTACGTTTCGAGATCATCCATTCATATGCAGATTGATAAAATAGGATCAAATCCGTCCACGCCGTATGGATGTCAAAATTCAGCATTCGAGGCAGTGATATCTCTTCCATTGCCGATTCATATAACCCCAGTTCGTGCAGGACTTCAATGAGCACACTTGCTGCACCCGTATACGTTCTCATGCGAAAAAATGGATCTTGAAGCCCCTCCTTCGCAGCCTCGGTCCATTTATGGAAAGACTCTATCCACTCCCGATCCCCAGCGGTTATTCGCTGTTTGATCTGATCCAGATGCAGCGCTGCAACACCCTGTTGATTCATAATGCTTGGGGTGTAAGGCAGTTCATCCTGAATATTTACACGCAGGAGCTTCTCCATCCCAAGCCCGGGACTCTCGTGAATCGACAGTCGTAACTGCGCGATCGCCTGATTAATCCTGCTCCACTTTACCGCCTGCTCACTAACCATGATGGATACAGAGAGATTCAGGCAGTCCGCACAGGATTGCTGCACAGACTCCAATGTACCATAGACAAAACGAAGGGTCTGTTTCCAGCTATCCAGCTGACTCCCTCGCTCCTCTTTCATATTGGATCCGTTGGACGGATGCGTCTCCTGGGATTGGATAAAACACGCGATGACCTGAGCATCCAGATCAATTGCCTTCACCTTGGCCTTGTCCTGCAGCAATTCCTCCGCAACATTGGCAACGGCATACCGGATGAGACTGCGATCCGCCTGAGAATGATAGTTGTTCCACTCCTCTACCCTTTTAATCACAGGAATAACAAGTTGATCAGATTGGAAGGGGAGCTGCACGGCATCCAGCTCTTCCTGAAGTGAAGCGATATCAGGTCTATCCGTTCGCTTCAGCACATCCAGCAGCAATTGACGCTGCAACTGGGGCAGCGCTCGTGGCAATTTGCCGCGAAACCAGGCAGCTTGGTAGCGAAAATCATTCTCCTCCGAGATCTTTGTTAACGCCCGTTCTACCGCAGCTCGAATGTGACTCATACCCTCTGTCTTTAACAGGTAATCAACAACGCAAGGATTTCGAATAGCTTGGTGCGCATAATCGAATTCGTTGTGACCCGTCAGCAAGAGAACTTTACATCTTGGCCAACGATCCATGATCTGCTCAATCAACTGCATACCATCCATGCCAGGCATACAGATGTCGCTGAGCACAATATCAATCTTCACCGAGTTCAACCAATCGATAGCTTCATAGGCAGAGTATGCCTTGATAATCTCCATATCCTGAAGATTTGCTTTTTGAAAGAACGCATACAGTCCGTCCAGAATAACGGGTTCATCATCTACAATAAGCATACGTTGCATAACGCTACTCCCCTTTCCATGGAATCTTCACTATAATGCACAACCCACCGAGCTCACTTCGTTGCGCTGTAAGACCATAACCAACCCCGAATTTGATTCTTAATCGCTGATTCACATTGAGGAGCCCGGTTATCTCTTCGTTTCCATATTTTCGCTCTGTTTCCTCAAAGGCAGATTGCAGGTAAATCAATGTCTCGTCGTTTAATTGATCCCCATCATCCTCAATGTGAATGGATAAATTATCCTGATCCTGTTGGTACGATATCTGTAGAATACCTCCCTGACTACGTTTGGCTAGTGCATGCTCAAACACATTCTCTACAATCGGTTGAATCATGACTCTGGGAACATAAATAACTCTGTATCTTGCATCCAAATCTTGCAATTCCAATCGAATCCTCGAACCAAATCGAATTTTCTGAATGGATGCATAGATCAGGGCATGGTCAATCTCAGCCCCCAACGATGCCTCCGTATGAGAATCCCGAGACATGTATTTGAAATATTGACCCAGGTAGTCGGTAAATTCCTGAATGAGCTCCACATTCTCCACTTCAGCCATTTGCTTGATGCTGAACAGACTGTTGTATAGAAAGTGAGGTTGAATCTGGGATTGCAGATGTTTGAGTTCCGCCTCACTTGTTCGAATCCGTGCTACATAATTCTCATCGATCAAGATATGTAAGCGCTCCATCATATGGTTGAAGCGGGAGTACAAATACCCGAATTCATCCCTTCTGGATGAAGGAATATGTACGCTTGTCTGGCCCTGCTCTGCCATTCTGAATCCTCGAATAAGCACCCCTAAGGGTTGATGAATCGATCTGTAGATTGAAAACGAGAAGACTATTATGATCACAACCGACATAAAGGTTACCATCCATAACCATACGTTGTATTGTTCCAGCGGTGCCCTCAGCACATCCTGCGGTATAGTCGCTGTCAGCGTGAACGAGTGATCCTTATCATGCAACGAATAATAGAGATATGGATCAGATTGGAACTTTGTAACTTGCATGGACTCGGTCGGTTCAGCAGAAATCGTTTGAATGGGTTTAACAGATGCGGGCTGCTCAGAAGAAGAGATTACAACATGATGCTGTTCACCAAAACTCAGCGTAATCTCACTTTCCCCCGTTTCCGACAGTTGTTGCAATCGGTGTTTCAATTCTTCAGCAGACAAGCGTATTCCTAGTATGAAATTGGGCGGTTCCTCATGGTTCATGTTATATGGATTACTTTTCAGGAAATAGAGATCGTTATTGGAATGCGATAATTCGCCATTCAGATTCCCCATCGTCGCGAGCAGATTCTTCCACTCGGTATCCTCTACGTCCCGAATCCCGTCCGCCGCACTGACTCGTTTATGTAGAGCGGGAACGTAATAGACAACATCACTAATGTAAGGACTCGTCACCATAATCTGACCCAGCTTATTGTGAATGTTGTTCAGACTGGACGTGACTTCATACCTGCTCATAATCGCTGCTCGTGTACTTAGCGTGGACATGGGTTCATCAAATGAAAATTCGGTTACCAGCGCACTCATTCGCTCCAATTCGAATTGCAGATGGTTATGGTAGAAGTACAATTTGGACTCATGTGCCTTCTCTACCTCCGTCTGCATTTGCTTGGAGCTGACTTGCGTAATCATAATGCTTATCCCGTACAGCGGCAGAATGACCAGTACAAAAGCAATCATCAGTTTGACGACAATCGATGACTCTCTCCAGCTCCCCCGGATGAATCTCAAATTTCCATCTCCCCTCTCCTCTTTCTTCTCACCTTAATAGCAAAAAAGGAGCCAGAAATCGGCTCCTTCCATCGATCGGTTTTCCTTCTATCGATCTTATCCCTTTACACTTCCGACGACAAGCCCATGAACGAAATACCGCTGCAGGAACGGATACACGAGCAGAATCGGAATAACGGACAAAAAGATCTGGGAAGCTTGGGTTGTTCTATCCGATACCTGACTTAAGAGCGTCGCATCCTCAAGGGTCATCATCTCACTCTGAATCATCGTCACTTGCTGTAGCATGGACTGAAGATATGTAGCAAGCGGATAGCCTTCCGGGCTCTTCATATAGATCATGCCATCGAACCAAGCATTCCAGTGTCCCACCATGGCGAACAGCGTAATGGTCGCAATACTAGGAAGTGAAATAGGAAGATAGATACTGCACAAGGTGCGGAGATGCCCTGCCCCATCCATCCAGGCGGCCTCTTCAAGTTCCTTCGGTAATCCCCGGAAGAAGTTGAGCATGAGAAGTACATTAAAGATCGGAACAGCGCCTGGTAGAATTAATGCCCAGATCGAATCCAACAATCCCGCTTCCTTAACCACCAGATAGCCTGGGATCAACCCTCCACTGAACAACATCGTGAATACGAATATCCAGGCATAGAATGTTCTTGAGCGGAATTTGGCGGCCTCTTTGGAGAGCGGATAAGCTACCAGAATCGTGAAGATCAGATTGGTTGCAACCCCCAGCACGACACGAAGAAGGCTTGTGCCGAATGAGTTGAGGAACTGCTGATTTTCCAGAATGTATTGGTATGAGGACAACGTAAAATCCACAGGCCAGAATGTGACGCTTCCCGCTTTTACCGCATCGCTCGAACTAAATGAAATCGCTAATATATTCACAATCGGGAACAGGCATAACAAGGCAAGAATCGTCAGGATGACGTAGTTAAACCCTAGGAACCACCGATAGGCTCTTGAAGCGTGGTGCATGATTCTGCCTCCTTTCTAAAATATCCGATAATTCGCGAACCGATAGGCCAAGAAATAACCGAGTCCGATAAAAATGAAGGAAACGACGGATTTGATTAGACCCAATGCTGTCGATACAGAATACTGTGCATCTTGCAATCCGATCCGATAGATCATCGTATCCAAAATATCTCCTGATTCGTACACCAATGGATTATAGAGGTTGAACACTTGGTCAAAGCCACCGTTAAGTACGTTACCCAGACTAAGCGTTACCATCAAAATTACGATCGGGCGAATACCTGGCAGTGTGATATGCCATGTCTGCTTCCATCTTCCCGCTCCATCCATAACAGATGCCTCGTAGAGAGACTTATCAATATTAGTGAGGGCAGCCAGATAGATAATGGTCCCGAATCCGAATTCTTTCCATTGGTCCGTGATGACAAGTATGTAAGGGAACCACTCATTACTGGCCAGGAATTGAATCGGGTCAATTCCCACGGCTTTCAACAACATATTAACGATCCCTGTGCTTGGAGATAACACATCCACGATGATTCCCGCCAGAATAACCCATGAGAAAAAGTGAGGCATATAGATTACGGTCTGGATCGTTCGTTTAAATCCTGTCTTGCGAACCTCATTAAGCAATAAGGCCACGAGCACCGGAATGACCAAGCCCGAAACAATTTTCATCGTCGATATAAATACCGTATTCCATACAACCTGCGAGAACCCCGGTAGATCGAACAGATACCTGAAATTGTCTAGGCCCACCCAGTTCATATTTTTGAATCCGGCAATGGGTGAGAAATTCTGAAAGGCAATGGATAGACCCGCCATCGGAATGTAACCGAATACAATAATAATCAGCAGTCCAGGCAGAATCATAAGATGTAGCGGAACATTTCGTATAAATTGTTTGTAGTTGGAACGCATAAGCTGACTCCTCCTTCAACGTTAATTATAGGAGCTGGCTGATCCCCACAATAGTGTGGGGTATTTACTTTGGGTATCTTTTGTTGACTGTTTTCCCCTGGAACGCCAAAAAACCGCGATAGCCGCGGTTTCCTGTTCACGATATGAATTTAATTCAGAATATCCATAACTAACACATTCACTGAATGAGCAGTTAGGTTAACCACTACTGATGCATCGGACATTTCAATCTCTTGCTCTTGGGGAACCACTTTCTCATCATTTTTCTGATTCACATTTGGGGTGTGCACCAAAGCATCTTCTCCCGTAAGCGTGATTAATCTCGCTGAAGAATCAACCTTCAGGTCCTGAAGGCAAATGCGTGTTGATTTATCCACACCATCTGCATTGACCAGTTTCACATAGACATGTTGTGTATCTCTCGTAACGGAATGGAATATCTCCCTATTGTAAGCTTCGAGCTTGTAATCCAAGATTTTGCTAGTGTTTTGCCCGTCCGTATAAGAGCAAATCAGATTCATTCCTGTGTCCCCACCATAGTTAACCGTGATCGTATAATCGGTCCCATTCTCGATTGGTTCATAGTTGGCCGCTCTCAGATTACCTGCTGCCGAACTGGATGAATAGTCTCCCAGTGTATAACCCTCGACCCCTTGTTTGTACACCTTCACGCCTGTTGCGTTCCCGCCGTAACTGATTGCGTACTCGATGACATCCTTGTTCTCAGGTGAGATATCCGTCAATCCCACACCGATGTAAAAACCATCCTCACCTGAAATTCGTTCAGCCTCAACTTGTACTTTATAGTTGGTCCATTCATCATTCAGCAGGTACAATCCATTTAATCCACTGAATTGTGCTCTTAGTAACAAGCCTTCGCCTGATGCCAGTGTGTATCCCTCAGCTCCAGGAATCTGTCTCCATGCCTCACTAGGCTCTGTGACTTCCCTGAAATCTTCATCAAACAGTATACTGCCATCCACATTGGACGTGACCGTAACACGTTTCACCACGATGTCTGCATGACCTGTTGCAATCTCGATGCCTCCACGAGGAATGAGATTCAGCGGTTTGCCTTTGCTATAAGTGGAGAATGAAGTCTCGAGCACCTGATCTCCTACATATTTTGCAAAAAGCTGCTGTACATAATAATTCGGTGTATACCATACCGTTTCATCATCAAACCAAATGCAGTCCGGCGTCCAGCGGTAGGTACCATCCGTCAATATTTTGTTAAACAATGGTGCATAAGCAGCCAAACGAACAACGTCCGCATTGTTTTCAAATCCGGTCATAATCGCGGCTTCGGCAACTGCTCCTGCCAGCGTGTTTTTGTCCGTGGAAGCATATTCTCCCACAAATACTTTGGATGTTTCTTTCCAATCAATACTTCCGTCTTCATGATAGGCCCGGTCATAGTAATTGTAACGATCCACGTTATTGAGCAGATATTCATTGGATCGGTAATAGTGTTCATCTGCGATGGTGTCCATGTAATTGTCCTGATTCTCATACCAGGTTACCGTCTCCTCAATGACCTCTGTGCCATCTGCAAAAGCAACTTGAGCTGATCCGGTGAGATTTCCGCTTAGGAACTTCCATCCCTCCTGGTACGCATCATCATCGGCCTGAGCACCGACCGTCGAGATGATGTGCAGCTCATGATCAGGATAGTTCTGTTTCATATATTCATCGATCGAACGTTTGAATACTTCGAAGTTGGCAAAAAATTCAGTGCCCCAGTTCTCATTGCCTACGCCCAGATAACGAAGATCGAACGGTTCAGGATGTCCCATCTGGCTTCGTACTGCCGCCCATTCGTTGTGTTCAACATCTGTACTGAGCGCAAAGTCGATCAGGTCAGTGAAGTTGCGGATATAATAATCCCTTAATGCGCCACCCGCAGGGTGAGCATAATCCGAACGTGCCTGACATAACACACCGCAAGCCATCACTGGAACCGGAGCAGCATTCAGATCCTCTGCCAACTGGAAGTACTCCATATAACCAAGCCCCATCGTCATCATGTAACCCCAGACATTATAATTCTCTTTGCGAAGCTCAACG
The DNA here is from genome assembly GCF_038005685.1 of Priestia sp. FSL H7-0729. NCBI lineage: Bacteria > Bacillati > Bacillota > Bacilli > Caryophanales > Bacillaceae > Priestia > Priestia sp. FSL H7-0729. The sequence goes on from NZ_JBBOTQ010000001.1 coordinate 1,047,821, forward strand.
GGTCCTACAGAATCCTTCCAATCATATACGTTGTCCCATATGAATGACCCTTCCGAGATACATCCTCCCGGAAAACGCAGGAACTTGGGATGCAAATCTGCGAGTGCCTGAATAAGATCTTTTCTCAATCGATAGTTTGGATTACCTGTGTAGTTGGCATGTGCTGTAGCGGAATTTCCTTCTTCTGTCGGGTCAGCTCCCCATACATTCTGAGGCACTAAAGACACCATATCAACGGAGATGTCACCTGCAAACGTAAGTGCCAGTTGACCAAGTTTATTCTCCGTTCCAGCCAGAGACAAGCCGTATTTCTTCCATGTGTTCCCACCATCAACATGTAACGTTACCGGATCACTGATGGAAGTGTCTTCTCCATCCTGCAATTGAACCGTGATCGTTCCTGCCAATTCCGCTTTTGCCCATACGGTAAAATCATACGCCTCACCCTGTTTGATGGACATGGCACAATGCTGGTTGGAGTCCGAAAATCCACGATTTCGAATCGTTGCTCCATCCTGAACTGTCACATAATAAGCATTCACTTCAGGGTCTTGCACGTTAAAATGAGCGTTTAGTCCATCCGTATGCTGCACGAGCATCTTCTCGGTATCCCCTGACCAGGCAAACAAAGGTTCACGATTTCGACCTGTCGAACAACCACATTCCCCGGAGTCATGTGAATATGTATCAAATGCAAACGATTCAAATGATCGATTCTGAACAAGTTCCGCGTAGATACCGCCATCTGCCGCGTTATTAATATCCTCATAGAATAACCCATACATCACTTCACTGATGTCAGCCACCTTCTGATCTCCATGGATGGTGACCGTATACGGCGGGACATGCGCTGGCACAACAGATACGTCGAAGCTTCGACTCAGTTTGCTTTCACCTTTGCTCAAAAGCGCACGGAGCGTAACTTCTTGTGCAGATGTGATTGCCTGAACTTCTCCGTTCTCCGACAAGACTTCCGGCTTACTGGAACTCCAATTCACCGTCACTTTACCCCCTAACACATCTGTAGGCAGTGATACATCTTTGGTGATAATTCGGTTGGGGAAGGACAAATACTTGTCTGCCGCAAGCTTCACAATCGCTGCATCTGTCAGTGACTCACACATCACTTCAATGACTTCATCCATGGTGAGTGCTGCCCCATAGATGCGAAAATCGGATAACGAACCCGCAAAGTCCACATCAGCTGCGTATTGGGAGCGTCCAATATAATTCTGGTTATAATTCTCAGGGTCCTTGAACGTATCAAACCATTCGCGCAGTTTGGCATAATTGCCACTGGACGTCTGACTGATCGAACCATCTGCGGCCTTCTCCCCGTTCACATACACAATCGGACCTGCACTGCTGAGCGTCCCCCCTTGGCTGCCTGCCACGGAGAGTGCAATATGCATCCATTCATCACTTGCAACGCCTCCACTTGGGTGAACAACCAGATTATCTCCGGCATATAACGTACCCAGGAGCTGGCGGGTCAGAAACATATACGGTCCCTTCTCCCCTTTGCCAAAGTCAAAAATGCGTTCCCACACATTGGAGCCTTTGCCAAGAAACACCCAAGTCGCAATCGTAATTCCTGTGTTACCGCTTACATCCTGAAGCAAATCTGAAGGTAATTGTAGATAAGAAGTTCCATTCACTCCACCGTTAAAAGTGACCGCTGATCTGCCTTTCAACTCGGATATTATAGGGGGTAACTCGCCTTTTGCCAAACTGTCATGCCCGTTCCTAGAGCTGTCTTTCCCGATCTGAACGTCATCTTCGAACGTGTATTGTGCGATCAATTGGTTTTGATATGTAGTCATGTTTCTTACCTCCTATGTAGTCTGGATAATCGTTACAGAACATCACCTTTAATTCGTATAAACATAAAATGATTGATAAATAGTTAAACAGATGATCTAAACGTAATACTATCGCATTACAGAGTCCAATTTCAATCCCAAATTTGAGAATGACTCCTGTTTTATTTGTCTTTTATTTGAATGTTAAAAGCTTTCGCAGTCTTTTCTCCCTCTCTTACAATCTGTAATTTTTCTATAAATCCTTTACATTTATGGTTTACAAACATATAAATCAATTGATAATATAACAAATGAAAGCGCTTGATATAATGAAATACTCAAAGGAGGTCTGCCGAACCTTTTATCGTGTGCTGCCAAGTATCGGTTGATTTTTCATTCCTGGGAATAAGAAAGGGGAAACGTATGAAACGTTATTGGATAAACGTACTTAACATTTCTGTACTAAGCACCGCATTACTTACGGCAACAACTCTGGCGCCGGTCTCGGTATTGGCCAATGGTTCAGGGGCAACCGCGGGGAACTCGCAGACTTCCATTACACCTATCGCAAATCCAGCTCCATCTTTCAAAAATGTTTCCGTTCATGACCCTTCTGTCATTAAGGTGGAGGATACCTTTTATATTTTTGGATCACACCTGCAAGTGGCCAAGTCCAAAGATTTTCTGAACTGGGATCTCGTCGCCTCTGGCGTTACGGATAACAACCCTGTTGTCCCCAATGTAACCAAGGAATTCGCTGAAGCGCTGGAATGGGCACAGACAGACACGTTATGGGCGGCAGATGTCATTCAGCTCGCGGACGGCAAATTTTATATGTACTACAATGCTTGTAAAGGAGACTCTCCGCGATCAGCCCTTGGCATTGCTGTCGCAGACAACATCGAAGGGCCTTATAAGGATCAAGGCATTCTGTTGAAATCCGGCATGTGGGATCAGATCAGTGAGGATGGTACCATTTACGATGCAACCATTCACCCCAATGTGGTCGATCCGGATGTCTTCTATGATAAAAACGGCAAGTTATGGATGGTATACGGCTCCTACTCCGGGGGGATCTTCATTCTGGAGATGGATGAAACGACAGGCAAACCGCTGCCGAATCAAGGTTATGGCAAAAAGCTGACCGGAGGCAACCATAGTCGTATTGAAGCACCTTATATGCTCTACAATCCCGAAACCGATTATTATTATCTGTACCTGTCTTACGGCGGATTGGGTGCTGACGGAGGATATAACATTCGAGTTGCTCGTTCTCAAACGCCGGATGGTCCTTTCCTGGATGCCGAAGGAAACGATATGATCAACGTTAAAGCGGACAAGGATAAACCGCTATTTGACGATCGTTCCATTGAGCCTTTTGGAGTCAAATTAATGGGGAACTTCCTGTTCGAGAGACAGATTGGCGATCCGGGCACAGGCCTGGGAACCGGTTATGTATCACCGGGACACAACTCAGCTTATTTTGATGCGGAGACAGGCAAACAATATCTGATCTTCCATTCCCGTTTTCCGGGGCGTGGTGAAGAACATGAAGTCCGCGTACATGAGATGCATATGAATGCAGACGGTTGGCCCGTCGTTTCTACGTATCGATATGCTGCCTTGGGAGAGGATACAACGCAACTGACAGCTCAGGATATCGCCGGTCAGTACCAGTGGGTGAATCACGGTAAGGATATTTCGTCGGACATCAAGCCATCGCAGACCGTTCGGTTCACAGCAGATGGGCAAATTAATGGTGCCGTGACAGGAACATGGAGTCTTGGCACAGACAACAAAGTTCAGATTACATCGAATAGCGTTGTGTACAACGGCGTTTTCACACATGAATGGAATTCGGAATCCCAAAGTACGGTACTAACCTTCAGCGCCCTCTCCTCCTCCGGGATTGCTGTCTGGGGAAGTCAAGGTGTTGAACGAAGTGATCAGGACATTGTAGATGCAATAAAAAAAGATCTGAGCATTGGTAATACGGATCATGTGTTCTTCAATCTCTCACTGCCTGCAAAGGGATCAAGCAATGCAGACATTACGTGGAAAAGCTCCAATACTTCGGCTCTATCCGCTACTGGTGTAATGCAGCGACCACGCGTTGGCAAGGGGGATGCCAAAGTGAAATTAACCGCAACGATTCGTAAAGGAACTGCGGTAAGCTCCAAAACGTTCAACATTATCATTCCGCAGCAAGCGGTAAGCCCATTGCTCGGGGAGTATACGTTTGAACATAAGAAAATTGCAAAAATCGCACAGGATGACAGTAAGAACAAATATCATGGACAAGCCTATAACGTGGAAAGTTCTGCTGCAGGTGGCAAAAATCAGGCTGCCACATTTAACGGAACCGACAGTTACATCCAGTTGCCTGGACTCCTCACAGATACAACGGATTTCACGTTTAGCGCTTGGGTCAATTGGGATGGTGGCGGGTACTGGCAGCGTATTTTCGATTTTGGAAATGGCTTGACCAGACATATGTTCCTTACTCCATCACAGCATAATGGGGCATTACAATTCACCATCCATAATGAGGGACGGGATCAAAGTCTGATTTCTGCAAATCCCTTGCCTTCTAAGGAGTGGGTTCATGTGGCTGTAACCCTTCAAGGTGATGTGGGTACTCTATATGTCAATGGTACATCTGTTGCAAGCAGCTCCGAGATCTCCTTTAATCCGAAGGATCTGCAAGTGACAGAAGCTTATCTGGGTAAAAGTCGTTATGCAGCTGATCCGTTCTACAAAGGTAGCCTGGATAATGTAAGAGTGTATGATAAAGCATTAACAGCGAAGGAAATCCAGCGTCAGGCCAAAGAAAAGCCTTAACTCAGGTCATTTCATAGAAGCTGGATTACATTAGCTCACTTATCAATAAAGCAGCCAATGGTTTGAACTATATCCTCTTTGTCATTTGTCAGCTAAGACTAACAAGAGCGTGCAGTTCAATTACCAGGCTGCTTTATTGTCATTCCATTCATGTATGCATACATTCGTTCATCGTTTGTTACCTTCACAGTTGGCTCTTCGCGTTCACTTCGAATAATGTATGACCAAGTTTAGTCGGGTCCCCTCAACACCGGAGTTAACATAGGCGTGAGGTTTGTCCGCTCTAAAACGGATCGACTCCCCTTGGTTCAACGTATATTCTTCCATTCCTACCCGAATCGTAACTTCACCTTCAAAGACCGTAATGAATTCTTCCGTACCTTCGATATGAGGTTCAGCATCTAACGCAGACTGAGGGTCCATCTCCATCATATATATTTCAAAACGCCGACCCTCTTCAAAAGGAAAATGCGGATATATTCGTACCCTTCCCTCATCCTCCATCAATACTTGAATATCATTACCTGTTACAACGGTTGTATCTGACTTCGGTTCGTGGATCAAAGCAGTAAAAGAAATTTTGAGGCCGTTGGCAATCTTCCATACGGTACCAATTGAAGGATTGGATTCGCCACGTTCAATCTGACCAAGCATGGTCTTGCTAATGCCGGACATTTCGGCAACCTTGTCCAGACTAAGTTTTCTTTGTTCCCTAAGCTGTTTCAAGTTTTGAGCAAGAATACTATTAATGTTTTTCAAAATCCAATCCTCCTCATTTTATAAACGTATTGTGCTTTATAACGCACATGTTGTACAATGATAAAGAACGTACGCTATAGCGTACATTTCATATCATTATATCATACAATTTGAGAAAACGTGGAGGATCCATGAACATTATACCTTTGGTGACATATGCTATCATCGCATCATTTACACCAGGCCCCAACAATATCATTTCCATGACGCATGCAAGGAATAGAGGCTTCCGCAAGACTCTTCCGTTTATTAGTGGAGTTGCGGCTGGCTGCCTGCTCATTATGTTTCTGTCCAGTTACTTCAACCTTATTCTTCATCAGTATATTCCCAAGATCACACCTGTTTTGAATGTGTTAGGATGTGTGTACATGCTCTATCTGGCGCTCAAAATTATGCGTAGTAAACCTGCGGTGGCGGAAGAAAACGAGGTCAATCATTATTCATTTCTATTCGGGTTTACCTTGCAATTCATTAATCCCAAAGTCATTCTGTATGGGCTTACGGCCATATCTGTTTTTGTTCTGCCTCTTGAGCAATCCCATGTTCAACTCATCGTATTTTCCTTGCTACTCACCTTCATCGGAATTAGTGCCAATATGACCTGGGCTTTTGGTGGCATGTTATTTCAGAGCTTTCTATTAAGGTACGAGCGTCCAGTTAATATTGTGATGGGTATGTTGTTAATCTACAGTGCACTCTCGATCCTGATGTAAAATGAAACATAAAAAGCGTTCACTCATTGGATGAGTGAACGCTTTTATTTTTATCCTAATTCCGGTCTCCACCATGGATGTGTAGGGTAATGCTCCGTATGAAGCACAACCTTCTCGCCGATTTTGGGTGTCGCAATCTTCACATTCATAGCATGTGCGGCCTTCGTAATTCGTTCAATCGGTTCATACCAGGCATGATAGGCCAGCGTAAATGCGGCCCAATGAATCGGGATAAGCAACTTGCCACCTACATCCAAATGCGCTTGCACCGTCTCTTCCGGCATCATGTGAATGTTGGACCATCGCTCGTCATATTGCCCACATTCCATCAAGGTGAGGTCAAATGGCCCGTATTTACTACCAATTTCCTTAAAATGAGGACCATATCCGCTGTCACCACTAAAGAACACTTTTGTATGTTGTCCAGCGATGACCCACGAACACCATAATGTCGAATTACGGTCAAACAACCCTCTGCCTGAGAAATGTCGGGCTGGCGTACAAGCGAATGTTAGACCTTTGAACGATAACTCGTCCCACCAGTTATGCTCGGTAATCTGCTCTGAAGGCACACCCAGTTGAATCAGTCGACGACGTACACCAAGCGGCACAATAAATCGCTTTGTTTTGTCCTTCAATCTGCGAATGGAGTCATAGTCCAGATGATCATAATGGTCATGCGATATAATGATTGCATCAAGCGCCGGGAAATCCTCCGGTTGAATCGGTAGATTGGTGCTGTAACGTTTGGTGCCCACCCAAGACACAGGGGATGGACGATTGCCCAGCATCGGATCAAAGAGCAATCTGTGCCCTTCAATTTCGAGCAAAAAAGCTGAATGTCCGAACCATGTAACCTGTGGATTATCGGATGCACTATAGATTTCAGCGGGTTCACATTTTTCCATAGGCATCGTACCAGATGGCCTCCGCTCTACATCTCCACGCATGGAATCTCTCAATATACTGATCAAGGACTTGAAGTTCATGCCGGCTGAAGTCGGGAGCTGATTTTCGTATTTTGTCATTGTACATACCTTCTGTTCTATATAATCAATCTGTGACTCAACTTAGATCGGATAAGATAAGTTCAACTCGTAGCTATATATTAATTCATTGGCTGCCGATATTCAATTTTTGGCTAATTAAGATAGAATTAAGACTCTGTTTTCTTTCGTATAAGATTGGGCATATATGATAGAGAAAATACATCGAGAGAGTGTGTGAGAAAACATGAAGAAATGGCGTAAAAGACTGATTAAGTTTTTGATATTCGACCTCACGTTAGTTATTTTACTTTTGGGTACTGGCGTTATCTATCAACAAGTCGGTGCAAGGCAGGATGTCAAAGTACTCGTGCCCCCTGGAAAACTGTACAAAGTCCATGGGGACAATATGCATTTATATACCGGTGGAGAAGGCGATGTCACCGTAGTCCTTGCCTCTGGCTGGGGTACAGCCAATCCCTATGTAGATTATTATCCATTATACGAAAAGCTTGCTCCCAATACCAAATTCGCTGTATATGATCGGTTTGGCTATGGATATAGTGATCGGACCGATAAGAAACGTGATGTAGATACCATAGCTGACGAATTACACGAGTTATTGGAAGTATCTGGTCAAAAGCCACCTTACGTCCTGGTCGGTCATTCTCTCGGATCGTTAGAGACCATTCGGTTTGCACAAAAGTATCCTGATCTCGTGAAAGGCATCGTCATGATTGATGGCGGAAGTCCTGAATATTATTCAAATGAAGATGACGAACTGGCAGACGCAATCGGTGGTTTCGCAACCAAATTCCGTATCCAATCTGGACTTTTCCGCTTATCCATGCAATCTGACCTTGTTGTCAATGCTTCCAATGCCAATCGTAATGAATTGAAACTTGTACCTGACGATCTAAAAAAATTGGATACAACCGCACTGCTGCACAACTATGGTAATGCTGACACGGTGGACGAATTACGTAATATTGCTTCCAATGCCAAAGTGGTCATTGATCATAAGCAAACGTTACCAATGCCGCTTACCATACTGACGGCTGATTACCTCGGTGCAAGTGAACCCGATTGGGACAAATCTCAAGTTGAATTTAAATCCTGGTCTAATGAATCCAAACAGATAACCATTAAAGATACCGATCATTACATCCATCAATTCCGTCCGGACCTCGTTGCTGATGAAATATTGGCCTTGGTGAAAAAATAACTTACAATTGCATCAAGCAAGATGCTATGTATCATGTAAGAAACCCCAAAGATTCTCTACGATCTTTGGGGTTTTAATTATGAGATTCATTGTGCTATCGCCAGTTTAGACCGTTGGGATCTGAAATCATTGAACGCTTGTTCGATCTCTGATGAAGTCAATTGGTGACGATAAAAGTAATGCTCCATCGCCTCCATTTCAGTCTGATTCCCATTGTAGATGTTATCAATTTTCCGCACGAGCTGATTATATAAGCACTCACGTCTGGATTTGGCAGGCTCACACAGCCAGAAGTTCGTTCTTTTTACATCACCTGTCTCAGTCCAGAGCAAATTCTCATATCGGATGACATCCCAGTCCCAATATCCAGTACGAATCTGCTGAATTTCCGTCGTGAACATATCATATATCAAGTTGGGAGGAATGTGTCCATATCTCTCACGGTACTGTTTCAGATTGAATGCTTCAATCCATTCCGTCAGGGTGTACTCACCGGGTGAATACGCATACAATTTAGGTGCGTAAGGATGACTCTGCAATGATCTAAGTGCTTCACTTTCCATCTCTCCATCCAACCTTGCACGTGAAGCATATACCTTAAGACAATAGTCTTGCAATCTATATACAACCGAGTTATTACTAATAAGCGAAGCCTGTAGCGTGAGATGGCCATTTTTTTCATAGTGCAGTAGCATCTTCTCAATGATATTGCCAATGGGATTGATGATGATCATAACGATGTCTCCTTGCGTAAAAATAAAGTGTAAATCGTTTTCGATTAGTTAAAATTGCACTAATACATTCTATATTACCCTTTTATATTAGTATGAACATATACAATTTTGCCGGAACATGAAGTATTTGCTCTGAAATTATTCTTGGGACCGCTGTATTCCAGCTACTTTCTTACTTTAATAGCTGTAACCCGTTTCACGTCAACCCTAAAAAAGAAAGATAGAATAAATACGCAAAAAAGCGATGCTTCCTTAGGGTTAAGGAACACATCGCTCTGATACTATACTAGCTTGTTCATGTTAGTTAATGAATTAATGCATTGGACCTTGTTGTCCAGCTTGAGCTCCAACTTTGACCCGTTTTACAAAAAGTGAAGCAATCAGACCAATAATCGACAGAACTAGTGCGAATACAAACGCATTCTGAACCCCTGACGTGAAACCTGCCAGTTGATTCTCCGGACTTTCCGGATTCGCAACTCCGCTGAGAAAGCGGGATTGTCCTGCGCTCAGTATACTTACGGCAACAGCCGTACCGATCGCTCCGGATACCTGCTGCAACGTATTCATAATGGCAGTACCATGAGGATAATACTCACGTGGCAACTGGTTCAGACCATTCGTCTGCGCAGGCATCATAATCATCGAAATGCCCACCATCATGAATATATGCAGCGTAATAATTTTGGCCAATGTTGTTGTTGGTGTAATGCCAGTGTACATGAACAGTACAACCGTTACGATAACCAGACCAATGATCACAAGCCACTTCGGACCGAACTTGTCGAACAGTCGCCCCATAACCGGAGATAGTAAACCATTCAGCAAACTACCTGGCAATAGAACCAGTCCAGCAGTTAGTGCTGTAACGGCCATACCTTGTTGCAGATACATTGGCAGGATTAGCATGGATGACAGCATCATCATCATACAGATGAAAATCAGAATCAAACCAATGGTAAACATCGGATATTTAAACGCTCGCAGATCCATCATCGGCTGTTTCATTCTCAGCTGACGCAAGCTGAATAACAACAAGGACACTGCGCCAATGACGATAGTCGAGATAACAACTGGACTTGTCCAGCCACCACCAGATTCTCCATGTCCTCCTGCACTACTGAAGCCGTATACGATACCACCAAATCCAACTGTCGATAGAATGATGGATAGTACGTCAATTTTGGGCTTCGTCAATTTCGAAATATTCGGCAAGAAGAGCAAGCCACATACCAGTGAGATAATGAAGAACGGCAGGGAGATCCAGAAGATCCAGTGCCAGCTCAGATTAGCCAGAATCAGACCAGAGATACTCGGACCACTTGCTGGTGCGAACATGATAACCAAACCGATTAATCCCATGGCCGCGCCACGTTTTTCAATCGGGAAAATAACCAATATGGTGTTAAACATCAGTGGCAACAACAGCGCTGTACCTATCGCCTGCAGTACCCGTGCCACCAACAGAATTTCGAAGCTAGGTGCAAGCGCAGCAACGAATGTGCCTGCAATCGAGAAAATCAGGGACGTTGTGAACAGCTGTCTGGTTGTAAACCATTGCAACAGCATACCGGATACCGGCACCAGGATTCCCAACACAAGCAAGTAGCCTGTGGTTAACCATTGAATCGTTGTTGGTCCTACTTCAAGCAGACCCATAAGTGGTGTCAAAGCCACGTTTAATGCCGTTTCCCCAAACAGACCAATAAAGCCGCTCAGCAGCATTGCGAACAAAATCGGAAATACCTTGTATTGCTTCGTTTCTTGTTGATTCTGTGCAGAATCAGCCTTCATGGAAACCTCCACGATCCCATCCTCCTCAAACGTATCAAACTTTCTCTGTCTCTTGGTATAACTTATTGAAGCTGTTTGGCGTTCTTCGTCACAACCGACAAATACTCAGCAGCCGTCAGCAGAGGCTGTTTATCCTGATTCGTCAGGCTGATAATCAGTGCTCCCTCCATCAAAGAAATGATCAGAAGTGCCGTCTCCCGCGCCTTCTCTTCACCGACGCCATCCAGAATCAGATGTTTCTTAATGACATCCTGCCAATCTGCAAATACACCCTGACATGCAATACGCAACTGCTGACTAATACAAGAGGTCTCCACCGCTGCCCAGAAGCTGAATGGCAGAAATCCGGTAAACCCTGCTGCTTCTGTCTCATGAGCCAAATCATAAATAAATTGCTGAATGGCGTCTCCTGTATTGTCATGGGCTGCAAATGTTCTCTCAAATGTCTGCAGGATATGTTCATTGGCTTTTTGAATACACTCGTGCGCGAGCTCTTCCTTGCCATGCGGGAAATAATGATATAACGACCCTTTCGGCGTACTACTCTCTTTGATGATCTGATTCAGACCAGTCGCATGATATCCTTGTGAAAAAAACAGTCTCGCTGCTGTGCTGACAATGGACTCCCTAGCATTAGACTTTTCACTCAACGAAAGCCACTTCCTTCAATTAATTATAACAATCGGTCTATATAATTAAACCCGCTCAGATCAATGCTGTCAATCATTTTTATTTCAAATTTTAATGTAAACGTTACCAACTCCGAAGTAAGAAAACAAACCAAGCGACCGCATTAGTTGGAGAATTTTTAGTCCTGTATATAGTGGATATCGTAGTCTTCCCCGTCTTAATGAATCTCCTGATGCATTATTTGTGGAGATCCAACCGTTCGTTTATTACCTGCCCACACGTCCTGCAAATAACGTCCTTCAGCCTGAAGCTGAATGAGCCATTCTTTCGCTTGCTGCCTCGTTGCTCCCTGCACCTCCTGATACGCCTGCTGCAAAGCCTCTTCCACCGCAGGAGCCATCTGGCTTCCATCTCCACATACGTAGATTCTTCCATTGTTCATGAGCATATGAAGCAACTGGTCGGAATCCTCTTTCATCAGATCCTGTACATACGTTTTTGGCTTGCCTTCCGCACGAGAAAAAGCAGTGTGTAACTTAACAATACCTTCTCGTTCGTATTGTTCTAGCTCCTGACGATAGATGTAATCTGAATCATTCCTGCACCCAAAGAACAAATGCGCCGCGCTCAGCGGCAAACCTCTCTGTTTCATGACAGATCTTGCCTGGAGGAACCCTCTGAACGGTGCAACCCCCGTTCCCGGTCCCACCATAATCATGGGAACATCGGCCTCTTCCGATAGAACAAATTCGGATTCTGGCGTCCGTATAAACATCAGTATACGTTCTCCGGATTGGCAACTGGCGAGATATGATGAAGCAACGCCAAGGTATTCGCCCCTGCCACTCCACGCAGGCTCTCTTACTACCGATACGGTTATGCTCGCTTGCTCTGAATTCAGTCTAGGTGAGCTGGATATTGAATAATATCTGGGTTTAAGCGGCGGTAATAGTTCAATACACTTTTCAAAAGGCAACTCACACGCCTCATATTTTTCTAACAGGTCCAACATGGTGATTCGATGGGCAAGAATATAATCCCTATAGCTGTTTTCATCCAACATACCTTCCAGTTCACGCTTATGAGGTGGGCATACCGTGTGATTAGCCAACTCCTGCAATTGTGTTCTGGTAACAGGTGTTTGCAGCTCCACACATTGAGTGAGCACATCATGCACCTTGACAGGCCAGTTCAGTGGAAGATGCATAAGATGTGTCGTGTCCGAAGTTAATTGGATATGAACATCTCCACTTAGTCCGAACCGATGGAGTATTCGATCCACGTTCCGCTTCTGATTGTTAGGCAACACACCGAGATGGTCGCCTTCTCTATAACTCATGCCCTCAGGCAGTAACACCTCAATGTGACGTGTGCTTCTCTCACTCTCCAGCACCTGAAGCTCTTTATTAACGATTACCGTGGCATAGCTGGCATCATAAATTTGTGTAAGTGGCATCTCTGCTTTCTCTTGGACAAACTCCATTTGAAGTCCGCTTGTACTCGGTAGGGCTGGCTTCACTGCTTCCGCGTTGATCCCCAAAGCTTTCATCACCCGTGGCCATAACATATGCTGCCATGCCTCGACTTGCTTCTCCATATCACCTCCGGCATCGGCTTCTCCGCGAGATATCAGTCTTTTACCTCCCAATTCTTCAAGCTTCTCATCCATCAATCGCGGAATACTCTGGTACGTCCCGAACCAGCTCCGATCGCCACAACCCAGAACGGCATAGTTCACATCCCGCGCATATCTTGACTCCGCTTCCTTCAGCCAGTCTACAAATGCCGCAGCATTTTGCGGTGGTTTACCATTATACGAAGCAGTGACAATGAGAACCACCCCCTGACGGGGTAAACGGCCCATCCATTCATTCAGAGTGGCAGCTTCACTTGGGATGCCATACGAACGACCTTTCTCCACAAGTTCCCTGGCAATGCCTTCTGCCGTTCCCAGATTGGAACCATACAACACCAGGAGCGACGGGTCACCATCTGCTTCAACAACCATATTTCCCCTCATCTGACTGTCACTTGCTACATTTTTATGAGCAACAGCAGACTTCTCTTTTGCATTTACAGTAGCCTTATTCATCATTTGCGTAGCCGCGCGCGCTTTCACCTGGATCCGGAAGTCTCCCGGCTTCAACGTCAGCGTCTGTTTAACATCCAATTCATAATTGCTATAATCGATCAGCTCAAAATGTTTGAGGACCATGCCAAGTACAAGTGTTGCTTCATATAAAGCAAACTGCATGCCGATACACGCTCTCTCTCCATTACCAAAAGGTTTATACGCATGATGGGGCACTTTCGTCGTATCTTCGAATCGCTCTGGACGGAACAACTCCGCATCCTCTCCCCAAGCCTCTCTGTCACGGTGAAGCTGCGGCAGAAGAATACTGCAACTTTCCCCCTTCTTCAAAGGATACTTGCCACCTATGACGGTGTCTTCTTTCGCATATACATCAAATCCCGGAGCGGTTGGCCACAGACGTAGCGATTCACTGAGAATCATGCGAATATAGGAAAGCTGAAGAACTTCCTCGTACTGTGGTGAGTCATTGACCAATATTTGATCCACCTCGTCATACGCCCTTTGGAGCGATTCCGGATTTTTCAGTAAGAAATATAGCGCAAAAGATAACAAACCACTCGTCGTTTCATGTCCGGCAATAAGAAACGTAATAATCTGATAACGGATGTTCTCATCGTCCAGCATTTCTCCAGTCTCCGGATCTTTGCCATTCAGCATACGTGCGAGCAAGTCGACCTCTTCGGGTGCTGAACTCGCTTTACGTTCCTCTATAATCTGATCTACCAGAGAGAACATCGTCTGAATATCCTCTTGGAACTGTCGTTTGGTTTTCACCATAAGCAGATTCTGAATTTTCAAACGGGAACTCTTCTGCATAGCTTCATTTAATGCGCGCACCATGCTCTCAATAAAGGGACTGTGGTCCTGTCTGTAAAAGCTGTTAAACCGATAATTGAATCCACATAGCCCGATGGTATCCAACGTAAGGCGTGTCATATCGTCCGCAACATCAATCGGTTCGTTGGAATTGAGGCGTGCCCACTTACTGATCAACTGTTCGGCAATATCCACCATCATGGGATGATAACCTTTCATGGCCTGCTTGCTGAAGGTCGGAAGCAGAATGTTATGGGCCTTTTTCCAGTTGGGCTCTGATGTTCTGCTTGTGAATAGACCATCTCCTCCAAAGGCACGTACATTTTCGAGTTCATTGTAGACAAACTTGTCAAAACGGGACACATCGCATAACTCAGCGACAAGATCCGGCCCGGATACGATTAGACCGGAATAACCAGGTACGGTAAGTCGATATATCGGTCCGTGCTGTTCAGCCAGGACACCCAGCGATAACGTTGGTTTATCTTTATCAATCAAAGGCAGATTGCCAAGTGGCCCATACATTTTAGGTTGTGGTATGTAAGCAGCATCATTCATGATGATCACCTCTTATCTGTACGCTTAGGATTAGAGTATCCGTTAGCCGTTTAGCGGCTGTTTTGCTTTCAATCATAGGTGATCTCTCCTTTGACGGGTGTATAATTGATAGATAATAATATCATTTGATATTACATTAAATCAATATTAACTTAAAATCAAATTTTTCTCTGTTTGAATTACTTTCTTTTGAACGGTTCAACAGTAAAGTTAAACAACTACAAATAGAGGATTGCATATGCAATCCCCTACTTGATGAAGCTATGACGCTTTGCTTCTTTCTCGCTTAATAATACATTCTATTGATGCTTTGGCTCATCCCACTTCTCGAAATTCAATTCAGTATTAATACCTACCGCAGATAACGCCCCCAGAGAAGCAGCCGTAATGGCCTGATACAACTCGGATGCTGCATCACCAGCACTGTATACCCCCGCTACGGATGTTTTGCCAGCGGCATCAACAATAACCGTTCCGGACTCTGTAATTTCACAACCGATGGCCTTCGGCAGTTCTGATCCGGTAAACAGTTTCGGTTGGAAGAAGACGCCTGTGCATGGAATCGCTGTACCGTCACTCAATACAACTTGCTTTACCATTCCTTCTTCCGAGTCAATGGATAGAACCGGTGCATCAAATACCGTAACCTTATGCTTTTCCAGCTCTTCACGATGCTCATCTGTTAAGGAATCTGATCCATTTGTACAGATCGTATAGCGTTCTGTCCAGCCGGATATGACTTTTGCCATATGTAATGCCTTATCTCCACTAACGATGATGACCAGCGACTGTTCTTTTAATTCCCATCCATCACAATATGGACACACAAACGCACTTTTGCCGTAAACTTCTGTTAATCCGTTAATGTCCAGAGGCAGATCTTTCTTACCTACTGCAAACAAAATCTTTTTCGTGCGATAGCTTCTGCCCAGAGAAGTCGTGACCCTAAAATCGCCATCTTGACCTGCTATCGTTGTTGCCGTATCGGATGCAAATTGAACTGAGGAATACGCTGCCATCTGGTCTTTGGCTGCTTTGCGGAATTCACGTGGACTAGCCCCATCTCTTGTCACAAACCCATGAGTCTCCCTTGTAACCCAGTTACGCGGTGTCTCATCATCGATGACCACAACGTTCTTACGGGCCCTGCCGAGTACAAGTGCTGCATTAAGCCCCGCCGGACCTCCACCAATAATAAGTACATCCAGGAGTTGATTCGTATTACTCATATTATTCACCCTTTCCAGACATTTAATATCTCTAATTAAGTTTTAAAAATAACCTCCGCTTTCTATTAAGAAAGTAATATCGGAGATTTACAAGAACACATCAAAACAAGACTATTAAAGATATCTTATATCTACAATATACAAAACCTCAGCATTTTGCAACATATATCTTTAACTACGTTCTTCACTCCAGCCTATGTGAGTTGAACAAAAGACGATTTACACTTACACTACAACGATAGAACAAACTTTAAATTACTGTTATCCACGGATTTTCTGAAATTCTCCTGTAACACAGAAATAATTATTTAACAATTAAAAAGAACCTTGTTTTTAAATTGTTCACAATCAAATGACATTATTTTAAATACTAAAACGTTAATTAAATCACATAGTGTATTGAATGGTATAATAACGACATAATATACAAGTATAGATATAGGAAGTGAGTTCTTGAAAACATTGAATAATGGTTCACAGACCAATATCAGCCTGGAGTATAGCTCGATTCCGAAAGTTTTCTTCGATACAATCAAAATCGGAATCATCAAGTCCAACCTGATCGCCATGTTTGCGGGTTTAAGTTTGGCTTTATATGTATTTGATGCTTCAATCTTAGCTAATATTGTACCAATCATCCTTTCCTTTATTGGGTCTTCTCTCATTATCGGAGCTGCAGGGGTGTTCAACAATCTGTATGATCGTGATATCGATGCGATCATGGAACGCACGAAGAAACGCCCTACCGTTACGGGACGCGTAGATACCAAGTCGGGTCTGATTCTCGGTATTGCAATCACCATCATCGGGGGCATCATGCTGTACATCGCTTCCCCGTCCGCTGCTGTATTTGGTATTCTGGGTCTGTTGCTATACGTGTTCCCTTACACGATGTGGACCAAACGTACCACGATTTACAACACGGAAGTGGGAAGTCTTTCGGGTGCTGTGCCTCCGCTCATCGGTTGGGCAGCCATTTCACCAGAACTGGGTCATTTCGAGATCTGGGCATTGGTCGTTACGATGCTCTTATGGCAAATGCCTCACTTCTACGGGATTGCGATTCGTCGTTTTGACGAATACAAAGCTGCTGGAGTTCCCATGCTACCTGTCGTTAAAGGTATCAGACGGACTTACATTCAGACGAACGTGTATCTGGTACTGTTACTGATCTCCAGCTTTTTATTCTGGCCGATGAGCCCATTTGTCGCTATTGTGGCATTTCTGGTTAGCTTGGCCTGGCTCATTCTTAGTGTGGCTACCTTTGATAAAAAAGAAACAGAGAAATGGTCCAAACGGATGTTTATCTTCTCCATTAACCATATCACTATTATCTTCCTGGTTATCATTGCGTATTCCTTGATTGCTCAAATGATGAGATAAACATATTCCATTGTTCCATTCTTGATAACAATAAAAGCCTTACAGACTGTACTCTTTCAAGGAGTCGTCTGTAAGGCTTTTTTTCGTTTTACATGGTTGCTTATTGTCCACCTACTCTAAATCTCCAACGCTACCCAACTTTGGCGGGGGTTTGTTCCCCTTGCCATAGCAGCTGCATCTCTTCATTGGTGGCAAGCAATTCGGCCAAGCTCCCCTCGGCTTCAATGCGTCCATCTTTCATCACGATAATATGATCTGCTTTGGAAAGTGCAGCCCTGCGGTGAGAAACTGCGATGCAGGTTACATCGGGCTCTTGAAACAGACCTTCCCATACTTGTTGTTCAGTCTCCACATCCAGTGCGCTGGACAGATCATCAAAGATATACAGGTCCGCCTCCGTCATCAGCATGCGCCCTGTGGCCGCCCGTTGAATCTGCCCGCCTGACAGCATTACCCCTCTTGGACCAACCGGAGTCTCAAGCCCCTGATCCAGATGTTTGATATCCTTCTCCATCACAGCCAGACGAATGGCTTTTTCAAGCGCTTGCTCGATGTTGCCCCGCTTGCCCTGGACAATATTTTCTTTCAACGTATCACTGAACAATCTTGGCACTTGCGGGGTATACGCTGCTCTAGGCGGCATCAGGAACGTAGCTGGATCAACAGCTTCTCCATTCCAGCGAATGTCCCCTTCTTGCTTGGGTAATAGTCCAAGAAGTGTTCGTACGAGCGTTGATTTACCTGATCCAATCCGTCCCGTAATGACAAGAAATTGTCCGCGTTTCAGACGGAAACTGATCTCTTCTATGCCATTTGCAGAATTCGGGTATTGATACGTCAGTTTCTTAACCTCAAGCGATTGCAATTTCTCCTTGGGATCTCTCTGTTCACTTACAAGCTCTGGCGGATCTTCATAGAGATAGATTTCTCTCGAATCCATGATCTGGTCTTCTTCCCCTGGACGGAATAGCTTACGCATACGATCATAGGATACCTTAAGCCTTTTGTGCTGAAACACCATATAACCAAACAGTGAGATGCTAAATCCGATGTTGGCCAGATAGCTGGTGAATAAGGCAAAATCACCTACGGTAAAGTTCCCTGCTTTCATCTCAGCTGCACACATCAGTAGAATCAATCCGGTACAGATACTTAGAACATGTTGATTCATTGATCTCATCCACTGCTTGAACAGATTGTCTCGGAGTGCAGCCTGGCGGCGATCTTCATTCAACTGGTTAAAACGTGAAGAGACATGCTCTTCGGCCTGGCCCAGTTTCAGGGCTTGAACAGCCCCAAACGTTTCCGCAATAAAACTGGTGATTCGCCCAGTCGATTCCCGATTAACTTGAGCATACTTCCGAGCCCGATTCCCGGACAGGTTGTTGAGCAAGGTCACGACGACCAATGGCAGCACGGCAACCAACGTGATCTGCCAATTAATGTTCGCCATAATGACAATAGACACGATAGCAAACACAAGCCGCCCCCAGAAGTCCACCCATGATTCTACATACTCGACGACTTCATCCACATCATCCCGAAAGCGACTCATCGCTTCTCCTGGTGAAGCCGGAAGATTACGTCCCGGCCAGCGCATGATCGCTGCGAGCATGTTGGTTCGCAAAATCGCCTGCACATGATACAGATACGTAACCCATGCATAAAAGGCTACAAAAAATGTACCCACCCGTGCCATTCGGACCAATGCTATAAAGATCAGTGGCACAGCAAGCCACATGTAGTCATTGGACCCAGCTGTTGTACGATCAAAAAACCATTGCATCCCGATGCCAGTGGCTAACGGCAAGGAATGAAATATACACCATAACAATCCGTTGATTACAAACAAGAATGGCCTGAATCGAAATAATCGGCCTATAAATCCTGCTACAGTCATGCCAATTCCTCCTCTCGGCCTGTAATGAGCAGTCTGGCATAGTGTGATGCCGGGTTACTGGCAAGTTCTTCTCTCGCTCCAAATTCCAGAACCTTGCCATCCCCGAGCACCATAATCCGGTCTACTTTCTCCAGCGTAGCCAATCTGTGAGCAATAATGACCCCGGTAGATTGTCTCATTAACTGGTCAATCGCAGATTGCAACATGCCTTCTGTCGCCGCATCCAGGCGTGACGAAGGCTCATCCAGAATAACCAGACTCGGTTCGGTCAGGAATACGCGGGTTAAAGCGAATAACTGCGCTTCCCCTGCTGACAATGAAGCTCCACCTGCTGCCAGATACGTATCAAGACCTTCCGGTTGTGAATCGATCCATTGACTTAGTCCAAGCCGATCTGTCGTTTCCCTGATCATCTGATCCGATACACCCTCATTGAACAGGGTCAGATTGTCACGCAGTGAGCCATCAAACAGCTGTACATCCTGGGTTACCATGCCCACCCGGCGATAGAGCGCTTGTAAAGAAAGCTTCGTGATATCCGTTCCACCTATACGGATCGTACCCCGGTCCAAATTATACAGCCGGAGAAGAACACGACTAAGACTCGACTTTCCGCTACCGGTGCGACCGATGATTCCCAGACGTTCTCCAGGTTTAATAGCAAAATTAATATCCTGCAATACGGGTTTATCCTGGTTATAACTGAAGTGAACCTGGCTGAATTCCAGACCAAGCGGTCCTTCCGGCAAGTGCTCCTCTTTGCCATCTTCAATCACACTTTGCATGGACAACAGCTCTCTGGAACGGAGCATGCCGGATTTTGCCTTTTGAAACTCCTGTACCTGATCTCCAAGCATCTCAATGGGATCATTCAGCATCTGCGTATATTGGTAGATCAAAAATAATGTTCCGATACTAATTAGACCTTCCATATAGTAATGCACACCCAGCAAGAGCACTGCCGTGACTGCCAGAGCGAACAGGACTACAGTGGTATTCCACGGAATAACCCGAAGCAGCCAGGCTTTTCTCCCCTTAAGGAATACCGTGCGCATTGTGCGGTAAAAGCGGTTCATCACATAGGGCACGTGACCATTCGCTTGCACATCTTCAATCCCGGCAATACGCTCTTCAATTAATCCGAACAGAGAGGCACTTGCCGCCCGCTCATTTTTGGAAGAGTCTACGCCCAGATTTCGAATGAAGACCATGAACAGGATCGATAACAATGTGAATACGGTCATGACCAGAGCAATCGGCACATTCACACTGAACATGAACCCGAGAATTCCGGCCAGCAGAACAAAACTGCCAATTACTTGCACAATGAACATTGCAAAAAAATTGGAAATACTCGTTACATCACCATCCACGCGTTCAATCATCTCACCAGGTGTCTTCACATTATGAAAACGCATATCGAGACGCAGACAGTGCTTCAGCAGATCCCCGCGCAGTTGATTCGTGGCCCGCCAGGCTACATCATTCCCCAAATAACTGACCGCGACTGTGATGAGTTGATTACACACGGCGACTACCAGGAACAATCCTGCGAGCTGAACAAGATTGGTGAGGACTCCCCCACTCGCTGCCGTATCAATAAATCGTTTGATAATCTGTGGATTCAAAAGCTGAAGCCCCGTTGCTGTGAGCAACATGATCAATAATAAGGCCAGCCGTCCTTTGACTGGTTTTAGATAGCGCAGCAGCCATGACATGGAGCGTTTCTCTGTTTTGGGCATAACCCCTCACCCCTTCGCATAACAATTCTTTTCCGTTTTAGTGATTCAAATCAAATTAGTTCCTATGATGAATCATACATAATAACAATAAATGCAACATTTCCGAACCGTGGATTAATCTTTCCAAGTGTGTTTACCATCTTACATTCTCCCATTCTCTCTGGCATTCTTCCCGAAATCGTTGTACCCATTGTTCTGAGATCTCATCTGCAATCGGGTCAAAGGAAGGGGCTGATACCGTAACGCCGTCAGATTGAACTCCCAAAAATGCTAACACATCCATGACGGTTCCCTCGTAATCTTGTATGAAATCCTCATAAACAATTGTCAACGGTTCGATGCCTGATTCGGACAGGAAATCTTCGATTGCAGCTTCGCACATGTTACTCTCGACAAGCAGATGTTTAATCGCATCAAAGTTATATTGATCTGCAATATCTTGTAAGTGAGGGCGATCTCCATGCTTGCGATGCCACTCCCCCGAAACAATGGCTCTCCACCACGACACCGCCAATCTGACTTTGTTGCGACGTGTCATGTATATATGCTTGTTACAATTCGGAAAACCCGTATTCCATACCTCTGCTCGCGATAACTCTGTCGGCAGATGATAGAGACTACGGAACGCATCAATCCATCGTTGTTCAAAATTAATCTTTATGCCAAACACACCGTTCGGCGTTGTCCCGTCGCCCCAAATCTGCTCCAGATCTTCAATCTTCAGATTATCTGGACTTCTAAACTGATAATGCAACCATTCTCTCGGATAACCAGCTACACCTGTAGAACTTAAAGCTTCACCCAAAAGCGTACTTCCCGTGCGTTGGGAGAACCATATGGTATAACTTTGCGCAGGTTGTTTCATAGGGTAACCTCTCTTTCTCATTCTTGACTTAAGGATATTTTCATTGCAAAAAGTAAAACAAATACTCCTTTCCATGCGAACGAATCGGTGGAATGCATGCAAAAAAGCCATAGATGAACTAAAGTTCATCTACAGCTTGTAACCAAAAGAGACCGGATGAAATGCAAAGCATTTCCCGCATCTCCTCTGCATCGCAATAATGATGAGCGTCCACGACAGGGGTGCACAAACATGACTGTCCCAACGCGATCATTGCAAAAAAATCGGATTAATGTCACTATGCTTATGCGTATTCAGTTATTGATTCAAAATCTGGTTCGGCATAAACATATTCATCATCCCACCCGTTTCACATATTTGTTGTTTATTGTATTCGCTGGATCAACATCCGTCAAGATAATTTTAACTGAATTGTTATTTAATTCATGTCATTAATCTTTTCCATACCCTGCTACATACTCAATGATGTGGACTCCTGTTGCTTCTCTCTAGCTACAAGACGTCTATGTGCGATCAAAAGAAAAGGCACTCCGAGTGCTGTTGTCAGTGCAATCGGTACAAAGACAGCAAGCCCATTCTCCGCTCCAAATTGACTTAACAGCACCCCTCCCATTACAGGAGCGATGACACTGCCAATATTATTGAAGCCGATGGTACCGAAATACGTCCCCTTCCATTCCGGCTTTGCAATCCGGTCAATGAGCATATCCATCATCGTGAACAACAATACTTCCCCAATGGTAAATAGTATGACACTTATCATCATCATGAGTACTCCTTCAGCGATTCCGACCATCATCAGACTGGTTGCGACCAGCAGATTACCCACAATCAGAGGAACAAGCGGTGGAAAGTTTCGGAATGTTCGCACAAGCGGATACTGAATAATTAGTACCGTCACAGCATTCAGGGAAAGCATGTACGAGAACATCTGGCTTCCATTTTCAAAGATCGGGCTCCTCGCCAAGTACTGTGCCAACGTAGAACTAAAGTGTCCGTAACCCAAAACACAAAATGTAGTACCGATTAATACTGGCAAAAACACCCGGTCCCGACCGGTGGTCATGAGTGCTTCACGCAATCG
Source organism: Priestia sp. FSL H7-0729 (assembly GCF_038005685.1). Taxonomy (NCBI): domain Bacteria; kingdom Bacillati; phylum Bacillota; class Bacilli; order Caryophanales; family Bacillaceae; genus Priestia; species Priestia sp. FSL H7-0729. Next base: position 1,070,977 of record NZ_JBBOTQ010000001.1, read on the forward strand.
TGGTGCTGTTGCCTGATGGCGCTCTGGCAGATTAGCATGCTGTAACTTGAATTGCAGCAATAATACCAATCCATAGGCTATGTATACCATACCGGAAATCACAAACGGAAATGTTGATTCAGATGAACCCAGCTGAAAGCCGATAATTGGCCCAAATACTACGCCAAGATTAATCGCAGCATATCTGAGGTTGAACACCAGCAATTTGTTTTGCGGAGACGTAATATCCGATAACAGAGCTCTGGAGGTAGGTTCAAATACCGCGCGGCATAATCCGTTTAACGTATTGGCTACAAAAAACACCCATAGATGCTCTGCTGCTGAAAAGATGAAAAACACACCTGCCCAGCTAAATACCGAAATTAACATCACGATTTTGCGACCGATCCTGTCCGAAATGTAACCTCCATAAAAGCTGACCATGACACCTGCCAGCGAGCTAACGGCCACAGTAATACCGGTCTGGGTCGGTGTAGCCTCTAGTACACGGGTCAGATAAATAGATAAAAACGGGATACTCATTGACGTGACAAGACGTCCAAACATGGTTCCAATAATGATGGTCCATGCCAAAGGGTGAATTTGCCTTAAATATTGCTTCATGTAAACTTCTCCTATTCATCCTAATGCTTCAAAGCGGGACTTTTTGAACAACCTCTACTAATGTATAATTGTAAGGATAAAAGGGGGAAGTAAAAGTGTAAACATATGAGCACACTTTTCACCTTTAATAGAGGAGTCACGAACATGGATACCCTACATACACACTTTATAAGGCTCGCCGGGGCCGAAGAACTCGCTTTCAAGCTTCATGAACCTGTAGCAGTAACGATCGATAGCCTGTCCGCTGCTTTGTGCTGTACCCCTCGCAATGTGAAATTCATTCTTAGAAAATTGGAGGAGCAAGGCTTTATCCATTGGCGACCGGGACGGGGTCGTGGACATCATTCGGAGCTAACAATGCTGCGCAGCATGAATGAAGCGCTGGAAGCAAGTTTTACGGAACTACTGAGCAAAGATAGAATGAAAGACGCGATTGAACTCATCGGAAACGCACATATGGATGATATACTGCGAGAACAACTCATGGTCTCCCTTCATCAACAGATGGGGTTTCACGGTCATAATGAAACTGCCTCAGGTCAGGATATCTTGCGCATTATGAGGTCTCGGCAATTGGGTGATTTGGACCCTGCCTTTGTCTACACTGCATTTGAAACCTATCTGCTGAGTCAGGTCTGTAATACGTTGATTATTTATGATGCAAAGACGGAGTCATTCCTGCCCGCATTGGCTCACATGTGGGAGTGTAGTGAGGACCATCGCTTATGGACCTTCTATCTTCGGAAAGGTGTACGTTTCCACAACGGCCGTGTCATGACGTCCCGGGATGTGCAAGCAACGTTGCAACGGTTAATGGATGTGCATAGTCCGTCCATCTGGTTATATCGGGATATTGAACGTGCGGAAGTAGCTGGTGATTACTGCATCAAGTTTGTTCTATACCGTCCTAATCGCTTTTTCTTGCATCTGTTCAGCTGTATTCGGATGACGATCCTGCCCCACGATTACAATGTAGCGACTACCTTAATAGGTACGGGTCCTTTTCAGATCATGGAGCAAAATCAAGATGTGCTGGAGCTTGCCGCTTTTGATGGATACTACGGCATCCGGCCCCATCTGGATCAAGTCCATTTCTGGTTTGTACCAGACCAGGGTCCAAATGATCACTATTATGAGCTACCGGGTACAGATCGATTAGGTCTTGCAACAGGCTGTGATCAGACCAACAGCATCAATTATCCGGCATTGGGCTGCCAATATATGTTGTTCAATTTCCACAAGGAAGGCATTCATCATCACCCCCTATTTCGACAAGCCCTCCGTATCGTCTATGATTCGGTTGCGCTTGTCCAAGACCTCGGCGGGAATCGGACTACACCAGCCAGCAGCTTCCTGCCTTGGAGAAGTGCAGCCCAAGACTGGACAGTTGCCACTCTTGAACAAGCTCGTGAACTACTCTATCGCTGTGGATACCAGGGTGAGACGATAACTTTATCGTATAAGCAAAATAAGGATGCAGATGTTGCGGAGTGGTTCCAATGTCGTGCGCAGTCCATCGGAATAAACATCAGCATGCAGCCCGTTGTGGATTATTTCAACTCAGAGGAAACCACGAACGCCCAATTGATCCTGGCTGAAGAGATTCTGGAGGAAGACTGGCAGTACGGCATGATTCATTTTTTCAAAAACCTGTCCAATCATTTTCATATGTGCATGTCTCCTGCTTTTCAGTCCCAGTTGGATGACAAACTCGATCACTTTGCAAAGCTTCATCGAGCAGACCGTACAGCGCTTCTGGATGAAGCCGAAGCCTTGCTACGTGATCACTACTGGATCTTGCATGGTTGTCACATGAACAAACAAGCTGAACTGGATCAGAGCATCTTCGGCATGCAGACAGTGGAATTCGGATATATGGACATCTCCAAACTTTGGATCAAAAATCCGTAGGTACCCTTTTTAAGGATCAAACCAAACACAATAAGCCGCTAACTTATCAACGATAAGCTAGCGGCTCTCTTGGCGAACACGTATTAATCCATTCAGAGATTACACTTCGTGTAATAGGTCTCGAATACTTGCATAATGGAATCAATTTTAATTGGTTTGCTCACGTAAGCGTCCATGCCTGCCTTCAAGCATCTATCCATGTCCCCTCTTAAGGCATTGGCTGTCACCGCAACAATGTATGGACAATCGTCAGAGGGCAATGATTCTTTAATCAATTTTGTTGCTTCGAACCCATCGAGCCTTGGCATGTGTACATCCATAAAGACAATATCGTATGAGTTGTTTTTGACTGCCTCGACCGCTTCAACACCGTCCATTACATAATCCAATATATGTCCTTTTTTCTCAATGATCCTGCTCAGGACGAGTTGGTTCACTTCATTGTCTTCTGCAACTAGAATCCGTAATGCTGATGTTCTATTCTTTTTCTGTTGTACATCTAACCTGTTGTTCTCTTCACCGTTGTTCAATTTAAAGCGAGCAGTAAATATAAATATCGTACCCGGTTCATCCGATTCCTCGATCCAGATATCTCCCTGCATGAGCTCCACCAGTTTCTTGCTGATGGCCAGACCTAGACCCGTACCTTGAGGTTTGCGAGTCATAAAATTCTCCAGTTGATAGAATGGTTCAAATAATTGTTGTTTCTTCTCAACCGGAATCCCAATTCCCGAATCCTTCACCTTAAAATAGAACTGTACGGTATTGCCGCACTGCTCCTTAATCCCAACGTCAATTTCAACGCCGCCCTCGGGAGTGAATTTAACCGCATTGCCAATGATATTGGTAAGAACCTGTTTCAGACGGTATGCATCACCATACACTGGACTCGGAATGGCATCATTTAAGCACATACGAACATCCAGCTTCTTTTCGCGAGCCAGTGGTTTTACCATTTGTACGGTCTCTGTCACAATTTCTCCAACATCAAAAGGATCGTCTACCAGATCCGTTTTACCTGACTCAATTTTGGAGAAGTCAAGAATATCATTAATAATGGCAAGTAGGGAGTCTCCGCTCTTCTGAATAATCTCGATATATTCCTTCTGTTCCCCGCTTAATCCAGGGGTATCCAGAAGCAGATCCGTCATCCCAATTACACCGTTCATCGGTGTACGAATTTCATGGCTCATCATCGCCAAAAATTCACTTTTGGCCTTATTCATTCTCTCGGCTGTCTCTTTGGCCACAAGCAGTTTTTTCTGCTCCGTAATATCCTTTGCAATCAAATAGAATCCCACATTGGAATTATTGATAATGATCGGAGCAAGCGTAGCCAGGACTTCAGTCTCAGATCCATCCGTGTGACGAACAGCGTTGATTTCCTTTTCAGCCATCTCATAACTACTGCGCAGGATCAGACCCAACTTACTGGCTCCGATGAATCGGCTAATGCTTGTACCCATCATTTCGACCACGGGACAGCCCGTCATTTTCACCGCTACTGGATTGGCATTCATAATATTACCATCCATGTTAAACGAGATAATGGCGTCATGATTATATTTCTTCAGGGAGGTGTATCGCTCCACAGATTCCTGCAATTTGAATTCAATTCGTTTACGTTCAGTAATATCCTGTAGTGTTCCATTCAGCTGAACTGGCTGGTGATATTCATCGAGTGTGATTATCCCACGTAAGTGAAGGTACTTCTCACTTCCATCAGAGCTACTGTGCTTGAATTCATAATCAAGCGGTTTCCCTTGTTTAACCCCTTCCATTTGTTCTTGTAAAGAGGCTATGTCCGCCGGATCCATAACTTTAAACACATCACTTGCAGAATATGATTTTCGGGTGCGTTCAAGTTCAAAAATCTCAAAAACCTGATCTGAAAGTACAATCTGGTCTTTGACCATATCCCACTCCCAACTGCCAATCATGGCAATGCGTTCAGCCTCTGCACTGATGTCCTTATGTTTTTTTCGCTCGGATACATCTCGTCCAATGGAGAGAATCTGCTTTCCATGCTCCCCATCACCAAAGACCTTATATGTGGTTTCAAACCACAGATAATGCCCATTTTTATGGAGTACCCTAATATTCATCAGGTCGCCTTTAGTCAAGTCCATCTGTGAGATCCGTTCCAGATCTTCTGGGTGAAAATAGGCATCATTATTTTGTCCAATCACTTTCTCTGGTGAATAACCCAGTAAACGTTGAACTGAGGGTGAGCAGAATCGACACACCCCCTGCGAATCGGCTATATAGATAATCTCCTGAGCATGATCCGTAATAAGTTTAAACATCTCTTCACTATGCAGGAGCTTTTGTTCGGACAGTTTACGATCAGTAATATCAACAATATGGCAAATGAAGTAAAGCGGATCATCCGTAATTTCGCTTCGAACCAAGGAAATATGCAATGAAATCCACAAGATGTCGCCATTTTTATTAATGTAGCGCTTTTCATATTTATACTCTTTTGATTTACCTTCGAATAGCTCGCAACTATAAATCACGTCTTGTAGTGAATCATCTGGATGCGTAATATCCTGGTAGGTGAGCTCCATTAATTCCTCACTGGTATAACCCAGCATAGAGCTAAAAGCAGGGTTTACTTTCATCCACCGTCCTGTCGGAGCAACGAGTGCAATCCCAATAGGCGCTTGGTTATAGATCTGCTCGAACAATTCATGATGATCAACCTTTTGAACCTGCATTGTAAGCTCTCCTTTTGGTGTGTAAACTGAGAAAAAAATTGTCGGAATCAAAATTTTTCTTCGTTTAATTATTTCATAAGAATTAGTCCGTTTAAAACAACAGTACCTGCTTAATACCCAAAATTTTATCTATTGAAACATATATTTTCAAGAGATTTGTGTCTATAACATCAAATAAGGTCGGGAATCCACTACTATGGATTCCCGACCTTTGTCGTTATCTATCATTATAAGTCATACGCAGTGAGGAATCGCGAGAAGATGGTTTAGCGATCACGACCAACAAGATAATCCAATAGATGTCTCAAGAATGGAATAGATTTCGTCATATCGTTCAGTGCATCTGTAGCAAGACAATAATGCTCCCACATCTCTTTCTTCGCGCCTTCATCCCCAAGAATGGACACAAAGGTTGAATTGTTGTTACGCTCATCCTGACCAGCAGGTTTCCCTAAAATGAGGTGATTTCCCTCGAAATCGAGCAAGTCGTCCTTGATCTGGAAGGCGATTCCTGCATGATAAGCGAATTTTTTGAGCTTAGCTATCTCTGGCTCCTTCACTTGGGCAAGTAGGGCTGGCATGACCAGGGCAGCTTCGAAGGCAATGCCTGTTTTGTAAAAACAGATCATGTTCAACTGCTCAAGCGTTAAAACCTTGCCTTTGGAGTTCAGATCCATCGCCTGCCCCATACACATATCCTCTGCTTTTTCAGCCGAATATTGAATAAGCGTGAGTACGGTTGCCGCATCAAAGCGATTCAATGAGGATTGCTCTCCAATCGCCTTCTGAATGAGAAACAGACCGGTAAGCTCTGCTGTGGCGCTATTGTGTACCTGGTGCAACGTGGAACGTCCACGTCTTGTGGAAGCATTATCCTGCGTAGGCAGATCATCGAAGATCAGGGAAGCAGTATGCATGTACTCCAGCGATCTTAGCAGCGGAACGATAGAGGATTCAGGTAGACCATACTCGCGCACGCCCATCACCCAAGTCAATATCGGGCGTAGCCTTTTTCCGTCTCCCTGCAAGCTGTAATTGGCTGCATCGATCAGCGTTTCTTTCATCTCATGAAGTCCACTTGGTTTCGCAATCTGCAATTCCACATTAATCTGTTCACGAATCGTACGAATGGTTTGCTTGAACTCCTCCTTCTCCTGTTTGTCATTTTTCAATTGAAGCACGACCTGGTCACGTAACAATTTATCGAGGAAATCAACGTCATCTGCTTTTCGCACCATCTGTTGCACCAGTTGATTGAATTCAGGCTGCCCCGAGGCAAAGATCGCCATCACTTCATCATATTTCTGCTGCCCCAACCGTTCTTTGCAACGCTTCAGACCGTTGATGGCACGATCCAATATGACTTCACGGGTCTTGGCGTCCGAGTTATATACATCATGGATTAGGTGAGAGATTACTGTCCAATACAACTCATATGGGTTAATCAGATCAGGGCGCAAGTCTCGATACTTCAAATAGTACGTATATGGAGTTACTGCCCCTTCTTCCATATCGTCAAACATATCGGCAAAGTCATCTGCCAACTGATTATATATCCCGTAATAGAACGTCCGCAGATCGAACCCTTCATCCACTGGCGCACTGAGAACAGATCGAACGATTAATCGGGAGGAGGAAGATTTAATAATAATGGGAATGTACAGTTCTTCATTGGTATAATTCGCATTCGCTAATTTCTTGCTGCGATCCATCTCCTGCGACTGAAAGAACACATACGATTGCTCTAGGAAGGTGCGCTGTTTTTCTGGATGCTGATAGTTCTTGATGTACTCAAATGCTTCCCGAAGCTCGGAATGTACATATTCAATCACTTCGAGATTGCTGCCTTTCCACTCCCCCAGATCAGGAACAACCCCGGTAAGAAGTGCATCGCGTATCATTAGGGAATATTGTTCCTTTTCCTGAGCAGTCAAGGCTTGAGAATCCAGCAGGTCATCCACAAATGGATACGTCAACCCGTACGAATAGCCGAGTCGGATTGCCGCATCAAATCTCCGGGCCCGCTCTTCAGGCGGTGTCTGCTCGTTCATCTCATCGTCCACATGAAGGACCACGCCGAGAATAATTTTGATGAGCTTGCGCTGAGCCTGCTCTGCATCCAGCTCCTTCGGAATGTTGGATGCTACGTTCTTTAATTTGTTCATCACCCAGATGACAGCCGTTTCAATGTGCTCCTTCTGTCCCCACCGGTACAACGCAGCCAAACTGATATAATCGGGCTGTCCTTTGCGCCCAGTAGCAGAGCCCATAAAGTACTTCTTGGTATTCTGGACAACGTGCTGAATTCGGGATTGCGTATCTGGAGAATCAAGAGCTTGCCCCAGATCTCGCATATAAATATATGAGATACTCCGATCCAGATAATCATCCAGCTTACCAGTAGCATTCAGCCAATGGATATATCTATGAACATCCCTAGGGTCGGGCTTGCGTTTGCTTGGTGACAAAAGTGAAAGCCAGGCAAAACGATGAATATGTTTCTTTTGCCACACATGAATATCTTGGGTAAGTGCTGTTGTATACGTATTATCCATAAGTTGCTGCCGAAGAGAAGTAAAATACTGAGATGCTTTATGCTCAGCTAGCCGATATCCTGCATCAGCCTGTTCTGTAATTACGTTATTCATAGGGTGGATACCTCAACTTCTAGTAATGTTAAACATGTATCCATGAAAGGAGATGAGGTGCTCCATGGACGAAAACTGGACTCATTTGATGGTGTATCCAACGCGTCAGCTCATGTTCATAACCTTAATACGGTGATCCCACCGTTTGGTTACGAAATCGTCACTGTTCATTCCTACGTATGTGATTTTACGGAATGGAAGACCAGACTTTAACTGCTGTGATGGCGATAAGTACAATTAATGCATACCGAAGTATCCTCACATTAATCATCGAACTAACCTTTGAACCAAGGGATGCCCCCAGCAGACTGCCGATGACCGTATAGATGATGGGTTCGATCGGAATGTCTCCACCGGTAATTTTCCCTATAACGCCGCCAATGGCAGAGATAAACACAATCGCCAGTGAAGAAGCAATCGTCGTTCGCACCGGGATGTTGAGAATCGTCAGCATGATGGGAATAAGGATAAAGGCACCACCCGCACCAACAATTCCCGATACAATACCTACGGCAAAAGCAGTGCCTGCTGCAATCCATCGATTAAACACCAGAGGAGCTGAGGTATCAAGTTTCCCCTTTCCCGGAATCAGCATGAGCACAATCGCCAGAATGGCCAAGATACCATAGATCAGATTAATAACCTTTCCATCCAAATGACCGGAGATGAACCCGCCAATCAGACTGCCAGCAAGAATGCTGGAGCCCATGTACAGCACTAATCCGCGGTGAACAATCGCCCCACCACTTCTACCCATTTTTACTTTTCTCCGGAATGCAATCACACCGGCAAATGAAGCGAAAAATACTTGAAACATGCTAATTGACGATACCTCATGTGCTGAGAATGGCTCCAGTTCCATCCAGGATGGAACATATAACAGTAGCGGATAATTGATAATGGCCCCACCAATACCCAACAAACCGGAGAAAAATGAACCGACCAGACCCAGTATAAACATGATGAAAAAAAGCAGAAGATCCATCGGTTATACGCTTCCTTTCGTACAATATACATCTCATTTCAATGTCAATCAAAAGTGCTATACAAGGCGAATATAATCCGTTATAATAAAAACCAAGTAAATTAATCCGAAATGAGTGATTAAGCATGTTTAACGTGTTGAAGACTCTTTTTGAAAATAAATGTCCACAGTGCAACGAAAAATTACAAGTTCATAACGATGCGTTATGCTCGACCAAATCCTGTTCACAATGTCATTACAAAGAAGAGAGCTATGGCTCTCTCGGAGTCCGAATTGTGTATGACACCACAAAATGATAAAAAGCTATAGCCTTGTTAATTGTATCACGATCTTTGAATTTTCGGGATAATTCGACAAACTTCTTCCCATTTCCTATGTCTCAATTACTGTATGTATGAAAATAAAAAAACGGTGCCAAACGAATAAATCGTTCAGCACCGTTTTTTCTGTTTTTTTGAGGATGAGTTCCTTCATTTGAGAAGGATTACTTATTTGGTTTTGAAGCTGAGGAAGCCATCATCTACCGCTACGGTTGTCCCATTCACTGCACTGGCTGCATCACTGAACAGGAAAGTAACCACACTGGCTACTTTTTCTGGTTGTATAAGCTTTCCACGCATATGCTGAGTAGCAAGCGTATCTTTCATGGCTTGGTCATCCCCCAGAATCGGTGTTTCGATAAAACCAGGTGCTACACCAACGACACGAATTCCATGCTCAGCAAGTTCAAGTGCACCGGATTTGGACATCATAACAACAGCAGCCTTGGCTGCATTGTAGTTGAAGCTACCTACTGCAGCAACACTTCCATAGATCGAAGCCGTATTCACAATGGTACCTTGTACATTTAATTCAACCATTTTTTTCGCGCCATAATACATGCCGTAGTACACACTGTGCTGGTCTACATCAATGACTCTGTGATAGGATTCCGGGTCCATCTCCAGAAATGGCTTCACAAGTCCAATGCCCGCGTTATTGAAAATACCGCTTAATGTACCATATTGCTCAACTGTCCAGTCGATGAGGGCTTTGATCTCGTCCCCTTTGGATACATCCACTTTGTACGCGCCCGCTGTTCCGCCTGCTTCTTCAATCTCTGCCGCAAGCTTTTTCGCTCCGTCTTCATTATAGTCAGCGACCACAATAGTCGCACCTTGATCCGAAAGTTGTAATGCTGTTTCTTTGCCAATACCACTGGCTCCACCTGTAATAATGATTACTTTTCCATTGTGCTCAGTCATGGTTCTCCTTTGGCAAAATATATTTAAGTGCAGTTCAAAACTTATAGTAAGTAACTATATTTTATTAACTTATATACTTATCATACGCCTCTGTCCCAACCTTGTCAAACCATAGATCATCTTCACATAAATATGAGATAAATGTCATATAGATCTCCTATTTACACGATATAGTCTAGCTCCTGGGATATTAAATATGCATGAATTTTCGGAAAATAAAAAAGCGAGCATAACGGTAATTCAATCATTCCGATATCTCGCCCTTATAAAATATGAGAATTTCAAACTGTGTTGTCTTCCATATTGAAATTAATTCAACTTATTCACCCTGAAGTCCGCTAAGCGGATCTTTCAGATTATTAATGTTGGTGATCAACTCAGGAATGCCTGTCTTCTCCCAATTTTCTGCTGTAAAACCTTGCTCCGCAATCGTATTCTCGAAATGGTCCACAACTTCCGTTAATTGCGTATTGTAGCTGACCAGATTTTCATGAATGCTCTCTCCTATTGCAGGAGCAGCCAGTTGAGAAAATTCGCTTGCTTCTGCTTGGATCAGATCGATTTTCTCCTGAATCTGAGTGGTTATCTCCGGATTATTCACCGCACCCGATGCCAGCTCTTGCAGATCAGCCCCGGCGTTCGATACCTGTTCTATATAATCAGTAGCCCCACTTACATAATTTAAACTTTGGTTGGCTTGTTCTACAACAGAACAGGCCGAGATCAAAAGAATACTTGATGCAATAAGGCCTGTCATCATTAATGTGTGCTTACTTTTTCCTATGAACATGATCATCTCCCCTTCTCCTATTCGGAAATCCTTGTTCCAAGTCCATGATACCTGTTCAGACTGCTTCATTGCAAATGGGTCTGCAGCCAGCGTGATTAACATGTATAATAGTAAAATCACACGGTAAAGGGATGTCATGATTATGCTTCAAGCCTTAAACCAACGCTTGAACCGCATCATGCCACTGATTACCCCAATCAGCATTATTATTGGCGTGTTATGCGGAAGTTTTCTTTCTTCTTATACTTTTTTATCTCCCTGGCTCTTTGCGTTCATGACGTTCGCTGGAAGCATCAGTCTGGGGATAAGGGATTTTGTAAACGTGCTGAAGAAGCCGTTCCCCTTGTTTGTATGTTTGTTTATTTTGCATTTGGCGATGCCTCTAATTGCTCTCGGTATGGGTCATCTGGTGTTCCCTACAGATGCGTATACCATAACGGGCCTGGTTCTGGCAGCCGTGATTCCAACAGGAATCAGCAGCTTCATCTGGGTTAGCATCTATCGGGGTAATATTGCACTTACGCTTTCCATCATCCTGATTGATACGATGCTTGCTCCTTTCGTAGTGCCCGGAGTGTTATCCCTGTTAATCGGCACCAGTGTTACACTGGATACGGCAGCCATGATGAGCAGTCTGTTCTGGATGATTGTTGTGCCATCCCTGCTAGGTATGCTTTTGAATGAGTGGACCAAAGGCGGCATTGTCCCGGTCTGGGGACCGAGATTGAATCCATTATCCAAATTGTTTATGGCATCTGTGGTCGCAATTAACGGATCTGTCGTTGCACCCTACTTGGCCGATTTCAACTGGAAATTGGCTGGTCTTGCGGTCATCATTATTTTTCTGGCATCCTTCGGTTATGCGCTAAGTTACTTCATTGCTCGATTGTTGGGCTGGAATGAGGCCGATCAGGTAGCTCTCGTGTTCAACGGAGGCATGCGTAATATCAGCGCTGGCGCAGTACTCGCTGTATCGTATTTTCCGCCACCTGTTGCCGTCCCTGTCGTGCTTGGCATGGTATTCCAACAGATGCTTGCTTCCCTGACAGGTTACCTGCTCGGTCGTCGCTCGCAGCTTCTGCAAAAGTCGGATAAGACATCTGCAGCTTAACAACATACTGGAATGTAAAAAACGCCGACATAATTGTCGGCGTTTTGTATTGGATTGCTTTTATTACTATAAGTGCTACGTTTCGTAAACCTAATAATCCGTTCCTGAAAGTACTGCTGTTAAACCTAAAGCTACGATAAGAATGTAGATTACAATTCCGATGGCGATCCACAACAATGATGCTTTTGCGTAATTAGCTTTGGATGGGTTGGAATTACCGAACGCCCACACAAACAACATGATAATGTTAACGAGGGGAATAGCCAAAAGCAATAACGTGAGCATCCAACTACCAAAACTAACTGGCTGTGATCCTGGTTTATGTACGGCTTGATTAGGAGCTGCTTGCATAATAATAAAGTCCTCCTTTCGTCATCTATATAATAGCTACTTGCTAAGACAATCTCCTTCTAAATTAGAGAAGAAACGTTTGCCGTTAATAAAAATAACTGAAATCTCATGAATTTACAATGTAATTTTTACCATATTAAATTAATAAAAAAACTCTTGAATCACCGCATGGCGATATATTCAAGAGTATTTTTACAATATAGCCTACAAATCCACTTTCATATTGCCCAGCATCTTGGCAACTTCAGGGTCGTCAATCTTCATGAATAGACTTTCCTTCGTATCCAGTGTGGAGATGGATGCCATCTCTTCTGGGCTCAGCATAAAATTGAAAATGTCGAAGTTCTCGATGAGTCGCTCTTTGCGTACCGATTTGGGAATAACAACGACGTCCCGCTGCACAAGCCAGCGCAGTACAACCTGAGCGACGGATTTGTTATGTTTACCCCCAATGGAGGACAGCACTTCGTTGCTGAACAGATTATTGCGACCTTCCGCAAAAGGTGACCATGACTGGTGTTGTACGCCCTGTTCTTTCATAAAAGCAGCACTGTCGATCTGCTGTTGAAACGGATGTGTTTCGATCTGATTGATGGCAGGCACAATTTCGTTATGAACGATAAGGTCCATCAGACGGTCTGGCAGGAAGTTGCTGACGCCGATTGCCTTGATCTTGCCCTCGTGGTACAGTTCTTCCATCGCACGCCACGCGCCGTAGTAATCACCAAAGGGCATGTGAATGAGGTACATATCCAGATAATCGAGCTGCAGCTTACTTATCGATTTGGCAAACGCCTGCTTGGTGCTTTCATATCCGGCATCCTGTATCCATAGCTTGGTCGTGATAAACAGTTCTTCCCGCGGAATACCACTGCGCTTGATCGCGCGTCCAACTGCTTCTTCGTTCAGATATCCGGCGGCGGTATCAATTAGGCGGTAACCGGCCTTCAGTGCCTCATATACCGTGTTTTCGCATTCATCAGCATCGGGAACCTGGTAAACACCAAAGCCGATGATCGGCATTTTCACTCCATTATTTAAAGTTACCGTTTGCATATTTACGCCTCCTAAGGTTCTATTGTGAATCGCAGGTCTTCACGAATTGCTGAAATCCAGCAAAAAAGCAGTTATTCCGCTTCCGTCCGACTTGCGTTACAATAACCCTATCTCCTTCGTGTTACACGAAGTCAAGCGGTCTCTAATTTTTTTTTTACAAGGAGGATTACATATGTATACAGTTCAGGATGCTGCCCAGCTTACGGGACTCACAGAGCACGCGGTACGTTTTTACACGGATAAAGGATTGGTTCCAAGCATTCAACGCAATAAAAATAACATTCGGGTGTTTGATGAGGAATCCATCAACTGGCTGCATGGTGTCAAATGCCTCAAACAGACTGGCTTACCGATTGAGAACATTAAAACATACGTCGATCTATGCCTCGAAGGGGATTCAACCGTTGCACAACGATTCGCACTTATGATGGAGTACAAGGAAGCAGCGCTGATTCAGCTTGAAGAAGCCAAGAACCGGGTTGCTCATTTGGAAGAGAAAGCACGTCAATATCAGGCCATTTTGGAGCAACGCATCCCAGATATGACCAATCCTATTAATTGGGAAACCAAACGCGACGAAGAAGGCAGCTGTCCGGCTTCTCGGCTAAAGAGTCGTATTCTTCCAGAAACCGCAGCTTCGAGTCAGTGCCCGGCAGCTGCGCAGTAAATAACGCTGACAATCCTGTCGGCGTTTTTCACTTTCCGTTTTCCGATATAGCCCACAAAAAAAAACCATCAACAAGTGATGGTTTTCATCTAATCATTCTTTGCAGAAATCTGTTGCTGTTCATTATTCATTGATGCTTACTTCGGTTGAATGTATCCTTCGGCTTTAAGCAATTCAGCGATCAGAACCGCACCACCTGCCGCTCCGCGGAGCGTGTTGTGGGACAATCCAACGAATTTGTAATCATAGAGTGAATCTTCGCGCAGTCGGCCTGTGGAGACACCCATTCCGCGTTCGATGTCACGATCCAATTTCGTCTGTGGTCTGTTCTCTTCTTCAAAATACGTAATAAATTGTTTCGGTGCACTTGGCAGAGCCAGTTCCTGCGGACGACCTTTGAACTGCAACCAACGCTCCAGAATTTCGTCTTTGCTTGGTTTTTTCTCGAAGTTTACAAACACGGTAGCCAGATGACCATCCGTTACCGGCACACGAATACATTGAGTCGTAATTAATGGAGCAGAAGCTTTGACGATCTGATTGTTCTCGATGCTACCCCAGATCCGGAGTGGTTCCTGCTCACTCTTCTCTTCCTCGCCACCGATGTATGGAATGACATTATCGAGCATATCCGGCCAGTCCGTAAAGTTCTTACCTGCTCCCGAGATGGCTTGATACGTGGAAGCAACGACCTGAGTCGGGTTGAACTCACGCAAAGCGTGCAGTGCTGGCACATAGCTCTGAATGGAGCAGTTTGGTTTTACGGCAATGAATCCGGTTTTGGTACCCAGACGTTTGCGTTGAGCTTCGATCACGTCCAGATGTCCCGGGTTAATCTCAGGGATTACCATAGGTACATCTGCTGTCCAGCGATGAGCCGAGTTGTTGGACACGACAGGTGTTCCTGTTTTGGCATAAGCCTCTTCGAGCGCTTGAATCTCATTCTTTTTCATATCAACCGCACAGAAAATAAAATCAACCTGACTGGCAAAAGCTTCGACCTGCGAAGCATCTTGAACCACGATTTTCTTCACCGCTTCCGGAATAGGAACTGCGAGTTTCCATCGGCCTTGTACGGATTCTTCATATGTTTTACCTGCCGAATTGGCGCTTGCAGAAATAGCTGTTACTTCAAACCATGGATGTTGATCGAGCAGGTCTACAAAACGCTGACCTACCATTCCCGTTCCACCGACGATACCAACTTTCAATTTTGCTGACATTCAATCATCATTTCCTTTCGGTGTGAGTTTCCTCTTATTAAACACTATTCAGGCAATTCCAAAGCGTGTAGTCACAGCCCCGAAAAAACCAAAAAATCCCATCCCCAAGACAATAGTCTCAGGGACGAGATTGAACTCTCGTGGTACCACCCAGATTCGCCGATATGTCACCACATCAGCCTCTTCAAGTAAAGGTTACACAACCATGTTGCTGGCTGTAGACCGTTCATACTCTAGCTCTATAACAGGAGCTCCTGTCACACCATCCCTTAATGCTAAGTTCCGATGTGCTGCTCTGAGTCTTTATTCAATAAAAAGTTCTTTACTCCTTTTCAGCTGCCGGAGCTCTCTTTGAAAGAATGATTTTTATCTACTCGTCTCTTCATCGCATTTGATATTGCGATTATAATATCAAAATTACCGTGATGAAGTAAACACATTTTTTTGGATATTGAAATTTACACGTTATTTTCTTACTGTTTGTTGGCAACAATTGCATACGTCCCTAGTGGACTTCCAGGGCCCGAGGCATGATGTGTTCTGAGTAATTTCAGTTCGGAAAGAAGAAGTGTTTTTACTTTGTCCGGGATCGGAAGCAGTTTCAGTTCCACAGGTGCTTCTGCCAGTGTCATTTCCGTTTCCCAGCGACCGTCCTGCAGCTCAGGTGAATGGATTGAAGCCTCTTCCTGGATCCCCCAACCTGACGCAGAGACAAGTTCTTGTATATCCTCTGGTGTAAAAAGCGTACGCACATTGGAGAAGCTGTTCTCCTTGTAACATTCAACCTGGGACTGAATGAGAACGGATAACCAGTGCGAGAGCTGGCTCACATCTGTAACTCGTGCATCCCATTCGGCAAAACATAACTGATGTCCCCATGTCCTAACCTTGCTAAGAATCCGGGCGAGTTCGTCAAACGATTTCAAGTACCAGGAACAATGGGATAGTACAATCACATCAAACTCATTCTCGGAAAATTGGGCTTGATCACTTAAAATATCAAAATCATAATCCATTCGAATACGATCACCCAGCGGAGATCTCCGCAACTTGGCTGCCGCTTCACCTACGGTCAGCGGTGAACCATAATTCTCTGGTGCAATATCTACACCATGAACGTACCCCTGTTCACCCACCAGATGTGCAAGCACGGCCGTTGTATCTCCCTGGCCACACCCAATTTCCAGAACACGGCTTCCTTCCTTGATTCCCCAAAAGAGTCCCAGTTTCATCCGATGCTCGGTCTGAATGTACTGAATGGCGGCGTTGTCCTCCACGTCCATATACTTAATAAGGTCCCTGATGATAGATTTATTCATGATTCCTCACCCCTCAAAGAGCAACTTGAACTTCTTACTCATTGTAGCGTTACTGGAAACATTGTACAATGCTGGATTCGATGAAAGAACCATGTACGAAGAAGAGCCTATCTTGCAGCAGCAGATGTGGACCTCTGCTACAGTATCAACGCCTATGCCCACTGGGTTGCAAGCTTCTGAAGATAGGGTGTCAGCATGGGCTCTAATTCCTTGCGCATAAGTCCGATCTCCAAGATCGCCTGAATATATCCGAATTGATCACCGATATCGTAGCGACGCCCTTCCAGTTCGAGCGCCAACAATTCTTCCGTATGACTCACTACTTTCAAGGCATCCGTTAACTGATATTCCCCTCCAGCCCCTCTCTCAATCTGATCCAGGATTGGAAAAATGGAAGGTTTCAGAATGTATCTTCCCATTACAGCTGTTCGGGATGGTGCTTCTGCAAGGGAAGGTTTTTCGACCAGATTGGTGACTCGGTGAACCCTGTCCTCTGCACCGCTGGAATCAATGATGCCATATTTGCTCACATTTGCCGCGTCTACTTGACGGACACCGATGATCTGATTGCCTGTCTTTTCATAGAGATGAACCATCTGGGCAAGAGCAGGCGGATCAGATACCATAATGTCATCGCCGAGCAGTACAGCGAAGGCATCATCGCCTACAAACTGCCGTGCACACCCAATAGCATGCCCCAGACCCAGCGGTTCTTTTTGACGAATAAAATGAATATTGGCCATCTCGCTGATCGCCTGCACCTCTTCCAACAAAGACTGTTTGCCCTTGGCGTATAACGAATGTTCAAGTTCAACTGATTTATCAAAATGATCCTCTATGGATTTTTTGTTGCGTCCGGTCACAATGAGGATATTCTCAATGCCTGACTGCACTGCTTCTTCAACAATATATTGGATAGCCGGTTTATCCACGATGGGTAACATCTCTTTCGGTTGCGCTTTGGTTGCTGGCAGGAAACGGGTTCCGAGACCCGCTGCCGGAATAACTGCTTTTTTAATTTGCATTTCATCATACAATCCTTTCCTTCGCTTCATATAACCCATATTGCACGCTGCGGGCAGCTAAGTTGCTATACGAAACACCCAATATCTGCTGGCCATATAGTTCAGAACCATCCCCATCAAGGTCGCCAGGATCTTACTCATCACGAGACTCCAACGCAGCATATCGTGCAAAGTCATCAGAATTAGTGCGGATAACCCGAGAACGACGAGATTGGTGATGAGAAAACGAATAAGTTTGGCTCTATCACCGCTCCCTCGCGCCGTATCTTGAAAAGTCCACCTGCCGTTCATCCAATAACTGTTCGCAACTCCGCAGCTGTACGAGATTACTTGAGCTATCAGAACCGGCACACCGACCACAGCGAGTATAGCAAATACCACAGCATCCACTGCCGTATTCGCGACACCCACAATTCCAAACTTGAAGAGTGTTACCAGACGATTAGTCATGGTGAGCAACTCGGGCTGTCAATCGGGATTGTGCTTGCTGGGCATCAGCCTGAACCACGTCTCTCACAATGTATAGCGGACGCGCTTTGGTCTCATCATAGATTCGGCCAACGTACTCGCCCAGAATGCCCAGCATAATCAGGATGAATCCGTTAAACATCAGCATGATACTCACAATGGATGGCCACCCTTTAATCGTCGAATCCGTAAAGATGGCTGAACCAATAACCGTTAACATGTAGATGAATCCGCCTACCGACAGGATCGCACCTACATAACCTGCAAGCTTGAGTGGTTTGTACGAAAATGAAGTAATGCCATCCAGGCTCAGCTTCAGCATGCGCTTCAGCGGATATTTTGTTTCACCTGCCAGACGTTCATCGCGTTCATATTCAATCGCAGTCTGACGAAATCCAACCCAACTGACCAATCCGCGCACGAAACGATTTTTCTCAGGAAGAC
The DNA here is from genome assembly GCF_038005685.1 of Priestia sp. FSL H7-0729. Classification (NCBI taxonomy): domain Bacteria; kingdom Bacillati; phylum Bacillota; class Bacilli; order Caryophanales; family Bacillaceae; genus Priestia; species Priestia sp. FSL H7-0729. Next base: position 1,089,542 of record NZ_JBBOTQ010000001.1, read on the forward strand.
GTTTCATCTCATCACATACTTTGCGGTCAATCAGGCGAAAATCTCCGGTGTCTACCGGGATATCCGTATCCGTTGAAGCACGAAGTACACGATAGAACAGACTTGCGGACCATTTCTTGAAGCGAGTTTCCCCACTTCGTCTGGTGCGACGGGCATATACGACTTCATACCCCTCTTTCCATTTGGCGATCATATCCAGTATCAGTTCGGGAGGGTCCTGCAGATCCGCATCAATAATAACCACCGCATCCCCCGCTGCATAATCCATACCCGCTGTTATCGCAATCTGATGTCCGAAGTTACGAGCAAAATCAATCAGCTTCACACTCTCGTCCCAACGGGCGTAATCACGGATCATCTGTGCGCTTCGATCCACGCTGCCATCATTGATAAACAACAGTTCATAGCTCTCCCCTGTGCTGCCCATGACCTTCTTCAGACGCCGATAAGTCTCCTCAATCACCGCTTCCTCGTTATACATGGGAATAATAATGCTGTATCGGTACGTATGAGCCATGTTCGTCCCCTCCCTTTTCCAATGGACTTGTTTGAGATCTTCACTCTATATAAATTGAACTAGAGAATATTGACACTGCACACTTCGATGACAGAACAACCTTCCAATCGCTGTTATCCCCAGATTTTTTTTGATTCCCTTTTCTTAAGGGAAAATCCGGGGATAGCGTATGCTTCCGATGTAGCTTTCTTGCAGAAAGCTTGTAGGCGAACACTTCGCTTTTTCAGGTTTTTTCTGTCCTCTCCGTTATCGTGTAAATGATAAGTTCAATTTATATAGCTACAATTTCACTTCGTACAAGGTCGTCTGTCCGCCGAATCCAAAGCCAGCTCTGTTTCCGGTGTCTCCGTTATCCATAGATCCGCTGTCCGTGCCTGTCTTCCATTCTGACGTTGGAATCTCGGTTCCATGCTCTTTGATCCAATCGGTAACTTCTGAGTTTCCTCCGCGACCACCCATGCCACCAACCATGAAGTATTTCACTTGCCCGCTCTTGACGAGTTGCTCAAGTTCCTCTGTTGTGTACACTGGGTCTGATCCGGAAAAACCGCCAAGCGTGATCACCGCTTCTTTCTCATCGATGATATAAGGCGCTGCCTGATTATAGTCCGTAGTGGCGAAGAGATACGTTTCGCCTGTATTGTGCTCTTTCAGATAATTCAGTGTGGCTGTATCCAATTCTTCGTTACGGTTGCCCATTCCGCCGCGGCCACCCGTTGAAGGCATTTCTGTATCTCCTGCACCGTTACCCATCGGCATGCCCATTCCGGGTCCACCAAACATGCTATTGGAACCCGTGGGTCCTGCTGCCGGAATCATGCTGTTGCCCCCATAAGTAATTGGGGTGAATGCCCAGTAGATTGGACCAATCAGCATCACCATGAATCCCGCGATAATGAAGCCTTGTTTCCATCGATGTGTGCGATGAAGCATAACGACCAGAATGACCGTAACCAGAATGCCTGCGATGAATTCACTAATCGACCAGCCTGCACCAATCGTATCGTTATACACCTGCATGATATACCAGCCGAACAGCGTCGTAAGCAGTACGGATACCGGAAGCAACCATGCCTGCCATCCAGTGCGATCACGATATAATTTCCACATCGCTACAAATCCTGCACCAGTCAGCGCTGCAATTGGAGGTGCAAGCATAATCAGATAATATTGATGGAAGAAACCTGCCACACTGAAAAAGGCAGCAACCGGAATCAACCAGGCGAGCCAGAACAAAGCCTCCTTGTGCTTGTTCGTAATATTTCTCCGTCTTAATCCTGTAAATATGGCAATGCATCCAAGCAATACAACTGGCAGAAGCCAGCTGGCTTGACCTGACAGTTCAGTCTGGAACAGACGCAGAGGACCTTTCTCCCCCGTACCAAACATGCCTCCCATGCCTCCGCCACCATTACCGCCGAAATTTCTTCCATTTGGCATTTCCATATCATTCGGCATCTGCCCGTTCGGGAAATTGGCATTCGGCCCATTCATACCGCCCATGGCGTTCATGCCGTTCGAACCATTCATATTATCGTTATCCGGTGCATCGACATCTTGCCCCGTACCAGTGGCACCACTCCCCGTCCGATTAGGAGCAGAAGTCGAATCCCCTCGATTGCCACGATTATTTCCCTGTCCGATACCATTCGGCGTACCTGCATTACCTGAAGTATTCTGCTGACCCGTTAGACGAGCCAGGCCGTTGTATCCAAATGCCAGTTCCATGACCGAGTTCGTTTCACTGCTTCCGATATAAGGCCGCTCGTCTTCGGGTATGGAATCCACAGTAACCGCCCAGGATAAGGAAACCAGCGCCAGAACCGCTGTACTGCCGATCAGCAGCAAGATCTTCCTTCTCCACTTCGCCTGAAATGCGAGCAGATAGAACAAGTAGAAGGCTGGCAGAATCATATAGGCTTGAAGCATTTTCATATTAAAGGCTATGCCTATTAACCCAAAGGCAACGAGAATGCGCCAAGCACTGCCTTGTTTGCTACCTTTGAACAAAAACCATGAACCCAGCAGTAGTGTAAACACCAGCATGCTGTCAATATTGTTGGTCCGGCTGACTGCCGCCACAACAGGCACAGTCGCCATCGCAAGTGCCGAGATTCGTGCTGCTGCAAGACCATATGTAGGTTTCACCATGAAATAGATCAGGAGCACCGAACCGATTCCCGCTAATACCTGCGGCAAAATAACACTCCATCCGTGTAATCCGAAAACATAGGCAAAGGCCGTTTGAATCCAGAAGACCACAGGTGGTTTATCTACAGTGACCGAGCCTGCCGAGTCTAGTGAAGCATAGAAAAAGTTATGGAAGTTGCTGAGCATACTCCCAACGGCAGTCGTATAGTAGGAATTGGCGTATTGATCGTTCCAGATACCGTATCCATTCAGAAACGCCGCCAGTAATACAATCGGCAGAAGGACAAGATCCATCCTTCTTTTGGTGTTATTCAATGGTAATCACTCCTTCAAAATTCTTCATGTCTAATATTGTGACATGTCAAAATAAAACTGGGATGAGTGTCCGCTGAATGTTGTCTGAGGATAATTCACAATCCTTTCAGCTAAATTTCAGTTTGGCAAGCGATAATACTACATACAGTTCCTCTTAATTGAGGGAGAACTAAGATGGAAGCAAGCAAGGAGGAACCCCGCATTATGAAGCTTAGCAGTGGAATTAAAATACTATTAGCTGATGATGAACCACATATTTTGCAATTTCTGGAGCTTGGGTTAAGCAATGAAGGCTTTGATGTGCGTACGGCACCGGATGGAGCGGCTGCGCTTGAGTTGGCACTTGAATTCAGACCACATATGGCTATTCTGGATGTCATGATGCCAGAGATGGATGGATTCGAAGTGGTCGAGCGTCTTCGTAAGACCGGAACTCAGGTTGGCGTTATTATGCTGACAGCGAAGGACGAAGTCGAGAATCGGGTTAAGGGCCTTTGGCTGGGGGCTGATGATTATATGATCAAACCCTTTGCCTTCGACGAGCTGCTCGCTCGGATTCAGGCCAGACTGCGCAATCAATTTCCTTTGTTAATAGGAGCCGTCACCCACGGTCCCTTCCGAATTGATGATCAGCGCAAAGAAATCACCTATCAGAATCAGGTCCTGGAGCTATCTCCTACCGAATACGAACTGTTAAAATTTATTGTGCTTAATCACGGGATTGTACTTAGCAAAGCGACCATTCTAAGCCGGGTGTGGGGGTATGATTTTGGCGGGGAAGAAAATATTGTAGAGGTATATGTTCGCTCCTTGCGCGACAAACTCGGGGACAAAGAGCATAAACTCATACGCACGCTTCGGGGTGTCGGGTACAGGGTGGACCTCTGATGAACTCGCCGCCTAAGAAAAATAAACTACGTTTAAGACGTCTTCACCAATGGATCTGGCCTCGTTCACTGCGTTCTCAATTGCTCTCACGTTCTCTGTTCGTGCTTGCTGGGCTACTATTGTTAATCGGTATCCTGCAATTCTGGATCATGGAAAGCTTTCTCTATCGGAATCAGGCAAAAACCATGGAAGAACAGCTCATGTCCATGCCCCCGGTTTGGCTCGGAATCCAGTCACGTAGTAGCTCTTCCAATAATCCTTTCGGTGGACAGGCAGGTAACGGGTCTGGCAATCGGGTGTTGTTTATTCCTGACCGTTCACTGGCCCTGTTTGATAATCAAGGTACGTTCGATGATGTTTTTGGGGAAGACGGTCTGAAAGCACCTCATCTATCAAACGTTGAATATCAAGATATTACAGAAGAGTTGAAAGAACAAAAACATATTCCCTACCGGATCGTAACGGATAGCCAAGATAAGGAGCAATTGATTGTCTTCGCCTCACCCGGTCCACGCAATCGCGGCTTACCGATGGTCCAGATGGGTACGGCTACGAAACCACTGAGAGATCTGATTATTAAACAGCTTCTGATCTTCATCATGTTATCGCTGTTGGCCATGGTAGCCGGGCTTATTTTATACACCAAGGTATTACGCCGGACGCTGGTTCCCCTGTCCAATATGGTGAATAAAGTGCAGCAGATCGATGCAGGCAGTCTCGCTGAACGCCTTCCCGTCGTTCAGGGACAAGAGGAAGTGGATCAGCTCGCAGTTTCATTTAATGGCATGCTTGAAAGGCTGGAAAACTCGTTTGAAGCGGAACGGGAATCGAAAGAGCGCATGCAGCGTTTCTTGTCCGATGCTTCCCATGAACTGCGTACCCCACTCACCTCCATTCACGGCTTCATAGAGGTTCTACAGCGGGGTGCAGCGACCAATCAAGATCAATTGTATAAAGCATTGGACAGCATGCACGGCGAATCCGTACGAATTAACAAATTGGTTGAAGATTTGTTGTTACTAACCAAGCTGGATCAGGCTCCAAAACAGGAGCAGGAGGTCATTCAGCTGGACAGTCTGCTGCTCGAAATGCAACCACAACTTGCCATGATGGCTCAGTTGAGGTCCATCCATCTCGACCTGACGGCTGAGGTCCATGTACTGGCTGACCCTTATAAGCTGAAACAGGTTGTGCTGAATCTGTTCCATAATGCGGTGCAGCACACCGATCCAGAGCATGGAGCCATCTCCATAACGTTATATGCCACGCACCATAAGGCCGAATTGTCCGTAAAGGATAACGGCACGGGCATTGAACCTGAACATCTGCCCCATATCTTTGAGCGATTTTACCGCACAAGCAGTTCTCGTTCACGCAAACAAGGTGGTGCAGGTCTCGGTCTAGCCATTACCCGCTCAATTGTGGAGTCATATGGTGGGAAAATTACTGTACGAAGTCAGGTAGGCGTGGGAACTGAATTTTTGATTTTGATGCCGCTGTATAAGGCTGATGTCTAGGCTGAGGGCAGTCTTTACGTAAGCAATAATTTGGCTATAAGCAACTCTAGTTAAAATCTACTTGATCATTACGCAAGCTCCTGGTCCAGCTCACCAAACGCTGCTTTTCTTCCAGTTTAATTCAGGTTTTTCACATTAATTCCGCTTTTCATTGCATGAAGAATCCCCCTTTCATTCTCAACCGAAATGAAAGGGGGATTCTTTTTTTGTATCTGATTAGTAAAGTGGTAGCCTGATTTATGCAGGCTACCGAATCTGAGGCATCTTATTCAGGGCTTTGAAGCCTATAAGTGCTTTTCATAAAAAACCATTGTCATTTTGTCGTTAATTGCTTTTGTTGCACCCGTTTTTTTGTAGCCTATCTTTTCATACAAGTAACAGTTCCCTTTCTCTTGTAAGATGGTACCCAATTTCCATGACCGAGCATCATCATATATCTGCTCAACCATTGTTAAGACTTTTTGAGCAATTCCTTTTCCTTGATGTTCTGGCAGTTTAAAAATTGGGCTAATACTGTAGATTTGATTATCTTTTTTTACGACTCTAATTCCACCAACAGCTACCTCAAGATGATGAATGATGAAATAATCTGTAAAAGATTGATTGATTTGAGTCATAATTCTATCTACAGTTTCATTGGCGGGGTTTGTTTCAAAATCCTGATATTTTTCCAACAAAGGCATAAATGCTTTGACTTTCATCTCATGAACAGTCACTGCATCTTTTAAATCTGCTTTATATAATGAAACCCCCATTAAATATATACCTCCGACTAGTACAGGCTCTGTTAACTTAGTACAAGAAAAATGTTCGTCGACCTTTGGTGTTTATTTTATTTACAGCAAATAAATAAGTTAAAACTAACTTATTTTCCTTATTCGACGTTGTATTCTCATATCCCTTGCTTTCTAAGTAACGTAACCACGCCGGTATCTTCATCTAACTACGCTTTCCTGAGTTTGAGCTGAGGCTTGATCTTGCAAATAACGCTAAAATTCATACAGCTCTATGACTGCTTCTGGCAACGGTCGATTACCAAGGGTACACGCCATTTTCATCTAAGAATTCTCCATTATGACGTTTACCATCGGTCGCATAACGCACGATAATTGCAGCACCGGCTTCTTTTGATTTACCGCCTTCGGCATTACCGTTAAGATCTGTTGATGTGAATCCGGGCGTTACCGCAAAGACTTGAGCCCTGCTGTTTCTGACTTCATAAGCCATCGAAAGTGTCATGGCACTGTTGGCCGTTTTGGATGAATTATAGTCGAAGGCATTTAATGTAAATTCCGCATTTTGCATATGATCCAGAGAAGCCATGTCGGTCGATACATTAATGATTGTACCTTCATTATCTTTGATTAACGGGAACAAGCGTTGATTCAAACGGAACGTGCCGAAAAAGTTCACTTCGAAGGCATTCCGCAGATCTTCCTCTTTCGTATCCGTGAAGGAATGAGAGAATGCACCAGGCATACCTGCATTATTGATCAGAAGGTTTATTGCGGGATACTTCTTATAGATCGTATCAGCTGCCAGCCCGATACTCTTCATGTCGATCATGTCGATCTGCAAAAATTCTACATCCAATCCCCTGGAAGTTAACTCCGAAACAGCTGCTTCCCCTCGTTCGACACTACGTGCACCAAGGATAACTTTCCAACCTGCTTCACCCAACTGATTTACGATTTCATATCCAATCCCTTTATTTGCTCCGGTTACAAAAACAGTCTTTTTCATGCGAATCCTTCTTTCCCTAATTTGATTTTTATTTAACAATGTATAAGTTACTATGCTACACTTAGTGTAGGTCAAATTATTTTTATAAAAGGGAGATTTACATGTTAACGATTGGAGAAGTAGCCAAAAAAGTTGATATCTCGATTGGAGCGATCCGCTTTTATGAAAGAAAGGGACTGCTGAAACCTGCTGCACGAAATGAGCAGAATAACCGCCTTTATTTGGAGGATGATCTGAACTGGCTGGTTTTTATCAAATGCCTTCGTGAAACGGGGATGAGTGTGGAAGACATCAAGAAGTATTACGACCAGGTCAATGAAGGTACCTCTACTCTGAAGGAAAGAACCAAGCTGATTGAGGATCAGAAGCAAAAGTTGCTGAATGATATTGAGGAGAAAAAAGCGCAGCTTGTTCATTTGGATAACAAACTGGAGCGCTATTATCGAGGAGAAAATTTTTAACATAGTCCTGTGCTACAAATTAAAAGACAGAAAAAAATCAGGCAGCCAGCAATAACTGTCTAACCTGATCCGAAAAATTGATGTTATAGGAATTTCTTTTGGGACTATGTTATAGTCCTGATATGATTACGTCAACACATTGATCTTGAGACAAATGCATTAAATATGACCTTAGCGCTTACATCGTTGGTAATGGTTATATAATTCATTTTCAATCTCGATCAACGTTAACGGTTCAAAATCACATTTCTGTATGACCTTGTTGGATGCTTGATTGTTAATCAAAGAGATGGCATTTAATATTTCCACGTTGGTATGTTCAAACAAATACTCCGTCATTCCTTTTACTGCCTGCGTTGTATAACCACGGTTCCTGAAATGTTTTGAAATACCGTACATAATCTCCCGATTGGGTGCTGGCAGTTCGTCCTTGATCCCTGAGCAGCACCACCCTATGAACTCATCATTCTCTTTAAGTACGATAGCCATACGTAAATATAACTCTCCGATATCCCCTCCTGCCAATACAGCTTGTTTAACACGCTGATTCTCAGGGATTTCATATTCGGTGAGCCACAGGGTCCTCTCTTCAATCGTAGCGTTCCACCCTGGCAGGAATTCATACACCTCGGGTTGCCATGTGATTTCTTGCAGTTTCTCCAAATACTCGAGTCGATACTCGCGCAAATAAATATCCTTACAATCAATGATTAATTCATCACTTGAAATGGTTTGTTTCATAAGGTTACCTCCACATACTGATTTACGTTACTTCATTATAGAAATAGAGTCGTGAACCATTGCCTTAAAGGCAATGCCTTGATCTTTATAGCGTCAGGATCTTGGGTTTTTTCCAGTTGGGGAAAACACTCTGGATATTGAGCCAAATATTCGCTAACACACCATCGAACCGACCAGTTAATATCTGTTGACCAATCAATCCATTTATGTATTTCCTCCTTCGGAGCATTTTGCAATAACCCATGCATATACCATCCACGCACTCCTCCTTCTGTTTCATTCATTAAATACATCCAATACAACTTTCGCTCTTCTTCGTTCATCGGTTGGCCGAGGGTCGATACTGCAATTTTACGAACAATAGCGGATGAATCCTTAGTGAAGCCCCACAACTCTTCACGTGATAATCCTCCTCTCTCCACTAAAACTGTTAAAGAGAGCGCTCTTTCGATATCATCCATTGAATGAATTGTGTTATAGAAATTTTTATTTTTTATACTTACCATGGGTAAAGTTTTTGTTATGTACCTTGACTTATCTGCCTTGTTCATATAACGAATTGTATTCTCAACGTTAATTCGAGGAGCCAGATTATCATCACCCTCCAGTGGTTCTCCATGCCCGACTAATAAGTGTCTTAGCATCTCAGAACTTAAACTCGGAAATTGGGAGAACAAATGGGCCGCAACACCAGCAACAAGCGCAGCCGCTCCAGAGGTCCCCCCATAAAAAGATACGCACTGACCCGAATCTTCAGTTTCATAAGAGGGGATTGTAAGGTCTAGTTTGGGCGCTAATATATCTGGCCTAAAGTGACCATCTCCATTTCTGCCATAAGGTTCATCAGGGAAAGGAGCGTGTAATGAACGATCGGCCTTTCCTCGATCTACATAACCCCCTACTGCTAAATACTGTATTGGAGGCATGATGTTATTTAAACGTGTATTCCCATTCGAACAAATAACCAAAATGCCCTGTTGCACAGCTGTCGACAATGCTTTAACCGTTGAGTTTTCACTCGTATTTTTAAGATAAACTTCATTATCTAATGCCTGCCAACCAGTGCTTAAAATAATTCTTATATTCCATTCGTCTCCATGTTCAAGAATCCATTCCATTCCTTTTTTCAGACGTTCTCCTTCTCCAGTTGTAAATGCCCCATGATCTAAAACGATAAATGTTGCTGCTGGTGCAATCCCGACATGAATCTGTCCCTCGAATTGAAACGGTTCATGGGCCAAAGCTAGTACACTCATAAGGCCATGCTCACCTTTCGAATTCCCTTCCTCCCTGTTGATAGAAGTTACGTCTCCGATAGTGACAGTCATATTTTCATGTACGCTAACACATATAATTCTTGTTTTTAAGTGATCTACGAGATAATGTGGTTTAATTGAATCGATAATTACAATTCCCACACCCAGACCAGAAGTATGAAAATCAGGCTGTTCACCAAAACCCAACCTTTTCCATGTCGGATCGGGTATCGCTTTATCCACACGATCACCTCAGATTTTGATATCACTATAATACTTTCGCCTTCCGCTTAATGTACATTATCATTTATCCAACTAACATTGGCAGACCCCAAGCAGCCTAACGATCTTTTTAGCTGGACTCAAACAAGCCCCTCTTTAACCATAAACTCGTCTTTGGTTAATCCAAAGAGGATCAGATCTTGGTATTTTCCATCGGTATAGATCACCTGGCGACGCACACCTTCCTGCACACATCCTAGTTTTCTCATCATGGCTGCGGAAGGTTCATTTCCTTGGAGTACATAATCATTAAATTTATTAAGCCTGCGCTCGAAGAAGGCATAGTTCAGCAAAATTCGAACGGCTCTGGTTCCGTATCCTTTTCCTCGATGATCCCTGTCAATTTGAATACCAATGCTAAAGGTACCATTTCTCTCATCAATGCTGTTCAGGTTCACACCTCCGACATTCTCACCATCCATATTTACAATGGTAAACATGATCCGTCCTTTGGCTAAAGAAAAATCAGAGAAGTTTTCCGTGAAATTCTTCGCATCAATATGAGTTGGCGGTAACTCTACTGCACACTCCAATAACCGACGCGCAGGTGTATCAAAGCGGTTGTAATAATGATCTTCCCAATCTTCTTCACGCAAAGCACGTAATCTGACCTTATCATCCTGCCAGAAATATTGACTATAATCGATCTCTCTCATTCCGAATCCTCCGCCTACTCAACCAAATTTTTACTCCGAGCTACAAATATAATAACCCATAATGTGGAATTGAAGGAGATTTGTTTTTATTGAGCACAAACGAAAATAGCCCCCGAACAGGACCAACCTGTCGGAGGTTACGCTCTATTTATATTCATATCACATTACGATTCTTCCGTGTATTGAGGTTTGGACACATTATCCGGAACCGTTTCGTCAAAAACATCCTGACCTGGATAATCCCTTACTTCTCCCTCGTGAAGCTCATGATTTTCATAATCAAAACGATGTGCAGACCGCTGGTCCACCCGCCACGGAGAACTTTTCCCAAGAGACTCGGATAACAGAGATGAACCGTAAGGACCCTCCGGGAATTCTTCGAGTGTGATATCGTTTCGCTGCGACTCCACCGTAGATACATCGGTATATTCTTGCCGTTCTTCACGCAAAAACTTATCTTTCATCGTTTATCCCTCCTGATCCACTTCAGATGATCAACGTCCACTTATTGTGAGCGAGGACAAGCGCATTTATGCATGATCTTTGGAAAACAATGCGTTTAGGTTTGATCCGTTACCGGCTCCATCACAATCGTTACCGCCATCACAATTGGCGAATCCATACTAATAGTACAAAACCAATGAGGCCAGCCATGCTAATCCAGGTATCACGCTTGGACCACACCAATAACGAAGAGCGTGCTCCAAGCAAAGAATGTTCTCGAACTTTACGCATTTCCATCGCAATGGTCATATCCTCTGCCCGTTGAAACAGTGCCATTAACAAGGGAATCACCATCGGACCCAAATCACGAATCCGTACGGTATTTGGTCTTAAAGCGACCTTTCCACGTGCCCGTACAATCAGTGAGAATCGCTGCCATTCACTCCAGATCATCGGGATAAATCGAAAGATTAACGATACAGCAAGAGCAAACGAAGCTACGGGCAGTCTGATCTTTTTACCGATACCGAGTACCCAGTTCAGTCCTTCTACCATCCGCCCATATGGTGTCGCTAGTGAAAACCAAAGACTTGCTAACGTGACGATAAACAAACGATACACATTCAGCAAAGTGCCCTCTGCCTGCATCAGGGAAAAGCCAAAGTGCAGACCTCCTCCCTCTGTTGAAAGGGTCGTCCCCGATAGCGCTGTCGATATGATGAAAAAGAATAACAGTGGCTTCATTAACTTCATACATCCAGCCAAAGTCTGACGCGGGAGCCCGGCAAGTGCTACCACTACTGGCACCAGTGTTAATGTCAACCCTAGCCAGCGCTGTTGAAGCATCGCTGCGGTTACCAGCAAAATATACAAAATCCATTTCAGACGCGTGTCCATGACGCCATATAGTCCGCCTGAATGAGTCAATGTATTTGGAAGAAGCTTCGGATCATCTACCGTTTTAATGGACGACAGCATCATTACTTCTTCTTCATATTTCATTGCAACGCTCTTGACTTCCTTTGTTACCGTCCCTGATGCTTCTTTCGATTCGTTCTGAACTCCCTCCTCAACGAACGTAGACTGAACAATGCTTTCAGCCATCTCTTCTGGCGTCATCCCGGTAAAAGGCAGTTTAAGACCCGCAGCCCTAAACTGCTGTGCTAGTTGCATTGAAGGTGGCAGTCCGATCCCTGTCTGCTCCAGCAACTCAGGTCTATCGTGAAGTTCTCTCGGATTAAGATCGGCGATTAGTCGACCTTCCTGCAATAACAATACCCGATCCGCACAAGGCAAGAATGTATCCAGATCATGGGTTGCTACGACGACCCCGCCATCTGCCTGACGATGTTGCTCCAATACATCGAGCAGCAGCCCAACACTTTGTGCTTCCAACCCGGCACTCGGCTCATCCAGCAGCAACCAGTGTGGGTTAGTAGCAATGCCGAGAGCAAGACCGAGTCTGCGCTTCTCTCCCCCACTCAGAGCAAATGGCGACCTGTCCAGATGAAAACGTCGTTCCACGTCCAAGGATACTGGTGGGTCCCATTGGTTCAGTGCTTTTGTGATCTGCTCTCGTTGCTGGTTCTCTGTAAGTCGATATGGACGCAGAGAATATGCGAATTCACGCTGAATATTTCGGGCAAACAGTTGTTGTTCCGGAAATTGAAACACCAGCCCCATTTGCAATAAAATCGACTGCGGCACTTTGCCTTCTTTCCAGAAAGGGGTGCCATCTATCTTAATACTGCCTGAATCGGGAGGTCTCAGACCAGCCAGCGTCTGGAGTAAAGTCGTTTTTCCCGAACCTGTACAGCCCAGTAGCAAGGTGATTTCCCCACTGTTCAACTGCACACTCACATCTTCAAGCAGTGCACGTTTGCTCGATTCCGATGCTTCTATACGTATATTGGTTAGCTCGATCTCCAACGTGCGACCTCCTTAGCCAGTTGCTCAGGTCGCAGCGGCATGGCTTCTGGCATCATACCTTCTTGCTTGAGCAATAACGCAGTTTTTACAGTAAAAGGAGGATCCAACCCTAACCGTTCACAGGGGGATAGCTGTACATTTTCCCGTGTAGCCTTCTCATTCGTCTCTGTCTCATAGAAAAAGGACTCCGGCTCCCCGTCGTACACACAACGTCCCCTCTCCATAGCAATGATTCGATTACACAGGGTTGCTTCCTCCAGATGATGTGTAATCCAGATCACTGTTGTCCCCCGCTGGGTGATCTTCTGAACGATGGCCTCGATACGGTCTCTTGCTCCCGGATCAAGCATGGCTGTTGGTTCATCTAGAATCAATATATCCGGTTTGGCTGCGAGCGCTACAGCAATATTAAGCAGTTGTTTCTGTCCACCGGATAATTGTGAGACAGCCTTCTCCGGGGGATATTGAAGTCCTACGGTATGTAATGCATTCTGCCTGCGTTCCAATTGTTCTTCTACAGAATCCATCAATGGTGACAGCGCAAAATGAAACTCCTCTTCAATCGTATCGCCAAGTACCTGTGCATCAGGTTGCTGCAGTACACCCCGAACGGTAAGTTCATCCGAGATATCCCGTCCCCCTCCAGATAGTGGAATGAATCCAATCAGTAGTCCAGCGAGTGTGCTTTTTCCACTGCCATTCGCCCCTACAATACTAATCCATTCTCCTTGGTGCAGCGTAAGTGAGACCCCATCCAGCGCTTTCCTCACCTCACCACCTTCTAAAGCATAATGCACTCGGACATCTTCTAATGTAATTATGGGCAGGTTGCCTTGCATCGTAAATTAGTCCTTTCCCTTTCTATTTCTATGTGGTAAGATCCTAATCGTTAACCACATTTAATAACTTGGTTAACAATCATATTACCAAAATGGAGAGGATTGTTCAAACATGAAATTATCTTTACGAGGCATTGTATTCAGTGCACTTATGGCCGCAATATTAGTACTTTTTGGTTACATAAGCATTCCAATTGGCTTCTCCCCTGTACCAATAACATTACAGACCTTGGCTGTCATGCTGGCCGGAGGGTTACTTGGTCCGTTGTATGGGTTCTTAAGTATTGCTCTCGTTGTTGTGCTGACAGCACTAGGCTTCCCACTTCTACATGGAACTGGTGGTCTTGCTGTTCTCTTAGGTCCGACCGGAGGGTATGTTGTAATCTGGCCCTTTTCCGCACTCCTGATCGGTTTGTTCCTCTCCAAAGTGAGAATCCAAGGTTTTAAAGGTTTTAAAGGTTTTATGTTTGCGTTTATCATCATTGAATTATTTGGTTCACTATTAAATTATGTCTCAGGGGTTCCTTGGCTTGCATATGCTTACAAAATGGACCTTCCCGAGGCTATGATTCAAGGATTCTATCCATATATTATTGGGGATCTGATCAAAGCTGTATTTGCCACGATCATCATCGCACCTGTGCGTATGGTATTTCCACCTCAACGTCTTACAGGTAACATGCATTCAACGGTTGTAAAAGTGGAATCTTAATAGAAGTTACATAAGGCTTCCGAGCCGCCTATCTTTGAAAATGACAAAACCGCCATAATCACTTTGGCGGTTTTCGTTACTTCTCTTCCTTTAAGGTTGTTCTATCATCGGAGTGTCCAGTGTAAATATTCTTTAGTTCAACTTATATATTCACCTGAATTAATTGACGCTCCGCGATCTGAAATTGTTGATCTGCTGTATTTTCAACAAACCTCTGGTCATGAGATACATAGAGAATCGTTCCTTCATACGCCTTCATAAAACGTTCCAACGCTTCCAAGGCATGCATATCAAGAAAATTCGTCGGCTCATCCAACAATAGAATGTTATATTGTCCAAGAAACAAGAGACATAATTGAAGACGAATCGCTTCTCCTCCACTTAATGTCCCCACATTCTTGAGCAAGTCATTCCCTGTAAACTGCATCGCGTGCAACGCACTTCTCAGCTCTGATTCCTCATATTCCGAACGATTTTTCAGAAATTGTAATACAGTATCTTTCATCGTGAAACGATAGCTCATTTGCTGAAAATAACCGAGCTTTGCTTTTGGAGACATCGTGATGCCATCTCCAGCAAGGAAAACATGGTTAAGCAATGTGCTTTTCCCGCTGCCATTGGCTCCGGTAATCGCTATTTTTTGTTTTAATGGAATTTGAAAACTTACATCCTTCAATAATATGTTTCCACCCACTTCAAGCGTAAGGCGATCTGCCATAATTGGAAATCGGTTGTGCAACTCCAATGTCTTCGGCTGACGGAAGATAATCGGCCGATCCTCCTGCACCGCATTCACCTCTTGAAGCTGTTGCAAGCGTTGTTCAATCGCTTTAGCAGCACGATGCACTGCTTTTTGACTTGTACCTTTGGATTTGGTTTCAAACATGCGGTTTGCTTTTGCCTTGGATTCTTTTTTGGACATGCTTCCAGCCTGCGTTATTTTCTCGGCTTTCTTCATCTTTTCCCGGGCGGCCAGTTCCAATCGTCTTTTCTCTTTGGAGAATTGTTCATGGGCCAGATTCTGCTGTTCACGCTCCAGCCTCTTCTGTTGCCGATAATCGCTATAGTTACCGGAATATACGTGTACCTCTCCCTGATGAATTTCCCAGATCGTGGTCACCAGCTCATCCAGAAGCGCACGGTCATGACTGATCAGCACGATTGCCCCATAGTAATAACGCAATTCATCCAGTAAAAATGTAATGCCCTCTTGATCAAGGTGTGTTGTTGGTTCATCCAGTAATAATGCTTCATGGTAATGAGTGAACAATTGAGCTAGTTTCAAACGGGTCTGTTCTCCGCCACTCCATGAATTATCATGTTGAGGAATCGCCAATTTGCTGAGTAAGGCCCCGTCAACCTCCAGATTTTCGTTTGGCTGGGGTGGTTCTACTTGTTCCATGTAACCAAACTCTGCATAACGTTTTACCTTTCCGGCTGTTGGCTGGCTCTCTCCCGCAATGAGTTTCAATAATGTACTTTTACCTTGACCATTACCACCCACTACACCGATGCGATCCAGTTGATGCACGGCCAGTCGCTCAATGTTCAGTACTGCTTTATCCATATAGGTCATCTCAACCTGTTCTAATTCAAAACATATCTTTTCCATTTTCGCTACCTCCGAAATAAGATTTATTTCGTATCGATAGCGAATCATACTTCTATCGATACGAGCTTATCGTGCCAGCTCGTATCAATAGAACAGTAACGTCATCATAAGTGGTACCTCCTGTAGTCTCAACCGAACAACATATCTGATCAGACTCGTGATAAGTAAACCAAAAGATCACAGGCCAAAGGCCTGTGATCCAATGTAAACGGGAATACAAGTTAAACCATGTATATAAGGTCAGGATAATTGAAAATGACAGACTGATCCCGTTTACTCTGAACAACCGTCAGAGCCTTTGAACGTATTTAATTAACGATTCAAAGGAAAGAAACGCAGTCTCATCGCATTCGTCATGTTCATTAATCCACCTTTCATTATCAGGTAATAGATGTACAATTCCGATTATAAATTTCCAATTCCACCCTGTCAACGGAACCATGAAAACCTAAAACACTGATTTTGCATCTAATCTACTTTATTCCTCTCCCTTTCCACTGTTCAACTTCAATAGAAGGTCCTTGGTATCAACCTGACCTGTTGCCTGCGGAATAACTTCCTCATAGTTGGCGGAATTCGTTACGATAATTGGTGTCACCGTATGATAACCAGCCGCCTTAATCTGCGCAATATCGAATTCTAGCAGCAGGTCTCCCGCTTGAACCCGATCCCCTTCTTTGATATGGGAGACAAAATGCTGTCCGTCCAGCTTGACCGTATCTACACCTACATGAACCAATATTTCTGCACCGGTGTCAGATACTACAGCCAAAGCATGTTTTTTCTTGAATGCAACGGTAACCGTACCGTCAAATGGCGCTACCACCCTGCCCACAGCTGGCTCAATTGCAATCCCTTTACCCATTGCTCCCGATGCAAATGCCGGATCTGGAACTTCCGACAATTCCACAACTGTTCCCTGAATTGGGCTAAATACTTCTTCGTCTGAAGCATTCGTTGTACGGGCAGGTTGCTGAGCAGATGACGTAGAATCGGATTTTGTTTCTTCTTCCTCAACCGGATCTTTGAAGCCCAGGATGTACGTCAGTACAGCCGAAACGACAAAGGATACTACGATACCCAAAATCAATCCTGGGAAGCCTTGCCCACCTGGTCCGTAGAAGATTGGCAAAGTCAGCAAACCCGGTGCACCGGACGCGAATGCTAATGTGCCCGCTTGACCAATGATCGCTCCACCAACTGCACCACCGATTACTCCAGCAATGAACGGACGTTTCAGTGGTAATGTTACCCCATAGATAGCCGGTTCCGTAATACCGAATAATGCGGTCAGTGTAGATGACCCAGCCAACGTTTTCAGTTTTTTGTTCTTGGTTTTCAGCATAACCCCAAAAGCTGCGCCCGTTTGAGCAAAAATGGAGGCTGTCGCAGCCGGTTTAACGCCATCCTGCCCATACACTGCGACGTTGTTGATAAATACCGGAATTAGACCCCAGTGTATTCCGAAGATAACGAGTAGCTGCCAACTTGCACCCATAACCGCTCCAGCGAGCAATGGACTGAATCCAAATGCAGCAACGAGTCCAGCTGCAATTGCATTACCAACGTACACCCCAAATGGTCCGAATACCAATAGTGTCAGCGGTACCATAATCACTAGCAAAAATAACGGTGTAACAAAGTTTTTCACACTATCGTGAAGTGTCTTATTAAAGTACTTCTCTAACTTGCTCATGACAATGACAGCTAAAATGATAGGAATAACTGTTGATGAATAGTTCATCAGAATAACAGGGATGCCAAAGAAATCCGTTGGTGTCCCTTCTGCTTTCAATGCGACGATGGATGGATAGATCAGTGCTCCCGCAATCGTCATCGCTACAAACATGTTACCCTGGAATTTGCGAGCAGTTGTAACCGCTAACAACAGAGGCAGGAAATAGAAGAGACTATCTGCTGCTGCATACAGGATCGTATAAGTTGTTTCTGTCGTTTCCAGCCATCCGATATTGCTTGCAATCAACAATAACCCTTTTAGAATACCGGCTCCCGCCATAACACCCAGAAGTGGAGCAAAAATACTGGAGATGACATCAATGATACCGCCAAGCCCCTTGGCTTTTTTGCTCGGTTTTTCTTTACCTGACGAATCATCCAGAATGTTACTGATCTGTCCAATGGCACTATAGACTTCAGGCACCTTGTTACCAACAACAACCTGGAACTGTCCTCCATTTTCTTTGACTGCGATGATACCTTCTGTTTTCTCCAGCTTGGCCTTGTCTGCCTTGGCATCGTCCTTCAATACAAACCGTAACCGTGTTGCACAATGTACAAGCGATTCCACATTTTTCTCACTGCCGACGAGTTCAATAATCTCTTTGGCCAGTTTCTCTTGACTCATAGTCTGCACCCCCACTTTTTCTCAAACAGGCCCTTTACCGATTTTTTTGCACGCAAAAAACCTAAGCCCTGAGTAAGGGACCGTGACACAATGGTCCTGACCTTCTCATGACTTAGGTTTTGCCTGCATAACCAGTAACAATCCCAGTTAAATCGTATTTAATTCCTGTTAGTCACATATTATTATAATTAAACCATATCTGTCAACATTTAAATGTTAACGATTAACCACTCGTTCAATATGAACCGTCAAATACAATTTTTCTTCATTGGTCAGCTCATGGTTGTACTCTTTTTTGACAAACAACTCAATTTTCTCCGTACATGCTGCGGCATCCGGATGCTTTTCCTTAATCATGTCATAGAAATGATCATAGTTGTTGTCGTAATGGGTACCACTGAGCACTCGCTGAGAGAAGAACTTCAAATGTGTAATGAAGCGAAAATAACTGAGAGAGTCCTCATCAAATTCCATTTTGAAATGATATTTCGCTATATTAATAATTTGCTGGATAAACTTCGTAATGTTCATCGTTGTAATGACTTCTTCGTTCATCTCTGCGTTGACAATATGAAGGGCAATAAAAGCCGCTTCATCTGGTGGAAGCTCAATATTCATGCGGGTGTTGATCTGTTCCAGCGTCCTCAAGCCCAGTTCGAATTCAGGCTTGTACAACTGCTTAATCTCCCACATTAATGCGTTCTTGATCTCCACGCCTTCCCGATAACGTTCGATCGCGAAGTTAATATGATCCGTAAGGGATACATAGATATTCTCATTCAACTTTCGTCCCAAGTCCTCACGCGCATACGTGATGATCTCTTCCACAATTTCAATCAGTTCCATCGGAACTTCGCGCAGCAGCATTTTGAAATTATCGGATGTTTGTTTGTTTTTCAATGCAAATACTTTCTGGATGCGGGTCTCATCTACTTTATCCCCCGGCTTTTTCTTAAAGGCAATCCCACGTCCCATCACCACAAGCTCTGCTCCATCCGCCTGATAGATGCTAATGACGTTATTGTTGATAACCTTTGCTATTTTCACTTCAATCCCCCCGTCACGTTCCACTCTCTTGGCAGTTTTACATCGTCTTTTGGGCATACAAAAAAAACCTGAAGCATCACAAAATAAACAAGACATGGTGGTCTGCTTTTTTGGTGCTTAGGTTTTGCCTACTTCGAGTAGTAACAATCCCAGAAACGATATAATTGCGTCAAGTATAGCGCGAACCTGACGATATGTCAACGCTTTCAATGCGAGAACAAGCGGAAGTTCCATGGTTATATAAATTGAACTAGAGAATATTTACACTAGCTACTCCGATGACAGAACAACCTTCCGATCGCTGTTATCCCCAGATTTTTCGATTCCCTTTTTAAAAGGGAAAATCCGGTGATAAAGGCGAACGCTTCGCTTCTCCAGTTTTTTTCTGACCTCTCCGTTTTGTGTAAATATTTATTTCAAATTATATAGATGAAACTTCCGATTTTTTATTGCTGTACAAGGCCATTTTAATTCAGAAAAATATAAACTACTCGTCACCCAGGTTTGTTCCGTTGGATGCAATCACATTTTTGTACCACTCAAAACTCTTCTTCTTCAGTCGTGTCAGTTTACCATGACCTTCATTATCACGATCCACATAAATGTAGCCATAACGTTTTCTCATCTCACCTGAGGATGCACTTACGATATCAATAGGTCCCCAACTGGTGTAACCGATAATATTGACCCCATCTTGAATAGCCTCACCCATTTCAGCTACATGTCGTTTCAAGTAGTCAATTCGGTATGCATCATCCACTTCACCCTCCGGGGTAACCACATCATTGGCACCAAATCCATTCTCAACGACAAACAGTGGCTTCTGATAACGGTCATGTAGTTGATTGGCGGTAATACGGAATCCTTTGGGGTCAATTGTCCAGCCCCATTCGGACTTCGCCAGATATGGATTGGCTACCGAGCCAAATACATTGCCACTGGTCATATTTTTGATAACTTCGGGATCGGTACTGGTTGTACGACTTGAATAGTAGCTGAACCCGATATAATCTACCGTATGATTCTTCAAGATTTCCGCATCTTCCGGCTGCATAACGATGTTCAATTCGTGGTCCTTGAAGAAACGTTTGGCGTAACCAGGATATTCCCCACGTGACTGCACATCGATGAAGAAATAGGACTCTCTATCTTTTTCCATACCCTGGAATACATCTTCCGGATTACAGGTATACGGATAGAAGCTTCCTGCCGCAAGCATACAACCAATCATGGCACCAGGGATAATCTCATGACATGCTTTGACTGCCAGTGCACTTGCAACCAATTGGTGGTGAGCCGCCTGATATTGAATTTCCTTGATGTTATCCCCTTCATTGAACGCCAGTCCCGCCCCAAGGAACGGAAGATGAAGCAGCATGTTGATCTCATTGAATGTCATCCAGTATTTCACCTTGTCTTGGTACCGTGTGAATACCGTTGTAGCGTACTTCTCGAATAACGTTACCAGTTCACGACTTCTCCAGCTGCCGTACTTCTCAATCAGATGTACAGGCACATCAAAGTGAGCCAATGTAACCACAGGTTCAATGCCGTTTTTCAACAATTCATCAAACAGGTTATCGTAAAATTGCAATCCGGCTTCATTTGGCTGTGCATCTTCTCCTGTCGGGAAAATCCGTGCCCAGGCAATGGACACACGCAGTGCCTTGAATCCCATTTCGGCAAATAGAGCAATATCTTCAGGGTAACGGTGATAGAAGTCGATCGCTTCATGTGAAGGATAGAACTCGTTAGCGAGCGGCGTAAAAGCCGGAACATGACCTTTCATAATGCTTCTGCGCTTCTCTCCTGTTGGCAGCAAGTCAACGATGCTCAGGCCTTTGCCATCTTCCAGATACGCACCCTCCGCCTGATTCGCAGCAATGGCTCCACCCCACAGAAAGTCTTTAGGAAATTTAAAATTCGTCATTATCATTCTCCTTCCAAATATGTAGTTCAGCTACCCGCTCAAATCGTTAGAATATTAAAAAGACAAAATATTTAAGTTGAACTACACAATTACACATAAACGGAGAGGACAGAAAAAATCTGGGGATAACAGCGAGTGGAAGATTGTTCTGGCCGCGCAGTCCTACCGTGTAAAATCGTTTGTTCAACTTAAATACAAAAAACCCGAACCAGCCTGGGTACACGGTTACGTGTACACAAGCCAGCTCAGGTTATGCCCATATCGGTAACATTCCCAGATCACAATTATGCGGATTGGATAAAACTTTAGCAAGAATCAGAACGGTTGTCAACATCTTGAAACTGATTTAGCTATGAATTAATCCCTATGATATTTGATAAAACGCAGCACATGTGCCGCCAAGAATCATCTGTTGTTCTGACACAGGTAAGGAATGAATGTGAGCCGTAATGATACCGCATACATCAGCATACGTAGCTGATACGTTACTCACGGGCCAGTCGGACCCGAACATTAATCGTTCCGCACCAAAAGCTACTATGGCGATATCCAGATAGGGTGTAAAGTCGTTTGAAGTCCAATTTACCCAGTCTGCTTCCGTCACCATCCCTGAAAGTTTACAGTACGCATTTGGTTGTGCGGCCAATGACTCAAGCGCTTCTTTCCATGGTGAGAGTGTACCTGATTTGATGTCGGGTTTAGCCAGATGATCAAGTACAAATCGCTGTTCAGGAAACGCCTTAACCAGGTCCACGGCATAAGGCAGTTGCTCCTTGGATACCAACAGATCATAGGCCAAATCATACTCTTTTAGCAATGAAATTCCGCGCTGAAAGTCTTCTCTCAATACATACTGAAGATCAGGTTCATCCTGTATGACATGACGTACGCCCTTCAGATACGGATTGGACGCGAACAGTTCAAGCTGATTTCGAACATCATCCGAACAAAGATCTACCCATCCGACAACACCTTTGATAAACTCGTATTGGTCTGCCAGCTGCAGAAGCCACCCGGTTTCTGTCAGTGATTGTCTGGCTTGTACCGCAATACATCCATCCCGTCCTGATTGGACCAATAAAGGTTCAAGATCTTCCGGAAGAAAAGATTGACGAATGGCTTTCATCTCTTCGCCAATCCATCCGTACTCGGCGACATTGTATTCCCAGAAATGTTGATGTGCATCCAGCTTCATATTAGATCCCTCCCAGGGTATTTAAATCTAATTATCATTAAAAAGCAACCATATGATTTTCATTTCCAATGAAATAAACGCTCACTATACAATCTATTCATATAACAAAATCACTGATTTTTACATGATTTTTATTCCAATTGTGCAGGTATTGTCCAATATTAAATCATGATATAGTAAGTTACGAAAACGCTTTCAGTACATAAATCGGTGGTGATTCCAGTATTAAACAAGTGAATTTTTGTTTGCGTTGAGCTTTATTTTCACCCTGCTTAACCGCTATTCACGTTCAACCATTCTCTATTCGAAGGAGACTATATTAATGAAAAAAAACCGAAAATCAGTCCTATCTCTTACGCTTGTGACTGCCATGATTCTATCTCTATTCTCCTCCGCTATGGCTTCAGCTGCGACTGACAACAGCGAACAGGCCAATGCATCACCCGCTCCAAGCAAAATGCAGACCTATGTAAACGCCATGGAGCCTGGCTGGAATCTGGGTAACTCTCTGGATGCCGTTGGTGAGGATGAGACAGCCTGGGGCAATCCTCGCATTACGAAGGAACTGATTCAATCGATCGCAGCTGAGGGCTACAACAGTATCCGTATTCCTGTGACCTGGGAAGCCCACATCGGTGACGCACCCGACTACATAATTGATTCCGCTTACATGAATCGGGTTCAGGAAGTAGTAGACTGGGCCCTTGATGCGGATCTCTACGTCATGATCAATCTTCACCATGATTCCTGGCGCTGGATCAGTTACATGGAGAAAGACCATGACAACGTGCTTGCACGGTACAACGCAGCTTGGACTCAGATTGCGGACAAATTCAAAGATGCATCCGATAAACTCATGTTCGAAAGTGTTAACGAACCCCGTTTCTCCGAAGGCGGCACAACGGATGCAGCGATTGGATATCGCATGCTGGACGAGTTGAATACTTCTTTTCACAAGATCGTAAGAACTTCGGGTGGAAACAACGAGACACGTCCACTTGTGCTTCCAACGATGCATACCTCTTCCGCTCAACCTGATCTGGATGAACTGAATAAAACCATTCAAAAATTGAATGACACCAATATTATTGCAACCGTTCACTACTATGGGTTCTGGCCGTTCAGTGTGAACATCGCAGGTTACACCAAGTATAACGAGGAAGTACAGAAGGACGTTACCGATACATTTGATCGAGTATACAATGCTTTCACAGCGAAAGGCATTCCGGTTATCGTTGGTGAGTATGGCTTGCTTGGTTTTGACCAACACACAGGTGTCATTGAGCAAGGCGAAAAACTGAAATTCTTCGAATTCGTTGGACAATATCTGCGTCAAAAACAGATGACAACGATGTTATGGGACAACGGTCAGCACTTCGGACGCACAAGCTTTACTTGGTCTGATCAGGAACTATTTGATACGATGAAAGCAAGCTGGACAGGTCGCTCCTCCACAGCTGAAACGGACCTCGTGTACCTTAAACAAAATGAAACCATTCAAGATAAAAAAGTAAAACTCAATCTGAACGGTAACAAATTCAATTCTTTGAAAAATGGCACTACCCCTCTTGTTAGAGGTAAAGACTATACGATTAAAAAAGATGTACTTACGTTAAAGTCCAATCTGTTAACCAAATTGACAGCCTCTGGTGATTTGGGCGTAAATGCCACACTCACGGCTGGATTTAATGAAGGTGCTGACTGGAGCTTTAATATCATTAAATATGACACACCCAAGTTAAACGATGCAACAGGTACAACCAGTGCATTTGCCATTCCGACTACGTTTAACGGGAACCAGCTGGCCACGATGGAAGCAACATATGCAAACGGAGAAAACGCTGGTCCACAGAACTGGACTTCATTCAAAGAATTCTCCTACACATTTAGCCCAGATTACGAACGTAATGTGATTGAGCTGAAGCCTAACTTCTTCAATGAAACCAATTATGGCGAAGTCACGCTTAAGTTCCATTTCTGGAACGGAGATGTGCTGACGTACAAAATCACGAAAAATGGAACCAGCGTTGTTGGTGTAACTTCATAATAGTTATAAGGATTCCCCACTTGATCTATATCTGTGGGAATCACGAAACGTTCTGTCCAGAGCCATCGGCTCGGACAGAACGTTTTTCCTTTGACTCAAAAACTTTCCGTATCCATTACGAATGACCGTTCACAATAAAAACGAAACATCCCCACTCTGGCTATGAATGACATACGTTGCACCAAGTCCCTTATATACAAGACCAACTGGAGCCTTGTTACTGGAAACGACATAAAGCTGTTGCGGATACCAGCTGTGACACAACTGGATATCCTCGCAACACTGAGGCAGATTATTCTCGAACACAAATGCATTGGTGACCATATATTCGGGACGAGTCTGTTGCCCCCCTTCGGTTACTTGAATATAACGAACAGGAACTGTCCCAAGTGTTAGAAGTTGTTCCCGTTCCTCTTCACTGTGTACAAGCACAACGAAGGCTAACCCCTTTTTCAATAATACATTCACGAAATTCATCCCCGCTGCACTGTGTCCTGCTGATACGACAATCATTGCCTCATCCATTGCTGTCTACCTCGCCTTCAATCAGATCCTGCATATTTCGTTTCGAATACGTTATGTGCGAATCATAGTCCTCTATCTGCCTTTCTGCAATTGAGCAGTATTCGATTCTGCACTTTTCTGATTGATTCCAGACCATAATCCTGTTCATATCTTGTATAATCCACTCTTTACTCTGTAATTCTCCATATTTCTCGATTAATCATAAGCGATTATAGAAACCGGATTAAGCGCGTCATAATCGCAGATATATCTCATGTTAATCGCTTACACGTAGAGATTTAAAGCAAAAAAGTCTTAAAAACACCTATATTTCACCCTTGGATTATTTTACTTCATGCTCGTTTGATCGTAATATCATCGGCAGGACAACGATAACAATAAGCTTATTTAGCTATGGAGGTTGAACGGTGTGATTGCAAGTTGTGATGTGGGCATACAACGAGAGATGAGTGCTGATTCTATAATCAGTTCAATGGAGATTATCCGATACGATATGCAG
Source organism: Priestia sp. FSL H7-0729 (assembly GCF_038005685.1). NCBI lineage: Bacteria > Bacillati > Bacillota > Bacilli > Caryophanales > Bacillaceae > Priestia > Priestia sp. FSL H7-0729. Next base: position 1,115,213 of record NZ_JBBOTQ010000001.1, read on the forward strand.
AGATTGCCATGCCTCGAAACCGTTCAAGCAACCTGCTACTGTGGATTATTCAAGATCTCATGCGGGGAAACACATGGATTCGCTGAATTTAAACTATCTGAAGGAGCTTACCCTACAGATCTTGTACACTGGGCTTCGGTGTTCAGAGTGTTAAAAGGCATGCAGCCCAATCAGGCCATACGTCATATCGAGCAACAACGAGAAATCTGGGGAAACGAACGTGTCCTGTTTGTGGAGAAAGCTGTCCGTCATCTGCTGTTCAACCTGGAGAAAAGAAATGTTAGCTCCTCGAAATTGAGCCGGGAAGAAATCCGTGTTTTTCTGATGCAATATGCGCTGACGTATTATTCCTTTTGAGATTATTTTTTGGATTGAAAAGCATTACAAAAAGGCAAAGGAACCTGATGATACATACAAGTTCCTTTGCCTTTTATGATTAGTACTTTCACGAACCATGTAATAATACATCTCTATTTCAAACGATCAATTATTGAGGTTCATTGAATTTCACAATAAGTATTGCTTCCCCATTGGCTTGCACAGGACCGGTTGAGGTTCCTGTAACCGTTGCTATCGCTTCATTTCCGCTTGGAATCAGCACAGGTGTTATCAACGGCAGACCTGCAGCCTGAATGACATCCATGTCGAATTCGATCAATAATTGCCCTGCAGCTACACGATCTCCGCTATTCACATGCGCGGTAAAGCCGTTTCCTTTTAATCCAACCGTATTAATTCCGATATGAACCAGCATCTGTACACCTGTCTCATGCTCCAGAATCACCGCATGTTTACTCTTGTTCATGACATGTGCGATGACACCATCAAACGGTGCATACACTTTGCCTTCTGATGGCTCAATGGCAATACCCTCACCCATGTGTTTTTCCGAGAACGCCGGATCAGGAACCTGCTCCAGAGCAACGATGGTACCGTGCAGAGGCGAAGCAATTTCGAGCAGATCTACTTTAGGACGATTGCTTGTAACGACAGCGTTAACTGAATTAATATGCGGACTAGATCCCTCTGCTTTAACTTCAGTTGATGTTACTCCGCTGTTCTCATGGTTCACCGATTCGTCTGTAACCGGTTGATCCTTATAGCCGAAGAACCAGGTAAGTGCAAAAGCAATCGCCATGGCAACCACGTTAGACAAGATGTACAACGGCAGTTGGCTGTTCAGATAGAGCAATGTACCCGGAATAACCGTTACTGCCATACCTGTACCTTGCAGATGGAACAGGGAAGCGATGAAACCACCCACACCACCACCAACCAAACCCATAATAAATGGTTTCATATAACGCAAGTTAACTCCGAAGATGGCTGGCTCGGTAATGCCCAGAAATGCGGACAAGGACGAAGGTAATGCCAGTGCTTTGAGTTTCATATTTTTGGTCTTCAGACCGACCGCTAGACAAGCTGCTCCTTGTGCTGCCATCGCACAGGTGATAATCGCGTTGAACGGATTGAATCCCGTTTTCTCCAATAACTGAATCTCCAGGAAATTAAAGATGTGATGCACACCCGTAACGACAATAATCTGATGGAAGAATCCAATGATAATACCTGCGATGCCGAACGGAAGATCCAATACGGCCGTTGTTCCATGCAGCACCCACTCTTCCAGGGAATGGAACACAGGACCAATCGCAAATAGTCCAAGCGTAATCATAACCGTTAACGTAATAAAAGGAGTCAGAATTAAGTCCAGTGCCTCAGGCACCCGTCTTCTTAGTACCTTCTCGAACTTGGCTCCAATCAAACCTACGAAGAACGCAGGCAGAACCGATCCCTGATAACCCACGACAGGTATAAAACCAAACATATGCAGCGGCTGGGCTGATCCATCTGCTACCGCATAAGCATTGGGTAATGCCGGATTGACCAACATTAGCCCTAGTACAATACCAAGTACCGGACTTCCCCCAAATACACGGAACGCGGACCACGCTACAAGTGCAGGCAGAAATGCAAATGCCGTATCCGTCAGGATCTGAGTGAATAACAGGAAATTGGCCGAGATATCATCCGGTGTTGCTCCGAATAACGCCAAAATTTCATTCTGGGTAAGTAATCCGCGCAATCCCATGAACAACCCTGTAGCTACCAGTACGGGAATGATGGGTACAAATACATCACCAAATGTGCGGATTGCCCGCTGAAAAGCATTGCCTTCCTTTTTCCCCTGACTCTTCACATCCTCCTTGGACGACCCTTCGATTCCCAGCTTCTCAACCTCTTCAAAAATTCGATTAACGGTTCCTGTACCAAAGATAATCTGATATTGACCCGAGTTGAAAAAAGCCCCTTTCACCTTTTCGATGTTCTCGACCGTTTTCTGATCAATCTTCTCTTTATCTTTCACCATGATGCGAAGACGGGTTGCACAATGTGCAAAAGATGCAATATTCTCTTTGCCCCCGATGGCATGAATGACGTCCTGGGCAATGCGTTGATTCTCCGACATGTTATCTCATTCCTCTCACGTAATACTTAATAATGCCATTGTGTTGCTTCAAAATCAGCTTTGCCGCTGTGTGCAAAGAACCGAATATCCACGCTGTCCTGGCTTGAGAAAATGCGGCTGGTAAAGACCTCTTCCCCATCATTCACAAAGATCTCGACTGAAGATGCGTCTACGAATAGTTGGAACTTGATCACGTCCGCAGTAAGTGTGCATCGCCGTATCGTGCCATTTTGTTCTGACAACTCCGCACCAGACATCGTCCGATCCAGGATAACTTTCTGCTGAATCCGATCATACAGAAGAACCGTTTTCTCAGTTTCACTTGCCCTGAACTCGATGCCTACAATCTCTGCATCTACTTGGCTTATCTCACAGATCAGTTCATAGGAAATTCCATTCAAACCTGTGAAAGATCGACTCTCATTATCCATTGTTGCACGAAAATGCGTGCCTTCCTCCTGCTGACGCAATTGGATCATTTCAGCAACCGGTTGTTGAATCAACTTCCCGTCTCGTAGTGTCAACTGCCGAGGAATAGTCAGGCAATGAGCCCAACCGTTATCATCTGTCGGATATGCTAGATCGGGGAGTCCCATCCAACCAACCAGAATACGTCTTCCATCCGGAGCCTGCATCGTCTGTGGAGCATAGAAGTCGAATCCACGATCCAACTCCTGGAATTCACCATGCGTGAACTCTCTCGTCTGGAGATTAAGCGGCTCCCCAATCAGATAACCGGATTGAAAAATATTCTGATTATGATCTCCCACAGCATTTAAGCCTTGTGGTGAAAAGACAAGCACGCCTTTCCCGTTCATCTCCATATAATCCGGACACTCCCACATGTAGCCAAAAGAGGTTAGCTGTGTATGAATTTCACCAAGGAACTCCCAGTTGTTCAGATCCATTGAACGATACAGCACCGTACATCCCGTCTCATCTGTTCGCTGCGCTCCGATTACACAATAATACGTGTCTCCTTCTTGCCACACTTTGGGATCTCTGAAGTGTTCCGTGTATCCCTTTGGAACCGAAGAGATGACCGGATGATTCAGCTTGCTTACTGAACCGCTTTCATCCATGACTGCCAAGCATTGATACGGATGTCTGACCCAAGCCTCATCCCTCGTATTGCCTGTGTACAGCAAATGCAGCTTGCCGTCTTTTTCAATCGCACTGCCGGAATATGCTCCGTGTGAGTCATACCAGCTATCCGGTTCGATTCCAATCCCGACATTTTCCCAGTTCACCAGATTCTTCGAGCGGGTATGATACCAATATTTCATGCCGTGTTCTGTTCCAAGTGGAAACCACTGATAGAACAGATGATAATAACCTTGATAATATGCAAAGCCGTTAGGATCATTAAGCAGACCCGTTATGGGCTGAATGTGATAACTCTGTCTCCATGGACACTCGGATATCTGTGCTTCAAGCTTCGCAATCTCACCAGGCTCAGCTTGCTCCATTCTTCTGTAGCGCTGCTCTCTAGTCATTTTCATAGCTGTTCTCCATTCAAAATATAGGAACCGGTTCCAATCGAAATAAAAAAATAATTCCATTTGGCATTAATGCCAGCCCGTGTTCGCACTCATTCAAAGTGGATGCTCACAATGGAACCGGTTCGATGGAATTATCATAAAGGATGTTTTTATAATTTGTCAACGCTTTCTCGAGGAATTAGTTCTACGTCCAGTGTTGTTCGTTCCTCCACCGACTCGCCTTTGACAAGACGAATAATGTGATTCGCCGCTACTTTGCCTGCCTGCAAATAATGATATTTCACAGTCGTCAGCGTGGGATGAATCATCTCCGTAATATCATATCCACCAAATCCGGTAACAGACAAATCTTGCGGTATGCGAATTTTATTGGAGAACGCAATCTTCATTACACCCAGAGCGATATTATCCGTAGCCCCTACAATGATCGTTGGTGTAATCTCTTTCAGGATAGCTTCAGCAGTAACGATGGCTTCAGACATCTTGAAGCTCGTCTCATAATACTTCACTTCACATCCGCCACACTCGGCGATCGCTCGCTGGAACCCCTGTTTGCGATAGATCCCTACTGCCCGATCCTTCTCGCTCACACCCATGTAAACAATCTTTCGGTGGCCCTGTTTGACGACATATCTGCCCATCTCATAGCCAGCCTGATCATCATTGTGTACAAGACTATGTAATTGGTCATGCTGTTGCCCCACCAATAACACCGGAATACGTATATCCTCAATGGCCTTCAGGTGCGCTTCGGTTACCTCAGCAGCCAGCAATATAATACCCGATACCTTCTGGCGTGCAAAATCATAGATGGCATCAATCTCCCGCTGCATGTCCTGACTCGTATTCGCGATCAACATCTGATACTGATTACTTCGCAATTCTTCATCAATTCCGATCAATGTCTGGGATGTCGCAAAAGAATCAAGTCGTGGCACAACCGTACCGATGATACTGGTCTTCTTCGCCTTCAGACTCTGTGCAAATGTGTTGGGAACATAATTGTATTGTTTGATAATACGCTCAATCTTCTGACTTGTATCTTCACTAACCGATCCGCCATTCAGGTAGCGGGAGACCGTGCTTTTTGCAACACCTGCCATCTGAGCGATATCAGAAATCGTTTTATTCATAGAGACTCCTCTTATTTCTATTAACTGGTTTACCTTATATTATACTTCGAATCGCGAACCCATGGCGAATTAGATTCACCTCCCTTTATCGCATCTATTGTACACTCCCAAGATAATAGTAAAAGCCCGATATCCATGTGATGTTCATACCGAAGTATGATCCTCATTCATCAGGCTGTTAAACTTTCATATACACATTATGCTCAGATCACTAACACAGGAACGCTTGCTACTTCCTACATCTCAGACTTCAATAATAATAGGCAGGATCATAGGTCTTCTCTTAGTTTGAGCGTAGATATAGTGACCGATCTCGTCTTTCAGCTTTCTTTTGATCACATTCCACTGATTCACACCCGCGCCAGTCAACTCACCCATCCGGTTTAGAACCAGCTCATGAATTTCATGCATGAATTCTTCCGAGTCCTTAACGAACACAAACCCTCTGGAGATAATTTCGGGTGAGGTGACCATCTGTTTTTCCGTTTTGCTTAGTGTCGTTACAATGACCAACATACCATCGGATGAAAGTTGCCTCCGGTCACGCAGTACAATATTGCCGACATCCCCCATGATCAGACCGTCTACGAGACTGTTTCCTGATGCAATTTTGGGACCCAGAGAAGCAGTGCCGTCTTTGTACTGGATCATATGCCCGTTATTCACGATAAACACATGATCACGCTCTATACCTACGGACTCGGCAAGCAGCCTGTGTTGATACAACATGCGGAACTCACCGTGAATCGGAATCAGATAATCGGGTTTCATCAGGGTCAACATCAATTTGAGCTCTTCCTGACTGCCGTGTCCAGACACATGCATTCCTGCTGCACCACTTGAACCATATATCACACGTGCTCCGAGAACATACAGGTTATCAATCACATGTGCAAGATTCCGTTCATTGCCCGGAATGGCTCCGGCCGCAATAATGACCGTGTCCCCAGCGTTAATTCTTACATGAGGATGCTTACCGGATGCCAGGCGTGATAATGCTGCCATTGCTTCTCCCTGGCTACCTGTACATAAGACAACAACCTGTTCAGGTGGAAACTGATCCGAGTCGATGGCTTCAATCAACAATCCGTCAGGAACTTGCAGATACCCCAATTCACTGGCCACCGATACCACATTCACCATACTTCTGCCCAACAGAGCCAGTTTGCGACCTGTCTCGAATGCTGCATTCACAATCTGTTGTACTCTGCTGACATTTGACGCAAAAGTAGAGATAAATACTTTTTGTTTTGCACGGATAAAGGCATCCAGAATGTGGTCTCCCACAACTCGCTCGGAAGGTGTAAATCCCGGTCTTTCTGCATTGGTGCTCTCGGACAGCAAAATATGGACACCCTGTTTGCCAATCTCAGCCATGCGGTGCAGATCTGGGAAAGGTCCATGTACGGGAGACATATCAAACTTAAAATCTCCGGTATGCACAACATTACCTGCTGGGGTCTGAAAAAAGATACCAAGACAATCCGGTATACTATGACTGGTTGCGAAAAAGGAAACCTCGATTCCTCCCAGCGTAATGCTGGAGTGAGCATCGATCGTATGCAGGTCCGCCTTGCGCAGAAGTCCATGCTCTTTCAGTTTAAGCTCGATCAACCCTCGAGTGAGCCTGGATGCATACACGGGGATGTTCATTTGTTTTAACAAATAGGGAATGCCACCGATGTGATCTTCATGTCCGTGGGTAACCACAAGACCCCTTACTTTATCCAGATTCTCTAGCAGATACGCCACATCCGGAATGATCAGATCAATACCAGGCAATGTCTCATCAGGAAACTTCGAACCACAGTCAATCACGATAATGTCCTGATTGTACTGGATCAAATACATATTCTTCCCAATTTCGTTCACGCCGCCCAGTGCAGCGATATACAGTTTGTTGTGGGCTAGATTCAACGCTATTACTCCTCCTCTGCGTGGCAATCGTATACGATACGGATCTATATTCCTAGTATGGAAGCAATCGCCTCACTTATGCATTTCGAAGTGAATATGCCAAAAAAACCACCACGGAATTTCATTCCGCAGTGGTTTATAAAGGATAACTTATGAAATCATGAATGATACCATGGTTTACTCAAAACTTTTTCATATACGAAACTGAAAACAGTTATTAAACCAATGATTTATCACGCTGTAGCAATACGTCTTGTTCATAGGTTTTGATATCGGTGATCCACTTTTCACGGACTGGAACGCCTTGCTGAGCACAATAGTAGTCCCAAATTGCGCCAAACGGATAGGATTTGAACTCTTCCGTTAATGCGAGACGCAGGGTATAATCACCATCCAGCTCGGCTTGTTTCAGAGCATCCACCGGTTCCAGCATCGCACGCAGAAGGGCTTTGATCGTGTTGCGTGTACCCACAACCCAAGCAGCAACACGGTTAATGCTCGCATCGAAGAAATCCAGTCCAATATGCGTGGTCGCAAGCAGATCATGTCGAACCAGTTCACGGGCAATTTCCAGCAACTCATCGTCCATAATTACCACATGGTCACTGTCCCAGCGCATCGGGCGACTTACGTGAAGCAGAATGCCACTTGTAAACAGTGACAAGGACGACAGTTTATTGGAAATAACCTCTGTTGGATGAAAATGGCCCGCATCCAGGCAGATCAACGTATCATTTTGCAAACCGTAACCCATATAGAATTCATGAGAACCCACCACATAGGCTTCCGAACCCAGCCCAAACAGCTTGCTCTCTACCGCGTCCAGGTTGTGTTCCGGGTTAAGTGGTTCGCCGAATACTTCATCCAGCGATTCTTTGAGACGTTTGCGTGGTGTCAACCGATCAACCGGATTATCCTTAAATCCGTCCGGTACCCATACATTGGTTACACAAGTTTGACCAAGCTGTTCACCGAAGTATGCACCAATCCGGCGGGATGCCTTGCAGTGATCAATCCAGAACTTGCGAATCTCAGGGTCTGGATGACTAAGCGTGAAGCCGTCACTTGATTTTTCATGGGAAAAACATGTTGGGTTGAAGTCCAGGCCGAGTCCTTGTTCTTTGGCCCATTTCACCCAGTTCTCATAATGCTTCGGCTCAATCTGATCCAGCTCAACCTGTTCATCTGTATCCGTGTATATCGCATGCAGATTGACCTTATGTTTACCGGGAATCAGAGCAAAAGCTTGCTCAAGATCGTTACGAAGTTCAGCAGGTGTGGTTGCAGCCCCCGGATATTGACCTGTAACGGAAATCCCCCCTGTTAACTCCACATCTTTATTCAGAAAACCTTTGACATCATCGCCTTGCCAGCAGTGTACGGATACTTTGATCTCCGCGAGTCTGTTCAGCACCTCGTCCGTATCAATTCCGTGCTGGGCATATAATGCCTTGGCTGCTTCATACGCTTGCTTGACTTGGTTATCCATCCGCAAGAACCCTCCTATTTTAACGTGTAAATGCTGCCGGTACACCGCCATCAATGGTCATCATGCAACCGGTTGTTTTTTCGGACTTGGAAGAAGCAAAGAATGCAATTCCTTCTGCAATATCTCTAGGATAGATATTCACGAGCAATGTCGTCCGTTTGCGATAATACTCTTCCAATTGATCCGGTTCAATTCCGTATGCCGCTGCCCGTTCGTTTCTCCAGGAACCGTTCCAGATGGCTGACCCCTGTAGAATGGCATCCGGAAGAATCGTGTTGACACGAATGCCATACTCTCCACCTTCTGCTGCAATGCAGCGTGCCAGATGTGCTTCAAGCGCTTTCGCTGAACTGTAAGCAGAAGCACTTTTACCTGCATACACCGAGTTCTTGGAACCGATAAAGACCATGCTTCCCCCAATGCCCTGTTGTTTCATCAGCTTGAACGCTTCACGAGCCACGAGGAAATACCCTGTGCCCAGTACATTCATGTTCAGGTTCCATTCTTTCAGGGATGTTTCGTCAAATGGGCTAGATGTCGCTAGTCCCGCATTGTTCACGATGATATCCACTCCGCCATATTGCACCGCAACATCTGCATACGCAGATTGAACGGCTTCCTCATCGGTTACGTCCATTTTGAGCGCATAAGCACGATTCGCACCGTACTGATCATTAATTTCCTGTGCTACTTTCTGTGCACCCTCCAGGTTGAGATCAGCAAGCACCACATGTGCGCCTTCAGATACCAATCTGCGTGCTGTTTCACTTCCGATACCACCTGCGCCGCCTGTGATAAACGCCACTTTACGGGAGAATTCGGTTTCTGCCGGAGCCAGAGACAATTTATACAATTCCAACGGCCAGTACTCCACATTGTAAGACTCGTTTGCACTGAGCGATACGAATTGACCCAAGCTAGTAGCTCCACGCATAACGGCAATCGCTCTGTGATACAACGCCCCGCTTACTTGGGAAAGCGCCCAGCTCTTGCCTGTGTTAATCATGCCCACACCAGGAATGAGGATAACGCGTGGTGCCGCTTCGAACATGACATCACCTTCGTTTTTGTTGCTCTCAAAATACTGTTGATATTGCTCTTTGTAAGCAGCCACACCTTCTACCAGCTTGGATTTTAAGCCTTCGATATCTTCCGCATCCGGTGTCCAATCGATGAACAGAGGTACCACTTTGGTATGTACCAGATGATCCGGACAAGCTGCACCCACCTGAGACAATTCCGGAGAATTTGCTCCGCCCACAAAAGCAAGTACGTCCTCTTGATCATCAAAGGACAAAATCATTTTTTTGCTATCCGATACTGCTCCACGAATCGTTGGCATCACACGTGATACGATCTGACGACGAACATCAGCGGCAAGTGCCGGGTGCTTCACACCACCAAACAAACTTTCTTCGTTCACTCGTGCTTCGATGAAAGCTTCTGCTTCATTGATAATCTTGATCGTTTGAGCGTAACATTCCTCGGATGTCTCACCCCAAGTCACGAGACCGTGTTTTTCCATCAGTACGAGTTCGGCATTGGGGTTCGAGAATACGCTTTCAGCAATCATTTTGGATAATGTAAACCCTGGACGTACGTAGGGCACCCACACAAAACGATCACCGTAGATCTCTTTCGCTAATTCCTTGCCGTTATCCGCACAACACAGGCTAATAATCGCATCCGGATGAGTATGATCCACATGCTTATATGGAAGAAACGCATGCAGAAGAGTCTCAATGGAGGCCCGCGGGTGCTTGGCATCAATCATGCAATGTCCCAGATATTCAACCATCTCTTCATCCGACATGGATTCACGTTCAATTAATGGTCTGATATCTTCAAGCCCAAGTCCGGTAAAATGCTTCGCTTCCATGGAACCCAGATCTGAGCCGCTGCCTTTCACATACATTACTTCTACATCACGACCACGAAAATCCTTCACTGTCGTTTTGGTAGACGTATTACCACCGTATATGTTACATACACTGCGGTCAGAACCAATGAGATTGGATCGGTAAACCAACTGTTCAAGTCCTGTTGTTTTCTCAGAAGCCTGCGATGCATTCCATAAACTCTGTACCATTTGTTTCCCTCCGATAATGTTTGTTTTATTCCTGATACGAGTTTAACATCTTTGTTTTATTTTGAAAACAAAATATTTTAAAACAAAACGGAAATATTCAAAAGACATCAATAATTGGGCTATTTCATTAAAAAAACACCCTGACGTGAACGTCAGAGTGTTCTGTTTGATCGGCGGATTAGAAAATCCCCGCTTTCTGGGAAGTGTTTTTAATACCATAGGTATCATTAACTACGGTGTTGCCAAAGCTCGTTAAGCTCCCGTTCGGACCTGTGGCCATGTCCAGATAGTTCAGACCGGAACTGTTTCCGTACCAAGACCAGGCAAGCCAGCCTACCCCTTTTTCCTGACCATATCTCATGATGGCATACTCGTCCACATCACCGTTTGTGTGATATCCGCCGAATTCACCAATGATTAGTGCCAATCCTTTGTTCAGCACATTCTCCATATTGGCTTTGACCGTTGCAGCATCTTTGCCAGCATACTCATACATATGAATGGAGAAGACCGTATTTTTCTGAGAATCGGCTGCAAAAACACTTTGACCATAATCCACGATGGATTGAGGGAATTGTCCCCATCCTGCTGCATCCACAATCAGCGTATTTTTGATTCCGGCATTTCTTAGTTTAGGAATGGCTTTTTTGTAGCCATCAGCCCACGCACTTCCATTCCACGTTCCATACCATTCATTGGCGATGTTGACGATTACCCGATCTTCTTTGCCAATCAAAGCTTCCTTAATGCTAATCCAGTAGTTCACTGCGGCATCCAACGAATTATAGTCATCCTTGCCTGTGGCATCATGTACTTCAAGTACAGCAATCATTTTATTTTGGTTAACCACATTAATAATATTTTTAACAGCGTTCAGATCATCTTTGGTGTACAGGCTGCCATTCGAAAGAACAATACGTACTGTATTGGCACCTGTTTTGGCGATTGCAGGGATCGCGGTGTTTAGATCATTCTTGTACCAGGAATGTCCGTGATTAACACCTCTCATGACAAAAGGCTTGCCTGTGGAATCATACAACTTGTTGCCGTTTACATAAAATCCTGTGGCAGCAGATGCTTTGGGGGCTGCACTCCCCAATGCCATAAACATGAGCGCAGCAATAACCGTGAAGATTGTACACTTTTTCAGATTAACCATTCGTTTGCAACCTCCTGAATTTGATTTTTTTATTTCAATTAACCCTGCTCTAGGCAATAAGTTAACTAAAATCGTTGGTAATAGACGTTTATAGACGCTTTAACGGGTAACAAATAGATAAAGACTAACCTTATTAAGGTTAAGTTATTTCCCATAAATAAACCTTATCGATAAGGTTATGAATTCATAATAAAATGAAAACGCTTACTAAGCAAGTCTTTTTTACCAGTGAATAGCAATCTTTTCTTTTTACACCCCACATCAAAAAGGCTCTTTCCCCTCACACCCGTTCGGAGAAAGAACCCTTTGTATTATAAATGTCAGTTACCTTTTGTACTCTTAGATTATGATGAAGTATCTTCCCTACCTGCTATTATCAACCCAACCCGGTAATGTGGTCTTACCCGAATATTATTAAACTTGCCGATCTCCACACCCTCAAACCGCTCCACATAAGCCTGATTCACATAACTCTCAATCGTTCCTCTTCGGATTGGAGTTATGGACAGACGAAGCGCGTGATCGGCCAGCAAATGACGGGATTGCTTCAAACCAAGCATCCAGCTATGCCCATAGTGAATATGATCGGTTAACATCTGATTATGAATATGTGCTGCTGCAACGTCTCCTTCATAATCAATCTCAACCCATACGTCATCTACCTGTTCCGGCCAGGCTGTATCCAATCTCAATGTTGCTGCATATGCTTTCGGATAATCAACCTCTACAGCAGGCTCGTAAAGCGAAACTTGTAATGTGTACGTACCGAATATTCCCTGCTTTGACTGGGATGAGACGGCATATTTAGATGCTGAAACATGCTCTGGAGCCGGATAGAAGGATACCTCAAACTCTGCTTGCTCCAGGGAGTTGCATATGATCATCTCATTCTGCACATACAGATGACTGCTGCTAATCACAAGCCTCTCTTCTCCGCCCACATGGAAACGGTAGGCATGCAATGCCTCTTCACGGGTCAATGTAATGATACATATGACTGTACCGTCCGATGTTGTGATGCGCATATAATGCTCCTTGCCTGCAATTGGATGAATCACAACTTCATTTCCCTGCTCTGATATTGTACCTTCGGGCATATCCACATTTGTAATAGATGATGCATCAATAACATACTCAGGCATCATGCCATCATGGGCATAAAAGACAGCCGTAAGCTCAGTATTCACCATAAACCGGGTCAGTGGCTGAACGGTAGCACTAATGATCTTCATTCCATCCAGATTCATATGGAAAGGCAGAATGGCTGCCATACCCGATTTCAGCTGCATCGTGCCTTCCTTTGGATAAAACGCAGTCCCTTTGCCAGTATGCAGCTGCAATTGTATATCTCGATCAGGCAACGTCACATGATCCTGATAATTATTCAAGAACAGGAATCCTGAGCCTTCTTGTTGACGAACAGACCAGCGCAGATCCATCGTGTTCTCCGGTGTTATCGCATGCTGATCTTCCGGTATAACACTGCCCATTGGTGCAATCAGCTCACCGTATGCTTCCAGAAACATGGACAAGTTTCGAATGCGGTCATACGATTCACCAATACGTCCGAACTCCCCAAGCGGGGCTTGGTAATCATACGTCATTTTAGGCAATGCCTGTTCGTTCATATACGTTTTTTGCCCTACCGGATTGGTTCCACCGTGATACATATAATATCCGACCAGATTGCTGCCATTCGCCAGCTTCACAATGGTCATCGCTTCAACACTGTCCGCATCTACAACTGGTCGGGCGTGATAACTGACCTGCATTCCACCAGCGAGTTCGCAATACGCCGCAGGATACTCCAGACTGTCATAATCCACTTCTTCAACAGGATTCATATGCAGATCCTGGAATAAATACTCTCGGCTTGGAGGCTGATTAGGAATCCAAGGTGTGTACGCATACCCCGCGAGCATAGGCAGCGTTCCTTCTTCAGGCACCGCAGCATTACCCCAGGCCGTGGCAGTATAGAACATGGGATGCATACCAACTTCTACGGCAATACTGCGAAGCACTTTCAGATGTTCACGACCGTCCCGGCCAGAGGAAATGTATTTTTCACGTGTGTAACCCCAGGCATCCATAGGTGCCCCAGCGTGCATATACTCATTTTCCAACTGTACAGCTATTACAGGGCCACCCTCCTGATAAAAACAGCTGTTAAGCTGACGAGCAATCTCACGATATAATCGCTTGGTGTAATACAGATACCCTTCATCATTCGATCTCACTTCAAATGGATAACTGAATAACCAATCTGGCATGCCTCCATTACGAACTTCTCCATGACAGAATGGACCAATCCGCACGATTAGTGGCAGCTGATGTTTGCCACACAGATCCACAAAGTGCCGCAAGTTCAGATTCCCTGACCAATTAAACTCGCCTTCCTGCTCTTCATGAAAATTCCAGAAGACATAGGACGCGATGATATTCACCCCGCCTGCCTTCATCTTCAGTAATTCTTCTTCCCACTGCAAGTAAGCGAATCTGGAGAAATGAAATTCACCTACTACGGGAATATGGGGTTTACCATTACGGATCATATAATAGTTGGTAAAGTCATAAGACTCCCCTCGTGGATTTTTGCCTCCATTGCCTGTCATGCGACCCGCACGAATCTCTTTATCTTCTGCCTCCAGTATGAAACGGATCTGGCTTCCTGCTATGCTATCGTTCATGGATTATATAACTCCTTCGGTATAGATGGGATAGGGTTAAAACTATTATCAATTATCGATGAATGATTGCCCCTTGATGATTGGGGTTCTTCTCCAGAACCCGCTCCAATTCAAGTTCGGCTTCACTTGTCCGACCAAGGCCAAGAAGACCTAATGCTCGCATGTATTGGCAATGTTCTTCATTACGCTGATTGAGATCGTCGTCAAATACCAGGAAATCGGGCAGAGATACCGCAAAATAATCCATTCGGATGTGGTCATGCATATGCCTCTCGGCATAGTCAATTAATTTGTTGAACCGCCTGTTGGCTTCCTTCACATTGCCAAGCTTCTGCCAGGCCAGACCCTGATAATAGATGGATTCCGGCGGTTGATCATTATAAAACATCGCGCTTGCCGGTTCGTTAAGGCCGATTGACGCTCTGTGGAAATTCTCCTCTGCAGCCTGATTATTCTTCAGTTGCTGGTAGGCACATCCAAGATAAAAGTAAACGGGGTTGTCTCCGGCTCCCTCTAGCTTACCTTCACCTAAGTTCTCCGGATAAACCAGCGCCTTCTGCAATAGCTCCAATGCTAGTTCAGGTAGTTGTTTTTCCAAATGTTGCTTTGCCAGTTCCGTTAGTGCTATAACATACTGTCCTGTAACCTTGCCTTCTCCACCCTCCCAGGGATGAAACCGCCGTGCCTGAAGAGCATTCCATGCTTCTTGATAACTCCCCTGCATATTCAATAAAGTTACCCACTCAATATACAGATCATCACGGTGGTGAACCAGCTCCATATGTTGTTCCAGCAATTTGATTCGACGCTCGCAAGAATACCCTATCTTCTTGTGCAATTGATCCAACTCGTAGAAGATTCGGGCATCCTGTGAATCCAATCGGAATGCTTCCTCTAATGAAGCCAATGCAAGTTCGGGGCGATTCAGCTTATTATAATAAGCCAGTCCCAGATTCCGATGAACAGTTGAATATGTTGCATTCGCCTCACGTGACGTTTCCCAATGGGTGATTCCTTCCTCGTAGCGTTTATGATCATACAACCAATTTCCCAGGTAATAGTGAGCACGCGCATCATTCGAATCCACTGCCAATGCATCCTGAAGCACCATGAATTCAAATAACGTATTAGGAAAACAATAATCCGTTGGAGCAGCGTTCCCCTGCTTTTGACATTCCTGGGCCTGCTCCACCTCCCCCAGCTGACGATACAAGTAGGCCTGAGCATAACCAACCATAGGATAAGGCTGTGCAATTTCGGATTCAACATAGGATAGTACAGTCAGTGCTTCTTCCCACAACCCACCATCCGCGTAATCTGCAGCTAGGTTTAGATAATTATGAACGTCTCCTCTCATCAGACGATGAAAATGCTCACGTGCTTGCTCCGCTTGCCTGCTCTCTGAAGATGCAGTCGCTCGGCTGTAGATCAGGACTAATTCATGTGCGGCTCCAAATTCAACCGGGTCCAGTTCCAACGTTTCATACGCATATTGGATGGCCCGTTTATCCTGACCCAATCTGCGCAACAGAGCCACCTTCAGATGCCGAGCCTTGTAGTTTCGAGTGTTACGGATCAGCGAACGTTCAATGTGATCCAGTGCTTCGATATCCCGATGTTGCGCCGTATCGATCAGAGCAAGCATGTAATAACCCGTATCCTGAAACTGTGCAGACCATACGGCTTTATACAGTTTTGTGTAGGCTTCTTCCTGTTTCCCCTGTAGTTTTAAACTCAGACCGAGCTGATAAAAAGCTTCACTATCATATGGATTCGTATTTTTCCACGTCAGCGATTGTACAGCCTGTCTGAAATGCTTCTCTGCATCTTGAAACAATCCTCTGCGCAGCAGCAATGTGCCATACGCAATATTTAGACGAATATCCGTTGCATCGCGCGTCAAGCCTTCCAGATAATAAGGTTCTGGTTCATACGTGGCATGTCGATATTGCTCCAAATGAAGACCAGCCAGATATAGTTGTTCATTCGTACGAATCTCGGATGGTAGCGGGAGTGGTGTGGCCGGGTCTGGGACTTCCTGAATCTCAGAACGTTCAGGTTGATAGGCCACAAGTAGCTTTCCTTCCGCCGTTCGAACACTTAACTTCAATTGATGCCATTCATCTTGTCCGCTCCACGGGAATGAAGACTTATACAGTTGCGTAGGTGAAATATTACATCTCTCATGGAGATATACCGTGGTTGGTCCAATTACTTCAATGGTCACTTGTTCAAAAACCGACGTCGCATATACCATCACGGTTACTGCTCCGGTCACTTCGTCCATTTCCAGATTAACTGCTGCATCGATCGTTGCATTTTTGACCATGCCAATTCCTTTATACGGCATGAAATACTGTGAAAATGATTTGGCTTCATAGGGCTGCAACCACGTAAAATCAGGCTGATTATCGGTATAGATCCCGGTCATTAATTCAATATAAGGTCCATCCTCGTCCGTTAATTGACGATCCCAGGCTTGCCCGAATTCCCCGTTCCCCCAGGTCCATTGTTTCTTGCCCGGAGAAATATGATGATTGGCTACATGTAGCAGGCCTGCCTGAACCCCATGGTCATAACCCCCTACAAAATTATAATCCGACTTATACGCCATATAGGATGTTGGAACCGGTATATTTTTGTAGCGCGAGATATCCACACCTTCGGAATAATCCATCTTGTAATAGGTGCCGGTTGCGATGGGAAAGCGGGATACGTCCCGTTTTCCGTGGTCCAGCACAGCCGTTACATCAGGTGGAAAGACGGATTGCGTATGATCGTTGACAGCTACAGCCGGATTGGCCCACCATAGAAAAGTTTGAGGTGCGCTGGTGCGATTGTATACCTCGGCTTGGATTTCAAGATAAGCTTTGCCAGGATGTAATGTGAATCCCGCGGTCATTTTGGTACCATACATACGATCGATCTCACCCACCCAGACGGTAGCGCTTCCATCTTCGTTACTGCCAAATGTATAATCGACTGGGCCAAACGTGTTGGGCCGATGATGCTGTGGCCAGTTGAATTCGATTCCCCCGGATATCCATGGGCCTGCCAAACCCACAAGTGCAGGTTTAATCACCCGGTTATAATATACAAAATCGTAGTCGTTGGTCCGATCCAGCGCACGATAGATCCGTCCACCCAGTTCGGGTATCATCTCGATACGCACATATTCATTTTCGAGAATAACTAATCGATACGACTTCATTTTTGCTTCATCTTCAATGCTGTCGATCACGGGATGCGGGTACACTTTACCCGAACTTCCCTGGTAGATTCTCTTTTCAAGAAACATCGGATTTTGGTCAGGTTTACCTGTACCATAGGTTGGAATATCTCTGGTTTCTTCCCATATGCGAACATTTGATGTCGCTGTCACGTGATTCAATTCACTCACTCCTCAGCCTCGTATATATTGTGATCATACGCTCCGACATGCAGGAAGAACATTGACATTAAGCGGTTCTTGATGGACGATCTTCGGATTCCCCCATAACCAAAGAGAGTACCGATCCACCCAAATAATGCAGTGAAAGGTACTCTCTGATCGATCTTGATTCACTTATCTGCGACGTGCAAAATCCACAAATCTGAACTTGTCCGGTCGATGCCTCGACTCCGTATACTGAAATTGACTGGCATCCTCCAGGTACACTTGGCTCCTCACCACAACCACATTGTGGAAACCTTCAAGGTCAAGTAATTCCCTGTCCTCAGCGGTGGGTTCTTCCACCAAAATCTCTTTCTTGGCAAACGAAATGGAAAGCCCAAGCTCTTGCTCAATGTACTGATAGATGGAATCATTACAGATTTCTTTGCTGAGCCCAGGAACAAGCCGCTGGCTGATGTAATCTTTGTCCAGAATGACGTGCTCTCCATCCACTTTGCGCACACGTCTGATCTCCCAGACCTGTTCATTCAGACCAAAGTTAATTTTCTTGTGCAACGCCTGATCGACCTGTCTCTCTTCAAAAACCTTCACATACGTTTGAGCCCGATGTCCCATTTTTTTGGCCAATTCCTTGAAGCTAACCAAACCTGAGATGGGAAAATCGATCTTGCGTATATCCAGTACAATCGAGCCCTTGCCTTGAATCTTCTGAATATAACCTTCTTCGTACAACATTTTCAGCGCTTTGCGAATGGTCTCTCGGGACGTTTGATAACTTTCCGATAGATCCAGTTCCGATTGAAGCAGCGTGCCTGCATCAATCTCTCCAGTCCGAATACGATCTGCAATATCTTCATATATCCGGATAAACTTATTATTCATTATTCATCACCATTGTTCATTACCCTTTTTTATCATATTGGCAACCTATTATAACATTAAAAACTAATCCAGCGTTAATGTCATTACTGGCGATGATTGCAATATTCACATGTAAGAATCAATTCAATCTAGATATGACGATCCAACGCTGACGCTTTCTCCACTTGATCTGTACGCTTCTCATCCATAACTTGAATCAGCTTATTCAAACGGAAGATCAGCGCTGCAGCTTCGGATCTGCTTAAGTGCTGCATGGGACGGAAGCTGCCGTCTTCATATCCTGTAATCATGTACAAACCTGCAAGTTCCTGCACTTCTTCTTTGGCCCAATCGGATACATCAGTCTGGTCGGTAAACGCTCTTGGGGAAGTCAGCGGTTCCGGTCTGATTTTACGAACAACATTGGCTATAATCTTGGATGCCTGTTCCCGTGTCACCAGCGCATGTGGAGCGAATTTCCTATTCCCCATACCTTGGACCATCTCATGGTGAACGGCTGCCTTAATCTCAGGAGCAAACCAATCATCGTCGTTTACATCCTGAAATCCATGTTGTTGTTCATTAACCGTTGTATCCACACCCATCAGACGCACGATCAATGCGGTAAATTCTGCACGTGTGATCGGACGGCGTGGCTCGAAGCGGGTTTCACTTACACCTTGAATGATATTTTGTTCCGCCAGCCAGGTGATCTGGTCTCTATTGAATGTTTGGCTGATATCAATAAATTTGATATTTTTTTTCGCAGGTATATCAGGTTGCTCAGACGATTCTGGTTGTGGACTGACCTCATCGGCTTGTTCCGATGTAACGTTTGGACTCGGGGTTGCACCGCCACCGCTCCAGGCGGATGGTGGATACGGAAAAGTCATGGCTGCTGCCCGTTTGCTTTCACTTTTTTCACCTGCTGAATTCTCCGTCCATACTTCCACCTCATAATGCTGCTCGGCATTCAGTCCTGTCCATACATAACTGCGCTGTGTGCCACGATAGATCTCCAGATCTTTATGGGTGATCACAATCACTTCATTCATTGAATCTAGTTCCCAAGTTAGCTTAATCGTACTTGTGCCTTGCGCTACGGCTGCTACTGTCAGGTCCTCGGAAGGCAGTGTCTCGAATTCAGGAACCTGAAGCACCTCCCCCTCCCCTGCCTCATTGAATGGGATAATTGCAAAGTCAGTATAACGCTCTGCACTGTTTAATTCAGATACATGTATGGAAGTCTCCGTGGTCGTTCCCACAAGCTCTTCATCTCGATAGACTCGATAACCCACTGCACCCGGAATTAGTTCCCACACAATGTCTACACCATGCATTGAACGCCCCTCGACTACAGGAGGTGAAGCAGCACTACCGGGCAAAGTCATGGCATGAAGGTAATAACCACCATCACTACTGCCTGAAGCATTCATGGTCTTGACTGTATAGCTGTAGTTCACGCCCGGTTCAAGTTCCTTGTCGTTATAGAACAGTTCGTCTGCAGGAACACGAGCAACTTCTACACCGTCACGCTCAATGATGAACTGCTCGGCACCTTCAACCCGGCTCTGTTCCAATAGAAGACGAATGTGGTCCTTCGCCGATTGATACTCCACATTGACAGGAGCTACTGGCTTGGTCAGGACAGCATATGTCAGCTTCTCCGATGCATCTCCCTGATCATTCTCTGTGTAGATCTCAATCTCGTACTGCTTGCCGGCATCCAGTTGATCAACGATA
Source organism: Priestia sp. FSL H7-0729 (assembly GCF_038005685.1). NCBI lineage: Bacteria > Bacillati > Bacillota > Bacilli > Caryophanales > Bacillaceae > Priestia > Priestia sp. FSL H7-0729. The sequence goes on from NZ_JBBOTQ010000001.1 coordinate 1,135,657, forward strand.
AACTCTTTTTGTGTGCCACGGTATACTTCTGTACCATCCAGCAATACGACAAACGTTTCGTTCCGATAAGGGAATTCCCATTCCAGTTTGGTATGATCTGTCTCCGGAACTATCTTCATTTCCAGTGAATCAACATGAGGCAAGGTGTAAAAAGAAGTCACGGTCACTGGGCTTCCTGAACCAGCCGTATTATAAGGAATAATCTGTACCTGATCATATCGGGTCGCACTCTCCAGATGAGTTAACCTCACCTCTGTGATATCACCATCCTCAATCGTGGTGAAGATCTGATCTCCGATCCGTACGGTATATCCCTCTGCACCTTGTACCTTTGGCCAAGAGATCCTTCCATCCTTTTCCCCTATCATGCTTGCGTGTAAAGGTTCAGTAATGGTCGCAGGCAACGTTCGCACATGAACTTCGAAACCAGAATCACTCTCACCCGTTGCGTTGGAGGTTTTGATAGTATACGTGTAACGCTCTCCTGGTGTCAGACCATGATCTTCAAATGAATTTTGATCTGCCGGAACCTTAGCGACTTTAACGCCATCCCGTATAATGATGAAATGCTCTGCTCCCCGTGTAGAGCTTGCAGTAAGGTCCAGTACCGCAGCCTGATCTGTGATGTAGGATATACCTGCTGTCTGAGGCGATATAGGTTTCGTTAAAACCTGAATCTGAATAGGCTCTGACCGATGACCATCTTCATTAATCGCGACGAGTTCGAATTCATACGCTGTGCCATCCAGCATGCTATTGAGATGTACAGACGGTCCAGACACACTCTGTATGTCTCCCGTCAGCTGATTGCGAATCTCATATGCAGCCGCTCCCTTAACATCATCCCAAGCCAGATCCACCGCATGTGTTCCAGCATTCACTGTGATATCTTCTGCATCTACTGGTAACGTTCGAGTCATTATACTGAAGGTAAGCGGTGCACTCTTTCCACTCGCATTGACTGCCCGAATCACATAAGTATATTTTGTTCCTGGCGACAGATCCTTGTCTACGAATTCGGTTTCACTTGAATCCATCTGAGCGATCTCTCTTCCATCCCGTTCAATGACGTAATGATCTGCCCCTTGGACACCAGTGTTACTGAAATCCAGACCAAGACTGTCTTTTGCTATATCATATACGGCAACCTTAACGGGTTTCTCAGGCAAAGTCAGCAGCGATACATCGGTCACTTCAGAACGAGTCCCCTGTCTGTTGACCGCCAATAGTTGATAGTGATGCCAAGTCCCATCCTGGAGCCCAGTAATCATCGCTTCATTCTCAATTCCTCTATAGATCTCCTTGCCATTCTGCTCAATCACATATTCAGCGGCACTCTCCACCACAGACCAGGAAACGTTTGCACGATGTACTCCTGGATCAACAAGTACTTCGGCAGGCGACATAGGTTTGGACAATTGGATGAGCTGCGTTGTTCCACCTGAACCAGAAGTATTCGCAGCCTGAACTTCCAACGTATACTCTGTACCCGGCAACAACCCCTCCGCCGTATAGGTAAGTCCTGATGTTCTGCCCACTTCAGTTCCATTGATTTTCACAATATAGAGATTCGCCGTATCTACAGCTTGCCATGCTAGTCCCATGTTTGTTTCACCAGTCCATGTCACACTCAGTCCTTCCGGCCTGCTGGGTAGCGTAAGAATCGTACTATTGGTGGATACACCGTACCCGGCAGCATTGCCTGCCTGTACTTCATAGGTATACTCACGACTGCTTGACAGGTGGTGAACGACGAGTTGTGTATCTGATATCTCATGGCTCTGTCCATCGATGACCACCCGATATTTCGTTGCCCCAGCAACAGGCTCCCAGCTTAAGATTGCTCCCTGTTCAGTTACTTGAACAACGTGAAGTCCCGACGGGCTTTCTGGTAGCGTTGTTCCTGATACCGAACTGCGCATACCTTGTCCACTTTCGTTCACTGCTCGTACATCCAGTTGATAAGATGTTCCCGAACTCAATCCTGCAAATACCCATTCCTGGGTTCCGGCAGGAACCGTTCCCGACTTCTCTCCATTCAACCATAACTCATAGTGATCGGCTCCTCGTACTGCTTCCCAATTCAGACGAAGGCTCACTGTGGAAGCATCTGATACCTGTAAGCCGGACACCTGTCCAGGTAAAGTCTTGAGCAAAGGTAATTCTGCCAACGGCCCTGGTCCTGTATCATTTCCGGCAATTAGTGCATAGCTGTACTCCGTTCCGCTATCCAGACCCGAGTCCAGATATTCCGTTTGCTCTCCTTCATATATGGCTGTTCCATCGCGTGAAAGACCGTAATACGTTGCAGAAGTTACTGTCTCCCAGCTTAATGAAATATCATGCTCCTGAATCTGAACGGCCATAAACTCACTGGGCATTGCCGGCAGTGTGAGAAATCCGGTTCTACTGCTACCACCTGATCCACTTTCATTCATTGCTGTTACCGAGATGTTATGAATGGTTCCTGGAACGAGGTTGCTGACATAGGGAAGGCCACCAGGATCAGTTACCGTCTGATCAAACACGGTGACTCCGTCCGAAGTTGTCGCAATGATACGGTATGCATCGGCTCCCCGTACTGAATCAAACTGAATTTCGGCCAAATGGGGCTGCGAATCTACTTTCCGAACGTGCAATGTTCTCGGAGTTGCTGGGATCGTTAATACTTGAGCGCTTACTGCATTACTTACTCCGGTATGGTTTCTCACTCTAACTTCATATTCATAGACCTGGCCCCCGCTTAGGGAATGATCAATTATACTGTGGTTAGGATAATCGAGTGTCCATGACTTTCCTGTCGTTTTATTCGTTATCTCATACTGATATCCATCGGTGTACCTTTCCCCTGTTGGCAAATCCACTGTAATTTCAGCAGAAGTCTCACTGATCTGCGACATTCTCACATAACTCGGTTGCTCTGGCTTGCGTTGAATACGGTAAGGTGATGATGTTGTCTCATATGTATTACCTGCTCTGTCCATGGTTTTGGCATGGATGTACCATATGCCTTCCGATTCGATGGATATTTTGTGCTCGTTCGAACGAGCCTCAAGCCAATGATCCGGTGATTCTGCACTGTTCGTAACTTGATAAAATCGTTCCAGTTCCTGAATGCCTGAGTGATCGTCGGCATACTGAATGGTAGTGGACATATCCATGTCTGTCCAGTCATGTCCGTTCGGGGAAAATGTAATGGTTGGCGCCATCTGATCCACATAGGCGATTCGACTGATCTCCTTGCTTACATTGCCAACGGTATCCCTTGCTCGGGCCCTAATGGTGGTAGTGCCGTTCGTGCTTACTGTACCGGTATTTCCTGTCATATAAGGGCCATCATTCATACTGTATTCATAGGATATCGCTCGTTCATCCACACTACCAGCGATCATAAATTGTACATGTTCTTTACTCCATCCAGAATGACTTATACTAATCACCGGCTCAGTTGGAGCTGTCGTGTCAATTCGAACCGTAGCCTGAGCGGAAGTGCTTATATTGCCTACACGGTCAATTGAGCGTGCATATACGATCGTTTCTCCCTCATCGGCAACCGTCACTTCGCCCGTGTAATCGATCCAAGGACCTTTTTCGCTCAGTCGATATTGGCTCTTGGCAAGCCCACTGCCTGTATCTTCACCACTGGTTATTGCAAAAATTACATCCTGATTCGTCCAATCCTCTTCATTTAACGTAATTGTTGGTTGCTCAGGCCCAGTTTTATCGATTCTGGCTGTTGCCGAAGTGGAAGCACTGACATTGGCAGCCCGATCAACACTTCGTGCATAAATCTCGGTTATTCCTTCCTCACTGAGTGTAAGAGGACCCTTGTAGTCGATCCATTCTCCCTCACTTCCTAGCTTGTACTGTGTCAGACTAATGCCACTCGCTTCGTCCGTACCCTCCGTTAATGTCGCGATTACCGCCGCTTTTGTCCAATCGGGCGGATTCAGCGAGATGACAGGTGGCGTTGGTGCCGTCCGATCTACTCTGGCTGTCACAGCCGTCTCCTGTCCTGTATTACCAAACGCATCAATACTGCGTGCCATAACAGTTGTGTTGCCTTCACTGTTTACGGTAAACGGAGCGCTATATTCACGCCATTCTCCTGCCGGACCAACTTTCACTTCCGTCTTTTGAGTTCCGCTCAAGGCATCCCTTCCCTCTTCAACCGTAACAAGAACATCTTCCTTGGTCCAAGTGGATGGCGTGAGTGTAACAGAAGGAGCAGTTGGGCCCGTCGTATCTTTCATCACCTCTCCAGCAGATATAAATGGGGTCTGTATCCCTTCACCATTCAGTGCCGCAACAAATACTTCATATTTTCCATCCGCGAGTCCAGTCAGGGCAAACGCTGTACGAGTGGAAGTTGTTGTTCCCGTTGCGAGAACTTGCCCACCTGGACTGCGTATTTCGGTTTTGTACTGAGTGCCGTCAGGATTGCTATTATTACTCCAGCTCGCTGTAACAGAGTTGCCTGATTGTGTCACAGCCGCAGCAACGGGTGGATTAGCCAGTGTATACTTGGAAGCTGGACTGGAGTAACCGGTATAGGAACCGCTTGAATTTTTGGCCCGTACGGCAAAAGAATAACTGGTATTCGGAGTGAGTCCAGTCACCTGCCGACTGTTTGATGTCCCTGTGTCCACGATCTGATTCATCGTCATGTTCTTCAGCTCATACGTAACGGATGTGTCATTCGCCTTCTTATCCCAATTCACCGTCAAGTTATTAGAATTAACCATTGTATATGTCGGCGTTCCGGGCACAACAAAACTTCTTACCGTAAAGTTAACGGTTCCTGCGGAGGACACCCCACCCTTGTCATCCATAACCCATACTTGTAATGTGTGTGTGCCATCTGGCAGAGTATCAGGCAATGTGTAATTGGTGTTAAAAGACTGACTAGAACCCGTTGCGTTCATCTGTGTCAGAATGTTCTCGGACCCACCATCAATGGACCATTTCACGGTCAACAGGTCACCTACATCCGTATCTCGTGTTGTACCAGAGATCTGAAGTTGCTCGCCTTTGTAATAGGTTTGACCCGAAGTAGGGGCAGTTAAGGTAAATGAAGGTGGCGCATTTTGGGGACCAATCCCCACAATGGTTGAAAATTTGCGTGAAGCCTGATTCGCTGTTGCCTTGGCGTCCCACCAAAATTGGGCAGCTGTATCACTCGCCGTAACGGTCTGACCTGGAGTGAACGCTGAAGGTGAAGACCCTCCCGTGAGTTGGGCGCTATCTGGACTGCTGTACTGTCCCATATATATACGATCTGCATTCACTACGTTGTACGTATTGGCATAAAAAGCTGTGACCTGAACACCGCCGCTGTAATTACGCCATCCATTCTCGATGACTTCAAACGGCGAAGCATCATTGCCATTCACCATCGTATCCCAATAAAATGTTCCACCCAAATTCAGTGCTGTTCCGCTACGGTTGATGGCTTCAAGCTCAACCTTCATGTACCCGCCTTGTGAGGTAGCATTAACGATAGATACACGCAAAATATATTCCACATTGTCCTTTTGCCGGGACATTTCAATCACATTATTGTTAATTCGGTAATAATTGAGCGGCAATGATTTGAAGTTCACGGGAGAACCGTTGTGGTCGATAATGGTGGACACGTTCCCGGTATCGCCGCCGTAAAATACATTCGTGTTTGGCAATAACACAATTCTGTATTTACCGTCACTGTTCATCTCCACTTTCACCTTGGAAGACTGTACAGCCTTCATGCTGGACGTATCGGATACAATCCCGATCGTTTCAACCGTTTCAGCCATTACCGTGGCTGCACCCCATTCAAGCAACAGGGCTTGAGGGGATAATAACGCAAATGCCAGCACCACCTTGGTTAGCTGTTCCGCTTGTTTCTTCACACGTTTTCCTGATTTCTTCAACGTCTACTCTCCTTTTTGGCACACAAAAAAAGGGAGGCACCCCAACAAAGGAACGATGTCCTAAGTTGGGGTGCCTCCCCTAACAAGTGTCATTTTTTCTTGATTATAACGATTCAGCTCATGAATGTAAACAGTTGATCATGAATGCCTTACTTCTCATTTCTCATCTCTGATCTTCAATAACGCTTCATCCAACGCACCAACGACCTTGTCACACCAGCCATCAAATTCCGGATCTTCGGTCTGTAATTCAGGATGGGCCAGAATGTATTCAATCGTACTTCGAATGCCCTGGTCCGCTCTTGTCGTTGCTACAAATTCCGGAACAAGCCGTTTCAGCTTACTGTTGTCAAACACAACGGTATTGGCTTTGTCTCCCAGCAAACCGCCGCGAAGATCCTGGTCACTGCATGCTGCCAAGAATTCGGAGGGGACATGTACCGCATGAAGCTTAACTCCCAACACGCCGGCAATAATCTCATGAATCTGATTCCAGGTGACGGATTCGTCCGAGGTGATATGTACTGATTCACCAATTGCATGGATGTTGCCCATAAGCCCGATAAAGCCTTTGGCAAAATCAGTATTGTGCGTAATGGTCCACAGTGAGGTTCCATCTCCATGGATGATAACAGGTTTGCCCTCACGTATGCGCTTGAGAACCTGCCAGCTGCCTTGAGCACCATGAACACCGAGAGGTACAGATTTGTCGCCATACGTATGGCTCGGACGCACGATGGTCACTGGAAATCCGTGCTCGCGGTATTGTTTCATCAGATAGTCTTCACAGGCAATCTTGTTGCGCGAATACTCCCAGTACGGATTCGATAAAGGTGTGCCTTCCGTAATCCGGTAATCTGCCAGAGGTGTCTGATACGCTGATGCTGAACTTATAAAAATAAACTGCTTCGTTTTATCCTTGAACAAACGGTAATCTCTCTCCAATTGAGACGGTACAAAGGCGATAAAGTCTGCCACAACATCAAATTCCAGATCAGCAATCAGTTCCGCTACACGTGCTTCGTCATTAATATCCGCTTGAAGAACGTTGACTTCGGCAGGTAACTCATCGTTCCGATTGCCCCGATTAAGCAAATAAAGTTCGCACCCCTGCTGAGCAAGCATCTCCGTAATGGCCGTACTGATGGTGCCTGTCCCTCCAATAAATAGCGCTTTCATTTCGCCACCTCCTGATCGATTTTACCCACTTTCCCATGATATCACGCACCAAAAAAAGGAGCAAAGCTCGGTGACCCGAAACCATGCTCCTTATGCTTAGACAACCTTAATCGTGGCGTATATCATGTACATCCCGCAGTGAATCTCGTATTCTCCCTTGGGCAGATCTTTGTCGACCGTATAATAATTAGGTCCCTTCTGCATGTATAGATCCATACCAAGCTTCTGAGATCCGACAGATTTCACATGTGTCACCGACCGGGTCAGAATAAAGTTAATTTTGGTCGGTACGCCAGCTTTCACCTCAATAACGTCTGGTCCAAAACCATCGTTACTTACGTCCACATCAATGACTTCATATCCCTTCAGATCCTCCGGAGTCTCGGCTTGTGCAGTAACCGCACTTCCCGATCCCGGGGATACATCTTTGCCCATAAAATAAACTAAAAATGATCCAAGCAATACAACAACGGTCAGACCCAGCGTCAACCAGGGCCATGTTTTTCCTAACCAGCTCTTCATCTAAACACTCCTCATTCGATGTCCTATCCATTATTCAATCCGAAGACGGATCTATTCATTAAGCATACCTGATTCGCATGACAATGAAAATGACCCCTCTGGGCTATTGTGGTTGAACACTGTTACTTCAATAAAAAAAGCCTGATTTCTCAGGCTTCTCTACGGGTATTCCCGTTCATGCTCCGCAATATCCCTTTTCGTCTGGATCAGGAATAGATTGGTTTACTTCGACTACGACTTCTTCTCATTCGTAATTTGTACAACTCTGGCAGGGCAACACCGATGAGCACAATGATAACTCCAATCCATTGCAGTCCGCTGACATGCTCATGGAGCACGATAGAGGATAACAGTACTGCGATTGGAAGCTCCACTGCACCAAGGATTCCGGCCATATCGCCTCCAATATGCGGAACGCCGATAGCGAACAGTACCGGTGGAATAAATGCCCCGAAGAATCCAAGCAGTAATCCAAATACGAGCAACTGGCTCCAGATCAAGCCGTTAAAGAGGAATGTCGGCGGGAACAAAATGCACAGCAGAATCAATCCGCCTGTAACCATCCACGCACTTCGGAAGGCAGGATGTGCTGAAGGAACCGCTTTACCGCTGAACAATACGAACAGAGAGTAACTTACGGCTGCCATTAGTCCAAGAGCAATACCCAGCCCATTGAACTCACCCAATCCTTGTTCCAGGAAACCCGCTGCCAGCAAAGTTCCGCCAAACAGAATGATCAACGTCAGGAATGTGACTTTATCTGGACGTTGACGTTTGCTTATTGCCTGAATCAATACGCTAATCCATGTGAACTGGAACAGCAGGATAATGGCAAGTGAAGCCGGAATGTAACGCAAAGACTGATAATAGACGAGACCTGTAATTACCGTTGGTGTTCCGGCAGCCATCAATAACAGACGTTGTTTCCACGTCAACCGTTTGAATACCTGTGCCACGGCTCCTGACGCTTTGCCATTTGCCTGTGATTGACGTTTTGTTCTAAATCTTGTGTATAGCGCCAGCATCCAGGAAAGAAGAAAACCTGTAATCAGCTGTGTTCCCACAACCTCTCCAAGTTTATACCCTTCGCCATACGCCAGAACCACAATCGTGGATAATATGCCATAGCTCATCGCTCCCGCGAGAACGGACAGATAATATTTCATTTGTGAATAGACCTCCTGATGATAAGAAAATACGCCTGCATGATTGGTTCATGCCAAGGTCACAGACACCATACAAATGCAAAAAATCCTAACTACGAGCAAGGAATACATGGATTCCTTGGCATCGTAGTTAGGAAGTATAGGCTTCCCGTAGAGACCCTCGCCCTGTGTACACTTTCGGCCTGCGAGGTTATACGAAATGATATATGCAATTTGATGTAATTCGTGTGTGACGACTTTTCATATATTACATGGGAGGTGAGATGGTGTCAACCCTATTCCGTATAAAAAGTCATGTTCGATTGGAGCCTGAGGAATCCCACTCCAATGTTTGCTGCAAACCTGCTTTCAACCCCTCAAGGTCCAGCCCATCTACGGCAAAAGCCTCACGGATCAAAGGCGGCGCGACAAATTCATCATACTTGCCCAGATAAGGTGCTTCATCTTCAGCCAGTAGCGCAGATGCATCTTCAGCCGTGCGACACTCACTCATAATCTCGGCTAACAAGGTTCGTTCATCAACCTTGCCAGACACTACAAAATAATATGGCTCCATGGGCACAACCGAACGCAAGGCCAGTTTGCCTGACAGATTATGCTTCATCATTCGCTCCAATGTTCGGAATGATTTACTCCCCACCCAAGGAAGAACATACATGGAATCTCCCCCTGCCGGAATCACAACCTGCTTCAACAGTCCACTTTCACGAGCGAGCCGTCGTGCCCGTTCCAGTCGATTGACGGCTTGTGGAGACAGATACGGATAAATGATTGAATCGGATAATACCTCACGCATTTTCTGTACTACCGTTGTGTGAATATCTCCTCCCGCTCCAAGCCATAACGTATCCACTTTACCTTTCGCAGACTTCACATACACAGCCTTGTGCTTGTGATCGACCTCTTCCACTTTCCACAGTTTACCTGCGAGCGAGAAGCAATAACCAGGTGGGGGTACGGTTGTAATCGAACCAATTTCTTCCGAGCCGTTCAACACTTTATGTTCCTCATCGTCCTTAAACACCGCGTAGAAGCGATAATTGTTCACGATTTTCTCACCAGTCAGACCGATAATCAAGGTGCGATCCTCTGTCCATTGCAAGTGATCCGTCTCAATGAGGTAATTCAGGAATGCCTGATATTGATCAGGTCTAATCAATGCAAAAGGAGCCAAGGAAAGAATAGCTTCAGCAAGTTCTCTCGGCTCCGCCTCCCCCATACTTTTCAGCATACTCATCGTCTGATGGTAGAGCACACCTATAGGCATTTTACGAGCTTCAAGCGGTTCGACCCATTTGGTTTTCACATATAGTTCAATAACAGCAATCGCACGCATCAACGTCCACGGCATACGAGCAGGTAATTGTGCTTCTTCGTCCTCTTCCTCCGGACATACAAAAAGCATCTCTGATGCCATATCCTCGCGTCTCCCCGAACGTCCCAGACGCTGTACAAAGCTGGATGCACTATACGGTGCACCGAGCTGAACCACACGTTCCAGCTCACCCAGGTCGATGCCCAGTTCAAGCGTGACCGTTGCCGCGGCAACTGCGGGGCCTGATCCAGTACGGAGGGCGGCTTCCGTTTCCTCCCTCAGCATGGCGGAGATACTTCCATGATGTACATGGAACACATCACGTTCCTGTCTGCGAGCAGCGACCCGCCGCATCTCAAGAATAGTGACTTCTGCATCGGTGCGGCTGTTCGTGAAGATCAACGCTTTTTTGCGATGTGTACTCTCATAGATGAAGTCATAGTACGCTTTGCGTGCGTTATGAAGCTGCTCCGCCTGCTCCTCGTCCTGTGCATCTGGAAAAGAGAAATGTTCCACCCTCAGTCGCAGCTTGCGACCACCTGGAGAAGAGACCACATCCACTCCCTGCTGTGTTCCGGCAGCAAGCCAAGATGTAGCCGCATCATAGTCACTAAGTGTAGCCGACAATCCAACTCTTCGTGGTGCACAGCCAGCCATACGCTCGATTCTGGCAAGCTCGCTGAGTACTTGAATCCCCCGATCCGCTCCCATGAAGGCATGTACCTCATCAATGATGACATAGCGCAGATCATGAAACAGCGCCGGGATCGCATTCGGTCGATTCATGAGCAGTCCTTCCAGCGATTCTGGCGTAATCTGAAGCACACCAGACGGATTTTTCATCAGTTTTGTTTTCTCCGCCTGCGGCACATCCCCATGCCAATGCCAAACTGGAATATTTCCTTCCGTTAGCAGATCCTTAAGACGTTCGAATTGGTCGTTAATCAGGGCTTTCAAAGGCCCAATGTACAGAATGCCCACTGATTTGGAAGGCCGTTCATGCAGCTCGGTCAATGCAGGAAAAAAAGCCGCCTCCGTTTTGCCGGAGGCCGTGCCTGCCGCAATCAGCATATGATGCGGGGTATGAAAACAGATATTGCAAGCCTCAATCTGAGCAGGCCGAAGCGATTCCCATCTTTTTTTATATATAAATTCCTGCACGAATGGCGCCAGCCGATAGAATGGATTATCACTCATAATTCAAACTCCGCCAGAAAGTCGTCCAGATCATCCGTATTTGCGGAAGCATCTGCCCTTTTACCCGTTTCCTGAGGTATGGCAGCCCGTTCACCAAGTAATTGCGCATAAGTCACTTCCGGATTCTGATGGAGCGTATGCAGTACATCCATAAAGTCCCGTACCACTTCACGTGTCGTCAGCAATTCATCCGCCCCGAGTCGGTTCACCGCCGTTTGCATAAAATCAACCAATTGTTCATCCGTCAGACTTGCACTGTATCCAAAATGCAGGGCATGAATCTGCAGAAGCTTCTGGAGTAAAATTAGAATCTCTTCATGCGATAACATCGCCAGCTTCAGAATCGGGCCTGTATAATTCGCATACGCTTTGGCTGCATAACGACCATCAATAAGCCTGGAGCGAAGCGCTTCATAGCTGTATAGTCCGCGCCGTTCATCCTCCACAAATTGCGGCGTACCGCCCACGAATATGCCCAGATGCTCCGCCTTGCCCTGCATCGTATCATTAAACATGGTCAGCAATTTCTCATAGTTGCTTTGACGGGATACACTATTTGTAATTTTGTACAGATTCACCGCTTCATCAATGAACAACAGCAATCCTTTGTAACCAATGCGCGCTGTGAATTCAGACCACAATTTGAAGTAGTCATACCAGTTGTCATCGTCAATGATCACGCCGACAGCCAGTTCTTTTTTTGCTTCCGTTTTGGTTGCAAATTCTCCCCGGAGCCAGCGCAGTGCCGCCTGTTTACGATCATCGTCAGCTAGTTTGTACCCATTCCAGTAGGAGGCCAGTACTTTGGCAAAATCAAAGCCGTGAACCAGATTCTGCATCTCCCCTGTCACCGCATAGATCTGCTTCTCTACTTCCAGCGGCAGAGCCGGATCATCCGGGCGCAGGTTCTGACTCTGCATCGTGGATTGTTGTAGCCCTGCGATCCATTTTTGCAAAATCGGCTCCAACGCCCCCCCATCCGGGCGGGTACGTGTGGACAGACGAGTCATCAGTTCGCGATATGTCGCAAGTCCCTGGCCTTTGGTACCCACCAATCGTCGCTCTGGCGACAGATCGGCATCTGCCACTACGAAATCACGGTCCATCGCATAGTTGCGAATCATCTGCAAAAGAAAGCTTTTACCGCTCCCGTAACGGCCCGTAATGAGTTTGAACGCTGCGCCACCCTCCGCAATATTGTCCATATCTCGCAAGATGGCTTCCACTTCCGGTTTCCTACCAACAGCAATCTGCTCCAGTCCTATGCGCGGGACAACACCAGCTGTCAATGAATTTACAAGTGCGGTGGTCAGCCGCTTCGGTATTTTAAGTTCTGTCACTGCGTATCACCTCTTCACATGTTCGAACACATCTATATAATCAGGAACAATCCGATCACCATCAATTAGAAGATCACCGATCGTCTCCATAGCCACATCATTAATTTCATCCAGCAGAAGCGTAGGCATCGTTCCGTATTGCTCAGCCAGACGCATCAGTTCCGTATCCGGACTTGCACCAAGCAGAACATGGATCGTTTGCACCTGCTGAGGGGATAGTTCCTTGGCAAAGAGCAGCCATTCTTCATCCAAATCAGCCTCTGCACTCACGTCCCATTGCAACCCAATTGATGCTGTTGAACCTTCTAATGCAATCTCTGTTATCGACAGGTCCTGCTGCATGGAATCTTCTGTTGGCGTGATCTCATCCCTTGCTTCCAGTGCGTCGACTGGTTTACTTGTAACATTTGCGTTATAAACCTCGGCATCCTTCACTTCAGAAGGGTGATCATCCTCAATTGTAAGTGCCAATCGCACGTACTCACTTTCCTGCTGTAACGATGCCAATTTTTCCGTATCAATACGGATCACCGGTTGTTCCACAGCCTCAGCCTGCTCGGTCGCGTATGCTTTGACCAGGTATCGTTCAATCAGATTCGCAAGTTCGGGCTCTAATGTTTGTCCACGCAATCGGCCTCTGAATCCCAGCAGTTCACGAAGTTTATTTTCAGTACATCGATAGATCCGAGTAACCATCTGAACAAATTCAGCCTGTTCACCAATGGGCATATATCTGAATGATACCGATCTTCCATAGATCGAATCATCATAGACCGCTTTGCGAAACAATATGCGCTCCACCGTGCGTTCATCATTGGGTTGAAACACTGGCAACAGTCCAACTTCTCGTGTACGTTCCAGGTACGAATGAACCAAAGCCATGACCTGTGGGATGTACTGCTCCATCACTTCTTTGCCGCCATCTCTATAGAACTTACTGAGTGTAATATCGTAATCGTAGTATCTCTGCAGCATATTCAGCGAAATAACCGAGACTTTATCCTGTAAAATACGTTGCAGCTCCATATCAAGCATCTCTGCTGGCAGATAACCGCCCGAAAGGCCCATAATCTCGGATAATGACGTCTCCATCTCATGGACCAACACATAATCGACCATCCACTCTTGCATATAAATATTTAATTGAGGAAGCCGCTCACGGTAGTTCATCCATAGCTGCTTTAATTGATCATACCCCTCCTGGGGATTCTGCCAGCCAATGCCGTTAATCAACTCATAGATATGAACAAATAGATAGGACAGATCGGTATCTGGATATCTCCCCTGACGAACTTCTTTCCTCCAATACAAATACCACTTGCGCTGGGCTTCGTTCATCACACCATACGTTGGCCAATAACTCATAAAGGGTACCCAGGGAGAGACATCCCCCTCCACATCTGCCCATTGCTTTGCTTCCTCCACAAAACGTGCCTCCGAGGACAGTACGCCCCCACGATGCTGCATCGTATGATGTGAAGACTGCACAATGGTTGATCGATCAGGAACCGGAACCGCTGCTGTCTCCGCTTCTTCACTCAGATCTATCTCCATAAATTCCAGTTGTCTTGAATCGTCTTTCATAGAACGTTATCTCATCCTCCTCCAAGACAGAATACGAACAGGTGTATCCATAGGGATCATTATATCACTTGTCCTGTGTCTGCGGTGACGAAATTTAGACATTCTTGAACACAAAAAAAGAAGGCATCGCTGCCCTCTTTCATCAAGTCTATTTAAGTTTGTCATCCAGTGATTAAATCTTGGTCAAAACGAACGCTGCTTAGGCGTAATCAACCAACAATGGCTCTATTCTTCCCTTCACTTTTTGCTTGAGCCAGCGCGCGACTCGCTTTTTCAATCAGGTCGGACACATCATTCCGTTCATCCGGTACCAGCACTGCACCTCCAACACTAACCGTAACGACTCCACTTGGGCCTGATGATTCTCGTTGAATTTGAAGTGCCAGAACATGCTGTCGAATCTCTTCCGCAAGTTCCGCAGCGAATTCAGATGTTGTGCTCTTCAGCTTCAGCATGAATGTTCCACCACGAAGACGGGAAATCTGGGCTTCATGTTGTTCGCTAACGACGGTAAGTACTTCACCGATCCATTGCAGACACAAGTCGCCACCCTGAAGACCGTATGCTGCATTATACGAACGGAAATCATCAATATCTATGATAAGCAATCCCAACGTGCATTCATTCTGCATACAGTCATCCCAGTCATCCTGAAGCTGCGACTTGAATACCGTCTGAATCGGCATATCCGTTAATGGGTCCGTGGTTAGATAGCTCTGCAGTTGACTTGCCGTTTCAGAATAATGGTTTTGCTCATGGTGAGAAGCTCCACGGTGCAGTAGCACCATTACAGAAGGTTTACCTGCATGTGTAACAGAAGCAAGTGTTACTTCAAGCAACAATGAGGTACCCCCCGCTGTTGTGAAATAGGACTGGCTGGTAATCAAACTTGTGTTGTTGTGCTCCAATTCCTCAAAGCTCTGTTGCAACGTAACTCTCGTTTGGTCTGGTATTAATTCTTGGAAGTCTTTACCCAGCAGGTTTTTGGAACTTTCAAATCCAAGTAATTCAGCAGCCTTCGTATTACAATAGATGATCTGACTGTCTGTCAGAGTAAAGAATGCCACGGGCGAGTAATCCATTAATTGCAGATAACGCTGTTCATTTTGTCGCAAAATACGTGCGTTCTGCAACGCCTGCTCCTCTGCCTGAGCCAGTTGGTTTTCTGTCTGCCGACGTACAATGGTTTTGAGTAAAGGTAACACACTTAGCTCTTTGGTAGTCCATGGGTATGAACTTCCCTTCACAACCTCACGCCATTTTTCAAATGATTTGCGAGGGGACATTCGCATGCCGTCATCCGTCTTGAGCACAGCTTTGGCTGGGTCCCCCGCCCACTCTACAATCTTGACGACCTCTGGTCGGAACCAGAGCATGTAGTTATGCTGCCCAGGCGAAATGGCAACATAAATAACCCCGGAAGCCTTATCCTGATAAGCTTTGGAACTTTCATATTCCAAACTCAGTTTCGACGTATAATAACTATAATCCTCAGACTTGCCAGCCAACCAACCTGCCAGTTCACGAATCTGTCCGCTGTTCGGGGTTTCACCATACAATAACAGCTTGTCCTGGTAACAGATTGCCGCTCCTGTAGCACCCATCAGTTTTAATACGGTCTCTCCTTCTTCCTGCAATTCCTCAAGGACACGTGCAGGGCTTGTGTTTCCGATAAAAATGTTGGCGATTCGTGAAGCGGCTTCACGGGACTGTATCTCCGATTGATAATCATCCAGCTGCTGGCGCTGGAACAATTCATTGGAGAAAAAAGCTCCAAGGAAATTACAGAGATTTCGAACGCGATGGGGTACGTATCTTGCCGAATAATGATGGCATGTAATGAGTCCCCACAGTTGATTATTGTGAATGAGCGAGATTGTAACAGTCGCACCTACACCCATATTCTGCAAATATTCAATGTGAAGAGGAGATACGCTACGCAGAACCGAAAGACTCAAATTCAGCGGTTTGTTAGTGAGCGGTTGCAATGTAGGCACAATCTCCACAGGTTTATAATTGACATTCACAATGGTGCGCAACCAATTACGAAGATATAATTCGCGAGCCTGCTTGGGAATATCGGAAGCAGGGTAGTGATGTCCCAGGAATGGTTCGAGTTCTTGTTCACGCGCTTCAGCAATTACTTTACCATTCCATTGCTCGTCAAACTCGTAGATCATAACCCGGTCATAACCGAGCATTTCCTTCACCTGTTCAGCAGCGATCTGACTCGCTTCCACGCGACTGTCTGTACTTTTGATCCGGCCAAAGAATCTGGATATCCACTCAAAGTCAGTGGTCTCCATATCTTCCTTTTCATAATAAGGCTCGATCTCCAGAATAAGCAGACCTTCACTTTCATGAAGAACAGAGGAGAAAATCCGATCCTCCCCGGATACCATAATGGTCAGATCCATGTAATGCAAGTCAGAGGTTACATCTGCATTGAAGCTGCTACTTAACAATTTACTTACATGTTCCTCGCCGATTAAATGTTCCAAAGGCATACCCAGAATGTCCTCACAGGCAATACCCAGATGATCCTTGGTGTTTTGGCTGCACTGAACAATGGTAGGCGTATGACTAGTATTGATGGCAAGGAGTACACCGTGAGGTTGAATAAAACCAGGGATATGAATAGGTTCTTTTTCGCAGTTATTCAGATCAATCGGATCATTCGTATATATTCCCTGTTGAAGCAATGTACGGTTCAACAAATTTTGTTCTTTCTTGGATTTCGGTTCGGCCATGGCCAGAAAAATCCTCCTTCTAAAATATAAAAAAATCTACCCCACGGGCGTTTGGTTGATAATTCAGTATGTTACTTGTTCGTATTAATCCATTGATCCAGCAGTCGAAAAGTCTCTGATGCGCTGTTCACCATGTCGTCCTGATCTTCTGGAGTACTGATGGACTGCTGGAGCAAACCCATAAACTCGCTCCACCTTGTTCTCGTCTCCGTGCCATAGGCATTGAAATATTCCAATCCACGATCCGCTTCAATCGGCAGGAATTGCGACAAACGTTTGGTCATGATCTGCCCACCATTCGTAGACCCTTCAATCACATACAGGTACCCGAACATGCGGGCAGGTGTTGAGATGTCCGGTAACTCTTCACAGAGTGGAAGCTGGGCGATCTCCTCTTCACTTGCACCAAGATTGCGCAAATCCTTCTCCAGTAATCCAGCTTTGCCTCTAATCTCAATATCCAATCCAGTGCTTCCCCAAAAAGGCTGCTGTACAGCCTGATCTTCCAGCGGTTTGAGGAATCCATAAAATTTCTCTAAATATGTTCTATATTCTTCTATAGTCACAGTTTGATTCATAATGGCTTTCGCATAGGGATTCTGTTCTACTTGTCTGTGGTAATGAGCTGTCTCGCTCTTCAGACGTTCCATAATCGTTGTTGCTGTCATCGTAGTTATCCCCTTTCACAATCTGTTCTGTATATGCAAATTAATGCTTATCCGCAATTGAATCTCAACGTTTTATAAAATAGAAACGACTTGCGCTGCAATCAGCTCTATTTAACGCAGACATAGACTCTATGTAAGTATACTTATTCTTGTTAGAGAAAACTACATGAATCCAACATCTGCATACAGTCATTACATACCTTCGTTGTTATCTTAACTAACTTGGCGACTCTATCTACCAATTTTAACCTAAAGATGTAAAATGACCTCACTTTACATCCGGATGCATTAGTTTAAATCCATAATCATTTTTTCCTTGGAAATTGTTTTCATGGTTTAATCTGTCTTTCAGATGTCAACATGGTACACTAACGTTATATCCTGTCATTGGAGGAATGAATCCTATGAACTTTACTGTTCAAGACATTGTACTTCATCTCACAGAACACATTGAATTGCCAGAAAACACGGTTGATCAGCTTATTTCGGGCTCACTTGATCGTAAGGTCACAGGTATTATCCTTGCTTTTATGCCGACACATTATGTCATTGAACAAGCCATCAAACATGGTGCTAATCTGATTATTGCGCATGAGTCTCCCTTTTATAATCATCATAGCCATACAGACTGGCTCGCAAGTGATCCTGTTTATATAGACAAAAGGAAGTTAATTGACGAAGCAGACATTTCCATCTATCGCTGTCATGATATCATCCATCGCTTCCAACCGGATGGTATTACCGAAGGACTGATACAGGCCTTGGGGTGGTCCCCTTATGTGGAGCAACGACAAGCTGAAGCAGACATCCTTACGTTGCCGGAAGGACAGAGCGTGCAAGCTATTGCTCACCATGTGAAAAATTGCCTTGGGATCGATTATGTACGCGTCGCAGGTAATGCCGATTTAGTCTGTACACGTGCAGCCGTACTGGTAGGTTTTCGTGGCAATGGCCCTGTGACGATTCCCCTGATTCAGAACAAACAACTGGATCTCATTATCGCGGGAGAAGGATTTGAATGGGAGACACCGGAGTATATTCGTGATGCCGTGCAACAAGGCAAGTCCAAAGCACTCATCATGTTAGGGCATGCAGAAAGCGAGGCATCAGGAATGAAGCTTTTGGCAGACAGGTTGGCGAAACAATTTACAGAACTGTCCGTTAATTTTGTAGGCGAGCGGCCTGTGTACACTGTGATCTGATCATACGATTGATTGGATTAGTATGGACTGGAATGGATTGTTATGGAGAAATTCTAGCTGAGTGGTCCGAATCTTATTGCCCAGCTTACCCTGGAGCTGTACATCTGTTCTGCACTCCGGGGTCGAGTCGGCAGACTTTCATTTTACCTTGGCTAGCTTTTCAGGATAACTTCTTAGATAGCTGACGAACCTGACACACTCTATTTAGCGAATATTTACCGATTTCTCAAAAGTAACAAATTGTAGACACGCTATTCCTTCGTTTTTCCTCCTTTACCCACCCTTCCTACCTGTCTGAGCCCAATTAACGTGGCTGAGGTTCCTTAGATTTCTCAATTCAATTGAAGTAATACAATAAAGTGTCACTGGTTCGTTAGAGATCATGCTCATTAAAAATGAGCACTCCCGCACATATACCGCGCATCTCTTCATACCCCAACTGGATTTCCCTGGTTCTTTATTGTACTCTAGATGCTGTGACTTCAAAGCTCAGGACATTTGTCCTTGGCGTTTGGGGTGAGTTTATCATTAAATAGAAGTCGAAGTAATTGAATAAGGAGCGTACATATGAGAGGAATTATTTTTGCATTACTGGGCGGCGCGTGTATCACGCTCCAAGGTGTTGCCAATGCTCGGATTAGCACCGACATGGGCACATGGCAGGCTGCTACGATTACACAACTGACAGGATTCATATTAGCTGCGCTGATTCTAGTGTTCGTTAGAGACACCAACCTTCAAGGACTCAAACAAGTAAAACCCATGTACCTGGCTGGAGGTGCTTTTGGCGCCGTCATTATTTTCAGCGAAGTGACAGCCATTCAGCAAATTGGGGTTACGTTCACGATCTCAGCCCTGCTCATTGCTCAGCTGTTCCTGACTTTTCTGGTGGATAGTAATGGATGGTTCGGCGTGGTGAAACAAAAGATGAAACTGCCTCAATTTCTGGGCATTGCCTTGATGATCACAGGTGTCATCATTATGAAATTATAGCTATGTGAGTGATTGGAAAACATCGTCGGGGGTGAACACAACGTGGAAGAAATTCATGATGAGCAACTATTATTACATTATCTGAAGCAATATCAACTCGAAAGGGTATTTCACGAGCCTCTTCGCCCACATATGACGATATGCCACTTCGAGAAGTGTGAACTGATCTGTCGTGAAGGGGAAGCCTCCGAATATTTATACGTGTTGGTCGAGGGTAAAATCAAGATTTTCACCACCTCCGCTCAGGATAAAACGCTGGTGCTTTGCTTCAAAACACCGCTTGAAGTCGTTGGAGACATAGAGTATGTCCGTGAAAGCGATATTGTCAATACGGTTCAGACCGTGTCACCTGTTATCATGCTTCGCATTCACTATCACTGGCTCGCTGAACTTGCCAGTGACTATGCACCTTTACTTAAATTTTTGCTCAAAATTATCTCACACAAATTCTATATTGACTCAAACTTCTCCAATTTCAACCTCATGTACCCGGTGGAGGTTCGTCTGGCCAGCTACCTGCTCTCCATCTCGACAGAAGAAGCAGGCAACGTGGTTCATGAAGAACTGGACGCGTTCAACCTGACCGACATCGCGAATCTGATCGGCACCAGTTATCGGCATCTCAACCGGGTGATTCAGAAACTGTGTGCAGACGAATTGATTGAACGACATCAGGGATTGATTATGATTAAGAACCGTGCAGGTCTGCGCGAAATAGCAGGTCATAACATTTATGAATAAGGAGTTCGACAACCATGTTAATTACAGGCATTTCGCTTGCACTACTGGCAGGAGCACTTGTCAGTCTGCAAACGATATTTAATAGCAAAGTCAATGAGCGCACCGGTTCCTGGTCCACAACAACGTTAGTGCTTTTCACCGGATTCATCGCTTCGTTCCTCATCTCTCTGCTCGTGGAAGGCAAGAATACATTCAGCTTCCAGCATATGCAACCCTGGTATTGGATCAGTGGAGCCATCGGCGTTGGTGTAGTCTTCTGTCTCGTACAAGGTATGAAGCTGCTTGGCCCCACCTATGCCATCTCGATCGTGCTGACATCCCAACTGAGCTTTGCACTCCTATTCGATTCCATGGGGTGGCTAGGTCTGGAGCAAATTCCTTTCTCGTGGAATCAATTGCTCGGTGTGCTTGTCATTGTCGGCGGAATTGTGTTGTTTAAGTTCGGTGGGGCTAAATCGGATAAATCAGATCCGGCAGATACATCTGACAAGTCGCCCGGCTCCCTGCAATCCAACTCTTAAAATAACAAAAAAAGAGTGTCTCCCAATCCCACTGATTGGATAGACACTCTTTTTTGGAATCAAACCACGTATCGTGCAGCTTACTCTGCAAACTCTACGTTATGGTAGACCTGCTGAACATCTTCAAGGTCTTCAAGTGCATCGATCAGTTTCTCGAACTGAGCTTGTGCATCCTCTGGAAGTTCAATATGGTTTTGCGCAAGCATCGTCAGCTCGGCTACGGTAAACTCGGTAACACCGGCTGCTTTGAATGCTTCTTGTACAGCGTGGAATTGATCCGGTTCTGCATATACGATCACCGCTTCGTCTTCATCCACGATATCACGTACATCTACGTCTGCTTCAAGCAGAAGTTCAAGTACTTCCTCGGAATTCTTGCCTTCTACTCCGATTACCGCTGTAGGATCAAACATGTAAGCAACAGAACCGCTGACACCCATGTTACCAGCGTTTTTGTTAAACGCAGAACGTACTTCCGGCGCTGTACGATTGACGTTGTTGGTAAGTGCATCAACGATGACCATCGCACCGTTCGGTCCGAAGCCTTCGTAACGCAACTCTTCATAGTTCTCATCCCCGCTGCCTTTTGCTTTTTCCATTGCACGATCAATAATGGCTTTGGGTACATTATACGTTTTGGCACGTTCCAGCACGACTTTCAGTGCACGGTTCGCTTCCGGGTCCGGTTCGCCCTTCTTGGCAGCCACATAGATCTCAACGCCGAATTTAGCGTAGACCCGGCTCGTGTTTGCATCTTTTGAAGCTTTCTTTTCCTTGATATTATTCCACTTACGACCCATATCGTTTCCGCTCACTTTCAACATGTAATCTGCTTTCTACTATGTCATTATATCTTGTTGAGCGTACTTCAACAAGTTAATACCTACGAAAAACTGGTAGTAACTGTGGTGATTATCCATCTCTCTATGAAGTTTAGCCATAGTTTATCCGCTGATTTATCTCTCTTCAGTAACTACGGACACCTTTATTCCAGTCCTCAATAGAAAAGAAGAAGCACCCCAATTAGGAATGCTTCTACCCAAAATAAGTCTTATCATTAATTCTTAATACCCGTTAAATTAAGCGTGAAATTGTCGACCATCCAACACTTCAGGAACATAACCCGCACGAATGACAAAGTCTCCGAAATGTTCACCTTCATTGCGCTCTCTGGCGTACTGGTTCACCATTGGCGTCAACGTCTCAAGAATCTCGGTTTCGCCAATGTTTTCTTTGTACAGCTTATTCAAGCGATGCCCGGTGAAGCTGCCACCAAGATACATGTTGTATTTACCTGGTGCTTTACCGATAAATGAAATCTCCGCCAGCATCGGTCTTGCACATCCGTTCGGGCAACCTGTCATACGAATGACAATCTCTTCATCTCTCAGGCCCGCTTCATCCAGTACTGGTTCCAGTTTGTCGATCAGAGACGGCAAGTAACGTTCGGACTCAGCCATCGCAAGGCCGCAGGTCGGAAGCGCAACACAAGCCATCGAACTTCTGCGCAGCGCAGAGTAATGTGCCCCATCGGTCAGATTGTATTGCTGAATCAGAGCTTCAATCTTTTTCTTTTTCTGGCTGCTAATATTACCGATAATCAGGTTTTGATTGGCAGTCAGACGGAAATCACCCGTATGCACTTTGGCAATTTCACGCAAACCCGTCATGAGAGGATATCCATCCACATCCTTGACACGACCATTCTGAATGAACAGCGTGTAGTGCCATCTGCCATTGTTGCCTTTTACCCAACCATACCGGTCTCCATTCGTCTCAAAATGATACGAACGTGCCGCATCCAGTTTCCACCCCAGACGGCTGGTCAGTTCCTCGACAAACCACTCCACACCACGATCATCCAGCGTATATTTGAAACGAGCATGTTTACGAACGGCACGATCTCCATAATCACGCTGAATCATAACTGTTTTCTCTGCAACATCAATCATTTGCTCCGGTGTGCAGAAACCAATAACTTTGGACACCTGAGGATAAGTTTTGGCGTCACCGTGAGACATGCCCATGCCGCCGCCAACGGAAACGTTAAAGCCTTGCAGTTTACCGTTCTCCACAATAGCAATAAAGCCAAGATCCTGTGAATAGACATCCACATCATTGGATGGTGGTACAGCAATACCGATCTTGAACTTACGTGGCAAGTATACTTTGCCATAGATCGGTTCAACTTCTTCGTCGGAATCCTGCGAATCAATCACTTTCTCGCCGTCCAGCCACAGCTCATGATAAGCCCGTGTGCGAGGGTCCAGATGATTGCTCACCTGACATGCCCACTCGTACACTTCAGCATGCACATCGGATTGATTCGGATTCGGGTTACACATCACGTTACGGTTGACGTCCCCACATGCAGCCAGTGTGCTTAGCAACGAATCGTTTACTTCGCGAATGGTGTTCTTAAGATCCCACTTCAGTACGCCATGTAGTTGGAAAGACTGACGTGTGGTCAGACGAATGGTCTGATTCGCATATTTATGTGCCACGCTGTCCATCATCAACCACTGCTCCGGGGTTACAATTCCACCAGAAGCACGTACACGCAACATGAATTGATAAGCTGGCTCCAGCTTGGACTTGTGACGCTCATTACGCAGGTCACGATCATCCTGCATATAACTGCCGTGGTGTTTCATCAGACGATTGTCGTCCTCTGGAATTGCACCCGTGATGCGATCAGCCAACGTTTCGGTCAGACTTCCACGCAAGTAATCACTTTTGATCTTTATATCTTCCACATCGCTATTGGTGCGTTGTGGGTTAAGTAAGTTATTATAAGCCATACTGCTTTCTCCTCTCGTCTCTGCGGGATGGTGCAATCCGGCTATGCCAGTAATAATTAATAGACGTCCCGCTGATAACGTTTCTCCTGCTGCAACCGTGTCAGATATTCTGATGCCTGCTCAGGTGATAATCCACCTTCTTGTTCAAGAATCGTGGTGAGTGCAGCATGCACATCATGTGCCATTTTTTTCTCATCACCACAGATATATACGCTTGCACCTTCCTGAAGCCACTGGTACAGTTCTTTGCTGTGTTCCAACATACGATGTTGTACATACACCTTCTGTTCCGTATCACGTGAGAAGGCTACATCCATCTTCGTGAGCACACCATCTTTGAGCCAACGCTGCCATTCCGTCTGGTACAAGAAGTCGGTGGAGAAATGCTGATCTCCGTAGAACAGCCATGTCTTGCCCTCTGCACCTGTTTCTTCACGCTCACCAAGGAATGATCTGAACGGCGCTACACCTGTACCTGGGCCGACCATGATGATCGGCGTATCCGGGTTCTCAGGAAGCTTGAAATTCGGGTTATGTTGTATATATACAGGCAAGGTGTCTCCAGCTTCGATACGTTCAGCGAGATGTACCGAGCATACTCCGTAACGTTCTCTGCCACGTGCTTCATAACGTACCGTACGTACGGTAAGATGAACTTCATCCGGGAAAGACTTCGAACTACTTGCTATCGAATACAGACGTGCCGGAATTTTGCGAAGAACAGCTACAAATTCTGCAGCAGTAATACCTTTCAGATCATAATCATGAACCAGATCCAGCAGATCACAGCTATTCATGACTGTGCGGAATTCGGAATCATCTGCGAGTAACGCAGTCAAGCCACTCCCCGGATTCAGTTTCGCAAGTTGTTCCACGACCGGTTTCGTCACCGCTGTAATTTCAAAATAACGCAGCAACGCTTCGTACACAGATGCCTGATCCCCGTTTTTATTCACGGTCACGCGCTCATCTGCATTCCATCCCATGGCTGCAATCAATTCATCGACAAGACGCGGGTGATTCTCAGGGAATACCCCAAGGCTATCACCAGGCTCGTAATCCAGGCTGGAGCCTTCCAAGGACAATTCAATATGGCGTGTTTCACGGTCCGATCCTCTGCCATTCAGATTGAGATTCTCCAGCACTTCAGCCTTGAACGGATTCGTGCGATCATATTCGGATTCCCCGCCGCTCACCGCAGCTGTAACAGCCTCAGTAGTTACCGTGCTCGCAGCAGCAGATGTGCTACTTAAGGATGCCAGCACTTCATTCATCCACTCCGCAGCCGGTTCATCAAAATCAACATCACAGTCCACGCGCGGTACCAGGGCTGTACCACCGAGCTCCTGCAATCGTGTATCGAAGTCCTTACCTGTCTGACAAAAGAACTCATAAGAGGTATCTCCAAGAGCCAACACCGAGTAACGAAGCCCTTCAAGCTTCGGAGCCCGTTTGCTGTTCAGGAATTCATGCAACGGAATCGCATTATCCGGTGGTTCACCTTCGCCATGCGTACTGACGATGATGAGGAGATTTTCAATTTTCTTGAGTCCGTTCGGTTTGAAATCTCCCATCGATGATAACGTTACCTGAAGGCCTTGCTCTTCAAGTTTCTTGGCCAGCTTCTTCGATAGGCCGCTGGAATTCCCGGTTTGTGAACCGAAGAGCACAGTAACTTCGCGGGATACTGGCGGAGCACTGACTGGTGCGACACCTGTAGTTGGTGCAGCCTGTACCAGGTTCGCTGGAGCCGCTATTGTTGCGCTTGCCTGAATTGCTGCAATATATCCGCTCAACCAAGTCCGTTGTCCATCGGTTAATGTGGGAATAAGACGATTAAGCAGTTCAACTTGTTCTTGATTAAAAGGGCTGTTTGTCACTTGAAGTTCCACTGTTTGCCACCTCGCGCATTGCTTCGATTTTAATTCCGACTAAAATTATCATATTAATTTAATTTTTCTCTCTAAAACCTAACACACCGGGTGTTGAGGGTCAATTTCAATGATTTTATAGCATTTATCAGTTTCACTGATAAAGGACAAAAAACAACAAAAACCCTCCTTTTCAAATCAAGGACGGTTTTGATTTATTTTTAACTGCACGGTCAGCTCAAGTTGAAGTTGAAACTGGAATATAGTCACTAAAATGATCTCCCAGCACACTGCTTTTATCTCCGTATACTCTGTCCAAATGATTTTCTCCCCACAGACATATGCGATCAATGATGTCCTGTAGTGTCAGACCATATTCGGTCAGTTCATACTCTACCTTGGGCGGAATCTCAGGATGAATAATTCGATGGATGATTTCATTCTTTTCCAAATCACGAAGCTGCTGGGTCAAGACCTTCTGGGTAATGCCAGGAATGGCCCTGCGAAGTTCGCTTGTTCGTTTTTTACCTGATATCAGCTGATGCAGAATAAGAATCCTCCATTTTCCACCGATCAGTTCCAGCATCGCCTGCACACCACTCTCATATTTTTTCATTTCTTGTTCCACATGTACTCCCCCACATTTCCATATATGTATACCCGTTATTAAAAGTAACCGAAGAACCTCAAGGTATCTACAGCACTCTCAGGTGCGTACTTCTCAATAAGATGTCATGAAACTTATAATAACATTGGTCAGAATGTTTAACCAAAAAAAAAGACAAAAGGATGATTACTCCTACATGAAAGTTAAACTGGTCGTTACTCACCCAAGACAGGATTCCTTAACATTTGCCGTAATGAATCGTTTGATAGAAGGTATGAAGGAGAATTCTCATGAAATCGATATCCTCGATCTATATCATGACGGATTCGATCCATTATATGGCGTAGAAGATGAGCGAGACTGGCAAAATCCCGATAAACAGCATGCCCCTGTAATTCGCAAAGAGCTGGATCGTGTGCTTGCGGCTGATGCCATTGTATTTGTTTTCCCGATCTGGTGGTATAACGTTCCCTCCATGCTTAAAGCGTACTTGGACAAGGTATGGAACATGGGGCTACTCAACAAGGCAAACTCTAAAAAGGCCCTATGGATTGCACTAGCCGGGGGGACAGAGGCTTCATTCCATAAATACGACTATTACAACATGATCTCCAATTATCTGAATAACGGGATTGCAGGCTATGCAAGAATGCAGGAATCCCGAGTCGAATTCCTCTATGAAACCATTTCAGAATCCAAAGAACATATCGAGAGCTTGCTGGAGCAAGCCTATCAAATCGGCAAACATTACAATTAATAGCTCTTCACTGATAGTACAACTAACAACTGCAAAAGAATAAGATAGGAAGTTACTCATTCGTTGAGTAGCCTACTTCCCCCCATTGGGGGCGTACAATCAAGAAGACTCACTCCAACCTGAGTTCCAGGTCAGAGTAAGCCTTCCTTTTCACACGCTACGATTTTGGTGTAACATCATTTATTCCATACCAGCTTGCTCATCATCGCATATAACATCGTAGCCGATTCGGCTCGGGTCGCTTTGGCAAGTGGTTTCACCTCACCGTTGTACCCGTGTGTGATGCCCAGATCGACAAGTAACGCCACACTATCTCTGGCATAGGAACGAATCTCGGAAGCATCACGGAAGCGAGTAAGGTCATCTGTAGGAGCCTTCTCGGAGTCAATCAGTCCAGCCGCTGCAAGTGCCCTCACTGTCAACGTCATCATCTCCTGACGAGTGATCGTGGACTCTGGCAGGAAGCGCCCATCACCGGTACCACTGGTAATACCTAGAGAACGCGCAGCTTTAACTGCTTCGTAATACGGAGCCTTTTCGTTTACATCCGTAAACGCATTCCCGGAAGAAGCATTCAAGCCCAGCGCAGTCATCAACCATTGCATGTATTGGCCTCGGGTCATCTCCTGTTTTGGATGCAACTCTCTGGAATCATCACTTGCCTTGGCATCAATCACACCTCGGACAGCCAATGCCTCCATCGCTTTCTTGGCCCACTCCACTTCTGCAAGATCTTTGAATGTCTGCTCCACTGATACAACAGCATAATTTCCTGTGGATGGCGTTACCGAAAATACAAGTTGCCTGCTGTTCGAATCGTAGTAACTTTGCGGTAATGGCGTTGCCACGCCGTTCGCGCCAATGGCAAATGCTACAATCCGATCCTGCTGAGCATCTGGCGTTAATTGGTAAGGCAGACGAAGGTTCAACTTGCTTTCCGATGGCCATGGTCGACCATCCAGTTGAAGTTCAAGCTGGACTCCATACGGCGTGCCAAGCTGATCTGCGACTGTTTTTGGTAACTCTGTTCTGACCAATCGAATTGATGCTATCCCATCAGCAACGATGTCCTTCGTTAACAGTGTCGCAGGAAGCTCCAACATGCCCAGCTCTGTAGATATGTTGAAAATATGAGACTCATCCTGAGCTATCAACACAGAGGCAGGGAGAGATACTTCATATGCTGTTGCTCCCGAAACTGGCTTCAACCGAAGTTCGACCAAGCGCTGACCTGCATCTGTTACGGGGGCAACTTTAAAAGCATCTTTGATCGTTGAAGCATCCACGTTGGATTGCACTACACCCTTCTGGTCAGGCTGTGCCTGCAACTCCAGAACAGAACGGTCTTTCTCAGGTTTAGGCCGAGGTACCGCATTCTCTGCACTCGGGCTGCCACTTCCTGATTGTCCACCACTGTTGCGTGAGCCAGAGCCATTACCTGAATTCCCTCCGGAATTGCCGCCAGTATTACCGCCCGAACCAGGGTCTGTGCCTCCAGGGGAAGGAACAGATGCAAGTACCTTCACCGTCAACGGTACAGTCAGGGCTCTGGTGTCGTCAGAAATTCGAGTAATTTCCAACGCAAGTAGTACTGTTGTTTCCTTCGATGGTGGAACAATCGTTCCATCGGTTTGAATGACGGACGGTACCGAACTGGAAGCAATCTTCACGGTGAAACCTTGCGGCACGGATGGCAACTTCAGGTTTTTCGCACCCGCGGAAGGTTGCTCCAGTGTCGTAATGCCTGTAGCTATATCGGCAGCAGTCTGCTGAGCCGTATTCACCTGATAAGCGGAAGATACACCTCTCACGGGTTGACCCGTCGCGTCAAAAGCTTCCACTTTATAATAATATTCGGTGTCGGGATTCAGTTCACTGTCCGTGTACTCCCGTCCATTGCCGCTATAGACCACCTTGTACTCACCCTGCTCACGATCTGAGCGGTAGAGCTTGTAGCTTGCTGCACCAAGATGAACATCCCAGTGAAGCGTTGCACTCGTTGCATCCACCGCATCTGCATTAAGACCAGCACTGTCATTAACAGGTGGCGTAGCATCAGGCTTAACGATCATAATCCAACTAATCATCGGGTCCTGTGATGCCGTATTACGTACGGTCAACTCTAGCTTGTTGTCCGACACGCTGATGCCTTTGTGCGCTCTAACGCTCGCAGGCGTAAACGTAACTGCACCGGTATTGGTGCCATTGATGATTAGATTCGCTCTGCGCGATGCATTGGTCCACGGATCGTTGAATCCAGCGTACACATCGTATGTCCCATTCGGCACATCAAATCTATAGGTTAAGTCCGTGCCTTTAGGTGAATTGCTGACATTGCCACCGTTCAGATAACGTACGGTCGAGAATATATCTCCGCCGTTTGAACCGGATGCCAATGCATCTACGCTGGTATACCCCCAATGGCGACCCTCTGCCGGAGCGTACATCTGGTCAGCCGTTCCCGGGTTGGCCAGTGTTCCTTTCATATAGGCACCCATAAGATTGTAATCAGCCGTTTCGTACCCTCCGCTATTCACAAAATATAGGGTATTCTCTGGAATGACGTTTACACGAACCGCCTGTTTTTTGTTGTTATATTCCGGTGTCGTTACCTGTAATGTGAGTGGTCCTGGCTTAGCAAAATCTTCTGCCGTCATGGCGCGGTTATCAATGGTCCATACTGCTGGCGTTGACACCAGTTCACCACCATCGCGCACATTCAATGTGGTTGGCAGAGATGGCACTTTGCCAAGCGCTACCGCTTCTGGCAACGGATCAGCGATATCCACCTTGCCCATCGAATTCAGCAGATCCGGTGTCCAACTGTTATACCACTTGATCGCAATGTCGGAGCCTATACCGAACTCAATGGGCAAGAACACGTATTTTGCAGCATCATTTGAGAAGTTGCCACCATTCCACGTATCCCCCACGTAAATGAACTTGCCTTTTTCCGGATCGACCGGAATGACGGATGTGGTCTGTGTGCCAAATGCCTTGCCTGGATCGGGATCACTTGGCAACGTGCGCACGAACGGATTGGTCTGCGTTGACCACGGGCCAAAAATGTTATCCGCCGCCGTCACTTTGTTTTCGTTAGGGGCCCAGCCGGAAGCTCCGGAAGTCAAAATATAATATTTTCCCTGATACTTGAACATTGCCGGTGCTTCGCGTTGCCCTCCAGGGAACACCCGCACGTAATCTACGCCGTACTCGGCCTGATAGGTGGAATCACGTACCGGATTACCTTTGTCATCCGTTCGTCCTTCCTTATGCCAACCTGTTACGTCACTGTAGTCTTCATTCAGTTTGGAGATATAGAGCGTCAGGTTTTCTTCACTGGAATAGATCAGATAACCGGTGCCGTCATCATCCTTGAACAATGTCATGTCACGTGCCATGCCCTTATCACTTGGGAAATAATCTTTCTCCCCTTCCGGAGCTCTGTCCATTCGGTAACTCTTCTGATACACAAAAGGTCCAGTTGGAGAGTCGCTGATTGCATAACCGGCCCTCGCCTTACCGTAATTCGCATTATCGTTATAGGGGTCCTTGTCACCGTCCATGTGGGCCCACATCACGTATTTCTTTGTTTTGTCGTTGTAGATGACCTTCGGTCGTTCAATGATCCGTCCTTTGCGGATATCTGCCCAGATATCCACGCGGTCTTCACGCCCCGCATACAATCTGGAGATCAACGGGTCATTGTCAAAATCATCCATGGACTGAAGTGTCGTTAGAGCCATGCCCTCGTCTGTCCAGTTCATCAGATCCTTGGAAGAATACACACGCACACCAACAGCTGGCCAACCGCCTTTATGATATTCGCCATACCAGTAATAGGTCTCCGTCTGTTCATCGTAGAAAAAACCAGCCCCATGCGCATCAATTGGCTTCCCGTCCAGACCTGGCCACAATTGCCCTGGTGTAATGCTTGTGCGAACCGTGGCAGCACCCAATGGTGGGGATGCTGGAGAAGTTACGCCGTCCACAGTCGCCTGAATGATGTAAAAATATCCTGTGCCCATCGTCAGACCACTATCATTAAACGTGCTTTCTTTGCCACTATAGACCTGCTGATACGTACCCGTAGCACTCGTAGACCTGGAGAGCGTATACGTTACATCAGATCCAGTAAGGGCATTCCATCCTAGAGAGATTGATGTATCCGTCACGGCCGTCGCAGTAAATGTTGCAGGAGAATCAATGGCGTATGTCGTGGCTTCCGCAACAGTGGCCGCTGATTCACCAGCTGCATTGAAGGCCTTTACGCGATAGTTATAGCTGGTGCCAGGCTCAAGCTCCTGATCTGTATGAGTGAGTCCCTTCCCTTCATAGATCTGCTCGTATTGTTCACTACCAGCTTCAGCCCGAACCACGCGATAGCCAGTCGCCTTATCCACAGCGGACCAAGACAGCTGAACGCTGGTCGTATTAAGTGCTATAGCCTTTAATTCAGCCGGAGCCTGTGGTGCCGCCGCAGTTGTTCGAACTTCCAGCGGAACAGTCCATAATGATTCGGTTAATCCTCCGTATTCATAGGCGAGCCTGTAATAGTAAACCGTATCCCCGCTTAATCCTTCATCCGTGTGCCCCAATGTTCCGGTGTTGGTTACCAGGGAATAGCCACCTTCAGGCGTAGCGGAACGATACAGGCGATAGCCTGATGCACCCGCGAGTTCAGACCATTGCAAGGAAACCGAAGACGCCGTCTGCTCGGCAATAGAGAGCTGAATATCGTTTTCCGGCGGTCGCTCGGCAATGGTCACGTCATCTACATGTACCGATTGCCACTTATTCCGAATGCCCACGGTACCTGACCCGTATGTAGGATCGACCAGATCGAATACCAACCGGTCGGAGCCGTTTTCGACGATATACCCGCGAATGGTGGTACCTGATAGCACTATTTTGAGTGTGTACCACGTATCTTTGGCTAATGCATAATCCACCGTTTTCAAAGGTGTATCTGATCCGTTCACCCTTTTCGAGAAAACGAGCTTATTATTAGGAACCTGCATTTGAAAATAGTAAAAGTTGCTCTTATCCTGAAACCGCGGCAATATTCCCGGATATCCTTGACCGTTTCCCGTGTAAAAGCGCATGGACACGGTCATGTCCGACATGGATTCTCCAGTAGAGATGATGCCTTCATTGGTATCGCTCTGGAAAAGTGTGAAGTTAGACGCATCTGTCGGGTCCGCGATCACTTCCCAGTTGCCTGAGCTTACGTTCCACGCGGGTGCTTCCGTGTATTCCCCATCTGAAAAATCGTCCTGCAGCAGCGTAGCGGGTATACTGCCCAGATCGGCATACGCCTTACTCGGCAGCATCAACGGTCCTGAAGACAGCGCAAGTGTTGCAGATAACATGAATATCATGGGTTTCCTGAGTTTATCCAATGTTCATTCTCTCCTTTGGCATGAAAGATGAAAGCATGGTTCTTGAGAGCGAGGTGTTGTTCATCAGCCTATCCTCAGAAGCCAGGGGTCAGTATAGAGCGTGGTCCACCTCCTTATTTTAATGAAACCGGTTTCATTGGAGTGCAAAAAAAGACCCATCTTCCCTTCTAAGTGCAATGATACCCATACGGAATACCGTCTCTTCCTTGCCCCTATGCAGTGAAACAGGTTTTTAATATATAAATGTAATCGCTTTCCTGAATTATATTATTGCCTTATTCAAGCTGTCAACTATGAATTCGACTCAAACATTTTTCGTTAAAACCACACAAAAAAGGCGCGAGTTCTGCCTGTTATGCAAGCAAAATTCGCGCCTTTTCTCGTCGTTCGAGCTTGTTCGCAAGTTCGTTCGTATTATTAGTGCATGACCTTTGAACAACCCCTATTTTAGAACACTTTCGTTGTCCATGACTCACAGTTCCACGTCTCCGTAACTACATCACGGTAGAATTCCGGTTCATGGGAGATCAGAAGAATGCTGCCTTTGTAAGCCTTGAGTGCACGTTTTAACTCTTCCTTGGCATCAACGTCCAGATGGTTCGTCGGCTCATCGAGTACAAGCAGGTTGGTTTCGTTATTGATCAATTTACAGAGACGAACTTTGGCTTTCTCGCCACCACTCAGTACAGCTACCTTGCTCTCAATGTGTTTTGTAGTCAAACCGCATTTTGCAAGTGCAGCACGCACTTCGAATTGGGTATACGAAGGGAACTCCTGCCAGATTTCTTCAATACAGGTATTATAGTTCGCATCCTTCATCTCTTGCTGGAAGTAACCAATCTCCAGATGTTCACCGCGTTGAACGGTTCCTTCCAGCGCCTGAATTTCGCCCAGAATACTGCGCATCAGGGTTGTTTTACCGATTCCGTTCGCACCCACGAGCGCAATCTTCTGTCCACGTTCCATACGCAAATCTAATGGTCTGGACAACGGTTCATTATAACCAATCACAAGACCTTTGGTTTCGAAAATGAGCTTGCCGGACGTTCTTGCATCACGGAAATTGAACTGTGGTTTCGGTTTCTCCTTGGCGATCTCAATGACATCCATCTTGTCGAGTTTCTTCTGTCTGGACATTGCCATGTTACGTGTTGCCACACTTGCTTTGTTCCGGGCCACAAAATCCTTGAGGTCAGCAATTTCTTGTTGTTGGCGTTTGTACGCCGACTCCAATTGCTGTTTTCTCATCTCATGTACTTCCTGGAAGTGATCATAATCGCCCACATAGCGAGTTAGATTCTGATTCTCCATGTGATAGATCAAGTTGATAACACTGTTCAGGAACGGAATATCGTGAGAGATCAGAATAAAAGCATTCTCATATTCTTGCAAATAACGTTTTAGCCATTCAATATGCAATTCATCCAGATAGTTCGTAGGCTCATCAAGGAGCAGAATATCCGGTTTTTCCAGCAGCAATTTGGCAAGCAGTACTTTGGTACGCTGTCCACCACTCAGGTCATTGACGTCTTTATCCAGACCGATATCCGTCAGACCCAGACCACGTGCGGTTTCATCCACTTTGGCATCGATCATGTAGAAATCCTGGTTCGTCAGTGTATCCTGGATCGTACCCACGTCTTCAAGAAGTTGTTCAAGCTCCTCAGGAGTCACATCGCCCATTTTGCCATACATATCATTCATTTCCTGTTCCATGTCGAACAAATACTGGAACGCGCCGCGAAGCACGTCACGGATGGATTGGCCTTTGTTCAATACAGCATGCTGGTCCAGATAGCCAACACGCATCCGTTTGGACCACTCCACCTTGCCTTCATCCGGCTGAAGCTTGCCTGTAATAATGTTCATGAAGGTGGATTTACCTTCACCATTGGCCCCAATCAGACCAATATGTTCGCCTTTCAACAGGCGGAATGATACGTCGTTAAAGATAGCACGGTCACCAAAACCGTGACTTAATTTTTCTACATTTAATATGCTCATTCATGACACCTTTTCTATATAGACTTAATTCTTTGTATATTATAAGCGTTATCTCCTGCACAACTCAACGCCATATTTAAAATTGTTGCACCTTTTTGGCTGAAATTTGCCTTATATGAAAGTATGGGTTAAAATTTTGCCTTAATGAATTACTACTATATAGAACGGAGCTCTTCAAAGAGCATCAGGTGAAAAATATGATTGAAGTGAAACAATCCAAGTTGGGTGATGGTGGTGAGTTTAACCGCGGGGTGTTTGCTACTGTTGATATTGCGAAAGGAACGCTGATCCATCAGGCACCCGTCGTGCCATACCCGAATGAAGATCATGAGCATGTCGAAAAAACGATTTTGGAAGATTACGTGTTCGAATACGGGGCGAATCATACCGCCATTCTGCTCGGCTACGGCAGTCTGATCAACCACTCCTACGAACCTAACGCTACTTACGATATCAATTTTGATAACCACACCTTTGACTTCTACGCGTATACAGACATCAAGGCTGGCGAAGAAATCGTAATCAATTACAACGGTGAAGAAGACAGCATGGACCCGTTATGGTTCCTGGATGATTATGAGGAGCGTATGCTTGAGTTCAATAAGTCCAATGACGACGAGGATAAGGTTGAGGTTGAAAAAGAGAACGAAATCCACTCCACGGATACGGACACGAGTAAATAAACGTTACACGAAAGTAATTTTGCAAGAAACCTTCGCTATAAATAAAAGAATCCACCGCTAACCCCGGTAGATTCTGAAATGCGTACCTGGGTGCTGTTCATGGTAAACAAGTTTAATCCTAAAAAAAGCAAGCCCTCCGTTAACGGAATACTTGCTTTTTTTGTTTTGTCTTTCTTTCTAAGCCAGACATACTTGTTCAAATTTCATTGTTTAGCGTGCATCTTAATTGTTTTAATCCGTAATCGGAGGATCTGTGTGTAAGTCAGCATCGGGTGACGTGGATCTCCACTTGGTAAAGGCTACCTCAAACCCTGCACGCTTCGGTGAACATAGAAATGGGCCTGCGTGTTTGTTCGTCGGATAGGCAAACCGTGCAACCCGAATCGTACGCCAAGGATGCTCATCTGTGCGAGCCCGAATGACTACAGCCTCATTACTGTAGGACGCTCTGATCGTCACAATTCGTCCACCCCACTCAGGTACAGGAGAGAGTGACCAATCCGAATACGTATCCGTCACGACGGCTCCAACATGTGCCACGCCATCGTTGACTTCAACTCCGGCCTTGATCCATTGGTCTTCTCCATGCCATAACATTAATCCCGCCTGATCATATAATTCGGTGAATGAGCTTAGATCAAACGATACCTCAATCGCTTCCGTTCCGTCCCATGGAGCAAGCATGGCGTGTCCATCCCGATGACAGAACCCGTAGAATGTGTTCTCCCAGAAGTCACTGCCTTCCCGAGCTTCCACAACGAAACGATCCCCATCCATTCGTGCAGCAACGGGTTCCTTCGTCCACTTGCCTTCATGAAGCCCAATAAAATCCGATGACATCGTTGTTTTCATCCTTCCTTCCATCCCAAAAGGGAGTTCATCACTTCTAAATTAAAGATCCCAGGTCCGATGCAGCAGTAGGATATGCAAAATTCATGGTGTTTAACTGATCGATAGTCAGATTGAACTGAATCGCCATTGCAAAAAGGTTGATCAATTCTTCTGTTTTGCTCCCGAGTACATGCGCGCCCAGAATACGTCCGGTTGATTTATCGATCACCACTTTGGCCATGGCAAATTTTTCATGA
Source organism: Priestia sp. FSL H7-0729 (assembly GCF_038005685.1). Lineage (NCBI taxonomy): Bacteria > Bacillati > Bacillota > Bacilli > Caryophanales > Bacillaceae > Priestia > Priestia sp. FSL H7-0729. The sequence goes on from NZ_JBBOTQ010000001.1 coordinate 1,171,960, forward strand.
GTTCGCTTGTAAGTATACCATTTCGACATATCATTTACCTGCACCTCGTAGCCCTCTTTTTTGGCTTGTTCCGTGCTCATACCTACAGCTCCAAGTGCAGGGACAGTAAATACAATAGAAGGCATGACCTTATAATTCGGTTTGTGTTGATTCCCTTCCAAAAGATTGAACGATACAGCCCGGGATTCCTGACCTGCTAGTGGAGTCAAAGGTAAGCCTTTTGTATCGGTCACATCGCCAGCAGCATACACTCTCGGATTACTTTCACTTTGCAAGTACTCGTTCACTGTAATACCCTTTTTGCTGTAGCTGACGTTGGCTTTCTCCAATTCCAGCCCATCCACATTAGGAACACGCCCCGCTCCATGCACGACAAGTCCGCATTGCCACTGGTGATCTGCACCATTGCGTGTGCCATGAACAACATAGGTGTTTCCCTCTTGACGTATGGACTTCACCTCCGCATTCAGATGAACATGAATCCCGATCTCTTTCGATTTTTTCAATAAAGATTCAACCAGCTCCGCGTCAAATGATTTTAGCGGCTGTTCACTCCGATGCAGAATGTGGACTTCCGTCCCGGCTCTGACCGCAATATGCGCAAACTCAAATGCAATGTATCCACCGCCTACCAGAACTAATCGATCCGGCAATTGTTCCAGATCCAGAAAGTCATCACTATATATCAGATGCTCTGAACCTTCAATCTCAAGTGGTGCAGGGCTTGCACCGGTAGCAATCAGGATGTGTTTGCCCTGGAGCACTTCTTCTCCCACTTGAATATGGTCTTCATCGACAAATGAAGCTTTACCATGGAACGTATCCATTCCGGCCTGCTTGAATTTATCTTCACTTGCTCTAGGTATGTTTTCGGTAAAGGTGCGCTTAAAGGCCATTAATTCAGACCAGTCTATTCTCAACTTCCCTTGAATCCCTTTCCCCTGCATCCGCTCATTCCAATCGATCAGCTCAGCCGCTCCAGCCAGTACTTTCTTGGGATCACAGCCGCGCAATGCACAGGTTCCTCCGAACTCACGTTCATCAATCACAGCGATTTTCCATCCAGCTTCAGCGCAGCGGGTGATTACAGAGCTTGCCGCACTTCCTGTTCCAATCGCAATCAAGTCGTAGGTTTCTTGTGTCATCATGGTTCCTCCTCCTCGTGGTAATGTAATCTATTGCCGGGATATACGACGCTACAGCAATCCAGCCTGTTTAAGGTACTCCGTAGCCACCTGCTCAGGATTGGCTCCTTCTACGTTCACGTCATAGTTCATCTGACGCATCTCGTCATCCGTAATTTTGCCAGCAAGCTGATTCAGTACCTCAACCAGTTGCGGATATTGATCTGCCGTTTCTTGACGAAGCATCGGCGCACCTTGATAAGGCGGGAACAGTTCCTCATCATCTTCCAAGACAACAAGTTCATATTGTCTCAGCTCACTATCAGTGGAATATGCATCCACGAGATTGATATCGCCACGTTGGATAGCTCCATAGCGAAGCTTCGGTTCCATCGTTGCAACGTTCGGGAATTCAATCCCATACTTCTTCTGAATGCCAAGGTAACCGTCTTCCCGATCCGAGAACTCAAGCGTGAATCCTGCCTTCATCTGCTGTTCCACCGGTTTGAGATCCGAAATGGTCTTGAGATTGTATTGATCTGCGATGCTCTGTGGGACGGCCAACGTATACGTATTGTTGTAATCCATAGGTTGCAGAAGCACCATGTTGAACTGGCTCAGCATTCCATCTCTTGCCTGTTCGTACACCTCGGTCCGATCGGTACTCACTGCCGTTTCCTTCATGAACTCGGAGATCGCTGTCCCGGTAAATTCGGGATAGATGTCAATATCACCCGACTTGAGTGCATTGAAAAGGAATGGCGTTTTGCCTAATCCGGGTTTTAGTTCAACGGTCAGGTCTGTGTCTTTTTCAATCAACAATTTGTACATGTTAATCAGAATCTCCGGTTCCGCCCCCAATTTCCCGGAAATGACGAGATCCTTCTGTCCACCACGTGCCACGAAGGGAATGGTAATCACAAGTATTGCGATCAGAGCTAGCGAACCCAAGGTAACCAATGTTTTCTTGAAGGATAACCGCTGGAACTGACGCAATAGTACATCAAACAAAATAGCCAACAAGGCTGCCGGTATGGCTCCAAGGATGATCAGTGCCGTATCATTCCGATCAATGCCCAGCAAGATTAATGCACCCAACCCTCCTGCGCCGATCAAAGCAGCAAGTGTTGCCGTTCCTACAATCAGAACCATAGCGGTCCGAATTCCCGCCATAATCACAGGCATCGCCAGTGGCAGTTCCACTTTGATTAGACGTTGTCGACTATTCATGCCCATCGCATTCGCCGCTTCGACCATGGAAGGATCGACTTCGGATATGCCTGTGTACGTGTTGCGGAGTACAGGAAGCAGCGCATACACCACCAGTGCAATGATTGCAGGAAGGGTACCTATGCCGAATAACGGGATGAGCAATCCGAGAAGCGCCAAGGAAGGTATCGTCTGCAACACAGCTGTGACCCCGATAATTGGTTCAGCCACTCTTGGTTTGCGAGTAAGGTATATACCCAGCGGAATAGCAATGAGGACAGCAAAGAACAATGCGATAAATGAGATCTGAATATGTTCCAGCAGAGCAGACAACAACTGACCTTTGCGCTCACTGAACACCTCCGTGAATCTACTCATGTCCTTCACCTCGTTCCTGTAACTGACCAGACCAGTATTTCATCAGATCGGCCCGATTGATCTCGCCAATAATCTGGCGGTTACGTTCAACCAGCAAATGGTCGTGAGAACTCATAATCTCAACCAACTCCGGTAGCGTAGTAGATATGGGAACGGCAGTTTTGGCCGATTTGGGCACATGACCAGGGGAAAGTGGTGACATGATGGATTCGAGATCAAAATCAGAATGTGAACTCGTATCGGTGTTAGGACCTCCAACAAATTCCCGTACGTAATCATTCGCTGGCTGTCGGATCAGTTCTTCCGGGGTGCCTACCTGTAAAACCTGTCCATCCTTCATAATGCAGATGCGATCCCCCAGCTTCATCGCTTCCTGAATATCATGGGTGACAAACACAATTGTTTTCTTCATCTGACGCTGGATATCCAGAATATCGTCCTGTAATTTCTCCCGACTCATCGGATCGAGTGCACTGAATGGTTCATCCATCAATACAATCTCAGGATCGGCAGCGAGTGCACGCAACACACCTATTCTCTGCTGTTGTCCACCTGATAGTTCGGCAGGTTTGCGCTCACTGTACGTATCTCCGTGCAAACCAACCATGTCCAGCAACGTATGTACGCGCTCCTTGATTTGATCTGACTTCCATTTTCGCAGTTCAGGAACAACCGCAATATTTTCGGCAATTGTCATATGCGGGAATAGTGCAATCTGTTGCAGTACATATCCGATATTCCAGCGCAATTCGTGAATGTTGTATTCATCGATTGGGCGTTCATTAATGCGGACTGTTCCATCTGTTCGCTCAATCAGGCGATTGATCATTTTGAGCATGGTGGTTTTGCCACATCCACTCGGACCAATCATGACGAACAATTCTCCCTTGTTAATGTTGAGGTTAACCTGATGCAAAGCTGTAGTTCCATCAGGATATTGTTTTGATACATTTTCGAACTGAATCATTCGCTCTCTTCGCCCCTTTATCTAGGGTGTGTCTCTGACACGCCCTAACATTCATCTTCATCTATTTCCCCAAAAGTGTGTTCGTATAATCACTGCTGTTCCGGGGTGCCCCTGGTTAGGGAGAGATCCATATTTGAATCAACAATCTAAATATGTTGCTAGACAGGAAAAAAGACGGGCACTAGGCACCGTCTTCTCATTAAGTACAATATGTTTCTTCCATTATTTCAATACTTCCATATGATTTTGAACAAATTGCTCCAATGAAATCGGGGTATTTCCCGTCAATTTCAGCACGGTATCCGTTACTTGATCTTCCCGGCCTTCTTCACGGATGGCAATATCCAACCCTGACAGAGCTGTTGCATAGTCTTCGGACATTCCGGCTTGAATCATGCTGTTCCTCAATTCATCATCGGACAAAGATTCATGCTGGATGGACTGGTCCAGTATATGACTCACGATGTCGGCAACCTGCCCATAAGACAACGTCTCCGGTCCTGTAATAATATGCTCTGTATTATGAGGAATAACATCTGTCAGGGCTCGGAAGGCTACAGCTGCAATATCATCTGCGCTGACAAAACCGATTCTACCCTCACCCGCAGCACTGTAGATTTTACCGAGTTGCTTCATCGTGTCCCGATGTGGTCCCTCCGTAAAATTCTCCATAAAATAAGATGGTTGGAGTACCGCCCACTCGGGAGCATGGGCTTTTAAATACTGATGTACTTCGCCAAATATAGGACCATCTTCATTAACTGAAGCACTGCCAAGCAAGACAAATCGCTTAACGCCGCTCCACAATGCTTCCTTGATGAACGGAATCATGACACCTTCTGGATTCATGTCCATGAGTGGCACAACAAGGTACACCTGGTTCACATTTTTCAGTGCCTGAGCATGCGTCTCGGAATCATACCAATCGAAATAGACATAGTTATCGGCAGAATCAGAAGGAGATGGTTTAGTTCTCCCTGCCAAACGCACCGGATATTGATGCTTTCGAAGTATGCCCGCAATACGGCTTCCCGTTTTTCCATTAGCCCTGTAATCAGTGTTAATGGTTTATCATTGATCATGCTTGTTACCTCCTAAGTCCGATTCGAGTACGAGCATTGGATTCCAATAGTCTTTATAATGTGTAATTTTCCCATTAGAGTGGCTCACTACAGAGATGTAAGTTTGGTTGTATGGCTTGCCTGTAACTAATGAACGCCCCTTACAAGTAAATTCAGCCACAAACTGTTGTTTCGTAGAATCGGCCAAGATTACCGGTTCAGAAAACTGCTGGATTTCGATCATCCCCAGCAGATTATGAAGATGATTCGTAATTGCCGCTTTGCCTTCCAGTTTATGAGGATATCCTGCTGGTGCATATGGGAATTCGAAGATAGCTTCAGGTGTATATAGCTCCAACCATTTTTCTGATTCTCCCTCCAGTAGCAATTGAGTAAATCCGCGCATGATCTGATGCGGTATGCTATTGCCTGATGCTAATTGCTGAGATTGTGTCATCCTCACGTCCTCCTTCAGTTTTGTTTGGCGTTCATTTTCCAGACCAATCAGTCTATAATTGTTAAAAAAATAAACGCCCTACGCGTTCATTTTCAGAAAACATTATGAATTCATGCCCATATCATGTAAACCGTTAATCCATAGCCCTTAGGGTCATCTGTACAAAATCTCGCAGCGCTTCTACACTTGCACCGCTCTTCGCCGTAAAGGGCAATGAGAGTCGGGAATAATTCAGATAACGGGCAAGCCCAGGCAATTCTTCCTCTTTGTGCTTCAATTCACCATTCCTCTGGCCTCGTAACAACGCAGTATGAAAAACATCTTCCATTTGTTGATTAGTGGTTTGAATAAAGGCTGCGATTTCGTGATTTTGTGGTGCCTGTTCCACCGCGCTATTAATGATGAAACATTCATTACGACGTTCATCTTCTGTAAGCACATTAACTACTTCGTTGAACAACTCTGCCACGCCTTGCCTCACACTTGTGCATTCGTTTAATAGCCTGATGCCCGCTTCTGTCTTCTGCTGAATATAGAATTTAAGCGCAGAGACAAATAAATCATGTTTCGTTCCATATGTGTCATACAGACTTTGCCGTGCAATGCCAAGTTCACTCAGCAGTAAGCTCAAAGATGTACCTTCATAACCATAAGCTCCGAATACAGAAGTTGCTTTTCTTAAAACGGTCTCCGTGTCAAAGCCCTTGGCTCTTCCCAATTTCAGACCTCACCTCCCTATTCGTTAAATAAAGAATACCCTTTCCAGACTGATCAGTCAAGAAAATAAATGCTTTGATTTTGGACAAAGTGGTATAATGAGAATAGAAGCCGAATGAGTTCTTTTACTACTTACAACCATGACCACATATAAAGGAGTGTACCCATATGTATATTCAAATTACAGATCTGGCTGCAAAACGATTGACGGAAAGCCTGAATGACCAACCCGGATACTTCAAAGTAATCTATGATCTGGAAGGTTGCGGATGTAACGGAGTTATTGCGATCATCATTGTTGATGAACTTGCGGCTCTCGATGCGCAGATTGAAACCAATCTGGTTCCGTTCTATGTTGATCCGAAGCAGCAATTGAACCTTGAACAACACATGAAGCTGGATACGGAAGAAAATTATCCTTCTTTCAAATTAAGCAGTGATTCCGGAGTACTCAGTGGTAATGTTCGTGTACGCGATACCCGTGCCGTAGCTGTCGGAAGCTCCGGTGGATCTGACGCCTGCATGTTGTAATACAGTCTCCAGCATTATTGCAGTAATCTAGCATTATCTCTCTTCACATCAAAAGCCGTTGCCTCCAATGCAACGGCTTTTTTAACGTTCTTTTCTTTATATGCCTCTATCAGCGTTGCAAAAAGAAGACTCTATAAAAGATGAACTAAACATTTACACGAAACGGAGAGGACAGAAAAAACCTGAAGAAACGAAGTGTTCGCCTTTATCCTAAGATTTTCACCATTATAAAATTGAATCAAAAAATCTGAGGATAACAGCGATCGGAAGGTTGTTCTGTCATCGAAGTGGCAAGGTACATACCCTCTAGTTAGTTTTTATAGCAAACTTTGTTTACAACTCGGAAACAATTGGAGAACCTATGGATATAATCCTCTAGTATACTCGGTATATAGATTCATATATTCCGAGGAGGAACACACATCATGAAACCTTTTACTCGTAAATCCATTATATCAACAATTCTCATAGGTTCTGTTGTAGCAGGTTCTGCTTTTACTACGCTCCCTATCACTTCAAGCCTGAATCCCGTCGCGTCTGCTGCAAGCTCCAGCTTCACTCAATTTCTGCATGATAATGCACCTGGTCCTACGATCAAAACCATCAAAAATGTGGCAACCGTGACCAATGTGTCCAGTACAGTTGTGCTTGTCAATAAAAAGAGAAATCTGCCTTCGACTTACGCACCTCAAGATCTGGTTGTACCTAATATTCCATTTAGCTTCTCAGGCTCAAGTCCGAAGAAACAGATGCGTAAAGTGGCTGCAACCGCTATTGAAAAATTATTTGCCGCTGCCAAAAAAGACGGCATTGATATCAAAGCCGTGTCAGGCTATCGCTCTTATGCGACTCAGAAATCGATCTTTGACCGCAATGCCAGTATCAAAGGTGAAGCTGTTGCTAACAAAACGAGTGCTCGTCCAGGACAAAGCGAACATCAAACGGGACTTGCAATGGATATCTCCAGCGCTTCCGCCGGTTATGATCTTCAGCAAAGCTTCGGCAACACCAAAGAAGGCAAATGGCTGAAAGCCAATGCCCACAAATACGGATTCATCATTCGTTATGGCAAAGACCAAGAGAAATTAACGGGTTATTCCTATGAGCCTTGGCATGTACGGTATGTCGGAGTATATATTGCTGGTGAAATTACCAGTCAGAAACTTACGCTGGAGCAATATTTGGAACGTGCCAAATAAGGAAGGTATCTACCTCATCCGTAGTCAGCTATCCGATCAGATAAAAGAAGGATGACTATAGATATCAAGGCTGAAATAGAAGATGGGGCCGCTATTGGCCCTCTTCTGCTTCAATCTTTTTCATTTGAACACCTCATCACGTGCCGACGATTCTTCTAAAGACGAGTGGCAGTCTCTTCAGACTTTCCGTTCCAGCCCAAGAGCCTGCGCCAGCAAGTAGTGCATTATGGCACAAATACAGTGCGACATTGTACACGATGGAACCCAAAATAATCTCCATAACGACAAAACGTTTTAACGTCGAAGATTGGATTACATATACCCGAAATTCATGCGGGTCATGTCCTCCCTTAAATCTTGTGATGAGAGCTTTCATGAATCACCTCAAGTGTTTTATTTTAGCGTATGGCAGGCAAAACTTGTCTTATTCAAAAATAATACTTACATAAAGTAACTAAGTGTGTTATAGTCAGTTTATAAATCATACATAAGCGAGGGAAACCATCATGAGTGAGTTCGAGAACCTGGTTAAAAACCGCAGATCGGCCGTTATTTTTGAAGAAGGAATTGAAATTTCGGAGTCTGAACTACAAGAGATGTTTGCCCTGAACAAATTCGCACCTTCTGCCTTCAACTTGCAGCACACACATTACCTTGTGATTAGAGATGAAGATCTGAAAGAGAAAGTCTATGAGGCTTCCCAGCAATATAAGGTAAAAACAGCTTCTGCGGTCATCGTGGTATTGGGCGATGTCAATGCGCATCATCATATCCGCACTATTAACGAAGGCCTCCTGAACCTGGGCGCTCTTACTCCGTTCCAATACGAGCAGGAATCCCAAAGTGTCACCGAATTTTACGAATCACGCGGCAGATTCTTCCAACGTGAGGATGCCATTCGCAATGCCAGCCTGTCTGCCATGCAATTGATGCTGATCGCTCAGGATCGCGGTTGGGACACTTGTCCAATGATTGGCTTTGACGCCGAAGAACTGCAACAAAGCTTGGAAATCCCTAACCATTACGTACCGGTCATGATGATCACGATCGGCAAAAAGTCGGAAGCCAAACAGCGCCCACGCGGTTACCGTAAACCAATCAATGAATATGTTAGTTTCAACAAAATGCACGCTGAATAACATATAACATGACAAACTAGTTCAATGATAAATGAATATAATGATAAACTAATCAAACAAAAAAGCCACGATTCCGTGGCTTTAATACGTTTCATAGATTAACGTGTCCAACATTTGAAATTCATCGTCAAACTCAGCGTATATGTACAGTTGGCCTGCAGGTGTATCCCCCGCATCATAACCCAATCGGAAATAACCATCTCCCTGAAATTCTGCATCAGCCAAAACCAATTCACTGATATCCTCGTCCGGATGGGCCTCGGCAATGGTTTTAAGTGCCCGCTCCTGAAGCATGTCCCAGCGTATCCACGTTTCTTCCATATATGGGGATAAGGCTTCCATCTCTGTCTTGGTTGAAACCTGTGCAGTGACTACCAGTTCTTTATCCTGAGTAAGTAAGCGCATCTGATAGTTGGACATCGAGACGTCATACTGAAACAACCCCATACCCGGAACTTCATGATTGGATTCAAACATTAGATTGTCTGCATACTGCAGTCTCTCCAGCTTGGGATTAGCGCTATAATCCAACTCGGTCAATTTGTTCTCGGAACAGTACAACTCTTTTAGTTGTACGTTATGGTGAATATCCAGCTCGCTAATGTGATTGTTAAAACACCGGACACTCTCTAAAACCATATTTGAACTTAAATCCAACTGTTTGATATGGTTGTGGTTACAACGAAGTTCAATCAAGTTTGGACAACCGGTTACATCAAGTTCCAACATGTAATTGTTGGCACAATCAAGTCGCCGCAGTTGCTTATTGTGTTCAAGCTCAAGAGAGAAAAGAGCGTTATAACTGCAACTGAGTTCCTCCAACTGCTCAAGGGGCTCCAAAGCCAGCTTCGATAACATATTCCAATGACACTCCACCGTGACAAGCTTGGAATTAGGAGAAAGATCCAATTGTCGAAGTCGATTAAAGCTGCAATCCAGCACCTGCAATTTCGAATTGGAGGTAAGGTCCAGTGTAAGAAGTTGATTCTCTCTGCAACGTAACGTACCGAGCTTGTGGTTCTTAGTCAGATCCAGGTATGTCAATTGATTATAGGTACAATCCAGTTCTTGAAGACCCTTGAAATACTCGATTCCATCAAGATTGCTAATATTGTGATTGGGAAGTTGCAATGTCTCAACTTCACGAACGTCACTCTCCTGAATGAACCCCCGCTGATTACAAAAACGATCCAACACAACTTGCCTGAAACGTTCATCCGTGAAGGCATAAGTAATATCCATATCTAACTCCTCCCCTCTCGTTTTCTTCTTTTGGAACAGCCTTCCAACATATTATTACTATAATATGAGTTTCGTCGCCGGGATTCAACAATTATCTAAGCAAATTCTTTTATACCATGTTAGCATCCAACATGTAAGAGAAATCATACAGAGAGGAAGATTCTCATGGAAATGGTTATCGAAAACCTCCCGTCATATCGTATAGCTTATGTTCGACAAGTCGGTCCATACGGGCCAGCCAATGCCCAAGCGATGAATACGCTGAAGCAATGGGCAAATAACAAGCAACTGTTGAATGAATCAGCAACATTACTTGGTGTTCCTCAAGATGATCCGACTATCATACCGCCTGAGAAATGCAGATATGATGCCTGTATAGTGATCACTGAATCTGAACGTCTTAAAGATGAGTTGGTTGAGATTGGCAAGTTATCAGGGGGAGATTATCTCATCTGTAAGGTGAGACATACGGCAGAAGCTATTCAGCAGGCATGGAATGTGATCATCCCTCATTTACAAACAAGTGGTTATCAGATGGACAATAAGGCGGTTATGGAAAGATATCGTTGGGAACTGCTCAATCAGCATTGGTGCGAAATATGTGTACCTGTGAGACCTGTGTAATTCATGTTATGAAGATACAAAAAAGTGACTTCATATTGAAGTCACTTTTTTGTTAACGACTGCTACTACTAGCTAGTTAAGACTTGTTAAGATATTAGAATGCCCAGTTGCCTTTACGGAATACCGGCTCAATTGTACCATCCTGTAACTCACCATCGATATCCAGCTCTGCGGATCCGATCATGAAATCAACGTGTGTTAAACTCACATTGCACTCATGCTTCAGCAATTCTTCGTTGGACATCGTTGTACCATCTTTCATATTGAAAGGGTACGCACTTCCCACGGCCAGATGGCAGGATGCATTCTCATCAATACCCGTATTGTAGAATATGCGATTCAGGTTGGAGATTGGGGAGTCATGAGGCACGAGTGCCACTTCACCCAGGTAACGTGCGCCTTCATCGGTGGCAAACAGGTTCTTCAGATGCTCTTCACCGGATGCTGCCGTAAACGCTACAACCTGCCCGTCCTTAAATGTGATTCTCATCTGGTCTACCAGCTGCCCGTTCAGGTTCAAAGGCATGGTGCTGCTAACATACCCGTTCACTCCGCTGCGCTTAGGCATGGTGAATACTTCTTCAGTCGGCATATTCGCAACGGTGTATACACCTTGTTTATTTTCGCTGCCACCGCCGCCCCAGATATGATTGTTAACCAATTCGATTTTCAGGTCTGTACCTGGCGCGCGGTAATGCAGGCTCTTATAATTCTTCTTGTTCAGGAGATCACCCATGGTTGTCAAAGTATCCAGATGTTCTCTCCAATTTTGTACAGCATCTCCGCCATCCACACGGTTCATTTTAAAGATGGTTTCCCACATCACGTTGATTCGATCTTCTTCAGGGATGTCGGCAAACACTTTGTTGGCCCAAGCCTTGGTCGGTGCTTTGATCAGACACCAGCTAATTTCATGGTTTCGTGTATATTTGGCATATCCGCGACGTGCGTGTGCAGCTGCCTTAGTAGCACGGGAAACGCTGTCGGAGTCAATTCCGTTATACAGTTCAGGATCTGGGACTTTGATCGTCAGAGTAGCGCCGCCTGCTTCTGCAAACTTTTCCATCATATCCGCTTTCCAGGCTGGATAGTAGTCAAAGCTGTCATTCGAGCCATGTTCAAAACGACTGCGGGTAATATTGTCGTCATCAAAGTCGACCTGCACATAGTTTGCACCAGCCGCATAGGCTTTTTGCACAATCAGACGTGTGAATTCAAGCGTTTCGATCGGTGCAGTTACGAGCAAGTCCTGTCCTTTTTGAATATTTACGCCGACTTTAACAACTAGTTCTGCGTATTGTTCCAATGACTTTTCAAAGGTTTGTTCAAATTGACTCATGGTTGTGTTCACTCCCGTTTCATATATTAATGGCCTTAACCATTTCGTTTTTCTTGTTCACGCAGTTCGATCCGGCGGATTTTACCAGAGTTGGTCTTTGGCAGATCCGTAACAAATTCGATCTTGCGTGGATATTTATAAGGTGCTGTGATTTCCTTGACGTGATGTTGCAATTCACGCATCAGTTCTGGTGAAGCCAGTGAATCATCTCGCAATACGACAAATGCTTTAACAATATTACCGCGGATCTCATCCGGGCTCGCAACCACCGCACACTCCTTCACACTGGCATGTTTCATAAGTGCTTCTTCCACTTCAAATGGTCCAATCGTATAACCCGAACTGATGATGATATCGTCACTGCGGCCTTCAAACCAGAAGTAACCTTCTTCGTCTTTACGTGCACGGTCCCCTGTTACAAAATAATCGCCACGCTGACTCGCTTCCTTCCGTCCCTCATCCTGATAATAGGACCGGAACAGAGCTGGCATCTCTTTGTGCACCGCGATATCTCCTACTTCACCCGCAGGAACAGGTTGTCCCTCTTCGTCAATAATTTCAATCAATCCAGGTGTAATCGACTGACCCATGGAACCAATACGTACAGGCGCATCTTTGAGGCTGCCGATTAACAACGTGCTCTCGGTCTGTCCATATCCGTCCCGAATAGTGAGGTCGAAGTGACGCTGGAAGATTTCAATAACTTCCTGATTGAGCGGTTCACCCGCTGAAACAGCACTACGCAGATGGGAAAGGTCATAATGTCCAAGATCATCGGCTTTGGCCATCAAACGATATTCCGTTGGTGTACAGCAAAGGACATTAATTTGATGTTCCTGCATCAGCTCCAGATAACGCTTGGGTTGGAATGATCCATTGTAGACCAAGCCAGTCGCGCCTCTTCCGAGTACCGACAGGAACGGACTCCAGATCCATTTTTGCCATCCAGGTGCCGCTGTTGCCCATACCGTATCCGAAGGTTGAATATCCAACCATAAGGAAGAAGCGATTCGCAGGTGGGCATATCCCCAACCATGGCTATGTACAACGCCTTTGGGATTACCTGTTGTGCCCGAAGTATAGGCAAGAATAGCTGTATCATCACGGTGAGTTTCCACCGCAGCCATCTCTTCAGGTTGATCTTGCATTAACTCATGCACATTGACCCAACCTTCAGCAGGTAAGCTAGCTTCACCATTAGGTGATGCCACGATGCGATGTGCCAGTGACGGCAGATCCGCGTCCATCTTTTCCACTTCCGAAGTCGTCTCGGACCATACAATAACAGCTCGCGCCTCAGAGTGACGCAGACGATATTCCAGATCTTTGGCCCGTAACATCTCGGAGGAAGGAATAACGGCAATCCCCAGTTTCAGACAAGCAATGTAAATGACATAGGCAATGAAACGGCGTGGTACCATGACCAACACCCGATCACCTTTCTCTAGTCCAAGTTCACGCAAACCTCCAGCAAGACGATTCGCTTGCTTAAATAAATCACCATAAGTGATCTCTTCCAATTCTCGTTGATCGCTGAGCCATCTAAGTGCAATCCGGTCTGATGGATGATTCTCCATCTCGGATGTCAGGTTATAGCTTTCAGGCGAAATCCACTGTTCAAAGTTCAAATGGAGCCTCTCCTTCGTAGTTCAAATGTAAAGCATCTATATATTATACCCTAAATCCTAGGACCAGGTGCTATGAACTAGGCTCATCTTGAAAAAATAAACATAGGTCAATTAATGTTAACTATTATAATAGATCTTCTCCTATAAAGAAAATGACATATAAAAAAATGGCACCACCCTGGATATCAGGAAGGAGCCATTTCGGTTTAATTTTTATAGTGCATAACCTTTTTCTAATTATAATTTTTCGATTACCAAGGATAATTTCCCATGCCGTCCAAAATACTTTCGATCTCATTTAACTCTTCCGTTGTCAGGTCCGGTGCCTGTAGCGCAGCTACGTTTTCTTCGATCTGGGACACACGGCTTGCACCAATCAGTGCGGAGGTAACACGGTTACCACGCAAAATCCAGTTCAGAGCCAGTTGGGAGATCGTCTGACCTCTTCGCTCCGCAACCGCCTGAAGCGCATCGAACTTGGCAATCCGCTCGTCCGTGTATGCTTCTTTTTTCAAATTGCCTGTTGGATTGACTCGTTCTTCCTTGATCTTGTCGACATATTTATTCGTCAACTGACCTCGGCCGAGTGGACAGAATGCTATTGACCCTACACCCTGCTCATCCAGTACGTCCTGCAAACCGTCTTCGATCCAGCGATTGAGCATCGAGTAGTTTGGCTGATGAACCAGACATGGCGTACCCAGACGACGAAGAATGGTTACCGCTTCTTGCGTCTGTTCTGCATTATAATTGGATAAACCCACATAGAGAGCTTTACCTTGCCGCACGATATGATCCAGCGCCGTCATCGTTTCTTCCAATGGCGTATCCGGATCTGGACGGTGATGATAGAAAATGTCTACATAGTCCAGCCCCATCCGGCCAAGACTTTGATCGAGACTGGCAATCAGGTTTTTGCGGGAACCCCATTCGCCATAAGGTCCATTCCACATGTGATAGCCAGCTTTTGAGGAGATGAGCAGCTCATCCCGATAAGGACGCAGATGTTTCTTATAGATTACTCCAAAATTCTCTTCCGCTGATCCTGGAGGAGGACCATAGTTATTCGCCAGATCGAAGTGGTTAATTCCGAGGTCAAAGGCACGCAAAATCATCTCTTCCTGAATATCCAACGTACGGTTGCCACCAAAGTTCTGCCATAAACCCAGCGCAATTTGCGGCAGTCTGATTCCGGATTTACCGGAACGTACATATTTCATCTCTTCATATCGTTGTTCACTCGCAGTATAGGGCATTGTTATTCTCACTTTCCTGTAGGGTTTGCCTTGCTGCTTCTAATCTTAGTCATTTCTCGGGTAAAACGGTATGGCATTTCACTATAACCATATGGAAAAATGACTGTTATCTATTCAAACCAATGTTAAATCATTGATCTTTTGATCTAATTAATATGTTAAAATGCAAGATGAGACGAAATCATACAGGAGTGAATACCCTTGATTACATATATGTTCAAAAGCAATCATTTTCAGGAGCTTCAGCTCCTTCATTATGGCACAGAAGCCTGCACACCAGGTCATCACTTTGGCCCTGCCATGAGAGACTATTACAAAATTCATTATATTTTGAATGGGAAAGGCACCTTCGAAGCGGGAGGCAAAACGTATACCCTGCACAAAGGTCAAGGTTTTCTAATTGTTCCGCATTCTGTTGTTCATTACGAAGCAGATCAGGATGACCCTTGGGAATATAGCTGGGTTGCTTTTCAAGGCAGCAATAGCCAGACCTTTTTACAGCAGGCTTGTCTGTGGGAGCATCACCCGATTTTTGAGCTGGGCAATGAGGATGACGAGATGCGATCCTGTCTGCATCGAATGATTAATTCGCGCCACACCCACAAAGGCTGGGAGATCAGCATGACTGGTTTACTTTATCAGTTCTTCTCCATTTTGATTGATCAGGCGAATTCAGGGCATCTTCAACCCCTACAGGATTATTCGAAGGAAACATATGTAACGCAGGTAATGGACTTCATTGAAATGAACTATGCTAATGCCATTACTGTTCAGTCCATCGCGGCCCATGTGGGCTTGCAGCGCAGTTATCTGTGCTCTCTCTTCAAGGACCAGATGGGAAGCAGCATACAGTCGTATCTGGTCCATTACCGGATGCGAAGAGCAGCCGAATTGACCCTTGATCCGGCTCTGACGATTGGTGATATTGCCCGCTCCGTGGGCTACATGGATCAATTGCTTTTCTCCAAAATGTTCAAAAAAGTGATGGGCGAAGCCCCCACCTACTACCGCAAACATAAAACAGCACCCTCCCAGTTAAGTTGCTAATGGGAAGGTGCTGTTTTTTTGCCAATCGATATCACTTGCATTTGTTCAATACTTACATACGTTTAATCCTTACGTTTATTTATACCGTCTCCGGCATGGATATGCCGACAACTTGCACTTTAATTTCATTGACCATAACGCCGGCTAATTGCTCTACAGCCTGTTGAACATTATGTTGAAGTTCACGGCAGACCTCGTGCATCTTGTTACCATATTGAATGTTGATGCGCAAATGGATGGTGGCCTGATCGTCTTTGACGTGCACATCAATCCCTTTTTGCAGACTCTTGCCGCTAATGCTCTTGGCAATGCCTTCAGTCAGACCAACGGACATGGAGGATACGCCAGCCGTTGATTGAGCAGCCATGCCCACGATTTTGGACAACACATCGTTCGAGATGTGAATGGTACCCATTTGAACAGATTGAGGTGCGATATATTCGGGTTCGTTGTATGGTTTTTCGATAATTTCAGACATATGTTCCACTCCTTCGAATAATTTAGATTTTATGCATTCTGCCATTTGTCCTTGAAGAACATGTTATAGATTCGAACCAAAAGAATTTTAACGATCATATAGACCGGGATAATAATCAGGATGGCAATAATTCCACCCAGGTCCCCAGCACCCAACACCAGGATAATCGTCGTGAGCGGGTGAATATCGAGCTTTTTGCCGAATACGTAAGGTGCCACAAGGTTGTCCTGAATCTGCTGAGCCACGAGAATAATAATCAGAGACCAGATGGCAACCGATGGTGATACGACGAGGCCCATGATCACAATAGGCACGGACGACACTATCGCTCCGATAAACGGAACAAAGTTCATGATGACCGCGATTACCGTGAGCAGTAATGCGTACGGCAGGCCAATGATCAGGAAACCGATATACATCAGTACACCCAGCGCCAGATTCACCAAGACTCTTCCTACAATAAAACCACTCAGCGCCTGATCGATCTCAAGCACGACTTCACGGCTGTCATTTTGGAAACGTTTTGGAGCGATATGTGCCAATTTACGACCAAATTTCTCGCCTTGTAACAGCATATAGAACAAAAGGATCGGTAGTGTAAACAAGATGATCGCAAAACTGGAAACGAGTGAGAAAAATCCACTTACGTAGTTGGTTACAAAGTTAAACCCTTTGTTGATATACTCCGTAATCTGAGAAAAAGGTGTCGATCCCTCAGGGAATAATGCTTGAATAGCACCATTCTGTTCCAGCTCTCTTAACTGTTCACTTAATGAATTAAGTAGATTCGGTGCGTTATCAACCAGATTGATCAGTTGCTCACGTAACGATGGCCATAATCCGATGATGAAGAACACACCCAGAATAGCAATAACCAGATAGATTAGCAAAATACTTAGTGTGCGATTGATTTTCTTTTTCTCCATATAGTTCACAAGCGGCCTCAGCAGATAATAAAAGAATACCGATAACATCATCGGCACGGTGATCACCGTAATCATGGTGACGAGCGGTTGAAAGATGAAGCTCACACGTGATAATAAATAGATATTAACCAATATCAGCGCCAGTGCAATGCTGAACCTGACAAATGAATTTGTTTTTAACAAGTCGTTTCCCTCCACGTAACCTTTTCTTTATGTTGAATCATTTAATGTTTTGCCTGGGCTTTAGTTCGGAATCTGAATGGTAAACACAGTGGTCTCCCGTCCACGCCCGGAAAGGATCAACCGCCCGCCCATTTTCTCCGTATTACGCCGTGCGATGGACAATCCAAGTCCCGTACCTCCAGTCGCTGTCCGCGCCTCATCTCCTCGTACAAACGGGTCAAAGATGGTTGACCACAGTTCTTGAGGTATGCCCACTCCGGTATCTGCCACTTCAATCACCACATGGGTATCCAGCGGAATGAGTTCAACGCGCAGTTCTGTTCCGATCGGATTGTAAGAGAGCGCATTGGTGATCAGATTCTGAATGACTCTGGATAGCAGCTCTGGATCATACCTTGCGTAGATCTCCTCATCAGGAACAAGCACATGAAGGACAAACTGTTTCTGCTCAATCTCCCCATACGTATCTGCCATAATCTCGCGCACGAATTCTCCAATTTCTCTTCTCTGAATATGCATGCGGAAATCGGGCGAATCCACCTTGAGCAGCTCCAGCATATTCTGTATCATGCGTGCAACTTGAACCGACTTGTTATAGATATATCCCAGATATCGTTGCTGCCTGTCCTTGTCCTCCCCACGTCCTTCCACCAATGCCTGCGCATATCCCTGTATAGATGTTATCGGTGTCTTCAGATCATGGGATAAGTCTACAATCAGTCGCTGTTTACTCTCTTCCGCATAACGTTTCTCCGCAGAGGTGTTCTCAATGACATCCGCCATGTAATTAAAGGTCTCACCGATCTGGACAAACTCTCTCTCGGCCGAGATCGACATCCGTGTACTATAATTTCCCTGAATCATCTGCGTAAGACCGGAGGAGAGAATACTGAGTGGCTTTTTGATTCTCCGTGCGACCCAATAGCTATATACAAAGATCAACAACAAAACCAAACCGATGCCAATCATAATGTAAAAGGATAACGGGTGCTTCAGATTGGTAATTAACTGATTATCATTAATCCTTACGCTGACCAGATCACGCGGGATCTTCAGCAACACATACGTTGCCGCCCCCTCTGCATTAAACGGAGTGATGGAGTAATAATACGGCTGGTCACTTCGGTTCTCCAGTCCTGCATACAGATCGGCTTCACTGTATCGAGTGAACGAATCTTGCTTATCTCCTACATGATGAATGACGTTACGATTCGCATCCAGAATCTCAATCCAGCCGCCACTATCCTTGAGACGTTGGATCTCTGTATCTTTCCCTCTCGACACCGAACCTCCACCGGAGTGCAATTCGTTCTCCAGCTCTGCCACATACACGTGGGCTTCAACATTCAGATCGGGATCAACGACCTGATCGGAAATGCGAAAATCCACGACATCCAGTGACACTATCAGGTACACGATCAATACCAGTAACAGCAAAAAGAAGTTGAACAGCAAGAAATCCAGTGTAAGGGATGTCTGCAACAGTCGCTTTTCTCTAGCTTTCCATGGGCGCTTCAATTTTGTATCCCAGTCCCCTTATCGTTTTGAGATATTCCGGCTGTCTGGAATCACGCTCGATCTTCTCCCGAATGTTGCTGATATGTACCATAATGGTGCTGTCCTCGTGCGCATAATAATCGCCCCAGACGGCTTCGTATATTTTTTTACGGGTGAACACTCGGCCAGGTTGATCCAGCAATAATTCCATAATTTTATACTCTGTAGAGGTCAATGTTACAGGTGTTCCTGAACGAAAAAGAATACATTGGGATCGATCCAGCGTCAGATCACCTAATACTAGATTTTGTTCTTTGGCTGCGGGGATCTCCGCTGCATCAAAGTGATTCACTCTTCTGAGCAATGCCTCTACTCTGGCGACAATCTCAAGCGGGTTGAATGGCTTCGCTATATAATCATCTGCCCCGAGTCCGAGTCCAAGGATTTTATCGTGATCCTGACTTTTGGCAGATAGGAACAGTACAGGCATGTGATGTGTAACTCTGATCTGTTTGATTAACTGTAATCCATCCAGTACAGGCATCATGATGTCCAGTATGACCAGATCAATCTGTGTTGAACGTATGGTTTGCAGCGCCTCGGCTCCATTCGCCGCAGTCTTAATGGTATAGTCCTTCTCCAGATAGAGCTGGAGCAGTTCCACAATCTCTGGTTCGTCATCTGCAATTAATACGGTGTATCTCATGTTATTCCTCTCTTTTCCTATACTCTATGTGCATCTATACATTATTACTATATACCACGTCTCTTAATTCAACCTAAACCATTTCTAAAGATAATCTAAATAAATAGAAAATAGAGCCCCGGCGCAGGCCAAGGCTTTAAGAATACACACATATAAAAGGACTGTTTTCATTCTTAATTCAAGCTGTTGATCCAAATTGTTCATTCTACTTTCAGACTATTCACATGAAGTCATCTCTTGTCGGGCTGAAGCCACGGTTCAACTTTGCCCCATAAACGTTCCTTGTCATATTGCACATATTGATTGGCCCGGTTACGTACAGGATCACCCGCATAGAAACGTTCGTATAGATCATGCCTTGCTCCGAGCGGACTTCCAGTCAGCTCCCATGCCAGTTGAAAGAGTCGAATCTTCTCCGGGGCTTGCAACGTTACTCCACCAAGATATTGGCCTATCATAGAGCCCATCGCTTCATTCATCTCCAACGTACCTGAGGGAATCTGAATCAGACCACCTGCAGCAATCGTCTTCAATATTTCCACTGCGCGGGGATAATAACGATTGCCCAGATTACGTGCCGTTTCAATATACTTGAATTCCGGCAGCCAGTTGCCATAGGTGTCCGGTTTGGACTGCGCTTCAGCAGCAATAATCAGTCCCTCAATGGTCTGCATCTGACTGATTAGCTCTCCGAGTTGTTCCTGCACATTCAGGAAAGAATCCACCCCGATCTCCCTGGCAATGGCTGAGGTCACGGATGTAATAAACTCCAGTTTCGAGTGTAAACGAATGACGCTCTGGTGATAGGCCAGACTGGCTGAAGCTGTATTACAGCGAATCTGCCATACGGCTTCAGGGTTATTGTGCAGTAATACACGTTCCCAGGGCACGAATACATCGTCAAAAAATAACACGGCATCCATCTCATCATATTGCGCACTGAGTGGATGTGATTGATCTGAATCTTTTGTGGCAAAAGATTCACGACACATCATGTGCAAGCCCGGACTGTCCGCGGCTACAATTACCATATGGGCCAGCTCTGGCCGGTGGCCCGGAATTCGTTGAACGGGATAAGCAATGATATCATCCGCATAAGGCGCTGCTGTAGCCACCATTTTGGCCCCGCGGATCACCACACCCTCCGTATTCCTTTGGACAATTCGCAGCATGGCATCCTCATCTTCCCCAACAGGCAAGGAACGATTAATCTGAGGGTCCCGCTGAACAATCGTCAGAAAAGCATCTTTGCGTTTGGCTTGTTCAAAATAATCGGATATTTTACCCGCAAAAGCCGGGTCATGTGCTGTCATCTCATGTCGTGTTGCGTACCAACCGGTCAGGCGGGATCGTGCATAATCAGACAATCGGCTCATCACCCCATACGTCCGATCGGCCCACAGCCGAAAAGCATCTGCCCTGCTGTTCACGTCCAGAACGGAACGAGGCACAAGAAAGGAGCGATGCACGTAACTTCCCGTCTGTTCGTCCCAGTAGGCCACGGTTTCCCGCGTCTTCGGGTCATCCACCAGATTGAATAATCCCTCTATCGTTTGGAGTGTTCCCTGAAAGGCCTGATGCCCAGTTACCTGGACACGCTCTCCGTCCAGCCATACATTGCGCTCATCATTCAATCGTTGAATGTATGCTTGTCCACGAGACATCGTGATACTCATGATATGTCCTCCCTCTCAGGCACCGGCCTGACATTTCTGTAACTCCATCCTTCTATCTGCTTGAGAAACTATGTAATGATACACTATGTATCTAATAAAATAGTACTGTGCCAAGGATGGAAAAGTCAACAGACACCGAGCCATGAGTTCGGTGTCTGTTGGGCCATTCATTTTTAGACTAACTTGGCATACATATGACGCAGATACCGCCAGCGTACGAGTGCAAAATACAGGATCTGCATGGAAGCAAACACCATGAAGATGCGCAGACTGTATCCGAAGACTGAGAAATCAACCAACTGCTGCAATGCTACGAAGGCAACCGAGCTGTGGATAACGGCAATCAGAATCGGCAGGAAGAACATAAGCAATAGCTGCCTTGTCACAATCTTACGGAGTTCGGGGCGGCTGAGTCCCATTTTGCCAATCATGCGATACTGCGCTTCATCCCGTTCGAGATCTGCATAGAGTCTGAAATAGGTGAAGCTTGCTGCAAAGGTGAAGAAAACAATGCCAATCAGTCCGCTCAGGATCAGGATAATTCCGTTCGTTTGTTTCGAATTGAGCCAATCCACCACAAGTGCACTCACCTGGAAGTAACCTCTATTAGAATGATTCTGTTGAATAGATTCGATTAATTCAGGAGCAAAGCTCCGTGTACTCATCCAATCTTTCACGATAAATTGGATCGTTCGCCTCGAATAGAAACCTTCAGGCATGCCAACTTCCTCGTTGTACGCAGGCCTCATCTGATTAAACAATTCATCAGTTACGATGTAGAGGTTAATTTCACCTTGATAAGGAATCACAATCTCGGTACCAGGTGTCGATAGCTGAACAGGTACGCGCTGACTATCCACCTCCAGATTGACCTCCGCTCCGGAGAATCCTTGTTCAGCCTGTTCACGGTACTTCTTGCGAACCGCCAAATTGCTTGGTGTCATAAATGACTCATCGACCTGTTTCAACGCACGTTCTTCATACCCAAGTGCCTTCGCCAAACGGTTATAATCACTTAATTTAATAATCTCTCCATTATTATTTTCAGATATAGGAGCATAACTGCCCTTCACGTAGGGAACTTGATGATCAATCAACGTTTCTTCAATCTGCCGAATATGTCGCTCGGAGTTGGGAGTATCCCACATATTCATATAACTGAATGCGTACGGATTCGACATGGATGACAGACCCGGGTCAGCAATCGCAAGCATGGTGCCAATTCCCGTAAATGAAGAAGCCGAAATGATACTTACCATGAAAAACATAATCGCGTTATCTTTCATTCGATACGTAAGTTCTGAAAGAAAGAGCAGATTGGTTTTACGGAAAAATAACCGTGAATTGCCTTTGAGTGCCCGAATAACGTACACACTGAGCTGTGTAAACAGTAAGTATGTACCTGCAATTACAACCACGACACTTGCCAGTAATAGCGGAAACGAGAAGCTTACCCATACAAAGGTGAATACTCCTGCATAACCACCGCCAATGAACAGTACGGACAGCAAGGCGAGCAAGCGCGATGCTTTGGGTTCCGGTTTTGGCTTTTCCTCCGATTTTACAAGATCAATAAGTGAACCTTTGCGTATGAGCAAGGATGACGACATCGCGATGACAACGAACAGCAGCAGAAATGCACCAACCGTCAGGGCAATGCCTTTCAGCGGAAAATAGAACCGAAGGCTGTTCTCGACAGCCAGCATGGAGCCACAGATCAGCAGAATCAATTTGCCGAAAATGAGCCCAAGTCCGATGCCAGTAATAATAGAAGCGACTCCAATACACATGTTCTCCATAAACAGAAGCCGGTTCATCTGTTTGCGTGTCATGCCAATGATCAGGAAAATACCAAATTCCTTCTTACGCGTCTTCAGGAATGAACCAACAGAATAGAGCAAGAACAGGAATGAAAAGATGAATATAATGATCTCTGCAATCATAAATCCTTGATTTGCAAGCAACGTAACCGTTCCATTGGAACCCTTTAACCCCGCTTTCAAATCAGGATGGAACAGGAGTAATGCGTAAGTAAAAAAGATCATGACGGAAAACGTACTGCTCAGAAAATGAGCCAGATAAATTCGTTTGTTGCGAACAACGTTATTAATGGCGAACTGGCGAAAATTCATGTCCGGACCCTCCCATTAGGGATAATACATTAATAATCTTCTGGTAAAAGGCTGCACGATTATCGCCGTAGTGAATTTCGTTGTATAGCTTGCCATCTTTGATAAAGACGACTCTACTGCAATAACTTGCAGCTACTGCATCATGGGTAACCAACAGCATCGTTGCCCGGTCTTCCTGATTGCGGGTTTCCAGGATCTCCATCACATCTCTTGCCGCCTTCGAATCCAGATTACCTGTTGGTTCATCAGCCAGAATCAGCTTGGGTGAATGAATCAGCGCTCTGGCAATAGCCGTACGTTGTGCCTGTCCACCTGAGATCTCATAGGTCCGCTTGTTCAAAATGCTTTCGATTCCGAGCTTGCCCGCAAGTCGTTCTACACGTGTGTTCATCTCTGTCAGTGAAACGCCGTCAAGCGTAAGGGGTAATACGATGTTTTCCTTGACCGTCAGTGTGTTCAACAGATTGAAGGACTGGAATACAAATCCCAGTTCTTTACGCCGGAACAGTGCAAGATCGTCTGGTTTGAGTTCGAATGGATTCTTTCCTGCAATTCGCAGTTCCCCTGATGTGGGATGATCGATTGTAGAGATCATGTTTAGCAAGGTGGTTTTACCGCTGCCGGATGGTCCCATAATACCGACAAACTCTCCTTCCTGAATACTGAGGTCAATACCTGATAATGCTTCATACGACACGATGCCTTTATAGATTTTACTGATCTGTTTGACAGAACAAATCTCCATAGTTACAACTCCTTAGTCATGTATAAAATTTAAATCAAGACACATTCATGCTGTGTGCATGCGGTTTATGCATGGCCTTTTCTTTGATCTTCTGACTACAGTCTATCGAAGTTTCGGCCATTCTCCTATGGTTTAACCTTTCACCAACATGACAATGTTGTAAGGTTGTATCATGGTAAGCAAAAAAAGACGTCTTTGCCCCGACTAGGCAACAGACGTCTTTACTCATACTTCAACTTATATTCAGACTTCTTTCGTTTCACGATACAATTCCACTCTTGTCTATAATCTGTCACCGACACTTTAAGAGTTGAATGTAATTCGGACAGTCGTTCCCTCGCCGTATACGGATTCCAGATCGATCCGATGATTCATTCGTGTTAACACTTCTTTGACAATATAAAGCCCCATACCTGTAGACTCTTTGAAATGCCGCCCGTTCTCCCCGGTGAAGAACGGTTGGAAGACTCGGTTCAGATCAGACTTCGGAATTCCGATACCTTGATCCTGCACTTCCAGCACGATGGAGCGTTCCGCTTCATAAGCGCGCATATGGATCTTTTGTCCGCTGCCCGCAGCGTACTTGATTGCGTTCGACAGTAACTGTACCAAGACAAAACGAATCCATTTGGCATCGGATTGCACAACCAGCGCAGAATCAATATGCATCTCTGGATAGACGTGATTGCGGATGAAGAATCGCTTCAGTTCATGGATTGCCTCTTCGCCAGCGTTCTTCAGTACCACTGGTTCAACACTGAAATCCTGCTCGAAGGTATCCAAGCGGGCCACATACAGCACAGTCTCCAATCCCCGTCTCATCTGATCTGCTTCCTCGCGAATGCTTATAAGCCTGGGATCGTCATCCTCCTGATCTTCCACGGTCAACTCAATCACGGATAACGGCGTTTTCATCTGGTGCACCCACTGATTCATGAACGTCAGATATTCTTGCTGCCGCTTTTCCAGCCGATGCAGATGAGCATGATACTGTCCATATTGTGAATCAAGCAGCTTCTCCAGTGCCTGTGATAATGGACTTGTTTCGTTCAAAGGTACAAATTCCTTCAGCGAATCCATGGATCTGGATATCCGGGCGTAAAACGAGCGATGTGAATAATAACGATAGACCAAATAGCCAACATACAAAAATAACCCCAACGCTACAGCATAAGTAGCCGTAGTCCAATCGTTGTAACCATCATACCAGAACACGGCTACAACGGTGAACAAGATGGCAACAACCCAGCAAGTTAACGCGAGATGTTCTCGTATAAAGAGTCTCATGATGGAGAAACGGCCTTCCAATTATTGTTCAACCGGTAACCCGAACCTCTGACGGTCTCTAATGCATCCGTAATACCAAGCTCGGCTAGCCGCTTACGCACCCTTGTTACATTAACACTAAGTGTGTTGTCATCCACAAAAGAGTCGTCCCACAGTTTTTCAAGGATGGTCTCTCTGCTCACCAGTTTGGGACTTCGGCGCAATAATGTTTCCAACAGAATGGTTTCCTTTTTCGTCAACTGCACTTTGCGATCACCGAGCTGTATCTCCAGTCGTTCCAAGTACACGACCAAGCCATTCAGCTCTACCTTACGTTCTTCGTCACGTGCAGCGTAATCCCCGTACACTCTGCGCAGCTGACTCCGGATTTTGGCGATGACAATCTCATGTTCAAACGGCTTCGTAATGAAATCGTCCGCTCCGTTCTCCAGTGCCATGACCTGATCCATCTTTCCGCTCCGGGCAGAGATAAACAGAATCGGGCAGGTAGACAGTGTACGAATCTGGCGGCACCAATAGAAACCATCGTAACTGGGCAAGTTGATATCCAGAAGTACAACATGCGGCTGTACCTGCTCAAACTGTTGTACTATCATCTCGAAATCCTCGGCCAAAACGGCCTTGTCTCCATAACGCTCAATATGTGACTTCAATAATCCCGCAATCTTGGGATCGTCTTCTACAATCATAATGGTATACATGGTTGGGTCTCACCTCTGCCAAAATCATAACACAGGATCTGTTATCGAGCATCGACTTGCTTACGCCAATCCGCAATATCTGCGTTCAACTGCTTCAGATCACCGGAGGCTTTCTGCTCATCTGATAACTTGTACTGCTGCTTCAAGGCCAGGATACGATATACACTTTCATCGATTCGGGATTCGGAGATCTCGCCTGACTTCACTGCACTTATTAATGTATCAAAAATTGTTTTGGCACTTTCATAACTATGAGCTACCAAAAGAATGTCACTACCTGCTTTAACAGTCGCTAATGCAGCTTCATTCAGCTTAAAGTTCTTCGCGATTGCCCCCATACTTAGGTCATCTGTAATGACCACACCGTCATACTTGAACTTCCCGCGCAAATGTTCGCCAATGATGACATCTGATAAGGAAGCCGGATGATCGGGATCCAGCTTCGGGAACAGAATATGTGCCACCATGACTGCTTCCACCTGCTCCTTCACTGCGGCCTGGAATGGAATCCATTCAAGCTTGGCCAGTTGTTTTTCCGTTTTATTCATGACGGGCAGATCGAGATGAGAGTCCACGGACGTATCGCCATGTCCCGGAAAATGCTTCACGACCGGAATTATGCCTTCACTCCGCAGACCTTTCATCTCCGCAATCCCCATACGCGATACCAGTTCTGCCGAACTGCCGAAAGAACGATCTCCGATCACCGGGTTCTTCGGGTTACTGTTCACATCCAGCACGGGAGCAAAGTCCACATTAAAACCTGCAAGCTGAACTTGTCTGGCCAGCAATCTCCCCATCGTTTCAGCAAGGGCACTATCTTTCGTTTGGCCTACCTTTTGGTTGGAAGGAATCGATTCCACCGTCTCCGGCATACGGCTCACTTTCCCGCCCTCCTGATCGACGCTCATGAAAATCGGTACCGGGTTGGACTGATTCGTCTCCTTAATGGATTGCACAAACTTGGCTGTCCCCTCAAGGGTTGTTACATTGTTTGCATAGAAAATAATGCCCCCAACCTTCTGATCCGTAATCATTTGTTTCGCTTGATCGTCCAGCATTGTCCCTTGAACACCAGCAAGTATCATCTGTCCAATCTTCTCTTCCAAAGTCAATTGGCGAAGTTGCTCCCGAACCGGATCTGCTTCCTCCTGTGGTTGCTCTTCTGCTTCTTCCTGCGGTGGAACGGCATTTCCCTCAGGCGATGAAGAAGATTGTCCTGTGCTGGATCCCGTGTTCGATTGGTTGTTCGAGTCCGTTGCGGAGGAAGGTTTCTGAGTTTGTCCGCATGCCGATAAAAGCAAAACGATACCTAGCAAAAGACAGATCATATGCATTGGTTTTTTCCAAATCTTATTCGAATTGAAACTATAGTTGTACAAGGATATTCATCCTCCTTATGTAATGTCGTTTTGGCAACGCTTGGGTTCAGGCCTAACCTTATCATAAGGTGAATGATTTTCAAAATAAGCGCTTCTGAAGATCGATCAGATTGATACTAAAGCACATAAACAGCAAAATAGGTGTTGCATTGGAACCTAAGATGTGGAACTTAATGGTGTTGTGACTACGCGCGTGAGGGATGTATGGATGTGATAAAGAGGTGCAGCGGTGCAGAAATTGTTTTTCTATTGTGAATTTTTCATGTGTTGAAATTATTATTATAGGTAGGTAAAAAAGCCGCCCAAAGGCGGCCTATTTGTTCGTTTGTTTTCATTTTTTGTTGTAATTCGTTACTGTTCGGCGCTGGTCGACATCGGTCCACCTGTTGCCAAACGTTCTAGGCCTTCAATTAATGGAGGGTTTGCAGCACTTCTGTTGTGAATGGGATGATTTCGGATATGCGACCTTCACGAACTTTGGCAGGCCATTCTGGATCACTAAGCAGAACACGACCTAAGGCGATCAGGTCAAATTCATTGTTCTCCAGCTTCTCGTTTAATAGATCCAGATGGGCATCCCCTGTTCCCTGATTCTCGGTTGCTCTGTCCACAAATTCGGCTTCAAGTCCTACTGACCCAACCGAAATGGCTGGTTTGCCAGTGATTTTCTGTGTCCACCCCGCGAGGTTCAGCTCAGAACCTTCGAATTCAGGCAACCAGAACCGCCGTGTAGAGCAATGGAATATATCCACGCCAGCAGCACTGAGTGGTGCCAGGAATTGCTCCAATTGCTCCGGCGTTTCCACCAGACGTGCATCATAATTCCCCATCTTCCATTGGGAGAAGCGGAGCACAATTGGAAAATCAGGACCAACTGCCGCACGACAAGCCTCAATCACTTCAACTGCAAATTGGGTTCGCCGTACCAAATCACCACCATAATTGTCGCTTCGTCGATTCGTCTGCTCCCAGAAGAATTGGTCAATCAGGTATCCATGGGCTCCGTGCAGTTCAATCCCGTCAAACCCGATTCGCTGTGCATCCGCTGCTGCTTGGGCAAATGCCTGTACAAGACCCTGAATCTCCTCTTCCGTCAACGGTTCACGTGATGGTTCACCTGCCATGCTAACGCCTGACGGACTTACAGGTTCTGCTTCTGCATTAGGCAAATCACCGGAACGACGTGCAGTACCCACATGCCATAATTGCGGCATGATTTTGCCACCCGCCTCATGTACAGCTTCCACAACGTTGGCCCATCCTTGCAACGAATCTTCACCATGAAACAAGGGTATACTCGCTCCACTAACCGAAGATGGATGATTAATGCCTGTACCTTCCGTAATGATGAGTCCCACTCCGCCTGCTGCTCTGCGACGGTAGTATTCAGCAACTTCCGGTCCAGGTACACCCTCTGGTGAGAATCCGCGTGTCATGGGGGCCATAACAATTCGATTAGACAATGTAAGCTTGTCCGTGGTGAAAGGTTTGAATAATGCTGAAGGTACGTTCATGGTACACTGCTCCTTTGCAATTGGAAGTATGCAACCCCGCATTCACGTGAAATGCGACATGCTTTTGTATATCGTAACAAGTGTAATCCAGCTGACTGGTTTAGGGTTATTTCTCTATCCATTTTATAGTCTCTTAATTTTATTTTCAAATTTTCAAAGTTAGGCTTTCAAGTTAATTTTATGGACAAAAAAAGAAAGCTACCTTGTGGCAGCCTCCCTCAGAACACACTGCCGCAGCAGTCTGCCCTGTAATCTACCACATCTTCAGGTATTTCCCGGTCACCAATAATGTGGATGTAGCATAGTATATAATCCATAATCTTCCTTACAATTTAATTAGCATTCACGGGGATATCTCCGCGATTCACTCGAAGCAATTTGCCTGACGAAGTTGATAATACATCCGGATCGGTACCAAGACCGAAGTAGAAGTCACCCTCGTTCTCTTCAAATGACTTGGCATACGTGTCTTGGTTAAAACGTAAAATTTCATCCCATGTTGTCAGATCCGTCGATTGGTAGACCCGATTGATATACAGATTGGCACTTTGGCGCGTGTACGTAAGCACATACACCTTGCCTTCACGCAGCAGCACATCGGTTGGAAGCGCCTTGGTATCTGGCAGATTCACTCGTCTGGCCTGATTAATGTCGGTCATGACATTCAGGGATTTGGGCAGCAGCTGTCCATCATTGAACACGCCTCCGGCTATATAGAGCAGTTTGTTATTAAAGTTAACATTTTTCCCTATTTTATTATAAGGAATCGTGCCCGTTTGATAGGTTAGTCCGGGCAGCATTTTGCTGCCGTAGACGACAACATCCCTTTTCTGAAGCTGTTCATTAATTTCCAGGATATTCGTTTTGTCATTCCATATTTTATTGGCTGGATACATCATGCCAGAAGCATACAATTTGCCGTTAAGATGAAACATCGTGTACGCCCGGAAGCCAAAGGTATTGATCGTCGCGTATTTCTGCCAAGTTTCACCTTCATTATGAGAGATTAATATGGTTGGTTTGGACTCCGTACCCAGCGCGGCAAACATCTTGCCCTGATAAGAAGCTAAATCATATACGTGTACACCGAGAGGCAGATTACGATATTTGGTCCACGTCTCTCCATCCAAACGATAGAAATTGCCCAGTTCCCACTTCTCACTATCCGAATCATTGCCAGGGATATATAACTTGTCGTTCAGCACTCTGTAGATATCAATCTGTTCCTCATCCACATACATCTTCGTCGATGGCAAAATGCCCGGATCACTATTGGTTACCGACTGGGTCTTGAATTTCGCATTCGTTGTATCATAATAAATGACTGGAATAGGACCTGAATTTGGCGCTACACCCAGATTGCTGCTGTTTCCGTGACCCAAATATATTTTGCCATTGTACAATTGCATGTCCCAGACGTTATTAGCATAGGGAGTTTTGCTAAAAGGTCTCCCCAGCAGTTCAATCTTCGATGTTACATCCGCTGAACTGATCGGTGCATTCGACACCTTGGCAAGCCCACGTTCAGCTGCAGGTGGTTGACTCGTAGACGTGCTGTTTCTGGGCTTGGAGTTACCCATTAACATCCAGCTCACTCCAGCGACGATAGTCAAAATGACGGCTGTCCATTTCGCAGGTCTCTGCATGTCCGCTTCCTCCTTCATAGTTTCACAATATTTACCTTCACACCAAGATGATACAAATTGTATCTTTTTATACTATGTAATTCGACCCGTACATGCAACAAATTCCGCCCGATCTATACAAAAAAAGTAGACAATCACATCTGATGATGTGTTGTCTACTTGCTTTTACTGCCTATGATTCTATTCTGCTTTCACCAGAATCTTAACCTGATTTTTTTCTTTTAGGAGTGCTTCAAACCCATGTTCCACTACTTCATCCAACGAAATGCGTTTGGTTACCAGCTTGTCTGCGGGGAAGAAACCTTTATCCATCAGACTAATCACTGCAGGGAACACATCGCGATAACCGATAATGCCGTTGACCGTCCGCTCTTTCATAACAATCGAGTTCGGGTGAATTGGCGCTTCCTGTTCGAAAATGCTGACGATCATTAATTCACCGCCAATACGTGTCGAATCGATCGCTTGTTGCAGTACACGTGGAACACCTGTTACTTCATAGGCTACGTTAACGCCACCCTGTGTAAGCTGATGGATCTCTTCCACTACATTGAACTGTGTTGGGTCAATCACAATCGCACCCAGTTCTGCCGCTTTGGCTTTCCGTTCGTCCGATAACTCCACAACATAAATATCAGAAGCTCCCGAAGCTTTAAGTGCTTCGATAACCAATAATCCAATCGGGCCCGCACCAAACACTGCTGCGGTATCGCCTACTTTCAACTTGCTTTGGCGCACAGCGTGAAGTGCCACAGCCGAAGGTTCAACCAATGCACCTTGTTCATACGAGATTGAATCCGGTATGGCATGAACCATGTATTCTTCAGCAGTTACATATTCGGAGAATCCGCCCCCGCCTCCAGCAAGTCCAAGGAAACCCATTTGATCGCACAGATTGTATTTGCCTTGTTTACAAGCTTCGCAGTGTCCACATGCATAGATCGGTTCTACGACTACACGATCTCCCGCCTTGAAACGTGTAACGCCTTCCCCTACTTCAACCACCTGTCCTGAGAATTCATGCCCCATTACAACAGGCGCTTGTTCCCCTGTTAGCGGATGTGGAGCTTGAGCAGGAATGAAAATTGGACCGGCTGTGTACTCGTGCAAATCACTGCCGCAGATGCCGCACCATTCCACTTTTATTTTGACCTTACCTTCTGTGGGGTGAGGTTCATTAATATTTTCGAGACGCAAATCTTTAACTCCATGCCAGCGTAATGCTTTCATTCATTTCATCTCCCAGATCATAAGTTATGATATAATCGGAAACGTTTCCGTAAATTAAATATGTCACATTTTAGATACGCTGTCAAACATATTTCTACACTAATATGTCTATTTGGTGATCATACTGAGTTCGCTTTGGAGTGCTTATGCTTTAATTTCAGTTGTTTTGCTATATAAATTGAACTAAAGAATATTTACACTGCATACTACGATGACAGAACCACCTTCCGATCGCTGTTATCCCCAGATTTTTTTGATCCCTTATATAAAGGGGAAATCCGGAGATAAAGGCGAACGCTCCGCTTCTTCAGGTCCTTTCCGTCCTCTCCGTTTTGTGTAAATGTTTAGTTCAATTTATATAGATGGTATGACAAATGGATTAGATTCAATCCATGTCTCGGCATAAGTATGGTCCATTCATGGGATACTTCATGGCTCAAATGTTATAATTAAGTTATATAACTATCGTGAAGTGCATACATATTCCTAAATATTCGGAATCGTTTCCGATAAAGTGAGGTAACCATACATTGAGGAAAGAACAGAAACTTACCATCAAGGACGTGGCAGAGCGTGCCGGTGTGGGCATTGCTACCGTATCCCGGGCCATCAACAATTCAGAAGGCATAAGTATTAAAACACGAGATAAGGTAATGCAGGCCATTGAGGAACTGGGATTTGTACCCAACACCTCCGCACAGAGTCTGAAAATTAGGCAAACACACCAAATCGCGCTCGTTGTACCTGATATACGTAACGCCATTATCCCGGAAATTTCGTGGTCTGTAGAGCAAACGGCGAAGCAGCATGGGTACCATGTCGTGCAGATCAATACGGCAGGAAATGCCCGAACCGAGCTGGAAACCATTCGTAATGTAAAAAAATTGCATGTCGACGGACTGATCTTCATGCCTCTCGCATATCCCAAAACGTTACCCGGACTGATCGATAAAGCCCCTCTCCCTATCTCCATGATTAACTACGGCAAGAAACTGGAACCGGGCATGAAAGCGGATATCGTCTCTCTGTCTCAACCTGAAGGCAAACTGGTGATGGAGCATCTGTTCAAGATCGGCCGGACCCGGATTGCCTATGCCGGAGCACCTAAAGACATTATTGAAGAACGCTTCCGGGCGTATGAGCAAGCTGTTGGCCATGTGGACATTTCGCTCGTCTATTTCGGTGAGGACTTTTCATTGAATACCGGTGCCAATGCTGCAGATTATTTCTACGGACTTACGCATATGCCAGATGCCGTCTATGCCATTAATGATATGGTCGCCATTGGTTTGGTTAATCGGTTCAAGGAGTTAGGCATTCGTGTTCCTGAAGATGTGGCTGTGGTGGGTGTGGACAACAATCAATGGACCACTGTCTCGTCTCCGCAGATTAGTTCGGTGTCCATTATGGGGGAAGAAGTCGCCAGACTCGCTACCGAGTTGTTGTTAAAACGTATTCGGGAGATGAGCACGACCGACTACGAGCACATTCAGTTTGAACCTCGTTTAATCGTTCGTGAATCTAGCGTTGCCCCGATCCGTTCTTCTCTGTCAGGACCGCGCATTTAATTTCGATGAATGGAATGAAGTGCTTAGGACTATACCATTCCCTTTAGTTCTTCTACTACACTGAAACACCAATAAGGTGTTGCTCAGGGATAATCCAATCCTGACAACACCTTATTTATCATTGAGTTCATATAACAATACGCAGGGTCGTTATTCAATATACAATTATTCTAAGGAAGCAGTTGCCTGATTGGCGTTCCCTTCAGAAACATCTCTATGTTCTCTACGGTGTGATTATAATAAATCTCATAATTGCCACGAGTCACATACCCCAAATGAGGTGTAGCCAGAACGTTAGGCAATGTTCTCATAATATGGTTAACCGGCAGCGGTTCCTGCTCATATACATCCAGACCAGCACCGGCAATCCAACCACTTTGCAACGCCTCCACCATGGCTTCCTGATGGACAATGCCCGCTCGTGACGTATTGATGAGCAGCGCACTCGGTTTCATTTGTTGAAATTCAGCTTGTCCAATCAGATTACGTGTACGATCACTTAACACCAGATGAATGGAAACGATATCGCTCTGTGCAAGCAATTGCTCCTTGGTCTCTGAATAGATCACCCCATATTTTTCGGCTTTCTCTCGTGTCAGATTTTCGCTCCAGGCCATCACGTTCATGCCGAATGCTCGTGCGATCTCAGCCATACGCGTGCCTATTTTACCCAAACCGAGCAATCCAAGTGTTCTTCCGTGCAGATCCAACCCTACAGTGCTCTGCCAGTTTCGATTGGAACGAAGTGCATTATTTTCCGTAACCAGTTGTCTGGACAGTCCCAGAATGAGTGCCCACGTAAGTTCCGTCGGCGGATTAGAGCTTCCCTCGGTTCCACACACAATAATCCCGTTCATCTCCGCAGCCTTGAGGTCTATGGACGCATTGCGCATACCACTTGTAATCAGAAGTTTTAGCTTAGGGAACTGCGAAATGACCTTCTCCGGAAACGGTGTACGTTCCCGCATGAGAACCACAATGTGGAAGTCCTGCAATTCTTGAATGACTTTTTCTTCGGAGCCCATATAGTTGTTGAATGTCTGAATTTCTACCTGATCCATCAGCGGACTCCAGTCCGCCGACGTCAGCGCAACGTTCTGATAATCATCCAAAACGGCACAGCGCAACTTCGTATCCATTCCTGATCGCCTCCTAGATCTGCTCAATTCTTATTCATATTGTAACAACTCTGCATTGATCTGCCCAATGTCCTCAGACACACATAAGAGCAGGGAAGCAACTTCATAAAATAAACTGCTCCACATCACTTTGAACAGGATAATTCCCTATTACTGCAGCAAAGACAACGTGACCTGGATGCTCTGCTCAACAAACAAGCGGTCCGGTCCTGACTTCATCAGAACAGTCAATCCAATCATGGATACAACCAAAGATTGCGCGACCGCACTCGCGTTCAAGTGAGCAGACAATTCCCCCTTTTGCTGTCCACGTTCTATGGTTTCCTTGAAAAGAACACCCAGATACATCTGATGCTCCCGTGTAAGGACAGCGAATTTAGGATCATGTGGAGCCAGTTCAACCATCGTATTAATGCAAAAACAGCCGTGGCTAGGCTCGGTCACACTCCCCTCTGCGCCAATATGTTCAAACAGTTCTCGAAAGGCTTCTCGCACGGAGGTGCCCTGTTGAAGTCTGGCTCTGACTTGTGCCGCATGCTGAGTGGTATACCTGCGAAGCGCAGTTTCAAATAATTCCTTCTTATCGCCAAAAGCCGCGTACAGACTGGGACGTTGAATGCCCATTGCACTCGTCAAATCACTCAAAGATGCCGCTTCGAATCCCTTGTCCCAAAATGTATGCATCGCTGCATCAAGTGCTTTATCCGTATCAAATTCCCGTTGTCTAACCATACAACCCACCTCTTTATGTATCGATCAGTATATTTATTTATTTTAACCTCATAACAATAAATAAGTCAAAGATCACTCATTTGAAACAAAATGAGTTCCAGAGATAAAGCGTTTTAACTACATTAAAAAATCTCATGCAACTCTCTGTTGACAGTGTTCATGCAAATAAAGTATGTTTATCCCGAAACATAAAATACCGATCAGTACATAATAGAAAGGGGACATCCATTCATGCAAACTTCTTCTTCAGATGTACAATTAACCACTAAGGAACGTCCTGCCATGTCACGCTTAGTTGCTCTTCTCTTTGCCGTGTGCAGTGGACTTGCAGTCGCCAATATCTATTATGCTCAACCTTTGCTGGACTCGATTGCTCAAGAATTCAACCTCTCTCCATCATCCATAGGGGTTGTTATCACAGTGACTCAAATATGTTATGCTCTGGGGCTGTTTCTCCTCGTTCCACTTGGTGACCTCTTAAACCGCCGTAGGCTGATCATCACCCAAATGCTCTTATCCGTACTTGCACTGGTTCTCGTAGGAACCGCACAGTCCAGCTCACTTTTATTCACCGGTATGGCTGTCGTAGGTCTGCTCGCGGTCATTACGCAAACATTGGTTGCCTTTGCTGCACACCTGGCAGCACCTTCTGAACGAGGTCGCATTGTCGGGCAGGTCACCAGCGGAATCGTCATTGGCATATTACTTGCACGAACGGTTGCAGGTACGCTGAACGATTGGCTTGGGTGGAGATCGGTGTATCTCTTCTCTGCCAGCCTTACTTTACTCGGAATTGTGGCCTTGTTTCTTGTTCTCCCAAGGCAACAATCCCCACATGTGAAACAAAGTTATGTCCAACTACTCGGCTCCGTCTTGCTACTATACCGTGAGTTGCGTGTATTACGAGTACGAGGTGTACTGGCCATGCTGATTTTCACAGCTTTCAGCATCTTGTGGACTTCCATGGTTCTGCCACTAAGTAGCCCTCCACTGTCCCTGTCTCATACGGTCATAGGTGCATTCGGTCTCGCAGGAGCGGCTGGAGCACTGGCTGCTGCCCGTGCTGGTAAACTCGCTGATCGGGGCCTCGGGCAAAAAACAACCGGTATCTCTCTTGTCATTCTGCTCTTGTCCTGGCTGCCCATCGGTTATGTCCATCACTCCTTGTGGTTCCTGATCCTGGGCGTTATCCTGCTCGATCTCGCCGTGCAAGCCGTACATGTTACCAACCAGAGCCTGATCTACGAAGTTCGCCCCGAAGCTCAGAGCCGCCTTACGGCAGCATATATGATCTTTTACTCCGTCGGCAGTGCAGCCGGCTCCATCGTTTCTACCCAAGTGTATGCATGGGCGGGCTGGACAGCGGTTTGCTGGTTAGGTGCGGGCGTTAGTGCAGGCGCACTTCTGTTCTGGATGATCGATCATCATGTGAATCGAAAGCTCGATCATTGAGTTAGTCCAGTTTATTCCATACCACAATAAACAGGGTTGCTAACGGACCAACGAACAGGGAAATCAGAAACCAGTTCCGACCGCTTCTGTTTTTCCCCTGTGCCAGTCCGGCATTGATCAAGGCAAGAGTGCCCCAACCTACATAATATTGATTGTCAAACAAACGTCATCTCTCCTTTTATCCATTTCATTCTGGATGCTGTTCAAGCATCGCTTTGAGTTTACGATTACGACTCTCCAGAAATGCTTGCATGTATCTTTTCAGTACAAGGCGCTCCGCTGTCCAACCCAGTAATCCAAGTGGCGCTTCAAACCGTAGCTTGTCTCTCATACAAGTCTTCTGATCTCCAATTGCGCTGAAATGATGTTCATGTCGCATGCTCTTGAAAGCCCCCTTCTCCATCTGATCCACAAATAGAAATGGTCGTTCATACTGCACAATTCGGGACTTCAACTGCTGTCTGACCCCAAAATGAGTAGCCTGAAATGTAACGGTGCCCCCTGCTCCAATTCTTCCTGCGGTTACTCCTGCGACGGCCCGTTCTCGCGTATGTTTCCAGACAGTCTGTGTATGTAAGTCAATATCCCGGGCATAGTCAAAGCACCGTTCAATCGAGGCATGTATCGTATTCTCGGTTGATACTTCAATCATGGCGATCGCTCCCATAGGAAAAATTAGGTCTTTGCAAAGTATACGCTTGCTTCCTTGGTCGAACAACACATTAAGGTTGATATAACAAAAAACGGGTCCCCTGTCTTAGTGCAGGAGGCCCGTCTTTCAAAAAAAATGGATGGCAATGATTGAGAAGCGATAACCATTGATATTAAATAAGCAATTCATCAATAGCAAGCGTACGCTCTTTGGAGAGATCGCGATATTCTTCAGATTCCACTTTGATAAGCGGTTTGAAAATATCAGACGTATTGTTCATGACAATAACACCTTTTTCTCCGTTACTCAGCAAAACTTGTTTGCCGATGAAATTAGGAAGCAAATGTTGCATCAAAGCCTGAACCGGCTTTTCATTCAGTTTACCAAATCCCATTCCATAGATATCTCTAAGGTTGTTGATCAGGTTCGGATTGCTGCCTCCGTGGCTTCCGGATCTCATACCAATATAGATGTCGGCTACAGATACAATCTGGGTATATGGATGAATTTCACTTTTCTCAAGCTGCATCGGATAACCAGACCCATC
Organism: Priestia sp. FSL H7-0729; assembly: GCF_038005685.1. Classification (NCBI taxonomy): domain Bacteria; kingdom Bacillati; phylum Bacillota; class Bacilli; order Caryophanales; family Bacillaceae; genus Priestia; species Priestia sp. FSL H7-0729. The sequence continues at coordinate 1,210,071 of NZ_JBBOTQ010000001.1, forward strand.
TTCCCGCTCGTGATGCTGTAGAGCAACCAGTGCTGTCGCTTCATCCGTCATGGAATTTTTGATAATTTCATGACCATATATCGTGTGACGTTGCATTTCCAGCTGCTCGTCCGCTGTCAGCGGTTCTGTTTTGTTCCGAATCCGGTGGGATACTTTACACTTTCCGATGTCATGCAGATAACCACCACGACTAATCTGGTAACTTTCCTTCTGAGAATATCCGAGCCAGTTCGCTAGGTAGAAGGACAACAAACCTACCTGGATTGAATGTGTATAGTTATTGACGTCATCGCGTTCCAGCATCATCAGGAGATGAACGACATCTTTCTGCTCATCCAGTCCCTCTACCATCGGTTGCAGTGCATCATCCACCATAGTGGCGTTGAACTTGCCAACAGTCAGAGCTTCGAGAAAAGCATTTTGATAATTATGTACAGTCTGAATAAATTGGGACTTCATCTCTTCTTCAGGCGGCTCTTCCTTCGTGCTTACGCTTGACCCGGAAGCATGCTTTGCCGCTGCAGCAAAAAATTCGGCCTCAGTAATTTCCTCTTCACGTGATTCAATATCTACATAATCTACACGGTGCTGCATAAGCAAGGAGATATCCTCACTTTTGATCACAGTTCCCTTCCCGAGAACGTGTAATCCTGCATCGCTGAATGTATCCGCAGTCAGACGGTCTCCGTCTTGCAGGTTCATAATATGGATTCTCAAATCGGTATTCCCCCTGAACAATTCATTATAGTAACAGCACCCAATGGAAAGGGGCCACAAAAATACCTATACTTCTTTATATCGTTATAATTCTTCATTTCATACATAGTTCAAACGACCTTAATCGCAAAGGTAAATACGAACATATAAGACTTTATCCTCACTCTAATATTCAAATTAGTCCCGGTTTTAAACTTTTAACTCTTTGTATCTCATCGCTGTATCAGGGCAAGCCAAAGAAGTTCAAACGGTGAGTTTGAACTTCTTTAAGACATCTCATATTAGATTTTGATTGAACCCAGACTTGCCCCTTTCACAAATAAACGTTCAATGCTCTTCTCTACCGAAGCATCGGGAATCAGCGGCGGTGCTTGGTGAGGTTTGGTCCGCGCATCAATAATTACCTGATCACAACCCCAGTGTTTGTGGTCATACCCGCTATTAACTCCATACATGTCATGTGAAGGATTGCTGCGGGTAAACGTGGCCCACAAGAAATTACTGAGATTAGCACTCAGGAACGAACTGTCATCACAGAGGATAATCATCGGACATGAGTTCAGACCTCCCTGTTCTGACAATAGAGACGTGAATGCTTGCATCTCGAGCGCAGTATCCGCGTAACTTGTGAAGGCTGATGTCTGGATCGAAACGATGCCCGGCATGATAAGCTGCGGATTTGCATATCCGCGTATGTTTTTCAAAGACTCTGGAACTTCCGTGCACAGATCCCGAATCTTATCGCCATATGCTGCAAAAACGACCTTACTGCCACTGTTCAGTCCTGTACCTGAGTAATCCAATGTATCAATCGTCGTGTGGGTGTGGAAATGAATATCTCGCTGCAGGTCCATGCGCTCCAAAATATAGGTCAGGAATTCAACTTCCTTATGGGTATCCAATGGCTGCTGATCCTCAGCGGTAATAAACAGATATTTCGCCAGACTGAGCTGACCCGTACCCAAAATACGATTGGCAATCGTAAGCAACTCTGTCGGCTGTTTCACCGCCTGATACGGCGTGTAACGCTCACTGCCGATAGCAAACAACAATGGATGGACACCTGCCGCATCGACCGCATGTACTTCTTTAACGCCCGGAATCTCCTGTTTAATCGCATCTCCTGTAATCTCATGAATCAAGTCGCCAAACGCTGTATCCTCTTGAGGCGGACGACCCACAACCGTAAAGGGCCAGATGGCATTAGGTTTGGCATAGACTTTATGCACACGCATTAACGGGAATTCATGCGTCAGACTGTAATAACCCAGATGATCCCCGAACGGCCCCTCGGGCTTCGTCTCGCCTGGGTAGATGTCACCTGTGATGACAAAATCAGCATCATTACTGATGCAATATCCGTCCTTATAACTGTACCGGAAGCGACGCCCGGCGAGTAATCCGGCAAATGTCATCTCACTGAGTCCTTCAGGCAAAGGCATAACGGCTGAAAGTGTATGTGCTGGGGGACCCCCAATGAAAATACTAACTTTCAGTGGTTCGCCTTTTTTGACCGCTTTGGCTTGATGTATACCGATTCCACGATGAATCTGATAGTGCAAACCAATTTCCTTGTTCATTTCAAAATCATTGCCATTCAACTGAACCCGGTACATTCCCAGATTGGAATTCATGATGCCTGGCTTATCCGGATCTTCCGAATATACTTGTGGCAGAGTCACGAATGCCCCACCATCCATCGGCCAGTGCTTGATGAGCGGCAGGTCCGAGATTTGGATCTCTTGCGCGGATACGGGTAGGCTGATAGACTTCTGTTTTGGCAGCGCCTGCCATGCAGCTAGACCTGTGCGGACATGTTGAAATGGTGTCTTCAGCGCCTTCATGGGATCGTCACGAACAGCCATGACCCGTTGTACGCCTTCGAGCGTACCGCGGAACATGAATTTGCTTCGTTCCACTGTGCCGAACAGATTCGATACAGCCTGGAACTTCGAGCCTTTTACATTTTCAAATAACAACGCCGGGCCTTTAGCCTCGTGCACTTTCATATGGATGGCTGCCATTTCCAGATGAGGATCAACCTCTTCTTTGACCCGAATCAAATGACCGTGCTGCTCCAGATCGTTAATACAATCTTCCATATTGCGATATTTCATTGAATGGCTCCATTCTGTGTATGATAAATTGATTAAGTTCATAGATTCACATAACGTCTCTTCTATTTTATCAAATGATTCCCTGCTAAACAAAACTATATATGAAATTTTGTCGAGTATCCTAATATCAAAAAAGCAATATGAAGCAATCTGAATCCTGAACGCACAGGAACCGATTGTTTTCATATTGCTGCTTTCTATTCTGGCTTGCCTTATGATGTAATAACCGATCTGGGAATTGTGACAATAAACTGCGTACCTTTTCCTACTTCGCTCTCTACATCAATTGTACATTGATGCAATTTCAAAATTTTAATTATAATGGACAACCCTAATCCATTGCCTCGAAGCGAGCTGCTTCGCGCTTTGTCCACCATGTAGAATCGATCAAAGATATACGGAACCGCTTCCTCAGGTATACCTTGTCCAGAATCTCTAATCAATACCTTCACGAATGAAGATGTCGTCTCAATCTCGACATGAATGGTACCCTTAGGGCCGGTGTATTTGATCGCATTGTTTATTAAATTCTGCCAGACTTGATCAAACAAATCTTTGTCCACTGTGATCTCACATGGCAACAAGTCCAATTCGATCTGTATGTCCTTCTTTGACCACTGTGGCTCCGCCAGCAAGATCGCCCTTCTTAATTGTTCATCGACCTGGAACGTGGTGAAATGAACCGGATGATGCTCCGAATCCAGCGAGGCAAGCCGAAGCAGATTATCACTGAGCCTCGATAAGCGCAGCGTTTCCTCATAGATAATATCCAGGTGCTCTTTCTGCTCTCCTAATGGAATAACACCATCCTGCAGTGCTCTGGTAAATCCCCTGATCGACGTGAGCGGAGACTGCATTTCATGAGAGACGTTGCTGACAAAGTCATCACGAACAGAATCGATTTTTTGCAACTCACTGGCCATATGATTAAAGCTCTCCATCAGTTCCCCAAACTCATCCTGATTATTATGTTTCAAGCGAACCGACAGATCACCTGATGACATCTCCTTCGCAGCAACCGTTAACCTCTTAATCGGTTTCACAATGTACCCGGACATGAACAGGATCAGTAGGCTACCAATGACCAGTACCGTTAATAGTGAGGTTAAGAGCGTGTTTCGCAGTGTGTGAAAAAGAGAAGAGAAATCGCTTTGAATCAGGAAAGTGCCGATCCCCTCATCGGTTCCAGGAACACCTATGGTCGCAATTCCATCTTTACTGGATATAAACATGGCATCGGTTGTCCCCGCCTCAAATAACGAATGTACTTTATCCTTTGGCAAGGAAGATAACACTTCACTTTGTTCATTCACGGGAGTAATATTCAAGCCGTAGCGGGCAAAGATATCGAAGCTTGATTTCACTTTTTCCGGATCATCGATCAGGTTAATCATTGTAGCGATGTCTTCAGCAAAGGTAACCATCAAACGATTCGGCGCCTTTTCGCGGGACCCGTTATTGATCATAAAGGAGAGAATTAAACTCACCAGAACAATCCCGATAAACGTAGCCACAATTCGAAGTCGCAGGCTCTTCCTCAGCATCTTCATGCCCGCTCCAGTCGATATCCAAGTCCTCTTATCGTTGAGATCACCAGTTCAGGTACAGGTTCAAGCCGTTCCCTTAACCGCTTGATATGCACGTCGACCGTACGCTCATCGCCTTCATAATCGATGCCCCATAGATCATCTATAAGCTGTGTACGTGTGAATATTTTCCCTGGCGAACTCGCCAGAGCAAACAACAATTCACATTCCTTCTTTTTCAATTCGATGGTTTGACCATCTGCAACGACCATCAGATTGCCCAAATCAATCGTTACACCGCTGATCTGAATGATATTCGATGAAATTTTGTTATATCGTTTCAATAACGATTTCACACGCAGGATTAACTCCACAGGATCAAAAGGTTTAACCAGGTAATCGTCTGACCCGGCATTAAATCCTCTGACTTTGTCCTTGGATTCTCCCTTGGCAGTCACCATCAGGATCGGAATATCCAGATAAGACCGGATATCTTCCGTAAGTTCAATGCCGTCTATTCGTGGCATCATCACATCCACAATCGCCAGATCAACTTTTGTATGAGAGAGAAAATCTAACGCCTCTTGTCCGTCTGCCGCTTCCATCACGGAAAATTGATTCTTTTCAAGATAGATTCGGATTAATTTGCGGATATGGGAATCATCGTCCACCACCAGAATCGTGTTCATGTAGCCATTGTCCTTTCCGCAACTGGTTTTATTCGTATCGCAAGGATTCCATCGGGTCCAGCTTCGCCGCTTTTGATGAAGGCATCAAACCAGCCACGATACTAATCGCTGTACTTACCACGAGACCGAACAAGATGTAATATCCCGAGAGATTAATCAGTTTTGCTCCAAACGCATTGTCCAGAAGTATATTTAACACATAACTTATAATCACTGCAAAGATTACCGCAATAATACCACTAAATACACCTAATAAGGCAGATTCGGAGAAGAATATTCGTTTAATATCCTTCTTTCTTGCTCCAATCGCCCGCAGTATTCCGATCTCTTTCGTGCGTTCCACGACACTAATATAGAGTACTACCAGTATCATAATACCGGATACGATCAACGAAATGCCTGCAATACCCGCGAGCACAATGGAAGCCATACTTACGTAAGTCGTGATATTCTCCATGACCTTGGCCATCTGGGAGCCCGCGAAGCCAGCGTCAACAGCAGCTTCATTGATATCATTTACATATTTCATATCGGTGGCATAGGCATTAACCTGAATCGGTCCAATTGTTATTCCTTTGTCCGAGTACATTTGCTCTAACGTCTCTGATGAGATGTATCCCGGGGATTGCTGCATTGGAGATCGTTGATCTGCCGCTTCGTAGATCCCTGAGATTTTTACTTCTTTCTCCAAAGTCACTGGTTTATTATTGCTATCCATCTCATTGATATATAGAAGCACGGACTTGCCGATCATGGAATCAGGTTGGTCATTTCCGCTTAATTTATTCGCCGTATCGAGGGGTAACAACATCTCATTTTCCGCCGGGAGGACCCCCGTTGTCATCAGTGCTGGATCAAAAGCATCCGTTAACGTCGTTAACTGCGTAAGGCCCACACTTTGTTTTTCATTCACCATCGTCGATTGGCCTGTAATGGTCGTAATTGTCTCTACATGATCCACATTAGGAAAATTGCGAATCGTCTCGATATCAGCTTCGGTGAACGGTTCACCTGGTGCCATCAAGGCTTCGGGGCCTTGCATGTCTTTGGCTTCTTCACTTGGCTTGGTTATATCCACGAGCAAAGGGTCCATACTTGAATTGATCTCGTCATTCAGATACGTCGTTATACCATTCCCCAAGGAGAGCATCAGAAGTACACTTAATATACCTATAGATCCACCCAATGCTACCAGTACATTACGCTTGCCGTTGAGTTTCATATTTTTGAGTGCCATCTTGAATGAAGCAAGTAAGCCCAAGCTTCGGGAAGAACCCTGACCACTCTCGTAAACAGCCGTAGAAGGATCTTTGAGATGAATATCATCACTGATGCGCCCCTCTTCTACTTTCACAATACGTGTACCGGAGTCAGCGACTTTCTGCGAGTGAGTTACGGCGATTACCAACATTCCCTTTTTCGCTATACTGTCGAGCAGAGCGAGGATTTGATCTCCGTTTTCCCTATCCAGAGCACCTGTTGGTTCATCTGCGAGAATAATGTCCGGATTGTTGGATAAAGCCCGTGCGATGGAAACCCGTTGCTTCTGACCGCCAGATAACTGGTTGGGACGTTTGTTCAGGTGATCCTTCAGTCCAACCTCTGTTAATATATCAACGGCACGCTGGTTCCGTTCCTTCTCATTGGTGTCTGTCATTTGCATGGCAATCGTCACATTCTCGAGGACAGACAGATGCGGGATCAGATTGAAATTTTGAAAGACAAAGCCGATATTATTCTTCCGATAATCATCCATTTCCTTCTCTGTCATGGCACTTAAATTCTTGCCACGAACAACGACGTCCCCTTCATAATCGGAGTCCATGCCACCAATAATATTCATCAGTGTCGACTTACCGCAGCCAGATTCGCCGAGGATGGAGACAAATTCCCCCGTCTCAAAGCTCAGGTTCAAACCGTGGAGCACCGGAACTTTTTCTTTTCCATATAACGTGTATGATTTCTTCACATTTTTGACTTCTAGTATTTTCATATAGCTCTCTTCCTCTCCTGATCATGCACGATATCTATCTATTTAATGTTCATATCGTAGCAAATCTGTGTGAACTGATAATGAACTAGACCATTGCACCTATAAGAGGTTGCTCGAAAGAACTAAATACAAAAAACACCTACACTTACTTGAAATGAATCTTCCTAAGTAAGTGTAGGTGTCCAAAATTTGATTAAATTAATCCGGCTTTTGCCAGCAGCCTTTTTACAATTGCCGCCGACTGCGCACGACTGATATCTGCTTCTGACATCAGCTTGCCATCAGCACCTTGTACCAGTTCTTGTTTAATTGCCGAAGCAACCGGCTCTGCTGCCCAAGCCTGTACTTTGGCACTATCGCTGTATGTGCTCAGCAGACTTGTTGTCTCTGACGCGTCGGCCTGTGCCAGACCGACTAGTTTCATCGCACGTGACACAATCGTCAGCGCTTCAGCACGAGAAATTTCGCTGTTGGGACGGAAGCTGTCGTCAGCATAACCTGAGATCAGGCCGAAGGACACAGCCGTCTGAACCTCATCCTCATACCAGCTTCCTGTCTTCACATCCGTGAATGATGTCGCTTCTGTGCTAATCGGGGAGTGCAAACCCAAACCTCTTAACAGAACAGCCGTGAACTCTGCTCGCGTAATACTCCGGTCTGGCGCAAATACGTTCTCACCGGTTCCTTGTACGATCAGGCGGGATGCCAGATCTTGTACGTCATCACGACTCCAATGACTCGTTACATCACTGAATGTTGTCGGGTGATAGATCAAGGCGTAAGTACTGTTCGTCAAACTGTTAATAACAGCAGAATCATGTCCATTGCCTTTGATAACCTTGGTCGGCACATGCAGAAGGCTTCCATCTGGTTGAAGCACAACTCCTGTCGTGATCTTTGAACCATCGACACCTTCTGGCAATGTGATAGAGCGCTCTACATAGGAGTTGAAACGATCCACATTAACTTGTTGTCCATTCCAGATGGCTTTTACTTCAAAATCAACTGGAGCTGCAACAACAGTAGTGTTCTGCATCTTGTCCGCTGCGGCCTGAATGGCTGATTGCTTGGATGCAGCACTAGGTGCAATAGCGATCTGAATGGTGATATCTTCCAGTGGTAGAGTACTTCCGAATTGGTTCAGAACCTGATCAATCTGAATCTGATTTGCCGGGAGGGTGTACGTACCACTGTCTGTCTGAATGACAACTTCGGCATTACTTCCTTCCATCGTTTTAACCAGTTTGCCGTTCAGTTCACCAACGACTGCATTCTTGCCAGTACCTGTCATCGGCAGCAGAAGTGTTCTTAGTCCACTTCCAATCTGATTGATGACTTTGTCATTATCCACGTGCACAGTAGTGGTAACCAGATTGTTTACCGTTGATGTGGTAGCCGTGGCAGATTGTTCTTGTTTCTGTCCGTTCACATAGATGTCTACACCTTTGGTTACCGCTGGAGTAGAGGGAACAGGTGTAACCACTGGTGAAGTTGGCGATACACTGCCTCCTCCTCCCGAAGAATTACCTGGATTAGGTGTAGAATTGCCACCACCTGAGTTTGCTGCCGTAATTGTGATGGTTCCACCGGACAATTCAGTGTAACTCTGATGTTCCACATTCGTAAAATGCCAATGTTCTGAATCCGTTTGATCTACGGATAGCTGTTTCGTTCCAGGCGTCGCGTTGTTTTTGGCCTTGATCTCCATATCAAATAATTGGGTTTCATCTACAATTGAATGGTCACCCCCGGTAAAATCAACCCATATGATTCGTACCCAGCCTTCCGCACTGTTAATTTCGTACTGGAAATCTGCTACACCCTCTTCATTTGGGGAGGTAGCGATGGCGTTGATCGATTTAGGCGTGATCCGAACAATTTCCAATGCAGACGTATCATAATCAATCTGCATATTATAAGCTTTCACTCCGAAATAGGACTTCTTCAATGCAACAGGTACATGAACGGTCTGCCCTGCCTGTACGCTCACATTTGCAAATTGTACTTGTGATGGTTCTACCGGTTCTGCTCCAGCTACATTCGGCAATATGAGTGAAGAGAGTAATGTCAGTGCGATCAGACCTGACATTGTTTTTCTGATTCTAGGGCGTTTCTTTTTCGGTTGAAACATGTGATAGCCTCCATGTCTATATCAATTGATAGATCGTATGGTAAAGATAGAAAATGTATTGTTATTCGTTATCCAAATTAAAAAATATGAATTAATCAAGGCGTTGTATTTTTTCTTTTCCAACAATGTATACTTTTCTAGGATCCGTATTCGAGTCCCAAGTGGACTGAGTAATAACTTCGAGCACAAGATAATAACCTTCGTCCTCTTCTTTAACGGTATACTCTGCTCCTGTTTCCCCTTCGATTGGCACCATATCTTCTCTCGAAGCTTCTGTTGCGCGGTACCACTGGTAAGAAGGAGTATTAATGTAATCATTGTAATCAATATCCATTATATAATGACTAACGCCAATTTCATTTCCAATTAACATGGCATTCTTCAATTCACCATTTAGTACATACGGTGCATCATCTACTTGCTTAAAGGTCAACACATAGTCATTGTTTTTTCCACCAAGTGTTTTGCCTTTGTATCCTTTTAACAAAGCATCCATGTCCCCGAGCGTGGGTTCCGTATTACGATCCACATCCATTCGGTTCATCTCTACATAAGAAAAGCTCCGACGAGTCATCATGTTACGTAGATAATTGAAAAGGTCAGATGCATCCAGGGAATTCACTTTTCCGTCTGCATTTACATCCCCTTTTTTACTAATGTAAAGTTCAATGTTATCCGTAACAGTCTCTGGTGCACCAGAGATCATATAATTCGCTTTCAATTCGATGTTGATCTTGCCGCTTTGGCGAGGAATAACCACCAATGTGCTCTCAGGCGTTGGCATATTCTCATCTTGTCTCGTTTCTACATACGCCTCAGCTATATTGCTATCACTTGAGATAGCTGTGAGCGTACTATACTCATCGGATCGAAAATGTGTACTTAGATTGATTCTGACGATATTATTGATGGTTACCTCGATAGGCACATCGGACACAAAAGAAGGATTATTCTCTTCCGATGAATAACTAAACCAGTTGATGCCATCGTTAAGAACAGGTCGTGAAATGTTTATTACCGGACCAATTGCTCCTGCGTTAGCCTGCGGAAGCGTTCCACCTATAGGCAATGCAATGCCCAATCCGAGTGCAGTCAACATGCTTTTTTTCAATATCGGCTTAAGCCGTTTTTTGTTTTGTTTCCCCTTCAATTCATGTTCCTCCTCGTGTACATTTCAAATTTGAACAACTACATGCTCAGTATAACGAGTCATTCTGAACCAATTCTGAACAGGACCATAGAACTATTTCCAGTTATAATTCGACAAAAAACGCCATGGAGTAAGCCCCCATAGCGTTTTAAGTACAAATATTTTTCCAGTTTGGATTAAATTCACTAAAAATTAAATTCCCTCAACAATCCTTTTGGCTCTAACCTTCACCTCACGGTAAAGTTCATCCTCATCAATCGTTAACAACTTCCTGCCTTGCATGAGGATCTGACCGTTCACGATCGTGGTATCCACATCCGCCCCGTTTACACTGTAAGCCAGTAACGATTCTACTTCATGTACTGGTTGAAGATGTGGTTTTGCCAGATCGATCAGGATTAGATCCGCTTTGCAACCTACCTCAAGTACACCCACTTCATTCTGTAGGCCCAGCAGACTAGCACTTCCACGTGTAGCCATCTGTAGAACGTCCTTGGCTGGCAAGCGCGTGGGATCGCCATAGTCCAGCTTTTGCAACCAGGTCGCGGCTTTGATCTCCTCGAACATATCCACGGTTGTGGCACTTCCCGCTCCATCGGTTCCGATCCCCACGTTAATCCCCTGGGCCAACATCTCGGTAATCGGAGCAATTCCACACCCCAGCTTCAGATTGCTGACCGGATTATGTGCTACACCACCACGCATGCCCTTCAATCTACCGATGTCTCTTCGATTGAGGTGCACCCCATGCGCAAGCAACACATGTGCCTGTTCGAACATTCCCGCTTCTTCCAAGTATTCTGTCGGTGTCATGCCATAACGCTCTCGAATCTTCACGACTTCTTCCTTCGTCTCAGCCAGATGAATATGCAATGGGATATCGTCCGTGACAGCCATGGCAATGACTTCACGTAGCGGTTCCATGGGACAAGTGTAGGGAGAGTGTGGTCCATACATCGTTGTAATCCGTCCCTCGGCCGCTCCAGACCAGCACTGTACAAGATCAATTGCCTCTTGCAACCTGCGTCCACCATCATCCTCCAGGAATACCATCCCACGTGTCAGCGATGCCCGGATACCTGTTTGTTTCACGACTTCGGCAATCTCGTTCATATGAATGTACATATCCGCAAAGGCAGTGGTACCCGAACGGATCATCTCGGCGATGGATAACTTGGCCCCCCAATAGATATCTTCCGGGTTCATCCGCGCTTCGGCAGGCAACATTTTGCGTTCGAGCCAGTCCATCAGCTTCAGATCATCCGAGAATCCTCGGAGCAGGCTCATTGGTGTATGTTGGTGGGCATTAATCAGACCCGGCATAGCTATCTTATGGCGGCCATCGATAATCTCATCTTGCGGTTGAGGCAAAATGTGGTCAGCAATCTGCGTAATGCGATCTCCTTCAACACGAATATCCCCCGTAAAGGGGGCATCGGCATCGTTCATCGTTAGGATCGTAGCTTGTTGAATCAGTATACTCATTACATTCACAGCTCCTCTGGATTGGTTATTGTTCCTTCCATATCCGAGGTTAAGCCTTCACGTAACGGCAAGGTCAAGTCATTTTAATTTTTGAATCGTCATCTTTCTGAAACTTTGTATAAAAGGTTTGGGGTCGATTTCGACCATATATGGATATACTCCAGTGCTCGTGTGCAGATAGAAAAAACCTCCTTCATCACCCATCCGGCGAAATGACATGTCAAACACTTCCGTGATGTTGAACTCGCGGTATTTGGTCACGATTTTATCTGAATACAGAATCATCGAACGGGCATTCATCTCAATCTCTTGGGCGAGACCCGTCACTTCTCTCTGCACTTTGTAATAAGGTAATACAGCAACGCAGTTCATGATCTCCCTCCATTCATGCCATGATTATTGTTACATCATAGCAGATCGGAGGGTGCCAGCAAAAGAACATGAATCTAGGTGATCTTGGTCGTCACCTTTAGTGGCGTATGAAGTGCATCTTGAATGTCCTGCATTGAGAGAACCTGTTCAATATGAAACACACCATGTGGCAATGCTGACTCTGTTTTATATACGTGTTCGGCCACAGCTGCTGCTACGGCTGCTGTTGCATCTGCTTCCTTATCGCCAACAAGCAATTGTTCGACGCGGACTTGTTCCCCATTTTCCCATCCAATGGCATCGACCTTGACCGCATACATCGGCTCTCCTCCAGGAATAAGGCCAAATGCCTTAACCGTTGCATTACGAATAGAAGGGATGCGAAGCAACGAGAACAACCCTGCCCGTTTGGAGATTGCCATGGATTTTGTGATCCAGCGGGAGTCCAGGCATAGTCTGGTGGATACAGTTGGAATACGCAACGTCCGGGCAACCACGTGTTGGTCCGAAAAGTTAAATCGATAGGCCTCCCGGTTTCCCAATTCCGCTCCAAAATCAATCCTTTTGCCATCTCCGAAACTTTGCACCTCTGTAGGCTTGCCCTTTTGCATCACTTGGTAGGTGGCATTCATATGATCAACGGTCCACTCCACGGCAGCTTTTCCGTGTTTCTCTCCAAGCCCCAGCATTACGGTAATGTCTGCTTCCTCCACCTGATCCATATGCATGGTCGCTTCGCGCACAAGCAAGTTCGTTACTCCAGGTGATAGTCCAACGCTGAGGATCGCGGTCGATTGGGAACGTTGCATTGTCGTGTGCAGATGTTCAACCTGAGCGAGAAAATCATATTTTGCAGAAATATCAATATAATCGGCTCCGGCTTGTGCACAGGACTCAACGAACCGGGTATTGCTCTGATCCACACACATGATGACCAGCTTCACAGGCTTTAACATGGATGGCTCTACAGGTCGTGTTACATCCAGTTGGAGCGGTAGCACAGCACCACCTGTAGACCGGCTGAATTCTTCCGCACGGTTCATGCGTGTACCTGCAGCCCATACTTTACCCGGGAATAATTTCCCCAGTTGCGTACATATCATCTGCCCTACTTGACCATAACCGCCAACGACCCAGATCTGATCTTTCACAAGCTTCACATTAGTTTCGAATTGCATAATATCCCTCCACCCAGAACGCCCCGAAGTAACGTGTAATATGTGAGAAACCGCATTCGGTCAGTAGCTGAGTCATCTCTTCAGAGCATATTGGATCGGATTCACGGCCCAAGGAAGCAGCAAAGCGCTCCCACTCTTCAGGAAGTACACCCACACTCAACATGTGATCCTTCCAAGCTTGCATCATGACTGGATGTGCAAATGAACGAAGATTGGCATTTACAGCCGCAATGATTAGTGGCGCACCCGGTTTAAGTCTCGCTGCAAGGCTAGTCAGGAACGTTCTTTTGGCCTCCATCCCTTGAAGGAAATGCAACATGAGCATACTTGTCGCCCCATCATATAAAATATCTTCCGGCAGTGCTTCAACCGTGACAGGTTGCAGTCTCACTCTGGAGGCGATACCTGCTTCCTCGACTCGCTTCCCGGCAAGTTGTAGCATCGGCAGCGAAGGATCTACTCCCGTGAACATCCAGTTGGAATGGCGTGAACCAAGCAGAGCTAATTCTTTTCCCCCTCCCGCTCCAGCTACAAGTATATGAATGTCATTGTTATCCGCAAAATATGCTGCAAGCAGCCGTTCCATTAGATCATGCATATGAGAATAACCCGGAATTTTCAGGGCTATCGATTGTTCGTAACGATGAACATCTGCTGTTTCCCAGCTCATCGGTGATGGATTGTGATTCATAGACACCGCGCTCCTCTTAAATTGAAGTTAGACTTGACTCGTTGTTCGTCTAATTTCATTATAGAAGGATACGCCGAGCCTACAATCCCAGAACATTGGGATATGCGCATAGAGAGAGGAGTAATCTTGTTGACATCACCTATTGACCGGAGCCGCAGACTTATCACTTCTCTTGAAAAAGGAACCTGGACCTCACGTACCTACCGGGAAGCTGTTCTCAAGCAGATCCATTCGGTTGTACCTTACGACGCATACTGTTTCACCACCGTTGATCCTTTGACTCTTCTCTCTACTGGAGCCGTGACAGAAGAAGGCATTGAAGCCATTCATGATCGGTTATTCATGAATGAATACATGGAAGAAGATATACATAAGTACGCTGAGTTAATTCGCAGCGGTGAACATACAGCTACACTTCATACGGCCATGAACGCGCAGCCTGAACAAAGCCCACGTTATATCAACATTCTTCAGCCAGCGGGGTTCGGTGATGAACTGCGCGCTGTATTCGTCAGTGGAGACACCTGTTGGGGATATCTGACGCTGTATCGCAAAACTGAGAATTCTTTTTTTACAGAAGAAGAACGGTTGCTGATTCAGACCTGGACTGCTTCGATTGCATCGATGCTGCGGTCCACAAGTCTGACACTTGTGGAGGAGATCACGATTGGAAGTCCCGAAGAACCCGGAATTTTGATCACCTCGGATACGTTCCAGCTCTTATCCCTGAACGCCCCGGCGGAGTATTGGCTGTCCCAATTGCGTATGCTGGAACATCTAGGGCCGGATGTTTTGCCCCGTCCGGTACGTGCGGTGAGTTCCCACTTGCAGCGCAAGAATCGGGCAGAACGGGCTGAAGATACTAAGATCGCTATCAACTCACCATCCAAAGTCTGCATTCAACTTCCGGATGGGCGTTATCTCATACTTCATGCCAGTCTCATGCAACAGATTACAGGACCAGATCAGATTGCCATACGTTTGGAGCAGGCGATGCCGCAGGATCTGCTGCCCTTGCTTGCCGAGAGCCATGGATTATCCAGTCGAGAACGGGAACTACTCGGTTATGTATTGCGCAGTTATTCGTCCAAAGAGATTGCTGCAGCGATGCATATTTCTGTCTACACGGTTCAGGATCATTTGAAATCGATTTTCGCCAAAACCAAGGTATCCTCTCGTCGTGAGCTCATCTGGTATTTCGTTTCCCGTTTCCAGCTGTCGGATGAACCGGCGATATGACGTGACAGAACAGAAGAATAACTGCTCAATAGAATAGCGAGTACCTTTAATCTACATTATCTCTTGCATACAGCAAAAAAAGAAGCCAATCCTAAAGGATCAGCTTCTTTTTTAGGCTTTTGCGATATAACACGTTCATACTAAATATCTTCATGATGCCGTGATTACGTCCATATCTTTTCCTACGACTTTGCAGGTTTCCGAGTAGATTTGGAGGAACCAGATTTTTTATTATTCTTTTTCTGACTCACTTCCACAATTACAGGCTCCCGCGGGTGTTCTACAGGGTACATTTTACGGAATAATAATGTTTGTAATACCAGGAACGAACCCCCAACCGTCCAGTATAGCGGCATGGCTGCCGGGGCTGTCAGAGAAAAGAATGCCATCATCAATGGGGAGAGATATCCCATGATGGCGAACTGTTTTCGCTGCTCAGGTGCCATATTGGCTTGTGATACCTTCGCTTGAATCAGATAAATGACGGCAACCACCACAGCGAGCACGTAATCCGGTGCGCCCAGTTTGAACCACAGGAACGAATGGGAAGACAACTCCGGTGTAAGTCGGATGGCCGTGTAAATACCTGACAGGATAGGCAACTGAATGAGCATCGGCAAGCAACCAATATTCAGCGGATTGAACTTATGCTTCTTGTATAGTTCCATCGTTTCCTGAGACAGCTTTTGCTTATCAGCAGGTTCATTTTTGCCTTCATATTTTTTCTTGAGCGCATCCATCTCGGGTTTCATGGCGTTCATAATGACTCGTGTTCCCTGCTGGGACTTGGCTTGACGCATCATCAATGGCAACAGTGCTAGACGAATGACCAGCGTGATCACAATAATCGCGACCCCATAGCTTCCATTAAATATAGTGGCAATATGCTGAATCAGATACGACAGTGGAAATACAATGTAATGGTTAAAAAATCCCGGTGTCGATGAAGTAATCTCCGACACGTTGTTGCTGCATCCGGCAAGCAGCATGACTGCAAACAAAATAGCAATTAGGCCATAGATCCGTCCCTTGCCCGATGTAAAAGTGAACCCCTTGTTCGTCTTATGTTCCATATATATCCTCCTCGTTGATTTGTTGACCAATCGTTCAACGAGGAATGACAATCTGGTTCATCTTCATCGGGCGCTTCTCTTCGTCTAATCATGCGGCTCCAGTCTTCCTGTCTGTGCTGTCTGTCCAAACACAGGGCTGGAAGTACAGGTTCAAGTCCACCACCGACGCCACCTTCCACCCAGTACTCTGTCATGCCACAATGAAGATGGGCAATATAGGCATAACTGACGGTGAAGATAAGTCCAATCGAGAATAAATATGGTAATAACTCGTGCAGTTCAAACAAGGGATTCACCCCCTTTATAGGTTAGTTTTTATATTATAACACTTACATATTGCTTTTGCATAAATCCGTACGTGAAACCAACTATTATTCAGTTATTCCGTTCTCAATTTGGACAACTCTAGCTCAGCTCTGTGTCTTGCTACGTTATAAGAAGGCCAGGAGTGATCTGATCTATCCATGTCCAGGTAATTTTGACGTTCCAGCATTTCCCTCTTGAGATCCGGGTACTCCTGCAATGCAAACTCTCGAAGTAACGGGACTGCATCTGCCGACAGACTCGCCAGATAGGTTGCATCAATATGGCCAGTCTGATGATAACGTTCAATATTCAGCGCGGCAATCCGTTTATCCATGCCCACATAGTTGACTGCAACATAAGCTGTGAGCGCCAGCACAATATACCAGCGGATCAGCGGTATGGACGTGTACCGTATACGAAGGCCAGCAATCAGCAATAGGAGTGCAAGGAAGATCATGAATGCGTGTACCAGGAAGCGAATGTACGTATATCCATATGCCTGTTCATAAAGATTTAGGCGCATAAAAGCGGAATACAACATGATTGCTGAACAGCTGACCAGAATCAGGAGAAGTGCCTGATGCACGATCATGCCTACTTTTCCACTCGGACGTGTGAATTGCAATGCAACAATAAGAATAAAGAAATTAATACCTGTAACGAGAATCAACTCTGCGAATCCGCTTCTCGCATACTCAGCGTAAGACAGATCTACCGGAAGATGTCCCTCTCCCGCACCAAACAGATACGAAAACTGTACAAGAACGAACATAACGTACACACAGTTGATGACGATCAGCATGGTACCCACAATGATGGGGTCCAATCTGAATGGTTCCCGATGAACCGGAGTGCGTTCGGGCTCGGGTGTAATTTTATTCGTAACCTGACCCTTAGGGAGTGGACCCACAGGAGAGAATATGTAGGTATGATTATGCTTATCAACCGTGGTTGCTGCGCCATTTTTCCAATGTGCATTCTCTCTCTTCTCTGCCTCATATTGCATCGGCTGGACAAATCCCCATACATAACCGAACAACAATATACCTCCGATGAACATCCAGATGATTCTTGGTAGTCCTGGTGTAAAGGTCAGTTGATTTAACCACTCCGGGAAACCGGATAAATATTGATTGAAGACCCCGTCAGCAGAAGACAGTAACGCGATAACGACAACAAGGATAGGCAAGGACGCCACAAGGCCGATGAGCACTTTGAAAACAACCGTTTTCTGTGATTTGCCTATACCACGCCCGCCTGCTCTTACAGCAAGGGCCGCAACAGTCCCCCAATGACGTATGGCTTGAGGCAGCAAATGGTCAATTGCCGTACCGATTAATCCGATCTCCCACCACTGCTTCCGTTTTCTGCCCATTAGATAGGTCATATGTAAGATAATTACGCCGGGTACAACCAGGAAATTAAGAACACGGAACAGTTCATTGTCGTATAACAGGAACGTTAGCGACAACAACAGCACAACACCCGCCACAAATGCATCAATCCACTGGAAAGACCTCATACGGTCCCGTGCAAACAGATACATAAACATATAAAAGAGAATGACAAAGATCGGATACGATACGCCCAAATCAGTACCATAGAATAAATACTGGTGTATGATAGCAAGTATCCATGCAGACAGTAGCGTGATTAGAGCGCGATGCGGTGAAGCCATTATTTTATCAATCATGGGAAAAACCTCCATTAACCTTTCTATGACTAATTTTAGATGATAAAATAGGAATATAAATAGAAATTAAAATCAGCAAAACTTCTTATTTTAGAGAATTACGTCAGGTATGCCCCCAGGAGGGAATCATCACTTTGAAATTACATCAGCAATATCTGCTGTTACATCGCCAATACGGTCACCATACAGAACATGAACTTACGCTTGCCGACCTCGCTGAATTGCTCGATTGCACGCATCGTAATACGTTAACGATTGTCAAAAAGATGGTTGCCCATGACTGGATTCGTTGGGTTTCCCAGCGTGGCCGTGGTCGTCGTTCATCACTGACCTTGCTTGTTCCGGCTGATCAAATCGCCGCAGAATATATGATGGAGGCTATGAATCGCCGGGAGTTGCAAGAAGCGGCCGAGCAGGTGAGTGCATTCTCGAGCTCAACAACCATGCAGGATCATCTAAATCAGTGGTTGCTTGGGTATTCGGGACATCATACGGAAGCCGGCACCAACAATGAGCAGATTGATACGCTTCGGTTGCCCCTGCGCCAACAGCTTCATGCGCTTGATCCTCTGTACATTAATCTGCTCGCTGAGTCCTTTGTGACTAGCCATGTCTTTGACGGGTTGGTTCAACGTGGTGAACAAGGTGAGATTCTCCCCTGTCTCGCTCATACTTGGGATGTCAGTGCAGACCGACAGACCTGGACGTTTTATTTACGAAAAGGCATTACATTTCACAATGGTCACATGCTGACCTCCCATGATATTGTGCATACGTTTGAACGTCTGCAATCTACAGATCGTCGGACACTGTACCGTGATGTAAGTAAACAGCTCCTATCTATTGAAGCGGTCAGTCCCTTGACCGTGTGTTTCCAGCTTAAAAAACCTCACGAATTGTTTTTGTCCTTTCTTACAACAAGTCGTGCGGCGATTGTACCCTCACCGGGAACACACGAACAGAAGATGAATCATGCGGGTGATCTGCATGGAATGCAAAAACCTGTCGGGACAGGGCCGTTCAAGGTCACTGCCTGGGATGATCACTTGTGCAGACTTGAAGCTTTTTCATCGTATTTTCAGGGTAGAGCACATATGGACCGGGTAGATATCCTGCAAATTCCGTGGAGTGCCTCGGCCAAAATGGATGATAGCCAAGATATCGAAACTCCGTTCTTCCATCTTGTACATAATCCGTCTTCGTCTACGGGTGCAGATTGGACTCAGATTAGTGCAGGTGTGATGGTTCATAAATTACTTACATGTAATACGCAAAAAGCCGGACCGTTAAACGATCCGGAAATAAGAGCACACCTTCAGTCATGCCTTGCTGGAATGTATAGAGATGACGGACATGCAGATGACTCTGAGGTTGTGGTACCTGATTTTAGTAAGGTGAATACGGAGATGGTTGAGCATGAGGGACTTGGAGAGATTACCAACCGACTCAATTCGACTGATCCCGTCTCCCTGCACATTGCAACCATTCCACAATATCGCAGGGATGCCCAACATCTGGCGTCCATACTGGAGCGGAACGGTTTTTCCTGTACTGTCCGTACTGCTGCGATGGAGCAATTTAAAGGAAATCTGCGGCTGGAATCTGATCTGATTCTCTTCTCGCTGATTCGGGACAGGGACGAAGAATTGCGCAGGTATGATCTCTACTCCACGTTATCTGAGCATCTGGAAGATTCTGCTCAGATGACGATTCATGAGATTTTGCAAACTATCGTCGCTTCACCAAATGCAGCAGATCGAACTTCTGCATTAGACCGAATTGAACAGTTCTTGGTCGGTCAGAATTTACTGTTCCATTTATCTGAAAAACCGGTAGAGACGGCTTATCTTCCTTCCGTGCGTGGTCTATCTTTCAACAGCCAGGGCTGGGTGAACCTGCGTCATATCTGGTTTCCTTCCCAGGAAATCAAGTGAGACTACAATGTGGACTGTGCTAAGATAAAGAAAATAATATTCACTTAAATTCCACAGGTTCTCTTAACATATTAAGGAGGCATTACATTCATGAGCAAACTAATTTTCTTTCTCGGCGGGGCCGGAAGTGGTAAGACCACCCTTGCCAAAGCCCTTTCCAGTAAACATAAAGCGGCTTTTTTCGATATGGATATCCTGCTTCGTCCCGCGGCTGAGGCAATTATGACCCTTCAGGGACTTGATCCATCCGACCGAGATTCGCCTGAATACAAAAGGTTGTGCCGTGATCTTGGGTACCGCATTACGATGGATGCCGCTCTGGACAACGTTCAGTTGGGTATCGATACGATCGTTGTGGGCCCATTTACCAAGGAAATCGGTACCCCTGACTGGATCGAGCAGGAACTCGCACGGATTGGACGTTCTCTGAAAGATACGGATGTGCGTGTCGCCTATATCTATCTTGAGAATGAAGCGTTGTATCACGAGCGAATCACAGCGAGACAATCCCCACTAGATGAATGGAAACTTGCAAACTGGGATGCCTTTAGAGCTTCTCTCGTCCGAAAAGAAGTAAAATGGCCCCTCCAAGCTTCATCCGTCGCTTATATTAACAATTCCAGTGATGATCCTGCGATTGCCTATGATGAACTTGAACGACGGATGTACGAGTAGCTTTATAAAATTCACATCACAATTCCTTTGCAATATGTCGCTTCACATGGAAAATAAAAAGACGAAACAAAAAGAGGTATTTGTCGAGCCCCCCGTTGGGTCCATCACGACAAATACCTCTATTTCATATATTCAAGATCATCTTTTCATATGTTCAAGATCATTCGCAATTCGCTATTCACCTTCTGCGATTGCGGGATCACGCAAAAAGGTTTGCGGAAGTCCTGCCGTAATAAGTGCGTACTACGGAATCGTCATTACATTCAAACTGATAGATTATAGATGTTCTTAAATGTAAGAGAACGAACATATCTCAACTCAAAGGAGAATTTCATGAAATTTTACGTAGCAACATGTCCAACTCAACAACAACAGAACTACAAATCGAATCACAAGTGGAAACGTGCTGTAGCCAACATCCTCCTAGTTGCATCTCTAAGTTTCACTACAATGACCAGTGTATCGGCAGAGAATAGTCTCCCCCTTCACCAGGTAACCCCTCAGGAAACGGAATCGTTCATAAATCAATTCTTCGCCCAGCCTAAAGTGAAGTCTGCTCTGAAAGGGGCTGTCGTCACCGTTGTTCACGATCAACAGATTGTGTTGAACAAAGGATATGGTTATGCCAATGTGGCAAAACAAATCCCAGTCGATGCCGACTCCACGCTATTCCGAGTAGCCTCCATATCCAAAACGCTGACAGCAACCGCCATTATGCAATTGGCTGAGCATGGAAAATTAAAGTTTAATGAGGATGTCGGCACATACACAGATGGTCTTGATCTGACCAACCATACCGGAACAGCGTTAACATTGGAACATCTGATGACCCACACCAGCGGGTTTGATTTCACAGATGCAGCAGCCACAGACAGAGAGCTGGGAAGTTCTTATCCGCTTGAGCAATTCATCAAAGACCACCAACCGTCTGTTGTCCGCACACCAGGAGAAGCTTTCCGTTACGACAACTACGGCTATGCACTCTTGGGCTACATTGTTCAGAAACAGTCCAAACTTCCGTTTGAGACTTATGTACAACAGCATATTTTCCAGCCACTCGGTATGTCGGATAGCCATTTTACACTAAGCAAAGACTCTCTGAGTAAACTCGCGACTCCTTATGGCGCTGAAGAGCAGGCATTGCCGCAATATCCCAATGTACCAGATAGCTCACCTGAGGGCGGATTAATTACGACTGGACGGGATATGGCTCATTTTATGCTTGCGCAGCTCAATCAAGGTTCATACCAGGGTACACGTATACTTGAACCGGCATCCGTCAAGGCTATGCAATCGTTGAATGTCTCCATACACCCTGATATACCCGGCACAGGTTACGGATTCGAATCCACCTATTCGCAATATAATCATGGACGGAAAGTCGTGAGTAAAGCAGGCGATCTTGCCGGCTTCCACTCCAATCTATGGCTCTTGCCTAACGAGAAGACTGGACTATTTATCGTCTCCAACAGTGATGGACCAGATGTGCGAGAAGCGCTTTTTCAAGCATTTATGGATCATTTTTATCCGAACAAAGAGACCCAAGATGTCAATTATATCGTACCCGAGTCTTCACTCCGTACCTACGAGGGACTGTATCGGGATATCCGCTTGCCCGCATGGTTGTATGATGTTTCAGCAACAGAGACAGGGCTTCAGGTGATAGACGCTTATGGCACTCACAATTTAACCCCCGTTAAGGACATGCTGTTCATGGATGAAGACGGTAAACTCGCAGGTTTCAAAAAAAATCAGTCAGGTGAAATCTCTTATTTCTATTACAACAAGTCAGATAGCTGGTCCGAAAAATTGGCTGAAGCCAGTCCGTATGAAGATGTGCCAGAAAACCATCCTTATGCTCCGTACATCTATCGCTTAACACAGATTGGCCTGTATCCACAGGGTCAATCCCGATTTGAACCAGAGAAGCCTGTAAGTCGTGGAGAGTTTGTAGCACAAGTCGTAGGAATAAGCGGGATGTCGATTTCGACTCAATCACCAAAATTTAAAGACACCCAATCAAGTCCCTATGCCGCCTACATTCAAACCGCCCTGGAACTGGGAATTGTGCAAGGTAATACCCGTGGATTGTTCCATCCTGACCAAGCCATCACAAGGCAAGAGGCCGCGGTGATTATTTCCAGAACGGCTCAACAACTACTTGGCGCACCTGCCGTAACTGCCAATCTTGCCGGTTCACAGGATCTTTGGGCTCAAGAAGGTGTTCAATTTGTAGTCGCTTTAGGTCTCTACGGTCCAGAAGTGTCCATATCCAGCAGCGGTGCTGTGGATTATAAATCGAAGCAGCCTATGCTCAGACAGGAATCATCAGTTTTGATGTACAAAATGTTAGGCACTCTGCTACATTAACATAGAGTGATGCACGGCAAGCCATGACATTGCTTCATGGCTTGCTTTTTCACATCATATACCAATGATACACATCATAAGAACGGATGATTACTCGCATGGAATTAAGAAATTCATTACATAGTGTCACCACATATAAATTTAGTTCTGTTTGGTTTGTCACGATGTTGTGCTTTATACTGACAGCCACATATATACATATCTCTTCATTTTTAAATCCTTATATCGGTCTTTCGTTAACACCAAATGCCTCCAATTCTTGGGAAGTACATGATGTAGATCCTCAAGGTTTAGCATATACATCCGGGATTAGATCAGGTGACACCGTTATCTCGTTGGAATCCAAAGGAGAAGTCCGATTACTCCATCAAAAAGGTGAATTCTTAGTGACTGAAGCCTATATCATTAGTGTTGAGAATTCTCGCGGTCAGGCATCCGAACATACCATGAAGCCTGGACCACGTGAATGGTTTAACATCGGCTTCTCATCCATTTTAGAATTATTGCTATTGCTGACAGGAAGCTACGCCTTGTTTAACCAACCCGGTTCACGAGTGATGCGTCTGTTCTACCTGCTTAACCTGTCCATGGCCATATGTATACTGACGATATATACATCCCAGTTGCCTATATCTAATTATATTCTCGCCTTTTGTGCGGCATGGTTACCTTACTGTCTAACCGCATTTTATGTGTCTTTTGTATTTCGCACCCGTCTGCATCGTTTCCGGTGGTTATTAATCATCAGCAGAGGAATTGCGATTGCTTATTCTACAGGCCTAGTATTTCTATACATCAAGCAGTGGATGATGACCGATGTTCAGTTCAATCCAGGCATTACCATCGTTAGCACCCCTGTTGCACCGTCTGGTCCAACCAATCTGCTTAACTTTATTCTTTGCGCAACCCTTCTGATCTTAATCTGGATGACATGGGTTCATCGTAAAAGCTACAATCGTAAGGAGCAGAACCAGCTATTGCTCATGTTAACAGGAATTATTATTAGTTTAATTCCCTTTATCATCTGCTTTGCCATCCCAACCCTGCTTCAAGGTGAACCTTTACTTCCTGTAGAGTACACATTAATTGGATTCCTGCCTTTATCATGGATGTTCACTTATGTACTTGTACAACGGAGTATGCTTGATTTCAAACTGGTTATGCCAAGATTGATGATTCATGGACTATATATGCTGATCGTATTTTTACTATTTCTGGCTGCTTCTCACCTGGAAACATTCATTCATATCAGCTGGCTGTTCGTCTCGTTTATGCTGATCACTTGGGTGTATCAGTACACGCTCACCCGCTCACGTAAGAGAAACAAACTCAATAAGGACTGGCTGGAACACCAGCAACTACGGTTGACTGTGCGAATGGCTGAGCAGCAAAACATGCGGGACATGATTCACGTGTTTGCCGAGATGTTCCACAAGATGCTGGATATTGAAGGCGTCATTGTCATATGGATTGACGATAAGCACCGATATTCCCAGGAAGGTACAGGAATTTTTGCCTCCATTCAGAATATGGATAACCAGGCGTTGGATATTGATGTTTTACGACAGAAATATGATCTGGCACAGGTGTGGGAACTATCAGGTGAACACACTACGGAGATGGCAGGATTTCTGGGCATTGGCCACAAAGAAAATCGCACCTTTTTTTCAGCAGAAGAGCAGGATATCATTGATAAAGGCAGGCTGGAAGCGATTCGAATGCTGGTCAATGGCAAACTCTTATCCGATCTGCAGAAGCGATATGAATACCGTGTAGATCAGACAACTCTTCATGAACACCAGATACGCCGTCATCGGAAGTTTAATGATATTATGATGGAAGCCCAACAGGCAGAGCGTATGAAGACTTCTTATTTTCTTCATGACCAACTGCTGCAAAACCTGATTTTCCTGTCTCGTGATTTGGAGGAATTACACGATACCGGAGAGACGCATAAGGATCAAACGGCTGTTTGGCTGGAATGCCTGTATGCTTCCCAGAGAGATATACGCCAATTGTGTGATGAACTCTACCCTCATATTATGGATCGTAGCGATCTGGAGGAAGCGTTACAATGGATCATCCGCACACTTCAAATACAAAGTGGTATCAGAATGGAATTAAACTATGACGCCCTCTCTGAAGAGTTAAAGCACGAACCTCTGAAGTCCACCGTCTTTCGGACGATCCGTGAACTCATTATGAATGTGATGAAGCACGCACAGGCGTCGTTTTGCTCCATTCAGGTACATACAAGGGATAATGACTTGATTCTCCAAGTAGAGGATAACGGCTTGGGGTTTAATGTTCATACCACATTTGATACTGTAACAGGGCACTTCGGTTTGATATCCATACAAAGCAGCATTCAGCATCTCGGTGGAGAATTCACCATACATTCCAGCCTTGGCAAAGGAACCTCAATCAACATTCTTTTGCCTTTAACGAAAGGAACTACTGAATAATGAGCGAACCCATTACAGTCGTATTGCTTGATGATCACCCCCTGGTCATGGAAGGTCTCAACAACCGCTTAAACCGCGAACCCGGTATAAAGGTATTGAAGACTTTCAGCGATCCTTTGCTTTTCTTGTCCGAAGTAGGGGCGTTGCGACCAGATGTTGTCGTCATGGATATCCGCATGCCTCAGCTTGATGGTTTTGAGGTTGTAAGAAGATTGAAAGATCAATACGGGTTATCCGTCAAAATTATATTGCTTTCCGGGTACAACTATCACGAATTCCAGTTGAAAGCTTATGATCTGGGCGTCCATGCCTACTTATCTAAGCAAGCAACGTATGGACAGATTATCAACGCCATTCACCAAAGTATGTTGGGTCATGTGCTTGTTCCAGAGACCATGTTATCCTCTAACCTGGAGGAATCACTCACTGCAACAGAACGCGAAGTGCTTAACCGTATTGCACTGGAGATGACCAATAAGGAAATTGCACAGGATCTGGCGATCAGCCAACGTACAGTGGAGTATCATATCACCTCTATTACACAGAAATTTGGTGTTAAATCCAGAATCGGGGCTGTAGTCAAAGGCTATCAGGCAGGCATTCTCGGTGATGTAACACTCCCTGTGAAACGCTAAAAACATTCACTACTTTAAAAGAACAACAAAAGAGCGGCAGAACACCCTCTAATGCAACCTGAGATTTGTTCTGAACCGCTCTATGTGTTGGTTTACTTTCGTATGAGGTTTTCCCTATAAGGTGCATTTATGCTTGATGCGTGTACTCCCTATCCGCGCTGACTCGCTGCATGACGTTCAGCAATGCGAGACGTAATCAATTCATGACTCTCATCGATCTCTTCCGGCGTACACGCCGCTTTCAGCTCATATACTTTCACCGGTGAACGATCAATAATATCCAAAAATGAATCAAAAAAGGTCATGTCTTTACTATGAATGTATGGACACCAATGATCTGCCAACCCTACGGTTTCATGAATATGCACGCCAACCACGTGATCAATCAATGCGTTAGCCTCACGAACATTATCGTACAGCCCCATTCGATCCATCATCATGCCGTGACCAATATCGTACCAGAGACCAAGCGGCGCGCCTTTCATTCGTCCAATAATCGTTCCCGCTTCGTGCAAAGTCGGCATCTGATAACAGCGTGAACGGGTCTCAATACCAAAATTCACTCCATATCCCCGCTGCTCCGACAAATCACATACCTCTTCCAGACTCTCCTGAATCCGGCTCAGGTAATGTGCGCTGCCATCTTCCCGCTTCTCCAGCATCTCTTGCCATAAAGATTGATACGCCGGGGAGTCCGGCCCCTGATCGTGGTATATCTTTTTCAACGCTTCATCTATATTGTATTCGAACGGAACCTCACCCGGATGTACAACAACAGCCTTGGCGCCATAACGATGTGCGTACTCGGCTGAGCGAAGTAACAGTTCAATCGCTTGTTTGCGGCGCGGCTCATCATCGAATCCGAGCAGGACGGAATCCGTCCCATAATCCGGATCAGCCACATGAGGAAATGTATTATGCACACTGGATACACCGATCTCTCCTCGTTCAATCATCGGCTCTATCGTCTTCAGCATCTCTTCCGTGACGTTGTAGTTCAGTTCAACCTGTCTAAATCCTAGAGACTTGATCTCCTCGATCATGCCTTGTCCGGTCGTATGACGTTTAATATTCCAACATGTTGAGAACGAATATTCCTGTTTGTCCGTATACATGATGTTCCTCCTGTCTCTCATTTTATCGCCTATTCATATTCTATTTATCTTTATCTATTCATTCCTCTATCCGTTATCTTCATGTAAGGTCAATTCAAATCTCATCTGGTTCGCAGTCCTTCCAGGCACATAACGATAGATGATCTCCGCATGATTCGAGTACATTAATACGGATGATTCAGGCGCCTCAGCCTTCACGGTACACGTAAGTCCCGGGAACCGCCATAACGCTGGCGTAATATCCTCCTGACGAAGGGAAGGCCCTCTGATTTCAAAATAAACATCGATTTCTTCCTCTGTATCCAATACGACACTAATGGTTAACGAATCTGGCGTGAGATCCGCATCAAACGTCACTCCACACAGATGACTGTTCCACCCCTCGCCTACCTCACGGCGGATCAAGCGGAGATAATAACGCTCCCCCGTCTCCGTCTGCCAGTGAATTGTAGCGGGATGCATCTGGCCGTTGGTATTCACACTTCCCGACATGGCCCCGATCATCCGGTCCTCACCAATCCATGCTTTGGCAGTACACAGATTCCGATTGGACGTTGGATCGTTGCGCTCACACAGTTCCATGAACTGTTTCTGCACAAGCCGATCCGCTTGATGAGCCTTGAAATACGGTACGGCTTCCGCGGGTACATCCACCCCAAGGAGCGCAATCAGTGGATCATGACCTGACTCACAGTTGATTCCTGCCAGATATTCATAGCCTTCACCGAGCAAAAGATAGATAAATACACCGATCGAACTATGCTCTCGCATCTCCATGTCATACGCCCGAGAGAATGGACCGGAGAGATTCTCCAGGTTGGCATTGTAATATAACGCGATGTTATGCCAAAGCCCGTGTTCAATCCGGTGTCCAATTTCAACTAAACGTTGGGTGAGTCCATACTTTCGATACATGCCAAGCACGGAAAGATCCACCCCGTAATACGTTGTTGTATTGAATTCAGCGAACGTACCATCGTACTGTTCAAACTCCTTCATGAATCCCTCTGCCTGTTCATCCGAATGCTGAATCCATTCTGTTCGGTTCAAGTGATGACCGTAGTAGTGGGTGATGAAAATATGCATTAACTCAATATTGGTGTTCATGGGGATTACGTCGGATAACCTTCGTTCTATGGACCCTTGAACAGCCAATTCCATGGCATGATCCATCCGTTTCATGAGTGTATCTGGCATAAGTTCAGCGAATTCAGCAGTTACAACCACACAGACACAAGCGATAAACTCGCGCCAGTTGGGATCATAACTGATCCAGACCGGTGGCAGGACCTGATTCACTGCCGAATGAAACAGGCGTTTCAGTTGTTTGGGATCTGCCGTCTCTGTGAGCAAAGAGCCATCTTCCTGTAGTTTATGGATAAACTGCGCAGACACCTTCTCAAAGGTGCGTTCCAGGAAATAGGCCGTGCCTGGCGCAAAAGATTTCCAAGCATAGTGACCCGCTGGTGGATGCACATCATTGGGTCGCGTCGCGAAGGTTCCGTGATAGATCTCATCTGGAGCGTCATATTGAACATCGAGCACCTTGTGGAACACTCGTATCGCGCGTTCCACATCACCAGGCTCATTTCGAATCAACAATCCCAGCGCATAATGTGCACTGGCTCGTGTGCTGTGCTGCGATGAATCATCCTCTTC
The DNA here is from genome assembly GCF_038005685.1 of Priestia sp. FSL H7-0729. NCBI lineage: Bacteria > Bacillati > Bacillota > Bacilli > Caryophanales > Bacillaceae > Priestia > Priestia sp. FSL H7-0729. Next base: position 1,239,284 of record NZ_JBBOTQ010000001.1, read on the forward strand.
GAAACTGCGAAGCAGATCCATTTCCTTGTCATAGAAGCTATCCATCATCAACATGGACTGATTCACTAGATACTGCTGTTCTTTTGACATCTTCTCTACCATTCGTTGTGTCATTTCATGCAACCTCCCGAGACTGTTAACCTTTTACAGCACCTACCATTACGCCACTGATAAAGTACCGCTGCAACCACGGATACACAAGCAGGATCGGTAACGTGGAGAATATAACGCTGGCTGCTTTCAGACTTTCAGGCAGGACTTGAACGGCACCAATACCTTCATTCTGCATCAGTTCTGTAATCTGGTTTTGCTGAATCATCTGATACAATTTCAATTGCAAAGGGTATAGCTCAGGCTTCGTAATATACATGAGTGCATCCTGGAAACCATTCCAGCGTCCCACTGCGTAGAATAGGCTCAGTGTTGCCATAACCGGAAGGGATAGTGGCAAAATAATGCGCATCAGTGTGCCGAAGTGGCTGCTTCCATCAATGCCCGCCGCTTCTTCCAGACTCTCAGGAATTCCTCGGAAGAAAGTAATGAGAATGATCATATAGAACGGACTGATCAATCCAGGCAGAATAAGTCCCCATGTGCTGTCGAGCAGATGCAGATTTTTGATCAGAATGTACTCGGGAATAATCCCCCCACTGAAGAACATCGTCACCACAATGACAAGCATGAACCACTTGCGTCCTTTCAGATTACTCTTCGCCAGTGGGTATGCCGCTGCAATGGTCATTGCCATGCTTAGTACCGTACTCAGTACCGTCAGCCAAATGGTATAGATGAGGGAACGAATCATCGATCCATCTGCAAACACTTTGCTATACGCCTCAAAGGACAACTCTTTGGGGAAAAAGGAAACTTCTCCTGAACCGATCGCCCGGTTCGAACTGAGCGAGATCGCAATAATATGAATGAATGGTGCAAGACACAGCACCATCGTAATAATAATAAGAATGACGTTCACCGTGTTGAATATTCGATTCGCCGTGTTTTCAGACATCCCACTCACTCCTTACAGATCATATGTGAATCAAATCCACTACATAATGCTCTCATCGGTTAATTTCTTGGACGTATAGTTTGCTCCGAGTATGAAGACAAGTCCAACTAAGGCCTGGAACAAACCTACAGCTGTTGCGAGCGTGACCTGACCAGATTGTAAACCGACACGATAGACAAACGTGCTGAGCACATCCGAGTATTCACGTACAGCCACATTTCCGATAATAAACGGTCGGTCGAAGCCGATGGAGATCATGTTGCCGACATTGATGATCAATAAGGTAACAATCGTCGTTTTGATACCAGGCAAGGAAATGTGCCAGATTCTGCGCAGACGACTTGCTCCATCCACTTCTGCTGCTTCGTACAGTTCCCGGTTAATGCCTGTCAGGGATGCCAGATACAGAATCGTACCCCAGCCTGCGCTCTGCCACACGCCTACCGCAAGATACGTGAATAGCCAATAGTTTTTGTCTGAAAGGAATGGCAATGGATCAAATCCCAGGCTCATCAAGATATTGTTGATGAAACCGGACTGAGTACCGAATACCTGAAGCACGATCCCTCCAATAATCACCCACGAAATAAAGTGAGGAATGTACAGTAAAGTCTGTGCCAGCTTTTTGAACCAAGCCTTTTTCAGCTCAAACAATAAGATGGCCAGTATAAGTGGTGCTGGGAAGGAGACCAGTAGATCCAGCATGTTGAGCACTAACGTGTTGCGTAATGCCGTGTAGAATCCCTGATTTTGAAACACTTCTCTGAACGCATCCAAGCCAATCCATTCACTACCGGCGATCCCTTGAAAGAAGTTAAAGTCCTTGAACGCAATCTGCACGCCATACATCGGCCCATACTTGAAAATAATGAAGTAGATCATGGGCAGTAGGAGCAACGCATATAGTTGCCAGTTTCTGCGGAAATAGATGCTTGTTTTCATAAACCTTCCCCCCATGTCATTCAGGATTCTTCATCAAGGCGATGTTGCCATCGCCCTAATGAAATCCCTGTTCTTTGTTGTCATACACATTAGATGTGATATCTACTCTACTTATTTCATCGCTTTGTAAGCTTCTGTACGTTCATCCAGGATTGCTTGGCCACCACTCGCCATGTAGTCCTTCATCATGCTGTCATACGTGGCTTCAAAATCAGCGGGTTTGGAAATAGTTGTTTTCACGAAAAACTCCATGAACTTGTCTTTCAGGCCGTTACCGTAACGCGCTTCTGCATCAATCGGTTTGGAGAAGCGTACCGGTTGAATGGTGTCCGTATTAGAGATCGCTACCGACTTGCGCATATCATCCCGATACTTCGACTCTACTTGAACGACATAGGCCTCTTCATTTTTCTTGTCATCCCCAACGTATTTACCGTTCACGATAATGGCAATGTCACCGGAATTATAGATACGGCCTGCAATTTCAGGAGAAGCATCATCTTTGATCAGTGGTACCCCATCCACAAGTTCATAGTTCTCGTTTTCAACACCGAATTGCAGGTCGAACAAGTTGTTGTCTGAAGCCATCCAATCCAGGTACTTCATCGCTGCTTCAGCATTTTTGCTCGATTTCGGAATCATGACATACATCGCATTGGGCGCATATGCCGGTTTGGCGAATTTGCCTTCGGAGTTTTTGAATGCATCAATCGGTGTGATCACTGCACCAGGTTGATTAGTTTGCAGGTTTTTGTACGTACCGGAGATATAAATCTCCCCTGCATCCTCGGTGTAGAATCCAACTTTGCCGTTAGATACATCTTCCCACAGCTTTTTCTTATCTTTGTCGAGCCCAAAATCCTTGCTCATTAATCCTTCATTATAAAGTGTGTTCATATATTTCAGAGCGTCCTTGAAACCAGGTAACAACGTTGGATAGTCATTGGAACCCAGTTGTTGTGTTAATGTATATTTTTGTTCTTCCGTCAGCGGTTCAATGAATGACCAGATTAGTGGTTCATATTGAGCCGAAGCAATGGACATCCCCATAGGAATAAGTCCTGTGCCAACCTTACCCGGATCTTTTTCCTTAAAGGCCTTTAGTGTTGTATGCAGCTCCTCAGCTGTCTCAGGTGAAGGCAATCCAAGTGCGTCCAGCCAGTCCTGACGAACATAGGATGCGTATTTGCCAAGTACAAGACGTTTACCCGGAACTGCAAACTGTTGACCATCATATTGACCGTAAGCCAGCGTTTCATCTCCCAGGAACTTCTTCAGGTTAGGGCCGGTTTGATTGATCAGATCCGTAAGTTCAGTCAGACCTCCTTGCTCTGCATACCGGTTGAATGTTCCCGAGTCGTAGGTAAATACGATATCAGGTACTTCAGATCCACTCGCCATCAGAACATTAAGCTTCTGTACTTCCTCCGAGCGTGGTACTGGAACAAATTGAACATCGATGTTGTTTGGATCACCAAACTTCTCTTGAATGAAGCGAGTCAGATAACTGTCCGAAATGGTGTAGCCCGCCGGAGTATTTCCCCGGTCGAAGATTTCTACTTTCAAAGTCGTTTTTCCCCCCGAACCTGACTCTCCAGATGAAGATACAGATTCGCTTCCTGATGAACATGCGGATAATAATAGAGTGAATGCTGTTACCACTGCGAGGATTGAACTTGCCTTGCCTGCCTTACGTCTTTGAAATAATCTCATTTGACCTTTCCCCTTTCGCACACACTCTGATATGGATTCACATGATTGCCACTCCAATTTGTCCATTCCATTTCGTTGCACCTGTGAATGTCACTAATCATCACATACGATCTCAACATTAGACAATAAACTATTTTCAAAATGTAAAATTCACGTTTTTTGCATCAATTCCCGCGATATATAAACATATTTCCTGACAATATACAATTTTCACGCCTTATATGTTAACTATATTAACACATAATGTTGTATTAAGTTTGGATTCTCATACCCAATCTGGCATCACCCAGCTTGCAATAATCCTTTTTCCATTGAATCTCTCTTCACAAAATAGAAAAAAAGACCACATCTAATGTGATCTCCTTGTTTAGCAACACTTGTAGAACGATTGAACTCACTAATTCCTCGGCGGAAGATTAAACTTCACTTGACCAAACAACGTATCAATGGCATTTCCCGCAAATTGATCGATAACATGTTCGTTGCTCGTGTCCGTATGCTCCAAAATAAAAAAATCTTCTATATGAGGGCCCTAAGGTACGAACCTTAGGTCCTCATACAGAAGATTTCATGTAATCACGCTAAGCATATATTGAATTATATTATAAATTGCATGTTCTACCGTTAGAACCTCGGTATTCAATTCCCTTGTTTCCCACTCTGTTTGCGATAATCCCCCGGTGTCACGCCCATAATCCGTTTAAATACTCGCCCGAAAGAGATCGCGTTACCATAACCTACTTGCAGCGCAATATCCTGAACAGCCATATCGGATGCAGACAACAAACGGCAGGCCTTTTCGACCCTCAGCTTCACTAGGAAATCAACAAACTTCATCTCGAACTCTTCCTTAAACAAATAACTCGCATATTTGCCCGAAATTTGGAACCGATCACTCAGATGTTTCAGTGACAGATCCGGATCATCAAAATGTTCTTCAATATAGATCCGTAGCTCATTGATCATTGCGCGGTGACTTTTCGTTTCATTCACAGACACATAATTTCGATAGACCTCTTTCAGCCATTCCTGTAAAATCTCCTGAATGCCCTCCAGTGTCTCCGCCTGCTGGATATCACTGCGAAGACGAGTCAGGATTTCCTCGGCGAATTGGCTCTGTAACCGCTCAGACAGCTCTCCGAATTCACGTGACAACATCTGGATTAATGCCTGCAGCAGCATACGAATATCTTGATCTGTGATCTGATCTTCGCCGAATGCTACAAACATCTGGTCCAGCTGCTTCCGCCATCCATCACCTGTTAGTCTGAATTCGCGGACAAAGTCGGCCAGCATCTGCAAGTACTTGTAAGATTGCAGCTCAATACGATCCGGCAGTTGCTCACTCAGAACGATCGCATCTTTACCAAGGGTAAGTCTATGCTGCAAACCGGCATCTGCACTGGTATACGATTGAGTAATCTCCTCCCAACCCGATACGGTTCGTCCAATCCCGAAGGTAAACCGAAGGCGGAAATTTTCCGCAATCCACATATGCATCTGTTTAGCCAGATCCATAAGCAATTCACGGTCCAGTCCTTCCTCCTCATCTGACGCAATGACCACAATAAGCCTTCGGTTCCCAAACCATTCAGCCCAACCGCCAAATTGGGTCTCGTTCTGCACAAGTTCTTCCACCACATTCATGAGCGCTATCTTCAGTATATTCTGATTAGTTGAGAGATCGTCACCATTCATCTCCGCTATGAGGACAGCAACGCTCTTCGGTTCCATGAATCGTTCCTCTAGCGGTTGCAGATGGCGAAGTCGCTGACGGAACGAATCCATTCGCTCTCCTTCCATCAGATCAACAAGTAACTGTCTGCGATGAATTAGCAGGTTTTCATGATGCTGCTTCTCATAATTAACCGTTTGAGCAATCAGATGTTCGAGTGCACGGTCGATGAGAGCCAGTTCGTCCTTGACGGACGGAGCTGCTTCATTCTCCTCGGCACGTGGCTGTAACGCCTGAATACGATTCATGATGAGTTGGATGGGCCGCGTATTTCTGCGCGTAATGTAGATCAGTCCCGCCACCGCGCCAGCAATTGTTAACAATCCAATGCCGATCCACACATAAGAGACAAGAGATACCCAAGAATACAGTTGTCCGGATTGAATGCCACTCTCGAAGACCAGGCCAAGCTTGTCCGCAGACACACGGTTAAGGATTTCACCTGCTGAAGGGTCCATTTGATGCGCGCTATAGATCAGATTATTGCTTTTGTCCCGAACCTGAAGAACAGATAACTTTTCATTCGTCATATGATCAATCTGCCGTTCGACTGCATACATGCGGATTGTAATGACGAGCAGACCTTCCCCGCCCCACGGTAAAGGAAGCCACTTATTCATGCTAATCACCCGTGAAGGTATATCGAAAGAACGTTCCTTATATTCACGCGGCAGGTTCCAACTGAGGTTCTCCCGATCTTTCAAGGCTTGCTCAATATAGGCACGATCTTCGAATTCTTCCAAACGCATCATGCCTCTGGGCGTAAGAATCTGAGAATCCGACATGCGGTAGAGATAAATGGATTGAATCATATCCTGCTGATCCAGCATACGTCCCAGCCCGCTTGCCGCATCATAGATGAACTGACTCGACAATTGTCCCTGTCCAGCCTCCAAGAAACGACTGTATGTTTTGTTCGCACCAATGTCTTCAAGTAACCGGAGTTCAATGTCGCTTAGCGAGCGTTCCAGTGTATCCACGATATAACGGGTGGAGATCATGTCGGCTTTTTGCGTTTCGTTACGTGAGAGTTCGTTGACAATCAGGAAGGAGAGAAAGATCAGAATGGAAATCGTAAGCAGAAAAATAGGAAAATAGGAATACAGCAACTTGGTGTGCCAATTCCGCTTCAGATTTACTCTCATAGGCTCCAACTCCTTCCATCGCTATTCTAATGAGTATGATCTTCTTTCATCTTTGGCCTGCCTGCTGACGATATACAGAATCACCGATCCTAATGCTGCACTAATCGTACAAGCCAGATACATCAGGGATGGACCGCCGGAATCGAGCAAATATCCATTAAGCATATTACCAACAATTCCGCCCAGGCCGGCAAACACCATGTTAAATAAACTTTGTCCCGTGGCCTGCATTTCCCGTCCCGTAACCGAAGCCACATATTCCACTGCTGCAATATAGAAGAATCCGAAGGACAACCCATGCAGTACCTGAACGCCAATCATCACCTCTGGCGTTGGCCATAGCCATTGTATTCCCCAACGTAACATATACGCACCGGCTGCAAGCAACATCGTGCGTTCATGTCCCCATTTTCGGAGTACGAATGCCGCTGCCAACATGGATGGAACATTGGTGATTGATGCGAGCAATAGCGCTGTACCTGTCATCTTCACAGAACCGCCAGCCATCTGAAATGAAATTACAAAAAAGGAGTTAAACGCAGTGAGCGTTTGGTTAACCAGGAAACAACCTGTTAGAAATAGAAGGAATGTCCGGTTTCGGAGCAATCTTGCCAAACCTACGGAGAAGGTTACCGAGGACGAGGATATGCTCGTCTGCCGGGGGAGTGTGCTTGCCAGTATGGCGCTCAGAACGTTAAACATCAGAAATGGCAGCCATAACATGTGAATGGAAAACTGAGAGAGATACATCCCTGCTGCAAATCCACCAACTCCGGTTCCTATGCTCCCGAAGAGTCGGATCATGCCATATGAGGTGTTGGCTGCTCTCGCTGCGGTAACCGCATAGGAGTCAGCCACAGGTATTTGAGTCACTTGGAATATAGTGCATAAAGTATAAATCAATATTAATATAATGTACACTTGAATATTGTAGAAGTACGCTAACGATGCAGGAACAAGCAGGCTTATTATCAGTACGAACCGTGTCTTTTTAAACTTATCTACCAGAATTCCCCATATAGGTTGAAGAATAATAGATACGAGTGTGCCAAACGCCATGATAAATCCGGTTTCTTTACTGGAAAAACCTTGCGCAACCAATATGGGATTAATGTACGGGTTAAACATCCCCCCGGCAAGCCCCATAAACAGATACAAGCCCTGTAATTTGAGTAAAACACGTCTTGCATCATTGGAATCGGCTTTTGTTTTCTCTGTGTAAGCCTTCATATGTCTACTTCTCATCCGGATCTCCATCCTTTAATTCTATAGTAGCTTCACCTATTCTCTATTGTTATGTCCGCGCTAGACTCGACCTGATTGCAGCCAATGCCCCTATTGCTCCTGCCCGATTACCAAGTTCAGCTACAGTTAAACGAACAGGCAGAACGGTGTAACGTTTGAGGCGTGTACGCACTTCATTTAGATAATAGGATGGGTTGGATGCTGCCACACCTCCACCGATTACAATTATGGAAGGATTAAGTAATGCCGTAATATTCGCGAGACCTCTAGCCATGTAACGCATAGGCAGTTCCAGAATCTCAAGTGCAGCAACATCGCCTGATTCGGCCGCTTTGAAGACATGTCTGGCTTCGATCTGTCCCGCTTCCCCTCCTGCCAGACTCATGATAAGGGATAAGGAACTTCCTTTTCCATCTGCAAAATAACGTCTCGCCTGTTCGGTGATCCCCGTACCTGAAGTCGCTTGCTCAAATACCCCAAAGGAATCTGCATCTGCAACGTAACCGGTATGAAGCCCTTCGTCGCCAGCTATGAAATGCCCAATCTCACCTGCTGCTCCATTCTGGCCGCTGTAGAGCTGTCCATTCAGGATAAGAGCAGCTCCAATGCCTGTTCCAACCGTGACCATTACAGAGTGTTGATGTCCCTGCGCTGCCCCTTGATCATATTCTCCCATGGCGGCCAGATTCACATCATTATCCAATATGATATTCCCGCTGTAATACTTCGCAATCACAGGACGAATATCAACCTCAGGCCACTGAAAAGCTGGAGCATTTCGCAGTACGCCTTCCTCCTGCAGAATCACGCCAGGGAATCCCAAGCCTGCACCTGAAAGTTGATCCAGACTGCATCCAACTTCGCGGCAGAATGTTTCCAATTCAGTGAATAACCATCGGAAAAACTCATCCGGCTGATCACTGGCAAGCGTAGGCAAGATACGTTCATGAACTTCACTTCCAGTCTGTTGTGCTGACAAGAGCATCAATGTTTTGGTGCCTCCAATATCAATACCTGCAATCCAGCCGGATGGCTTACCCCCAACCGTCGTATCCTGATTGAACTGAACATCTTTATTTACGTTTTTCACGGACTCTGTCATCCCGTTTCCCTCCTCACATATTGTATATCCAATCTCTTATTCCACAGCTTCCTGCTGAAGATTCAGCATTGTCTGTTGTATAGCCACCTGTACCGCGCCAGTGACAACAGCCTGCTCACCAAGCTTCGAACAGATTAACTGTGGTTGCACAGGGAATTGCTCAGAGATAATCTGCCTCAGTAAAGGCAATAACACATCGCCGTTCCCTCCTACGCCTCCGCCAAGCACAATGAGTTCCGGAGCAAGCACAATGCTAATCTGTCGGAGAGCTGAAGCAATCATCTGGCTGTACTGTTTCAGAATCTCTAACGCCTCTACTTCTCCACTGCGTGCAGCTTCAAATAACTTCTCGGGAGTCATGTGTCTGTGAGTATCATCTGCAGATACATCTACATTGACACCCACAACCGCTCCCGCATCAGCATCATCATCCAATAGTTCATCATGCTGATCAAGATAATCCTTCGCCAACTGCATCAGACCATCGGCTGACAGCACATCCTCCAGACGTTCACCATCCTCCAACAGCATCTCTGCAATCTCTCCAGTTAAGCCACCAAGACCTCGCAGTAGTTGACCATGTACCATGATGCCAGCTCCCGTCCCTGTGCCGATGGAGAAAAAAACAAACAAAGGATAACCTGCTGCGGCACCACTCCGATACTCCCCAAGTGCCGCAAGATTCACATCATTCTCCAGGATGACTTCGCAGGGAAAGGCGCCAGACAACGATTCCAGGGAAAAGGCTTGTTCCAAACCCGCTAACGGGTCGACAATACGATTAATTCGGCCTGAATAAGGGAGCACTACACCTGGTATGCCGAATCCAATACACTGAATCTGGTCCCAGTTCAGATGATTCTCATCAAGCAATTCGTTCATATGGCTTCGAAGAAGCAACAGCATTGTCGCTTCTGTTCGCTCATGACCTTCTTGGACAACCATGGGATGTGTGCGATAGGCAATGATTTCTCCATTCAGATCGGATAATGCGATCCGAATACGTGTTGCACCGATATCTATACCACAGACATAAAAAGCCGTTTCATTGAAACGGATGAGGGTTGCTTTGCGACCCTGAGCATTGTCAGCTCTCCCCATTTCCTTCACCAGATTACGGTCAATCAGATGCTCTACAGCCAACGACACTGTTGGTTTACTAAGTCCGGTCTGACGGCTGATATCCGCTCTAGACATGGTTCCCTGAGTTATCAGGGCATCCATAATAAGGTTTTCATTCAGATTACGGATATATTGGGGTGTACCAGCCAAGTAATTGCCTCCTTTAATAGTTAGTTAGGTTTATTAACAAATGAATTAAATTCAATATATCATCGTGATTGATAGGTGTACAGCTTTTTGTCATTGTCCTCTTTTACTAGAAAGAACCACACCTTCGCTAGTAACACTAAAGCCTAATAAAGGAATTATTATACAATAATAGACGTTTATACATTACCGTTACATAACCCTGTTCATACAATACCTTATCACAAACAGGGAGGGTTCAATATGTACAGAAAGCATAAAGGATGTCACCCAAAACCAAAGTGTTTTTACAAAAAAATCACGAAAACTTGTGTTACCAAAATTAAATATGTCCCTACAAAATGTAAAAAACACTGTTATGTCACTGTTGAATACTGTGGAGTCAAAAAAAGAAGACATTATTAATATTCTTTTGCCCTTCTCTATTGAGAAGGGCTCTTTCTTTCTAAACTAGATTAATACCCTGTTCAATTAACCTATCAAAAAAGTTGCGGTGATATTTCACCGCAACTCCCTTCTTTCATATATACCTATTACTTAAGTTTTGGAAAGTTCAATAAATCCTTCACCGAACACATCACGTACATCATGAATGGTGATAAAGGCAATCTCGTCTTCCGCTCGTACAATTTTCTTCAGCATGGAGACTTCCTGCTTACTAATGACAATGTACAGGATTTCTTTTTTATTTTTCGTGTAATACCCATGTCCGGACAACACGGTTACACCGCGGTCCATCTTCTCAATTACTTGCTTTGCGATCTCATCCTGTTTGGAAGAGATGATCATAACCGCCTTTTTCGGATTGAGTCCTTCAATAATGAACTCCATCGTTTTGGTACCCACGAACAGCAAGACAATCGTACACATCAGACCTTGCGGCCCTATAATGAAGAAAGATGAGAATGCCACAATCAAATCAAAGAATAATAATCCATAACTGATGTTCCAATCCAGATATTTATTGGCAAGCCTTGCCAGGATAACGGTTCCGGCTGTTGTTCCCCCCACTCTAACAATTAATCCGATTCCCAGACCGGCAAACAATCCACCAAATATCGTATTAATCCACAACTCATGCGAGTCAATGGTCCAGCTCTCTGTCAGATGCAGGAACAATGAGTTGAATACAACCGCAATAATCGTATACACCGTAGTCGTTTTATCAAGAAACCGATATCCCACGATTAACAATATACCGTTCAGGATCAGGTTCATCAGTCCAGGTGACCATTCAAACAGGTAATACAAAATAATCGTTATACCCGTTACCCCGCCTTCAGCCAAATCGTTCGGGATGACGAACAGGTTCACCGCCAGTGCAAACAGAAATGCACCTGCCATAATAAATAGAATATCCGTAATTCGTTTCTTCATTATGCATTCCATCCAATCCATCAGAAATCAACCTAATCGACCTGTCTCATAAGTTGTCATAATCACTCAAAGATAGATTTTACCATGCTCACAATAAAATTTGTATACATAATACAAATTGTTGCGTGATTTGTGCAAAGGAATTTGTATTATGTTCACTTTTGTCTTCTTCCCAGCCGTTCAGCATCATACACCCATGACAAATGTCATGGTCCATCATTGATATTCATCATTACAGAGGGCTGACGTTTATGACTTACTGTCATGTTCTGTTTGTTTTACAATGATAAAAACGCTTCCTAAAGGAAAGTCTTACCGGGAAATGTGAAGTTGTAGCTAATGATAGTTATAACGATTGAAGGAGGACACACGTCAATGAGTAGAAATAAAGAAATGGCGCTAAAAAAAGAAGTCACCCCTTACGAAAAAAATGATCTCAGATTAAGTATCCGTCAGTTAATCAATACATTGCTTCCGCTCTTCCTGCTATGGGCTGCGGCTTACTTTAGCTTATCGGTATCCTACTGGCTGACCTTCCCGATTGCCTTGGTGGCATCCGGATTTGTACTACGGACATTTATTATTTTCCATGACTGCTGTCATGGTTCATTCTTCAAGAGCAAACGTGCCAATGATATTCTCGGTACCATTACAGGCGTATTAACACTGACACCCTATCAACAATGGAAAGCCGAGCATTCCATCCATCACGCAACCAGCAGTAATCTTGACAAACGTGGTGTAGGTGATATCTGGGTCATGACGGTTGACGAATACAAAGAAGCTTCCCCTTGGGGTCGTCTTTTCTACCGGATTTATCGTAATCCGTTTGTATTGTTCTGCATTGGACCAATCTATGTGTTCATTCTCGCTTATCGCTTTAACCGCAAAGGCGCACGACGTAAAGAGCGCATTAATACCCACTTGACTACAGCCTTGATCGTTGGACTCTATGCATTCATGTGCTGGTTAATTGGCTGGCAGGCTTTTGTTATGGTGCAAGCACCTGTATTCTTCTTCTCCGGTTTCTTCGGCATTTGGTTGTTCTACGTTCAGCATCAGTTCGAAGAAACGTACTTTGAACATGAAGATGAATGGAGTTATGTAAAAGCAGCTGTTGAAGGCAGTTCTTATTACAAATTGCCAAAATTATTGCAATGGATCAGTGGTAATATCGGGTTTCACCATGTGCATCACTTGAGCCCGCGTGTACCTAACTATTTCTTGGAAGAAGCACATAACGCAACACCACCCTTGCAAAAAGCAACGACTATTACACTACGTTCCAGCCTGGTTGCCCTGCGCTTCCGCTTATGGGATGAAGAATCCAAACAATTTATTAGTTTCAAACAGCTCAAAAGCTTATCCCGCAAGCCGTATGTTCAACCGCCTATCCGAGTAACCAATCCAGCGGGTCTGACAGAGAAGCCTTAACTCTGTCGGATTCGTTTTCTTGTATTCAAGCCATAGTCATGCTACAGTCATGCTAAAGTTGAGTACAAGTGCAAGGAGGAGAATTACATTCAAAAGTGGATGCAGATTTTTTATAAAAATACAGGGTTAAATCCTTATGTATGGCTGGTCTTTTTCATCCTGCCCTTCTATTACATTTCACAATATTCCAAATTATGGACGATGGTGACCGGCATTATTATCATTCTCGTTTTCTTCGTCTGTTATCTGCTCGCCTTCATCACCAAGGGCTGGCAGGTGTACATGTGGATTGGACTACTTATTGCCATATCCATTACGATGACTATTGCCTATGATTATGCCTATTTCTCATTGTTTCTTGCTTTTTTTATTGGAAATATTAAAAATAAAGCCGGTTTCTTCACCCTATACTCGGTGAACTTGGGAGCCAGCTTCCTAACCATTAATTATGGTTTTCTCAATCAAAGTTCATTATTGGTGAGTCAGTTCCCGTTTGTATTCATCAGCTTAATGGCCTCCATCCTGCTTCCAATCAGTACGTATAACAAAAACAAGACTGAACAGTTGGAAGGCCAATTGGAGAATGCAAACAAGCGACTCGATGATCTCGTAAAAATGGAAGAACGCCAGCGTATTGCTCGTGATCTGCATGATACACTTGGACAAAAACTCTCTCTGATCGGTCTGAAAACCGATTTGGCGAGACGGCTGCTCCGCAGTAATCCCGATCAGGCTGAGATCGAATTGAACGACCTCAGACAAACGGCAAGCACAGCTCTGAAGGAAGTCCGTGAAATGGTAACAACCATGCGTGGTACGCAATTGGTCGATGAACTGTTCCGGGCAGAGCAGATTCTGAAGGCTGCATCCATTGAATTTATCTTGGAAGGTAATCCGAAGTTGCAGGACACGTCACAATTGAATGAAAATGTGCTTGGCATGTGCTTGAAAGAAGCTGTCACCAATGTGGTCAAACATAGTCAGGCAACAGCATGTACCATCGTTATTGAGGAATCACCTTCCAACAATATACTCATGGTACAAGACAACGGCGTCGGAATAGAAAGATCACACAAACAGGAACGGCGAGGAACAGGAATTTTGGGTATGAAAGAACGACTTGAATTTGTAAACGGGTGTCTGGATATTCGATCTGATACAGACAGCCAGGGTACAGAGATCATTATTCATGTTCCCAAACTCGTTCGCAAACCGATAAAGGAGGCAGAATCATGATTAGAATTGTAATCGCAGAAGATCAGCGCATGATGCTCGGTGCCTTGTCTTCTCTTCTTAATCTGGAGGAAGATATGGAAGTTGTCGGACGTGCCAGTAACGGTCAGGAAGCCCTCGACCTTGTACAGGAACTTGCGCCCGACATCTGTCTGATGGATATCGAAATGCCTGTGAAAAGCGGCCTTGAAGCTGCAGAAGAACTCAAAGGAATGAACTGCAAGGTCATTATCCTGACCACTTTTGCCCGGACCGGATATTTCGAACGTGCCCTCAAGGGCGGTGTCCGTGGTTACCTGCTCAAAGACAGTCCGATTGAAGAACTTGCCGAGGCGATTCGCCAAGTCATGAATGGCAGACGTATCTTCGCTCCCGACTTGGTAGATGAAGCTTATGTAGAAGAAAATCCCCTGACAGAACGGGAGAATGCCGTACTTGGACTCATGGCTGATGGGAAGAACACGAAGGAAATCGCCGGGCATCTGTTCATCACGACAGGCACGGTACGTAACTATATCTCCATTATTCTCAACAAGTTAAATGCCAGTAACCGCATTGAGGCCATCACTCGCTCTAAAGAAAAAGGGTGGTTTAAATGAAAGTACCGCTTTAACCCATTGAAACAAAAATAAGCATGTAGACCGGCTGCCCAAGTGCCATAACATGCTACATATATAAAAAGCTTGGCCCAGCCTAACATCCTGGACCAAGCTTTTTATATATTACTGCAACAATCCAACACGCATCTTTTCTACATTGCAGAATATCCGTGGATCACTCAAGATTTCACAGATACAGCCATGCCAAGAGCTTCCAGTGGTACTTGATCAGTCTTGAGCTGATGAATTCTATGACCTTCCTGCCATGAGATCGTTACATGGACAGACTTTCCGCCACTTGGATATTCAACCTGAATATATCCTTTATCTTTGGGTATGGGCAATGTATGTGACTCCAGATACTCCACCATTTTCTTCGCTATGCCCGGATTATTCATATCATCTTCGGAAACTGAACGAATCTGTAGCGTCCATCTGCCTTCTTGCCAAGTCAGATATTGACTGCCTGCGGCACCTTCACTCATACCTTTGATACCATGTCCCAGATCCACAGCCATATCTGCTGGAATATCTTTCAGGTCCGTCTCCGGGAAAATATGATCCTGATCAGGGTTTTCATACGTCTTCACTTCATAGGAAGCCAGCACAGGGATCTTACTGTCGGATGATGTTAAAGATTGATCATTAACAGCAACAGACTTCGTCGTAGCGTAGAAATTCACTTTAAATGCATCAGCAGTATTGGATGGTATTGCCGCACCCAAAGATGTACCTTTGTCCAATGTGAATGAAGTGGGTAATGCTGCCCCCTGCAACTTCAACTGGTTGCGAACTTGCTTAATCACATCATTCACATCTGATTGACCTGCAGCAGTAGGCTTGCTGCCCGCCTGCGATCCTGATGCGCTTTCACTATCCGTTGTGTTCGTGCCCTCTTGGGTTCCTGCTGTTTCATTTTCATTAGAGAAATCAGCGCCACCGCTGCCGCTCTGCTCACCCACTGTTGTCGTGGGTGAAGAACTATTCTCTGACGATGAAGCATTCGAATCCGGTCCACCACAACCCGCCAGAGCAAGTAAAACAGCTGTCGTTACCGGAATGGTCACCCATAATGATTGTTTCCTCATGATGTGTACCTCCTTAAAAAGATTAACGCTTGTCATTCCAGAAGTTAACCGGCTGCACTTTCTTGCTTAATATTTCAAAGCGATACCCTTCTGCCTTCAATGTTTTCAATACTTGTGGCAGAACTTTCAGTGTCGCTTCTTGGTCGTGCATAAGCACAACAGGTGTAGTTCCGCTCTTTTGTACATTGTGGATCTGCTTCATTACACTGTTATAGACTTTCTGGTGATCTTGCTTGTATTTCCAGTCTTCCGAATCGACATTCCAATCCCACAGATGGAATCCACCTTGACCCAGCAGAACATTACGGAAAGCCGATTTAAGGTATGGTTTACTGCCATATGGCGTCCGAATGAGACTTGTTTTTACTCCGGCAACCTTGTTCAGACTTACATTTGCCTGTTGCATCTCTTTCAGTCCGCTATAGGCAGATTTATAGAATTTGCTAGGAACGTGACTCACGCCATGCAGACCCAATCCATGCCCGTCAGCTACGATTCGTTTAGTAGCCTTCTGAAATTTCTCCATCTGAGGACCTAGCATGAAAAATGTTGCCTTCGCATTATACTGATCCAATATGTCCAGTAATTGACCTGTGTGAGCGGTTGGCCCATCATCAAAAGTCAGGTATATGATCTTGGAATTTGTTTTGCTTGCACGATCCTTGGATGTAGCAGATTGGGCAGATACCGACTGCGGCAATAAAAGTGGAATGATTAGTAAAATAGCAAGTGTGACCATGATAGATTTGCGAATATGTAACATCATTAAAAATCTCCCTTGTGTGTTATATTTCCCCGGGTGTCCATGTTTTTCTACCTTCATCCCTTGGCGATTAATCCTAATACTATCAAAGGTAGCGACTCCTATTCTCGCTTCAAAGGCTACGGTAGAGTTACACTTTTGTCAGATAAACCTAAAATTTAATACGAATTTGATAGATTTGAGCAAAAAAAGATCCCGTCAGGATAGATCAATTGTGACATATCCTTTATTACCCACATTCAGAATTTTGATAGACTTTTGCTCCAATTTAAGAAAATCAATACAATAATTAAATAGCTATGCATGCAAAAAAAGCCTGCACAAGTGCAAGCTTTTTTCGTCTTCAATCAGCATATGGCATTAACCCGTCATCCCTTGCGAGGAGAACTCCCTCCTTTGTTATGAGGGTGATTTCCACCTGCCGTATGTACATGTCTTCTGTTTTTGGAATCTCGCCGACTCCTTACGTGCATTTATTCAGCTGGTGCAGTGAATGAACGTTTGCCAAACTCGGCATCCAGCATGTAGAAGGCATTGCTATCTTTTTCGATCCGGCGCAACTTCTGAATAATGTTGTCAAACAATGCTTCCTCTTCAACCTGCTCATCAATGAACCATTTCAGGAAATACATCGTTGCATGTTCACGTTCATTCAGAGCGATGTCAGCCAGATTGTAGAATTTTTTCGTGTTCTGCTGTTCATGAGCATAACCATGCTCAAACACATCCAGCATCGAAGCATATTCATTCTTCGGTTCTGGCAAAGCCGCTAGTGTGGCACGTTGTCCACGATCATTCAGGAATTTGTATATTTTCATACCATGGAATCGCTCCTCTTCGGCTTGCACGATGAAGAAGTTCGCAAATCCATCCAGACTCTTGCTAGAACAATAGGCTGCCATAGCCAGATATACATGAGCGGAATAGAACTCGAAGTTCATCTGTTCATTTAAAGATGCTGTTAACTCTTGGCTCATTATCCAAACACCTCTTTCTTTCTCTAGGGATGGTTATATTCTAACATAACGTCAGCTGGACTTACACCGATTTTCTACAAAATTCGCCAATGACTGAACGAACAAAAAAGCTCTGCCGCGATGGCAGAGCTTCTTTCATTCTTTAGATAAATGCAATTATACCAAGAACGCTTTGGAGATGATAACCAACAGGATGAACAGAACCAGAATGGCACCTACAGAAGTGAAACCTCCGTATCCGTAGCCTCTTGTTTCTCCACCTAATACTTCGCTCATTGACCGTACCTCCTCTGCAACAGGTATGGGTTATCTTATGCAGGAAGAACGACTTTGACAGGGCGGATGCCCTAATATTTAAAATTGCATTTCTTAATAACGGGGAGATTGTACACGCATGATATCCAGAAAAGGCACCTTTGCCGTGAACTCTTCTTCGGTATACTCTACATGCACGAGTCGTGTACGGGAGTCCATTTTGACAATGACTCCTTGCACCTGGTCTTCCTTCCCCCATACGGTCAACAGTACTTCCGAACGCTCCCGAAAAGCTTCAACTAGTTGATTTCCCAACTCTTCAAGTTCGAATTCATCCCGTGTAGGTCTTTTTGCTACTTTTGCTTTTGCCAATGTGGCTGCCTCCTCTACTCCGACGTCCCGATTCCACGGGTTGATTGCCGAGTTCGTATTCAATTAGTATACCATTCATTTGCGTTCGTGTAATGTCATGTCAATCGATTGGGGCAAATTCCATTTCATCTTCGTAAACTAGTTGGCGTTATTCTTCACGGTATTCGATAACAATCATGTACTCGTTCGATCGAGCTTCACCACTTCGTCTCTGTCCGTTCAGTTCATAGGTGT
This sequence comes from Priestia sp. FSL H7-0729, assembly GCF_038005685.1. Lineage (NCBI taxonomy): Bacteria > Bacillati > Bacillota > Bacilli > Caryophanales > Bacillaceae > Priestia > Priestia sp. FSL H7-0729. Next base: position 1,257,776 of record NZ_JBBOTQ010000001.1, read on the forward strand.
ACAGGGCAGTCAGGAAACCATTCAGCGTTCCTGTTTCCTCCGGAGACAGCTGCGCTACATAGAAAATATTTTTCTCCGCACCCGGGAGCAGTTCCCCCAGATGAAGATATCTTGGCGAAGAGTATTCGGGTATGTTCCATTGAACCTGACCTTCCTCCTGACCACGCCATTTGGCTCCGGGTGGAAGAACGCCTGTCAATTGTACACGGGCAGACAGAGAGCCTGTATTCTCGACCCGCACCTGAAAAGATACGGAGCCTCCCTGCTCGACTAGATTAGGATTTACTTCAACGTGAACATTGATCAACGGGCTTTTCAGGTAGACCGTTGCTTCGTTGGAAGCAGCTATGCGCTGCACCGTTCGTGAATCCGGCAATCGATACGTATACAAGAGACGCGCTTGGTTAACCAGCTCGGATGGATTAGACATAGCCGTCCCTTGTTCTATAATCTTTGCTTCAAATTGAATATTGACGATAGACCGTGCAGTCAATGTCCCCAGACTAACTCCTTTGACCGGATTGACCCCGGGTCGCTTGACTCCATTCCAGCTGAGGCTCCCTTCAACAAACGTCATGCCAGCAGGCAATGAATCTGATACTTTGGCATCCACCGCATAATTACTTTCATTCGCAATGGTAATGTCATATCGTACAATGTCATCCAATGAGACAACTACCGGATGTACCTTTTTTTGAATCGAAATAAAAGGCTGGATGACTTCAAGTGTAACTTTGTTTGAATAAACGATCTCCTGCTTGCCTGCAGAAGTGTACTCCAGCACCGCCTGAGTTGGAATGCTTTCAGCATCCTTTACCGATACAACCTGTACCCGATATTGAATAGTAACCGCACTTCCGGGCTCAATGTCACCGATCTCTATTCCAGAATCCGGGGTCATCTGGGGTGCGAACATTCCATTGATTACAACACTTGCAGGAATAAATACAAGACCAGGAGCCAAAGCGATAGTCACCTTGGCACCTGTAGCTGTCAGAAATCCAGGATTGCTCACAACGACACTATACAAAACCATATCCCCTGAGAAGGTCGAGATATGGTCCGACTGAAGGACCACTTCCAAACGGGATGAGGCTAGAATGACCTCAACCGCATTGGAAAGTTCTCTGCCTTTAACCGTTCTGCCTTCTGGTGTTAGAAATTCATAGTTTACCTGCGCCTGATTCAACAGCTTCAATGTCGGAGGCAAACGCACGATGACAACTTGAAAGTGGTAGCGCAGTGTGGCTCCCGGCGCGACCTCCGCAGGAGGCAGCCCAAGCTGGGGTGATGCACCAGGTAATGGAATCCCATCACGAAGCACACTGTTCGGAAGCAGTGACGTATCTTCAGAGAGCGGATCCACTACATGCACGATGGCGGTTCGATTACCAGAATTCGTAATCTCAATCTGATAAGTGAGCGACTGCCCCAGGGCAGCTACAGTCACATTGGATCCCTTTCTTACTTCAAGTTTGGGTCCAACCCATGGGGTGACTACGGTATTGGAATAGGCCACCTGTTCCAGTTCAGTCGTACCCGAGCTGAATCGAACCAGGGACTGATTCTGTAGCCAGTGGGACAACGGACCGGAAGATTGGCTCATATCACCACGACCTCTACTCTGAATGTCACGGTCACCGAAGCACCAGCAGCAATCGATCCAAGTGTTATTCCGGTATTCGGATTGCCGGTTGGTCTTGCTACCCCATCCACCGTTACGCTTCCAGGTACAAACACCGTTCCTACGGGTACAGGGTCAACCATGACCACATTATTAACCACTTCTATACCGGCGTTTGTAACAACAACCGTATAGGTGATCACATCACCAACAACAGCATCAATGGCATCAGTACTTTTGACAACTGTCACGTTAGGTGCAGAAACAGGGATTACCAGAACGTTCGAAGATACGGTACCTGTCAACTGACGACCATCCGGCGGACTAAATGTATAATTGGCCACGGCTTGGTTAGTCAACCGCTGATCTTGCGGCAGCGAATCCACGGTAACTTCTAGAGTGACAGTTACAGTAACGGATCCCCCTGGCGGTATGATGCCTACAACAATGCCTGTTTCCGGATTGGCTCCTGGCTGCGGAACACCATTAATTAATACACTGTTTGGAAGAAGCACAGCTCCATCCGGAATGTTATCTGTCAAGGTCAGATTGGCAGCCAAATTTCCACTGTTAATAATGGAGAAAGAGTACACGATGGTATCACCAATCGTTGCATTGGATGTATTGGCTGTCTTCGTTACAGCTATAATCGGTTGATAAATTGGTGTGACTACGATATTCGAATATGAAGCACCCGAGAAGACACCCGATGTGAAACTTACGGCAGACTGACTGCTCACAACAGGTGGTGTAGGCAGCGTATTGACTCGCACTGCATAGGATATTGCTGCTGAGGCTCCTGGAGCCAGTGATCCAATGGCAATGCCCAGTGCTGGGTTAGCCGAGGTACGCGGAACACCATCCACCAGAACACTTCCAGCGACAAATGTGGTAGCTGGATCGATCGGATCGGTTAGTACCACATTGTTAACGGGATCAATTCCGTTGTTGGTCACAACCATCTGGTACACAATGGTGTCGCCGACCACTGCATCTACCGACGTTGTTGTCTTCGTTACACTTACATCCGGTGCAGATACCTGAATGTTGAGCGAATTGGATGTTAGACTGCCTCCCAACGTTCTTCCGTCTGGCAGTGTATACGTAAAAGTTGCAGAAGCCTGGTTCGTAATGGATTGGCTTAACGGAAGAGTGACAATGACAACCGAGAACATGACCATGGTTGTTGTTGACACAACGCCCAGCGGAATGCCCGAAGCCGGATCGGCACCCGGTACAGATGCACCATTGACGATAACGCTATTGGGTACAAGTTCCGTTCCCGCAGGGATCGTATCCGTCAACGTAACCGAGGCCCCATAGTTCCCGGCATTGGAGATGGCAATACTGTAAACAACGGTATCCCCTACTGTGGCTATCGTCTGATCCCCCGTTTTGACCGCCGTCAGGATCGGCTGGAACACTGGCGTGGTAACCGTATTGGAGAACGTCGTAGCTGAGAACGCGCCTGATGTAAAGCTGACCGTGGATTGATTGTTCAAAACGGCACTTGCCGGGAGCGAAGTAACTTGAACACTAAATACGACAGTCACGGTAGCCCCAGGCGCAATAGAACCAATGGTAATCCCGGTTGAGGGGTTGGCAGCTGGACGGAGAACCCCATCCACAAATACACCAGTTGGCGCAAGAACAGTGCTTGCCGGTATCGCATCTGTAAAGACTACATTGTTGACCGTCGCAATACCGTTATTAGTCACTGCTACGCTGTATGTCACAATATCGCCAACAGATACCGACGTAGATGTCGTCGATTTCACTACAGCGACATCCGGAGCTGACACGGTGATGGTGAGTACATTGGACAGAACAGAGCCTGTAATCGTCCGACCGTCCGGTAATGTGAAGGAAAGAGCCACCGAAGCCTGATTCACCAGTTGTTGCGGTGACGGCAGCGTATCGATAACCACGGAAAAAGTAATAGTTGTTGTCGCACCGGCAGCGACAGTGCCTGCTGAAATACCTGTTGCTGGATTGGCAGCAGGCAACGGCTGTCCATTCACAATGACACTGTTTGGAACGAGAATGGTTCCCGTCGGGATATTGTCCGTCAAGTTAATCTGGGCTCCATAGTTACCCGTGTTGGATACAGTGACCGTGTAGCTAACCGTGTCACCTACGGTCGCGTTCTGTGTACTTGCCGTCTTTGTTGCAGAGAGAATGGGCTGGAATACCGGCGTGACCACCGTATTGGAAAACGTTGTGCTCGAGAAAGCCCCTGATGTAAAACTCACTGTGGATCGATTACTCAGCTGGCCGCTTGGCGGTATCGCATCCACACGGAAGGTAAAAGTTACAGTTGTAGACGCTCCTGGAGCAAGTGTGCCGAGTGATATCCCGCCTGCCGGGTTGGCTGCAGGTTGCGCTACACCATTCACGGTGACACTGCCTGTGACAAAGGAAGCCCCAGCAGGGACCGGGTCCGAAAACTGGATATTGTTCACAGGAGCTATGCCACTGTTTGTTACCTGAACGGAGTAAGTGACGGTATCACCTACCGCTGCCGCAGTTGAAGATGTACTTTTAACGACAGCAACGTTTGGAGAAGAGACCGGAAAAGTCAGCGTATTTGAAGTGGCTGTTCCTGTTAACGTACGTCCATCAGGAGGTGTAAAGGTAAAGGAAGATGTAGCAAAGTTGCTAAGCTGCTGTGGAGACGGAAGTGTATCTACAACTACTGCAAACGTAACAACCGCGGTTGCCCCAGCTGCAACAATGCCTACCGGAATACCCGTTCCCGGCGCCGCTCCAGGCTGCGGCACACCTGATACAACAACACTGTTGGCTACAAATGAAGTCGCAGCAGGAATCGTATCTGTGACGGTAACATTGGCCTGCAAATTGCCCGTGTTGCTGACAGTCACCGTGTATACTACCGTATCACCTACAGTGGCATTGACTGTATTGGCCGTTTTGACGAGTGAAATCTGCGGTTGGATAACCGGAGTCTGTGTTGTATTGGACGAGGATGACCCCGAAAATGAACCGGATGTGAAACTGACCGTCGACTGATTGTTAATCTGCGAAGGGATCGGCATGGTAATCGTCACCTCAAAAGTTACGGTAACCTCAGCTCCTGGAGCCAAAGTACCGATTGGAATACCGGCGGTCGGATTGGAGAGCGGGAATGAAGTCCCGTTCACAATGACGCTTCCGGGTACAAATGGGGTATTCGGAGGAAGAGGATTGACATATACCACATTGTTAACTGCTACGGTTCCGTTGTTGCGAATAACAGATGTGTACCTGATGACATCCCCCACTACGCCGTACTCTACATTATCACTGTTTACAATTGTTACATTGGGCAGAGAGACAGGAATCGTGATGGTGTTGGATGACGAGAATCCGGCAATCGCTCTTCCACTTGGCAGTGTGTAGGAGAACGAACCAACCGCCTGGTTAGTCAATTGTCTGGAATCAGGCAAACTTGTGACCGTTGCAACAAAAGTAACGGTTGTGCTTGAGTTGGCTGGAATTGAGCCCAAACTAATACCTGTTACCGGACTTACACCTGGTGTAGGTACACCATTAATAATGACACTGTTCGTACTGAAAACAGCTCCCGCAGGAATCGGATCGGTCAAGGTGACCGAAGCTGCAATGTTACCTGTGTTGTTAATCTGAATACTGTAATTAAAGGTATCTCCTACCGTCAGATTCGTTGTACTTGCTGATTTCACCACTTGAATGACGGGCTGAAATATGGGTGTACTCACCGTAATCGATGAAGAGATGCCATTAAAACTTCCCGACGTAAAGGCTGCGCTGGCACGGTTGGTAGCTGATCCTGTGGAAGGAACAGACGTCACTCTGGTCTGGTAGGTCACGGTGACGCTGCTTGAGCTGTTTAAGGTTCCGATAACAATGCCTGAGACCGGACTTGCACTTGCGGAAGCTGTTCCGTTAATGGTGACACTGCCCGGCACAAACTCCGAGCCGGTTGGCGTATCCGAAATCACCAGATTTTGGACCGCACTAATTCCGGCATTGGTTGCAATAACGGTATAGGTAAGGATGTCACCCACAGTCGCATCAGGTGTATTTACCGTTTTGCTAATCGAAATATTAGGGGCCGATGCAGCTATGCGAACGATATTGGATTGACTTGAGCCTGAGAGATTTCGTCCGCTCGGAAGTTGGTACGTATAAGTTGCGGTACCCTGATTCTCCAGTGTTGGCGGAGATGGAAGAGTACTCAGTGTTGCGCGAAACACGACCGTTGCCGTGGCTCCTGGCGAGAGGCTGCCCAGCGTTATTCCGGTTAAAGGGCTGGTTCCCGGACGTGCAGTACCATTCACCGTTACCGAATTTGGAACAAACGTCAATCCTGCAGGGATGGTATCGGTTACCGTAACTTGAGCTGCTATGTTTCCGCTGCTTGTCACCACAAGTGTATATGCAAGCTGATCTCCCAGCGTCGCATTTGTTTGACTCGCCGACTTGTTAATCGCAATGATCGGCTGGTACACAGGGGTAGTAATCGAATTGGAGTTGGAAATGCCCGTAAAGGTACCTGAACTATAGGACACAGAAGCCCGATTAAGCAGCGATCCTGATGCAGGCAAGGATTGAACCGTTACCTGAAACGTCACCGTCGCGGAACTTCCCGCAGTCAATGTTCCAACAGATATACCACTGTTTGGATTAGCCGATGCAACGACAGCTCCCCTTACAGTCACACTCCCCGGAACAAATATAGTGCCTGCAGGGAGAGCATCCGTAAGAATCACATTGTTAATCGGTTGGATGCCACCGTTCGTGGTAACCACCGTGTAGGTGAATGTCTCCCCTACGGCTACGTCACTCACGGAAGCCGATTTAACTGCGGTAACATTGGGTAATGTCACCGGAATCGTCAAGGTGTTAGACGCTATTGTTCCTGTTATAGTCCTTCCGTCAGGCGAGTTATACGAATACGAAGCAGTAGCCTGATCCACAAGGGTTGGCGGTGTAGGCAAGCTTGTGACAAGCACTTGAAAGGTGACGGTATTCGCGCTGCCCGCAGCAAGGCTGCCCAAATTCACACCAGTCGCGGGATTGGCGCCTGCAATGACATTTCCGTTCAGGCGGAAGCTGCCTGCTACATACGAACTGCCACTTGGGATGTTATCTGTCAATGTGACGCTAGCCGCAACATTCCCTCCATTGTTTACCTGAAGCGTGTACGTTACCGTGTCACCCACCGTGGCATTAGTGGTACTCCCCGACTTCACAATGGACAGGTTCGGTGAATATACAGGAAGTGTGGAGTTGTTGGAGGGAATTACGCCAGTAATCGTCGGCCCTCCTGCCACACTCTGGAATGTAAAAGCTGCATTGGCCGAGTTTACAAGCTGCAAGATGCTTGCATCCTGTCCGATAAGTGCCCGGTAGGTTACAACAATATTGCTGGAGAGGTTTAATGCACCCAGCGGAATACCCGCGGTTATATCCAGGGTTGGGCGGGATACACCTGCAACTGTGACGCTCCCAGGAATAAAAGTAAGTCCTGCAGGCAATGAGTCGGATAGAACTACACTGGCGGCACTGGCCGTACCTGCATTGGCAACCGTAACCGTATAGAGAATGCTATCCCCCGCTACCGCACCGGTGGCCGTTGATCCCTTCGATACGGTAATTCTAGGTGCGTTAATATCGACCTGAATGGCATTGCCATTAACGATGTACGCATCGCCTGAAGTCGTTAGCGTAAGCACTGCCGAAGATTGATTGTTAATCAGCCTGGCAGACACATCCACATTGGTGATATCCCAGCCTTGACGACCACCTACAATGTTGGAACCCGGAGCTCCGTTGATCTGATTTCGAGTTCCAAAGGTGCCCGTTGTGTTAAGCGCTCCCGTATCACCATTGATTTGGGATGCAAAGAAGTTCGCAGCCAGATTGTTAGGTCCGGATAAGGCCACTGAAGTCGCAGAGGTCGGCCCGAATAATGCCTGATCACCTGTTCGATTCGCGTCACCTTCCTGGGCACTGAACAGCGCTCTTCCTCCGAGTACACCGGAAAGTGGGGTTGCGAATCCAGTCAATGTTGTTACGACCGGTGGTGAAGTGGATTGCACAAGTACGCCGCCTGCACGTAAAGACATATTACGAAAAGGGAGATTGGGATTCTGATAAATAACGCCAAGCGTCCACCCGGCATGATTGGCTGTAGCATCATTCGTAATCACAATCGTTCCCACGACTGCTCCAGTGATATATGTACCTGCTCCCCCATTTTGTACAAGCGTCGTCACGTTGGCTGAACGTACATAACCTGCGGCGTTGTTCCCCAGATCGAACTGATTGTAAGTCACCGGGTCAGGTGTAACACTGAATGAACCGGCAGGGGTGATGAACGTAACCGGATTGTTGATCGCTGAGCTCAGATTGACAGTTCCATTGATATAACTCCCGCCCCAGATTAATTCCGCATACAGAACGGTACTTCCGGCAGGAAGAACAAGGATGGCCGCGGAACTGTTACTCTGGTACAAGCTTGTCGTTCCCAGTGGGTAGGTGCCGTACTGGAGAGTGCTGTTCGTTGTGGTAAAACCTCCAATACTGTCCTGTGTTCCAGGTACCCCCGCTGTTTCCGAACGACTCAGTCCAAGCGTATTACCCGTAAACGTAATTGCTCCCGTAGCGTTGACGGTAGAACGAACGACAAGAGGAATAGAATTCACCTCCCTTCAGCAAGAATTACAATCTTATGAAACGGAGCCTTTTAACAGTCTATGATGCTCTCTCCGAAATTTGTATGTCCCTTTTCGTAAAGTTTCTGTCTTCTATGTGATATAATGTAAGCTTAGTTCTCATGCTTAAAATATAATCATTTGCGTTTTGTTCATTGTGATTTATAATCAATTTATACGAGAGTCATTCTGTCGTACCATTATGATGCAGTCAGCGGTGATATATGAAAAGTTTCCATACGCACAATAGCCACATCCCCACAGAATACGAGTTCAAGCATTCCAAATGGATTCAAAAAATGCTCCATGCCTACTGGGTTGTCATCATTGCACATTTTGCCATTCAGGTTGGCTGTTTCCTGTTCCTGGTGTATGATCGCACACCTCAAGATTTCTTGATAAATGTCCTGTTCTGGCCTACAGCCATCAGCAGTTCTTGTATTTTGTTCGCGAGTTGGGTTGATCGGCGCTTCAGTTCCTATTCCTTCTACACCATGTCCATAGCCAGCACGGTTATCGCCTGGACGATTATTCATGTCAATTATGACATTCGAATCATATTAGCCATCTGCCTGTTGCCCATCTTCGCTTCGGTGCTGTTTTTCAGTAAAAAGAGAGTCTGGATTGTCTTTCTGATGCAGATGGCTGGTTACTTTCTGGTATTGTTCGATCCAGCCTACCGATTGTACCTGTCTTCATTTGACATGGTTTCCATTCCTGCTTTTCTAATCCTAGGTACATATGTAGCACAAGTTATCGTAACCAGCGGCGTTGAGGTGCTTGATGATCTTCAGGCCAGCATGCTTGCCAAGCAGGATCTTATTGTGCGAAATGCCATTATGACCAAACAGTCCAAAACAGACGGTTTAACCAACCTTTATAATCAAAGCTCATTCAAGGATTATTACGAAAAAGCTTTTGAATATGCAAACAGTGGCATGAGTCTGCATCTGGCCCTGATTGATATTGATGACTTCAAATCCATTAATGATACGTATGGTCATCGGGCTGGTGACATCATTCTGGAGAAAGTGTCCCTGATCATTCAGGAAACCATTACCTCAAGTGATATTGCAGCACGTTACGGGGGCGAAGAGTTCGCCCTATTGATGTTTGAGCAATCTTTCAAGCAGGCCTATGCTCTAGTGGAACAGATTCGTCAGAAGATAGCCCTGATGGGCCATCTGGAACTTGAAGGTGCTTCCATCACGGTTAGTATCGGTCTCAAAAGCTACAGTCCTCATCTAAGCAAAGATAAATTGTTTGAGGAAGTCGATGCCTGTCTGTATGCCGCCAAACGAACAGGTAAAAATAAAACCGTAACATCACTTGATCTGACTTCGTCCTTGGTAGAGAAAACAAATTAAAAAAAGTTGTGCTGTACACCGAAATTCCGGTCTGTACAACACAACTTTTTTTGGGGTTTGCATCTGATTAGCGGGCCGATCTCATTCATACGTCTAAATTCTTATTCCGCCCATTCCCAGCGATGGCGATTTTGCTCAAGCCTGGAATGAAGCTCGCCTGATGGTCCATCGATGATGAGACGCAGCTCTTTGATCCAATCCTTGAAGGAATCAAATGAGGCAAACCGATTTGCCATCTCTACCGTCATATACAAGAAATGAGGAGGTGGATACTCCGCAGTGATATGGCGCAGTGCGCTATCTACAGGCGTATATTTTTTCCTCTTACCCTCAAGCCCCTCCACACGTATACGTGAAGTCGGATGTTCCCGCCGCCAATCATGCAGGCGGTCTTCTCTTTTGTAATATGCCTGTATGGGTTCCTTGCTCATACGCTTAAACGTACTCTCGTGTAAAGGATACAGCACAAGCTGTATGAATGAACGAGCATCCACCGTTGCAACGGCGCGTTCGAGTTGCTCATCCGTCACATGTTCGAACGAGTCATAAAAAGTCAGTGTGCCTTTACGGCTGGCTGCAGGTGGCTCATAACCGTAAGGTACCGTTGTATATTTTCCAGACATTTCACCCCTCCTTGTCTATACGCTGATAGGCACAAAGATAATTGGGATAACCCAGCTAATGTTATTATACGCTATCGATCCTGCTTCAACTCGGAATAAAATGTCATTCTGTTCTTGCCAGCACGTTTGGACGCATATAACGCTTCATCCGCCATCCGGATAATCTCACTTGGGTTATTGCTGTTGGTTGGATATTCAGCCCCACCGATGCTGCATCCAATCCGAATTCGCTCGTAATCAATAATAAACGGTTTGTTCAGACTTTGAATGACGGCTTCTGCATAAGCACTGGCTTCTTCCCTCGGATGGCTTCCAACCGACTGAAGTACAATCAGGAATTCATCTCCACCCAAGCGGACCGTTATGCCCTTCTCCTGACCAAGAGCGGATAGACGCTGGGCCACTTTTTGTAGCAGAACATCTCCAACCTGATGGCCAAGCGTATCGTTGACACGTTTGAATCCATCAAGATCCAGATAGAGAAAAGTTAGCGTATGATCTTCACTTTCAGTCTCCAATGACTCTTCCAGATACGCTTCCAGGGCAGTGCGATTCGGCAGATTAGTCAACTGATCAAAATGCGCCAGATTCTGCATCACAACCAGCTCTGAGTTTTTATTCGTAAGAGAGGTCAGCATATCCCGAAGTGAGCGAGACAATACTTCGATCTCCTTAATTCCTTTGTTTTCGGGAATCTCCAGATCTTCTCCTACTCGCAGTCGATTGGCTACCCTGGTAAGACGCACAATTGGGGCAGAGATCAGACGCGAGACAAACCAGCCAATTAGTGCAAACAGCACGGTAACGGCAAGTCCTGCCCACACATTAAACCACATCAAGTCAAACACGGAAGCAAAAGCAGTCGACTTGACTTGTCGAATGACTACGCTCCAGCCTAATCCAGGATAATCCAGATGACCTTGGCTGTAGGCAAACCCTGTCACATATTCCTTACCATCAGGCCACTCTTCAATGGACCAGCTGCTTTTGTTGCGCTGAGCCTCTGCGATACCAGGCAAAATGAGTGGTTTACCAATCCATTCCTTGGGCCCCAGCAGGACGGTATGTTCTTTTTTGCTCACAATGAAGAACTCAATATCCTTTTCTTCTCTTTTCAATGGAGCAAGCACTGATTCTTCGACTTCCTTTGCCCATTCCCAGCTTAAATGTGCAGCAAGCACACCCTGAATATGTCCTTTGCTATCCTTCAGCGGAAAACTGATATCGACAAATTGCAACGGCTCTCCCGTTGGATTCGGCAGCAGCTTGGCTAGAAGTACTGCGTTATGCACATCTCCAATGAACTTACCCTTGATTCCCTCCTGATACACAGGTCGCTCTGATAAATTTTCCCCCAGTAAGATGCCATCTGTCGCAGCTAACACTTTTCCCTTGGGGTCCATGAATCCAACCCAGGAGAATGAGGGAAAGCTATCTTGTAGCTGATCCAGGAGCATCTGAATCTCATCAGGTTGGAATCCATCTTCGAGCGAAGCCATTCGGCCCAGCAGGTCGAGTTCCCCCGCGCGCGCGGCCATGAACCGATCGAGCTTATCCGAAGCCTGTGAGGCCGTGCCTGTAAGCGAGTGACCAATCTCAGTCTCGACCGCACCGAATGACTTTTGGCTAAAAATAGACCCAATCGTCAAGGTAACCAGCAGGGATAACACAGCGAAGATGACTGTAAGCACAGTTCTAATTTTGAATGACATTATTTCCTCCATTACACGGTGAAACCATCTTGCTTCTCAACATAACTATGCTGCAAAGAGTACACGGAATGTCACCTCGGACGTGTCTCAAAACTCGCTGAAGTGCATCTTTTACCGCCTTTTCGCCCCCTGCTGCGTCACTTTCCTTTGACGTGCCCCGGCACGCCTGCGGAAAACTTCCTGGCTTGGAACGAAAATTCGGCAAAATCTGCTTCTTCGGAGTTTCAGACACGCCCTAATCGTTTTCATATTTATCGGAACTTGTGTGTTTTTTTATTATACATGCCCATACAATATTATACTGAAATCTTCACCGTGTTTCTTCCATTCAAAGAATAGACACGATTCTGTATATACATACTTGGGTTATGAATATAGAGAGCAAGCATAACCTTTTGAGGATTATGCGCCTGTATGTCACAGAGAGTAGTCGAAATACTAAACATTGGGGGTGTAATGTTGAGCCTGCTTCATGTTGCTGTTATTCTGCCTTTTGCTGCTGGCATTTTTCTTGCCATGCTGCATCGTTTTTTCCGTAAAATCCATTTGGGATGGCCGGTTCTCCTTGTCCCGGCACTATTATTTGTATACTTTGCGAGTCTCGTTCCCGCTGTGTCACAGCGCAATACCGTATCCGGAAATATCCCATGGATTCCTTCACTGGACATTGGATTCAACCTGTATCTGGACGGTCTGAGCCTCATGCTGACACTGCTAATCACCGGAATCGGTGTCCTCGTTGTTCTCTACTCCATCTTCTACATGGATATGAAAGAAGCGCTAAACCGCTTCTACCTGTATCTGTTGATGTTTATGGGAGCCATGTTGGGCGTGGTGCTGTCTGATAATATGATCGTGCTATACGGATTCTGGGAATTGACCAGTATTACGTCATTCCTGTTGATTGCATTTCATTACAAACGTAAAGCCTCGACTTCAGGAGCACAAAAGTCCTTCCTGATTACGGTATTTGGCGGTTTCGCCATGCTTACCGGATTCATGATGATGTATCTTATTACCGGAACGTTCAGTATTCGTGCCACTATTGCTGGTTTGGGACAGTTTCAGGAAAGCGCACTATTTCTGCCAGCGCTTGTCTTGATCCTGATTGGAGCTTTCACCAAGTCAGCCCAATTCCCGTTCCATATCTGGTTGCCGGATGCCATGGAAGCTCCTACACCAGTGAGTGCCTATCTGCACTCCGCCACGATGGTTAAGGCTGGACTGTACGTTGTGGCAAGGTTCACACCGATCTTCGGTGGACAGGGACTTTGGTTCTGGCTGGTCACCGGCGTTGGTCTTCTGACTCTGTGTTATGGATCATTCCTGGCGGTGAAAAAAAACGATCTCAAAGCGATTCTCGCCTATTCGACCATCTCTCAACTTGGTCTGATCATGTCCCTGTTCGGGGTTGGATCTGCTGCTCTCTACTTCGGATATGGCGAGTCCTCTGCGATGTACACCGTGGCGATAACCGCTGCGCTGCTTCACCTGTTTAATCATGCGACCTTCAAGGCCGCTCTGTTCATGGTCGTAGGCATTGTCGATCATGAGACGGGTACACGTGACATTCGGAAGCTCGGTGGACTTGCATCATTCATGCCAATCACTTTCACCGTAGCACTGATCGGCTCACTTGCCATGGCGGGTATTCCGCCGTTCAACGGATTCCTGAGCAAGGAGCTATTCTTCCAGGCGATGGTCGAAGTCACGCATCTGCGAATCTTTGGACTTGGGTCCTGGAGTGTTCTACTGCCGGTATTCGCTTGGCTTGCAAGTGTGTTTACCTTGATCTATGCGCTTATTATCGTGTTCAAAACATTCCTCGGTCGTAGCCAAAGCGATATTCCTGCCGAGAAGCTGCACGAAGCGCCCGCCGGTATGCTCATTCCGCCCGTTGTTCTCGGTATTCTTGTCATCATCTTCGGACTCTTTCCGAACCTGCTGGCCGGAACACTGATCGAACCGGCAATGGCCGCTGTGCTTCCTTCCCTATTGAATGGGAACGAACGCTTCGATGTACATTTCTCTCTGTGGCATGGATGGACTCCGGAACTGATTATGACGATCGGAGTCGTGATTCTCGGAATCACTCTCTACAAGCTGTTGCCACGATGGAGGAATATTTATGAGCATTATCCACAAGGATTAACGATTAACAATATGTACCATGTCGTTCTGGATAATCTTCAGCATTATGCACGCAAATGGACGGAAGCCTACATGAATGGCTCGGTTCGTAGTTATCTCGTTTATATTTTCTCATTCACAGTTGCTTTACTGGTCTATGCCTTCTTCCGTTCAGGTGAAAATATTACCTGGAATCTGCAGGGCAATGCGCCCTTCTCATTCTATGAAGTCGTCCTGCTAGTCACCCTAATTGGTGCCGCGGTTTCGATTCCATTTGCCAAGAACAGACTGTCGGCAGTCATTATGACCGGAGCAGTTGGTTATCTCGTAACCCTGCTGTTCGTACTCTTCCGGGCGCCCGATCTGGCGTTGACGCAGATGATTGTTGAAACGGTATCCGTTGCGTTGTTCCTGCTCTGTTTCTACCATCTGCCCGAACTGCAACGAGGCAAATCAAGCCGCAGTTATCTCACGGTCAATATGATCGTAGCGATTGCAGTAGGTGTCGTGATGACTTTTGTTGCACTGGCTGCAAGCGGAACTGCATCACTCGACAGCATATCTACGTTCTTCCTTCAGGAAGCGTATGACTCGGCCGGCGGTAAAAATGTCGTAAACGTGTTATTGGTTGATTTCCGTGGATTCGATACGTTATTGGAGATTATGGTACTAGGCGTTGCTTCGTTGTCCATCTACTCCATGATTAATCTGAACCTCGAAGCCAAAGATCTCGGAGCCCGCTTGAAGTTCCGCAAGAAGGAAGAAAAACAGGAGTCCGAACCTGATGTGGATGATGAAGCGGACAATACGAAAAAATATGGTAACCGGGAACGCAGCTCATCCTCCTGGGATACTGTACCCTTGCAGAGTAATGATGTATTGCTGCAAACGACCACCAAAGTCGTTGTGTTCATCATTCTGACGTTTGCCATGCACCTGTTCTTTGCAGGACACCACAATCCGGGCGGAGGTTTCATCGGCGGCTTGGTCACAGCGGCAGCGCTCGTATTAATTGCCCTGGCATTCAGTACGGATACGATACGCAAAGCGTTACCCGTTGACTTCCGTGTCCTTACAGGAATCGGATTGGGTATAGCGTTACTGACTGGTGCGGGTTCATTTATATTCGGAGTTCCGTTCCTAAGTCAGACCTTCGGATATTTCGAACTTCCTTTGCTGGGAGAGACCGAACTCGCCACGGCCATGCTGTTTGATCTTGGCGTGTATCTCGCTGTGCTGGGTGTCACCATGACCATCATTCTACAGATCGGGGAGGATCGCTGATATGGAAATATTGATGTGTGTAGCCGTGGGCATTCTGTTTGCGGTTGCCGTCTTTCTAATCTTGTCGCGGAGCCTGCTCCGAATCGTACTTGGCATGTCCATACTAACCCATGGTGTACATCTGCTTTTGATCACCATGTCACGTCTCAAAACCGGGGCACCACCTCTGCTTGGGGAGATGGCTGAACGCTATGTCGATCCGCTTCCTCAGGCATTAATATTAACGTCAATTGTTATTAATTTCGGGCTCACTGCCTTTTTCTTCGTTCTCTCCTATCGCTCCTATCTGAAATTGAAAACAGACGATATGGAAGAAGTAAGGGGGCGCCCATATGAATAATCTCGTCGTCCTCCCGATTCTATTGCCTTTAATCACAGGTGTTCTGGCTTTGCTCTTTTTCCGAAAAACAAATATCCAGCGGATCATTAGTGTCATCGGACTTTTGTTTACAGCAGCGGTCTCAACGATACTCATTACGCGGGTAGCTCAGTCTGGCGTTCTAACGCTTAATATGGGCGGATGGGCACCTCCCTATGGTATTGTGCTTGTTGCTGACATGGTATCGGCGCTACTTGTCGTCGCCGCTTCCATCATTGCACTGGCTTGTCTGCTATATGCATTCCGCAGTGTAAACAAAGAGAGAGAAGAACATCACTTCTATCCGTTCTTTCATTTTCTGATCGCAGGAGTTAACGGTTCATTCCTAACCGGAGATTTGTTCAATTTGTTTGTCTGCTTTGAACTGATGCTCATCTCTTCCTATGCACTGATTGTATTGGGTAGTACGGAAAGACAGCTTCGTGAAACGATCAAATATGTCTTGATTAATATCGTTTCTTCAGCCCTGTTTGTCGCTTCCATTGGCTTCCTCTACTCCATTACTGGCACACTGAACATGGCAGACTTGTCCGTAAAAATTGCTGAAGTGGGACAGAGCGGTGTCATAACCTTAATTGCTGTTCTCTTCCTGATCGTATTCAGTATCAAGGCCGGACTGTTCCTGTTCTTCTGGTTGTCGGGCTCTTATGCCGCACCACCTGCTGTTGTCACTGCATTGTTCGCAGGGTTGCTCACCAAGGTTGGTTTGTACGCCATTGTGCGAACATTCACACTGATCTTCTATCATGATCCAGATTTCTTCCATGCACTGATCGGATGGATGGCAGGTGCAACAATGGTTCTTGGTGTCATCGGTGCGATCTCATACCGCGATGTAAACAAGATCCTCATCTATAACGTAGTCGCAGGTGTAGGATTTGTTGCTTTCGGTATGGCTGCAGCGAGTCGTCCTGCACTGGAAGGTCTGCTCTTCTATATGCTGCATGACATGTTAATCAAAACATTATTGTTCCTGCTCGGCGGTGCCTTAATCGCTGTTGCAGGAACATCCAAGCTCGATAACATGGGCGGCCTGATCTATCGCTATCCGCTGCTCGGCTGGATGTTCTTCATCAGCGCACTTGCCTTGGCAGGTTTGCCGCCATTCAGTGGATTTCCGGGAAAGTTGCTTCTCTTTGAAGGAGGCTTGCAGGCAGGCTTGTATGGTCTTACCGGAATTGCGGTGCTTTCGAGCTTGTTGATGTTATATTCGGTACTGCGCATCTTCATACAAGCGTTCTGGGGCGAACCGCCTGCCGGGGTTACAAGACGCCCTTACGCGGTGAACGGTCTGCTGATTCCTGCCGGAATTCTGTTTGTTTTCATCATCGTAATGGGTGTGGGGGCTGAAGGCATGTTCCAATTGACCTCCCGCGCAGGCGATATTCTACTGCATCCCAATATTTATATTGATGCCGTATTGAAGGAGTAGATGTCTATGGCCTTTCAGATCGTACTGAATCTTATCATTGCTTTTGTATGGATGTTTCTGAACAATGCCTGGAATGGTATTGGTTTTCTCATAGGTTACCTGCTCGGGCTGCTTCTCATCGGGGGAATGCGCAGATTCTTCCCCCAGCGCTTCTATATTGTTCGAGTCTGGGCCATCTTCAAATTGATTGCACTGCTCTTCAAGGAACTGGTGCGAGCCAGCGTTGAGGTTATACGCCAGATTATCAAGCCCAAGCTCGACATAAGGCCAGGTATTTTTACGTATAAAACTCAATTGTCCTCAGATTGGGAGGTTACTCTTCTCTGTCTGCTTATATCCTTAACACCAGGTTCTCTGCCACTTGAGATCTCAGGTAATCAGCGAAAATTGTTTATCCATGCGCTGGATATAAAGGATGAACAAAAAATGAGAGATGATATTCAAAACACATTCGAAAAAGCAATTATGGAGGTGACGCGTTAATGTTATCCTCACTGTTGTTCATCTCATTGCTCATTCTCTCCCTAGCCATACTAGGTTGCCTGTACAGGGTGCTTCGGGGACCATCCATGGCTGACCGGATTACCGCATTGGATACCATCGGGATCAATGTAATTGCCATCGTCGCCGTTCTGTCGATGATGCTGCAAACTCAGGCCTATCTGGATATCATCTTGCTGATTGGTATTCTGGCTTTTCTAAGTACGGTGGCATTTGCACGTTATATTGAACGGGGGGCGGTATTCAAAAATGATGGAGATCGTTAAGGTAACCGCCGAAACAGCTATAGGTTTACTCGTACTGCTTGGTGCACTACTTAGTGCCCTCAGTGCGTTCGGACTTATTCGTCTGCCCGATGTATATCTGCGAGCTCATGCCGCAACCAAAAGTATGACATTGGGTGTTTTCTGTGTACTAAGCGCTACGTTTTTCTACTTCTGGTACTTCGATAACTATATCAGTGCCCGGTTGTTGCTAGGTATCCTGTTTGTATTCATCACGGCTCCGGTCGCCGGACATCTGAACGGACGGGCTGCCTATCGCACAGATGTGCCGCTCTGGGAGCAGAGCGTTCAAGATGAACTGGAACCGTTGTTAAAAGGTAAAAAGGTAAACCATGAAGCCAAGGACATGATGGAGTAATCCCCCATTTCAGGCATAGTGAATACCCCCGAGGATCAGCCGCCCGTTTCGCGGGTTGTTCCCCAGGGGTATTTTTTTATTTCTCACACACTGATCATATCAAATCCGGGTCATGCAGGCCGATTAAATTGCACATCAGAATCCATTCAGTCCCTGTCTTCTCAGATCCGCAGCCACAATGCGAGCAAGCTCCGCAGCACCTTGACGATTCGGATGCAGACTGTCCCCTGTCATATACAGAGCAAGTGTTGCCGCCGGACCTATGGAAGTGAAATAGGCCGAACTCAACTTATTCAATTCAACCAGGGTGACCCCCTCTTCCTGAGCGAGTGCACGAGTGGATGGATTGTACCAGCGGTTCTCCGCTTGATGTACATTGGAAGTATTAAAGTCTGTTGCCCGGCCTTGTGGCGTGGAAAGTATGACCGTTGCTCCTTTGTTCTTCGCCTGGCGCACCATATCCCGCATGATCTCTTTAAACTGCGCCTCCGTCGTATTGTTCTTGGCATTGGTGTCATTAATTCCGAATTGCAGAATAAAATAATCTCCCGGCTTGATATACTTGAGAATGGCCTCCATCTGACCATCATCGCGGAATCCTCTCGCAAACTGACCACTTGCAGCCATATTGCGAACCTGGAATGTAGCATTGTTCACATAGGACGGAAACAGCTGTCCCCACCCTCCTTGTACACTACTGCCAAGCGGATAATAATTGCAAACTGTTGAATCCCCACCAATATAAATCGTGCGGTTGGTTACGGTCTGATTGGATATCTTCCGGATCTCGAGTGCGCTGAGTGTAAATGCAGTGCCTGTCTTTCCTTCCGTAATGAGCAGATTTAGTTGCCCGTCGGTTATCGGAATTTGAAATTGATCCGTCGCCCCGTTCCCCGTCATGTTGATGATCTGGTACACACCTTCTGCCGCCACACTTGCTCTGGCTGTATTGCCCAGAACCACTTTGACCTCGTATAGGCCATTGGACAGGTTCACATTGAAAGTATTAGTGCTCTTCGTGCCAAACGTCAGAAATTGTACGGCGTCACTCATCACTCCGCTTCCAGAGGCAGACACATTTCGCATATTGGCAGGTGTATTGAACCCATAACCTTTGGTAGCAGTGTAAGCATCTCCTGCGGACACGCCTGTGTAACCGCTCTCAACCGGACCCGAACCAAAATCAAATCTGTAATTGTCCGTTGCTGCTTCGGCGACTTGCCCTCCACTGCTTCCCGGACCGATGCTTATCGTACTTGCAAACAGAACCAGACAGAATAAAAATTTTACCGATGCTGACCATTTCATCACTAAATTCTCCTCTCGTTATAGAATTAAATTGCTGCATGATCCACAACCTCACAGAACTTGATCAAGCCAGTCATAGGCCTTCGCTCCGCTAATCTCATGTCCACCTGTAAAGAAATCCGCATCCAGTGATTCTGCTGCTCCCGCTTGTTCATAGATGTATGTCAATCGCTTATAGGCTTCTGTTGCTGCATCGAGCGGAAATACTTGGTCATCACTTCCGGCTTCAATAAAGAGCGGTCTAGGTACAATCAGGCCAATCAGATCAGGCAACTCCGCTTCACGCAGGATACCTGGAACATAATTGTCCAGACAATGGTTCCGATCCAGTATGCTACCCTGGAATGTACTTGCATAGCCACTTACTACAACTGCACGGAAGCGTTCATCCAGCGCGGCTGTAAATGCGGTCACCAGACCACCGCCCGAAATACCCATGCTTCCAATTCGCTCCGAATCCACTTCGGGTCGGGTCAATATATAATCCAGTACTCTAGTTGTTTCATACACCCGATGCCCGGCGAGAGTCTTCCCCACCATGAGCAGATGCGCTGCAATCTTTGTACAGGAACTTGCCCCTGGAGGCGCATCGCGGTCCTCTTCAAGTCTTCGATCACCAAATCCGAGCAGCTCTGGAGCCGCAACCACATATCCACGCTTCACAAGAGCTACTGCAAAATCCTTGTGTAGTCCAGTCTCTCTTGTCCGTGGCGATCCATCAGGTTCCATACCAGAGATCTCCCGGCTACCGTACCCGTGACCATGACAAGCAACGATAGCAGGTCTTCTCACCTCGGTAGTGCTTCCATCACCTGGAATCAATACATACACAGGCATACGGAGTCCTGTATAGGTCGTGATCTCAACCCGCTCCCGAATATATCCGTCACATGGAATGCGCTCGAGTAAGACAGGATCCAGTGCTGCTACCATGGTTGGAAAACCGCCCAGCCGTTCTTTCATGCGAATGCGTAACTGACTGCGCCATAATTCCAGGGGTTGATCCGCATGATACGCGGAACGACCACGAAGATTCGTTTGTTGTTGTAGATAGGCTTCAATATCAGACATGGGCTTGTGTCCCTCCTGTTTTTCGTAGGATAACGTAGATGAAAATATCATATGGAATGAATCCCATCCATTATAGAACATTGATGTCACTCATGAATTGAACATGTTTGCCAGCTTTGAATGGAATCACACGATTTCTAGCCAAAAAAGGATATCTCCAACCTGAAAACAGGTTACGAAATATCCTTCATTTCATCTGACCTGGCAGCCACCAGTTCCACCTGCCCATTAATTTCATTAACGCAGGTACAAGTATTAGCCGGATCAACGTAACGTCAATCAACACCGCAGCCGTGATTCCGATCCCTAACTGCCTCACACCTGCGACTTCAGCAAAAGCAAACGGTACGGTCACCGCAAGCAGTATTGCTGCTGCGGAGGTAACCAGACGACCTGTAGAAGCCAAGCCCTGTTGGACAGCCATATCACTGTCTCCGGTTCGTCTATACATCTCCTGAATACGGCTCAGCATAAAAACACCATAATCCATGGATATGCCGAACACCAATCCTGCAATGAATACAGGAATCATAATGGCAATGGCTGACGGCTCCATCCCCAAATGTCCTTCATTAAACACCCACACCAATATGCCAAATGAAGCCGCTAAGCTAAGCAGATTCATCACAATTGCCTTGATTGGAATGAGCAGAGATCTGAATGCCGCCAGTAACACAAGATAATTCGATACCACTACAAATACTAGCACTTTGGGCAGTTGACTTGTGACTTCCTGCATGATTTCAACCTGCTCGGCAGCTTCCCCGCCATAACGCAGTCTTATGTTGGTGGAACCAAGTGTATAATCACTCTTCCTCATTCGTTCCAGCCAGTCTGCCACCTGTTCCGAACCCGGCTCCCCCTGCACGGTGGCAATCAATCGAATGGAATGATCAGTTACCGTTGAACGCAGCCATGCCGCCCTTGTTGACTCCTTGTCTTCTATGGATGAAGTGAGGGACGGCGGTGAACTTTTAAAAAGGCTTTGCGTGCCATTTTGGTTCGGCTGTAAAAGGCCCCATGGTGTCACAATGCTCCATACGTCCGAGTCCTGCAATAGTTGACGTGTTTTGTTGTGGGCCATCTGCCAGTGCGAGGCAGTCAACCGTTCCTGCTGTCCGGCAATCAGGATCTCGATGGTGGAGGTCTTCTTTTGACCCAAATCATGCTGCAACTGCTCCGCTGCCTGGCGGGACTCCATTCTGGCTGGCAGTGAAGAGGCATCCGGGACCGACAGCTCCAGCCGGGTCACTGGATAGACACACAGGAGCAGCACAACCGTACCTCCAATGGCCATGCTGACGGGCCGTTTCATGACCATGGCTGACCATCTATGCCAGACCGAGCGTCTGGGTAATGGATGGACGACCTTTCGCCTGAAGATCCGATCTGCAGACAGTGACAGCAGGGCTGGCAGCAGTGTAACATTCAACATTAGCGATACGAGCAGAACAATCATGGCCCCCAAGGAGACACTTAGAAACATAGGCAGTCTGATCCAAAGCAGACCCAGAAGCCCAAGGAGCACGCAAGCTGCCGAGAATAACACCGCTCTGCCTGCTGTACGTAGGGTTCGCTGAAGAATATCGCTGCGCAGAACATCGCTCTGCATATCCAGACTTCTGCCTGTAACGTGAGCTTCACCTTCATCTTCATAGGCACGCTGAAGTTCTTCCCTGTACCTGCTCAGAATGATGAGGGCAAAGTCTATACTCAGTGCCATGCCCACCATGGGAATAACGTTAATGATAAAGTTGGACAATTCCAGATGATTACCAAGGAGAGTCGTGACTCCCATCGCTGTAATCACAGCACTGATCCCCATCATGACCGCGATCAATGCGGCATATAGCCCCCTGAATGCGAAGCACAAAACGATCAGGGCAATCGGCAGCCCCACCATCTCTGCCCGCTCCAGGTCACGAAAGCTCAGATGATTGACATCCTGCTGCACGACTGCCTTTCCCGTCAATTGCACCGTACCCGGACCATCTGCTGCCAGCACGGCGCGCAACTGCTCCAGGGGAGGACCCATCTGATGCGGGGGCACATTCATTTTCACAAAGACATATGCCCTATGGTCTTGCAGCGTCACCCTGTCGCCAGCATCCAGAGGTGACGTGATAGAGGTTACCGCAGGTAACAATTGAACCTGTGTCAGACTATCCCTGATCCACTGCCGGAACGCTAATGTCGAGGTATTTTCCTTTTTCTCAAAAACCAGAATAACCGGATCAGCAGGAGAATTGAATTCATGCTCCAGAACACGCTCAACCGCATGCGCATCCCCGTCAACCCGTTTCAATCCGTGATCCTGAACAATATCAGGCAACCTCCACGCCCAGATCGCTGACATCCCGATGATAAATACCCAGCAGAGAATAATGAACCGCGGATATCGGCTGATGAAGGCAGCAAGTCTGCGATAAGCCATACCTAAGCTCCTCTGCAATCAGATTAGTCATTCGAGTATGTTCATTGGATGCTATGATTCACGGGCGTTCTGTTTGCTATGCGGGCAGGGATGTAGGTAAAAGGAAGTAATTCTGCTGTTAGTCCCGGGCCGAAGGCCAGCGCTATCCCGCTGGAAGGATCTTCGTTCTGTCTGTAATCCTCACGGATGGCTTGAAGAACAAAAAGAATCGTCACGGACGACAGGTTCCCATAATCTCGCAGGATGTTACGGCTGTAGGAGACCTGCTCATCGGTTAACTGATACAGCTTCTGAACGGCATCCACGATACCTCTGCCTCCCGGATGGATCGCCCATATTTCAGGTAAACTGCTCCCCTCGAGCATTCGTTCTACCTCTGGACCGAGATGCAAACCAAGCAGCTTCGGAATCTGTGGTGACAGGTAGAGATCAAAGCCTGTATTGCCCACTTCCCAGATCATTTCTTCTGCACAATCCGGGAGGAGCGTTGAGTGCCCACGGCCCAATTGAAAACATTCATTGCGACCTGTTCCGGACGCACCAATAACACAGGCCGAGGCACCGTCACCGAAGAACGATGCGGCATACAGGTCGTCCCGTTTGGCAGATGGCTGAAAATGAAGCGTGCACAGCTCCACACACACAATGAGAACCGTAGCCTTCTGATCTGTCGTTACAATGGAATTGGCCAGTTGTATCGCCTTCAGACCAGCTGCACATCCTTGAAACACCAGTGGTATCCGATTGATCTGCGGTGACAGTTCAAGCTGCTGGATCAGCCGAACATCAAGTCCGGGCAGAAATTGCCCTGTGCAACTCACTGTAATGAGGTGTGTAATTTCCGACGAAGTTATGTCTGCATCCTGAAGCGCCTTTTCGGCCGCTTCCAGACCTAATGGAACGGCTGCAGCTTTGTATTTCCCCATACGCTCGGATGTAGTCGGAACCACCTCCGTACTGGTGAAAGGTAAATATCGGCAAGAATCAACAGGCTCAAGCAGATTCGGTTCACACGTATAACGAGTTTCCACACCGCACTGATTAAAGATTCGTTTCGCCCACCTTCTCGCATCTGGCTCATGTTCCAGCGCTTGTGCGAGACGGGCAGATACATCTTTTTGCTCAATTCTGTGGGCAGGCCACGCCGTTCCTATTCCCATAATACTGGCCCCGGTAGTTGCCTCAAGCTGGTTCATCGGTTTAACCTCCTATATCGTACATGTTCAAAAGTAAGTTTTCCAAACAACCCATATATAAAATAGGTTCATATGAAATGTGCAAGATATAGTACAAGTCTATTCACTACCTGTCCTGTTTATGTTCATATTAACAAGCAAAGGCGGACAACATATGCGAGTTTCGCACGTGTTGTCCGCCTTTATCTACAGGGTTATACCCTTTCACAAATTACATATAGGATCTTTCATACCTATTCAGGGCGTATTATGGTAAATCTCTCTCCGAGCTTGGCATAATCATTACCCGCAAGTCGGCTGACTGGTTTCAAATGATCCATCAGGATATACCCTTTGTCCGGATTATAGACTTCTTCGCTGAAATGATACTGCACTATGCGTACCAGCAGCAGATCACTCATCGGTTTGCCATCATCGTTATTAATAGGAATGTGCTGGTACAGCTCACACTCCATCCGAATAAGTGCTTCCTTTATTCCTGGCACGGTGACTTTTGTACTTGGCACTGTAGTGAGTTTCGTCCGCTCAAGCTCACTTTCATGGGGTTCAAGTATAGCTGCTGTCTCGTTCACTTCTTCTATGATTGCCTCATCACATATATGCACGACCAGCTCTTTATGAGCAATCACATTACGTGCGGTATCCTTCATCATGCCATCTTTACGTGCAATGGATATGGATAACAGCGGCGGGTCCGAACTAACCACATTGAAGAAACTGAAAGGCGCTGCGTTGATCACACCATACTCATCTGAACGTGTCGTCACAAAAGCAATTGGACGCGGCACCACTGAACCACTCATCAGTTTATAGTTGTCTCTTCCCGTTATTTCACGTGGATCCAATGTATACATATGTAAATATCCCCTTCTCTGCTCATGTAACCAAGTGTCAATTTCACTTCAAGACACGATTCAACACTCATATTTATTATATAACGTAAAATGCTGAATTAACAAAAAAACTCCCTGGTGCCCATTACACCAGGAAGTAGAAATATGCTTTTTCATATCGACTATTTTTTATTTAACAATGCTGTTCTGAATGTCTTCCATAATTTGAAGGTTCGCTTGAACTCCACTATACAACCAGCTGCTGGAACGGGTAAATTCAAACAAATTACCATTTTTCACAGCCGGAATGCTTTGCCACACTGGATCTTTCAGTGCTTCAGCCCCAGTACCTTCATCACTATTCACAAAGAACAAGTAGTCTACATCCATTTCCGCCAGCTTCTCCATAGAGATGGAAGACCAGTTGCCTGTTGCATTGGCAGAGATTTCTTTTACAACCTCAGGCTCTTGAAGTCCAAGCTCTTTGTACATTACTTCTCCACTCGATACGTTATCACTTACGATAAAGAACTTGCCACTAACCAACCAAATGGCCGCTGCCGATTTTGTTCCACCTGTAACCGTGTTGATCTTTTCCTTGATTTCTGTAGCTTTAAGTTCGTAATCATCCAGTGCTTTCTGTGCTTCAGCACTCTTATTCAGAACTTCTCCGATTTTTAGCAGTGTTTTGCGCCAGTCACTATTAATCTCATCCCCGAGTACATAAGTAGGTGCAATTTTACTGTACTGTTCATATTTCTCACCTTCCACCAAGCTTTCGGAACCGATAATGATCAGATCCGGGTTGAAGCTCGCTACCGCTTCAAAAGGCAGATCGAAGGCAATCGTTGGAATACCATTCAGATCTTTTTGCAGATATTCCTGAATGCCGTTTGCTACGGACCACTGTGCTGCTGGCTTAACACCTAGTGTTACCAGATTATCTTCCAGATAAGAAGCGATAATACGCTCCGGATTCGCCGGGATTTTCACTTCATGTCCCATTGCATCTGTCATTGTTCGCTCTGTAGCGGCTTCTGTTTGCGTTTCTGTCTCCGTTGTTGTATCGTTCTCTCCTGCTGTGTCGTTCTCTGCCGGCTTCGCCCCACACGCGGCCAACCAGATGGACATGACCATCACCGTAATCAGAAGCATGATCATCTTTCTATTTCTCTTAAACACTTTATTATCCCCTTTCAATATGGAAACCTTATTGGCTTTATTGGGACAGATATCAACGTTCAAAAATATGGATACTATTATTGATGCATATCATATCTGTATGTACATTTGTCCAATTCCATTGACAATGATAATTGTTATCAGTTCAATTGTCAATTCGATTATCCTCTGCGCTATAAAGTTGAACTACAGATTATTTACACTGACACTACGATGATACAACAACCTTCCAATCGCTGTTATCCCCAGATTTTTTCGATTCCATGGCTCTATGGGAAAATCCGGGGATAGCGTATGCTTCCGATGCAGCTTTCTTTCAGAAAGCTTTTAGGCGAACGCTTCGCTTTTTCAGGTTTTTTCTATCCTCTCCGTTTTGTGTAAATGATTAGTTCAACTATATAGATCATACAAAATCGTCTTGGTGGCATTCACCTATAGGCGGATGCCGCCATATGCTGAATGCAGAATACCACGACAGGAAGGATGTTCTGTACATGTATTACGACTATAACCCTTATATAAGTTATGGAGAAGACCGTTCCTTTCAATTGCCTCCACTGTTCCCAGGAGGTAGCGGTGGCGGTATACCAGGTGGTCAGACGTTTCCGGGCACACCTGGCGGTCAAGGGACCTATCCACCCTTCATTCCAGGCGGAGGACCAGGTCCATATATCCCCGGTGGCATTCCCGGTACAATTCCGGGTACAGCAACTGGCGTACCTGCGCAACTGGCACAAGGCAATCTGCCGACGTTGCTTAGCGCCTATCCGCGGCCGGTAGGTCAGCCTCCCGCAGAGATGCTTTTTCTGTATAACCTGATCAAAAGCAGCCCCGGTCTGCTTCCGCTCTTCCTTCAGCAACAGCCGCAAAGTCTCACTCAAGCTGTGCAATTTGCACAGACGGGTACAGCGGCACCTCGAGATAACGAACAACGTGCACTGCCCAATTTTTGCTACAACCGTTGGTCCCTTGTCTTCACATATAATGATGTGTACCTGATGTGGCCTGCCATTAATCTGTTTGGTTTTGTGGTGGGGTACTTCTATCCATTCCTCACGCCAGGGATACTGTCCAATACACAGATTTTGTTTGCGCTTTGCTAAACTTGTCCTTACCTACAGCAAGAGCCTCATTTGGAAGCACATTCCCTTCCAAGTGAGGCTCTTTTTTTGTTCTTTTAACCCAAAGGAACTGTACACCATCAAGACTCCAAACAAATAAAGTGTGCACAATCCGTATCTTTAACTTCACAGCTGATCCATCTGACGCTTCCTGCCCCTACTGACCATTAGGAAATAAATTACCAAGGCACCGAGATCAGCACACGCGATAACGATTCCCATTGGCACAGCTGTACCTTCTCCGCCGAGACCAACAAGCGGAGCGACAATACCACCGAACAGGAACGTCATCACACCAATAAGTGCAGACGCACTGCCTGCCGACTTCTCCTGATTAGCCATTGCCAGGGCAAAGGATGCAGTATTAACCAGCCCGACACTGGATACCACCAGGAATAATGGAATCAGCACAGAGATTAGATTGCCTCCTGCCAGAATGGCGATGAGCAGTGAGGTTCCTCCAACCGCTGCGGTTAAGAGTCCTGCGATTAACAGTCGAGTCTCCGATACTTTTCCTGCAAGTCTGCCTGCAACCTGACTAGCCAGAATAATGCCAAGCCCGTTTATGGCAAAGCAGACACTAAACATTTGCGGGGATACCCCGTATATTTTCTGAAGCACAAACGGTGAACCGGATATGTAGGCAAACATGCCAGCTGCTACGAAGCCCTGGGTCAACGCATACCCCATAAACTGACGATCGCCTGCGATCTGGCGAAACGTAATCAAGGTCTGTTTCAATCCCCCGCTTGATCTGCGGTTGGAAGGCAATGTCTCTCCAAGACCGAAAATGACAGCAAACAGCGTCAATATGCCGATGAGACTGAGCAAAATAAATACGCCGCGCCACGACGTGTACGTCAACAATTGTCCGCCAATAATCGGAGCAGCAATCGGGGCGACACCGTTGATCAACATTAACAGGGAGAAGAACCGTGTAAGTTCCGGGCCCGAATATACGTCTCTAACGATTGCCCGAGAGATGACGATCCCTGCCGCTCCGGCTACACCCTGAATGAACCGCAGCACAACAAAAGAGCCCATCGTAGGGCTGACCAGGCAGAGTATGGAAGCAATGGTATAGAGCACAAGTCCTGCAATGAGCGGTGTTCGTCGACCACGTACATCACTTAGAGGTCCGGCAAGCAACTGTCCCACCGCAAGTCCAATCATACAGGCCGTCAGACTGAGTTGAGCATACGAAGTTGATGAACCGAACTCATCGGCCAGCGTGGGCAATGCGGGCAAATACATATCCAGGGACAAGGGCCCGAAGGCCGACAGCGTCCCCAAAATTAATGCCATTCGCACACGCGATGTAGCGTTCGTGTTCAATGGAACTGTTGTACTTTTCATCGAGAACTACTCCCCGCTACCCAGCAGCTTGAGCAGGTTGGACGGCAGTGTGAACTGTTGATTGTTAATGATAATACGACGCAGTTCTTCTTCATCCCGCTCGTTATCCGCATCCTTGATCTCCTGGATCTCCCGGTGAAGTCGCTCCATCTGTTGATCCAGCGCATTTGCCGAATCTGCCGCACTCTTTAACTCTCTCGTCAAATGCTCGGGAACATCCTTGTTGTATTTATAAAAAATTTTATGCTCCAGACTCGCCCAGAAATCCATTGCGATCGTACGGATCTGAATCTCTACACATGCTCGTTCCTCGCCATTGGACATGTACACAGGCACTTCCACGAGAAGGTGAAGGCTTTGGTAGCCGTTTGGCTTCGGATTCTCGATGTAGTCCTTGACCTCCAGAACACGCAGGTCACTCTGGTTGCACAGCATATCCTTAATGCGATAAATATCCGAGATAAAGGAACATGTAATCCGTACCCCGGCAATATCCTTGATATTTTGCTTAATGCTCTCAAACGTTAACTCATGGTTTTTGCGGAACATCTTGTTCATTATGCTCTCAGGGGACTTGAGCCTGGACTTCGTATGCTCTATTGGACTGTAATCATGCAGAGACTGGAATTCTTCTTTCAATACTTCAATCTTGGTCTCCATTTGATCCAGAGCAAATTTATAGATCATCATAAATCTCGTAATTTCATATTTAAATTTTTTGAACTGATCGATTGGATGTGGAGCGTTCATCATGGCTTTCTTCCTTTCTTTCTGCACACTAAAGTTAGTTTTATGAATATGAGGACAAGCGGTCAATCCACATGTCTCCTGAACCATTATAAATCATCTGAAGCCAATAAACGAATTTCTAACATTCAGGCTGGCGATTCAGCCTCGAAGGTATGGGAACTTGTTTTACGCGCATCATATAGAAGCAACCTGTCATTTGACCCGTCATTACGAAGTAAAAGAGGTGGATCGCCCTGCTCTATCAAGTGACGTATTCATCCAATATGCTTCAGGTTAAAGCTTATTTATTCCTGCCACGAGGTTGTTCGTTATACGCTTCCATACATCAGTCTCTACATTTGCAACCGCTCGCCAGCCACTACCCTGCTGCAAATATGCATGATATTGCTCCCATACAGGAACAGTGGCCGGTGTTGATCTATTGTCGCGGTGGGCTCGGCAGCTATGGCGGAGTGAATACCATTTGGCTTGAGCAATTTGTACAGCAAGGTTATATTGTGTTCGCTCCATCCTATCGTGGCAACGAAGGCGGTGAAGGTCGTGACGAGTATGGAGGGAAAGATACAGAAGATGTGCATGCTGCTTATCGTTTGGTACAGCGTTTACCTTTCGTCGATCCGGCCCGGATATCGTTAATGGGGTTTTCCCGTGGAGCCATTAATGCTGTAGATACGGCAACCGCCTACAATGAGGGACCGGATAAAGTACATAAGTTAGTCCTTTGGAGCGGTGTCTCCGATGTCGAACGAACATATCATGAGCGAACGGACCTGAGGCGCACATTGAAACGGGTGCTGGGAGGTTCCCCACGCGCAGTTCCAGAAGCTTATCTCGCCCGATCTCCCTTATCAAAAGCGAACAAACTATCTTGTCCCGTTCTGATCATGCATGGTACATCAGATACACAGGTGAACTACAGCCATGGTACCCGAATGTATCACTGGCTGAGGCGCAGAGGTGCGAACGTTACGTTTCACGCCTATGGAGGGCAGGATCATCATTTTCACGAGAGGATACATGAGGTAGCGGTGAACAATATGTTCGATTGGCTTACAGCACCATAGTGCCGCGCCATGAATTTCATTTTGAAGAATCATGCGATATGGCTGTATACTGGAGGGGTTACGTTTTTTTGAAAGGACGGATATGATGAATCAAAACACCCTCCAAAAGTACTCGATGCTCCTTCTATGTATGTCTGCGGGGATGGTCGATCTGATTGGATATCTGGGACTGGGACATGTGCTCACAGCCAATATGACAGGAAATATTGTATTATTGGGAATTGCCATTGCCCGTGCCCAGGAATTTGTCGTGCTGCGTTCCCTCTTGGCCCTTATCGGCTTTGTTGCTGGCAATGCCATTGCCGCACACATGATCGGGCATGTGCATACCAAAAGTGGCTGGTCCTCTCGGGTTACATCCGTATTCACTGTTGAGAGCATACTGCTCCTGCTATTCGCGATCGCCATGATCAGTCCGTACGCCGAACATCTGTCCTATCTGTTAATTGTCATCCTGGCCGTTGCAATGGGGATGCAGACAACGGCGGCACGCCGCATTGGAATTGCAGGCATCTCCACAACCGTGCTGACCAATAATTTGGCCGCTGTGGTAGAGGATACCGTAAGCATTGTCAGAAGGCTGCGACATGTCAATATCCGAACACTGGCCAAAGCCCTGTCTACCGATTCCTATCTTCGAGCAGGTGCGGTTGTCATCTATCTGGTCGGCGTCATTGTAGCTGCATTGCTATTCCACCGTGTGCCCATGATCGCCGTCTGGATTCCTGTCCTGAGTATTGGCGGTGTAACCCTATACGCCCGGTTGCATGCATGGGGAAGTTCACAGCACAGTGAAGGCAAATAGCCGAAAAAGGATTTGCTTGCGGTAGTTTGTTTCCTTCGAACACATTTTCCAATCGCACTTTTTATTTCATCAAAGACGCCTCTTGGCGGATAAGCTGGACGAGATGCTGTGCAGCAGGCGACAACACCTCTCCGGCTCGTGTACATACGGCAACCGTATTTCTCAACTGTACACCTCGAACGTATACACGGGCCAGCCTGCCTTGCTGTACATCATCCTTCACAACCAAAGAAGATATAAAGTTGGCCCCATAACCTGCCTTCACTGCACTGATTGTTTCATTCAGCCCGTTGAACTGAAGCGCAATGCGGGGAGCGGTCAAGTTATTTGTTGTGCAAAGGGAGACAAGTCTCTCGCGTGTGGCACTGCCTTCTTCGCGCATGATGAACGGCTCTGCCATCATCTCATGCAGCTCAATTTCTTTGCCCGCATATGGATGGTCTGGATGTACAACAAACCACATCTCATCGTCAAACAATTCATCCCATTGGACACCCGCATGTGTAATTCCACTTCCACCATACACTGCAATCTCTGCCTCATAGCGAAGTAACTGGTCAAATGCCAACCTGGTGTTGGTTGTGCTCACAATAATCTCCACATCCTCGTGCATTTGCTTGAACCGCGCAATCCAGCCCGGCAATAGAAAATTAGAAGGCAAGTAGGTTGCCGTAAGACGGATCAGTCCTTTTTTACCCTCCCGAAAATCCTGCACAAAATTCTCGACATCCTGCTCCAGCAAGAATAGACGTTCTGCATAACCTGTTAATTGTACCCCCGCATCCGTAAGCACCAGCCTTCTCCCCTCCGAAACAAAAAGCTGGATTCCCAATTCACGTTCAAACTTCTTCACCTGGGAAGATACCGCTGGCTGACTAATATTCAGTTCCTCTGCGGCACGAGTGACCCCGCCATATCTCACGATGGCATGAAATAATCGTAATCCATGCAAATTCATATATTACACCTCTCCCACGCCGAAATTCATAACCTAAAGTTATATTAACATACATAATATATATTTTATTTATATTTCCAGTCCATCTATAGTTGAACTATGAAATCCAATACAAGAACCAAAGAAAGGAACATGTACAGATGAAAAATACAAATTCAACCGATCTCCAGCATACCTGGACCCAAGTCGACGACTACATGAATGATCTACTGATTCCCTCGGACACCCTGCTGGTGCAAACATTGCAAACCAATGCCGAAGCTGGACTGCCCGCTCATGATGTAACACCAAATCAAGGGAAGTTACTTCAGCTCCTGCTGCAAATTCAAGGCGCATCACGCGTGCTTGAAATCGGCACACTGGGAGGATATAGTACCATCTGGATGGCAAGAGCGCTGCCTGAACAGGGACGCATCGTCTCTCTTGAATCGGAATCACGCCATGCGGACTTGGCGCGAACCAATCTCACACGTGCAGGACTTATGCACAAAGTTGACCTGAGAGTTGGTCCTGCCCTGATCACCCTTCCCGATGTTCAGGAAGAATATAGAGAACCTTTTGATATGATTTTCATTGATGCTGACAAACCGAGTAATCCCGATTATCTGAGATGGGCCCTGAGACTGACTCGTCCGGGGAGTCTTATTATCGGTGACAATATCGTCAGAGATGGTGAAGTGATCCGTACGAACAGCACGGACCCCAGAGTTCAAGGCGTTCGTTCATTCCTGCAGTTGATCGCGGATAACCCCCGCCTTGAAGCTACAGCACTGCAAACGGTCGGTAGCAAAGGTTACGATGGATTCGTCATTGCTCGTGTATTGGATTAACCCTGAACCAAAATAAACAGTGGTCAATTCTTCCGCAAATTCTCCTTTCCTGTTAAACTGGAATGACTGCACAGGCAGACTGGAGGGAACCACTTGAGAGTTTTACAACAGATTCATGCTGAAATTCGCGGCTGGTCCCGCAATATTCAACTTTTTTTCCTGGCAAGCATTCTGTATCAGATCGGAAATGGCATGTTCTCTGTCTTGTACAATCTGTACATTCAGGGGCTCGGCTATAATGATACAATGAACGGCCAGATCGTAAGTATTCAATCACTCGCAACAGCCATAATGTTTGTTCCTATCGGTCTATGCGGTGATCTGTTCAGCCGCAAGCGGCTGCTCATTACCGGGGCGTTGTTCAGCGGAATCTTCCTGATCGGACGCTCCTTCGACTATTCGGCTACAGGACTGATCTGGTTCGCAGTATTTTCTGGCCTTTTCGCTGGTGTATTCCAAGTACTGGCCATTCCTTATCTGGCGGAAAACGTCAAGAAAAGCCAGCGGCTGAAGATGTTTAGCTATTATTCATCCCTTGTGCTCGCCTCCCAGGTGCTTGGTAGCCTGGGTGGCGGTGTATTTGCAGATTTGTTACATACGGCAGGACTCGCCAAAGTGACCGGATTGCAGACCGTTTTGTTTGTCGGCGGTGCAGCCACGCTGGCTGCATTTATACCTCTATTATTTGTAACTGAAGACAAGGTTGCTTCGCAGACACCCATTCCGGCGCAATCAAATCTTCAACCCAATGCAAATCTGAAAGAAAGTTTGACGAATACCGCCAACACGAATGATTCGATCACCAAGAAAAAAGATTCCCGACTGATTGGTCAGTTTGTTGTCACCCAATTATTAATCGGATTAGGTTCAGGACTGGTTGTACCCTATCTGAATCTGTATTTCACCAATCGCTTCTCTGTATCTCTGAGTGGGATGAGTCTGCTCATTGCGCTTGGTCAGATTATGACGATTGTATCCATGCTGATTGGTCCTACTCTGGCTGCAAGGGTCGGAAGCGTCCGGGCCGTTGTCATTTTCCAGGTTATGTCGCTGCCCTTCCTTCTATTAACCGGCTTCACCAACCTGCTGTTTATCGCTTCGCTCAGTTTCTTATTCAGACAAGCCTTGATGAATGCAGCCAATCCCATACATTCAGCCATTCTGGTGGATCGCATCTCGGACAAGCGCCGCGGGATCGCCAATTCACTGATGCAAACAGCTTTCATGATCGGCTGGGCTACCATGGGACCTGTCCAATCTTATCTGGTCACCACGTACGGAACGTATTGGGGTTACGCAATCACATTCAGCATCACAGGCAGTTTATACGTCATTTCATCACTGATGTACTATGTAATGTTCAGAGAAACCAAGCCTTCCGCTGCCGCTCTCGCAAGATAAGCATGAGCAGGCAGTAGTTGCCTTGTTGTTCCACAGATAACGCAACGTAACTCATCATCAGGAGTGATCACACATGAACATGAATCCTTCATCGAACCACCTGAATGCATACCTGAATCTCATACTACCTCATTCAACCGGTAGGCTAAACGGATGGAACTGATGCGTAATCTTGGTTCCTACGTTGTCTTTCGGTTTTTTCTTAGTCTGGGTGTCTCAGTTCTTGGCGGATGGCTGTTCACAGTCATTCATACACCGATCCCGTGGTTGCTCGGGCCCATGGTATTCATGCTGCTTGGTTCACAAGTTGCCAAATGGCCACTCATGTGGCCTGCCTCCATTCGGGACTATGGCATACTGATTGTGGGTTATTCAATAGGTCTCACCTTAACAGAAGAGGCACTGCATGGCATTCTGCAACAACTTCCCATGATGTTGCTGATGACCTTGCTGTTAATCAGCTTGTGTGTGATTACGGCCTACATCGCTTCTAAGGTGACCCACTTTGATTTCCCGTCCCTGCTGGTTGGCAGCATCCCGGGTGGACTATCCCAGATGGTTTCCCTTGCAGAAGAGATGAAATCCATCAATCTGACGCTGGTTACCTTTTTGCAGGTGACTCGGCTGATCATGATTGTCTTCTGTGTGCCTTTCCTGCTATTCAGTCCTTGGATTGGAGGTACAGCAGGTGGTGGAGTGGATCAGCCTTTCATTGAATTAGCGACATGGGGTGCCCTTTTCCCCGAAATTCTCATTTATGCTCCGCTCTGTGTAGCTGGTGCGTGGATTGCACGCAAACTTCGGTTTCCAACAGCCTTTATGCTGGGCCCCATGATCGTCATGTGTGTTATTCAATTAAGTACAGCACTGCACACACCCAGTCTTCCTGCTTCCCTGCTGAACGTATCGCAATTGATGATTGGCAGTCACGTTGGACTGATGCTCAAGCCAGAGCAGTTGCAACGCAAGGCACAGACCATCACGCTAGCCGTGATTAGCAGTGTATTGCTCATTGCAGGAGCGCTTGGATTGAGTTATCTGTTAATGAATGTGTTCTCTCTCTCGGCGGCTACCTCACTACTCAGTATGGCGCCTGGCGGGATGGATCAGATGAGTATCATGGCACATGAAGTGAATGCCGACCTTTCGGTTGTATCCGGGTATCAACTGTTCCGCATCTTGTTTATTTTCTTCATCGTCTCTTCCGTACTGAAGATGATTCTCGTACATATGTTGAAAACGAAGAAAGCTGATCCCTCACTTTAATGATCATACTCAGTTTATTTCCATGCCAAAGAGAGTATCCTCTTGATATCACATCCTGCGGATACTCTCTTTTATTTGTCCAAACACCACTTTAGCATACTGCCCCCATTCCATTTTAAGCAAAATGAAGACTTATGAATAAATTCGGTTGTACATCCAGCCCACAATGCCCACCGTAACTACCGTTGCCCCGATGATAAATGCATAATACCCCATCTTGCTCTTGGACTCCGAAGTCTGATGGTCATAATAATCCGAGTTACGTCGGTAAAATCCCATCCATAACTCCCCGATCATATTCACAACAACCAATACAAAACGTTTAACAAGCCCCATA
Source organism: Priestia sp. FSL H7-0729 (assembly GCF_038005685.1). Classification (NCBI taxonomy): domain Bacteria; kingdom Bacillati; phylum Bacillota; class Bacilli; order Caryophanales; family Bacillaceae; genus Priestia; species Priestia sp. FSL H7-0729. The sequence continues at coordinate 1,294,080 of NZ_JBBOTQ010000001.1, forward strand.
TATTCGCATCTCCTCTCTAGATCGACCTTCTTCCATATTAAGTATAATTATCCTATTTAATTAAAACAAGTCACTTAAACAACTTTCGGTGCAATTACGGTCGGTGCAGTTTCTCGCTCCATCGAAGTTAGAATATCAAATGCTTCCTGATCGGTGCGGCCACACATCTCTTCTTCCGCCTGTAATCCACTGCATACCGCGGGACGCTCTTTTTGGCCAAAAATTCCGCAGCGATTGTCATCCGTAAGCTGCACACAACGTACACCTGCCGGCTTGCCATGAGCCATGCCCGGTATCGGTGATGATATGGAAATCGCGATACAACATGCGGCACAGCCTGTCCTGCATTCCATACGTATTCCCTCCTAATTTCAATACACTTACAATACATGTTCAAAAAGACCGGTTTTCAGTACCAATGAGGATGGGATGAAGCAATAATCTCTTATACTGAACGATTTATCCAGGTCCAGGTTCGTGCGAGCCCCTGCGCTATTCTCTGATTCATGCTTCGATTCGAAAAATATCCCCCGTGACTTAGCGGATTCCAACTCATAGCCACGCCGCCAGAGTTCACTTCAATGTCTTCTTTAACTGCTCTCTCATAGGCAGGATCAATGGGGCGTAACGGATAACCCAAAATATCATCCCGATCGTAGAAATTCACCCATTCCCCTTCCAGTCCGGCATAATACCGATTCACATGGGAAGAGGGAACCTGAATCGGGCGACTAAAGTCATGGTAACGTAAACTCCATAAGGGCAGGGTTGTACCAAAAGAGTAAAAATGGGTCAGTGTGTCCCCCCGCTCCAGAGCCGAGTTCACATCCACAACCTCAGGAACACGACTCGAGGGATATTGCAGATCGTAGAAGAAGTTACTCGCAATTACGGCACCCAAACTATGAGCAACCACACAGAGCGGAGCTTCGGGTCCGTTACGCTGTGCAAGGGTATGCATCGCCTGATTCAACGTTCGATGTACGGCATCATAGTTATGGCCTTGATTTTCCACAGGTTGATATGCAACCGCGTCAGCCAAGTAATGGATGACAAATCGTCGCAGTGCCTGGTAATTCAATCCCGGAGCGCTGACGAGCTGTTGAAACAGTGCCTCTTCCCGCTCCTCAAATACATCCGCCCAATATACGGGCTCAATATCCAGCATCTGTTTGGAGGCTCCAGGCAAGACCATCACCTTGTCTAATTCCTTATGCAAACAAGCAATAAGCTTGTCCGCGTACCCATCCTTTCGCATACCCAGCCCATGAATGACCATCACCGCAATACGTGTCATGGCTCTCCTCCTCTAGGAACTCTTTCTCCACCATATGAACGCCACCACTCGAACATGCCTGAAGCTTGTTTTATTAGAAAATCATACGATATAAAATGAGCTAAAGAATATTTACACTGCACACTCCGATGACAGAACAACCTTCTGATCACTGTTATCCCCAGATTTTTTTATTCGTTTTATAAAGGGTAAAGCCGGGGATAGCATATGCTCCCGATGTAGCTTTCTTGCAGAAAGCTTTTAGCTCCGCTTCTTCAGGTCCTTTCTGTCCTCTCCGTTTTGTGTAAATGTTTAGTTCAATTTTTATAGGAACCTGTATTTCTAAAATGTGATTCTTCCATTTTATATACAGTTTACCATGATGGTCATAAAAATAACGATCTCACAACAAAAAGGGAGCTGCACATCATGCAGCCCCCATCCTGTTGTTATCTCAATTAACCTTTCAGATGAACCTTCAGCACACCATTTTGATTGGATGTAACATCACCTGTCGTGACTTCCACCCGTTCAACCATATCCTGACCATCTGGAATGATAATCGGTGTAATCAGCGGGTATCCCGCATCTTCAATCACCTTACGATCGAATTCCAACAGCTTTTGTCCAGCCTTTACATGCTCGCCAGCTTCGACATGCATATTGAAACCTTCACCCTTGAGGGATACCGTATTAATCCCAACATGGATCAGTACCTGTAAACCACTCGCATGTTCAAGAATTACCGCATGTTTGCTTTTGATTACATGAGCTACCTGAGCATCAAATGGGGCAACTACCACGTTGCCGGAAGGTTCAATCGCTACACCCTCACCCATTTGTTTCTCGGCAAAAGCCGGATCAGGTACTTGCTCCAGTGAAACGGCCTGGCCTGTTAATGGCGCCATGATTTCCAGTGTATTCACGGCTTCATCCCCGACTTGAGCCGCACTGCGAGTGCGCTGGTTCGGATCTGTATTTGCAGCCGAAGAGGTAACGCCCGAAGCAGACTGTGATGTAGCTGCTTTAGGCTCAGCAACGGTTTCATTACTTTCATTACGATCTTCTTTTCTCAGTTTGGCTCTACCAAAAATAACGGTCAGTACAAACGGTACAACCAGGACAATCGCCATGCCGATGAAGAAGACGCCCCACTTGTTAGGGAAAATCGACAGGAATCCAGGTACGCCACCTACACCAATGGAGGTTGCCTGAACATTATTCATCGTCAGCAGCACACCACCAATCGCGGAACCGATCATACCAAAGATAAACGGATAACGGTAACGGATATTCACTCCGAAGATCGCCGGCTCGGTTACCCCGAGGAAGGCCGATACTGAGGATGTTGCCGCAAGTCCTCTCATTTTCTTCTCACGCAGGACAAGCATCATCGCAAGTGCCGCTGAACCCTGTGCAATATTGGACAATGCCAGCATCGGCCACAGGAACGTGCCGCCCTGACTACCAATGAGCTGAACATCCACCGCAAGGAACGTGTGATGCATACCAGTGATAACCAGCAAAGCGTACAAACCACCGTAGATCAGACCGCCCAGCGCCGCGTAGGAATCGTAAACATAGATCAAGCCAGAAGTGATTGCATTCGCGATGGCAAATGTCACTGGACCAATAATCGTAAATGCCAAGAATCCGGTAATCAATAACGTGACTGGTGCAACGACCAGCAGTTTAATGGAGTCATGTACCCTTTTGTTCAGGAAAATCTCCATCTTGGCAAGCAGATAGGCCGATACCAGTACCGGCAGAACCTGCCCTTGATAACCGATCTTCTCAATCTCCCAACCGAACAGATTCCATGTTGGCACCGTGCCATTATTCACGGCATCAGCGTAACCATATGCACTCAGCAGATCGGGATGTACGAGAATAAGACCCAGCACGATCCCGAGCAGCGGACTGCCGCCGAACCTTTTTACAGCTGCCCAACCAATTAAAGCCGGCAGGAACGTAAAGGCTGTACTCGCGATCGTATTAATGATGGACGCAAGATCCTTCCAGGCTGGATAGACATCCACCAGTGATTTTCCATCAAAGAAAATACCTGGACCTGTCAGAATATTGTTAATCCCGAGCAAAAGACCTGCCGTAATGATCGCAGGCAAAATCGGAATAAAAATATCCGAGAGCGTTTTAATCGCTCGCTGAATTGGATTTTGCTTTTTACCAGCGACCGCCTTTACATCATCCTTGGAAGAACGATCTCCCCCGGTGATCTGAATCATCTCATCATAGACCTTATCCACCAGACCAGGCCCGATAACGACCTGGAATTGTCCTTGGGAAGAGAACTGTCCTTTGACCAGATCATTCTGATCCAGACTTTCGGTATCCACTTTACTCTCATCGTACAAGGCAAAACGGAGTCGTGTAACACAGTGTGTTGCAGCTTCAATATTCTCTTTGCCTCCGACTGCCCGGACGATCTCCTCAACCTGTTTTTTATCGATTGCCATAGTGTCACTTCCTATTTATAAATTGTGATTAGTCCTGTTGTGGCACAAGCCACATATAGGATGCATACGGACTGAGAGAGATTTCCTGTGTCAGTACAGGCGCTACCTCTGTATTTCCAATGAGTAACTCTACTGATTTATTTGTAATATGATCATTCCACACCGCTTCCGGAAGCGAGAACGTGACGTCTCGTTTACTGAAGTTGGATACAACAATCAGGGTTTCACTTCCATTGGTACGTGCGTACGCGAATACGTCCGGATGTGCATCGTCGAGGCGTTCATACAGACCGTCAGTCAGCACGTTAACCTGTTTACGCAGGGCAATCAATTTGCGGTAGTGGTAGTAGATTGAATCCGGGTCAGCCAGCTGCTGCTCCACGTGAATGGACGGATACCTTTCATCCACCTTCAGCCAAGGTGTTCCGGTAGTAAATCCTGCGTTCTTACTTCCATTCCACTGCATCGGTGTTCGGGAGTTGTCCCGGGAACGCTCTTTTACAATGTTGAAAGCTTCTTCAGCGGATTTGCCTCGTTCTTCCTGGAGCAATCGGTACATGTTCGTCGATTCGATATCGCGGAACTCGCTGACGTCATTCCAGACCGGATTCGGCATTCCGATTTCTTCCCCCTGGTAGACATAAGGCGTACCTTGCATTCCGTGTATCGTTGTTGCAAGCATCTTCGCACTTTCGGCACGATAGTCACTATCATCGGCGAATCGGGACAGCGCCCGCGGCTGATCATGGTTATTCAGGAACAGTGCGTTCCAGCCTCCACCGGCCTGCATGCCTGTCTGCCACTCACTAAAGAGCTGCTTCATCGCTTCAAAATCATACGGCATCAGTTCCCATTTCTGACCATTCGGATAATCCACTTTCAGGTGGTGGAAGTTAAACGTCATTGAAAACTCCCGGGAAGCCGGATTCGAATATTGGATACAATGCTCCAGTGTGGTGGAGGACATCTCGCCTACCGTCACCATGTTGTGAGGCCCGAATACTTCATCGTACATCTCGGTGATATACTCATGCACACGCGGTCCATCCGTGTAGTACTTGCGTCCATCACCAGGTGACACGCTACCATCGTCATCCGGGAAACGCTGGTCTTTCGAGATCAGGTTGATCACGTCCATACGGAAACCATCTACACCTTTTTCGGCCCAGAACTTGATCATATCCCGTACAGCTTTGCGTACTTCTTCATTCTCCCAATTCAGATCAGCCTGCGTTTTATCAAATAAAGTCAGGAAATATTGTCCCGTCTGTTCATCATATTGCCAAGCTGGTCCACCGAACTTGGATTGCCAGTTGTTTGGCACACCGCCGTCCGGCGCAGGATCTTTCCAAATATAATAATCCCGGTACGGATTATCCTTGGAAGAACGGGATTGCTGGAACCACTCATGATCGGTCGAGGAGTGATTCACCACGATATCAATCATCAGTTTCATGTCACGAGCCTTCAGACCTTTCAACAGTTCGTCAAAGTCCTCCATCGTTCCATAATCCGGATTAATCCGATAATAGTCCGCTACGTCATACCCATTATCATGCTGGGGGGATACATATACCGGCTGCAACCACACAATATCGATACCCAGATGCTGCAAATAATCAAGCTTCTCGGTTAATCCACGAATATCTCCCGTACCCGATCCGGTTGTATCATTAAAACTCTTTGGATATACCTGATACACCGTTGATGTCTTCCACCAAGATGAGGGAGTTGTGTTATTAGAACTCATGTTAACGCCTCCAATAAATTGTAATGCTCTTATGTGATGTTCTCGGCTAACTTCATATCTATATTACATAAGTAAACATGTATATACAAGTTGAAACTATAATATGTATATTCTTCGTCTCTTCTACACATTCCCCATTAATCTTTCCTCTGTAACATTTATTTTGGAACCTGCGTTCGTAAACCCCATGATATCTGTATTGGTAAAACAAAAAAAACGCCTGTTCTTCCCACGATTGGAGTGGGTAACAGACGGTTTCTTTTGGTTGAACTTGGTTGAACTTGGTTGAACTTCTTAAATGTATTTTACTGTTTATTACTGTTGTAATGGATTGTTATTTTAAAGTACTGTCAGTTGACTTAGTCCCCACAAAGGGGACACACTTCTTACGACATCTCCGGTGAAACTACAGCTTTCCCTTGTTTTTCCTGCATATTTAGCTTTATTAAGGCTAGCGCAGCCTGTTCTTCCCTTTCCAGTTCAGCAGCACTAATCTCGCCTGATAGTACTGCACGCATTCGCTTCTGATCCAGCAGACCTTCCCATTTTGCGACTACGAACGCTGCGACACAGTTTCCCATCAGGTTGGTGAATACACGCATTGTATCCATAAAGCGATCTGCACCAAGCAGCAGAGCAACCGCTGCTACCGGGAAGGCATTGACGGCTACCGCCGTCGCGGACAGAGCCAAGAATGCGGAGCCAGGTACACCTGCCATGCCTTTGGAACTTAACATCAACACCAGCAAAATCGTAATCTGTTGTACAAACGTCAGTTCAATCCCTACGGCCTGAGCCACAAAGACCGTTGCCAACGATAAATAGATCGAAGCTCCATCCAGATTGAACGAGTAACCTGTCGGCACCACAAGCCCCACAACGGCACGATCACAACCTGCCTTGGTGAGTTTGTCCATCATGCGTGGCATCACCACTTCCGATGATCCGGTTCCAATCGCCAGCATCACTTCAGAACGGGTATACTTCACAAATTGCAGGAAATTCAGCCCGGTGATCCACCAGGCAGCGAGTGCCAACATAACGAGAAACAGCAGCGCTGCACCGTAACAGGCCAGAATAAGCAGACCAAAGGACGACAACGTGGAAGCTCCATAAGCACCTACCGTATAGGCCATGGCTCCAAATGCACCAATTGGCGCGAGTTTCATGATATAACCAATGATGCGGAACACAATTCCGAGCAGGTTCTCAATCAGCGTCAATACATTCTCTTTCGCCTTACTCTCCGTTGCTGCCAGCGCAACCCCGAATAAGCATGCTACGAGCAGTACTTGCAGAAGTGCATTTTGTGCAAAGGCATCCACAACACTTGTCGGAATAATATTCATGATAAAGTCCACCGTATGTGGCAACTCGGAACCATTCGTTTTCGCTTCGATGCCACTTGCGTCTATGGTAGAAGGGTCCACGTTCATTCCGGCACCAGGACGAAGCAGATTGGCTGTTCCCAATCCGAGTACCAGCGCCACAGTAGTTGCAATTTCGAACCACACGATGGCTTTCAATCCAATGCGTCCTACGGACTTCAGATCACCGATCTTGGCAATACCTGTCACAATCACCATGAATATCAGTGGTGCGATGATCATTTTGATTAATTTGATGAAGCCTGTTCCGAGCGGTTGCAGCAAACTGCCCAGATCCGGCCACAGGATGCCTACGCCAATCCCGATAATTACCGCTACAATAATCTGAAAGAATAATGATTTCACAAATGACATAAACGCTCCCCCTGTTTTGCGGTCAATTCGGATTTTCGGTTGGTTTCCGTGTAACTTTTTATATCATTCCGAAACGGAGTTCAACAATGGAATTTCAATCTTTTTGTCATTTGTACCAACTCTATCTGTGAAAATTGAACCTGAAACCGAAAAAAGACGAATATCGCGTCAGTTATCTTGACGTGATATTCGTCTTTATCTATCAATCCATTTATTATTGAACAGGGGTTAAATGTGCATCACAGGGTAATGGATTCCCCTGGGGCCAGCACACGGCCTTCCAAACCTTTAGCAGCCAGCTGCTGTACGAAGTGTTCCGCATCCTGACGAATCACAGGGAATGTATCATAATGAACCGGGATGGTCAGTTTGGCATTAAACCATTCGGCCGCTTGCAGCGCATCCTCAGGTCCCATTGTGAAATGTCCACCAATAGGCAAGAAAGCTACATCGATATCATGGCGATCACCAATCATCTTCATATCCCCGAAGAGACTTGTATCTCCGGCATGCAAAATGGTTTTGCCACCAATATTAATGATATATCCAGCAGGCAAACCTGCATACATGATCCGTTGTTCTTCTTCCAACACGATCCCGGAAGTATGGAACGCCTGGATCATTTTGGCTTGAGCAAAATCAAGATCTACCGTTCCGCCCATGTTCATTCCGAGCGTGTCCAGACCTTTCCAGGACATATATGTAGCCAGCTCTACAATCGCCACAACTTTGGCGTTATTCGCTTTGGCAATCGGTTCAGCATCGAGGATGTGATCCATATGTGCATGTGTCAGCAACACAACATCGGTCTTGATATCTTCTGGCTTAGTGACGGCAAGCTCGTTGCCACGCAGGAAGGGATCAATGATCAGTGACTTTTCTTCTGTGCCCAGCTGTACACTGGAGTGACCGTGGAACGTAATATTCAACAACTTGGATTCCTCCCGACATATGTTTTGATTATTTTAAAACCACTTTATTTATTATAAATCATAGCTCTTCACCAACGCAAAATTCGCGATTATCCATCTCAGCGCTGCTTACGATACACCCTTGTTTCGAACGGCTGAAGCTGAATCGCACCTTCATCGGTAGAATATCGTCTGCTTACATTGCTGATCATCAGCTTGGCATGCTCGGAATCCCAGTCCTCCGGCCACTCCATCTCGGGTTCATGCCCACGGAAATTCAGAATGACCAACATCTGCTCCTCATCCAGCGTTCGGGTATAGGCATAGATATCCGGATCATCCGGCAGCAGCAGTTCATACGCACCATAGATAAGCACTTTATGTTGTTTGCGAAGCGCAATTAACTTCCTGTAATAATGCAAAATGGATCGCGGATCACTTTCGGCATCGGCTACATTAATCTCAGGATAATTATCATTCACCTGTATCCAGGGCTGACCTTGGGTAAAACCTGCATGTTCCGTGTCATCCCATTGCATCGGCGTGCGAGCATTGTCGCGACTCTTCAGCCAGATCGCCTGCATGACTTCATGCTTCGACTTCCCTTGACCAATGTAATGATTGTAATAATTTTTCGTCTCGATGTCCCGGTATTGCTCGATATTCGGAAAGGCGACATTGGTCATGCCGATCTCTTCCCCTTGATAGATATAAGGTGTTCCTTCGAGTGTAAGCATCCACGTGGCCAGCATCTGAGCAGAACGCACCCTATACTTACCGTCATCTCCAAAACGGGAAACCGGGCGGGGCTGATCATGGTTGCCCATATAATTGGCGTTCCACCCTCTACCATGCAGAACCGTTTGCCACCGACTCATAATTTCTTTGAGATCTGTCAATTTCCATTCCTTATAGTTCCACTTTCCAATTCCGGAAGATTTGGCATCGATGAACATATGCTCAAACTGGAATACCATATTAAGTTCATCGCGATCAGTCCCCACATAAGCCAGCGCCTGCTCAGGCCCAAGTCCGGAAGTCTCGCCAACCGTCATCGGTCCATAAGGTTTCAGGATCATGTTATTCAGCTTTTTCAGAATCGAGTGGACTTGTTCCAGGTTGGAAAAGAGCTGATATGCCGGAACCACTGGCAGATTATCCGGATTGTGGGCACTTGGCAGGCCCTCTGCCTTGGCGATATGCGCCACTGCATCAAAACGGAATCCGTCTACCCCTTTTTCCAGCCACCAATGCACCATCTCATACATCTCTTCCGCCATCTGTTCATTGTTCCAGTTGAGATCGGGTTGCTGTTCCGAGTACAGATGAAGATAATACTCATTCGTTTCGGCATCATGCTTCCACACTGAACCTCCAAAATAGGATTCCCAATTATTCGGCACCTGCCCATTTTTGCCTGAACGCCAAATATAATAATCCCGTTTTGGATTCATCTTTGAAGATCGTGATTCGGCAAACCACGCATGTTCATCCGATGTATGATTCAACACCAAATCCATCATGATCTTGAGGCCACGCTTATGTGCCTCTGCCAATAATCGATCAAAATCCTCCATCGTGCCATATCTGCGCAGAATGGCGTAATAATCACGGATATCGTATCCGTTATCATGTCCCGGTGAATCGTAGATGGGACAGAGCCAGATCACATCCACGCCCAAATTTTCCAAATAATCAAGCTTCTCGCAGATCCCCTGCAAGTCGCCATATCCATCTCCGTCCGAATCCTTGAAGCTGTTCGGGTAAATCTGGTATACCACACTCTCTTTCCACCAAACGATATCGCCCACCTCGCTCTCATCTTTGTCCAATATATAAATTGAACTAAAGCATATTTACACTGGACACTCCGATGACAGAATAACCTTACGATCGCTGTTATCCCCAGATTTTATGAATTCCCCTTATAAGGGGAAAATCCGGGGATAGCCTATGCTTCCGATGCAGCTTTCTTTCAGAAATCTTTTAGGCGAACGCTTTCGCTTTCTCTGATTATTTCTGTCCTCTCCGTTTCGTGTAAATGTTTAGTTCAATTTATATATAATCTCTGTTCACTATATTAAGCCGTTAATATGTTTTATCCGAAATGATTCCCTTGTAAACATTAGAAAGGGTTCTTATGCAAAAAGACCCGGTCATGGACCGCGATCTGCGGCTCAATTCCGAGTCTTTCCTGGTGAGAATAAGAATAGCTTAAATCCGGCGTAACCGATCCAGGCACCGATTGTGTTCAGAATAATGTCATCCACATCGAACGAACCTACACGGGTAATTAATTGGGTGACTTCAACGCCCAACAGGAGCAAAACAACAGTAGATGTGAAGGTCAGGAAAGAATGACATCTCCGAAACAACCATGGAATCCAGATCCCCAGCGGAATGAACAATACGATATTGCCGAACAAATTCTTGACCCAGGCATCTGTATGGTACCTCTCCCTCTCCAATAGAAGGGGCCGAATGGTCTCAAAGGGGATGAGATTATATTGATAATACATGCCTGCCGTTCGTCCACTGACAAACAGTAAATTGCCCATGATCAATGTGTAAAGCACTGCCATACAAGCAACTATTAAGAACATAAACTTGGAGTGAAGCCACGACTTTTCATTCATTCCTTCTATCCTCCGACCTTGTTTTCCGCGAAGCGGTAGGTCTATTTTAACGGGATATAGATCTTCATGTCCAATTGTTCAGGTGTCGATTTCCACACATCCGTCACTTCAAAGTCTGGCCCTTCCCTCCGTTCATAGTTCGACTGCGGTAGCCAACTGCCATAGATCATTTTCCGGATATCCTGCCCGGAGCCCTCCACGCTGAACTCTGCATACAAGCCGCCCGGAATTTCAATCGAGGTAAAACCGGGATCAAGTACGTGAGATGCTCCACTGCTCTCTTCACCCACAATAAAAGAAAATGCTCCATCCTCTTCAAAATGACAGGCCACACCATAAGCCATATCAGGACGTGATCTCTCCGGGATCGCCATAAATCTCTGTTCCAACCCAAAATCGTGATAAAATCCGGGTATTTCAGCATAATGCTGATTTTCATTCAGGTTGGTCTTATATTCATAGCCGACAATCCAGTTCGGTTCCCTTGTGATCAGACGAGGTGTGTTCATGTGGAATGTTCCATCAAGTGAAGTGCGATAGTCATTAAAATTAATGCTCTGTTGCATCTTCAATAGAGACAACTGATTTGCTTCCAGCTTGCGCAGCTTCGCAGGTGTCATTCCAAAGTAGGCTGAAAACGCACGGGTAAATGCCTCCTGTGATTGATAACCAAAGTTCATCGCAATGCCCAATATGCCTTCCGATGTGTCCCGCAACATCCTTGCAGCTTCCGTTAATCTCCGTCTGCGCACATATTCCAGTACCGTGAATCCGGTGATCGCCTGGAATAAACGTTGAAAATGAAACGCCGAAAAACTTGCAGCAGCAGACGTCTCTCTAATATTAAAGTTTTCCTGCAAATGCTGCTCCAGATACTCAATCGCAAGCTGAATTCGTGTGTAATGATCCATAGTGACGGCTCCCCTATCTCAATTCGAAATATCCAACGATTTCTTATGTAGTATGACTGAGATCAAGTTCACTTTTTTGATTTTGTGTGCGAACTTGTATGATGAAAGATACGTGAATTGCACTTCAATTCATTTTTGAATGTCACTATGATTCACTTTAAGCCAAAATCCCCTTGTTCTACCAGAAGATGCTCTCTACTCTGATTGATTATCCAGTAGAGATCACTCTTGTGAACAAGGGGATCTGTATTTCTATAAATCTATGCTCAACCTTTCCAGTTCCCGGACACGGGATGAATACCCCAGATATCCGTAGCATACTCACTAATGGTACGGTCGCTGGAGAATATACCGGAATGCGCCGTATTTAATATCGCTTTTCGAGTCCAGCCCGGAATATCCCGATATGCCTGGTCAATGGCAGCATGCGCGTCTGCATAAGCAGCAAAATCACGCAATACAAAGTATTCGTCACCATGGGCAAGCAGTGAGTCATAAATATCCCAGAACTCCCCGTCACGATAACAGAATGCACCTGGATGCACCAATTGCTCCACGACCTCGCGAATGCGATCATCATGCTGCACAATCTCATTTGGACGATAATTGCCAGAACGATAATACTCAAGCACTTCGTCTGCACGCAGACCATAGATGAACATATTCTCTTCTCCGACCTGCTCCGCCATCTCCACATTGGCTCCATCCATCGTGCCAATCGTCAAAGCACCGTTCATCATAAACTTCATGTTGCCCGTACCGGAAGCTTCTTTACCTGCTGTCGAGATCTGCTCACTAACATCCGCAGCAGGAATGATTTTCTCTGCAAGAGAGACGGAATAGTTCTCGAGGAAAAATACCTTCAGTCGATCATTTACAGCCGTATCCCGATTCACCGTGTCAGCCACAGTGTTGATCAGCTTGATAATTTTCTTGGCAAAATAATAACTCGGCGCTGCCTTGGCACCAAAGATGAACGTACGTGGCACCATATCAAACGAAGCATCATTCTTAAGCCGGTTATACAAATGCATGACATGCAGAATGTTCAACAGTTGCCTTTTGTACCCATGCAATCTCTTCACTTGCACATCAAAGATGGAGTCCGGATTCACTGGCGTCCCGGTATGATCCAGAATGTACGAAGCAAGCCGCTCTTTGTTATCCCGCTTAATCAAACGGAACTGCTCCTGGAATGATGCACTATCCGCAAAGTCAGCCAACTGGTCCAGCTTGCCCGGCTCTGTTATCCATTCGTTACCGATCGTATCCGTAATCAGATCCGACAGTTTCGGATTGGCATGCATCAACCAGCGGCGATGAGTAATACCATTCGTTTTGTTATTGAAACGCTCTGGATACAGTGCATAGAACGGAGCCATCTCGCGCTCTTTCAAAATCTCAGTATGCAATGCGGCAACACCATTCACGCTGTGACTGCCTACAATAGCCAGGTGCGCCATCCGTACCTGATCATTCGCAATAATCGCCAGATGCCCTATGCGGTCCTGATCTCCTAGATACCGGTCCAGCAGCATGCCACAGAAGCGTTTGTTGATCTCTTCGATGATCATGTAGATCCGTGGCAGCAGCTTGCTGATCATGGCTACAGGCCATTTTTCAAGCGCCTCACTTAGCGTTGTATGATTGGTATACGATACAGTACGGGTTGTGATATCCCATGCTTCATCCCAGCCATAACCCTTCACATCAATCAGGATGCGCATCAGTTCTGGAATCACCAGGGTTGGATGCGTGTCGTTAATGTGGAAGGCCACTTTATCTGGCAAACGATCATACGGCAGCTCCAGCTTGTTGAACGTACGCAACGCACTCTGCACGCCTGCTGAACACATGAAATATTGCTGCTTCAATCGCAACAGCTTTCCTTCGTACTGGGAATCATCGGGATACAGGAATTCCGAGATTGATTCCACCGAACGGCTATAATCCAGATAGCCGTAGTAGTTCGAAGGTGTATCGAGTGAAGTCTCGCGCTTCGGCTCGGCACTCCATAGACGCAATGTGTTCACATGCGTTTGACCATAACCGATGACAGGCACGTCATAGGGGATCGCTACAACCGATTCGGCATCTTTTGTAACAAATTGATAATGTCCATCCTGCTCGTGAGCTTCAACCCGGCCCCAGAACTGGACCTCCACCTTTTTGTCAGGGCGGCGGACTTCCCATTCATTGCCTTTATCCAGCCAATTGTCAGGCAACTCGACCTGATTGCCATTGATGATTTTTTGTTCAAACAACCCGTATTTATAGCGAATGCCGCAGCCATGTCCTGCATATCCGAGGGATGCGAGTGAATCCAGGAAACAGGCAGCGAGTCGTCCCAGCCCTCCGTTACCGAGTCCTGCATCCGCCTCCTGTTCTTCTACCTCTTCCAAGGAGAAGCCCAGTTCCGCCAGACTATCACGGACGAGTTCCAATTCATTTACATTCAACAGATTGTTGCCGAGCAGACGTCCAATCAGGAATTCCAGCGAGAAGTAATAGACCTGTTTATCCTGGCGCTGCTTAAACCCCTGATTCGACGCTGCCCAATCCTGGCCTGCATATTCACGAATCATGCTTCCCAGTACATGGTATACGTCTTCCTGCGTTGCTTCTTCAATCGGTTTGCCCAATTTGCTGACCAGATTCCGTGTAAAGATACTCTTGAACGTTTCCTTGTTGTCAAACAAAAGTAGGTTCCTCCCGGGGAAATCCTGCAGGATGGTGGCGGTTCATACACTCAACATTTTGGTTTGAGCATGCGCCCGTTACGGTTACGAATCGTTCTTATGATCGCTGTTATCCCTGTATTTTCTTGAATTATTATTTAGATGTGAAAATACAGTGATAAAGGCGACCGCTACGCTTCTTCAGAATCGATTTCGTCTCCTTCACTTACTGCTACGCTCTTAGCCAAACAAGTTTCTTGTATGAACCTGAAATCCATCCTGCAGGATTTTTATTTTATATATATTTATAGAAGATATCGGTTACGTGCGGGAATTAGATAATAGTACTTTTTGCTAAAATGTATGGATTCGACGGGGCACCGATCAAGGTCTGTCCTCCGGTTAGCTTCACGTCTTTATCCAGAATGACGTTCTCAAGTACCGTCCCCTCACCAATATAACATTTCTGCATGATGATGGAACCTTTGATTTTGGCACCTTTGGCAACCTGTACGCCCCGGAATAAAATGCTGTCTTCCACCTCTCCAGCTACAATGCAGCCATTGGCCAGAAGTGAATGTTTAACATCGGCGGTATCCAAGTATTTGGCAGGCGCTTCGTATTTAATTTTCGTCTGGATCGGATCTTCCTTGAACAGTTGTTCATATTGTCCTGTGTTAAGCAGTTCCATGCTATTGCGATAATAGCTGTTGATCGAATTGATAACTGCGTGATAGCCATCATATGCATACGCAGCGATATTCAATCCATCCGGATTTTTTTGAATGACATCCCGGAAGAAATGGCTCTCGCCATGATCGATGCAGCGCTGCACCTGGCGCAGGAACAATTCCTTTTCCATAATGAAAATTTCTGTATATATATTCGGGTGATTAGCGCTTTGGTGAATGTCCACCACGTTACCGTCCCCGTCATGGTCAATTTTGACACAGGCGTCATGCTCAGGCAGGAGTTGATCCACTTTTTTGCAGACCAGTGTGACATCTGCTCCTTTGCTGATGTGATACCTGTAGACATCCTGAAGGTCTGCTTTGGTCACATGACGACTGCCTGCGTGCACGACGTATTGACCTGATCCTCTATGGAAAAAGTCCAAATTGTTATGAAAATGCTGCAAGTCCCCTTGTGACGTATCTGTTGGATCGTTCCAGTCTGGCGGCAAAATAAACATACCTCCATGTTTGCGATCCAGATCCCACGGCTTACCGTCACCGAGATGGTCCATCAGAGAGCGATACTTGCGCCGGACAAACACACCTATACTTTCAATTCCGGCATTCATCATATTGGATAGAACAAAATCGATCAGACGGTAACGCCCGGCATAAGGCACAGCGGCCCCGCAGCGAAAGTACGTCAATTCCTTCAATTCTTCAAGTTCATGGTCAAGGTTAATAACTCCGATCAATGGTTTCATCGCATGCACCGTCCTTTTGGCTTCAATTAGGCCTTGCTGGTTATTCCTTGGCGAAGCTGACGTTCCAGTTCTTCCTGATCCACGAGCAATATATCACTTTCATCTCCTGGTGCAGGCGAAATCTGTGTTCCATCCGGAATAACCAATCCTTCGGAGATAATCGCTCGATGAATGCGCACATTTTGCCCAATCTTCACCCTTGGCATGATGACCGAATCGATAACGGCGCTGTTCTCACCCACTTCAATTCCATAAAAAAGTACAGAATGATTGACCTCCCCATGCACAACACTGCCTTCACTGATAATACAATTCCGCACCTTGGCCGAAGGCGAGATATATTGTGCAGGTTGGTTCGGATTACGTGTAAAGATACGCCAGTCCGGATCATTCAGATTAAACGGTGTGTCTTCGTCCAACAGGTCCATATTGGATTCCCACAGACTGCGAATGGTACCTACGTCTTTCCAGTAACCTTCGAATGGATATGCATATAGGGATTTTTCATTTTCAAGCAACAAAGGAATAATATCTTTACCAAAGTCATAGGAGGTGGATGCCTGTTGTTCATCCTGAATCAGGAAACGTTTCAGTACATCCCACTTGAAGAGATAGATACCCATGGAAGCGAGTGTGCTCTTGGGCTCAGGAGGTTTTTCTTCGAATTCATAGATGCTATAGTCATCGTTGGTGTTCAGCACGCCGAAGCGGCTGGCTTCTTCCAATGTGACATCAATAACGGATATGGTGCAATCCGCATCTTTTTCTTTGTGATACTGAAGCATTTTTTCGTAGTCCATCTTATAAATATGATCCCCTGACAGAATGAGCACATGCTCAGGATCGAATTGTTCAATAAAGTTCAGGTTGCGGAAGATGGCATCTGCTGTGCCACGGTACCAGTTGCTTCCGTCTTCACGTTCATGTGGAGGAAGTACATATACCCCACCGTTTTTACGATCCAAATCCCAGTCACTGCCAATGCCAATATAGGAATGTAAGACAAGTGGTTCATATTGAGTCAATACACCCACTGTATCAATGCCAGAATTAGAGCAGTTACTCAACGGAAAATCAATGATTCGGTATGTGCCCCCAAAATATACAGCTGGCTTAGCCAGTGATTTGGTTAATCCTTTTAACCTCTTACCTTGCCCTCCGGCAAGCAGCATCGCTACAACTTCTTTTTTCGCCATCATTACAGCCTCCTCCACATGCATTCGTTCTGTTCATTTCAGAGCCCATAATCGATATTCTGTTGTGTGGACACTGTTGTCTTGATTAGGAGCATGCTGTACAGATGTGTAACCGGATGAATAATATTGCGGTTGAACTTCTTGGAATGTGAAGCCTGAAATAGAGATGTTGCTGGTGTAGAATCGCCCGAACTGACTTACAGAGGTGAATGTTAGCTGCAGAACTTAGGGTGTAGCTCGTGAACAATGAAATAGACTACTCCTATTTAACATTAAACACGAAACGGACTGGGGAATCTTACTGAAAAGCATCGACAGCAAGTTGAGGCTCAGATTAACCTCTCTCGTGCCACTGTTATTTATAGTGTATTCGATAGTGACAAAGCAAAATCCTTTAGTTCTTGCACAATTATTAAGTGGGAAAATAAGTAAAAAACAACATGACAAAAAAGCCGACTTCCCCTCCCGGCTCATTTTGTCTGTTTATTCTATGGCCCCTGCTCGGTTCCCATGCTCCTCTAGTTTAACAGGTTCATACTGTACTCTATTTCATGTTGGTATCCGCTCCTAAAATGGTTTATATAATTTTGCGGAACAGCTCCATCACTTCATCTTTGGATGGTTGATAGGGGTTGCCTGGTGCACATGCATCTTTCATTGCATTATCGGCAAGCAATTCCACATCCGGATCTTTCACACCCAGTTCAGACAATTTCTCGGGGATACCTACTTCCTTCGATAGCTGACGTATGGCCTCAATCACGTAATGCGAACACTCCTCATCACTTCTACCCTTTACATCCATGCCGATTGCTTTGGCAATATGACGGAATTTGCCCGGTACATGCTTGGCATTCAGCTCCTCTACATAGGGGAGTAACATGGCGTTACATACACCATGCGGCAGATCATATACGCCACCCAGTTGATGCGCCATCGCATGGACATAACCCAGGCCCGCATTGTTAAAAGCAATACCGCCAAGGAAACACGCGTACGTCATATGTTCCCGCGCTTCCAGATCACTGCCGTCTCTCACGGCTCTTGGTAAATATTCAAAGATCAGTTCAACAGCTGCAGCAGCTGTCGCACTTGTCACTGTAAATCCTCCAGGTGTAACCATCGCTTCCACGGCATGGGTCAACGCATCCATTCCTGTAGCCGCTGTGAGACTTGCAGGTTTGCTGAGCATCAGCTCCGGATCATTAACCGACAGGGAGACCAGACTGTTGCGGTCCACCATCACCATCTTCACTTTACGTTCCTCATCTGTAATCACGTAGTTTATTGTCACCTCGCTCGATGTGCCAGCCGTTGTGTTAAAGGCCACAAGTGGCACGGACTTATGTTTCGATTGATGCAATCCTTCATATTCACGGATATGTCCACCGTTCGTAGCTACAATGCCAATGCCTTTGGCAGCATCCTGTGGTGAACCTCCGCCTATCGATATAATGGCGTCACAGCCATGATCCTGGAATACTCGAAGTCCGTCATGTACATTCTGACATGTTGGATTAGGCTGAACCTCATCATATACAACATAGTCTAACCCTGATTTTCTTAATATAGACAGTACCTGCTCTGCAACACCTGAAGTAATCAAGTAACGATCACTTACCACGAGTGCTTTGCGAATACCCATCTGTTCGATCATCTGGCCTGCTTCCTGTAAACACCCTCTACCCATCAAGTTCACGGGCGGAACATAATATGCATGTGTTGCCATTTGAACCAGCCTCCTGTAAGCCCTGATTTACTATCTACATTGTAACTGAATCCGTTTTCAGATATAGTGAAATAAATCACAATGAACACGATAAATGTTACACTGAGGTTGATTTTTACCTGTAATGAAAAAGACGCCCCAGACACCCAAAGGTATCCGAGCCGTCTCTCCTATCGATGTTAAAGCTATATCCACTACTTATATCTTACCAAAGGTACTTTCACTAAAAGCATCCTTACAGAGGCTTACAGAGCCTTATCGTTCACCCCATCAAGCCATGCCTCAATATCGCCAATTACTGAGGAAACACAACCGTCCTCAAATGGTGAGTTCAATCCAGCCAGTTCCACCAATCCGGTGAAGGATAGGCTTCCTCCCGCTTTGCACAATGTCAGATAGTCGGCCCATGCGGACTTCATGTCCTCATTGCTGCGTTTCCAGAACTGGAATGCACAGATTTGAGCAAGCGTATAGTCAATGTAATAGAACGGCGATGAGAAAATGTGACCCTGTTTATGCCAGAAGCCACCTTGCTCCAGATACGCATTGTCTTTGTAATTGATGTGTGGCAGATAGGTCTTCTCAATGTTGCGCCATGCCTGTTTGCGCTCCGCTGGTGTTGCATCCGGATTCGCATACACAAAATGCTGGAATTCATCCACGGCTACGCCATAAGGAATGAACAACAGACCGGAAGACAAGTGATCGAACTTATACTTGTCCGTATCTTCCTCAAAGAACAACTGCATCCACGGCCATGTGAAGAACTCCATGCTCATGGAATGAATCTCAGCCGATTCATACGTCGGCCAGTTGTACTCAGGCACTGCAAAATCACGGCTCTCATACACTTGGAAAGCATGACCTGCTTCATGTGTCAATACATCAATATCACCCGATGTACCGTTGAAGTTGGAGAAGATAAACGGCACTTTGTAATCGTTCAGGAATGTACAATATCCGCCGCCCTGTTTGCCTTTTTTGCTGACCAGATCCATAAGTTCGTTCTCGGTCATCATCTGGAAAAATGCATCCGTCTCTGGTGATAATTCAGCGTACATTTTCTTACCATTATTAATAATCCAGTCCGCATCACCCTTCGGTGTCGGGTTACCCGTCTTGAAGCTGAAACCCTGATCATAGTAATACAGCGTATCCACATCAATCCGATTACGCTGGCGCTCTCTGAGCTTGGTCGCTACAGGTACAATATAATCACGAACTTGTGCCCGGAAGTTGGCTACCATCTCTGCGTTGTAATCCGTACGGTTCATGCGATCATAGCCGAGTTCCACGTAGCTTGGATAGCCCAGTTTCTTCGCGATCTGTGTACGTACTTTAACCAGCTCATCGTAAATGCGATCGAATTCAGCCTCATGTTCAGCCATGAACGTATATCTGGCTTCCGAAGCACGCTCCCGCATGGAGCGATCCGTGGATAGTTCAAATGGATGAAGCTGTGGCAACGTGCGCTCTTCACCTTCGAATGGAATTTTGGCCGAAGCGATCAACTGATTATATTCGGTGGAAAGTTTGTTCTCCTTCTGGAGTTCTTCAATAATTTCCGGGCTGAATGTTTTCAGTGAAAGATCCGCCAGCTGGAACAGCTGTGAACCCCATTTTTGTTCCAATTCATTGCGGAATTTCGAGTTAACCAGTGCACGGTAAAAATCCGTAATATATTCCTGCACAACCGGTGCATTCTCATCCAGAAATTCGTTCTCTGCCTTGTAAAATTCATCATTGGTATCAATGGAATGACGGATATAGACCAATTGGGCTTGCGTCTCAAAATCACTGCGCAGCGCGTTAATCTGATCCATAACCCCACTCTGTTCCTCAACCGTTGCCGCAGCTTCAAAACTGGTCAATAGCTCATGGAAAGATGTCTTGATAAGTTCCAGATTCGGACGTGTATACGTATACTCACTAAATTTCATTTATGTACACCCTTTCCTGTTTGGCAGAATTTCGGGAGTATCCCGAGTGAAACTACCCCCTATTATACAAAAGAGCAGCTAAAAAATCCCATCTTTACGAAAAATATTTGTCCATCGGTCAAATTGTACAACATGAATAGTTACATATATTACGCGCTAATGTGAGGTCACTGTCTCGAAAATTTCCCTACACAAATAAGCCCGCCTCGCGTTAGCGAAGCCAGCTTATAGGTTGTCATTTCTTTTCACATTTAGAAAATACTAGCTTTGGTCTTTATCCATAATCTGATAGAACCAGCCCATTCCGACCATGCCCACGACCATAATAACAGCCATAATAATGATATATGTCATGAATGTAACCTCCCTGCTCCCGTATATTCATCACACTACTACTAGTGTACACGGTGAAGCGCCGTTTGAATTGACCGAACATTGACAAAAATACGAAATCTTTAATTTTAATATATAGATTATTTCCCCAAGCACACTTAATCATACTTTCCTCATTGAACGGTTCAAAGTTTCATCTGCCATGCTTACGGTGTATACTATATTTCTATGAAATGGAATCTGGATTTTTACGCAGAAAGGTTGAAAGACATGTCGACTCGCATCCCCTTACGTCAGCTATTTCTTATTGTTTTACTTGCCCTTATGTTATCTGTTTTATCCGCCTGTGCGGATGGAGAAGCCCATCTTACGGTGAATATGGATGGATCAACGGATCTGGATCTCAATCTCAACGTCAAGAACTCTGCTCTTGGAAAGATTGGACAAGACAATCTCATGCCTCTGATCGCAGATGCGCTCAATCGAAATAACTTCCAGGCTGAAGTCTCTGAACAGGGAGATCAGCAGCAACTCACAGCGACAACCCATTATGAAAAAAGCAATACGACCAGCTTTGACACATCCGATTTACCAGAAGGAATCAAGGTTGAACAAACCAGTACGCCTGGCTTCTTCACTTCCAAGATGCATATTACAGCAGAAGCCGACCTCATGGAGTCCATGCCCGATGGTGAGATCAAAAATCAGATTAACAAGGTGCCTAACTTTCTTAAAAACCTCTTGTTAAAAGATGTTAACTTTGACTTCAAACTGTCTTTGCCCATCAAGGCAGCCGAATCCAATGCAGATCAGGTAGAGGATGGCGGAAAAACGCTCATTTGGCACGTTTCCCCCCTCCAGATGAATAAACTGGATCTGACTGTACAGGTTCCCAATATCCGGAACATCATCATTGCAGTCATTGGCCTATTATTAATCGCAGCTCTTCTCATTTGGTTTTTTGTTCGCCGCAGACGGGCCAGACAGCGCCATAGTGCAGGCACAGATCGCGGAAAAGATTAATTCTTTCACACCAATTTTATTTGTGACTTGCCAAACGGTGTTATGGATAGTAGAATACATCCGTACTGTGTGAACGGTTAATTTTTTATTAAGCAAAGCTAAAGAGGTGACAGGTTTCATGAATATCCGCGAATGCCCACTACCTGGTATCGGAGTTAAGTACCAGTTTGATACAAAGGGCGGCCATCAGTTAGTCATTATTGTACATGAAGACGGACGCCGTGAATTATTCTCCGTTGATCCACAAGATAACGAAGAACTCACTCTGATTGCAGATTTGGAAGATGACGAATGCGTAACCCTCTCCGGTTTAATCGGAGGCTGGTCCTGATTCTCATTCTCAGGTGCCTGCTAATTTGAGCAAATGACAGAATAACCTGTGCCTTGAATTTCAAGGTACAGGTTATTTATCTGTTACGTTACCTTTTGAGAGCGAATATATGGAACCCATGTATTTAGTACGCGGCTAATCTCCGTGGAATGGAAAGGTTTGCTAATAAAGTCTTGCATCCCGCATTTCAGACACTCCTCACGGTCACCGGCGCCTGCAAAAGCTGTAATCGCTGCAATAACCGGTATTTCCGGGTGCGTCTGTCTGATTCGACAGGTCGCTTCAATCCCATCCATAACGGGCATTTGAATATCCATAAACACCAAATCGTATTGAACCTTGTTCAAGAAATCAATGGCCTGTGCACCATTCTCAACGATGTCACATACCCCGCCAAATTTGCGTAGCATTTCCTCCAACAGATGACTGTTGACCGCTTGATCTTCAGCAATCAAAATTTTGATGTCACGGGCAAGACTAACTCGATCCAATTGCTGTTCATCATTGGTGGTGATTTCGATGGAGTCGCTGCTTTCCTCTAGCCACCGCTCAACTAAGAGGGTGAACTGGAATTCAGCCCCCTCACCGATCTCGCTCTGTACCCCTATTGCTCCGCCCATCAACTCCACCAGTTTCTTGCTGATCGCAAGCCCCAGACCTGTCCCGCCAAATTTGCGATTGATGGCTGGATCAAGCTGTGAGAAGGATTGGAACAGCTCATGCTGCTTTTCTATTGGAATACCGATTCCCGTATCTCTCACCTTAAAGGTCAACATCAGGTTGTCCCGACCGTGCTCATCTGAGAAATCAGCTCCTACGCTAACCTTAATACGGCCATGCTCTGTGAATTTAACAGCGTTACCCACCAGATTAATCAAAATCTGCCGGATACGTGTCTCATCCCCTTGAACGCGCTCAGGAATATGATCCGACACTTCATAATAAAGTTCAATATTTTTCTCTGAGGCCTTTAGTGCAAACAGCTCGATCACTCCACCCAGCATCGCCTTAATATCTACAGGTGCGCGCTCAAGATCCATTTTGCCTGCTTCGATTTTGCTGAAATCCAGGATTTCATTCAAAATGTACAAAAGAGATTCGCCGCTATCAATCATGATTTCCGCAAAGCCTTTCTGTTCATCATCCAGCTCGGTTTCCATTAATAGATGGGCCATGCCCATGATGCCATTCAATGGTGTACGAAGCTCATGACTCATAATAGCTAGAAACTCGGACTTCGCTCGGTCTGCATGCTCTGCTGCTTCCTTGGCACGTATGATGTCCTTCACAGATGTCATATCACGGAAAACCAAAACTGCCCCTCGGGTTCTACCCTGATCCATAATCGGCTTCAATTGGAACTCCGCCAGGAAACTGGACCCATCCTGCCTCCAAAAAACAGATTCGGTACGCGGCAGACGTCGTCCCTCACGAACAGCCTGCAGAATAGGTGTATCCTTGGATGGATAAGGGATGCCTTCGCTCTGCATTTGGATCATCATCTGTTCAAGGGGTTTGCCGTTCATTTCACTTGGACAGAAGTTCATGATCTCCGCAGCGGCCGGATTGGCAAAGTTCAGATTCCCCTCGAGGTCCAGTCCG
The DNA here is from genome assembly GCF_038005685.1 of Priestia sp. FSL H7-0729. NCBI lineage: Bacteria > Bacillati > Bacillota > Bacilli > Caryophanales > Bacillaceae > Priestia > Priestia sp. FSL H7-0729. Next base: position 1,318,053 of record NZ_JBBOTQ010000001.1, read on the forward strand.
ATAACCCCCTCAGACATGCCATTCAAAATCAATGCCCGTTCATAACTAAGGTTCTCGATTTCCTCGACGTAACGTTTGGACTCTGTAATGTCACTGGTAATCCCGTAGACTCCAACAACTTTGTCCTCAAGTATAATAGGAACATTAATCACATTTGTTTCAATTCGCTGCCCATTTTTGTGAATTAAGCCTATCTCGTAGCTCTGTGCGGTGCCCTTCACCGTTTCCTCAAAATGATGTCGAGTCTTCTCCAGATCCACAGGATCAATGAGGTGATCAAAAGATCGACTCAGCAGCTCATCCTTGGTGTGTCCTGTCAATTGTTCCTGACCCACATTGGCTTTCAGCAGATTGCCTTCCAGATCAAGAGAAGCCACACCCAGGGGATTACAGTCGAATAACGATCTGTACTCCTGCATGCTTAGCTGTTGTTGCTGGCTGGCTGTGATATCCCGGGTTACAGCGACGAGCTCTATCAGTTCACCTGCACTGTCATAAACATAATGTGTGATGGTATCTGCCCACACCGTAGATCCGTCCTTATGCAAAAGACGATAACTGATCCGTTTGGGAGCCAGACCCTTTCTCTGCTCTTCCACGTAAGCTTCAACCAAAGGAACATCCTCTGGATAGATAACGAATGTTCCCGGCTTACCTACGACTTCTTCCAACTCATAGCCGAGCATGCTCTTACATGCATTCGATACATATTTAAATGTACGACTAGAATCGGCATCATGTATTGCAATCAGATCCAGTGATGACTCCGCCAGCAGACGGGAAATGCGACTGCTCTCTTCCAATTGCTTACGCTGTATAATAAGGCGTTCCTCTGCCTCCTTTTGTTTGGTAATATCAGCGGCTTGTACCAACAGATATAAAGGCTCGCCATTCGTTTCATCCCTGACGATGCAAGCTCTGATCGTTGCCCATAACAATGAACCGTCTTTTCGTTTCAAACGAAACTCCGTCTCGTACATCTGGCGTGTATCATGGGTCATTTCCCAGAACTTGCTGCGGAATTCTTCCATGTGCAGATCTTCTTCATGGATCATATGTACGACCGAAGTATCGATCAGTTCATCTTCGCTGTAAGCAAGCATCTCGCAAAAAGCAGGATTAAGCTGCAACCAACGTCCATTTACATGCGATGCGACAGCAATGCCGATTGGTGCGTGCGTATACAATTGTTCGAACAGAGATCGGCTCTCTGTAATGGATTTCGACATTACATGTCCTCCTTTATGAGAATCTGAATGTATTCCGTATGAATATATCCACCTGAACATAACTTCATCTATAGAGTACTACCCCAAATGCCATGATTTATAAACGAGATCAGACAAAAAGACAAAATGTCCTTATGAATTGCATTTTTAATCTTGGAAGCTGAGAACGTTCAATGTGTACATACCAATTCGAACACATCACGTCATATACTACACAATACTCGTGCTCCCCTGATTATACAATGTTGAATATTCGAATAGGAACGGAGGTTATGAATTATGATCATTGTTGCAAATCAACCTGCCCTGCTGAACCGCTCGGACTGGTCTGATTTTGAATGGTATTGGTTACAGCAACTTCAGAATCGTCCAACGAGATATGTTTACCAATCCATGGATCATCTTCGATTTGAATGGGATTTGAGAGGCTCGCTCGTGGATGCAGCAGAAGGACTGGATCGAAGCGGCGTCAGTTTTGCATCCTTTGAAAAATCCAGATGTAATCCTGCTTACTGGAATCGTAATGCAGAGGGTGGGTTCGAGTTGAAATCGAACGTGACACCCGCCGACGGAATCCGGGATATCTGGAGGAATGGGCACTTATATGCCTTTGAATGTGCAACAGCCACTGTCATTGTTCTGTATGGTGGCGTGCTGGGAAGCATTCGCGAAGATGCTTTTAATTCGCTGTTTCGAAATCTGTTACTCTTTGACTGGCATTATGACAGCGACCTGCGATTGACTGAAAAAAATGGTAGTGAAACCGCACTTCCAGGAGATGTGCTGTATTTTAAAAATCCGGATGTTTCTCCCGAAACTCCCGAATGGCAGGGAGAGAATACGATTATGCTGCGCGAGAACTGGTATTACGGACATGGCATTGGTATTGCACGCGGTGAAGATATTATACGTACACTGAATCAGTTTCGCGCTCCAGGTAGCCGGGTCTCCGCATACTTAATGGATATGGTGATCTATCCGGACTTCTTTTATTTATCTCGATTCGCCAAGAACAGCGAGAATAATGTAGCCGCTGGTTCTACGCCTGTATTACCCGGACAGTTATATGTACGCCTTGGTGGCAGTCGTTATTTACGCAGCTGAATTACTGGAACAGAGCCATCTTGTGCTTTGAACTCGATTAGTTCTGCATCCCCGAATAATGATAAAAAAGCCCAGTGAAAGCAGCAGTTAGCCTGCCATCTCATTGGGCTTTCCTCACATTCAAATAATCATTACTGCATCCACATTGGCATTACCCATGTGCTACCTCAATAATCTTCTGGAAATTTACGCGTTCGGGTCCAGTTGCACAACAACCTGTTTACCACTTACCTGAACACCCGTCGTTTTACTACCGAATTCAGCCAGCGATTTGCTCAGTTGCTCTGCCCATTCCTTGCCAGCAGCGCCCTCTTTGGCTCCATGCACCTGGATGACGAGTTTTACCGAATCACCCTTCTTCAGGATGCGTTCCGCCTGAGACTGCTTGGTATCCCGGTCATGATCCTCCATCGCAAGGTTCAATCGAATTTCTTTTACTTTCCGTTTATCAGGGGATTTACTCGCTTTTTTCTTCGCCTGCTGCGCTTCCGCTTTGGCTGCTCCCGCGCCAATCAGCTTGCATGGCGGCGGACTTGTCATCAAGGATAAGCACACCAGATCTACTTTATGCTGCTTCGCAAGTTGAAGAGCTTCCTGCGTGGACATCACGCCCAGATCTTCACCGTTCAATCCGGTAAGCTGCACTTCGGCTGCTTTGATTTTTTCATTTTTGATCATGATTCTTCCTCCTCTACATCAAAAGCCTGCCTGACCATTTACGGATCAGAGCAGGCTAGGATGGTGTTGCTACGATTTGTAATACATATCAGCGTACGAATACGCCAATCCGTCCGATTTATAGCGTGTTGAATGCTTCCGTCAGAACCGGTACAATTTGTGATTTGCGTGATACTACGCCTTTCAAAAGTGCTCTGCTATCAGACAGCGTCACATTGTAGGCTTTCTCCACAGCTTTGGTGGATGTACCATATGCCAGAGCAACGGAATCGTTGTTCAGAATGTCTGTTACGACAAATACGAACAGGTCGAGACCTTTACTTGAAATAATTGCTTCAATAGCTGCTTCAAGCTCAGGTTGCTTCACGAGCACATCATTCACGTCAACTGCGTTAACCTGTGCAATTTCCACTTTGGATTGACCCATTACGAATTCTTTGGCATCCAGGGAGATCAGCTCAGCAATTGTTTTTTGGCTCAGATCCGCGCCGGCTTTCAGCATGTCCAGACCATAGCTGTCTGCATCTACACCAGCAATGGCAGCCAGTTCACGCGCAGCGGCTACATCCTGATCTGTACAAGTCGGGGATTTGAACAACAAGGAATCAGAAATAATAGCAGACAGCATCAGACCAGCAATCGGCGCACTCACTTCGATGCCGTTTTCTTTGTACATTTTATTCAAAATGGTTGCTGTACAACCTACAGGCTCTGCACGGAAATACACAGGTCCGCTTGTCTCAAAGTTAGCAATACGGTGATGGTCGATAACTTCAACGACAGTCACTTCCTCAATATCGCTTACACTTTGCTGACGCTCGTTGTGGTCAACCAGAATAACCTTGTTCACTTCATTTGCAGCTGTTTTAATCAGACGTGGTGCTGCGATTTTGAATTGATCCAGTGCAAACTGGGTTTCACCATTGACTTCGCCGAGACGAACAGCTTCAACGTCCTGACCCAATTTTGTTTTCAAATCTGCATAGGCAATCGCTGAACAGATCGTATCCGTGTCGGGATTTTTGTGACCGAAGATTAACGCTTTTTCCATATTTATAGCCCTCCGTCAATTGTCATTTAGAATAATACATGTCATATTTTAATCATACCCTACTGATTATAGCGCTAATAAGGCTTAATTCCAATCCCGTTACAGCGAATTAATTGCAAATCATTCTCAGGTAAGTCATCTTAGAAAAAATAATATCCTCCCTGTAATTCTAATTCACAGAGGTCTTGGCCACATTAGCAATCAGGTGTTTCTCCAATTTTTCGCCTTCACACAAGGCCTGTACCAGCGCTCTGCCTGAATCCGGTGTCATTTGGCCATACCAGTCACCCTGTGGATACACAATCGTCACGCATGCATTGTCACACTGACCATTACATTTGGTACGAGTCGTATGGATGAATCCTCCCGCCTGCTGTTTAACAATCTCGTCACGTACCGCCTGAGTTACTTCTTCCCCATCGTTACGCATGCATGTTCCACCATTACAGAGTAAAATGTGATGTTGCAGTTGATCCAGATTATAGATAGCCAAACTTGGTTCATTCCCCTCAAGTCGATATGATATGTATCCTATTTATTCCATCGTACAACCTTATAAATTAGCATATGAATTCCTGATACGCAACGAAAATATTAAATCTCGGGCTCTTCCGCGCTCTGCCCTTGCCGTACAAAAAAGGTCTGTAGACTGCCCGCCTCGCTAATCTCCAGCAGGTTCAATTGTGCTCCATAGGCACAGCCACCATCAATGCCGATTTTGTCTCCGCTTGGGTCAAACCAAATGCCTGTCTCGTCATGCAAATGCTTCACGGGTGTGTGTCCAAATACGACCGTCTCTCTAATCGACGTTGGTCTGGAATAGAATGATTCCCGAATCCAAATGAAGTCCCGCTCAGACTGGCTTCTCCAATCCTCGATATCCGGGTTGATTCCGGCATGCACAAAAATATACCCCGGAATTTCGTACACCAGCGGAAGCTGATCCAGAAAACGAAGATGATGTTCATAGTGTCTACGTATCCACTGTTTGGCTTCAGCATAAGCTTCCCAATCGATCTGTTGCTCATCATAAGTAAGCTCCAGATCCAGATAACTGGCCATCGTCTGTAATCCGCCATTACGAATCCAGTGTTGATCATATTGCTCTACATCCTGGGTTAGCGCTTTAACCATCATGGCATCGTGATTGCCTTTGATCACCATAATATGGTGCTGTTGCTGAAGCTGCATAATCTGTTCGATGACCTGTTTGCTGCTTGGACCGCGATCCACATAATCACCCAGCAAAATCAATTCATCCTGCAAAGGATTATAGTCTGCAAGCTTAAGCAGTGCATTAAATTCATCGTAGCAGCCATGAATATCACTAATCACACATCTGCGCATGTGAATCTCTCCTCTCCCTGATCACGCAAGAGTATAACCGGAACCTTGCAAGACCAAGATTCCAGTCTGTTCAGAGTAGTTATTCCCGCTTGCCCACCATTAGTCCTGCTTGAGTCCAAAGGCTTCTGCAATCAAGCCGAATGAGCGCAGCCGTGCTTCAAACGAATGAACCGCTGACGCGATAATAACTTCATCTGCTTCATGCCGTTCAGCCATTGCGGTAATTTTATCTTTCACCTGATCCGGTGTACCCACGATGGAAAAAGAACGGCGTTGACGGATCTGTTCCATCTCCATCGCTGTGAATGGATAGTTGTTCACCGTCTCCAGGGATGGGAATGAACTTTGTTCAAGACCTCGTCCGAGACGCAAGAAGAAAAGTTCGTTGCTGCGCGCGAGGTCAGCTGCTTCTTCCTCTGTCTCCGCGCAGAATGCCGAGACAGCGATCATGGAATGTGGTTTGTCATTCAGGATGGACGGCTTGAAATGTCTGCGGTAATGCTTCATCGCTTCTTCACCGCCTGGTGTTCCGAAGAATTGGGCAAACGCATACGATGTCCCTTGCGCCGCAGCAATTCTCGCACCCTCGGAACTGGAACCCAGCAACCATACTTCAGGAACGGTTGGAACCGATGGTCCGGCTACAAGAGAGGCGAACCGATGATCCTCAGGCAATTGCTCGTGGAAGTATCCACCCAGATCTGCAATCTGCTGTGGGAAGAATTGTACATTCGATGATTTGCCTTCGTTCAGCGCTCTGCTGGCAATCGGCATGCCGCCTGGTGCTCTGCCAATCCCAAGGTCAATCCGCCCCGGATGCAGAGCTTCCAGCAGACGGAAATTCTCCGCAACCTTGTAGGCACTATAATGAGGCAGCATGACACCGCCGGAACCTACCCGAATCCGATCCGTATGTGCAGCTACATGTGCAATCATCACTTCAGGACTGGAGAAAGACAACGCACCGCTTCCGTGATGTTCCGACATCCAGAAACGGGAGTATCCCAATTGATCCGCATGTTGTGCGAGTTTCACCGTTTCCTGCAACGTATCCTGTACACTTCGGCCTTCATTGATATGTCCATGTTCGAGTACACTCAGTTTCATATATATTCAATCCTCTCGTCTGTTAGGTTCATGAGTTCTGTGAATATGAGTTCTTGCGGATGTTGCACGCTATGACTCACTTCATTCTTGCTTGTTCCATTGTAACATTAATTATTACAGTTTCAAACTTTAGTTATCCTCTTTTGTTACCACAGTTGTGCGAGAAACATGCAAAAAACGCCACCAGTTATGAACTGGTGACGTTTGGATCTAGCGTTGAGATCTAATCTCTTGCAGAAAAACTCAGTTATGGCGCACGTTTCGGTAACAACTTCACATACTCGTCAGATAGTTTCATCAGGCTGAGCACATGTTCATAGTCGGCACGATAAGGTTCCAAATCCGTTACCGGCTCATACGTTTTGAGTGAGTAAGCTGTTCCATCATCAAACCCTGCACCCGGAATAAACATGATGTCATTGTTGACAAATGACCCCGTCGGCAAGTAATACCGGATTCCGAAGGCATTATGATCCATGTTGAGCAAATCGTGCCCGAAAGCAGTGAACTTCTCATCCTGGAGCGAAACGCCCATTAAATTCATAATGGTTGGCAGCATATCCAGCTGACCGCCTGGCTGCTCAATGACTTGCCCTTTGGTCTGTTTCGGTGTGTGAATCATTAACGGAATGTTGAATCGACTTACTTTACCGTCATAAGGGACGCCCAGATTAGCCTGAATCTGCTGTGTAATCTCTTCGTCAGCAGGCAGACCGAAGTGGTCCCCGTAGAGCACTAAGGTTGTGTTATCCCACAATCCATTCGCCTTCAATTCATTAATGAGTTGACCGATGGCATAGTCGGTATAGTTGATTGCTTGCAGATAGTCGTGAAGCAGTTTATTTGTGATGGTCGCTGGAATCGCGATTCGTGCACGATCAGCGGGAACCGTAAACGGCGAGTGACTTGATGCCGTAATGAACTGAGCATAGAATGGCTGGTTTGCAGCCTGATGCGCAGTCATTTTTTCCACACCTACACGGTACAACTCTTCATCCGATGGTCCAAAGTCATTGAATCTGTCATTCTCGAAGCTGGGCTTGTCGAAATAACGAGTGAATCCGAGTGCCGGATACATTTTGTTCCGGTTCCAGAAGGTGACGTCATTGACGTGGTACGTCTCGGACTCATATCCCTCTTTTCCTAATAACTTGGGAAGACTCGGCAGTTCACGGTCACTGTACCCTGCTGACATGGGAACAACTCCGGTTGGATAGATAGACGTGTTGGACATGAACTCAGCGTCCGAAGTATTTCCCTGTCCGATCTGTTGGAAGAAATGAGAGAAATAATAGCTTTCTTTGGCCAGATTATTCAATACCGGCGTTAACTCCTGACCATCCAATGAAGCATTAATCGGGAAATTCTGAAAGGACTCCAATTGCAATACAATCAGATTGCTGCCCTTCGCTTGACCAAAATATTTGGCCTTCACGGCTGTGCCGTCTCTTGGCTTATCCTGATACGGATACCGGCTAACCAGCTCATTGATCTTGGAAATGGTTTCGTTAATGTTGCCATTCGCAATGGCCTCATTCTCTTTGCTCGTCAGAATGGCCGACGATACTTGATAGTTCAGGAAACCGAGATTCTCAGCACGAACTAATTCGTTATCAATCGTTTCACCTTTGACAATAAAACTGCCTGACAGCACGATGCAGAATGCAGCGGTAAGCGCAACGCCGAGCTTGCCCCAGTAACGTCTGCGAATTCTGCCGAACGTCAAACCGCTATCGCGATAACTGCTGTGGTTACGGCCACCAGCACGTCTGCGAATCATCAACCAAATTGGCAATGCCAATACGATGTCTGCAAAAAACAGAAAGTGCTCCGGTCGTACCAGCGGTCCGATACTGCCCCGTACTTGCGCAACTTGCCCCAGTTCACTGAGTGCGGTATACGTGGGTACCGAACTGAAATGAACGTTATACAGCGTGGCCGCGAACAGCACCAGAGAAAACAGAACATTGAATCCGCCGTATACTGCTCGCTTCCAGGCTTTGGGCACGATCAGATCCAGCACGCATACCACGGTTAGTGCGCCTAATGCGTCAGTTAACAGACCGATGCCAGACAGACCCTGGAAAAAGAAATACCGCAACAGTGACAACTTCAGCAGCATAAGAATGAATAACACGGCGAATAAAGTCCGTGAAGAAGTTCGTTCATTTTTGGAATTATACATGGTCGCTTTCAACCCTTACCCTGAAATTTTACGTTCATTTTACAAAACGCATATTTCAGTATAACAGTTTTCTGGTTGCTATTCCATGGAAGTTCCGTGTAGTACAGGGTGAGCGTTACGCAATTGTAGATATATCCGAGTTCTTTGTTTGCGCTCCCTCTCTCTGTCCCTTAATGGCTGCTTGTGCAGCTGCAATTCGTACATAAGGGATCTGTTCAGGCAAACAACTTACGTAATCCAACCCAATCCGGTGGCAGAACGTAATGGACTCCAGATCCACAATATTTTCTCCACAGATCCCTGTCTTCAGATAAGGTTTACGAATCCGACCTTGAACAACCGCCATCTCCACTAGCTGTCCAACGCCCTCCGTGTCCAGCACATGGAATGGATTATTCGTTACCGTACGGGAGTCCGTATCACGTTGAAGGAATCGCTTCTCGGCTTCTTGGCGACTATATCCAAACGTCATCTCTGTCAGCTCATCCGCGCCAAACGAGAAAAAGTCTGCCTGACGAGCAAGGTGAGTCGCCGTCAGCGCCGCTCTCGGAGCTTCGATCATCGCCCCTACTTTATAGTGACAATGTCGCTTCTCCTCACCAAGCACTTGGTCAGCCACATGATCTACCAGATCTCTCATCTCCTGAAGTTCATACACATTACCAATCTGCGGGATCATAATCTCCGGACGTACCCACCAGCCTTGACGGATGCCTTTCACCGCTGCGCGGAATATCGCTTCCAGCTGCATATCAACGATTTCCGGGAACACCGTACTCAGACGACAAGAATGTTGCCCCAATGTCGGATTATGTTCATGCAATTCACTGACTCTTCGAATCACACGCTCCAGTTCCTCCAGTTCAATCTGATGGTCTGCGTGCTCCTGCCACTCCTCTGCTTGCAACCACTCGCGTCGTTTGTCCAACACTTCCAGATCCGGTAGCAGTTCATGCAACGGTGAATCAAGCAAACGTATAGTTACCGGGTGTCCATCCATCGCTTCAAATATCTGTTCAAAATCAAATTGCTGCATGGGTAACAACCGCTCCAAGCCACGCCTGCGCTCGGATTCACTGTCAGCCAAAATCATTTTCTGTACAAAAGGTAGCCGCGCAGGTGACAACAGCATATGTTCCGTCCTGCATAATCCGATTCCCTCAGCCCCCAGTATCCGTGCTGTTATGGCATCCTGCGGTCGATCAGCATTGGCCAGTACAGTTAGTTCTTTGACTTCATCAGCCCATGCAAGTAGTAATTGTAATTCTGGTGATGGTGTGGGAAAACTTCCCGTGTCCACATCTCTGCTAGAATCGGTGTTATGCTTCAACACTTCGGTGATATGCCAAGGTTGGATGCGTAGCAGTGCGTCCTCCTTGTTGATGAGTCCTTCATGGACGAAATCCACAGTACTCCTCAGTGTGGCTATAGAGGATAATCGTGCTGGCTGGGTCTGCACAACATATAACTCGCCAGATTCAATTACATAGCTAATTTCCTGAATTTCCTCCTTATTCCTCTCCAACTGGCTACTTATCTCCAGCAAACGTGCAAATAGCTCAGGTTCGTCATACTGCAAACCATCCAGACCGTGAATGGTCTGATTGAAGTCCCCGATGGAGACGTATTGTCCCGTAAATTCCTTTTCTCCCGTAAGTGGGTTACGCGTATATATTGTTCCGGTCCCGCTTGAGTCTCCGCACGTTCCATGCATCATCGTCTGTATAAGAACAGGAGCGCTTTGCTCCAAAGAAATGTAATTTGACTTACGCACCATCTCGTCCTGAGATCTGGATGCTTTAACACGCTGTGAGTGATATACCGCACATACAACTTCTTTCAATTGAATTTGAACTTCCTGTGGAAAGGGATTACGCCCTTTTGCTTCAATTAAATATTTTAATTCCATAATGGTTAATTCTAGCTCTGCTTCATCCCGACCCTTATCGTGACTTGATACTCCTGTGAAAATTTCAGACGACATTCCATATACCAGCTGTCCATACTCCTTTAAATAATCCAGGTAACATCGGAGTGCATGCAACCGATCACCAGTTTGACGTGCGAGTCCTTCCACGGTAACATCATTCAGACCAACATTTAGTAGTGAATTTATGGCCGCTTCTGATAATCGATCCTGATCAGTACGTACCGCGAGCAGAAGCGGATTCTCCGAATGCCCGAAGAATTTTCCGTTTTGCTGTTCCAGGTGACGGATCGCGGTCACAACCTCTTCTTCTCCTTCACCGGAAAGATGTCCAAGACGGGTACAGAACTCGCGACAGCATTCCGTTGTGACCACAAATCCGGCCGGGACAGACCACCCTGCATGGATTAGCTCTGCAAGATCAGCCCCTTTACTGCCCATTAGCCCTTTCATCTCTGCCGTACCTTCTTCCAACAGAATTACCCGTTTTGTCATTACAGCTCTCCCATCCGCCATTCATGGCTATGCTTGAAGACTTCAACCCCTGAGTTACAGATCGGCCTTCACTCTAATGGTATGTCGTAATCTTTCAGTCAAGGACCTCCGCTTTTGCATTTTGTGCTCATTGTTCTGTTTTTTTGTAAACGCTACACTAAAATGAGATGAAACAGCTCAACTCCATGTCCTACTGAATTCCTCCATTGGTTTAATAATTGAAAACGAAAAAGACCGCCATATAAATGACGGTCAGGCTTCAAATTAATTATTAAAATAGATACTTGAAAAATAAAAATGTACCAAGAACACCTATTATTAAAAACATAATTGCCGAGTTTCGGTAATTCTTCCACATCCGAATGGCATTAGCAACATTAAGGATGCCTAGTGCAAGCATGTTTATACGAGAATCTACTTGAAACAAGTTGTATACTAACATAACGGCAACTACTATCGAGATACACCAAAACCATACTGGAATTTTTTCTTTGACCATTCATCTGCTCCTTTCGGTTATCCCCTATCTTTTATAAGATATTCTTCAATCTGATTCAAATCCCTTTATTTAGACTATTTAACAAACTAAAATTGAATTGGATTTAGAACTATTATTGGACAAAGCCTTCCTCAAGCCATAAACCGCAATATATCCTCAATCTTCTTCCCATGAGAGATCACACCGTAGTTCATCCAGGTCATGAAATCCACTTCATACACATTGCCGCTCTTCACGGCAGGCAGGCGTTTCCATTCATCCCGGTCGAGCAGTTCGCGCTCAACTCCTGGTTCAGCAGAATCCCCAGTATCAAAAGTAATCAACAAGTGATCCGCATCAAGTTGGCTTAACTGCTCCAATCCAATGGAAATCCTGCGCTCATGTCTTGTCCATTGCTGCACACGGGAATGCGGAGTCAGTCCAAGATCCTGATAAATTACAGGGCCCACGTAACCTTGCTGATTCCCATAGAGAGTAATATCCGACGCAGATATACGCAAAAACGCCACCGTTTGACCACGCATATAACGTGTTAAACGTCCTTTAGCTTCCAATGCCTTGTCCTCATACGCACCAATTACATCTTGAACTCGATTCACCTTTCCCAACACATCGGCTGTTGATCTAAGAATGGAACGCCAATCCTCTCCCAGATGATCTACGTAAAACGTAGGTGCTACTTGCTCAAAGCGGTCCAGATTCCATCGATCATATCCCTTGTTCAGCATGATAAAGTCAGGAACAATACCCGCACTGAATTGAGCATCCTGCTGGCTTACATCGAATTCGGGCACATCATCCAATCCCAAATAATGCTGTCTACCCCAGGAGTGATGCGAATATTGCAACACAGGCTTTACGCCCAGGGCCAACACAAAGTCTTCCAGATACGGAGCAAAGACACGAACCTCTTGACGATGATGACGACGATATAACCCAGGGGAAATACCAGCATACTGCTTGAAACGACGACCAAAATAATACTCGCTGCTGAATCCCACATTCTGTGCAATCTCATGGATGCGATCATCCGTTAGCTGCAATAGTTGCTTCGAGCGCTCCAGCCGAACCGTATTCACATAATCAAGCGGAAGCTTGCCTGTCATTCTTTTGAATTGCCGAGTGTAGCTGGCTCTGGTTAGACCAATATCTGCCGCGAGCTCGTCCACGGTTATCGTCAGATCATAGTGGTCGTCAATATAACGAATTGAACTTTGAAGACGGGCACGGTCATCTGGTGCATCGGTTTCGGGATCACTCTGGCGAAGCAAAGCACGGAACCACTCTTGGAAACGAAGCTGTACCTCCCATTGCTTCAGCCAATCGCCAGTGACCTGTTGACGCAGTATTTGTTCCAAGGCTTCCAGACAGGAACTCCACGGACTGTAACTCAGCTGAATAAGAGGGGGCGCTTCTTGAGCTTCAATCTCTTTAAGAAACTCTTGCTGCTCAGTCGTGATTATCGTAGGCGAATGGTCAGAAATATCTTCTTTCACCTCAGCCACCACCAGATCAAGCTTATAATATTGCAAATTACTTTCTGTCCAAGGAGAGCCTTCTATCTTAATCGGTGTTCCCGCTGGAACAAACATAATCATTCCTTTTTCCAAATGAAATTCCCGATCGGTGTAAACCATCAAACCCTTTCCAGACGTAACAACAAATATGGAGTGTGAAGACGATTTTTTATGTAGCAAACGTTTATCGATCTCAGATTTATCGTGGTTTATATATTCCATCTGCTGAATCGTGCACAGCCAGGGCTTGGGAATCCATTGTATTATCGTAGGGCACATATTCATCGTCCTTAACTGAGAATTGTTATCATTTGAAACAGTGTATACGAAAAAAGAAAGCTCTTCAACCCTCGCTGAAGAACTTTCTTTCTTATGGGTTTATACTATGGAGTCATCTTTTCCAAAAGATCATCAATTTTCATGGAATTCGCTGTAATCGCACCTGATTGCCAATGTGATCTTTCCATAATGTACACCTGATTGTTTTTAACCGCCGGAAGAGATTGCCACAACTTGCTGTCCAGTACCTTCAAAGCTTCCTTGTTCTCGGGAGATGACCATTCTCCATTGGAAGGGAAAATGATAAGATGATCCGCATCAAGCTGCGGGATGGCTTCCTCAGACAGAATTTCCTGATATTCCTCCATCTTGCTAACCAGAGGATGCGGTGTTAGACCAAGCTCTGAATAGATAAATCCGGTCAATCGATTTTTCACACCGAACAGTGCCAGTGTGTCATCGTTAACATTCAGCCGGACCACTGCGACGCTCTCGTCCCCAACCGCTTCCTTCAGTTTCGATTTGGCATCTGCAATCTTGGCCCCGAATGCCGCAGCAACTTCTTCACCCTTGTCTGATTTACCTACAACATCGGCAATGGTTTTTAACATTTGATCGGAGTCCTGCAGAACTTCCTCAGGCAAGCGATACGTTGGTGCCACCTTGGAATACATCTCATATTTCTCCATGTCCGCTCCCCCATCCACAATGATGAGATCCGGATCATATTGCAACAAGGCCTCAATGCTGCCTGTAGTATCAAATTGCGGCACATCCAGTCCTAAATACTCCTGCACACCCCACATCGGATTATACCACTGCACAACAGGTGTAATATCAAGCGCCTTCAGATAATCTTCTACATAGATTCCAGCAATTCGTTGTGGCTGAACCGGAATCGTTACATCTCCAAATTCATCCTGAACAACTCGTGTCGCAGGCTCTGTCTCGGTTCCAGAAGTATTTTCTCCCGAAGCTGCACTTTCAGTTGCAGGAGTCTGTTCCGCATTGGTAGCGGTATTTGTACTACATCCCGAAATCACCAGACCCATGAGCAGTAATGTGATCGTCCACCCTTTTATACCTTTAATAAAACCTACCATGATACCCTTCACCCCTATATGATCTGTTGATATAATCGTGAGAATGATATACACATAACGTATAATGATTATCATTCTCATCTATTGCTTAGGTGAATTGTAACTCATGCTTCAACCGACTCACAATGTACATTTGATGCTATTTTTTTATACAAACGAGAATAGCCAACATGGCTCTACCCCCGCTTATCGCAGGGGCAACCTACCTTGACGATAACTTTCCAGCAGCTTGTTCACAAAGATATCATTCACCATATCCTGTAACAGTGCAGCACCAATTAAACCCAGATCATCACTCACATACCCCGCTAACTCAGGTTCTCCAGTGAGAGCTAACGTTTGTTTGAACGCCTGTTCCCTGCATGCACGCAGCACCTCTTCTTCAGCCACAGCAGTAGCTTGAGCCCATCGTTCAAAAGATTGCATCCACTCGTCAGCGAATGCAGAAGCATCCCTTTCATCCAGGTAAACTTCCACATCCAATCCTTCGAATGTCTGCTGAGTCAGAATCTGTCCTTCGTTAAGTTCCGACAGCAGCTTCTCCACCTCTGTTCTG
Source organism: Priestia sp. FSL H7-0729 (assembly GCF_038005685.1). Classification (NCBI taxonomy): domain Bacteria; kingdom Bacillati; phylum Bacillota; class Bacilli; order Caryophanales; family Bacillaceae; genus Priestia; species Priestia sp. FSL H7-0729. The sequence continues at coordinate 1,333,130 of NZ_JBBOTQ010000001.1, forward strand.
CTCATCGATCTCCCTCCAGTTCTTCATTATGTCAGATACATCTCAGGTATAACGAAACGCTTCATCATGCGCTTGGGATCGGCTGTAAAATGATTCAATTGAAGTTCCTCATATTCACTAAGGATACGTTCAAAGATACCAGTGATTACACCACAATCTGCCAAAGCATTGTGCCTGTGAACTCCATCTGTATTCAGATCGTAATATCGAATCAGAAAATCCGTAGAGACGACCTCGGTAATCTCAGGATGAATGTACGTGAACATCGCTTTTGTATCCAATACCAGATTAGTCAACATCGGGAGACCATACTCATCGCAATGTCGCTTCAAGATGGGCAAATCATATTCATATCCGGCTTGTGTCACAAGAACGCTATCTCCAATGAATTCCTGAAAGGACTGAAATGCTTCTACGAAGGACGGAGCCTCTACCATATCCTCATTCGAAATGCCTGTTAATTTTGCCACAGCTTCTGGTATAGGTTTGTTCGCCCGTGCAAGTGAAGAAAATGTTGTATTACATTGTTGACCTCTTTGGTAATGCATCGCACCAAATTGTGTCACACTCTCCACCACAGGATTAATGCCCGTACCTTCGAGATCAAATATGCAGTACATTCTATCCTGTAATGGGGATACGCTTAGATTTTCAATAAAGTATGTATCAGGTAACAGCGTAATTTTCATCTGTTCAACTCACACCTCTCTACTCTCATCACGGTTAATGCATTTCTCATAAATAACCTGTTACTCCCACAATCGTGTTACCTGGACCAACTTGTACGTTTCGTCAAACTCCAACTTATAGATATCCGGCATCGTAGTACTTTCCCAGAAGTCATAACCGTAGGAAGAATCATAATGTTGTAAAATAAGCGTCATTACATCTCCATGTGTTCCGATGACTACCTTGTGACCGGCATGTTTATCCAGAATTTGATCGATCACCGCTACTGCCCTTGAGCGAGCCTGCTCACCAGACTCTCCTCCAGGATATGCATACGTGGGGTCGCGGTACAATCGTTGCTTGGCTTCACGAAAATTATCATGCTTCACATCCGAACTCGACAACTGGCGTTCGCGCAGATCTTCCTCTGTCAGCACAATTCCACCTGACCGATCTGCCAGAATCTGAATTGTATCCACCGCTCGCCTGTAAGGGCTGGAATAGAACAGTTGAATCTGCTCCTCATGGAGCAGACTGGCAACCGTCCCCGCATCTTGATGACCTTGCTCTGTCAGCCCACGCTCGCGCTCTTGTCCTGCAACATACCGAGACTCCGCATGTCTGACAAAATACAAAACCGTACTGGTTTCGCTCATCCTCCATCCACCAACCCTTTCTTCTCAATGACAATCAGGCAGGTACTATCTGGCAAAGGCGCAGGTTCACCATCTTCGTCCATGAAGATAATTCGTTCTCCGAGTGCTTCTGTGTACCCCTCCTGAAGGAAGTGTTCGAAGGTGATCATCTCAGCTTGTTCGCCTATCGCTTCTAGAATACAGTTCTTATAGTCGGTCGGTGTAAAAATACCGAACTGTTCCTGAATCTCATGCACATATGCCTCTTCACCCCAGGTATAAGTGTAGAGAAATTCCATCGCATCGTTGATTGGCAACACAACCTCATTGTTGGAGAGCCGTTCATATTGAATTGCACGTCCCTGAAAATCCTCTGCATACCGCTCCAGCCAGCGCATGCCATCCGGTTCCAGGAAACGAATCCGGCGCTTTTGTGCCTCCGGTTCACTCATGATGCCATCCCGAATCAGAATTCTTCCGCCAGGTGACAGCACACGGAATGAACTTCTCAGCGCTGCCACAACCGTATCGGAATTAAATCTTCGACCGTCCAGTTCAATATATGAATATAACTCATGCAGAATGGATGAGAAAATAACCGTATCCACTGTGCCTGGCTGCACATATTGCTCCAGTTGCAGGGCATCGCCCTTCATGACTTGCCAGCGATGTCCTTCACGCTGTTTTTTGCGCTCCAGCGCTTCAATGACATTGGCTGAGATATCGATACCGATCGGCTCCACTTCCGGTTTTTCCTGCTCAATCAGATCCAGCAGAATTCCTCCGCCCGGACCAATATCTAGTACCCGTTTACCGACGATATAATCGAGCAGTACTTTTTTATAATCACCGGAGCTGTTCATATCGGACAAATACGTCTCTTCATTATGGAACCGGTCATAGGCATCCCGACGCAATCCGAACAGGTCAAATAACAGCAATACAGCCTTCTCATATAAAGGCGACTTTTCCGCTTCAATACAGAATGCAATCAGCTTCTCCGCCGCTGGAGAAAATTCGAAGGTCACAAATAATGTATCCGGCAGATCCGCATGACGTTCAATGCGATGAGTTAGATGGGGATAGACGATCTGCTCCCCTGCAGCAATCTGTTCCCATGTATACTGTTCCAAATATTTTTCAATCATTCGTTTCTTGTAAATATTAAGTTTCTTGACGCCCTTGTAGTCGTAATACATCGTATTCATCAATGGTTCAAAGCTGATATGGCGAACGATTTCAGATCGGCCCTCCATGGATGTGGGATTCATACCTTCGCTGCGAAGCGTCAACAGGAATACTTTCACCATCTCTTGCAGCGAAAAATCCTGCATGGCTGACTCTACATACCACAGCGTACGATGAGCCAGCGGAGCCAGTGCCTGTTCTACATCCAGTTCCGTTTGGAGCTTGGCGTAAGCCGTATCCATTACTTCTCCCTGCCGAATGGATGAACTTCTCAAGCGGGATAACCGTTCCATCACGCTCCAGTCCTCATGATCAGGCCCAGCGATAATCCAGCCTACAATTCGCTGTACCTCAGCATGAACCTGAATCCATAACGCCGGATCAACGCCTGCAATAATGCACTCATTTAATGCCATCAATACGGTGTGAAGTTCATCTGTAGTAAGCCATCCTTTGACGACCAAAGCGTGAAGCGGCGCATTCTCGGCAAATGGAATCTCACCGCGTATGTATTGACCAATAAGTCCATGCGTAGCAATTAGTGTACGTATAATCTCATGTCTTGGTGAGTGTGAAGTCAACGTATCATGCTCGCTTATATCTGTACTCTTGCTATAGGCACCACTCGGAGATCCGTGTTGATTGATACTCGTCTCCTTGATCTTACCGTCGTTATCCAGGTGCTCTGGCCCTGCGTATAGATCATATAACTGGGCGGACCCCACATTGTGCACAAACAGGTTGACGCCCTGCTTTTGCCATACCCGCCGCTGCTCCCGTGATCCGGCCTTCGCCGTCTCAGCCCAGATTAATACGTCCTCCAGAACTTCTCGCACCCAAAAAGAAACCTGAAGCTTCTCCAGCACGTGCAGCGTACGCTCGGTGTAATCCAGCACCGGATTCGTGCCCTCAAGTTCCGCGATGGAATGAATGCGTTCGAGGTTAATATGGGGCTGCTCTGCTGCTGCCAGCAGTTGCAGCCATGGCTGCTGGGCTTCCGGCGTGTTACCTGACTTGTATGATTGTATGGCCTTTAATGAATGCAGCATGAACTAGTCCCCTCTCGTTCTCTACCCTACCTGTCAACGTAGTGTCTGTGTAAATAATCTTAAAGTTAACTTTTATAACAGCCGAAGTCGTTCCTGAACCAACTTGAGCAGCTGTTCCACCTCTTGAGCAGGCAAATCCTCGTCAAGACGCGCGGCAGCAACTGGCAGCATCCATGACTCTATTGCTTCCCGGGGAATCCCGGATAGTTGCATATAATGATGGATGTAAAATTCGACCAGCGATTCACGAGCCTTTTCAAAACCCATTCGTATAACTGGCTCTGTATCTTCCGGCAATGTGGCACTCATTAATATTACCCAGCTTCGAGCCACATCACCCGCAGGATCTCCTGACATACCAGTCATCCAATCGATAACCCAGTATTGATCGCCAGCATCACTGAGCATAACATTATCGGGGTGAAAATCGCCATGACAGATCTGCTGTCGATCAGGCAATGTTGTTAAGTAAGAAAGGACTCTCGCTTGATCGTCTTCCGACAATAGTCGAACATTGTGAATCGCTCCAGTTAAAATCTGCTTCTGTGAGGGGAGTATCCCTTCATCATCTCGCTCGCAATGAAGTCTGTAATGGCAGTCAGCCATTTTAAACGCCAGCTGCTCTAGTAACTCCGGTTGCTGAATGATAAGGGATAACAGGGTAATCCCCTGGATTCGCTCAAAAACAATGCCAGCACGTGACGTAGTATGTTCTATCAAGGATATTGCTTGTGGGACGGGTAGTCCTTTTTTGTAAGCCAACTCACTTATTCTAAATTCATTTTGGACTGCTTCGAATGGAAAATCCATTCGATATAACTTCATAATATGCTCGTTCGAATACGCATAGATTTCCGCAGTTCTTCCCTGGCCAATTCGCTCCATTATCTACCCGCCCTTTTATTCGAACTCAATTCCTCTGACTTTAGAGAAAACCATATAATCGACCAGCGTACCTGTACTATTCCGCCGCATCTTACGGAGTGTGCCTTCCAACGTATAACCCGCCCTTTCAGCTACTTTGGCACTTCGCACATTTCGCGCATCACAGCGGATTTCCAGGCGGTTCGCCTCCAGATGCGTAATGGCAAATTGCTCAATGCCTTTCACTGCTTCCGTCATCAACCCCTCACCAACTCGTGAAGTTCGAATCCAGTAACCAATTTCGAAACAACGTGCATTCCAGTCGATGCGATGTAACCCGCTGCTGCCTACCAATTCATCCGTATGTCTGTCTCGCAGATGAAGCATCAGGTCGGTACGCTCCAGATATTTCAGTCTTGCTTTGCGAACCATCACTTCAGACTCTTCCAATGAAGGGATCTTCTCCGCAAAAGGTAACCACAACCGCAGCTGCTCCGCACTTTCACGGACCGCTTCATTGATTGCCGCACCGTCCCCCCACTGCGGGGCACGAATCGTGAGGCGTTCCGTTTGGAAGCTCTCGGGAATCGTTAGCATAATTGGATTAAATGACGACGATTCTGTCATGGTTAGATCTACTCCTCTACCTGAAATATGGAATCAATGATCAAGGGCAAATTGTCTCTCACAGATACGGCACCGAATACCGAACGAGCGTGTACCCCCTGATCCCCAAATACCTCCATCATCAGATCCGAGAATCCATTCAGCACTTTATGATGCTCCTGATACGAAGCGGCCGCATTGATAAAACCCTGTACTTTAACGACTCTCTTCACCCGATCCAGTGAACCCAGCACATCTCGAACGACAGCGAGCACCTCCAGTCCGGCATTCCGGGCAAAATCATATCCCTGCTCAGTTGTGAAGTCTGATCCCAGTTTGCCACGTTCGGGGATATCTGGTCCTTTACCGGATACGTACATGATTCCATTGACAATAACAGCATTGGCATATTTTGCTGCGGGCGCGCTGGCCTGTGGTAAAATGATCCCCAGTTCATTTAATTTTGCTTCAATCATCGTATATTCTCTCCCTCTTTTACGGTCCTCACGGAACCCGATTCCTTGTATTCCTGCCTATAGACTCTTGGTGATACCTGAACAGTACGCTTGAACATCTTGCCAAAATGAGAGAAGTTACTGAATCCCGCAAGCCAGGCGATATCCGTAATGGATGCCTCACTTTCCCGCAACAAACGCTGTGCTTCCTTCACCCGTAACAGATTCAGATAATCACTGAAGGTAAAGCCCGTCGTTTGTTTGAACAATCGACTCAGATAATGCGGACTAATGCGAAACATACCCGCCACCTCCGGTAGTGTCAGTGGCTTCTGATAATTCTCATTCAGGTAACGAACAACGACCTGTGTCTTGGGATGAAGAACCGGCTCACGATCATCGGAGCATAACCTGCCCAGATGCTGATTACGATGGGCATGAAGCAACAATTCAATAGCCCGGTGACGAAGCAATAGGTTGCTTCCCGGTTGAGGACGAAGCATCTCATCGACCATTTCGCTCACCATCCGCTCCAAAACCTCCGTGACCTGTGAAGGAAACCTTATAATAGGAATCTCCCAGCAGAAGGGCTCCTTCAAGGCTTCAACTAACTCCGTTGAAATAGCCATGGCTGCAAAAAGCTCAGGCTTTAAATATAGCACCATCCGCTCATGGTCGGGCATGCCACTTTCCAAGGTCTTATGCACCGTATTCCGGTCAACAAACACCAAATCGCCAGCCTTTACCCGGTAGGTCCGATCCCTAATGAAATAGATACGCTCGCCAGACAACAGGTAATACAACTCATAATGATCATGGAGGTGGTCATCCGTCATCGAGAAGTATCCAATGCGACGATCATATTCAATATGTAATAAATCCGTGGGATCATGAAAATCTGCACTGAAAGGTTCTGTCATGTCGGCCTCTCTCCTTTCCATAAATTATAGCAAAATATGCGGCATTTGAAAGCGGTTACGCATAAAATGCGGCGAAAGAAGTACTCCCTTGTTATAGTCTAAAGCTATATTCAAGGAGGCGATAGACATGAGTAACAAGAAACGTTATGTATTAGTCGGAACCGGCGGCCGCGCCGAATTCTTTTATGGTGCATTAACCCGGGATTACAGGGATACTTCCGAGCTTGTCGGCTTTTGTGATATAAATCAAGTCCGCATGAACTACGCGAATCAATTGCTGAAGGAAAAGTACGATTATCCCGAGGTACCCACCTATCCTGCGGATCAGTTTGATCAGATGATTGAGAACGAGAAGCCTGACTATGTCATCGTAACCAGTGTTGACCGTACCCATCACAAGTACATCATTCGCGCGATGGAACTGGGTTGTGACGTTGTCACCGAGAAACCAATGACGATCGATGAGGAGAAATGCCAAGACATCCTGGATGCCGTCAAGCGGACTGGCCAGAATGTCAGAGTCACCTTTAACTACCGTTATGCGCCGCACCATACGAAGATTCGGGAACTTATTCTGGATGATACCATCGGGAAAGTCACTTCCGTTCACTTTGAATGGCTGCTGAATACCCGCCACGGGGCAGATTATTTCCGCCGTTGGCATCGGGACAAGCGTAACAGCGGCGGACTGCTCGTGCACAAATCCACCCATCACTTCGATTTGGTGAATTTCTGGATCGGCTCGCAACCGGAGACCGTGTTTGCATTCGGTGATCTGATGTTTTACGGTAGAGAAAACGCAGAAGAACGCGGTGTAACGCAGTTCTACAATCGAGCAACCGGTAACCCGATCGCGAAGGAAGATCCTTTTGCACTGCATTTGGATTCGGATGCTCATATGAAGTCCATGTATCTGGATGCCGAATCAGAAGATGGTTATCAGCGGGATCAGAGCGTATTTGGGGATGGCATTAACATTGAGGATACGATGGGTGTACTTGTGAAGTATCGGAGCAAAGCCATTCTGACGTACTCCCTCGTTGCCTATCAGCCATGGGAAGGTTACCGTATTGCCATTAACGGCACCAAAGGCCGGATTGAGATGAACATTGTGGAGCAATCCTATGTCAATTCATTAGGTGACAAAAGTAAGGAAGGTGCTCTGATCGGTAAAACGTTGCGGGTCCTTCCGATGTTCGGTGCGCCATATGAGGTTGAAGTGGAGGAAAAAGCAGGTGGACACGGCGGTGGTGACCCAGTGCTGCTGAATGATCTGTTCGGAGAGCCTGTAGAAGATCCGTTCCATCGCGCAGCCAATCATGTGGACGGTGCCAGATCCATTCTGACGGGCATTGCGGCCAATCGCGCCATCGCCACGGGTTTGCCTGTCAACGTCAATAATCTGGTTCGTTTCTAAGTCTCCCAGATCTGCACTATATTATTAATTTCATTTAAAGGCTGCGCCTATCACGCAGTCTTTTTTATATTTTTATAAATACTCTGCACGCAAGTTTACCCGGTAGAAGGAGGAAATTCATGTTCTTCTCTTTAAAAAACCGCCTGATTGCCTTTATCGTTGTCCTGTTTGTCCTCGCTTTTGGTACACTCTCCTACCTGCTCTTCAAAGAATCTCGCACGGTCATTCGCTCTTATATTGAATCCTCTGCTCTTGAGAAAATGGAGGAATACGGTTCATACGTAGACATGGTACAGATGCAAATCTATGATGTTGCCTCACTTGTTTTCAATAGTGATATGGGCAAGAACTGGGATAACGCGATCAGTGATCCTAACCTTCCGGAAGGAGAAAAGATGCTAGCCAACCTCGCGATGAGCCGTTTCCTCACTCAGGCAACCAACAGTTATACCAGTATCTCGGATGTATCCATCTATCGCCGGAATGGGCTACGAATTGGCAGCGAGAATCAGGTAGCATATGACCCCGCCTTTGTACAAGAATCCTGGTACACGAATTTCTATACATTGGGGGAACGCTGGTTACCTGCACACACCGATCAGCATGAACGTGTCAGAGATCATGGCAATCCGGTGGTCAGTCTGCTGATGCCCATTGGCACCTTTCATCATGCTACAGCGCAGAATGTCATGAAAGTGAATGTCAGTGAATCCTACTTTCTGGAACCGCTCCGGCGTATACATCTGGCGGAGAATAGCACTATTTTTCTACTGGGTGAGCAAGGAGATCCCATTCTGTCACAGCAGGTAGACGCGTTAGGTGCTGTAGCTACCGCAGAGATCGATCGGTTTCGAAACAGCCCACTCAAATCTGGTGTGGCATACCTCACTAACCATGAAGGACAGCGAGACATCCTTGTTTTCAAGAAACTGGGGCGTACCGGCTGGATGTTGGCGGGTCTGGCACCTGAAAAGGAAATGTATCTCTCTCTCCATAAGCTCCAAAGCACGATTGTGGTGGTGACAATGGTCCTGATTCTGGTCTCCCTCTTGGCGGCTGCATGGTTATCCCACGGTGTAACCAAACCTTTGACCAGACTGGTGCTGGCGATGAGACAGGTTCAACGAGGTGCTTTTGACCAAGCGGATTCACTTCTGCCTCCAGATAAAAATCTAAAGAGTGAGATCAGTTATGTCATCTTTACCTTCCGTTATATGATCAGTCAGCTGAGACAGCATATCCAGAATGAGTTCAAGTTGAAGCTGCTTCGCCAGCAAGCAGAGTATAAAGCACTTCTCATACAGATTAATCCACATTTTATGTTTAATACCTTGGAGCTGGTAAGCAGTCTTGCCATTCAGCGTAGAACGGATGATACGGTTCAGGTCATTGAGGATTTGGGAAAAATGATGCGCTTTTCCATTAACACCAATGATGATCTTGTTCCCCTAACCGAAGAACTGGATTATGTGCAGCGTTATATCTCCATCTTACAGACTCGTTTCGGTCATAAGCTCAACATTTCGATAACAAAGGAAGGCACACTGAACGCCTTGGTCATCATCAAGTTTATACTACAGCCACTTATTGAAAATGCAGTGAAATACAGCTTCCAGCATCAGACAACAGCTCAGGTCCAAATACGGATCAACCGGCTGTATGATCGTCTGCATATCCGCGTTTCAGACAACGGACCGGGTATTCCAGCAGAGATAATCCATAAAATGCATCACCCTGATGCTTCCCCCTCATTGGAATCCATATTGCTTAATGAAGGCTGGCATATTGGACTTGGCAATGTGATTGCTCGTTGCCGCCTGCATTATGGTGCCTTGTTCACGGTTCATATGATGAACGATGAGAGCAGTGGCGCATGTATTGAACTGACTCTACCCGTACAGGAGGAATATGATGTACAACGTATTAATCGCAGATGACGAGATTGAAGTTCGCGAAGGGTTGAAATTGAAAGTCGATTGGCACGGCATGGGCTTTGCCATAACAGGAGAAGCGTCTAACGGAATCGAAGCGGATGAACTTTTACAATCTGAACATTTTGACTTGCTGATTACCGATATGAATATGCCTGTCATGAATGGCGTCCGATTATTGGATGTCTGTCGCAGTTATAACCCTTCCATTCAGATTATCATTATTACGGGTTATGAAGATTTTCAATATGCCAGAGCAGGTGTCCGTAGCCAGGTCATGGATTATTTACTGAAACCTGTAACCCGGGATGAATTAAAAGCCACTTTAGGCAAAATCAAAGCGGATCTGGATGAACAACGTAAATTGCGAGGCGATTCCGAATTGTTGCAATGGCGACTCTCTCAGTATTACCGGGAAATGAAGGAACGTTTTCTTCTTGATCTCGTCAAAGGCAATCGCCTACCGCCTTCCTCCATGCCAGAACGGCTGAGATTGTTCCATCTCGAATCATGGCAGGATCAGAAGGTCTGTTTCATCACCGCGAGTATAAGTCACTCGGACAAGCAGGATCTTCGAGAAGATCGCTTACACGAGCACATGCATCTTCCTTTTGAGATGGTATGTTATGAAATCGCCCAGTCTGATTCAGACATTGTCCAGGTATTTCATGATCCGGCACACGCAGGGATCATGCATTTCATGACACCAGACGGTGTTCAACACGAATTCATCCAGCAGCTCGCGGAACTTACGGCATCCGTTTTTTCCATAAATATTAGGGTTGGGATTGGACGATCTGTATCTAGACTTGAGCACTGGAAAGAAGGTTATATCCATTCTCTTCTGGCTTGGAATTCAGCTGAACGGGCTGGCAGCGGGCTGAACCCTCAGGCAGGAACAGACTATAGTCCATTACTGCCTGAAGAAACGATACGTACGCTGCATCGCTGCCTCATTCGTGGGGAACTGGACTCCTTCCGCAGCATCATCCACAAGGAGATTCACGAGGCATTCCAGCTCTCTTCCTCCCGAATGACACGAAGTATTTTTCAAATTTCACTGTTGATGGATTATCCTATGGCCCCGGAATGGATACTGTGGCTTAAGACGCCAGATCAAGCAGAACGCTTATTAATGCAATGGGCTCAAGACTTCCTGGGTCGACAACTTCCTTCGGAAAATGGGGATGGAACGGTTATAGAGTCAGCCAAGCGATATATCGAAGAGAACTATATGCAGGAGCTCACGTTGACGTTACTCGCTGAACGATTCAACTATTACCCTACCTATTTCTCCGAATTGTTTAAGGAAGGGGCAGGTACCTCTTTTGTTCAATATGTGACGGGCGTTCGGATGAAACATGCCCTGCAACTCCTAAAGGATACCCAATTAACCGTATGGGATATTACTGAGCTGACAGGTTTCAGTTCCCCAAGTTATTTCAGTTCGAAATTCAAAAGAATGTTCAACATGAGTCCTTCAGACTATCGGTTGCAGCATTCCGAAAAAATCGATAACCATGATCCGAAGAAATAAGATTCAAGCATCTCCCCTTCCCCGGTATGATGTGGTTACCAAGTGAACGCCGCATGTTGTAAGCGGATTCACAGTGGGTAACCATGAATTTTATCCATGCAGAAGGGAGGCACATGATGAAAAAACAGACCAAGCCCTTATACGGTCAGCAGAATACCACAGCCTACTTGTTTCTTCTGCCCTGGCTGATCGGACTCTTCTGTCTGACACTGGGACCGATGATTGCGTCCCTATACTTATCCATGACCAAATTCAATCTGCTGTCATCACCGACTTGGACTGGACTTAGCAACTATGTTCACATCTTTACCGAGGACGATACCTTTCGCAGGTCCCTGGGGCTGACATTTTATTATGTCTTTTTATCCGTTCCCCTAAGGCTTGCCTTTGCTCTACTGGTGGCAATGGCGTTGAACAAGGGAATTCGAGCCCTCGGCATTTACCGAACCGTATATTACATCCCTTCCCTCTTGGGCGGGAGCGTCGCGATCGCAATCGTCTGGCGGCAACTTTTTGAGGGGAATGGATTGGTCAATCAGTTTTTAAGCTGGTTTGGTATCTCGGGACCATCCTGGATTGCGCATCCGGACTATGTAGTCTATACCATAATCACGCTATCCGTGTGGCAATTCGGATCTGCCATGGTTATCTTTCTTGCGGGTCTGAAACAGATCCCGGCAGACTTGTATGAAGCTTCCGATGTCGATGGAGCGGGAAAGATACGTCAATTTTTTGGAATCACCCTGCCCATGCTCTCCCCCGTTATCTTTTTTAATCTGATCATGAGCATGATCAATTCATTCCAGGCGTTTACACCCGCTTACGTGATCGGGGATGGTCGCGGAGGCCCACTTGACGCAACAATGTTCTATACCTTGTATCTGTATCTGAAAGGTTTCTCGTTCTTTGATATGGGTTATGCTTCGGCTCTGGCTTGGATCATGTTGGTCATTATCGGAGTATTCACCGCAATCGTCTTTGTTACATCCCGATTTTGGGTGTTCTACGGGGATAATCAGGAGGGGAGGTAATGCATATGCCAATCAAACGACAACTGGTTCAGGCCGGGAGACATACTGCCATTATACTCTTCGGTCTGCTGATGTTATATCCAGTACTATGGTTAATCCTCAGTTCGTTTAAACCGAACCATCTCATTTTCACCAGTGGCAGTCTTTTCCCAACCAGCTTCACGCTGGAGCACTATATTAATGGCTGGAAAGGTCTGCAGGGCATCTCTTTCGGCCGTTTCTTCGGCAACTCCGTGCTGATCTCGGTCATGAGTGTGCTGGGTAATGTGATCTCCTGTTCCCTCGCAGCCTTCGCCTTCTCCAGATTGAAATTCAGATTCAAAGGCCTGTGGTTCAGCATGATGTTGATCACGATTATGTTGCCTTACCATGTTACTCTGGTGCCCCAGTACATTCTCTATAATGAGCTTCAATGGATTAATACGTATTTCCCGCTGATTCTGCCTAAGTGGCTCGCGCAGGATTCCTTCTTCATCTTGCTCATGGTTCAATTCATACGCGGTATACCGCGAGAGCTGGACGAGAGTGCAACCATTGACGGTTGCGGGCAATCACAGATCTTTTTCCGAATCGTAGTGCCTCTGCTCGTTCCGGCACTGATTACAACAGCGATCTTCACCTTCCTGTGGAGCTGGGATGACTTTTTCAGCCAGATGATCTACCTGAGCAAAATTGATCTGTTCACCGTGCAACTGGGCATCCGGTCTCTCTTTGATCCCTCAGGACAATCCGATTGGGGCGCATTGCTCGCCATGTCCACCCTGTCACTGCTTCCCGTGACTATTATCTTTTTACTGTTTCAGCGATATTTCCTTGAAGGCATTGCGACAACAGGTCTGAAGTAACAACACGTTTCTCATTATCCATAGTCAGGGGGATTTACCATGTTCAAACGTTTCATGATCGGTATGATCACTTCACTTTTGTTATTTGTAACCGCTTGCTCCGGAACAGACCATACGGGTGCTAATGACGCAAGCAATGCTAATGATACTGGAACTACCGAGGGCGGACAGGTCGAACTGCGCATCATGTGGTGGGGTGACCAGAAACGGGCAGATATTACGAATGAAGCCCTGAAGATCTTTCAGGCGAAACATCCGGATATTAAAATTTCAGGTGAATTTGCGCCCTCCTCTGGATATTTCGACAAGCTGAATACTCAGTTGGCATCAGGCACAGCACCGGATATCTTTTTCCTCGGTGGAAATGTCGTTGATTATGCCAAAAAAGATGTCCTGCTCAACCTGGACCCATATGTTGGCAACGAACTGAATCTGGATGGTATGGATGAAACGATGATCGAATACGGACGTCTCGACGGGAAGCTGCAACATATTTCTGCCGGTGCCAACGCACGGGGAATTGTTGTTAACAAGGCACTCTTTGAGAAAGCCAGCGTGCCTTTGCCAGCTTCGGATTGGGACTGGGCGGACTATGCCGCCATTAGCAAGGAGTTGTCCGACAAGCTCGGAGACGGCTTCTATGGAACGTACAATTTTACCGTCGATGGAATGGATATTTTTCTGAAACAACGGGGTAAACAGCTATATGACATGAAAAACGGCACACTCGGATTCACCAAGGAAGACATTCTGGAATGGTTCCAGTATTGGGAAAAGACTTCGGCATCCGGCGGTGTAGTCACACCGGAATTGCAGGTTTCCAACCCGCATGATGATACCAGTAAATCCCTGTTGATCACAGGCAAAGCAGCCATGACTCTACTGCCATCCAACCAGCTCGCTGCATTCCAGAGCTTGACGGAAGATCCTTTGGTTCTTCTCCCTGTACCACGAGGTCCTAAGGGAACGGGTGTTGTATTTGAGTCGAGTCAGGGATTATCCGGGTATGCCAATACCAAACATCCCAAGGAAGTGGCAATGTTAATGGACTTCTGGATTCATGATCCGGAAGCAGCCAAAATTCTCGGTAATGACCGCGGCGTGCCCGTTACGGAAGCCAATCGTAATCTTCTTCAGGAAGGTGCAGGTCCTGTGGAAGAGATTGTCTATAACTATACGAGCCTTGTCTCCGAAGCTACGAAGACTGAACCTTTTGACGTAAGCTACAACCCGCCGGGATTTGCAGAGTTCTCCAAGTTAGCTCAGACGACGAATCAGGAGATCGGATTTGGACGAAAAAGTGTGGAGCAGGCTGTCTCCGACTTCTATAACGGGACCGTTCGCATCTTTGAGTCGAATCAATAAGCAGAAGCTGTGAGGAGGAACATATGACAGAAGAGATACTGAATCGTCTACGCAACATGTCGATCATGGATCAAGTTCAGCCAGTTAAACCGGAAGATCAGCAGTTATTACAGGAATGGCATGCGTCGGGTGTCCGGTTTGCAGCATCGGGCGGACGAATGGAAGCTACGTATTATGCGGCAGTGGAGAAATTGCTTGCTTGCATCCTGCCCATGGGAGACAGAGATCCCATTTTACAAGAAGGTGGCATTTATCTGGGATGTTGGTTAGAGAGTACAGGTACCATCAACGCGGAGCTGCTGTCTCGTCTGCTGCCTTCCGTATCCGAAACAACGTACCTCGCATTAACCGAGCAGCAAAGAGATGATGGATTGCTTCCGTATAAACTTACGGTAAACGGTCCTTCTTTCCGGCAAATCCAGTTAGTAACTCCACTGGCACGCAGTGTATGGAACCACTATCAGCTTCATGACAATCATGGTAAGAAGTCACCTTTCCTGAATACCATGTATAAGGCCATGGTTCGTTACGATGAATGGATTGCACGCCACCGTAATACCCGAAGGACCGGCTGTGTAGAGGCCTTCAGTACGTTTGACACCGGACATGACTTATCCCCCCGCTTCTGGCATGTTCCGGATACACCTTATATGAATGATGCTTCTGCCTACCACCGGGATTCTCCGATTCTGCCTTTTCTGGCACCGGATCTGACCGCCAATATCTATTGTCAGCGCATGTATCTGTCCCGCATAGCTGAAGAACTGGGGGAATCAGGAACGGATTGGAAAGCAAAAGCCGAATCCAGCCTGGAAAGTCTCTTCCGTTATTGTTACGACGAACAGGATATGTTCTTCTATGATCGGGATCGCAATGACGAATTGGTCAGAGTGCAATCTGATGTGTTGCTCCGCGTGATGGCCTGCGAGGTGGGCGACCGTGAATTGTTCGATCATCTACTGCGTCGGTACTTGTTGAATACAAGCAAGTTTTTCGCTAAATATCCTTTTACATCGATTTCAATGGATGATCCCCGATTTGATCCCTTTTCCTCCTATAACAGCTGGGGAGGGGCATCCAATTTCCTGAGTCTGATTCGGGCACCACACGCATTTGAGTATCATCATCGATATGTGGAGCTAACCTGGGTAATGCAGCCTATCTTGTCCGCTCTGTCCAAAGATAAGCGATTTGGTCAGGTACTCAGCCCGTGGACCGGAGAACAAGGTTTTACCGAGACTTACTCACCCTCCATCCTCTGTCTCCTCGATTATGTGGAGCGACTATGCGGAATTATGCCTGTTGGATCGAATCAGCTCTGGTTTACCGGACTGCTCCCCATCGATATGGATCATGGTGAGGTCGTATCTGGCAACACGGCTTATAGCCGTAAGGTCCTTGGAGTAGGATATGAATTGGTCAACACTCCGGATCGCATGACGGTATATCTGGAAGGCAAAGTTCATCTGGATGGCCCGTCAGGGATTCGACTGGTGACGGATCGTAGTGGACATCTGGAAGCCGTTATTGGAATGAGCGTCCGCACCGTCGAGGGAGATCTCTTCTACCAAGGAGAGCGCATTCCGATTCGGATCAAAGGAAATGAAATGCAGCGTTATGCTGATGGCAATTTGAAAACCGAGCGTGATATTGGCATCATCCATCCTACGTATCGTTAATTGTTGTTATACAAAAAGCGCAAGTTGCGAAGGCTTACTGCCCTGCACTTGCGCTCTTGTATTTCTTTATTTCTACACTTTCCGGTTCCAGGCCGGGTGACGATAAAATTCTATCGTATCAATATAATTCACCGTGAAATGCTGTTCTACATCCGAGAGGTTCAACAGTTTGCGGTCAATTTGCTTCATCCCCATGACCACATCATGTCTTAGCAGGTCCATCGCAATTTTGCCTACAAACCCGCCTTCCATTTCCTTATGCTTGGCACGGAACTCTTCATTGTAGATCAGTTCAGGTGTGAATGCCGCTTCGACGAATGCATTAACGAGTGTAAGCTCATTGCCATCGATCTGTACTGCCAGATAATAATTGCCACGCTCATCCTGAATGAGGTCTTTATACATTTCTACGATCATGTGAATCACTCCTCTATTATAAAAGAAACCCCGTTAACCGTAACGAACATGGGCTATCAAACGCACACCTTCCTACCCCGTTCCTTCATATACTAGGTACAAATGGCGAACGGAGGAATACTTATGAGCTGGCAGCATCTCCATACGGGAAAAACACTTCAGCAGCGTCTGGCAGAACTCCAGGGGCACCTTGCAGAACTGAATACTCCACTCTCCGGGTTGGAACCGGGACGTATTCGTCGTGTCTTTCCAAAGCAATTTATCAAAGTAAACCGTCAGTTATTCATTCCACTCAGTCTGAATTCCATTCGGGTATTCGATATTCCTCGAACACGGCGAGGCGTCAGAGTGGGAATCCGCACGACGTTCCCTTCCTGGAATGCATTTAACAATATCAGACTGGTGGGCGTGGGACTGGATTATCTTGAACTTCAGGGAAAAGGCAGAGTCCCTTCCCGTATTCTATTCCCTCTCTCCAGCGTCGAGTCGATCTATCGACCTGCCACTGGAAGAAAAAAACGGAGACGACCTTGCAGGCGGAAGTAAAGCTGGTTCTTTTCGCAAGCCATACAATGGTTCCCACACGTTTGCATACGGGTGCTCCCTTCCAATAGTTCATTATACCCCATGCAACCACTCCTCTGCTGAAGAATCATTTTATGTCAAAAAGCGGTGAGAACAGAACTGCTTCTGTATCTCACCGCTCAGTCAGTTACGGATCAGGCTGACCCTTCCATGTGTACATCAGATACCTGTCCATACGTCCTTGGCATAACGACCTTCCTGCTGAAGCTGATCAAGCCAATCTGCTGCTTCCTGCGCGGATTTGCCATGAATTTCAGCGTATGCCTGCTGAAGTGTGGCTTCCACATCAGGTGCCATCTTGCTGCCATCACCACAGATATACAGATGCGCACCCTCTTCAAGTAAAGGAATCAGATGCCGGGCATCGTCTCTCATCAGATGCTGTACATAACATTTCTCTTCCCCGTTCACTCGGGAGAACGCCGTATGAAGCTCGACAAGCCCTTCTTGTTGGGCTGCTTCCAATTCATTTTTGTATAGATAATCATGCTCGGGATTCCGGCATCCAAAGTACAGATGGGCTTCGCCAACCTCTTGACCCTGTTCCTTCAACACATGTCTTGCTTGTATAAAACCACGGAATGGGGCAACGCCTGTACCCGGCCCTACCATGATGACAGGAACCTGTGCATCTTCCGGCAGTTGGAACCCGGATTCCGGTGTCCGCGTGAACATGACGATCTCGTCACCTGACTTCAGATTAGCCAGATAGTTAGATGCGATACCTCTGTATTCTCCCTGTCCACTCCATGCCGGTGCACGTACTACACTGACCGTAATACTCGCTTGCTCGGGCTGAACACGCGGTGAACTGGAGATCGAATAATATCTGGCTTTCAGTGAAGGCAGTAATTCAAGGAAGCGCTCAAACGGCAGTTCGCATGCCTCATACTTCACTAGATAATCCAGCATGGATATCCGTTTATTGCGCACTTCATCCATATACACAGATTCATCAAGCAGTGCTTCAAGCTCTTTCTTATGCGGTGGACATACGGTGTATGCTGCCATTTCTCTCAGCTGCGCACGAGTTGCCGCCTCCTGAAGCTCAACGCTGTGACTGAGCAGGTCATACAAGTTAACCGGTTGATGTAGCGGTAGATGTGCCGCACTCCGACCCGATGCGTCCAGAACCAGATGCTCCGTTCCCGTAAATCCATACCGACGAAGTACACGTTCCACCAGGTCCGGTGGGTTCTGTGGCAGAATACCCAGATGATCCCCTTCCTTGTAGGTTATGCCTTCAGGCAATTTAATCTCCAGGTGACGTGTGCTACGTTCACTTCCCGCGTCGTGAAGCTCTCTGTTCTCGAGCACTTCTGCCACATGTGCATCATACGTATCCGCAAGCGGTGTTACGGCGAGTCCGCTGACAAACTGTACAGATAGTGAACTGCGTTCGCTATTGGAGCTTGTATTTAGCTTAAGTCCCATGGTTCGTGCGAGATCCGGCCATAATTGCTCTGTCCAATCCCCCACTTGCTTCTCGAAATCACCGCTAGCATCTGACTCACCCAGCGGTGATAACCGCTCTGCTCCTCTGGAAGATAACTGTTCATCGATTAGACGCGGAATACGCTGATAGGTGCTGGCCCAGTTTTGGTCACCGCATCCAAGAACGGCGAAACGCACCCCTTTGAATTCATTGGCATCGGCGTGTTCAATCCACTCGACAAACATCTTGGCATTACTTGGCGGCTGACCATTATAGGATGCACTGACAATAATAACGGCACCATCCTTCGGCAGTTTACCAACGCGATCATCCAGCGCAGCGACCTCACTCCGGAAACCCTGATATCTGGCGGTATCCGCAATTTCACGAGCAATGCCTTCAGCGGTACCCAGATTGGAACCGTACAGAACAAGCATTGGTGTATGATGGGCATTGGCCGCATCCGGCTCTGTTCTTTTGGCAACTGGCTTTGGTTCTTCGACCCCTACACCCGGAACGGCCATGACTGGCTGCCCCCCACGTGCACGTACACGAATGGTGAAGTTATCCGGTTTGAGCGTCAGCGTTTCTTTCACCTTTAACTGATAATCGGAATGATCGATGAAGTCAAAATGCTTGAGCACCATGCCTAGTACCAGCGTTGCTTCCTGAAGTGCAAACTGCTGACCAATGCAGGCCCGTTGACCGTTACCAAAAGGTTTATAGGCATCATGCGGCACTTTGCTCGGATCTTCGAACCGTTCCGGGCGGAATTCCTCTACATCGTCTCCCCATGCTTCTCGGTCTCGATGCAGCTTGGGAATAAGCACACTGACGCTGTCGCCTTTTTGCAACGGATATTGACCCGAAAGTACTGTGTCCTCTTTTGCATATAGGGAAAATGCCGGGGCCGTCGGCCACAACCGCAATGCTTCGTTCAAAACCATACGAACGTACTTCAGATTGCGAACCTGGTTGTACGTGGGAACCGGATCTTTCAGTATCTGATCCACCTCAGCTTGGGCTTTAGCCAGCGTATCCGGATTCTTCATCAGATAATAAACGGCGAAGGATAACAGTCCACTTGTGGTCTCATGTCCAGCAATCAGGAATGTAATGATCTGATAACGGATGTTCTCATCATCCAGCGTTTCTCCTGTCTCCGGGTCCTTGCCGCTGAGCATGTGGGACAACAGATCATCTGCCCCTTCCTGCGGTTTCTCTTTACGCTCGGCAATAATGTGATCCACCAACGAGAACATGGAACGGATATCCTGTTCAAACTGTTTCTTTTTGGTGATCATCAGCTTGTCTTGCAGACGCAGTCGCTGCAATGAACTCATGGATTCATCCAACGCACGAACCATGCTCGTAATGAATGGATGTGGTTCTTCCCGGTAGAAGCTGTTAAATCGATAGTTGAAACCACAGAGTCCAATCGTGTCCAGTGTAAGACGTGTCATGTCATCCGGAACGTTAACCGTCTCATCCGGGTTCAAACGTGACCATTTCTGAACCAGCTGCACCGCCAGATCAATCATTTTGTTGTGATATCCCTGCATGGCACGTTGACTGAAACTTGGCAGCAGTACGTTATGGGCTTTTTTCCAATTCGGTTCTTCGGTCCAACTCGTGAATAGTCCATCTCCTGCAAAAGCACGAACCTTCGCAAGGGGTGCCCACACACGTTTGTCGAATTTGGATTCATCCGTTACCTCGGCGACCAGTTCGCGACCGGAAATATACAATTCACTCCGGCCCGGGTATTCCATACGAAAGATCGGACCATATTCTTCAGCCAGTTTCACCAGCGATTGCACCGGCTCTTCAAAGTTCAATTGCGGCAAATTGCCCAGCGGGCCAAATGTTTTCGGTTGAGGCACTGAAATTGGTGGCATGACGCTCACTCCTTCTTTCCAACTTAAGAGTTTTTACAACTAAAAATAATGACTGGATTACATGCGAAACTGCACTTAACCTTCGGATCGCACTTAACCTTCAATTCAACAGACTCAAGTTATTTTTTGCACAATTTCATATTTCATCCAGATAACGTTAAAACGTTGAAGAACTAACTGACCAAAATGGTATATTGGTCAGTTTTAATTAAAAAAAATGGATGACCTCGTTATCTTCTTTTACCCTAACATTTCCAGTTCCAATCTTCAACAGTCCCAAAGTCATAGGACCTCAGGACAGTGATTGCGGTAAACCTATGAATCTTTCAACAGAATCTGAATAACCGACTTCATCTCCGGTGGAGCAATTGGCGTTTCATATCGGCCATGAGCATTCCCACTGCGGTTGATCAGGAATTTGGTGAAATTCCACTTGATCCCGTCTCCTCGGTACAATTCGGGATGCTTCTCTTTCACAAAAGTGTCCATCCACTGTCCCTCTTGGGTATCCAGATCATAGCCTTGAAACGGCGCTATTTCAGTCAGGTAACGGAACAACGGATGCATCGATTGCCCTACAACCTCAACTTTCTCCAAAATCGGAAAGGAAACCTGAAACTGACTTCTGCAATATTCTGCAACCTCAGTGTTACTGCCAGGTTCTTTCTCGTTAAACTGATTACATGGGAAAGCCAGAATCTCCAGCCCCTGTTCACGATATTTCTCGTACATCTGCTGAAGTTCACTGAACTGGCGGGAGTAACTACACCGGCTTGCTGTATTCACAATTAGCAGTACTTTCCCTTTGAATGCAGACAAATCTTCTTTGCGGCCATCCATGAACGGAACCTGGTAAGAAAATATACTCATTCGACTCACCTTCCTCTTTCTTTTTTTCTTTTCGTATCTCACATGAATTCTCTCTTGAGATGGATTATATACCTCCGCTAGTAATAGGTGAAATATATAATAATTATAAACTAAATAGTTTTATCCTATGATAGATCAAAAAAACTGCCCTCACAGCCAAAAGCTGTTTCTCGGACAGTTATCCCATCATGGTGTACCATCAAACTCGACATACCGTTAACCCATAATTAAACCATATACAATGCCTGGTCCGTGTACCCCAATGGTTAAATCATTTTCAATATCGGAAGATCGGCTTGGCCCTGAAATAAAGTGGATACCTGCTGGAAGATTCTCTCTTCCCGCTTCGTCAAATCGATCCAGCGTCTCCCCCAGTCTGGTGTACAGTCGGTCTACTGGAATAATGATGATGAGTACCGTCGGCAACAGACTAACCGAGCGACCTTTTTCCGGTGAAGAAAGTACAGTAACCGAGCCTGTGTATGCAGTTGCATAATCCGCCATGACCACACCGATATCAGCCTCAGCTGCACGAGCCTTCCAGTTCTCATCGGCTTGACTATTCCAGACTGAGATCTGTACATCTGGGAGCTGCGCTTCCAAACAGAGATCCTCAAGGGCCTCTTCATTTTGACGAATAATATACTTCGCACTCAGTTCATGAGATTTGTTCGCAATAAATTGAGACACTTCTTCCATGTTCTGAACCCGGGCAATGTGGGCTCCTACACTCACAAAATTATCGGAGAATGCTTGAATACGCTTCTCTTCATCCCATTCCAATTCAGTCCAAAAATCGGGTGCTCCGCGAAAAGGTTGGGTCGGCGCATGTCGTTGCCGGGGTCTTCTCAATTTCGAAGCAATGTCATTCATGAACTGCTCCTGTTTCTCCATGGACTTCTTCTCCAATTGTGCGAGCCATTGCTGGTGTTCAGTGACCATGCTTCTTCCCCTCCCCTTCTTCTCGTTCACGAATAATCTGCTCCATACGGCTGCGAACGGAAGAATCCATGTCTTGTTGCTCCTCGTTCAGTTCCTGATCCAGCTTGTACCATTGTTGCCGGAAGGATTTCTTGGCTAGACTTGGCGCAACCCGATAATTGTTCCAGCCTTTAAGTGGACCCAGCTTGAGAGAGATGCCGTTGTTGCGTACAACGGCCTTCTGCCCAATCTGTCCCAGACGGATGGCCGCACTAAAGCGTTTGGAATTGGATACCACAGCAGCAAAACCCTTCATGCCCATACTTTCCATCTTGTTGCCATGACCGTCTTCCACTTTACGCCTGCGTAGATAAACGAGCATATCATGTAGCGGAATTTTAACTGGACATGCTTCATAACAGGCTCCACACAGACTTGAAGCACCCGCAATGTCATTCCATTCATCAATGTTGCCATTAAGTGCAGGCGTCAATACCGCTCCAATCGGTCCACTATAGGTGCCACCATAGGCATGGCCCCCAATATGGCGATATACCGGACAAGCATTCAGACAAGCACCGCATCGAATACAATTCAGCAGTTCTTGAAACTCGGGATCACCGAGCTGAAGGGATCGACCGTTATCCACGATTATAATGTGCATTTCATCCGGTCCATCCGCATCCGCTGTACGGCGAGGACCTGTGATACCTGACATGTACATCGTCAGTTTCTGACCTGTTGCGGAGCGAGGCAATAAGGTTGCCATCACCTCCAGATCCGTCCACGATGGAATGATCCGTTCCATGCCCATGAGTGTTATCTGTGTTTTTGGAACAGTGGATACCATACGGGCATTGCCTTCATTCTCGAACAATACCATGGAACCTGTCTCCGCAATTGCGAAATTACAGCCGGTCATGCCGATATCCGCTTCCAGGAATTTCTCGCGCAGCTTTTTGCGAACAAATCCGGCAAGTACCGTTGTGTCCGGCTCCAGAATTTCACCTGCCTCTTTGGATAACAACTCTGCGATCTGATAGCGATTCTTATGGATGGCTGGAATGACAATATGAGAAGGGGCTTCACCTGCCAACTGTATGATGTATTCACCCAGGTCGGTCTCGATAGCTTCAATGCCCGCCGACTCCAGCACATGATTCAGATGTACTTCCTCCGACACCATCGATTTGGACTTTACCACCGTAGACGCCTGCTTGTGAGCCGCAATATCGAGTGCAATCGCCGCTGCTTCTACCGATGTATCTGCAAAATGAATATGGACCCCGTTCGCACGAGCGTTGTTCACAAATTCATTCAGATAATAATCCAGATGCGCAATCGTATGCAGACGAATCTGACGGCCACGTTCCCGCCACTCATCCCAGTTTCCATGTTCTTCTGAGGCAGATTTCTTCCCGTTACGCAATCGTTCTGTCGTGAATTTCACCGCTTTACGCAGAAAATCATCATTCAAGGCCAGTCCGGCACGTTCTTTGACCGTCGTATCCATAACTCCCGGTTGACTCATCCTGTTCGCACCCCCTCATACAGTAGTTCCGCCAGATGCATTACACGTACCGGTTCATTCCGATAACGCAGATTACCTGCAATATTCATCAGACAGGCCATGTCCAGCCCAACGAGTACTTCGGCTTGTGTTTCTTTGACATGATAAACCTTCTCCGTCACCATCGCTCCTGAAATATCGGACATTTTGATGGCAAACGTACCCCCAAAACCGCAGCAATCCTCAGCAAACGGAAGTGGAACCAACTCCAGTCCCTTTACTTGGGAGAGCAACGCCATAGGCTCATCCTTCACACCCAGCAGACGACTGCCGTGGCAGGATGGATGATAGGTCACTTTGTGCGGAAAATGTGCACCCAGATCGGTGATCCCGAGTACCTGAACGAGGAATTGAGTGAATTCATAGGCTTTGGCTTCCAATCGCTTTGCCTTCTCCAACCACACCGGTTCATCCGCGAACAGTTCGGGATAATGATGGATCATATACGTGCACGAACCGGATGGACAGACCACAAAATCACTATCGTCAAACGCTTCAAGAATCGTCTTGGCCGCTATCCGAGTCTCGTCCCAGTACCCGCTATTGTAGGAAGGCTGACCGCAGCAGGTCTGAACCGGCGGGAAATCCAGCCGAACGCCATGAGCGGCGAGCAATCTGACCATGGCTTCCCCCACTCGGGGATAGATGGCATCGCTGAGGCAGGTAATGAATAAGGAGACCTTCATAATTACACGCTCCTATTAACTGATTAGTAGATGAATTGACTAAAAATATTGAATAAGAATATTTACAATGAACACTCCGATGACAGAATAACCTTCCGATCGCTGTTATCCCCAGATTTTTTAATTTACTTTTTAAAGGATAAAATCCGGGGATAAAGGCGCACGCTTCGCTTCTTCAAGTTATTTCTGTCCTCTCCGTTTCGTGTAAATGTTTAGTTCAATTTATATTAATAAATTCAAAGCTTAAACCGTAATAATCTCGATATCGTATCCGCTCAAACGTTCTGTCTGTTCTACCTCCAATGGCTGATCGGTAACGATCGTATGGACTGCATCTAATCCGGATACCCGAGCAAAAGCACGGACACCAAATTTACTGGCATCGGCAAGTAAGATGACCTGATCGGATATGCCAACCATCTTTTGCTTCAGCCTTGCCTGAAGTTCATTGGATTCACTGATTCCGCCGCCTTCAAGATGTACGCCTTTGCAGGACAAAAACAATTTGTCCACATGATACGTCTCCAGAGAACGCTCCGCGAGTGGCCCAACAAAAGACAACGAGCGAGATGCCAACTGGCCTCCCGTTGAGATGACCTCAACCTTGTCACGACTGCTAAGTTCAGTCGCTACCTGAATGGAATTAGTCAAGACGGTCAGCGGAAAATCAGGCATGTTTGCTGCCATATAACCTGCGGTTGTACTGGCATCCAACAGAATGCGATCACCCGGATTAATCATCGCCAGAGCCACTTGTGCAATCTTCTTCTTCTCTTCCGCGTGGGTTGTCTCCCTGATCCGGTAAGGGATCTCCGGCTGATCTTCCTTCACACTCACCGCACCACCGTGGGAGCGGCGCAGTCGCCCTGCCTGTTCCAGCCGATCCAGATCGCGCCGGATCGTTTCCTCTGTCACCCGGCAGCGCTCACTCAGCTCGGATACACGCATACTGCCCTTTTCATTCACCATCTCCACAATCCGGTCATACCGCTCCGCTGCCAGCATGTTACACCTCACTCCCGGCTTGTGAAGTAGATGAAGCCGTCAAACGCAGAAATCTGCCGTAAGCATCTTCCCAAATGGACCTGTCCTGCGGCTCATATGCAGTTACCGGAAATGAATCACGAATGGTTCTGCGAGCTTCCCAGATATTCTTAAAAGCTCCGCTTGCCATCCATTGCACAGCCATATTCCCGATGGCACTTCCCTCTGCCGGACCCGCCCATACCGGTTTCCCAATGGAACTCGCAGTCCACTGACATAACAGGCGGTTCTGGATACCTCCACCGACCATATGCAGTCCGTTAAATGTCTGCCCCGACAATTGTTCCGTCCATCCCAGGACTCTTCTATACTTCAATGCAAGACTTTCCAGAATTGCCCTGGCAATAGCCCCCTGATCTTCTGGCACCACTTGCCCTGTACCCCTACAATACTGACGTATTCGGGTTGTCATATCTCCTGCTGGCATGAACAGTTCATCATCTGGATCAAACAAACTGGCAAATGGAGCCGCCTTTTCCGCCTTCGCCAATAACGCATCGTAGCTGATCCCCTGCCCTTGACGCTCCCACTCCCGCATGCTTTCCTGCAAAATCCACAGGCCCATGATGTTCTTGAGCAGACGGAATGTCCCGCCCGCCCCGCCTTCATTCGTGAAGTTCAAGGCCAGACTCTGGCTACTTATCGCGGGTTGATCTATCTCCGTACCCATCAGGGACCAGGTTCCACAACTCAGATAAGCAAATGAACGTTCCGTTGCAGGAACAGCCACAACAGCTGAACCTGTATCATGCTCCGCAACCGCGATTACGGGAATCGGGGAAAGACCCAGATCGGTACAGATACTGCTGCGCAGCTGTCCAACACGGGTGCCTGGCATCACGGCTTCGCCAAACAGTTTCTCCGAAATGCGAATATGCGCCAGCAACTCACGATCCCACTGCCCCGCCGATGGATTGTATAATTGCGTTGTCGTTGCATTCGTGAACTCATTCACCGCTTCCCCGGTAAGGAAATAACGAAGCAAATCCGGAATCATGAGAAAACGCTCTGCTTCATGAATTAACGGGGAACCGCTACGCTCTAGCGTTGCCAATTGATACAGCGTATTAAAGCCAAGAAACTGAATCCCTGTACGTTCAAAGATTCGCTGAGAGCTCAGCTCCTGGCGTACCTGATCCATCATGCCGTTAAACTGTGTATCACGGTAATGATATGGGTTACCCAGTAGCTCACCATGACTGCCAAGCAAACCAAAATCAACGCCCCAGGAATCGATCCCCAGACTCTCCGGCTGTTCCCCCCGCTGTTTCACAATGGTAAGCCCTTGCAACAACTCATGATGCAATCGCAGAATATCCCAGTGCATCCGCTCGCCAACCTTCACCGGTTCATTCTTGAACCGATGAATTTCGCTCGTTTCGATCCCTCGATCATTCAGATGTCCGAGTAGCGCTCTCCCGCTCCCAGCGCCCAAATCATAAGCCAGCACACTCACTGCGCGTCACCAACCTTTCGAACCCATCCTATTTTCCAAACGGCATCTCTTATTTCAGTCCGTAATCCTGTACTTTATGCTGTATTTTTTGTTTGTTTGTTTTTGTTTAATACTGTTTAACTTTATTTTACGAGTATATCACCATTGTAAGCGTTTGAATACCCTTCGCTTTTTCTTTCTTTTGGGTATACCAAAAACGACTCTCTCCACTTGGGAGGAGTCGCATTTCTTTTTCTTCACGTATAAAATTGGCCTTTGCTTACCCCCGACTGTGGCTGTACATCTCTCTCAAAATGCTTGAACCGTGTCCCCTGATAGGTCAGCATCCCCCGATCATTTTCCACCAGCATGCCATAATGGTTTCCGCCTACGATCAGTTCAATGCGCTCCCCATTGTCGAATTCAAATGTAACATAATACCGAGTAGTCGCACTGCTATCCCCGCTTCCACCTGAGACTTCTGTTCGTTTCGCCACCACCGTTGAGTGCAGGGTTAACAAGGCCGCTGCGTTATTCGATGACCATGTGCGTACCCCTGAGATGATGGCATATACAATCACACCCGCAACAATAAGAAATACGGCACCAATAAAGATGGAAACAAACGCACCCATGGCACCAAACTCATTCAATCCCGAAAAAAAACCACCCTGAATGCCTTCAAAACCCGGTACTCCACTCATGTCGTCAAACACACCAAAGCCGTCCACACTTAATTGGCCCATCGATGAGGACACGCTCATTAACGCCATTCATCATCGTTCCTTTCCCCTTGCAAAATAAGATGCACCGCCCCCACGCAAGGAAGGCGGTGCATGCAGACAACCCGTTCTGCCTTGTCCATATACTATATGAACCAGATCAGGAATACAGACGTTCAAGTTCGTCGACCAGACTGCCGACATAAGCAACCGCAGAGCGAATCGGCTCGGGTCCGGACATATCGACACCTGCAAGCTTCATTAACTCCTGCGGGGTGAGACTTCCACCGGCTTTGAGTGCTTCAAGCCAGCGATCTACCGCAGGCTGTCCTTTTTCCCGAATCTGCTGTGCTGCCGCTGTGGAAGCGGTCAAACCTGCCGCATAGGTATATGGATACAGTCCCATATAATAATGAGGTTGTCTCATCCACGTGAGCTTGGCTCCTTCATCAATCACCAGATCAGGTCCCCAGAATTCAGAGAGAATGTCCCCTTTGAGCTGACTTAACGTCTTCGCCGTAATCGGCTCATCATTAGTTGCGAGTGCATACACCCTGCGCTGCAATTCACCTTCCAGCAGATGCGTAACGAAGTTATGGTAATACGTATTCAACAGTTGCAAAATGACCCAACGACGCATTCTCGGATTATCTGAACGCTTCAATAGATGATCTGCCAGCAGCATTTCATTCATGGTCGATGGTGCCTCAATGAAATAAAGCGATGGTCTTGTATTCGTGAGCCGTTGGTAACGTCCCGCAAGCATAAAGTGGCCTGCATGTCCCACTTCATGGGCAAGTGTAAATGCTCCGCGCATATTGTTCGCCCATGAGATCAAGATATAGGAGTGTGAACCATATATAGAGGAACAAAATGCCCCTGTGGATTTGCCTGCATTATCTGCGTAATCCACCCAGCGTTCACTGAATGCGCGCTCTACGATCTCGCCATACTCCGGCCCAAGCACATCAAGTGCTTCTCGGATGAGTGTGCAAGCCTCGTCATATGTAATGGCAGGGCTAAATTCAGGATCCAGCGGGGCCTTCAGATCACAGAACATCAGCTTGTCCAGACCCAGCTCACGTTTCTTGAGAGCCGCCAGTCTGCGCATATGAGGTGCAAGTTCCTGCTGGATAATGTCGAGCACATTATTGTACATCTCTTTGCTCACTTGCTGTGGGCTGAGAAGCATATCTGTAACATCGTCGTAACCACGCAGCCTGGATAAAACAACCTGTTTCTTCACTTCGGTTGCATAACCTTCTGCGAACGTATTTTTATACTCATTCAATGTCGAGCTGAATGCAGCATAAGCAGAACGGCGCAGCTTTGTATCGGAAGACATCTCATAGTTATTTTCATAGAATGACCAGGACAGTGGACGAGTATTATCCTCTCCATCAAGGGCATCGTCAAACGTCATGTCTGCCAGTTTACCGCGCAGATAGATTCGGTATGGGGAATCCAGCACCTCTCCAAGTGAAGCGAGTACCTTCTCGGTTTCTGGTGTAAGCCGATGTGCTTTTTCCTGAATCAAACGCTCCAAACTGTGCGCATACGGCTCCAGCTCCGGAAGTTCCTGAATATAACGCTCTACAGTTCCATCCGGAAGTTCAACGATCTCCGAATTGACAAAAGACAAGGACGACGACAGATTCGACAGGATATCTCCTGCTTTGGCTGAATTCTCTATGTTTACCGGATTGGTGCTGTCCTCTGACTGCTTCAAGCGGGCATAAGAAGCCGTCTTGCCAATGCGCTCCTGCAAAGCTTCACGGGCATCTAGACAAGCCAGCAATTGTTCAGCGCCTTCGCCCAGACGTCCTCTGAACGTTTCAATCTGGGCAGCAGCCTCAGGAAGTGATCGAAGCTCCTGCTCCCACTCTACATCGGTTACAAATAAGTCTCTCAATTCCCAGGTGGTTTCCTGGTCTACCTCAGCACGTGTACGTATTTTTTCCATCTTTAGTTGTCATCCTCCTTGCATTTTCCAATATCTCTCATCGTATCATATTACGCTTATCTATACATGACATCTGCGAATAATGAGACCTATGGTCCAGATTACAAATTAGTTTATCCGTGTCACTCCAATGACAGAATAGCCTTCTGATCGCCGTTATCCCCAGATTTTTTTGATCCCTTTTCTAAAGGGAAAATCCGGGGATAAATGCGAACGCTCCGCTTCTTCAAGCTATTTCTGTCCCCTACGTTTCGTATAAACTTTTGCTCATGTGACCATGGTTTGAAAGTAACTAAAAAAACGCTAGGTGATGGAAAAACTCCATACACCAAGCGTTTTAATGAATATAACTATTTAACTTTCTTTCCAGATTACATTTTCACCGTAATTTTTACCCCAGTTATACATTGCGTGCAGGACAGGCATCAGGCTCTGACCGTGATCTGTCAACGTGTATTCTACCCGTGGAGGGACCTCTGCATACACTTTGCGCTCAATCAGTTTGTCTTCCTCCAGTTCACGCAGCTGATTGGTCAGCATCTTCTGGGTAATATGAGGGATTAGACGTTTCAGCTCACTGAAACGTTTGGTGCCTTCCAGACCCAAATGCCACAAAATAATCAGTTTCCATTTGCCACCGATTACCGCAAGGGTCAGTTCCTTCTCACAGTTGATTTCTTTCAGATTAATCCGTTCCTTGACTTCGGCTGCCATGGCTCCGAGCCCCCTCATCTTCAATCTTATATCGCGTATATTACGCATATCACGGGGATACTTCACTTCAGGTAAGCTTTCCGCTCCATGCATGATGTAATAAGTACATTCATTCGATACAGCTATCTATTAATTCTACTACAGCCTGGTCGGGATGCAAAGTTTAACTGTAAATCATGATAAAACCTATACAGATGAATGATTATGTATCGCAGAAAAGACCAGAACCCTTCATGATCAAAGGATTCCGGTCTTTCATCTATTCACTATTCCAGGTTCGCGTGGCGGCCAAACATATCCGCTCCGGTCATACCCTTCATTTCCATCATCGTAAGGATGAGAGCATCCATGCCAATTAACAGTCCCTGTTCAAACAGCGAGCCCATGGGCTGAATGGTTACTTCCGCTCCGGAAGTCGCTGTGTCCTCTTTGGCTGAAGCCGGAAGGCGCACTACCGTAGATGCCAATTGACCGATCGTGGACTCTGGCTTAATCGTAATCAGGCCGACAGGTGCACCAGCTTGACTAGCCTTTTGAGCCATGGCTACCAGACTGCCTGTTTCTCCTGAGCCAGAGCACAGCAAGAGGAAATCCTTAGAGCTGATCCCGGGTGTAACGGTCTCGCCCACCACATATACACGAAGCCCCATCTGCATCAGTCTCATGGCAAAGGCCTTTCCCATAAGTCCTGACCGGCCTGCTCCTGCTACAAAAATCTGTTCTGCAGCCAGAATGTGCTCAGCCATCGCTTGCATCTCTGCATCATCGATCTGGCTTAACGTACGTTCCAGCTCCTTCAAGATGTCAGCTGCGTACTGTGTTTTGCTCATCTGCTTACCCTTGTTTAACGAGACGTTGCATTTCAGCTGCAACTGCCGCTTTGTCTGCTTGTCCTGTGATACCGCCGCCTACAATAACCAGATCCGGTTGTGCTTTGATTACTTCTGGCAATGTTTCCAGCTTGATTCCACCAGCAACAGCCGTTTTAGCATTTTTCACAGCTGCTTTGATCGTTTGCAGATCTTCGAACGGGCTTTGTCCTTCGGCTTGCAGGTCATAACCTGTGTGTACACAGATATAATCTACGCCAAGCGCATCAATTTCACGAGCACGTTGTTCAAGGTTAGGCACGTTGATCATGTCCACAAGAACTTGTTTGTTTTGTTTCTTCGCTTCTGCTACTGCACCTTTGATCGTACTGTCATTGGTTGCCCCAAGCACAGTGATCAGATCCGCACCAGCCTCAGCTGCTTTCATGATTTCATAACCACCAGCATCCATAATTTTAAGGTCTGCAAGAACTTGCAGATTAGGGAATGCTTCTTTCATCGCTTTTACCGCGTGCAAACCTTCATTAATAACGATTGGTGTACCAATCTCAACGATATCAATATATTGTTCAACCTCTTTAACCAATGCGATACCTTCAGGGATATTTACCAAGTCAAGCGCCAATTGCAATTTCATCATTTATTTCTCCTTTGTTGTTCAAGTATGAGTCGTTCCTGTAAAAATAATAATCAGATATTTAGCCTGCACCAATTGGTCTGTTCAGATGCATGCAGTGTTTGTTTTGGCTACTTACTCATTGTAGACCCTGACTATCCATTCAGGAAGTACGCACTTTGAAGTGGGGTAGTTACTTGGGCGATACTATTGATAATTTTTCGTTGTTAGGTGAATCTTATTAAAGAACTTATCCTATGTTTCATGCCGCTTGCTGCAGAACAGCAACCTAATCATCCAACCAGGTGTTCAATATAAAAGACCCCGCCATATGGCAGGGTCCCTAACATTTTCAATGCCAGCAAAGCTGGTTTACGAATTTATCGTTTTACAAGTATACAGGTTTCACGCATACCGGCTTGGATACACCAGTGCTGTGACCTGTGTATTTCAGACGTCCGCTCTCCTGATCCACCGTGAATGTCACGATGTTGTTGGTGTCACGGTTAGCTGCGATCAGCAGTTTGCCGTTAGGTGTCAGAGCAAAGTGACGCGGGTGCTCACCTTCAGCAGATACATGCTCAACCAATGTCAGGTGACCTTTGTCTGCATCTACAGCAAATACAACGATGCTGTCATGTCCACGGTTAGAACCATATACATAACGTCCATCATTGGAAACGGTAATTTCCGCTGTTGTATTCTCTTTGCCATCATATCCATCAGGCAATGTGGATACAGTAGACAATTCAGTCAATGTACCCGCTGCTGCATCGTATTGGAACGAAGTAATTGAAGAATCCACTTCGTTAATCACATAAGCGAATTGACCATTCGGATGGAATGCCAAGTGACGTGGGCCTGCACCCGCATGCGTTTTGGTTTCACTGTGCAGCACAAGTTCATTCTTGTCTGCATCAATGGAATAGATGGCGATTTTATCCGCACCGAGATCCTGTACCATCATGTATTTGCCATCCGGGCTGAAGAAAGCGGAGTGCACATGTGGCTTGTCCTGACGTTCAGGATGCGCACCTTGGCCTTCATGTTTCTTCTCGTCGAGAAGCGCTCCAACTTCACCGTTATCCGTCAAGGCTTGCAGACCTACCAGACCACCGTGGTAGCTGGAGAGGATCAAGTATTTGCCGGAAGGATCACGCTGGATATGGCATGGTGGAGCTGAAATGGAGTCATTCCGGTTCAGCAATGTTAATTTTCCTGTAGAAGGATCAATGCTCAGAGCTACAGCTTCAGACATTTTATTGCCTTCAGCAGACGCTGTTTCACCAATCGCATACAGTTTGTTACCCTCAGTATCCACGTTGACAAACGTCGGGTTTTTCACGCCCGCGATGCCATCAAGCTTGGACAAGCTGCCTGTATCCTCATTCAATTCATATGCATAAATGCCCTCATTTTCCGTTTCGGCATAAGAGCCAGCAAGTACGAGCAAGCGTTTTGATTCACTCATTACAGTTTCCTCCTCTATGTGTATGTAATCTTGTTGCACCTCTTCTATAATAAATCTGCCATATCAAAATAGCAATCCGCTGCCCTTGCGCATCCGTAAAATCATCGGTTAGAACACGCGCGGAATGCACACAATCATACTGAAATCCATTCATATGAGGTGTATCTTCTGCTATGATAAGATAGGTTTTTCATCCAGAAGGGACTGAATTGCATTGCTTCACTCATTTATACTCACGTTATACCATGTATTCCTGCCGATATCACTTCCCGTGATCGGAGGTATTCTGTTAAAACGCTTCAAGAATTGGGATACCCGGTCGCTCTCGAGCTTTTCCCTTTATATTTTGAGCCCTGCGCTCATCTTCAATACATTGCTGCATGCCGAGATTACCTGGACGGACGTTACCAGCACATTCTGGTTCTCCCTCATAAATCTAGTTGCCCTGTGGGCACTCGCCGAGCTGTTAAGCCGGGTTTTCCATCTGGGTGCAAGCGAAAAAGCGGGCCTCACCCTCGTCTCCACGTTTACGAACTGCGTGAATTACGGGCTCCCGCTTGTGCTGCTTGCCTTTGGTCAGCTTGGACTGGACAAGGCTTCCGTCTACGTCATTGGACAGATGATCATTGTTAATACGGTGGGTATCTTTTTTGCCGCGAGATCCGAATTCACGGTGAAAGATGCGATTCTATCCGTTTTCCGCATGCCATCCATCTATGCTGCTGGCATCGCCATTGCGCTGCGTGCGTCCAATCTGAGCCTGCCTGAAGCACTGGATGGAGGGATTGCTATGCTAGCTATGGGTTACTCTCCTGTCGTTCTCGCCATTCTGGGAGCACAGATGCTCAGACCCAAAGGTATAACGGTACCTTGGCTGCCCAATGTACGCCGAGCCTTCTGGACTGGACTAGTCGTACGTCTCGCAGCTGCCCCGATCCTCTCCTGGTTAATTCTGACCGCTCTTCAGGTCGAAGGTACGTTGTTCAGTGTGCTGCTGATTCTCGCATCCATGCCGACGGCAGTGAACGCCGTTATTTTGGCTGAGCAGTTCAATGCTTCCCCGCAGTTTGTATCCCGCTGCATTCTGTGGACAACTGCTGCATCCATGTTGATGTTGCCAATCATGATTGTGATGGCTTCCTGATTAAAACCGGTGGCGATACTGACGCCATATCCGCTTGTCGGCGTTTCTCCAGCCGGCGTTCATAACGCCGGTTGAGCGCTCTGACGTAGAAGAATTTTACGACAAAGTACGAAATCACACCCAGAATGACTCCGAATACGGACATACCCGCCAGAATATCCAGTCCACCAAGCAACAATTCGCTCACGGCCGACCAGTTCCCGCGAAATAGTTCCATGAATGCACTCTCATGCACCAGTCCCTGTCCCATACTGTGCGCAGGCAGAATCCAGGAGCCAATCTGCTTCGCTAGCGGCATCAGAATGATAGGCAAAAACGTAAGTTTTCCAATCACATTACCCACGATCGCTGCTGGCATCGAACCCCCGGACAATCGCACAATGGGATAAAATATGAGATATATCAGGGATGCGGTCGAGATCACGATCAATTCCAGTCCGAACCCTATGGCAAATCCGGTGGATACTTTATGCGCACCTCCCGGAGCACGTAACAATTTGAGAAAGTTCAGCTTCATAGCACGTGTTAAACGTACCCAGCGGTTAGTCTTGCGCTTCTGTGTGTTCATGCCGAATGACTCCTTATTTTACACAAATGACAACTTGAATTGTCTGTTCTTCAGTATATCACAACGCGTTAGCTCCTGTGGTTACAACGACTGGCTGGGTTGCAATCGAAACATTACCTGCTACTGCTCGGGAGATCATGCAGGATGTTTCAGCCTTGTGCGCCAAACGCTCAGCCTTGGTGATATCTGCCTCTGAAGCATCTTGGGGGAGTACAATCCGGGGTCTATGTACGATCCGTTCGTACGTAAATATGTTATTCGTAACATCTACCGTTGCTTCGGATTCAAGGGTCAATTCATCCGGCGTAATATCCGAACGCTCCAGCATCGCTGCCAGTGTGATCAGGTAACAGGTGGAGGCTGCACCCAGCAGCATCTCGTCCGGATTAGTTCCCGTACCGGGTCCGCCCATCTCTTGCGGAATCGATATGACCGTTTTTAACCCACCCGCATCAATAGTTCCCTCACTGTTACGCCCACCATTCCATACCGCTTTTAGATGAAAAGGATGTTTCATGACATTCATTCCTTTCTGATTTACACACGTATACACGTAATATTCTGCTCGATCAATGCGCTAACATGTTCTTCATCTACACCCTGATCTGTAATTACTTTCCCTACACTGCTCATCTCAGCGACTCTCGTAAATGCCTGTATGTTAAACTTGCTGGAATCTGCAAGTAGAATGACTTCATCTGCAATATGGATCATTTTCTGCTTCACCAAAGCCTGTAACTCATTGGATTCGCTAATCCCTTTGGTTAGATGTACTCCTTTGCAAGACAGAAATACTTTATCCACATGGTAAGCATCCAGCGAACGTTCCGCAAGCGGTCCTACAAAAGAAAGTGACTTCGAAGCTAATTGGCCACCTGTGGCAATCACACGAATCTGCTCCTTGTTACTCAGCTCTGCGGCGACCTTAATCGAGTTGGTTAATACCGTCAGTGGAATGTTCGGCAATCCTGCCGCCATATACCATGCCGTTGTACTTGCATCCAGAGCGATCCGATCGCCGGATTCCACCATTTTCACCGCTTCTGTTGCAATTCTGCGCTTCTCTTCTGCATGGGCTACAGCGCGTTCCGGATATGGAATCTCCGACTGTAACTCTTCTTTGTATTTAACGCTGACTGCCCCGCCATGGGATCGTCTGAGCCTGCCCGCCTGTTCGAGCTTGTCCAGATCACGACGAATCGTCTCTTCCGTCACCCCGCAGCGCTCACTAAGTTCGGTCACACGCATGCTGCCCTGCGTATCCACCCATTCCACTATTTTCTCATACCGTTCAGCTACGAGCATATTCCTTCACTCCAAACCGTTGATTATCCAGTTGATCCTGTTCATCCATCATACCACAGTGCGATCACAAGGAGAATTTGGTCCACATGCAAAAAGAGGGAGCTTTCGCCCCCTCCAAATCCAGTCAAGAAGTGTAATTATTTATCTTCTGCCATAGGGAACCAGCCCGGTGTGTGGATGATTGCATTCCACAGCCCATCAGGGATAACCAGACGTTCCTGATCCGATTTCGTCAGAATCGTTTCGATATCTTCTTCCCGTCCGCTCTCGATTTTCTCGACCCAATCCGGCTCGATAATCAGTTCACGTCCAATGGCAAGTAAAGGTACTCCCGTTTGAAGGGCGTCTGCGGCCTCATCCGCCGTATGAATCGCACCTACACCAATCACAGGCAATTTGCCGTTCACACGATCCAGGATGAATTCCATTCTTGAGCGTGTATCTGCTTCGCCACGTCTTGGTTTGGACCAGAACTCGTTCACAGAGACATGAAGGTAGTCCAGGTTTTTATCTTTCAGCGCATCCACCAGTACATACGTATCTTCCATCGTGAGTCCCGGTGTTTCCGGTTCTTCCGGGGAGAAACGATAACCAATGATGAATGGCAGTTTGGTATGTTCGGCAACCACTTTCTGGACTTCGTCCACTACAGCAAGGGGGAATGTCAGGCGTTTCTCGGCACTTCCACCATAACGGTCTTCACGTCGGTTGGAATGCGGAGAGAAGAATTGCTGGATCAGATAACCGTTCGCACCGTGAATCTCAACACCATCAAATCCGGCTTCGATTGCACGACGTGTCGCTTCACCAAAGTCTTTGATAATGGAAGTAATCTCGGCATCCGTCAATTCTCTTGGTTCAGGCGAACCTGGACGCTCACTTGCAACCGCACTAGGAGCAACCACTTGTCCCGCAGGGACAGCTTGTTCAGGCGTCAGACGGCCCGCATGGAAAATTTGCAATACGGCAACGGAGCCCTGTTGTTTAATGGTTTCAGCCAGTTTCTTCAGACCCGGAATGAAGCGATCATCATAGACGCCAAACTGAGCCGGGAAACCAATGCCATGCTCTGTTACATGCCCTACAGCTGTGATCGACATGCCTGCACCACCGGTGCGACGTGCATAATAAGCAAGTTCCGCGTCTGATATGGTACCATCAGCATTGGAGGACATATGAGTCATTGGAGCAAGCACGATACGGTTTTTCAGTGTAATACCAGTCGGCAGTGAAACTTGTTCAAACATCTGGTTAAACTTTGGATTCATTCGTGGTTCCCTCCTGATTATAAATATCTCTTTTAATAGATATATGAATATATGCGTCCACTTACTGTAATGATTATAGTTACGTTTCTTTGCAATTGCAACTCTTCATTTTCAGAAAGGAAAAAAAGAGCAGAGTGTCTCCAGACTCTCAGCCCCTTAATCTTCTTCATTCTATCCACAGTCCTTCACTCTATCCAATGGATGTTCAGAAACTCCGAACGTAAGCCAGCTTCTGATCCATCTCTTCCACGCACTCGTAACAGTCGTGTTCATCGTTCGCGACCATAGGGGTGACAGGATACAGATTCATCTCTGTACTGTTATACGATTTTAATAGCGGTAGCAACTGTGTCACCCGTGTATTAGCCGGGTCAAGCCAGGTATTGATCTCTTCTTCGGAGAGGATCGCCGGCATTTTACTGCCAAACTCGCGTGTAACCATGTTCGCACCTGTCATAAGCATTGTGCAGGTACGAAGCGGCTCTTTACGTGTATCTCTCCACACCTCGTATAACCCAGCAATGCCGAACAGACCGCGATCCGGCATGACAACACGAACCGCATAACTTTTCTTGCCCTCTTGCCGCCAGTAATATAATCCATTGCAGGGAATGACGCAGCGCTTGGTCTCTACCAGTTTGTAATAGGAAGGATTCTCGTGTACCGTCATGAGATTCGCGTTAACGGCATCACGACCCCAGAATGGAATGAACCCCCACCGGAACTCATCCAATACACGCTCACCATCTTGATGCAAAATAATCGGCGTATGCTGTGTTGGGCTGATATTGTATCGGTTCTTGTAATAATACATTACCCGCTGGATCTTGAAATGATCTCTGACTTCGTCCAAATCGGCTGCCAATGAAAAACGGTTGCACATGCTCTAGCACTACCTTTCCCTGTGTAAGTTGGATGTATTGTTTGTAACTTCAGGGAAATTATGCATGCACATCAAACGGAAAATGACTTATTTTGACACCACTCGGGTCTGATCAAGTGTTAATTCATGTTTTTCTCGACAAAAACAACGACCTCGGACTCATTTCAATCTAACTATTCCTTGTTACTATAATAGAGAATAAAATACATTTATTGGAGGTTTTAAGTATGAAAAGGAAGTTTTTGGCGAGCATCATGTTGTTCTCAGCGATTGCGATGTTCGGCAGTACCATCTATGCGGCAACCTTTCTCACCTACGGTTATCCCAGTACCACCATCCCCATTCGCACGTATAATTACACCTCAGCATGGCAAACTCCAATGGACGCTTCCCTCGCCAACTGGAACAATGCCGGTGCCAAAGTGCAATTCACCAAAACGAGCAACTCTCCGAACACCATCACCGTAGGAAACTTCAATAACACAGCTTATGGTGTCAACTACGCCTCTGTATCCGGCAGTCAAGTCGTTAGCTTCCGCATCGAACTCAATGCATCCACCATCACCCCTGACGCGACCAACTTATCCAACTTCATTCAAAGCGTATTCGTCCACGAACTCGGTCACTCCATCTGGCTCGGTGACAACCCAACAACAACGAGTCCTTCCATTATGTCATACTCCCGCAACCGCAATTCCATGACCAAACCTCAAACCTTTGATATCAATAACGTAAGATCCAAGTACTAATCCGCTGCAAACTCATTCCAAAAACCAAGGAGGATTCCTGTCCATGAACAAGAATCGAGTATTAACAATGCTTCTCTCTTCCATTTTCATGTTATCTGCTGTTGGATGTTCTTCTTATATACCTGCCGCTTCTCCATCGGATGCGCCCATAACCATTATTGCTTCTGAAGATTACCCAAGTTATGCCAGCATTGGTGACCTGTCCGCGAGAGCAAATACCATTGTGAAGGGTAGTGTTATTGAGACGCGTGTGGAGGCTATGAACGATATCGTACAAGTTACCGATGCTGCCAATGAAAACGAGTTAAACCCAGCGTCCGACCCGGGAGGAGAGCCGTCTTCTTTTGACAAAATCTATACGATCCACACGATTCAGATCGCTGAATCCTATAAGGGCAGTTACAAGGCCGGGGAACAACTTGAAGTGAAGCAACTTGGCGGACAAGTAGGCAACACCGAGATTATTAATGAAGACAACCTTAAACTGATCCCCACCAAAAACTATGTGCTTTTCCTGGAAACGTATGAAGATACCCCTGCCAGCCTGCTCAACTCCGTTCAAAGTCTCTATCTGATCAAGCCTGCTGCCAAGTCGAATCAACCAGGTCAGCAACAATCACAGTCAGAAGTCATTGTGAGCGCAAACCCCGAGAATGACCTCACACTGCAACTGGAGGATCTGCAAGAACTCCAGAATGAACAAAAGAAACAATAACCTATATCTCTCATAGGACAATCACACTGTTAGTTCATCCCCGCCCAGACTCACAGACTGCTAATCCCCTCCTACTGTTCAGTCCTACATACGAATATGAAAACCATGCTGCTCAGTAAACTGGGCAGCACGGTTTTGTTGGAGTTACATATGGACTCAATCCTCCCTTGTGATGGCATTTCCCTTATCTGCACTGCCTGAGCCATAAAGCAGCCTGAATTGCTGCGGGGTCATACCAATGTACGTTCGAAACATGCGAATAAAGTAACTGCTGTGTGTAAAGCCACATTGAGAAGCAATCTGTTTCACTGTCAGATCTGAATCTGCCAGACTTTTCTTCGCCGCCAGCATACGGCAATCCAGCAGATACCGGCCTGGGGGAACCCCCATAATGCTTTTGAACATGCGATTAAAATAATACACACTGTATCCCGCTGTATTGGCCATGTCGGCAAGACTTAGCGGCTGCGTACAATGACGGCGGATATAATCGGCCGTTGAACGAATGGTATCCTGATGACTCAGTATAGACGTGCCCGCCAGCGACTCCGAATTCCTCGTAAGTTCTGCCAGCAACTCGTACAGGACAGCAGACAATCTGGGTTCATGGACACTCTCATAAGTTCTGCCGAGCTGGCATAATTGTTCATGCAACGCCTCGAAGCGTTCGAATCCCGAAAATGAAAACAGCCAAACCTTGTCTGGACTGCGGAGGTCCAGCAATCGCTCCAGATCGTAGGCCTGCATATGAATCCACCTTACTTCCCAGGGATCAGTCGGGTCCGCATAGTATTGCTGCGCCTGTCCTGGTGCATATAGAAAACCTTGGCCAGCCATCAATCGGACGTTTCCCTGTTCTGTTCGGACATACCCCTGTCCACTGAATATCAGATGTAGATTGTATTCACGTATCCCGTCTGGACGATGCTCCCCATGCGCTGGATCGATATATCTTCCGTAGGCCACTGGATAACAGGTGTACCCGGCGAATCCCGGCTCAGGCATAAACCAATGTATTCGCATATGTTCAACCTCCTGTTTACGTAACGATTATGAAGATTCTGAATAGCAAGATCATGATATCCTGTCGCAACATGATGTTATATTCCCTTGTTATTATCCAGTATACAATGAAATAGACTTGTATAGGATTCACAAGATCATGATGCTGACACTAAAGGAGAACAACCGATATGAATACAAACCGTCCCGTGCAAATGGGCGTCGATTATTATCCAGAACATTGGGAACCTTCCCTGTGGGAACATGATGCCCGTTTAATGGCTGAAAGTGGAGTACGCATTGTGCGTGTGGGTGAGTTCGCCTGGAGCAGAATGGAACCCGCAGATGGACAGTTTGAGTGGGCATGGCTTGATCAAGCGATTGATACCTTGCATCGTCATGGACTTCAAATTGTAATCGGTACACCAACCATGACACCCCCACGCTGGCTTACCGAAAAATGTCCTGATGTACTGCCTGTGCTTCCGCATGGTCAACCGTATCATGAAGGCGTTCGGGGACATCGTTGTTATAACAGTCCCAGTATTCGAACGTACAGTGCAAGAATTGTACAAAAACTGACCGAGCGCTATGCCGAACATCCGGCAATTATCGGATGGCAGACAGACAATGAATTCAGCTTCACAGATTGTCAGTGTACCGCTTGTGCGGACGCTTTTCGTGAATGGGTTCGTGTTCGCTACAACAGCCTGGATCAGATCAACCAAGCCTGGGGGACTGTGGTCTGGAGTGGTGAATATAGCGATTGGAAACAAGTCACACCGCCGTATGGAGGCTCTTCGTTTCAGAATCCTTCATTCCTGTTGGACTACTCTCGTTTCCAGTCGGACTCCATTATGGATTTTCAACATATTCAGGTCGAGATTATTCGCCGCAATTGTCCTAAGCATTTTGTCACCCATAATTTTCACAGTTATCCGCAAAAAGCAGATCAGTATAAAATCGGTCAGGAGCTGGACTTCGCTTCTTTTGATTATTATCCGAACCCTTCACCGAACAAAACAGACACCGCGCCTTACAGTGGTGCACTCTCATTGGATCTGACACGCGGTATTAAGCGCCGCAACTTCTGGATCATGGAGCAGCTGAGTGGCCCTCCGGGATGCTGGTTCCCCATGTGGCGTACACCGCAGCCCGGGTTCCTGCGCGCTTACGCTTGGCAGACCATTGCTCGCGGGGCTGATGCGGTTGTGCATTTCCGCTGGCGGAGTGCAACTGTGGGCGCTGAACAGTTCTGGCATGGACTGATTGATCACAGCAACGTTCCGGGCCGACGTTTTAAGGAATTTCAACAACTATGCACCGAAGTGAACAAACTCAGTGAACGTCTGCAAGGTTCAACATTGCATAACGAAGTCGCGATTCTTCATTCGCATGATCAATTGAACGCCCTTCGAATTCAGCCCCAGGCTGAAGGACTGGAATACTACGAAAATATGAAAGTATGGCATCGGGTCTTGACCAAATTGGGCATCTCTACGGATGTAATACACACTTCGGAGCCACTGGATGGCTATAAGATCATTATTGCTCCGCATCTGTACCTGCTGGATGAGACCACAGCAGAACGTCTGCAGGCTTTTGCAGCAGCTGGGGGCATCCTGGTCTTAACCCATCGCACGGGTGTCAAGAACGACAATAACGTATGTGTCATGGCTCCGCTCCCAGGTCTGTTGTCTGACTGTAGTGGTGTGCGGGTAACCGAGTATGATCCTGTTGGCGGGGATACCGTTCAGATTCGTGATGACCAAGGTCATCTCTATGCTGCTTCTCAATGGGTGGATGTTTTGGAACTGGATACGGCGCAGCCGATCGCTGTATATGCGGATCAATTTTATGCCGAAACCGCCGCTATAACCAGGAATACCTGGGGTAATGGTGAGGTCTATTATGTGGCAACCCAGCCGGAAGAAGCGTATTTGAGCCAGTTATTGAGAAGCATCGCAGAAGACAGTGACCTTGGTGGAATTCAAGCTTTGCCACATGGTGTACAGGTGACCACCCGCTCTGGTCCGAATGGAACGTTCCGTTTTATTCTGAATCTGAGCCCCGAACCTGTCTCCATTGAACT
Organism: Priestia sp. FSL H7-0729; assembly: GCF_038005685.1. Taxonomy (NCBI): domain Bacteria; kingdom Bacillati; phylum Bacillota; class Bacilli; order Caryophanales; family Bacillaceae; genus Priestia; species Priestia sp. FSL H7-0729. Next base: position 1,376,224 of record NZ_JBBOTQ010000001.1, read on the forward strand.
TAACGCTTCATACACCAGTGCACTGGACGGCAAACGGAAAGGTCCTCATCTGGAACTGGACGGTTACGCGATCGAGATCTTGGAGATTCAATGATTCCAAAAAACGAAAAAAGGCCCGCTGTGCATTTGTGATGCACTCGGGCCTTTAACTGTGGGCAGGAACGGCCGTTCCTTATTTAGACGGTGTATGAAGTCCAATAATCCATTCTGCCAGGTCCTGTGTCTGTTTCAACAAGGCGATCGGGTCGCGGAACCAGGACTGTTCTTCTGTCCATATGTATACTCTTCCATTTTTGACAGCAGGTAATGAACCCCAGACCGGATCTGCCTGAAGGTCTTTCAGTTGAGAATTGCTGGTCAGCACAATGTAATCTCCCGCGTATTTGGAGAGCAGTTCTATGGAGAATTCATGGTAGGCACCCTGCATCAACTCGGATGGAATGTTCTTAGGGGCTTGCAAACCAAGCAATTCATAGATGTTACGTCCTCCACGGCCTGACTGATTGCCAAAAATGAAAACTTGGCGATCATATTCCTGCATAACGGAGAATGTAGCCTCAGCCGGGACAACGTTCTGGACCTCCTGCTTGATTTTGGCAATCTCCTCATCGAAATCAGCCAGCCACTTCTCTGCTTCCGCTTCTTTGCCAAGGACATCACCGAAATAGTTTACTTCGTCCTTCAGTGTTGGGAAAGTGATGGATGCAATTGAAACCGTTGGCGCAATCTTGCTGTATTTCTCATAAGCCGCCTTGTCCGGATTCAATGTAATAATGAGATCAGGCTCCAGCTCCATCAATTGTTCAACGGAATCCCCTATCGTTGCAAGACCATCCATGTGACCTTCCAGATAAGGACTGTTCATCAGAAATTGGCCTCCACCAATCGGTTTGACACCAAGAGCAAGCAACGTTCCCAGATAATCGATAGCAGCCACTCGCTCTGGATGTGCAGGGATCTCGACCTCACCAAAGGTCGTTTTGACCATTTTGGTTTCTACTACTGCCGGTTGTTCGGGTTCAGCCGCGACCTCGGATGTTTCTGCCCCCTGCTGGGCTGTTCCACAAGCACTCAATGTGAGTACAAGCGCAAGCGACATGATCGCTGATTTAAACTGGTTAAACATGTAGATTTCCTCATCTCCAATATATTGATAATGATTATCATCATCAATTAAAGGATAACGTTCCTCGCGTCCTGTTACAATGGATTCATTTGTTGCATATAATGCACTTTTTGAAACTGATTTCGAATTTTCCTGCTGCTTTAACCGATATTGTCCCGGTGTAATGCCGGTCTCTTTTTTGAATATACGGTTGAAATAGAACGGGTCCATATAACCCACATACGCCGCAATCTCCTGTAATGAAGCTTCCGTGGATGCAAGCAAACTCCTCGCCTCACCCATTCGTAACCGAATCACATATTCTGTCGGAGTACACCCCGTCTGTTCCTTGAATTTGCGTGATACATATTGCGGACTGTAACTCAAGGACTGGGCAAGCGAATCAAGTGAGATCGATTCCCGATAATGAGCTTTGATATATCGCAAAACCCGATCGGTAAGCGAAGGCTGCTGAACTTCATTAAGCATGCGACTCCGTTGTAACAATACAATCTGTACCAGTTGAAAGAAGTACACTTTGACCTGAATTTTGCCCACTTGCTTATGTTCTGACCAGCATTCATATATATTCCGCACAAGCTCACGCAGCTCAAGTGCATGATCCGGCGCTGTCGCCCAGGACTCTTCGAACGGATTGCGCTGGTTCAGCATCATTCGGTACTCCACCAAGACGTTCGATGGCAGCGTGGATTTGTACAAAATCAAATGCACCTCTGTCACCCCGGTCGCTTCAAGGGTCAGACGCCTTCCTTTTCCCCCGTGCAGCAGCAAGAACTGGCTTGTGGTCCATACTTCTTCATCCAGCCACACCTGCCCCCTGCCTTGAACATATACAAATGCACTGGTCGGTAACACATAATTACGTATGAACTCGTTGGTTTCCAGTGATATAAGACGCACATCAAGCACGCGAACCTGTACCTGATCCCACAGCTTGATGTCATTCTGAATTCCCATATAGACTCCCTTTCCTAAGTGCCCAACCCTGTACAATACATAGCATTGTGACCACAAACCCACTTATTAATTGATAATGATTATCAATTATAGCAATGATGGCACCATCTTTGAAGCCTACCTTGTGTTTTTGTTGGATGCCGCAAAATAAAAACGGTCGAAATCCCTCTTAAGAGAGATCTCAACCGTCCTGAGATTAAACCTTATTATTGTTTGATAAAGTCAGCCATGGAACGAACCTGAATGAGTCCCGTATTGGATACCGCATCGGCAGATTGCAGTCCTTCTCTGGAAGTAAACTGCACCTTCACCGGAATGCCAGGAATAAGATCGAAGAAGTTGTCCGAGAATACACCTTCCGCTTCAGAGGCGATCCATACCTGTTTGGCAAGTACATCACTTTCCAGCACCAGATGGGCACCAGCCTCATCCAAAACTTCAGTTACTTTAATGTGTGCATGCTTCAAAGCAAGATCTTTGGATGGTGCAAAATAATGCTCCTGCACGATGTCTGCTACTCCATCCTGCTTCAGATCAATTCGCAGCAACGTTGTTGCTGCATCATGTCCTTCCAGCCATTCAGCCTGGCTTAGGGACAACACCTGTTGACCCGAGTTCGAAGCCACTGTTACTTCATGATTTTCTTCACGATACACCGTGCCATCGAATCCAATCAGTCGAACCTGCAATTGACCTTTGACTGGCTCAAGTAGATCCGAGATTACATATATATCTGTCGTATCTTCCTTGGTCCCGTCTACGGATACCAACACATCGCTGAAGCTGCGTTTCGCATAATATTGCAATGCTTTCCAACGACCAAGGTAATCCATACCTGCCCATGAAGCCACCGGCCAACAGTCATTCATTTGCCAGTAAAGTGTACCCATGCAGAATGGTTTGCGGCGACGATGCGCCTCAATCGCTGTCTTCATTGCTTCCGCCTGAAGCACCTGGCTCATATACAGGAACGATGGGAAGTCCTTCGATTCATGCATGTACATATCCATGTACTGCTTGATCAGACGATTACCTGCGCCATTCTTCTGATGCGCAAGCATGACTTCCGATTCCAGCGCCAGATCCTCTTCTTCCGCGTACGTACGGACTGACTTGTACTCCGGGAAAGACTGGAATCCGTATTCACTCATGAAACGACCCACATGCACGTTGTAATTTTCAAACGGTTCTACATTATGCCACACGCCCCAGTAGTGAATATCTCCTTCTGCTGTGGAAGGGTGCGCATGCTGCTTCTCATCCCCTGTCAGGGATACAAGTGGTGAAGATGGCCAGTAATCTACACCTGGAGCATACGCCTCAACCACTTCTGGCAGCAGATCATGGAAGATGGCTTCGTAATCCGCCCAGATGTGTTCCCGTTGCTCAGCAGTAAAATCCTTCTTCCATCCCCAGCCACCATTCTCAACATAATGAGCCCAGGCTGAATCAATCTCGTTGTTTCCACACCAGAGTGCAATACTTGGATGATTACGCAGACGTTTAACATTATCGATCGCTTCATGTCTCACACTGTTCAGGAACGCTTCATCTCCCGGATACATGCTACATGCAAACATGAAGTCTTGCCATACCAGGATACCGTATTCATCACAAAGTTCGTAGAAATCATCTTGCTCATAGATCCCGCCACCCCACACACGAAGCATGTTCATATTGGACTCGGCAGCGGAGATAATCTCATGTCGATAACGTTCACGGGTTATTTCGGTGATGAAGCTGTCATTCGGAATATGATTGGCCCCTTTGGCAAATACCGCAACACCGTTTAGCTCGAAGTAAAAGGATGCTCCTGCTTCATCTTTGTCACGTACCAGTCGAATGGAACGAAGCCCTGTCTTCACTGCAGATTCAGCCACAGCCCGTTCACCTTGAAGCACCTCGGTAAGGAAGGTGTACATATGCGGAGCACCAAGTCCGCGGCTCCACCACAGTTTTGGTTCACGGATGGATATAGGAATCTCCACACTTTGAGTTCCAGGTTGCAGCGATACTGATTTTTCCCATCTCTGACCGTCTGCACCTATACGAATGACTGTATCTACCGCTTGTGAGGTCTCGACTTCCACAACAGCCGTTAATGATGCTGAGGTAGCGCTTACTTCATTTTGCTGGATATACACATCATTAATTCGAACTTGTGTCCAACCTTCAAGACGTGCTTCACGCCAGATCCCACTGGTTACAAAACGCGGACCCCAATCCCAACCATAGTGATACGGCGCTTTACGGGCAAAAATACTTACTCTCTTATCGCCAAGTCCGCCAACATCGGATTGATCATTGGATGCAGGCAACGCATATCCGAGCTTCTCCAGCTTCGGCAGGTCTTCCTGAATCGGAGACCGAAAACGTATTCGAAGCATGTTGCCGTTCCCCTTTAATACACCCTTCACATCCGCCTTCCATACCCGGAACATATTGTCTGCGGATAACACATGCACATCATTCACATACACATCCGCATATGTATCCAGACCATCAAACACCAGTTCCAGATGTTCCTGGGAGAACAACGTTTCGGCCACGTCAAATTCCGTCTGATATTCCCAATCTATCTTATCAATCCATTGTACTTCCTTCTCGTTCGTTCCATAAAAAGGATCTGGAATCTTGCCCAGTTTCAGCAAATCTGTATGCACACAGCCGGGTACCTGAGCCGGCATCCACTCTTGATCTTCGCAAGCCTTGAACGTCCAATTCTGAAAAACCTGTGATTGTATTGTGCTCATGACAGCCTCCATTATTGTTAGAGTTGTTATCTAATATTCTGTTAGGTTTTGTTAGCATAAAAATAAATAACTTACAAAACAAAATTACCACGATATGCTTCTCATAGTCAATCTGTTTTGTAATTTAATTTATTTAATTATCTCTTCATACCAAAAAGACATGAAGCCCTACCCTCTTCATGTCTCTCAACTGAGTTCACTTACACTATTTTCACTGTTAAACTGACCCATGCGTTCATGTCCCGTTACTGTATACTGGCATTATATTCATCGCGAATAATTAATTCTGAATAGATCAGCTTACGTTCATATGGTTCATCCGGGTGTTTGATCCGCCACAAAAGCTGATCTACCGCTCTTGTGCCCAGATTCTCTTTGTTAATATGCACCGAAGCAAGAATGGGTTCATCCGTCTGCGTATTGTCAAACCCGGTTACGGCACAGCGTTCAGGAACCTGAATGCCTCGGCTTCGGAGTTCCTGAAGCACGATGACAGCCGTATGGTCATTCGCACATACGAAGACTTCCGGCACCTCCTTCAGCTTCATTCCAGCAATGGATCTCCGAATCTGATCATACTCTTGTCCCAGCAAGTCTTCTTGCTGTTCTCCCTGCAACTGCTTCTCTTCAAGCACTGTACGATATCCAAGCCAGCGTTCTCTAAAACTTGCCGCATCGGGCAGCTGCCCGGCAAACTGAAACCTTCTGTACCCTTTACCAACGAGCATGAGAACCAGTTCTTTCATACATTTCATATTGTCCGTGAAGACCGAGTCTGCGTATACGGTTGGGTCTTCATGGTCCACCATTACAAGCGGAATACGGAGCCTGTAAATCTCCAGCAATACGGATGTCGAGATGGTGCCCACCGTAATGACTCCGCTGATTGCTTCGGGATTAAGGACCGAGAACATCCGATCTGAAGAGGGTTCTGTCAGCGTTAAAATATCCATTCCCTGCTCATTCAACCTTTCGGAAATGCCGTCAAACACAGGACCCCAGTACAAGGAGGATCGATTCTGAGAACGAATGTTGGGAAACAAAATCAATATCGTGCCTTGTCGCTTCGCTTCGGGCTTAATTTCTACTGCCGCCTGTGTATCCACCGGATACCGCTTGGGTTCTGTTCTAAAATATCCAAGCTGCCCCGCCGTTCTGACAATCATCTCGCGTGTATGCTCACTCACACCAGGCTTGCCCGTCAGCGCACGGGAAACTGCGAATTTGGACACGCCCGCAGCATCCGCAATTTGCTGCATTGTTACTCTTTTAGCCATCTTACTCACCCGTTTTTCCTGATTTTCATTCAGTGTAGCATAAAAAACAAAAATCAACAAAACAAGTTATGTTATTCTGTTTTTTTGTTAGGTAGTTGATTCTCCCTTACACAAGGTGTATGGCATAACCAAAAAGGCCCTCTCCCCACCTTCCATAGAAGATGACGAAAGGGCATTGTCCCTAATTATACGCCTGGTGCTCCCTGATCGCTGAGTTCCGACTGTAAAACCGGGCGTTTTCTGCGCCAGAAGACAGGGTGTGGAAGCTTGATCTCTGTGATCAGAACACCGACCAACATCAGTGCTGCTCCTGCATATCCTTGCAACGTTAGTGATTCTCCTTGAAACGTAAATGCAAAGGCCGCTGCAAACAGGGGTTCGAGTGAGAAGATCAGACTCGTTCTTGTGGGAGAAGCATGACGCTGTGCGAGTGTCTGCAAAATATATCCCAATCCGCTACACAATACACCCAAGCCGAGAATGGCTGCCCAGGATTCAGCCGTATCGGGCATACGTGGCGTCTCAAGCATGAATGTAGCTGCAATTCCCCACATCGCCGCAATACCCAATTGCACCGTTCCCAGGGTTAATGGATCATGCTTCGGTGTGAACTTGCCGGCAATCATAATATAGATGGCATATACCAGTGCTGCAAGTATGCACAGAATATCTCCCGTGTGCAGACTCAGCTCATGTTGAAGCGTCAGCAAGCCAAGCCCGGTAACGGCAACCAATATACTTAGTGTCAATCGTTTATCAGGCATACGACGATGCTGGATCGTCGTCAGGATCGGTACAAAAATAACCGCCAAACTAATCAGGAATCCCGCTTGAGATGTTGTTGTTCGTTGTACACCATAGGTGATGAATACAAATGCAGTGAATAAAGCTGTCCCCATAATGGCTCCTGCCACAAGTGTTCTGCGATCCATGTTCAACAACCGCCGATGAAACAGAAGTCCTGCTGCAATAAAAGCAATTCCAAAACGAAATGCGACCAGATTCAATTCTTGCATGGACTCCAGGCCCGATTTCATAAACAGATAGGATGATCCCCAGATGACCGTTGCGAGCAGCATCTGTATGTCCGCTCTTCTTGTTGCCTGACCTTGATTAACCTGTCCACCATTCATCTTGCTTCAACCTTCATTCTATGTATTCTGAGCTGTGTGATCGTGCGTCAAACTAACTCGCCTTGGCAAGTATATACGATCTCTTTGCATTATAAAAATGAATATTTATAATAGATTATATGAAATAAACTCATGTATTCAAATCGGAAAGGAACAGAACCATTCATGTCACTGATCAAATACGAAATATTGAATACCGTTGTGGAATATGGCAGTCTCACCAAAGCAGCAGAAGCCCTGAATATCACCCAATCCGCAGTCAGCCATGCCATCTCAAGTCTTGAGACCGAATGTGGTTTTTCACTACTCCATCGCGGCCGCTCCGGTATACGGGTTACCGCTGAAGGCGAACGCATTCTGGGATATACACGTGAGATTCTGCGCTGGACGGAACTGATGAACCAAGAAATCTCCCTGATTCGCGGCGCCGAGATTGGTACCGTGCGGATCGGCACCTTCGCAAGTGTCTCCACGCAATGGTTGCCAGGCATCCTGAAACAATTTCGCCTGCGTCATCCAGGAATTGAGATCAAGCTGTGGGAGGGCGATTATGCTGAGATTGAGGGCTGGCTGGCTGGAGGTGCCATTGACCTCGGATTTCTATCCCTGGGCGATTCATCGCCTTTTGAGACCATTCCATTACAAAAAGACAGGATGATGTGCATCCTGCCTCTGGATCATCCTCTCGCCTCAGAGGAATCTGTTTCGTTTGATATTCTACTGGAGCAACCCTTCATTCTGCCCAAGTGGGGCGGGGATAATGAGATTGAAAGACTGATCCGTCAGCATGCAGCCAAGCTCAATGTCGTCTATGAAGTCGCAGAAGATCAAGCCATCATGGCGATGGTCCGTAATGGTCTCGGCATCAGCTTGCTACCGGAGATGGTTCTTCAAAATCATGCTGATTCGCTTGCGCTCGTGCCACTCTCTGGAGATCCTTATCGCACGATCGGAATGGCGTGCCCGTCTTTGGTCAATCTATCACCAGCTACGCGGCGTTTCATTGAAGAGGTTCAACAGTGGCTCGGTACAACTATGTAAGTAATTCATTCGGAAAATTATTACGTTTTTCGTTAAATCAATTTTTCCTATCCATTACTTACAATTTGGATAACACCGAGGGTTAGTAGCAGTACAAATATCACCACAATCGTGATGCCAAAGCCACTCAGGAAGCGTACGCCAGGTGAGCGTTTCTTCTGCTGGCTACCTTCCAGGTTATCCAGCTTCTGCTCAATTTGATCTAACCTATCATGTACCTGTTTCAGATCTTGATTGGAGTTCATATTCATCCATCTCCCTTTTTTTGCGTATTCGTTCAGTCCCACACCCGATCCAGCTGATCTGCGTAGTAACGGATTGCTCGGTTATAGTCATTGATTCTCTTATCACTGGATGTATCCGCAAGTTGCACGAGCAGTCTTTGCATCGCTTCTGCATGTTCACCCAGATTGTATAGCACCATGGCATAGAAAACCTCAAATTCGCGGTACGCCGGGAATTCTTCCATTCCTTTTTCCAACCAAACCTTTGCCTGCTCGTACTGTCCAAGCGTTCTGTATGTACTGCCTAGTCCGAGTATTGCTCCTGCTCTGTCCTCACCAGGAAGTCCAAGACTCAGTGCCTTCTCATAATGCGGGACAGCCTCCCGCTCCAATCCAAGCGAATCATGTGCCCACGCCAGTTGATACCAGACATTCGCATTATCGGGTTCCTGAACTGTAATCTCTTGCAGAAGCTCAATCGCTTCGTTCACCTTGCCTTCTTGTCTCCAGCGTACGGCCTGTTCCAAATTACACATGCTGTCACTTCCCACCTTGCATTATATTCCCACATATATGTTTCAATTGTTTTATTATACCAAAAAAGCACACTGCAGAATATGGTTTAACAACCAGAGGTTGTCCAAACGCTATCCCAACGTGTGCTTTTACATGCGGTGAAGGTTGTTAAAGCAACCTCTCTCAAGCTGAACTTTCAATGATGCTGATTATGACCATGTCGTATTCGCAACCATCACAATAAATACGAGCATAAGGTAATTCACCGAGATCAAGAAGTTCACTTTTGCCCATTTCTCATCATCCTGTGTCTTCAGTCCGCTAAGTGTATGAACGAACCAGATCAGTCCACCGACCAGTGATACAATCAGAAATACCAGACCCACGTAGTCGAAATAATACAACAGGAATACAGCTGGAAGCAGCAGAAAAACATAAGGGATCATCTGAAACTTGGTGCGTTTCACCCCTTTGACCACCGGTAACAAAGGGAAACTGGCAGCACGATACTCCTCTACCCTACGAATCCCCAATGACCAGAAATGTGGTGGTTGCCAGAGGAACAATAGCACGAACAGTAACCAGGCTCCAGCATCAATTTCATTGGTTACAGATGTATACCCGATGACAGGCGGCATCGCTCCTGCAATTCCACCGAGCGACGTGCTCCACGTTGAACTGCGTTTCAACCACATCGTGTAAATCACAATGTAAGCGAACCACCCTAGCAGTGCCATCCAACCTGATAACGGATTCACCAGGAGATACAGTACTGCTAATCCAACAACGCCCAGAATAATGCCATAGCCAAGTACGAACCTTGGCTTCAGATGGTTAATGTAATCCATCCTTTTTTTGGTGCGCTCCATCTTTTGGTCCAATTCACGATCCCAATAATTGTTGATCACACATGCAGAAGCAATAACCAAAGTTGATCCAATCACGACCATAAGCAGAGATAACCAGTTGATGTCCCATTTTGAAGCTACCCAGAATCCTACTGCTACCGCAAACACATTCAGCCTTAGAAGTCCGGGTTTAGTTAATGCAATCATGTCTTTAAGCATGAGGCTCCTCCTGAACTATGTAAAAACGCCATTCCAATAATGATACATGTACCTACCATTAATTACAATCGCTTTCATGAATTTGTCATAACCAAAAAGCATCCCTCACCGTTCCAATGAACCGGAGGAATGCTTGTATGATGAATTTCATCCTATTTTTATGGAATGTATTGTTGCACAATTTTAGTAACTTTTCCGTCCTGCACCGTCAGATGATACGGGAATAGGGACAGATCAAGAATACGGGTATTCTCATACAACGATTCGAATTTGGATAATGACACAGGTTCATTCCATTGAATGTCTGCGCCCTGCATCGTACCATCCCGATCATACAACTGCATCAATACTTCAGCATTGGCACTAACCTCAACTTGTTCCTGCTCTTTGCTATCATTGACAATATAGTAACCATCTGGCGCCCCGTCTATACCTGCTTCCGGATTACGCTGTGCAAAAATTGCATCGGCTTCTTCACCCTGATACCAGCCAATCTTGTCCACTGTCATAAACAATTTGCCATCTTCCATGTGCATACCTTCAACATAGGCTGTAAACATCTCGGAGTTCGCAACCTGTGCGTCTTTGGCAGATGGCTGTTGGGCATCTGCACTTTCTTGCGCATTCGCTGGGGTAAGCAAATATGTAGTCAGCACAATCATGCCAAGTAAAGCAACAACTGCACCGATCATTCGTAGTTTCCATTGTTTTGCCGCGTTCTTCATAGGTAACATCTCTCCTTAATATGAACGTTATGTATTCCTTAACCGGAAATCTTTCTTATCAAACGCTCAAGTGGACTTTTCATTCAACGTTCTTTCTTTTCCTATCATACTAGTAAAGGGGGATATAAAAGTATCAGCCAGATTAAAAATAGTTACAATTAACGTCATTACTCCTGTCTGTAATCTCCGTAAATGTTAAGAACCCCTGAAGACCTCGTCATTCAGGGGTTCTTGTTAAGCTCCGCTTTGGGCAGGTTTGAAGACCTGCTCTAGTATTCCTTATGTTTACCCATCAATGTTAATCTTAATGATTGGGTGTGGAGTCTTGCGCCAAACGAACGAGCATATGGGCCAGCATGTGACGTTCATCTTCCTTGCCGACATTCCAGAGTTCCTGAAGCAACTTTTCTTCACGGTTACGAGGCTCTTCGTTTGCAGCCAGATGGTCAGCTACTTTCTGGGCAATTTTAGCCATCTGTTCTTCACTTAATCCGATAGACTCGCCCATCGCAATTCGTTTACCCAGGTATTCTTTGAATGCATCAAAGTTCTGTAAAATCTGTTCTCTCTCTTCCGGTGCAATCTTCTCGATTGCATTGTCCACCTTGTCCGTTGAAACCTGGCCATCTTTATGGATAACATGATTTTGTTCATTCATCTGAATAACCTCCTGTATATTAGTTGTTTATTGGTTTTAACCTTTAGACTTCATAATCAATTGGTTATCTATAATATAAACGTATTGCAGAAGTTTAATCAGCACGTTCAATTCTGCATATATCTTCTATGGTATGAGCAAGTACGCGTTTCAAAAGAACTACAGCGGTTAATCGTTTACATATGTGTAACGGTGTTTGGATATGTTAATGAACACCTTGCACCTTATACAATACGAACCAGGAGGGATTTCCCATGCGTGATAAAACCAAACCTGAGAAGACAAAGGATGAACTTGAACCAGGCGTGAATACCGTGATCCATCCAGACAAAAATAATCCCGGACCAACCGACATGATCGAAGGCGTGGTTGGTGATATCGTGGACAACATTCGCAAAGACTTCTCCCATGACTCGAAGGACGAGAAGTCTTCTACCAAGCCTAAGAATTCATCGGATAAATGATTATGCTTTTGCTAAACGAAGTTAACCCCAAAAGACCTCCAGCCTATTCATGGCTTGGGAGGTCTTTTGGGGTTATGGAAAAATGATATTCTAGTTGTTCAAACTGAAATCATTTTGAGGATGAACTCCGCAGTTAATCCTTTGTCATCTGCTGTAACGCCTTATGAATCCAGATCGCGGCAATGGAACCTTCACCCATCGCAACCGTTGCTTGCTCTGCATGTAATCCCAGATCCCCGGCTATCCACACATTCGTCGCTGCCTGCAAGCTGCGCGGATCAGCTTCTACATGTTTATTATCTGCAATTACAGCTCCAAGCTGCTCTGCCAATTCATAGTGCACCCGATTGCCTCCAAATGCGATAAATCCCCGTTCCGACTCAAAAATCTGTCCATCTTCGGTCAGAACTCCGGTGATATGTCCATCCTCAATCTGTTGCACTTCCTGGACAGCCGCTTCCAGATAACGAACGCCCGCCTCTTTCATGCTGCGATGGAGCTCTGCAGATATGGGAGCCTGCTCATGATTGATATATAACAGATCATTCGTACGCTGAATTAAAATCATCGCCATATTGGCACCTGGTTCGCCAGATCCCAATAGTACCGTACGTTGATCCTGAATCTCATAACCATCGCAATCAGGGCAGACATAGACTGTACGGCCCAGCGTCGGAGTTAATCCCGGAATATCTGGAACTCTATCCGATAGCCCTGTTGCCAATAACACGGTTTTGCTCCTATATTCAACCCCGGAAGTACCGAACAATTGAATCTTCTCTCCATGACGGTCTGCTCTAACTATACGATCTTTCTCAAAAGATACACCGGTCCGCTCTGCCTGCATCCTGCCTCGGGCTCTGAGCTCTTCACCGGATACCCCATCGGGGAAACCCAGGATATTATGGTACGTCCGACACAGGGTTGATCTGCCTTCTCCCGCATCGATGACCAACACCTGATGAGCGGAATAACGTCCAAGCTGAATGGCGGCCTGAAGCCCTGCGAGCCCTCCACCCACGATTATGCAATCAACCTCTCGCATGCTCCTTCTCCTCCTGAACTATATATATTTTGTCCTTATATACATTAAACCGTTCAGCCAAGCCTAAACGATTCCTCATATTGCTTATCTTATACCAAAACAAACAGACCCAAACCATCCGCCTGTATCACGGCTCGTTTGAGTCTATCCAATCCATAATGGTTAGAAGTTATAAGATTCAAATCGTGATGCATTCGAAATGGCGTTCCATACATCGGCTGTTTCGCCACCCATATACCAGTATGCCAGTCCAGCAATTTGCCGTTGCTCACTCATCAACACTTTGGCTGATAACGAACGACTATCCTCTGCCCATATATATCTTGGCATTCCATTACTGTTGTACCCGATAAGGTATTGAACCAGACTTGCATCCCATCGTCTTACAGATCCTATAGCATGCGCACGTGTTCCCTGTTCTGACAATGTAATGTCCCAAGAACTACTTGCCGGATTCACTGAAGACCAGTCTCGTGTATATAACGGAAGGGCCAAAATGGTTTTGGCACGTACCACCTCGGAGAGCATGGTATCCAGTGCCTTTTCCACCCATGGAAGAGACGCCACGGATCCTGCTATCGGATCACCGTTCCAGTGTTCCTCATATCCCATTAGCACCATATAATCCGATACAGCGCCCAGTTTGGCATAATCAAATGCATCCGTCCAATCTGTACCCAGATCTGGTGATACATCCACAGACACCACTGCACCCAGTGCGTGCAACGTAGCCGTCAAGGAGGTGACAAATGCCGTCAGTCCTTCACGATCCGCAGGATCAACATTCTCGAAGTCCACATTAATGCCGTCCAATTTATAGGTTTTGACATAAGAAGCTACCTGTGAGATCACTGCCGCTCTGTTGGCTGAACTGGATAACATCTGATGGGTAAGTGCCGAATCGGAACGATTACCAAGCAATGGCCATAGTTGTCTGTCAGTGGCGGATGCCCAGGAGATCAATGCAGGGTCCGCGTGATCCGTTACTTTCATACTGCTGTTCAGGAAAAACCAGCGTGGGACGAGCGTATTCACTTCAGATTTTTCCACCTGCTTCTTGAATTCAGCGGTAGTGGAATTATATTGCCAGCCCAACTGAACACCGAGTTCATCTCCACGTTGTAACTGTTCAGACCATGTTTTCTTTTGTAAGATCGCATCAAGCATGACGGCAGCTTCTTCGCGCGTTACTTGGTCATGCGGTCGGAACATGCCTCCACTTCCCCGCATCAATCCAAGTTGATATACCGTCTGCACATAAGGGCGTGCCCAGTCAGAGATATCCGCTGCGTCGAAATACGTTGAAGATAAGAGTGACGTCTCTACGGGTTGTTGTTTTAACATCCGAACAAGAAGAGCAGCTGCTTCTTCGCGCGTAATGGACGCATTAGGCTGGAATGTTCCCTGACCCTTTCCCTCCAAAATGAAAAGATTCGTCATGGCGGCAACATTGCCGTAATACCAGGCATTCATGCTTATATCCTGATAAGGATTAATGTTATTTTTAACAGGCTTCAAACCTAGCAATCTCACCGCAAACGTCGCAAATTCTGCCCGAGTAACGGATTTCTTTGGTTCAAACGTAGTCTCTGACGTACCGGCAGCAATTCCTTTGTCTACCAAATGTGTAATGGCATCCTTCGCATAACTCGTACGCGTATCCTGAAACTGATGCTGCACGGTTGCAGCCTGAACGGCAGAACTGTATCCAGCCACCGAACCAAGTGTTAATAACCCGCATAATGCTATCTTCCACACAACTTGATTCGTTATATCTTTTAATCTATTATTCACATCAAAAAGCCTCGCTTCATTGGATTACGATCAACTATCATCGTATCAAATTGAAGCGAGGCCGTATGTGGTTAAATGTTGGGAAAAACGAAGCTTACTTGTGTACTTTTACGCGCTCTTCAATCGGTTGAAATTCTTTCTCACCCGGTGCTGCCGTTGGTTTACCAAATGGCATCTGAGCGATCAATCTCCAGTTCTCAGGAATGTTCCATTCTTGCTTCACTTTTTCGTCAATCAACGGATTGTAGTGCTGCAAAGATGCACCCAGACCTTCTTGTTCCAAAGCAGTCCAGATTACCAGTTGCAACATACCGTTGGATTGGTTAGCCCAGATCGGGAAGTTATCTGCATAAGCTGCAAAATTCTGTTGAAGCTGTGCGATCGCATTGTTATCTTCAAAGAAGAGAACCGTACCATATCCGCTGCGGAATCCAGTCATTTTCTCTGCTGTGGATTTGAAGGCTTCTTCATTGCCTACTACTTCACGCAAAATTTCTTCTGTGTGATTCCACAATTTATCATGTTGTTCACCAAGCAATACAACAGCACGGGATGTCTGTGAGTTGAAGGACGTTGGTGTATATTTTACCGCTTCTTCTACGATTTCCTGGATTTTAGCATCTGAAATTGTAGATTCCTTGCTGATTCCATAATAAGATCTTCTGTTTTTCAACGCATCAAAAAAAGTAGTCATTCTTATTCGCCTCCCAAATTTTTTAATTCATTTGCCAACATAGTAACTATAATATAGTAACATACATTAGTCAACAAACTAATTTATTTTCACTAAATATACATTCGACAAAAAGTGACAGATGTATGCTTAAAGCAGTATGCTCATATCAGCCATTGGAGTTAACTTTCACTCGCTCCCCTTTTTGCGATAATCCGCCCGGTATTTCTCTTCGGTAGACGAGTTGCTTTTTGTCTGATCTTTATTCTTCTCTTCCTGAGCTTCCATATTCAGATCTTCCATCGGAATTGGATCTACAGTCTGTTCTTCTTCATACTGGTCAAGCAGACTTTCGTGCTCTGTCTTAGATTGTTCGGGATTGTCACGGGATTGATCCTGACGGGGATCGCTGTTATTCTGATCCGGTGTGCGCTGTTTCATTCATATTCGCCTCCTCTGGGTTCATTACCTTTCTTTACCTGTTCTGCGTGTCCTCTAAACACAGTGGAATGCATTGCTCAAACGAAATTCAACAAAAAAAGCCAACCAGACAAACTGGTCAGCTTACAGATGACTTCTATGATTGGCGATGCAATTGGGTACGGTACAGATCAGGCGAACATCCCACACTTTGTTTGAACATCCGGCTAAAATGCGAAAGGCGCTTGAAACCGGACAATCGACTTGCTTCTGTCACGGTGATCTCAGGCTGAAACTGAAACAAAAGCTTCGCCTGATTGATACGGCGGTCATACAGGTATTTGAATACCGTCAAACCTGTCATTTCCTTAAACATGCCTGCCAGATACGGCTTGGACAGATGTAATTCCAGTGCCAAATCATCCAGACCAATATCCTTCATATAATGGGTATCCACATAACGAATAATGTGTTGGATATGGCGTTCCCTCTCCGATGAGGGAAGTTGTTCCTGGACATCACCCTGGCAGATCTCTGCTACAAAATACAACAGATCACACAGTCTGACATTCATGCGCTCTTGTCTGAAATGGCTCTGACTCTGAGACAGACGATGAAGATCATGCAATAGAGCTTCGAATTCAGAGCGGTTATCTCCCTTCAGATTGACCCGACAGTTTCTGAGTTCTTCGAATGGTCTCAGGACCTCAACCATACGGTCCGGATGCAGGCTGCTGCGCATGGCAGATGGATCAAAATGCAGTGTACTTCGCTCATAAGCACTGCCTGGCTTCGGATGTGGTCGATGAAGGGTCAAGCCATGCATTAATACCAGATCACCCGGCTCCAGATTGTATACCCGGTCTCCTATGATATAGGTACATTCTCCATCATGAAAATAATAAATCTCATAATGTGGATGTGAATGGAATCCATCTGACTTGCCTGGGTTAAACGTGCTGGTGGATCGGTAACTATACTCCAGTGAAGCACTAAATTGCATCATGCTCGGCACATTCATGCACCTCCTGTTCGGAAGAGGAACGATTCGTGTGATGTCCCTGTAGGATATATGAAAGTGAAATTATAGAAGCTGCTTAATACTCTCTTGAATCTCGTCAATGGAGTCGATCGGTTCGAAGCGTCTAACCACACGACCTTCTGCATCGATCAGGAATTTCGTGAAATTCCATTTGATTGCATCTCCGTGTAACCATTCTGGCGCTTTATCGGCCACCATCAATTTCAATAGTTTAGCCTGTATATCCGTTTCATCAAATCCGGCAAAAGGACCAGATCTTTTCAAAAAGTCGTAGAGCGGGTGCGCCGCTTCTCCATTCACATCAAGTTTCGAGAACATCGGAAATTTTACACCATAGTTAATCTGACAGAAGGATTCTGCTTCCGAACTGCTTCCAGGCTCTTGCTCTGCAAACTGGTTGCATGGGAAACCAATAATCTGAAGTCCTTGATCCTTGTACTGGTCATACAGCTTCTGCATGTCATCAAACTGGTGTGTATATTTACATTTACTTGCCGTGTTTACGATAAGCACAGGTTTTCCTTCATATTGATAGAGTGGGAAACGCTCTCCACTGGTTCTGGTTACGGTAAAGTCGTAGATGGTTGGCATAAGTCTAGTGCACCTCGCGATAGTTATGTAGTCATACAGCATCATATGTCATTGTTCATTATATACGAAGTTTGAACGATTGTATTGCGGAAGATTGCCGAGATTATGATTGCAAAGCTACATATATATCTATTTCATTATTGGGACTTTCCGGTTGGTAGCGCTCATCCCAGATTTCAAAATCATAACACTTCGGTTCATGTCCGGTCTCATCAAGCAACTGTCCATATATATAATCGTATGTATCACCAATCTCTGACTCAATCCCTCGATGCGTGCAAGTCACATACTGGCTGTCAGGGACGTCATGACTTATCATCCCGGACGGGACGTTCTCCAAACTAGTTACTTCATATCCTATTAGATGTGTGAACTTATCGACCTTTGCATTGAAATTTTCGTTCATCGGATAGATCTGCATCAACATGACGTAGTTATTTTTTCGATGATGAATTTCCTTCTTTCTCTCCACTAACTTATGATAATGGCTCTTGCCCAGCCCTGATTCAAACTCTTCTACCGTCGCTTCGATTGAATATCCTATAACGTGAAAAGCAGGCAAAGTGATGACTTTCATTTCCAAGAGAATCGCCTCCATTGGATAAACTTAGATCATGAATTAATTCTCCCTTTCAACAGAAAACCCTTCTGCCGCGAAAATTTCCTCGTCAGCAAAAGGGTTATATTGGGAGTTACTGTGAACACAACTTCAGCCCTTCACGGCACTTCCGGCCACGCCCTGAATGATATAATGCTGGCCGACCAGAAAAACGATAATCATCGGAATAATACCTGCCGTGGCAGCGGCCATCATGCCGTTGTAGTCGACATTGTTCTCCAGAATAAAGTTCTGCAGACCAAGCGGCACGGTGTACAGATCTTTGTCGATCAGGAACACGAGCGCATTCTCATAGTCATTCCAGTGCCAGGAGAAATCGATAATCGCCAGTGTAGCCAGCGCTGGCTTCGCCAAGGGCAGAATCAGTCTGAAGAATATACGCAGGTGACCCGCACCATCGATAAACGCCGCTTCCGAAATTTCCGATGGAACCGACAGGAAGAATTGCCGAAGCATAAACACCCCAAAGATCGTGAACATTCCGGGCAGGATCAGGGCCCAATGCGTATTATAGATGCCGACCCATTCAAACATCAAAAACTTGGGCACAAAGAGCACCTGCGGCGGCACCATCATCATTGAGAGATAGATGAGGAACAGTGTCTCCCGTCCTTTGAATTGAATCCTTGCGAAGCCATAAGCTGCAAACGCCGAGAGAAACACAGCTCCGATCGTGCTAATTAACGATATTTTCAACGAGTTCAGATAATACGTGGCAAAGGTATCCGCCCCGCTCCAGACCTTGATATGATGCTCCCAGTTCAGGCTGGAGGGTATCCACTGGATGGGATAGGTGAAGACGTCCGCAGGAGATTTGAACGACGTGCTGATCATCCAGATGAACGGCATAATCATCAGCAAAGCAAATCCGGACATCAGAAGCGTCAGTACGATCTTCCGAATCTGGGTGATAGACTCCCTGCGGACTTTAACTTTAGGTGATTGCGGAACTATAGGTTTCACGTTCGCAGCATTTATTTTCTCCATAACGATTCCCTCCCCTCCTTAATAGTGAACCCAACGTTTCTGACCGAGCCACTGCAACACAGTGAAGATCATGATGATGGCAAAGAGCGCCCAGCTAATGGCGGCAGCGTATCCCATCTCGTAATAGCGGAAGGCATTCTGGTAGATAAAAAGCGACAGCACCGTTGTACTATTTCCCGGCCCACCCTGAGTTATGGCCTGAATAATGCCAAAGTTTTTGATCGTCATAATCAGCCCTGTAATCAGCAGTAAAAAGGTAGTCGGGCTTACAAGCGGCCAGATCACTTGGCGTATCGTCTGCCAGGGGCGGGCTCCATCAATGCGTGCTGCCTCGACCAATTCCTCCGGGATTTCCTGCAAAGCGGCCAAATAAATAATCATGTTGTAACCCAGCATGAACCAGATCCAGATGATATCAATCGCGTACATGGACCATTCAGTTGTCGACAACCAGCCCGGTGGATTCGTAATACCAATGCCACGCAAGAAACCGTTTATTGGCCCTGACGATGGCTGGAATAACAACATCCAGACAAAGGCGATGGCAACGCCGCTGGTGATATAGGGCATGAAATAGAGGGCGCGCAGCGTTTTTTGCCAGTACACCGACTTGTTCAGAGCCACCGCCACGATAAATGCCAACCCCATCGATATTGGAACCGCTAACAAAAATACAAATGTATTTCGAAGAGCCACCCCAAACAAATCATCATTCATCATTCGGCGGATATTGTCCAGCCCCACAAAATTCGTCTCGGGGCTCATGAACTTGTAATCCGTGAACATGAGATAGAATGAATAAACAGCCGGTATAATAAAAAACAACAGTACGCCAATCATATTGGGCCCAATAAACAGATACCCGAGCCTGCTCTGCCGTTTCATCCAGGATTTATGCATATGCTCCCCCACTCCTTAACATCTGTTCTGGAATTAAGCATAACAAGATGTCCTTTAACTTTTAAGGAACATAACCCCGCTCCTGATATCACAGAACTATGTATATTGACAGTGCCTTCCGGGAGTATATCCACATGGAAATGTTCTATTTTCCTTAGGCGGGATAACACTATATCACGTCATACCTCTAATGCTCTTTTTCGTCTAATGGTGTATTGCTTATATAGAAAAGAAAATAACCGCCCCAATGGGACGGTCTTTGGACTCATTTCTTTTGCATTCTATTGATTCTGCTTCAACCAGTCATTATGGCGTTTGACCATGTTCTGTACCGTAACTTCGGCAGTCTGGTTACCAAGGAAGAACTTTTCATACTCCTGTGCACGCAGATCGACCACTTCCTGTGCAATGCTGCGGACAAACGTAGGTGTTTCGTCACCGTACAACACAAATTCCAGTGACTCTTTGTCATAAGAATCTGCATAATCACCGAGCAGATGATCAATGGCAGTCTGTTGATCAACTGCATTCGAGGAAGGCAGACGTCCACCGGCAGCCATCGGCATCATTCCCCCATCGGCATACCATTTCAGGAACTCCCATGCGGCTTCTTTATTTTTAGACTTGGAATTGATCGCAATAAAGTCACCAAGTCCTCCACTCTTCACCATATCTGCTTCCTGTGCAGCCAATCTCGGTACAGGAGCAAAGGCGATTTTCCAATCACGAGGAAATTCGGTCATATTGTTTGACGTACGGATCAGCCATTCGCCGATATTAATCATGGCAGACTCGCCGCCAAGGAACATGTTCTCCACCGGCATTTTGGAAGTCAACTGCTCACCAAGTGGTGGTGTGGTTGCATCCTCTTTCATCATTCCGTTCAATGTCTCCAGCCATTTGGTAACGAGCGGATCGTCGAGGTTGGAAGTGCCGTCCGCCTTAACATAGCCATTCTTCACCAGAACGGAATCGAGCGGGTCCACATAGGAAGCGGTATGCTGCACCAATCCGTACTTGAAACCGACATTCTTCAGCTTGAGTGCATATTCACGGGCTTCATCCCAAGTCCAGGCTGTGGGTACGCTCAGTCCCGCCTGATCAAGCGCTTTCATATTTAAAGCGAAGAAAGCAGCATTTTTCTTGGTCGGCATCCCGTAATATTTGCCGTCCACTTTCCAGGAAGCCGCATCTTCACCCATTTTCTCATCAATGTTGTAATCGGTGAACTCGCCCAGATCCAGTGCTGTTCCGCCTTTGATACGTTTATCCAGATTGGTGAGGGTATAGTTGACATACAGGTCAACGTTCTGACCAGTAGACAGCGCCGTATCCAGCTTCAGGTTACCATCGTCGTCATTCACGAACCTTACATACTCCACCTGAATATCGGGATGCTCCGCATTCCAGGTATCCACGACTTCCTGCGGACCATTCTCGGGCGGCACCGCGCCCCACATGGTGAGCTTCACTTTTCCCGCTGCCGCTCCACCTCCGTTATCTCCACCGTTCGTCTCATTTTTACCCACACAGCCGGCAAGCAAGCCCAGCATCAGCGCACCTACGATTAACCCGGTTAATCCTTTTTTGATTCTCATCTGGTCACATGACCTCCCTGAATTGAAGTGATGCCTTCCGTTATATCGTAGCAGGGACCTTGCTGGGTTCATAAGATACATATCCATGATTCGGATTGAACAAAAATACGGATTTACCCTACCTTGTCTAAGCACTCGGTACACATATTCCTTCTACTCATCCTGTAAATCAAGAGCGGTGGCGGTACTGGCTAGGCGTGCAACCGGTCCAACGCTTGAATATTTTGATAAAATAATTATCGCTTCCGAACCCTACCCGATAACCGATCTCCTGTACAGGAAGATCCGTCTCACGTAAATATTCAGCCGCCTTCTCCATCCGTACCCCATGCAGGTAATGAATCAGGGTATGACCGGTTTTCTTTTTGAACAGAGCACTCACATAATTCTCGCCCATCATCACGTACCGTGACATGGATTTGACGGTAATGTCCTGATCGTAGTGCTGTCCAATATATTCAATTATTTTGCTAATCTCCGGATGCTTCACAATCGGCTCACGAACGGGCGTGAAAGGAAGATCAATCTCAGAAGACGGCGCAGATGAGACGGTAAGAGAATCAGGCGAAGCTGGCGTTGATGTGAGAACCGGTGTGGACGATGGCTCTTCATGTTGAGTGTTCTCTGTCCGGGCTTCCTCCGAAGCCCCCAGTTCCGCACTTACTTTACGGAGTGTATCACGCAGTGAATTCACACTCATCGACAGCTTTAGAATATAATTCGAAGCCCCGTATTCCATCGCTCGTCGTACATATTCGAACTCCCCCATACAGGTGAGCATCACAAATTTGGTTTTCAACCCGGCCTGACGGGTCTGCCTGAGTAATTCCAGACCGTCCATGCCCGGCATGATAATGTCGGTCAGCACCAGATCAGGTGTATCCTGTATGATCATGGCCAGCGCTTCGGTCCCGTTACCGGATTCTCCGATGACCGTGAAGCCCAGCTCCTCCCAGGAAATAATCTCTCGCACCGACTCCCGTACAAATACCTCATCCTCTACAAGCAATACTTTCCACATGCCAGATTCTCCCTCTCCAGTCAGCTAGTCTGATCGCTTCTGTACGTAAGGCGTCGACAATAAAAAAGGAATGCTGAACCTCACTAATGTCCCTGGCTCGGAATCGATCACTTCAAGTTCACTTTGGCCTTTGAACAATAACCGTAATCGCTCCCTGAGGTTGGACAGACCAATCCCCGGACGCGTGCGGGTTGTCTGCTGACGCCGGGATTCCGCCATTCCAATTCCGTTGTCTGCCACCTCCAGCATCAGCATGCCTGTGTCTTGCCTATAAATTCCGATGCGGATCTGACCAAGTTGCTCCAGTGGCCCGACACCGTGATGAATGGCATTCTCCACCAGTGGCTGCAAGCTCAGCTTGGGCACCAATGCATATTCCAGTTTATCGTCAAACTCACAAGTCACCTCAAAACTATCGCGGTACCGAATCCGCTGGATATGAAGGTAGGCTTGAACCAACTCGATCTCATCCTTCAGGTATACCAATTCGACCTGTGAATTCAGGCTGACTTCCAATAACTTGCCCAAGGAAACACACATCTCGGAGATCTCTTCATTCCCGCTGCGGATCGCACTCCATTTCATTGTATTCAGCGTATTCAGAAGAAAGTGCGGATTCATCTGGGCCAGGAGCATGTGAAAATGTACCGCTTCCTTCTGGCGTTCCTCCGCCTTGAGTCTGTTGATCATCTGATTGGCATCATCCAGCATCGTATTAAACGTACGTGTCAGTTCCAGTACTTCCCCTCGGCTGCGGCCTTCGGGAATACGAATCTTGAGGTTTTTGCGGACAACCTCCCTCATCTTATTCTGCAAGTGCGACAAAGGGCGCGTGAACGTTGCCGAGATCATAAAAGCCATCACTACAAATGCAGCTGTGAAACCAAAAAAGGTCAAAAAGTAACGCTGCTTAAGCTCGGATATTTCTGTAAACAGAATGGAAAGTGGAATGCGATTCACCATATACCAATCCAGTGATTCAATGTACACGTAATTAATCAGCGTATCCGATGCTGGATCGGTCAGATAAGCCTGGGCTGGATGAAGAGCTATTTCACGCGTAACGTCCGGGGAAAGCACTGCTGTTTTGGAAGAACTAGCTATGGTCTCTCCACTACCTGTAATAAGGTAATACTCCTGGTTGCTCTGTGAATCCTTCAGCATGGTCTGGAACCAGTAGGAATAATCGATGCTAATTCGTGCCAATCCGTATCGCTTGCCGCCGCTATCTTTCATGTAAGCATACAGTGACAACAGATACGGGCTGGAGGATAACTCTCTGAGCACAGGGTTGGTATCCCTCGCATCCCAGCGATAGAAGAGTTCTTCCGGTTGAAGCGGCTGTGACTTTGCACCGCCTTGTGGAAAGGTTATTTCACCCAACCGCTCACGAAATTGTTCCAGATAGGGGCCATAGTTCAGTGCATTTTTCGGCAAATACGAAGTGTAAACGCTATCATGAAAATCCAGCAAGGTAAAGTATACCGAAGGATTATATAGAAAAAAGCTGTTATTGATCATTTTGAACTTTTCCTCCACCAGTGACTTATTCTCCAGCGGCGTGCGACTGTCCGGGGAGGTTAGCACACTTCTTACCGCGGAATCCTGTTCCAGAAAAATGAGTGTTTTGAAGGCAATGCTCATCTGGTCCTCCAGAGAGCGGTACATCTGGACGAGTTGTTCATGACTCTGCTCACTGATTTTCTGCTCGACCAGCGATTCAATCTGCTGATAATTGTAAACATTCAATGCGCTGAACGGCAAGAGAATCAAAACGACAAACGCACCGAACAGGCGGTACCTGAGCCGCTGTGGCAACCAATTCTTCCAATGTGGCTTCTTCATTCCTTTGGCTCGCTCCCCTGCAATTAATGACCCCCATTATAGCATCTGCCTGCCATTTAGAGCCGATGGCGAATGATTTGCATGGTTTTGTGATATTCGCTGTCTGCTTACATGTGAAATGCACAGATATGTTCTATTGGTGTTACAAAAACTTGATGGTTCGATAGTTCGATTGAATGAATGGATGGATGGATGGATGGGACCCTTACCTTACACTTGATGTCGTCTCCGATATTCCGATGGGCTTATTCCTATGGTGGACGAAAATACACGGCTTAGATAAAATCCGTTCTCATATCCACATCTCTCGGCGATCTGTGTAAGGGTCAGCCGGCTATCTGCCAGCAAATCTTTTGCCTTTTTGAGACGAATCGCTTTCAGATAATCAGATGGTGTCTCTTGAAAGGCCTCCCGGAACCTCCGGGTAAGCTGGACCGGACTTAACGCCAGGTGTTCCGCCAACGTTCGAAGACTAACTGCTTCACCTGCCCATTCCTCCAACAACACTGCCGCTTCAGCCATTAGAGCATCCTCTGTGAACTTCGTTTCCATTAGCCTGCTCTGTCTTCGCTCCCATTGGTGCAGTCGCCACAAATCCATCATCAGATGGGTTTTCCACTCTGTTGTAGCCTCATCGTTGTCCTCGCTCGCCAGACGCAGATAGGCATAGGTAGAAGCCAGACGCTTCGTATCATTAATGAGGGATTTTCCGATTGGAGGCAGGAGGTTCTCAGTATCTACGGAGTTACAACGGAACAACATATAGTGAAATGTCAGCGGGGTTACTGTCTCTCTGCGAAAAGGAACGCGGGGTGGGCACAACACCAGATCAGCAAAACCCGCCTCTCCGGTCTGCCCGTCAATCTCGTAACGAAATACGCCCTCTTCCACGGCAAAGACGACCCAAGCGTCGTAGATATCTTCTGCCAGAGCAAATTCAGCTTTCTTCTTCCAGTAGATGTGATTAAGAAGCTCCATGACACACCTGCCTTTGTTATGAAATAAAGTATATGCTCGATGATAATATAGTGTATTTGAAAAGTAAATATATAGAACTAATATGAAATTATAGATATGAAACAAGAAATCTTAGCTAAGGCTTATCCATATTCAATGAGAGAGGTGTCCGTATGAAGCATGAACTCGTTACACCGGATATTACCGTCATCGGGGGCGGGCTTGCCGGCGTATGCGCTGCTATATCTGCAGCCCGGCTGGGCCAACAGGTCGCTCTGGTGCAGAATCGTCCTGTACTCGGCGGTAATTCCAGCAGTGAAGTCCGCGTATGGGTCTGCGGCGCTACCGCCCACGGAATTAACCGCTATGCGCGCGAGACTGGCATCATGGGGGAACTGTTTGTAGAGAATCAATATCGTAATCCGGAGGGCAATCCTTATCTCTGGGATTTGATCATTCTGGAAGCCGTTCGAGCTGAATCCAACATCAGCCTGTACCTGAACACGGATGTCCATGAAGTTGAGGCCACTGGGGATGGAGAGGAACGTATGATCACCTCTGTTACCGGGTGGATGATGGGCTCTGAGCGCAAAATCCGATTCGAAAGTCAGATCTATCTGGACTGCACGGGCGATGGACTGGTTGGCTTTCTGGCAGGTGCCAAGTTTGCACTCGGCCGGGAAGCCCGCAGCGAATATGGTGAAGAATGGGCGCCTGAGGTGGCCGATCAGATCACGCTGGGCAGTACGCTCCTCTTTTATACCAAGGATACGGGTGCGCCTGTCCGTTATATCCCGCCCTCTTTTGCCAAGGATATCACACAGACGAGCATTCCGATTCGCCGGGTCATTCGCAGCGGGGATTCCGGTTGTCATTACTGGTGGATCGAATGGGGCGGTGAGCATGACACCGTTCATGACAATGAGCTGATCCGTGATGAACTGTGGTCCGTGATCTACGGGATCTGGGACTATATCAAGAATTCCGGCAAATTCGAAGCCGACCATATGACGCTGGAATGGATCGGTTCTCTGCCTGGCAAAAGGGAGTACCGCCGCTTCACAGGTGACTATGTACTCACCCAGAACGATATCATCAGCCAACGGGAGTTCCCGGATGCCGTTGCTTTTGGCGGCTGGTCCATCGACCTGCATCCCCCGCAGGGCATGTACGCCGAAGCGAGCGGCTCGAAGCATATGCATGCCGACGGCGTATATCACGTGCCGTTCCGCTCCCTGTATTCCGCAAATGTGCGGAATATGCTCATGGCCGGACGCGACATCAGCGCATCACATGTCGCCTTCGGCACAACGCGCGTCATGGCGACATGTGCCGTCATCGGCGAAGCCGCAGGTACGGGCGCAGCGCTCTGCGCGGCCATGGGGGTGTCGCCGCGCGAGCTGCACGCAAGGCATCTGGCGGTGCTGCAGCAGACGTTGCTGCGGCAGGACGCATCCATCATCGGGGTGCGTAGCCACGATGAGCTGGATCTGGCCCGGCGTGCCAAGGTCACAGCCTCCAGCACGCTGATGGGCATCGCTCTTGAGCAGCCTGGCGAGACGTACCCGCTGGGTACGGATGTTGCCCTGCTGCTGCCTGTGCATCCATTGCTCAGCGGCCTGGAGCTGCTGCTGGATGCATCCGGCGATACCATGTTGACGGTAGAGCTATGGGATACGGGGCGTAAGGAGAACTACGTCCCGCATTCGTTACAAGTTACGGCGACTGTTCACGTTCCAACAGGGACTAGGCAGTGGGTGAAGCTTCCGCTCGAATGGAGACCGGAAGAACCGCAAAATGCTTTTATAATCATCCGGGCCAATGAAGCCATCACCCTCTATCATTCCACGGAAGCACACAACGGGGTACTGATCTTCTTCAGAACAGAAGAAAACCATGTGTCCAAAAATCTGGAGGATCATGCCACGGATCAACCTGTTGTCTTGTGGTCCATGCAGGGATTGGCGCGTCAGCCCTTCTGCTGTCGTACCCTCGCTGAGACTACCGCCTTTTCAGCGGACAACACGATCAACGGTTATCATCGACCATACGGTGGGCCACAGCAGTGGATGTCCCAGCCGATGCAGTCTGGCAAGCCGGAATGGATACAACTGACATGGGAAGAGCCACAAACTTTGGCCGAACTGCATTTGACGTTCAATGATGACGTGAACGAGGATCTGGTTAATTTGCATCACCATCAGACGACATTCCGTGTGATGCCTGAACTCGTTCGGGATTATAGAGTCGAGGTATGGGCTCAGTCTGGCGAGTGGATCGAGATTATCAACGTTACGGAAAACCGCAAAAGAAAAATCATTCATCGCCTGGATGTACCTATGTACGTGCAATCGCTTAAGGTAAGCATTCATGCGACCAATGGCAGCAAGTACGCGGAGTTGATCGAGATTCGGGCGTACGGGGAAGGTAAACAGTAGGAAGACTCAAGCAAAAAGACAGGTTGTCTTGATCATCAAGATAGCCTGTCTTTGCGTCATCATGTTCATGCGATAGATTGAAGAGTTTTATTCTCTCCGGTGATTCAGCTTGTTGGTAGCCGTAGCCTGTAGAGTTAGTGATCCGGATAGGTTTGTTTTAAGAACTCAACAGACTGCACGATTAGTGCCTTCAATACATCCACATCAATGTCTGCTACCTTGTTGATGTACACACACGCTTTGCCTGTTGTATGTTTGCCAAAGTCCTTAAGGAGATCCTCACGTTCACTATCCCCCGTAGCAAAATATAAACTGATCTTCGCCTTTCGTGGCGAGAAACCTACCAGTGGTGCATCGCCTTCGTGTCCCGATTCATATTTGTAGTGGTATGTACCGAATCCAATAATACTTGGTCCCCACATTTTTGCTTCATAGCCTGTCGTCTCCGTGAAGATATCCAATAATTGATAGGCATCCTTCCTTTTTTGAGGAGATTCGATCTGTTCAATAAATTCAACGATACTTTGGTCTGTTGCGGTTGTTTTTGGTTTGTACATTAAGAAATTCACTCCTTGATTTAAGTCCAGTCATCAAAATGTTTTTCCAGAAAAATAACTTCTTTCTCGTAGTGTGCGAGATGACCCTCTTCGACCATTTTCATAAAAGCGACATCTCCATCAGCCGCACGATCAGCTAGCGTCTTGCACATAAAACGAATGCGGGATACAATCCATTGCTTCAAATCCAGCGGTAGAGCAACTCCGTATGTGTTCATAAATAATTCAATGCGTTTCTTCCGAACGGCTGCGTGCGCTTCACTGCAATAAGGGATAACCTCCTTACCACTCATCTGAGTTGGAGGAGAAAAATTTGCCAGCGGAACGCAAGTATATAATGTATAGGCAATATCCCACAGGCGTGGACCCGGGCCTACCATATCGAAGTCAATAATTCCCTGTGGCACGCCATCCTTAAATACCATGTTGTATAGTGCAAAATCGTTATGACACATGACCTCATGTTTCTCTGTATTAGAATAAGCGTTGCTGGATTGAGCATCAGTTAAGTATGTAGCAGTCGCATCATGATAGGTTCTCAAAAGTCTTGCGATTCCCTTTAGCGATTCATCCGACCACATGTACGCTTCAATCTCGGGATAGTCATTGCCTGGAACGATTCCCTCGAGGTAAGTAAGTATTGCTCTTCCCTCTTCATCTACTCCCAGATATCGAGGAGCATGATCGTATCCAACTTTTTCGAGATGCAACAACAGCTCCTGCACATAAGGATCAGGTCTGGTACTCCGGCGAACCGTCGCTCCGATTCTGACAACCTGATTCACATTACCTCCCGTTAATACTTCCTCCTGTTCGGACACTTTCATTCCTCCTCTGGCTAAACTTCCTTGCTATGCCTATGATTACGATTTTTCTTGTAACTCCCCGGAAATCCCGCAACCAATAGTATGAATCCAACGAAGAACATGAAGTATACAAGTAAACCTGTTGAATGCTCGTTCGTCTGAGCGAACTGGGGTACATTGGTTCCTCCCGAAGCATATCCTGCTTCTACTATAGCAACAGATACTCGTATTGAGATTCTCTCTATTGTCGAGATAAACACACTGCCAACCATGAGAATTACACCCAGAATTTTATTGATATTATTCATAATACGCCTCCTTCATTAAACGCACACCCTATTGCATACGCTTTATCCGCTTATGTGACTTTCGATTCTCTATTCCATATTCCTGCATTTATGTCCAAATATGTTCCATTTTCATTCTCATCATAACAAAATAGCGCCGTCATCTCTGACGTCGCTGTTGACGCTCTCTGAATAAGTTACGTAGCCACCACTTGGTGCAGATTCATACTATTTTCGATAAAGGCTGACCGTTCAACATAATACAGATCATACATCTGTTCATTCCTATTAATCCGTTGATAGACTTCTGGATACACATCATTGGCTAACTTAACATAAGGCAGTTTTTGTACCGCTTTTCTGGATCTTATATTCTGCTTGCGTATCTTCATAAATACCGTTTCAATCCCATGTTCCAGAAACAATTCAACAAAGAAGGCTGATTTGGCTCTTTGGCTATACCCATTTCCAAAAAACGGTGATCCTATCCAGGTGGCTAAAAAACCGGTTTGATGCTCGATATGATACAGATCAATCGTACCAATAGGCTGCCCTGTTTCATTCAAAATCGTTCGGGAAATCGCCGTCTTTTGTTCTTCTTCAGCCATCAACTGTTTAGTCAGGAATAGATATTCCTCATACGATTGGCATGCATAACGAACGTAAGGAAAAACTGCGGGGTCCATCATAAAGCTGTACAGTGAATGGCATTCCTGCAAATCACGTTTTTTTAACATTCTGTCTACCACCTAGTCCTTATAGTTCGCTATATCAAGCAAATTAAGTATATAAAAGCTATTGTGGTATTTAATGAATTCTGTATATGTCTTATGTAAAATGCATTGGCAAATGTTGTTTAGATCACCTACCGGTAGCACAAAAAAACGGCATGTCCCTTTTGTAGGAACACGCCGTTTGCACAGATTAAGCTAGTTCGTCTATTATTGCATACCTTGCATAATCGCATTAATGATGTTTTGTTGCGTCACGGTATTATTCTGACGGTTAAACAAGGCGAACCCATGTTGACCGTTATGCCCATTGTCCCAATAAACAGGAACCATTTTGTATTTCTTGGCTTTTGCTGTAACTGCTTTGGCGTATGCAGCACGATAAACATTGTTGCTGGAATCGTACGATGTTTTATCAATCGAGCCGAATTCACCAATCACCACAGGATAGCCCTGAGTCACAAATTTATCGTACATGGACTTAAACTGCGATTCCAGATAGTCCTCTTGCCCCCAAGTAGACTTCTTGGCAGGATTCGTTGCCGTTGCACCCCACTGCGTTATATTTCCATTTTCTTCACCTGCAAAATCCCATGGGGAGTAATAGTGTGCCGAGATCATGATTCTCTTCTGTGAGCTAGGAATTGCGGAGGATCTGAAATTATCTGTCGGAAGGGCAAAACCATAATTACCAACTGTGAAGTCAATATTGGTGTTCCAGCCCGGAATCAACAACCATCTGGCATTGTTGTTACCTCCAGTCTGACGAACCGTATCCACGAAGATTTGATTGTAGGCGTTCAGATTGGCATAATATGCCGAGTTCGGGTTGCCATAGTTGCCGTCGAATACTTCATTCATGGATTCAAAGATAAGACGATCATTATAGTTGCTGAACTTGGTAGCAACCTGCTGCCACACCTTTTTATACTTTTCTTTAATGGCCGTCTGATTGCCACTATTCACGAGCAACCATCCGCCCTGTACAGAATTGTAACCATCACCATGAATATTGATAATGACATACAGACCTTCATTGTAGGCATAATCTACAACTTGCTGAATTCGATTCAGCCATGCCGCATTGATTGTATAATTGGGAGCGCTTCCAATGTTATTCAAATAGGAAATGGGAATACGAATCGACTTGAAGCCCGCAGCTTTCACTTTTTGAATCAGTGCCGGAGTCACCGTAGGATTGCCCCAAGCTGTCTCACTCGGTGTGCCATTTACCGCTGCTTCCAGCTGATTACCCAGATTCCAACCTGCACCCATCTCAGCCACCACTTGCGAAGCGTCTGCTGCTGATGCTTTGGGGCTCCATCCGGTGAAGGCCACCGCAGCAACTAACATAAGGGCCAAGCTGCTGACGCCAAATTTCTTCCATTTTTTAAACATAACCATACCTCCGCTTATTCAATTATTTTTTAACAAGCAGTGCAGTTAATCTATTATTTACAGATTGAATGAATCGAGAATTCGTGCCTCCTCTCCTATCGATCAAACAAATGAAATTTTCGTCTTTCACCAACATAATAACACATTTATGGAAAATAAAGCGATATCTTTATTGCTCTTTTTTGACGATTTACTACAAAATAATCCATCTATCCGTTTAACTTAATTGCTTGAATATGTTCTTGATCAAAATCAATCATCATGATGTGATCGTGCAGGATATTATCTCCGCAAGATATTGTTGCGCCGTAGTCGGCTATACTGTTAAATGTGATATCCACGCGATAGACTTCAATCTCATTAAACCAATTCTTATGTACCTTTTCATGAAGTTCATTTTCATAATATTCTCGAAAGACAGTCTCACAAGTTGAAAACCACTTGATGTAGTCTTTTATTTTAATGACAATTGAATCTAACGGTGTAGTTGTGGACACATATATTCGGAAGTCATTTAAATCCTCATCCTGTATGCAATGTTTAAAGATTTGCACAGTATGTGACAGAGTATAACACCGATAACTCTCATCACTCTCTTCTTCAAGCTCAATGAATTCACTTAACAATATGATCTTGCTCCTCTCTATGCATCTTAAAATAGCTCATTTAACCATTTTACGAATTTATCTTTCTCTTCAAACTGTGGGTAATGCGCTGATTCGTTGAATACAATGAAGTCTTTGATCGGTGCATCAAACACATCAAAATAAGCACGTGCTGCATTCGCAGTGGTCATATAATCATATTTGCCCATCACAAAATAACTAGGAATCTCCAGATGATCCACAATATCGGGTACATTTTGATCAAATGCTTCCCTTAGTAAGATGTCTTGCGAACTGAAAATCCCTGAATAAAAGCGAATGATATCCAGCCCATTGTACTCGGGACTAAATAGGAATCCTGAAATATAATCTCTATTCTCATGGATGAGTCTGGCTGAGCCGCCGTACTTTTGCACAAGAATTCTAGGTGTGAGTTCCTCTCCTTGCTCGATCGAGTCACGAACTAGCTCCAGTTTTTGTACATCCTTTGCATTTCCGGCTTGTTTCGCTTGTTCTAACGTGTACTCCAAACTCTCCCGTTCGCTCTGAAGCGTATCTGCCATCTGCCCAATGCCAATATAGGCGTGAAACTGAGTTGGCGCCTTAGCCGCAGCTTTCATCCCGATGTATGTACCAAATGAATGACCGATTAATATAACCTTCTCTTGATTTAACTCCTTAGATACATAATCACTTAACGCTAACAAATCATCTACTAATACATCTGTCGTCAGTTTCGAGTAATCCTCAAAAAAGTGATAAGACTTTCCGCTCCCACGTTGATCATAATGCACTACAGTGAAATGTTGCTCAAGCTCCTGCTGATACTTTCTAACGTAAGGAATCTCCGAGCATCCTGGCCCACCATGTACAAAAATAAGAATGGGGTTACTCCGATTAACACCCCTAATCATGACCTCGTGACCTGCGCCGTTGATTTCGATCTGCTCTAACATGCTGATGCTGTTTTCCCCTTTAATTTGGGATGTCCATGTGGGAAATATTAAAGCTACGATAAGCATCAAAATAATACTTAATAAGCTGTACTTGAGTGTTATACGGATTTTTTTGCGCATGTAAAGCTCCTTCATTGATAAGTTTCATACATTTCGTATGTAATTCTACCAACGGTTTCTTTATCGTAACGGATACAGCAATTTAATGGTTTCTTTCATCAGCTCTTCTTGGAAGATGAAATTATGATCGGCTCCTATGATACAAAGAATTCGTTTTCCTGGATGAGCTTCAATTGTATTTTTGACTCTTTGAACCATAATCTGATTACGGACCACCCAGCGAAAGTTCTGTGCCTTCGCATTCACCTGATACAACCATTCATATTTTTGTCTGGTTACCCGATCGAACTCTTTTGAATTAAAAGGAATCTCGCCAAATCGATACGTCTCCATCTGTTCCGCAAACCAATGATTATC
Source organism: Priestia sp. FSL H7-0729 (assembly GCF_038005685.1). NCBI lineage: Bacteria > Bacillati > Bacillota > Bacilli > Caryophanales > Bacillaceae > Priestia > Priestia sp. FSL H7-0729. The sequence continues at coordinate 1,409,912 of NZ_JBBOTQ010000001.1, forward strand.
CCGCTGTTCAAGTTCCTGGCGTTCCTCGCCCGAATAATCGTTAAATGGATCAAAAGCATTCCACACATCCAATTCAAACCAATCAATAGGGACAAATGGAATGTTACGCTCCTCGCACAAAGGGAATACCAAATCCCAATATTCACTGGCCGGTTCTCCCCAGTATCCTCTATCATGTGTGTCCTTCTGATATCTCAACCAACTCTGTGGATGCACTTCACCACAAACAAGATCTGGCTTAAACTCAGTTATCACATTCTTGTAAAGGGAAAGCGAACAATGATATCGCTCCCTGAGTTCTGGATTATGAATGGTGCCAAGTATGCCAACCGTTGTCATGTGCCCAGCTCCTTTATCATGTGTATATCTTTCGGCTCTTTATCATAAAGTTCTTGATCAATCTCACTAGTAATCTGGCTGCCCTGGCTTTTGTAAAAGGATACTGCCGATCTCGTCTCTGTGGAGGAGATATACAGATACTGTGCGCCGCGTTTCTTAGCCTCCTCACCTAATTGATTTAGAATACGTTTTCCAACGCCTTGTCTTCTGTACCCGCGTGAGACATACATCAAGTCAACTTGTAATTGATTTTGTTCTCTTCCTCTGAGTTGATGTGCCAGCACTCCAAATCCAATGAATTGATCATCAGCAAACGCGCCATATGCCATGCCACCTTGTTCTAATTCGTAGATGTATCGATTTTGAATCTCCTCCAAAAGCTTTTCATCCCAGTCTGAGCACTCATGATTTTGTTTTAGCTCGACCAATCTGTTCTCTCTCATTTCATAGATGAGATCTATATGTTCCGAACGATCTATTGCCTGCAGTTGATTCACATCATCCAGGGTCAACGTTCTATACGTTATCATGGGCGTTGCCATCTCTCCTTCAGTTTCAAAACAGATTTCCTCCAACGACAATCAGCTTATTTTAATTACAGGTAACTCATTTACATGATTTATTTCGATGGTGTATTTCTTAAACTCATACTTCTCAAGTCCATCCCATCTATCCAAGAAATGATAAAACATATCTCCGAAGTTCATCCCTTCAGGCAATACGTCCACAAGTTTTATTTCATCAATCTCCGACTCGGGTAAGCTACCGAGCAGTATAACCTCAGCATAAGAGACCATACCAAAGCTCCCATTCCATTCATATACTCCATAAGGTGTTAATTCAAAATGCACTGCACCTGTCTCTTCATAGAGTTCTCGACTTGCCGTATGTAAAATGGTTTCCCCCATTTCTTTGTTGCCTCCTGGGATCTCCCAACCTCCTCTTTTCCTATTTTTGATAATGATGAATTTATGGTTATATTTAGCGATTATCACTGCAAATTTGATTAACTCTGGATCAAGTTCATCTAGATCAAACCATTGACTCATGGTATCCCTCCAATTACATGACTACTCTTTCAAAATATAATGGTTAAACCACTGAAGTGGTAACAAATTATCATCGGATATAATTGTTGTGACTACCACAACCAATCCTCGCTTTTGGTTAACAAAGATATATTGCCCTCGTCCACCGCCCATACCCATAGCATAAAACGTTTTATTTTCAGTTTCTTCTTCCTTGATGCTTTTCATTATGCGCCAATGGTAGCTATATAAGGGGTTGGAAGTAAGAGAAGGACTTTCACTTCTAGCAATCCAGTCAGCAGAGATGAGTTGTTTCGAATTCCACTCCCCATTCTGAGCGTATAACACCCCAAACTTCAACATATCTTCGATCTTCATTCGCAAACCAAATCCACCAATGGAAACCCCTTGTGTATCCTGATACCAATGAAACTCGTCAATACCTAGAGGTACAAATAAGTGCTTTTTAGCAAATTCAGCTGTGTTCATACCCGTCGCCTTCTGTAATATGGCGCTGAGTATGTGAGAACTTCCGCAACTATATTTCATTTGAATTCCAGGTTCGAATTCAACAGGTTGTTCAAGAACAAATTTTGTCCAATTCCTAGATGGAATCATCGAGTCATTCCCCGGATAATGCAGGCCCGAAGACATCGTTAACAAATGTTTAATCGTAATCCCCATTTTGCTATCATCCAGATCGTTAAAATAATTGACAATTGGAATATCCTCATGCTCAATGTAACCCTGTTCTATAGCGATTCCCATCAATGCGGAGAGCACACTTTTTGTAATTGAATTCACTTTATGTTGTTTTTCTTTCGTTTTCCGATTTCGATAATATTCATATTGAATTGATTTTTCTCGGTATATAACGCAACTCTCCGCTTTATTTCGTTTTATCTCTCTTTCAAGATCATTAAATTCAGTGATATCTAACACTCCCTTGTCGCTCCCGTACTCTCCGCCATGCTTTCTGCTTGCATGATTAATGATTTTCCATATCCTTTCTTTCTGTGTTCCATATCTATCCAAAAATTATCAATATATAATGTTTCACAATATGTAGCACAGAAGATCCCACCAACTGCCTTACCTGTCTTGTCCCGTAAAAAAAGATTTATAGTTTGTCCAGGCTTGTTTAATAAACCATTTGTTTCAGAGACGTTATAGTTATATAAGTTATTACAAACGGTTTTGTAGTCTTCTTCATGATCATCATCAAATACGATGTGTAATTCATTCTCATGATTGATATTATTCAATGTTTAAGTCACCTCATTTAGAAAATCATCACATATAATCTTTACACGATTAGAATTTATCACCTTATTGCCAACCTGTAGATCACTTCATCATCTGAATTGGTTCTATTCTCAATAATGAAGGACATGCTCCTATACAAGTTTTGTGCTATTTCGTTATCCTGTTCAACCGTTAATGAAATAACATTGCACAACGGATGCTGTTTCGTGATGTAATCTAGAATGGCTCTTATAGCGCGCTTTCCCATTCCTTTACCTTGATAGGATTTATCAATTTGAAAACCACCGATCCAATAATTATCAGTACTATCCGGAGTATAACTCAAATAAAAGAATCCAAATATCTTCCCATCGATTTCAAGTACGTAAGGATCAAATGCTTCATCCCACGGTTTTATATAGGCGTAAGCGATTCCCTCAATAACGGACGGAACTAACGAGATTTGGTGTTCATGCAAAGAGATCTTCAGCGCCTCTTCCCAATTCTCTCGGGTGACTGGTTGTATTTTTATATTCAACACTGTATCTCCTCTTTCGACACGCTTTGGTTAACTCTAGAGTTCTTTTCACTTTCACTTAAAATCACTTCCAAATGAGCTTCAATTAACTGTATAACTTGTTTTTTATTCTTCATGATCATTGCTATCTTGTTATTTTCGTTAATCACATCTATCGCTGCACCTATATTATATTGATGGTTCCACTTCACAATCATCTTGCATAAATCCTTGAATGACTGCTTGTAATTCCACGGTCGCAAGCCCAATCTGGACAATACAAACCTCTTTATAATTCGATAGTCTCTAATGAACACATTTGGGTTTAATACAAAGATTAAATCAGCTTCTTGTATGGATTTTAAAGTCCAATCTTTGTACTGTACTCCTTCTATGATCCAAGCCTCTGAACTGACAATAGATTGGACGGATTCATCCCTCACACTTTCAGGGTATCTCAGATTTTCGGCGCTCCTGTCCCAGATGAGATTGTCTAGTTCATAGGAAGGAATACCGAATATATCCGATAATTCTTTTGCCAAAGTTGATTTCCCACTGCCGCAAGATCCTATAATTCGAATTCTCATACATAATCTTTCTTCAACAATGCATAGATGACATTATCAACAAATCGATTTTTCCAATAATAGTTTTCTTTCAATATGCCTTCTTCACTGAAGCCAATTTTCTCAAGCAACGTTCTTGATCCTGCGTTCTCTGGCTCTACAAACGCTTCAATTCTATTTAATTCAAGCTTCTTGAATCCATATTCAACGATTCTCTGAGTGACCTCAGTCATATAACCCTGCCGCCAGAACTCAGGTGCTAATTCATATCCCATCGCAGCTTTATGATGTTGTTTCATCCAACCATGAAATCCGGATGTTCCAATAATTCTGTTGTTTGACTTCAAAGCAATTCCCCAACGAATAACCTGACAATTTTCGAATCGTTCATTCCATCTTTGTATGAGTTCTTCTGCTTGTTTCATATTTGTAAAACTCTCTACATCGTAGAACTTTGTAACTTCATCTGAAGAAAAAATATGAAATATATCTTGGGAATCACTCTGTTTAATCTCTCTCAACAGCAATCTTTTGGTTTCTAATTCAGGAAATGGAGTCATCATCCATTCACCTCAATGGAGTACACCGCTACCTTTTTCCCTATGATGTCTACGTCCTTCTCATGTTTCATGCCATTCTTTTGCGCCACTTTCATAGAACCCACATTACCATGTTGAATTAACGATATTAATCGTCTCTGTTTCAAGTGATCCATGGCATATTTTTTCCATGCTTGTGCTTGTTCATATCCGTAACCCATACCCCAGTATTGCTCCATAACCCAGTAACCAACTTCAAACTCATCAATGCCTTCAATGATTTGAGGAATCAGTCCAGAGGTCCCAATGCACTTGTTATCCTCTTTATTGAATGCAAGGAACAGCCCCTTATCGTCTTCATTCCAGTTGATGAACTTTTCCAGGCTTTGCATGGTTTCTTCCTTCGTCCAGGGTCCTCCATGTCTTATAAATTTCATCATACTTGGCTCACGTGTCATCTCGAAAAGCAAATCGAAATCATTTTTGGTATATTTTCGAAATATAAGTCGCTCTGTCTCTATCATACTCTCATCTCCTTTTCTTATATTTCACTTCAAAATTGTTTGTTCGCGATCTACTGTTGAAGTGAAAAACACTTGCCTACTCTCTTCTCGAAATACTTCTTTATACCGATGTCTTCCGATTTGATCAAAACGCGCTTGAACTCGCTTTACGTGTTCTGAATCTGATTTTATATTTTTCTCAATTTCTTCGTATTGTTCAAGGGTATCGTATTCCCACATCGCAAAAATTTCACTGGTTTCATCATCGATTGGTGTATGCCATCTTCCAATAAGTCTTGATCCGTACTTCAATTGGGATGGCAGCAAAATATCATTAAATAGAGCATTAAACTCTTCTACAAAAGAAGTCGCAATAAAATAGGTTTTTCTCCTATATATCATCCTCTGTACCTCCCTATGAGTATTAGAAACTACACACTTATCTCATCACAATTCCCCATGTAATTTTCATGTTCGGAGCATAGGTTAACCATGAGTTCTCATTAAACTCCCTAGCATACACCCTCTCTGCTTCATATTGTCTATTCGCTTCTTCTGAATTCAGGCCTCTTCCAACCAATGGAGTAACAACTTCAGGTCTAGCATTTGGCTCTTGTCCCAATCCTTCTTCTTTTAAAGCTTGAAAAAGCGTTTCCTTATCCGAATCCGCCATGTGTTGATCTAAGAAGTTCACCTTGTCACTCACCCGGCATTCTACATTTCTCAACCCAAGTTGGCTAAGCAGGATTGGAAGCTTCATACCGATATTTCCGTCTTTACCATTCCGTTTGCTATCCTCTTCGAATAATTTTTGAAGAATACCCAGCTGAATAATTTTGGATTGTTCAAGTCCATGTAATTCATAGTTTGACATATTAGCGATCCAATGGGGTTCAAAACATATGATTCTACCCTCATCTACTACACTTTCGATCATCTTCCGAAGAATGGTGATCGGCTCTGTCATATGTAATAAGAAGGCATGACTTATTGCTATATCGTATTGCCTTTTCACTTCTACTGTTTCAATGTCATCTACTATAAAAGTCGTTTGATAAGAAGTTTTTGAGAAAATCTCTTTGGCCTGCTAAGATATTCAAGCTGGTTATCCCAATAGTAATCAGACACGTGAAATCCCTCCTTCACAAGATGTAATCGTATTCATAAACATTCAAATATCATTGAAGAAAAGAACTATAGTGTGTTTTCAAACTTAGGAGATTTTCTAAGGAACACAGGAAAGCTTATTCTGCCTTCATGTCCTCTTTTAAAATTGTAAGGAACATGAAACATCTTATACCCCAAAGTCATCTGACAAAAACGCTATAAAAAGCTATTTATCCCCATATAGCGTCTCTCAGGTTCGTTAGATTAATTACATAGTGTTACTTTCGACAGTAGGGGAAGGCCTATCAAATCTTAGCAGTTCATCTCAAGCACCTTTGTCACCAGACCGATAGTTTTGTCCTTATATCATTATCATCCGTTAAATATTCAAGAGATTCGAATCCCTGTCTATTTATGTGATTATATAATTCCTCGATTTTTTCCGGGTCTTTACAATAAACTGTGACGTAGATACTATCAATTACAAGAAGAACCAGCTGACAGTCACTCAACATATAATCTCCATAGGTGATTACATCCATTATTTTTGCACCTTTTGGAAATGCTTTTAAATTTGCAAATATTAAATAATACTCGTTGTTATCAATAATCTTTTGTAACTCTTCTCCATTCATACCAATAATTATATCCGGAAAAAGATCATCCCCTAACGTATCATTAACAACGAAATAGGACTCCTCTTCACCAATAAACCAATCGAAATTAGATACTTCTATAGGTTTTAAAATCTCCCCAAGAAAGCGACCATAGGCATTTGGTATTTCAAAGCGTATTCCTCTGTTCATCTGTTCACCCTCTTATCATTATTACAATTCGTAATATAGTACCGTGCATTTATTTCAGTCGATATTTCTCATTGTTTATAATTTCACTGACGATTTCAGGTAGTTGATCTTCTGTAAAATGATGAGTATACAGCTTGTTATCTGTTCTTAAATCCAGATGATTTTCAAACACATCCAGCAGAAGCAAACTTCTTTCTTTCATTTGATATTCTTCTGCTCTTAGAAGGTCCCTATGAATAATGGTTGGACGATCCACCATCAATACAACATAGATTACACGAACATGATAGTCTGCCAATTCTGTCATTAATCCAGCAATGTCTTCCGGAAAGGACACATAGTCCAAAACTACATCGTAGTTATAATCCAATAAGTTTTTCACCAGACTAGATATATTTTTCCACGTTAAGTCGTTTGTAGCCTTATCAAGCCAGGGTTTACCTCTCCCTTTAACCGGAAAGTGACTAACCGCATCTCCAGAGATGTATGCACTTTTATCTAAAGTCTGAACCAGCAGCTTGGAAGTTGTAGATTTCCCTACTCCTGGGGGGCCAGATACAATATATAGGTTTTGACTCATTTCGTATTCCCCTTACAATATCTTTTGGAAACTTCCAATATCCAGTTTTCGATCAAATTTATATCCGATCTCTTTAAATAGAGCACATTGTTCATAGCCATTTCTCTCGAATAATGACTTACTTCTGGTATTTTCCATGCAAATCGTCGCAATTAAGGTATGGAATCCTTGTTCTTTTGCAACCTCCTCTATGAAACGAAGTGCTTGTTTGCCTAAGCCTTTCCCCAAAATATCGGGCTTCAAATATATAGTGACTTCTCCACAGATGTCATAAGCCTGCTTACTCTTATATTGGGTGATCAGAACATAACCCACCATTTGATTGTTTTCAAGAATTACGTAAGTTTTATAACGCGTATCCTTGTTGATCACAGAGGATTCAATCTGCTCAAGATTTAACTCCTCCGTATGAAACGAAATCGTTGTATTCCTTACATAATAGTTATAGATCACTCTAATCTCAGGAAGGTGCTGTTCTGCTACCTCTTCAAAAGTCACTGTCGTCAATTACCATCCATCCCCTGCTGTTCGTTATACAGATATCCCTATATAACTTCCGCTTTTATTTTAGGACCTTCTTCAAAATGAGTTTTATGATTTCACTGGTCTCCAGATGATCGGTAACAAGCCATTGGATCAATCCACTCCTAATAAACAAATGGTTTCAATACAACCAAATTTTCCCTGTCCACATTTTCATTCATTATAAATGTTTCCCTTCCACTTTTGTATTACAAAATGTCCAAAAACACGATAAAATCCCATTGGACTTCAAATGGGATTTCATATCTGCACATTATTTTTCAATTAACCTGCGTTAATTAATTGATTTCCAAGTAATCAATGTACACGTCCCATGTCCCGTCATCTGCGGTTACAACCAGCTGAATCTCCTGGTTTCCAGTGCCGTGACTAACATTATTAAGCGTATACACCGCAGGGTTGTTTCCTCCGAAGTAAAAAGTCCCCTTGGTCAGTCCGCCAATCTTCAAATCCACTCTAGCCATATTGGCATTGTTTGAAGCCCCACGAAGTGAAAAATTGTGAGTGCCCGTTGCAAAATACTGCGTGTATTTAACCAAATCATTGTTAGCATAAAGCACTACTCCATTGAAAGGAGAGCTTATATTCCCTGTGTACTGACCACCTTTGGTCATATTCTCAGCTTCCACTTTTGTTGAAGTACCTGGAGGATTGGTGGTGCCTCCATCAGGCGCGACTGCCCGACCTGTCGCCGGTGAGATCATGCCGGAGCAAAGGCCACGATTCTTCAGATTTTGTGCAATCTGCGGGATGGCCTGAAGTGTCGTCTGGTACTGATCATGCATTAGAATGACATCACCACTTTTCATGGTGTTCACAGCCGCTACAATTTGGGTTGCACTGGCGCCATTCCAGTCTTGGGAATCTACGTTCCACAGCACTTCAGTGAGCCCGCTTTGGCTCACAACGGATTTCAAGGTCGCATTTGTCGCACCGTAAGGAGGTCTGAACAATTTAGGTGAACTTCCAGTAATGGACTGAATCGTCTGCTGTGTCCGTGTAATCTCTGACGACATCTGAGAGCTGTTTAACGTAGTCATATTCGGATGTGTATAGGAATGATTGCCGATCCACATGCCAGCTGCCACCTGTGCAGTAACCAGAGATTGATTATTTTGCGCATTTTGTCCAACATTGAACATCGTTGCCCGCAAACCGGCCTGTTTCAATGCGTTAAGCATATTTGTTGTATTTCCAAATGGGCCATCATCAAACGTCAAGCCTACATAACCATTTGGACAGGCTGCATCCGCAGCACGAGCATCAGGCACTGCAGGAATGGAGAACAATGTACTGAAGAGTGCGAGTGATATTACCGCTTTTGCCAGCTTTCCTTTGAACATAATATTCCCTCCTCATATTTAATCACAGCATAATACCTTACTACACTCCCTCTCTTTATCAACGTTCAACCCTCGAAAAAAAGCGCTTTCAATTAAAGGTAAACCACGGCCTCCTTTCTCATAGATAAGACTTTAGTTCAAGGTGAGTTTAGTATAAACGATAAGGTTATTTAAAGTAAATTCTATTTTATCCAAAATGTTCTATTTTTTTACGTGCTCTAAAATCGCCGATTATACATCTCCCGTCTAGCGCTCTCTTGTGTAAAAATGTCCTCCGGGGGCACCATGCGCTTCGGGAGTGTTCGTCCTGCAATAATTTCTTTGGTAGCCTGCATAAGCTGTGGACCAAGCAGTGGGTTACATTCCACCACAGCATTGATTTTCCCACTGGCCAGAATTTCAAGTGCTTTGCGAGAGCCGTCCACCGAGACAATGATGATGTCCTCTCCCGGCTTCAGCCCAGCTTCTTCTATCGCTTGAATGGCGCCAAAAGCCATTTCATCATTATGGGCAAAAAGAACCTGTGGCCTTTCTTCTTCCGGAACCTGAAGGAACTCCTTCATCACTTGTTTCCCATTGGCCTCCGTAAAATCGGCAGGAGCACTTTGTGAGAAGATGATATCTGCTCTGGTGTCCAAAATGCTTCTAAATCCCTCTCCACGCTGGATGGAAGGCGTAGAACCACTCGTGCCTTGCAGTTCGGCAATTCGTATCGAACCCGGATGATTTCGCATCCGATCCAGAATGTACTTCCCCGCCTTCACACCTTCCTCATAGAAGTCTGATCCAATCGTTGTCACAAAAAGTGAAGTGTCTTTGACAGCGACTGACCGGTCTACGATGATCACGGGTATGCCTGCATCCTTGGCTTCCTGAAGAATGCCATCCCAGCCTGATTCCACGACCGGTGCAATGGCAATGACGTCCACCTTTTGCCTGATGAACGACCGAACGGCCTCGAACTGTTTCGTCTGAGACTGTTCTGCATTTTTTATCACAAGGGAGATTCCCGATTCTGCCGCAGCATTTCGAATAGATGTGGAGTTTGCCAGACGCCAGGCACTCTCTCTGCCGAGTTGTGAGAAACCCAAGACAATCGGTTTCGTAGAGATATCTCTTGCCACTGTTAATTCCATCCATTTCTCAACGGATGGGAGAGTTTCCAAGTTGTTAGACGAGATAGGAGGAGGCACAGATTCAGACTCTTGTGTTGTGCAACCGACAAGCAGTAGCAGCAGTATGAACAAGCACAACCCGTTCACGTATCTTCTCACTCATGCTCCCCCCATCCCCATGTTAGTCTCTACAACTACCGGTGCAGAGAACATATTGTTATATCATTGTTCGGTATTTGTGTTCAGTATCATTTCATCCGATCCACTTAATGCAGGGATTTCGAGGATACTCGCCGCCCGCTAAGAAGTCGTTGGAACAAAATAAAGACAAACAGCATCAGACCAATTACAATCTTGGTCCACCATGAGCTGAGCGTGCCTTCGAAGCTAATTATAGTTTGGATAGCCCCCTGGATCAATACGCCAATAAAGGTTCCCGCCACATATCCCACACCACCTGTCAGCAGAGTGCCTCCGATCACAACAGCCGCGATGGTATCGAGTTCAAGACCCATGGCGTGTAATCCATAACCGGATAACATGTAGAAGGTGAAGACGACACCCGCAAGCGCAGAGCACAATCCGCTGAACGTGTACACCAGAATTTTGGTACGTGCAACCGGCAATCCCATGAGCAGCGCAGATTGTTCACTTCCACCGAGGGCGTAAACGTTGCGCCCGAACCGGGTATAATGTGCCAGATAAATTGCTAGCAGTAGAATGACCAGAGCAATAATTACATTAATGGAGACAAAACTGCCCCCTGGCAGGGAAATTTTCGCCTGTGCAACCTGCGTGTAAAATGGATTCGTAATGGTAATGGTGTCGAGACTGATCACATAACACAGCCCCCGCGCCAAAAACATACCTGCCAGGGTCACGATGAAGGGCTGAATTTTAAAATAATGGATGATCGCACCCATGACTGTGCCAAACAACGCACCCATGACCAGCACCATTGGTATAACGATGGCAGGTGACCAGCCCTGTTTCTCGATCAGACTTGCACTAATAATGGTTGTCAGCGCAATGACAGAACCAACCGACAGGTCGATCCCTCCCGATACAATCACAAAAGTCATGCCAATCGCCGTGATAATCAGAAATGCGTTGTCAATGAGAAGATTAAACAAGACTTGGGTGGAAAAGAACCCTGTATACCGGAAAGAGCCTATGGCAAACATTACAGCCAGCAAGCCGAAAGTGACAAGGACCGGGAGATACTTACGATTAAGAAACATGGCGGTTAACCCCCTGTTCGGCTGGAAACTTCCGTTTTTTCCAACGGATCAGCATGGAATTGCGGAAGGAATCGGATTGAATCAAACATACGGCCAGTACAACAAAGGCTTTGACAACAAGTGTAACTTCTGGTGGTACACCAATCATATAGATCGTTGTTGTTAAGGTTTGGATAATAAGCGCTCCAACAACGGTACCCATTAGATAGAAACGACCACCACTCAGCGAAGTCCCCCCAATGACGACAGCAAGAATGGCATCGAGTTCATACCAAAGACCGGCATTATTTCCATCCGCACTGGACACATTCGAGCTGAGAATAAGCCCGGCAATGCCAGCACACAGACCACAGAAGACATACACCGTGAGAATTACCGTTCTTGACCGAATACCTGCCAGTCGGCTCGCACTCGCGTTACTTCCGACCGATTCGATAAACAGTCCCAGTGCCGTTTTTCTCGTTAACAGAGAGGCAACAAGCAAGACAGTCAATACGATGAAGATGGAAAAAGGTAATGTTGCTAACGAACCGGCCCCGATATAGGCGTAGTTCGCATTGGATACCGTAATAATCTGTCCACTCGTAATCAGTTGCGCAATCCCACGTCCGGCTACCATCAGAATAAGCGTCGCAATAATGGGCTGGATTCGGGCAACAGAAACTAGAGCCCCGTTCCATATGCCCAAGATCAGAGAGAGACCTATAGATAATCCAAGTGCACCCAACACAAGCCCGAAGGAACTCTGATCTACTCCTCTGCTGATGCTCATACACGCCACGGCACCGGAAATCGCTACAATGGAGCCCACGGACAAATCGATACCTCCGGTCGCAATGACCAGCGTCATGCCGATGGATACCAGAATTAAAGGTGCTCCAAAATTGAGAATATCAATCAAGCTGCCGTACAGATTTCCTTCACGCATGACGAGGGAGAAGAAATCCGGAGAGTACAGCAAATTAAAGAGTAAAAGTAAACCGAGCGTACATAACGGCCAAAACAAATGATGTTTACGCATCTTGCCCGCCATCCCTTCAACCTCCTGCCATTGCTTTCATAATTTGCTGTTGGTGGATCTGATCCCCGCTGAGTTCTTTCACTTTTTTGCGGTCCCGAAGTACGGCAATCCGCTGGCTGACACGAATCACTTCTTCCAGCTCGGACGAAATGAACATCACAGCCATACCCTGCTTTGACAAAGAAAGTACCAGCTTCTGAATTTCGGTCTTTGCACCAATATCAATGCCACGCGTAGGTTCATCGAGAATTAACAAATCGGGGTTCATCAGCAGCCACCGTGCAAGCAACACCTTTTGCTGATTGCCGCCGCTCAGATTTTTAATTAAATGCTCCGGGTTTTTCGGATGGATATTTAACAGGTTGATATACTTTTCGGCGATTTCATCCTGCTTCTTGCGTGAGATTGGTTTGGACCAGCCGCGTGTCGCCTGTAAAGCCAGAATAATGTTCTCCCGGATGGTCAGATCATCGATTATGCCTTCGGTTTTACGATTCTCGGAGCAAAAAGCAATATTTTGATCAATCGCATGTCGCGGCGACTTGACCGTACTTCCTGTATCCATAACGAGAAGCTTGCCTTCGTCCGAACGATCTGCACCAAAGAAAAGGCGAGCGATCTCGGTACGACCAGACCCCAATAGCCCAGCCAAGCCCACGACTTCTCCCTTGCAAATATCCAGATCGAATGGCTCAATCGCACCTTTCCGTCCAATTCCCTTCGCGGTAATTAACAGTTCTCCCGACTTGGCCTCGATAGCATCCGTTTCCTTCGGAAGCTCCTCCAACACTTCAAGCTCCTTGCCGATCATCTTGAGCACCAGTTCCATGCGTGGAAGTTCTGCGGCTATGTACTCTCCTTCCAATTCCCCGTTACGGAGCACCGTTAGACGATCCGACATTTCGTATACCTGATCAAGAAAATGAGTAACAAAAAGAATGGCGAGACCTTCACTCTTTAATTTGTGCATTATCCGAAACAGTTGCTGAACCTCGTTTTTGTCCAGACTGGATGTGGGTTCATCCAGTATGAGCACTTTTGCCGAGATGCTGAGTGCTCTTGCAATCGCAATCAGTTGTTGAATCGCAACCGAGTAGTTCTGTAAAGGAGCCTTAACGTCGATGGACAGATGTAATCTTTCTCGTAGCAGGTTCTCTGCATCTTTGTTCATTTGCTTCCAATTGATTTTGCCAAATCGCATCGGCTCCCGCCCGATATAAATATTCTCAGCAACCGTTAAGTTCGGGCAGAGATTAACCTCCTGGTAAACGGTACTGATTCCCGCCTTCTGTGCTTCGAGCGGACCGGAGATCGAAAGATCACGGTTATCCATCGTTACCGTTCCTTCGTCAATGGAATAAACGCCAGTCAGAACTTTAATCAACGTCGACTTTCCCGCTCCGTTCTCACCCATCAAGGCATGAATCTCGCCTGGAAACAAGCGAAAGCTGACGCTGGACAGCGCTTTAACCCCGGGAAATTGTTTGGTGATGCCTATCATTTGCAAAATGGGGGCTTGCTCGGCCATATAACCCTCTCCTTTGTTATGGAAAAAAGTCATTTAGCGACAACCTGGTCGAAAAATGACTTTTCGGTGTTATACGAATCTGCTTTTAATATTCGCGTGTTGGTAATGCTTCTTTGGCTTGTTCCGATGTGAACGTTGTCTCGTCCGTTACGATTCGGGGTTCGATCTCTTTTCCGTCCACTACCGCTTGAACCGCTTCCATTAATTGAGGTCCCAACAACGGATTACATTCGACGATAAAGTTGATTTTGCCATCAGCAGCAGCTTGCATCCCATCCTTCACGGCATCAACAGAGATAATGGTGATATCTACGCCTGGTTTCAGTCCTGCCGCTTCAATGGCCTGAATTGCACCAAGTGCCATATCGTCATTATGTGCGTAGAGCACATCGATTTTTTTATGTGCTTTGAGGAAAGCTTGCATGACTTCTTTGCCTTTGGCACGTGTAAAGTCACCCGATTGTGAAGCAATCACTTTAAGCTTTGAATTGGAAGCAATCAATTCCATAAAGCCCTCTTGACGGTCATTTGCCGGTGCGGAGCCTGTTGTGCCCTGAAGCTCCACGATATTGATCTCATCTTGTGTGTCCTTGTATTGGTCAGTAAGCCACTGACCTGCTTTGCGCCCTTCTTCTACAAAGTCGGACCCGATAAAGGTTTTGTAAAGGGTTTTATCCGGCGAATCCACAGCACGGTCCGTCAAAATCACGGGAATGCCTGCATCCTTCGCTTCCTTCAATACGGTATCCCAACCGGATTCCACTACAGGGGAAAAGGCAATCACTGTCACCTTCTGCTGAATGAAGGATCGCAAAGCTTTAATCTGATTTTCCTGCTTTTGCTGTGCATCGGAGAATTTCAAATCATAACCCGCTTCTTTGGCTGAATCCTGAATCGACTTGGTATTTGCCGAACGCCAGCCACTCTCTGCACCAACCTGCGAAAAACCGAGCGTAATTGTTTTGGTGCTGGCAGGTGTACTGCCCTCTCCGCTCGTTGAAGTAGCATTATCTGAGCCTGCTCCTCCATTAGTACTGTTACATGCTGTGCTGACCAGCATCACCATAGCCAATGTTATGGCAAGTCCCCACTTTTTTTTGGTTCGCATGTTGTGATCCTCCCTTTTTCATTTCACCTTGAGGTGTGACCACATTATAGAACGCTTTCATTCCAAGCTTATATGGAGTCTCATGCTTTTTTTATGTAATCATTTGGCAATTTCAAAAACGGAGTTCTAAAAAGTGTAATTTCTTTGTTTAATCGTGTAGTATTTAGCGATTCTCTTATATATTAGAAAATCATGTTATACTAATGATACATTTTTGATCCCTTCAGATGGAGTGGAATACGTTGAAACTCATTCAGTGGATTACTTCAAGCCTCAGGCTTAAATTACTCAGCATGTTTATCATCCTCAGTTCAGTACCACTGATCGTGGTTGGATTGATTTCTTACCACAAATCCTATACGGTCGTATCGAATCATAACAAGGCCTCGACACAACTGGTCGCCGACCAGCTTGCCAGGAACATCGACATCTTGTTTGAGGATACGGAAAGGCTGCTCGAACTGGGCAAGAACCCGCAAGTGCTTCAATACCTTTATTCTCAATCGGAGTCCTATCCGGAAGCCAAATCCATCTTACAGACATACAATCTTTACCGGGAAACCTACAAGTATGACAAGGTACTTAATATCTCATTCGTGAATTTCTATGGAAAAGGCATAAGTGAACGAAAAGGCGTATTCAAACTCGAACGGAATCCGCTGCGTAACCCGTACTTCAAATATCTGATACAGTATCCGGATGCCATTCTGCGCATCCCTCATTCTGCAACCTATGCCGAATACAACAGGCTGGATGGTTTTGCTTACCCTAAACAGAATGCGCTTTCAATTATAACCACGGTCAAAGAGCGAATTACACATGAGGTCATCGGGTTTATCGTAATTGATTTGAATGATTCGTTCATTGATGATTTTTTGACGAATACCCCCATTAAGGATTCTGGTTTTTTCTATATTAGTGATCAACACGGAAATACACTCTTCAGGCCGGATGCCACCCCGGCATCCATAACCATGATGGATCAGATCCGCTCCGTCCCTTTACATCTACAGCACGACAGCTTTATCCTGTCTGCAGGATCCAAGCCCCAGTTTGTTGTATACAGCACCTCCAAACAGACCGGATGGAAAATGATCGGGGTAGCTCCTTATCAGGAAATCATTGCAGAGGCCAATAGCATTCGCCAATTGATCATCATCACGGTTTTGTTAAGCGCCTTGTTTGCAATATCGTTATATTTTTTCCTGAATAATCGACTGATTCTTCCCATCCGGATTCTGATGAACAAGATGCGTAAAGCTGCAAACGGTTACTTGGAGGCCAAAGTCACGCCACACGGCTCGGACGAAATTGCTGATCTGGGCAAAAGCTTCAATGTGATGCTGGATAAGCTCAAAATGCTAATCGAAAAGAGCATTCGAGAGAATGAACAGGTGAAAATAGCTGAACTACGTACGCTACAAGCTCAGATCAACCCTCACTTCCTCTATAACACGTTGGAATCTATTCTATGGATGGCTGAAGCAGAGAAAAAAGAAAATGTAATCAAGCTTGTTCAGGCCCTCTCGAAGTTCTTTCGTTTGAGTCTGAACAAAGGATTCGACTGGGTATCCATTCAAACCGAGCTTGAGCATGCGCGCAGTTACTTGGTCATTCAACAGATGAGGTACCACGATATTCTCACATACGAGATCAGCGTTGATCATGAGCTTCAGGATTATCCCATTTTGAAAATGACGCTGCAGCCCCTGATTGAAAACGCGCTCTATCATGGGATCAAGAACAAACGTGGTCAAGGGCTGATATCCATACACGGATATGTAGAGGACAATAGCATCATTCTCACCGTACAGGACAACGGAATTGGCATGTCTGCGGATCGATTGGCACAATTACGTGATGAGCTGGAGAAGCCGGCCGGTTCCCG
The DNA here is from genome assembly GCF_038005685.1 of Priestia sp. FSL H7-0729. Lineage (NCBI taxonomy): Bacteria > Bacillati > Bacillota > Bacilli > Caryophanales > Bacillaceae > Priestia > Priestia sp. FSL H7-0729. The sequence continues at coordinate 1,426,929 of NZ_JBBOTQ010000001.1, forward strand.
TTCACCTCAAGATGACGAGCAGGAGGGCGGATTCGGTCTGCTCAATGTACATCACCGGATTCGACTCTATTTTGGACCATCTTATGGTGTTGAAATGGAAAGTACGTATATGGAAGGAAGTACATTTATGATTCGTATCCCCAAAAGCAAGGAGGTTAACCATTGAAAAAGGTGATGATCGTGGATGACGAAATTGGAATTCGGGAGAATATACGGAGCTGCATCGATTGGGAAAAGGAAGGTTTTCACTACTGTGGGGATGCACCCGACGGCGAGCTTGCGTTACCTTTAATTCAAGAATGGGCTCCGGATATTTTGATTACAGATATCAAAATGCCATTTATGAACGGATTGGAACTGACCTCCATCGTTCGCACTCAGCAACCTGATATCAAAATCATTATCATGAGTGGTCATGATGAATTCAGCTATGCCCAGGAGGCCATCCGACTCGGTGTGACCGAGTACTGTCTAAAGCCCATTAGCGCAGCAGAGTTAATCCAGATGCTTCATAAGGTCAGCAAACAAATGGATGAAGAACAACAACGCATGACAAACCGGACGATCACCAAAGAAAAACTGCTGGCCGATCTGTGCGGAGGACTCATCGGTACAACCGATGCGATTGAATCAGCCAAACAACTTTCACTTCCTCTCTCAGCCAGATATTATACCATTGTCATAATCGACGTTCGATTAACAGATCATTCCCCGGAACCGGAATCCCTGATGAAGAAGCTTCTTCCTATACTGGAGGAAACTCGTGATCCCCACGTAGAACTTCTTCCTTATATTCGAAGCCGGACGGAACTCGTGCTTTTGCTTAAATATAATTCCGATGACAGCATATCCGTATATCTGGAGCAGCTTCGCGGGAGAGTTCGTACGGAACTTGAGCATACGTTCAAATGTAATCTGATTCTGGGCATTGGCAGTCAACAGGAGCGTCTGCAAGGCATTCATATCTCGTATCTGGAAGCGGAGGAGGATAAATATATTGCCCGGCTCACTGTTCAGAACAGAGCTTCTCTACGTGAAATCAACCTGGATGAGCACACGACTCTTTTTCTCGACAGGAATTCATTTCTTGAGTTTCTCAAACTAGGCAGCCCCAATCTGCGTGACTCTTTTGTGCAGGAGTTAGCCGCTCCATTACAGTCTTTCGACTGGAAGTCCTCATCGTATGGCTTCTACCTGTTGAATGATCTTACGCTGGAATCCTTTCGACTCGCAAATCAGCTGTTCCGCATGAGTGACCATTCGGATGAGAACATTACTTCCCTGCAACAGACAATTCGGAAGATTACCTGCTGGGCGGATTGCACCCAATATCTGTGCTCCCTGCTTAACCTGTTATGGGAGAGAAGAGCAGCGTGCTCCGGAAAATACAGTGATGTCATTGATCAGGTGAAAGCCTATGTATCCCGTGAATATAATAACGAACAGGTTTCATTGAAGATGATTTCTGCACACGTCCGAATCAGTCCAAGTCATCTAAGCAAGATTTTCAGTCAGGAAACCGGTCACACGATAACGGAGTATCTAACCCAGATTCGAATCGGTAAAGCCAAGGAGCTGCTGAAAACGACCAGCAACAAAACCTTTGAGATTGCTTACAAAGTTGGTTACAACGACTCCCACTATTTTTCTAATATATTTAAGAAAACAACAGGTTTTACCCCAAGAGAATACCGAACGCAAGGAACCGAGGAATCGCAGACCAGACCCTCAGATTTAAGAGAAGAGCCCATATATGAATAAAGCCAGATATGCACTTTTACTCACACTAATACTGCTGTTCCCGATGATCCTTTCATCTGGTTCGGCACACTTTCGTCCACAGCAAATGGCTGCAACACTTCCTGCAACTTCACCTGTTGAGAAATCTGCCGCGAGTAAAACTTTCGGTATTATCTATCCAATGACGTATCCAGCCTATGAGATGATCACGAAGGATGCAAGAGAATATGCAGGGAAACACAATATCACGTTAATCGTAAACGCACCTGATGAAGCCAATACCGAACAACAGATACGTATCATGGAAAATATGATCAAACAACATGTGGACGGGATCGCTGTATCGCCTGTAGATGCTGCTGCACTTACCCCCGTTATTAATGCAGCCCAAGCTGCGGGTATTCCCGTCATTACATTTGAGTCAGATGTTCCATCCAGTCATCGAATCGCTTATGTGGGCGCTGATAACTATCGCACTGGCCAGCAGTTCGCGATGACGACTACAGGTCTTCTGCATAATCAAGGTATGATTCTTGTGGAGAATGGCTTGGAGGAGATGCAAGGTTTGGAGCAGCGGCTTAATGGATTCATTGACTACATCCGCAGTGAAACAGACATCGAAATCTTGGAGGTTCGTTATCATCAAGGGAATGAAGATCAAGCCATGTCCGATATGGAGAACATGATTCAAGCTCACCCTCACTTCAATGCGATTATTGGGCTTGATTTTGTATCCGTCTCTGCCTCTACCCTGATCTGGAAAGCGAAAGGCCTTAACCGGCATTTGATCGCGTTCGGTGACAGCCCGACCAGTGAAAACGGGTTGCTCAACGGTCAATTGTCTGCCGTTATTTCACAGAATGAAGGAGTCTGGGGCGCCAAAATGATGGAGACCTTGTTACTCGCTAGCGACGGTGTGCCTGTGAAGGAATTTATTGATACGGGGATCATTGTAATCAATCAGGAAGATAGTAATTAAGGTGCTGTCCTCTTGTCATGAAAATGACAGGAGGACAGCACCTTTCCATTCGTACACGCTGATGAGTCCTTTTGAGAAGCTATTTCTTCCATTCGTTTTCTAATATGCTCATCTCGATAAGATTCCAGAAGGTATCTTCATGTCTTCTCGCATCACGAATAAGTCCTTCTCGTACAAAGCCCGCTTTTTCATAACATCGGATGGCTGAGACATTAAAATCAAATACACCCAGACTGATCCGATGTAACTTCTCCTCTTCAAATCCAATTCGAAGCGCCTCATCGATCATTTGCTTCCCGTAGCCTTTACCCTGATATGGCTTGCCAACAAGTACCTTACCGATACGCCCTGAACGATTATATCGATCGATACCGCCAAGAGCAATATGGCCCACAATCTCCTGAGTCGTTTCATCCAGCACTTTATAAATGAACTTATTCGAAGTGTTCTTATCATTCGCATCTTGCAAATAATCAGATAGCTGTTCCTTGGAAAGTGGATAATGGAACTGCGGGCCAGCCCACTGGAGCAGAAATCCTTCATCCCCACTCCATTCAATCAGTTGATCAAAATCTTCCGGTTCAAAGTATTGGAATGTAATCATGTTGATCTGCCCTTTCTTTTTTTATGTCATATCATAACTTATTTCAGTTCTCTTGTGTCATCATAATGATGAGTCTCATCAAAAGCTCTGTTTCTTATATTCATTTCACGAATGGAGTTCTGAACCCAATTCATTCTAGCTAACAAACAGATAACACCACCCAATATACACATCGAGCCTATCCAATAATTCAGTTCAAAATTCACTTGATAATCACTCGGAGTATAACTACCCGCTGCTGCTGACTGGAATGCTGCATACCCTAACTTGGGAATCACCTCTTCAATCACTTTAGAGATTGTAATAATCACAATGCCTAACATGATAAAGAGTAATGAGAAAATAATGTGTACATGCTTCAAAGACAAGCTACCTCCTTTACAATCCAAAGCGCGTGCATTCTGGTACTACTTGCATCTTAGAAGCCGAACGACTTCGCCATCGATCAATCCCTCACTTACTCTCTGAAAACCAAGTGATTCATACAGATTCCCGGCGGTACGATTTTCCGGCCTGTGTCCAATCATGATGCGTTTGCATTTCAGTGATTCTTGCATTAGATCAATTAGCTTCCTAAGCGCTTCTCTTCCATAACCTCTGCCCTGATATTTGGTATCTATCATTAGAGCAAGAAGCCAGTAGTTATCCTCATGATCCGGCTTCTCTGAGTACACAGCAAAACCAACCAGATCCGAATCATAATAGATGGCCATGGGTCGAAAGTCGGTCACCACCTTGGATTCAGCAATCCAATATACAACCGGCGCTGGAAAACTTTTTTTCTGTTCTTCCGTTACATTCAGTTGAGTACATGCATACCAATTATCCAACGAGACATGTTTTAAATGAATCATAGTTTGAAATTCCTCCTCGTGAAAATTACACAGAGGAATCCCTCGGAAAGCTTCCTTGATTCCTCTGTGCTAGAATAGAACACCTCCGTCTAATCCATTTCTTCTACTCAGATTCGTTTTTTTTCTCATATCACATCACTCCTTTCACATTGTTATGCAAACCTCTTACCACTTCAATCACCTCATGCTAAACCTTTGATCTCTGATAGTTCAGGAGTATGTTTGACAAGATCAGCTATTTCAGAAGCTGCATTATCTGCTAAAGCCTTCTTAACTGCATCAGTCCCTCTTGTCTTCCAGATCGAATATATCCATTTGGAAAAACCATATTCATTCATGCGGTGATCACGTTCCTGTATCTGCATGAACAATTTCATACTTTCCTCATACATTTCAATATCCGTTAAAATACAGGCCAGATTGTTCAACGCAATGTTGATATCTCTCTGTGAATTTCTGGAGACATTAATATCCTCCCAGCTACCGACCACTTCGTCTTTTCTTGAAATGGGCAGTGCTCCAACATTGATGTCATCAATCGAATCCATTGTTTCGTTCACAAGAGCTTGAACTCCGACAACATCCCCAGCATGATAAAGCTTAGTCAGACGCTGTTTGTTATATGTAATTCGGGCAAAAAGAGTATTGGACCATGTCTCATCTTCTTGTATGAGCTCGTTCATATTTTCAAGCACACTGTCCATTTCACTGTACTTCTCCAGAACCCAAAGCGAACCGCCCAAAGCCCGATGGCTCTCGAATCGAACACCTCGGTTGGTATCCAGCTTGGGTGCATGATCACAAGCATAATGGTACCAATCGATCCAATGATCAAAATAGTTTCCCAAGGACAAACATAACGCTTGTGTCGAATCTGAAACGATCCAGTGTAACTGCTCGGGGGCAAGGTTTTCTTCCCCCCATTCATATTCATTCCCATTCTCCGTCTCTTAGGAAGCTTAGTCTGTCATAGACAGTGTCCGAGCACCGAGTAAGTAAAGCTTAATTCAAACGTACACAGTTCTTACAAGGGCTTCGTACCGCAAGCTGTAATGAAATTCATCATGGCATAGGCTTCCGGCGAATGATTTATCGCATCAGAGGCTTGTTGCAGCTGAGCAAACTCCTCTGAACTGATCACACCTTTTTCAGCAAAATGTACAAAGCGATTAAGATTAAACTGCTGCTTAAACCCTTCTATGCCTAGCAGATCACTATGTTGAAGGACAGAATCAATGTCAACATCGATGTATCCGCTCTCAGAAAGGAGACGTGGCAGACTTCTGCCAATTAAACGATTACCGCCGTGTTGTGCCACATAGTCCGAAATTTTCATTAATACCGTATGCAATGCAGGAACGTCAGGATTCACAGCTCCAAAAACGCCGTCATCCACATCAATAATGGCAAGACGACCGCCGGGCTTAAGCACACGATATATCTCTTTTGCAGCTTCATCTGGATTGTTCAGGTGAAGAAAGATAAGTCTTGCCACGACAAAATCAAAAGAATCATCCGGCAGTTCGATCTGGTAGATGGAAGATTCTACAAATTTTAATCGGTTGGAAGGAACAGCTTTCAGCCGTTCTTTGGCTTGTGCTTGCAGTGAACGATCAATCTCAAGCGAGGTAAGCTCGCTGTCAGGCAGACTGTTCAATAGCTGCTCTGTAATGTACCCTGGTCCGCTTCCGACCTCCAATACACGCATTCCGTTTTTCAAACCATACCATTCCAGATTGCGGAACTCTTTGCTCCACCCCATGACCGCCTGAACCCTTAACCGCTCCAACTCCTCTTGAAAACTTAACACCGCCGTTTGAATATTATATGTTGAACGCAAGTCACTCATATTTTATTCCTCCTGTCTGCCATGGAATGATAAAACATATATCCTTAGACCTTTTTCTTCCCTAAATAAAGAGCAACCTTATGTTGTTTTTCTATCGTTCCACCTGCAGCATCAATGGAGTGTTTGATTCGTTCCAGAAGTGAAAGCCGAATATTCTCAGCCAGCTGTTGATGCTTTGAATTTGTATTTAACAACGCGACATATTCTTCGCTGGAACAAGTCTGTATCCAGTTATACTCTCTCACCTCAATATCCGTGAACAAGCCGGATTGTTCTGTTATTGCTTTACGCTCCCGGATAACTTCATCTGGCGAAGGATATTGAGAATCATCCAAATGAGGGGCTAATGCTGTGTAGTGGGAACGAATTTCATTGTGCAGCGGGTCATAGACCGGTACATGAATCGTCCAGAAAAGTCCAATGCCGCCTGTATTCTCTAGCAATTCCCAAGCCCGGTTGTAACCTACTTCTGGATCAATGAAGTGAAAGGCCGTTCCTGACACAATCAATTGAAATCGCTTTCCTTCGTTATTCCATTCCTCAAAGGAAGTGTTGATTACTTGAATCGATGGATATGACTTGAATTTGTCTGCGGTGAACTGTGCCAAGTTACTGCCTAATTCAATACACGTGATGTTTGTATAATCCTTGCTCACCAATCCGCTTGTGGCCTGTCCCGTTCCGCAGCCAATCTCAAGAATGAAATCCTCTTTATTAAGATTCAGATATGTAAAAATATCATCAAACATTCCACTCGGATAGACAGGTCTATATTGTTCATATTCATTTGTTACAAGATTAAACGTTTCCTTATTTTCCAAGTTCGCATCCTCCGATTCTCAGTTTTCCAAAATATATTGACTAAACTTACCATATCTTATTATTCTTGATAGTAAGAGGATAAACCTTTCAATAAGAGAATGATGATAGTTTAAGTTCAAATTTTATATCCTAGAGGACTGGGGTGTTCTTATGAAAAGTATATTAGATACGATGAATGCTGCCGAAATTAAAGAGCGCATGGATCAGCTTAGTGAAAAATCCATCCCTGAATGGGGCACGATGCAGGTCTCTCAAATGCTGGCTCACTGTTCAGCATTTCATGATATCCCCTTAGGGAATGCATTTCCACCTAGAGGATTACTTGGGAGACTTGTCGGACGGTTCGCAAAACCAATGTTTTATAATGACAAGCCCTTGCCCCATAATATGTCTACGATCCCGACAATCATTATTGATGACCAACGACAGTTTATGGAAGAAAAAGAAAAGCTTGAGCAGCAGATTAATATCTTTCAACAAGGTGCTTCAGAAAAATTCTCCCGCCACCCCCATCCCTTCTTCGGGAAATTAACAGCCGAGCAATGGGGTAAAGGCATATACAAGCATTTAGACCATCATCTCAAGCAATTTGGAGTTTAGCGGTTATGTACCGTCTAAATTAGCAATGACTCAACTTCATTAACCCAATCTCCTTCTTCGTCAGCCAGTAAAGTCTTCCAACCAAGTAGCTTAGCAGAATGTAAATTTTTCTATTGATCATCTATAAATAGAACCTCTTCTCCTGCTGCCAGGAAGGTTTCAACCCGTTGGTATATTGCAATCTCCGGTTTGCATAAACCTACTTGATTAGAAATGGTTACACTTTTGGTAAATGAGCTTAAAAGACTCAGATTCGGCTCAATCCATTCCTTGCAATGGTTGCTGAGTAGATGGATATCTGCGGACTCGCTCCATCGCTCAAGGTATTGAGCGGCTGGTAAGGGAACAATTGAATTGGTTAAGATGTCCTTCGCTCGGCTTATTGATAATTCGGGATACGTCTCCTTCAACGATTGCCAGAACTCTTCTTCCCTCATCATTCCTGTCCAGAGCTGTCGCTTGATTTCGACAAAATGCATTTTCAAAGATTCTGCCGATAGATTGGTTTCCTGAATCATATTTTTCCAGCACGTCAACGACATATTACTTAACAAAACACCTGCGATATCTAAAACGATCTGAGGTCTGCCATTCATTCTATCGCCTCCCCAAGTTCATCTAATGCGACGTATAACAGGCCTCAAGTTACTTAAAAGCATCATGCGGAAGTACAGCGTGTACACCCTTCACGCCATTCACGATTTGGGTGATACGCAGGTCGATTACCGCGCTTCCAATTGCAATCGCTTCCACACGCTGCAAGCCGTATAACTCCCCCATCAGTTGGAGCATCCCGTCTAATGCTTGAACAGTAGCTTCATTCAGATCTTCATGAAAACCGAAGGTAAGCCAGCCGGATGGCGTATGTGCACGAGGATTGGTCAGAATCATATCATCAATTACGTTGATCGTGATATCCACCACCTCCATTGGACATTCAATCGCCTGACAACTGACTTCACCATCTCCCTGACGTGCATGACCATCACCAATTGAGAGGTAACCTCCGTCTACGGAGATAGGTAAATATAATTTGCTTCCCTGCACCAGTTCCTTACAGTCGATGTTCCCTCCACAATAACGTGGCGGCCAAGTCGTATGAATTCCTCCAGCTTCAGGCGGCATTCCCACTACTCCCATGAACGGCGAGAGAGATACCGTGAAGGGTTTCCCGTTTATTTCACAGGTTCCACTCATCGTGTGGCGATCAAGTGTCCAGTTCAGCGACAGTTCTTCAACCTCTGTTAGATGTAACTTCTGATTCTGCCAGTTCGGATATCCGCCGGCGGAAGTAAATCCATAACTCCCGGGTATGATTTCATTAAAAACAATCTCCAACGTCTGTCCTTTCTTCGCCTTTTCGATATAGATCGGACCGATTAATGCATGGCCTCCATCTTTTTCACCTTTTCGATCAAAAGGTTTCTTCCGTTCCGCATAACTCACACCCGTTCCCCAACCCGCATCCAGCGTCTGAAAACGAATGGAGTCACCAGATTTCACGCTCAACATGGGATTTACCTTATTGGTAAATGACCCAATCAGACTTTCTTGAGTTAATTCAATCGTATGAGTACTCACTACAATCCCTCCTTGGTTTGGGATACGTATTATATTCAAAGCAAGCCACATGCTGCATTCCGTGCCGCCTTCTAGATGCTAAATCCTTTATGCTTCGAGGTTGGCAAGGTATTTCTTCAATGGTTTCATATGATGCTGGTCATGCCATATAAAATCTTTAAGGTATTGGGGAATATAAAATACGTTACCCTCTGCGTCCAAATACGTCTGATGAAGTTGCTCTTCCGCTAACCCTCGAATATCATTCATAATTTTATGGCGGTACGTGATAGCTTTATTTACGATTTCGGACGTCTCCGTGCAGTTACCATACTCAATAGCTTTGCGGTTGAACTCTTCAAAATTGATATGTTTCAACGTAACTTCCTGCTTCAGAGCAACCTTCTCAATCGCTTCTTTGTAAAAATATCGATCCCACAACATGATATGACTTACGATTGATTTTATCGTCCACTTCCCTTCTTCCATACTGGAATTCCAGGTCTTCTCTTCGAGACGAGTCATCGTCTTGACAAACAACGCCCATTCTTCAAAAGTTTGAAGCAAATCTTCAATCTCTTTGGTCATGATTACATTTCCCCCTTCTTTCTTTTTGAGATGATTCACTGCCCTATAAGTTCTCTTCGGTTCCGATTCATCCATCCCAAAGCATAATCAACCATCTCTCTTTGGGGTATCATATAACTCACAGCGTTCCCTACCATTCCTTCGGTAACAGCGTTAGTCTGGATCTTAAACTCATTAAAAATTAATTCAAAATCATCCGATTCATTGTTAATATCATCGTATGTAGTCCATTGTTCAAGTCCATCCACCAGCATTTTTACTCCCCAGACTTTTGACTTAACAAATGTATTCTGCTGTTTATATTCGGCCAGGTGCAAGGAGGTGTTACTATTTGTAGGTGCACCAAGTAACAGAATGTATCCACTCAAATCATAGATTTTTCCTAACGGAGATTTCTCATTTAATGCATAATTCAAGTTGTGATCTTCCGTTATCCGTTTTGCCTCTTTCCCCCAGGCAGCAAAAGACATGTGCGGATGTGAGCTTCGAAACACACCATCTTGCCTCCGAAACACCTCAGGAATGATGCCCATATACGAGGTAGGTGTTAAGTCAGGATAATAAGTAGGCATATTGTCTTTGATGAACTCAATTTCCTCTGAAGACAGGTTCGCGTCATGCTCTGAAGGTTCACAAAGATGTTCTGTTTGAGTGGGCATGACAATGGTTCCATTGGTTCCAACGGCTTCTTCCAGAGCTAAAATAACACTTACCGGGCCGCCTATAACCTTACCTATTGCTTTGAAGGAGGAATGAACGATTATCGTCATGCCCTCCCTTATCCCCATTGCCTTTAAATCATTAACTATACTTTTTCTTGTTTGTAATTCCAATGTGATTCCTCATTTCACCCGTATCGATTCCACTACAGCTTCGTAATATCATCTTTACATATTTTCAATGGTTCATGATGGGGCTTGAACAGCTCTGCAATTATCTTCTCTGCACATTCTTCCTGTGTGTTCATACTTGTATCAATCGAATAGCTATAGTGGATGTGTTTGGCCATAATTTGATTCTGCTCATCCGATTGCTCTTCTCTGCGATCACCACGCTCAATGTTACGCTGACGACAGATGTCGAGAGGGCAATATAATTCAACGATATCTAGTGGATACCCTTCAAAAATCTGCTTGACTTGTTCATAATGCGGCGCGAGCTCCGGTCTTTCCACAAGTATGCCATCGATCAGTACATGCTTGCCATGGTCTGAGAATACTTTTGCCGTATGATACATCATTAAAATTGCTTCACTCAGATACTTCCAGTAATCCGTCTGAAGATGTTTATCACCGATCGTATTTTCAAAAAGATCATTAGCGACCACATAGAAAAACGGATCATCGTATGATTGCATCGCCTCTACAATTGAAGTTTTACCAGAGCTGGTTACACCGTTCAAAAATAAATTTTGCCTTTTTCCATGATAGTCATCTTCCTTTGCTTAAGTATAATTTTATAAATGTAATACAGCGTGTATTACGTGTGTTTCATTGATTTTTTGAGCAGCATGATCTGGCCAATATGATAGGCATTATGAATACATAGATTCGATACAACTCCCCACCATGGCGCGTTAAAATAGGAAGGGCTTTCACGGGTCAGTTTATGTTCTTCGCTATCTTCGAGCGCCCTGTTCCAATCACTAAAGACGGTTTTCAGTCTATGTAATGTCTTGCGCCACTCCGCATCGTTCAGGTTAGACGGATCTATGTCAAATGTATCCTCATTATTCACTGAATGCTGCCCGTCGACCTGTTCGGCAATATATCTCTCAAGCCACCTCTCATTCCAGAAAATAAGATGATTGACGATCGCCCAAATGGAATGCTCTCCCTCATTTTTTACATAAGCGGCTTCGGTAGCATTGAGGTCTGTCAACATATCATGAAGCGGTATAAACCAGCTCTTGTCATGATAACAGGCGTTCATTTGGTCTATGAGAATAGCTTTGTAACTCATCGCTGCACCTCACTCAGATTAAACTTTGAATCAGCAGTTATATAAGAACCATTTTCGAGAATTAAAGCATTTAATTGCATTCCATAGGCACATCCACCATCAATGCCTATTTTATCTTCACCAAACCAAACATCCGAAGTTCCATGAATGTCTATCGTCCTTGTATGTCCAAAGACGACCTTTTGGTGTAGATTTGTGAACGTATGATCAATAAATTTATCTTTGATATACATAAAATCATGATCTGGTTGTTTCCTCCATTCCAAGTAATCTGGGTTTAATCCCGCATGAACGTAAATATGAGCCTCATCTTCATGGTAAAAAGGTAATTTACTCAAAAAATCAATATGATGACCATAATCCATTTTTATTGTCTCTCTGGCTATGTCCAACATTTCATCAGACAATTCGTCGTCAATATGATAATAACTCTGAAGTGTTTGAATACCGCCGTGTTCGATAAACTTCGCTTTAATTACAGAACTTCCCTCATTTATAAAATCAGCAAATCGTTGATCGTGATTTCCTCTTAATGCAATTGCATGATGTTCATGCACTAATTTAATCACCTTATTAACAACCTCTTTGCTATTGGAGCCCCGATCTACGTAGTCTCCAAGCAGAATCAATTGATCATTTGTGGGATTGTAATTGACACCATGTAATAACTGCTCAAACTCATCAATACAACCATGAATATCGCTAACCATTATCGTCCGATTCATAAAAACTCCTTTTAGAGCAGCTTTAATATAAAATTTATCCGTTCATTGAATTCACAATCTTCATCACGAGATCTTCTGACATGTTTCTGCCAATGATCTCGTATTGTAGTGCCTTCCCATGCACATCCTCTTCAATCCATATCAATTGGGAAGTTTCGTTATTGACAATAAAAAATGCTTGGACGCCACGTATAGCTGCTTGCTTAACCGTAGTACCATCATGATCAGGCAACGTGATTCGGCTCTTTGTTGTTCCAAAAATATTAAGTTTATAACTACCGTATTCTTGATACGTGATGCTGATGCCCACAACTCTCTTATTTGGCTTCAAATCTCGTATCACTACATTGCTGCCTGACCTGTTACTTTCTTCAACCATTTCTTCGATTTCTTGCGGAGTTAGATTATCAAATCCATAAAATACATGAATGGCAGCTATATCAGAATCAATCGGAAATTTAGGCTGCCATGGAGAGTAAAGTTTCTGCAATTGTTCCAACCCGTCTTCCCATTGGATGGCTGCATAATTGGTCTGTTGCGTGAATTGGTTCTCTGTAGCATCTGCGGTATAAATCGCCTTCCCCTCACCAGGCTTTAAATCAATGACGATCCGGTCAATCGCATGATCATTACGCAAGGATTCAATTTGAATTTTTCCAAGCACATCTCCGCTTTTGTTTTTGATATCCATTAATGTTGAACTCCTTCCCTTTCTCAAATACCAAAATACCTTTCGATCTTCATACAATAGTAGCTAAGCGCGACAGAAGATAAAGTGATCATGAGGACTCCAAATATGTAAATGGTCCGCAAGATATCCTCGTAACCATAACTTGTCGTTTATTCGTCTGAGATAAAAACCTTTTGGAAAATCAATATCCTCCGTAAGGACTTCAGATGCTATAGTAATGGAGCCGGACGGAGCTTTCCTCTCCTCTGAAATATGGGTAGAAACTATCTCGGGCTGTTCCAAATATTGCAGTCTTAGATAAGGTCCTAACTCAACCGGACAACAATCCAACCCAAGTTCATTTGCTCTTCGAAATAACTGGAGAGTTGTAGCACCATCCGAAAATCCAAGTTGTCTGACGGTCAACTCAATCGTTTGCAAGCTTTGCTTCATACTGGAAACTATAAATCTTTCATCATGTAACAACTGTTCTCCATATTTATTCAATAAAATAGAGTGTTGGTCCAGTTTCTGAATAAGCTGTGGCTTTGTTAAGCCGCCAACGTCTACTATTCTTATTTCAAATGAACAGTCAGGATATATTTTCTCGTCTTCAATCAACATTCGTATCCCCCTAACCCCTCAGTGATTGATAGCAGCTGACCAAAGCTCCTCATTAAAAATTCAATTCACAATCATGGTGTTCCCACACATCAAATATATTGCCGTCCAGATCTTCTAACACAAAAAACTTCCCATACCCCTACTTTCACATTCTCTGATGTTAAATAGTTATGTAAAGAACTAATGTCATCGGTGAAAAATGTAATGACCCATCTCTTTTTCTGATGTACTTCAAATGTCGCTCGTGTTTCATGATCGCTTTGGATCACGTCCAAAATTGGTCGATTCCCCCTAAATAAACTCAAATATCCTTCGCGTTGGTGGCGAATGTTAAATCCAAAATGTTTTGCAAACCAGGCGGCTGACACATCAAGATCTCTGACTGGTATCACGTTGTAGGCAATACCCAAAATCCTTCCATTTCCCATATGTTAACTCCAAGGTTGAAATGATAAAACCCTATCATTAGAGAAGTTAAGACTTGGCACAAAGTGCCCTATCGGAAAGCGTATATTTTCATCCAAGGTTGAGTGCCTCCATTTTTCTACTATAGAACCAAATCATATCCAATATAACCCACAATGTTCCATTTGCGAAGTGTAAAAGCAAAAAAAGAAGCACCCTTTATTCTCAGGCTGCTCCTTCTATTAAACTTCTCTCATAACTTAATCTTTAGCCTTTTCATCAGATAACTAACGTTCGAATTTCAGTTCAAATTCGATGGCATTGGTCTCGTCTTCGGCCTTAGAAGTATGTCCAATTCGTTAATTTATTGTTAGACCGACTCTCATCACCTTTTTAACACTAGCCTCTTATCCTATAATTGAATATCACATCCATCAAGAGGTTTATCACTTTCAATACGTTTTACCGTTTCAATAATAGCATTCTTTTGAATATCATTAAGATTCTCTTCATTCCCATCCCAATTGGTAAGCCACCAAAAGAAAGAACTAATATTTCTATATTCCATAAACATAGGGATCCGCTGGACCCATTCTTGCCCTATACTATTTTGCTTGATATAACCTTCTAGAAATTCATTTAAGAAATGCTTGGCAAATTCATCTTTCGATCTCCAAGCCTTAAAATGTGAACCCCACCAAACAGCGTGAGTAGCGGCGATTCCAATATCAAGGGCAAACCACCCGTACAACGAATCATCAAAATCAAAAACAGTTATTTCCCCTTGATCGATAACAAAATTATAAGGATGAAAGTCATAATGGATCAGACCATATGATTCTTTGCCCTTAGGCAGGTTTTTCATTTCTATTTCAATTGTTCTGAGTTTGTTGAGGAGTACTTGATAATTACCAAAATGTAAATGTGGATTGTTTATTTCCGCTACATCCCATGCCATCCTTTTGTATTTCAGATCACCAGGATCATAAGATTTGGTCAACCGATGCAATGCCCCCATTGTTTCGCCCCATGTTTTAAACAAACTTGGTCCCCATAATTCTGGATTACTATCGAAAAAAATGCCAGGGGCTCCTTCGAACACAGTCGCAATATAGCACTTTTCATAGTGCTTACATACAGCAGTTAATTCACCTTCAATAGTCTGGATTGGCAAAGATGCATGAATACCTCTTTCAGCTAAATACCGTACCCAATGGACTTCTGCCTTAATATTAAGTTCAAATTCAACTGGTTTTTCTGATAAACGTAAAAAATAATCCTTATTCCCTTTATTAAACCTGTATACTTCATTACAAGAGTTGCTTACGAACTTTAGCGAATTAGTATCAAATCCAAATGAATTAGCTGCTTGAGAAAGTATTTCATTACCGAGCAAAATGATTCTCCTTCTCTAATGCATATTGAATTCTGTTATAGAAATTCCCCCATGTTATCATCTGCCCAGCTTCTTCTAGAGTAAAGTAGCCGACCTCTTCACTTTCATCACTGGTAGTTAAAGCTCCACCAATCGGTTTTCCAGTAAATATATTGTTGCATACGCCGCGCGTTATGTTCTGATACAAACCACAAAATTTAATTAATTCAATGTCCAGTCCTGTTTCCTCTTTCACTTCTCGTACTGCTGCCTGCCTAATAGTCTCTCCTTCTTCAACACAACCTTGAGGCATTTCCCAGCCTCTTCGACCTTTCATGAGTAAAATGTCATTATGTTCATTGAGAACGATTACACTTGCAGACACGATAAATTTCATTTTAATTCCTCCTTAATTGGTTTATACAATTTCCAACCCTTAGTGTTCTTCCATGATTATACATATTACAACCAATGGGTGGTATCCCCGCAGCTTCAATATATTGTTATGTGCCGTTACTAACTTCGAAGCATCACCTAAACCTTTAAACCAGATTCCAACTCTATTTTTTACTTTGATATAAAAACTCAACTTCACCATCTAACAAATATCGATATTCAAATAATTGCATTGTTCTTTCCCTAATTCTCTCCCGTATAACCGTGCCTAGGCTAACCGATCCTTGTGATCCTAGGTAACCATTATTAATAAATGTCTTCTCTACAAATTTTGTTTCCTTTAAGTGATACTGTAACCATTCTTTCTGCGATTCGATTAGTGCTTCTCTTGGTTCTTCATCCAACTTAGAAAGAAGCTTTTTATATATTTGATTCAACTCTCTATCCCAAATCTCTGTATATTTGCTTTCCAATCCTCCCCATCCCATTGTTGTAATGATCTCTTTGGAATTTTGAAGTTTATTAAATTCCACTTCATAATCATGATCTATAGGATTTTGAAGCATTTCATCATAAATATCTCCTTTCAAATCATAGTTCCCAATACTCATGAATAACACTTGGTTGTTAGAAGGATCTGATCGACCTTCAGTTGTTTCTTTTGATTTAGTTTCGCTGTTCAAGGTAGTCGATTGACTACTATCTTGGCAAGCTGAAAACACTACCGTAATAAAAAATAATAAGAGTATCTTACCTTTCATAAATTAATCTCCTTTAATGGCGCTTAATGTCACTGTATCAACAACGCCCCACCGACTTAAGCGACCAATGATTACGGCCGCGATTGCGGTTAGTCGGTACGGATATGTCCGTTTAATTCTCTTCCATGCGAATTGCTTCTAAGTGTTAACTCAATCCTTCTCTTACAATTTGCAATAATTCTTCTTTGTGGTCTGGGTGACATGCAATTAAATAAGGTTCTTCTTTCATTCCATTAAATTTATTTCCTTCAAAATCTATAACAAGTCCCCCCGCTTCCTTGACCATTAAGATACCTGAATACAAGTCATCACCTTCAGAATTGTACAGAACAATCCCATCAATATCTCCTTTGGCCAACATACACCATTGAAGTGTTGGAGCCCATAATCTTAACATTCGCTTAAATCTTATATCAATGTGTTGTCTTAGTTTTACTGCTAGTGGGTCGTTTTGTACTTTGTGACCTTGAATCCAACCTATGTTTCCTTTGAGAATATTCGGGTTACTCTTCATTTGTATTCGTCGAGTATTACAGCTTGTCCCTTCACCAATCACAGATACAAATAAACGTTCTGTTAGAGGTTCATAGACCACTCCAAGAACAGGCTCTCTTTTGTACATTAAGGTAATGGATATCGAAAAAACAGGTAAACCAATTGCAAAATTATTAGTTCCATCTAAAGGATCAATTAACCATAACCAATCGTGCTCAGTTCCGATAAACCCTGCCTCTTCACTGTGTATCTGATGATTTGGAAATACGTTCTGTATTTGTTTGATAATGATTTCTTCACAGATATGATCTACTTCAGTAACTACATCCCCAAATTCATCTTTAGATCTCAGTTCAACAAAGTTATCAAACTTCTCCTTAGAGATTAGACCTGCTTCGCGAATAATTGTTATTGCAATCTCTTTTGCGGTTTGAATAATCTTACGATCCATTATGCACCCCTTATTGTTATCATTCATTTCGTTGAATTGCTTACAGATTGATTTTTGATATCTTTCTTAAAATTATGCTTATAACTTCTTCTATTTCTTTATTATCTGTGTCAATATGTTCTTGAAAATCAGTATTTTTAAATGTAATTAGAGCCGCTTTTGTTTGCTCCTGATACCAAAAATCAAATTTGTCTCCACGTTTTTCAATTCGTTCTCTGATCGTCTCTTCAGATGCTAAGAGACAAAAATGAAAAGTATCTTGATCAATACTTCTAAATCCATTTAATATGTAATTGAAATTTTCGGACTTATAAATGGTCATTGGAACAATAAGATGTTTCTTATACCTATTCATTAATTCTTGAGCTGTCTGTACTACAAGTATTCTCCATAGTGCTATATCCTGAAAATCATCAGTTCGTTCCTCTTCAAAGTAGATCTCTTCTGTTAAGATTTTTCTCAACATATATCCAACTTCTTCAGGATCATAAATCATACTATTTGGTATTAAAGGCTGCAGCTTTTGAGAAGTCGATGTCTTGCCGGATCCAAATGACCCATTAATCATAATAATCAAATGATCACTCCTTCTGGTTTAGTTTTACGTTTTGCGCGGAGCACTAGCGACGATGCTAGAACATTCGGTTAGGCGATGTCGTCGCCCTCCATGATTACCCTTACATACTTATCCCAATCCTTACTGTCTGTATTGATTTCTAGTGTTGGCACTCTTGAGATTTGAGCTTGATGTCTTAATACATTTTGGATTTTTAATAATTCATTTACCGACGATCTTACTACTGCTTCTGTTTTATAGATCCATTCTTCGGGTTGTCTGCTTTTGATTCTTTCTTCTACGACTTCGGGCGAGATTGTAAGCAAAATACACCTAGCGTTTAAAGACTCAAGCTGTTCTTCTATTTTATTTATCTCATCCAAATCCGAATCTGGAAATGCAGCTCTATGATTTAAGTGAAACCTCTCCAGCACATAAAATAGTCCCCTAGATCCTCTAGATGCAGGACCAAGTTGAATTGCCCAATCGTTAAGTTTCTTTAGCATTTCAACCCGCTCTTTAAGTAACTCAGTGTGTTCTTCTCGCGTTAGACTCACATATTCTCCATGTTTATTATTCAAAATTTGAGAATAATGTTCTCCAAGAATAACTATGCTCCGTTCTGAGGATTCTTCTTGTAATTGATATCATGTTCAACATTAGTTGAACGATTTCGATGAAGCGCTTCCACAAAATACGTCTAGCAGACCAAGGCTCCGTGAGGAGCCGCTGCTTGAATATTATGTTATACGACGAAATCACCTCTCAGAGTGACCAATATTATCAAAATGTTGTTAGCCAGAGGAGGTTCTGGAGGCAGCCATTTTATTTAAGGCGTTCTCAAAATAGCTATATACTTCATCTGCGATTTCCAGAAACTCTTCAACAGAAACATCGCTATCCAAGTAACAAGCATACAGATACTCAACTAAAGCGCCGTCAATCGAGCAATAGTTTAATATGGCATTCTTCATCTTAATGATTTCGTCTTCCCATACCCCTGTATCTTCTAACACCAAAGAGTATAATGCACGAATTAATCTCTTAGAGTAACCTTTAATATATCTAGTTTTCATTGCGTGATCACTAACATTAGAAAGTGAACGATGTATACGATCTACTTCCTCCTTGGTATCTGTATTTAAGTCTACAATGAATTCTGGAGAAATTATGATCGGGGGTACTTTTTCACCAATATCCTCTCCATGTATACAAACACAAATGATCTTAATCCAAAAACCCCAATCGTTCGGTCTACTTAATACATCATCAATCGAGCAAATGATCGTATCCATCTTAGTGACGAATGGATATTCTTCCAAAAGCCTGTCTTTAATCATTGACAATCTTTCGTAATCAATATCTTCGGGATTTGCACATACAATAGTAAAGTCTGCATCTGACTTAAAAGGTTTAGCTGTTCCTTTGGGAATCGAGCCACACATATAAATGCTATGAATCTTATCTTTGAATTCGTTAAGGATACGATCCACATACTTATCAACCAAATCCTTATATTCACTTTGTATTGCTATTTTATTGATAACTTTTTCTAATATCATATAGACTCCTCCTAAAATAAGAACTTCTTTCAGCTAACGTTGTTGTATTCACTTCTCACCAATCATAAAAAACTGTTTAATCTGTTGGTTTTCCGTATTAAATGGTTGCCCCTCATAGTCTACAAACCGCACATTCTTAAAACCTGCAGCCTCCATAATTTGTACATAACAATAACTGTTTACATTCTTTGCACCTAATCCTGTCTTATGAATCATCGTATCATTGGGTATATCAAATATTATTTCTTCATGTTCCGAAACACAGGTCGCTCTATTATATTCGTGGCGTACCAAACGATAAATTCCATCGCAATATGTCCAAGTACGGCAGTCATTATGTCGTTCATCCGTATGGTATTTAAAATAATTTTCATTCCACATCTCATAGATAAAGATACCCGTTGGCTTTAAAGCGTTGAACACTCGATTTGCAGATACCCCTGTTAATCCAACAGGATCAGTCCAAATCGCTACATCA
Source organism: Priestia sp. FSL H7-0729 (assembly GCF_038005685.1). Classification (NCBI taxonomy): domain Bacteria; kingdom Bacillati; phylum Bacillota; class Bacilli; order Caryophanales; family Bacillaceae; genus Priestia; species Priestia sp. FSL H7-0729. The sequence goes on from NZ_JBBOTQ010000001.1 coordinate 1,446,985, forward strand.
AATTCGTTGTCAAAACTTAATTCATTAAAATCACAAACAAAATAACTCGCCTTTTCAAAAGCTCTATTGTAATCCTTCGAATATTCAATGAAAGTTTTTGAGATGTCTATACCTGTAACCTCATTACCTGATTTCAACCATACTTGATGATACCTAGATATTCCACATGCAATGTCCAGAATTTTGGTTGAATTCTCGGGAAATAGCCTTTGCAGTTTTTCAGCCATAACGATCTGGTTTTCAAGATCATCGAAACCCCATTTGATATATTCTTTGTCATAATCTTGGTCACCATATCGATTGAACTTTTCTTCTATTATTTTCATTTATCCTCCTCATTACTTACGATTGAAGGTTCTTTCATATAAGGTTATACGAAGCTTCACTACTTCTCCGAATCCGGCCACGGATCTCCTTCTCTTCTACATACCCAGTCGAAATACATCTCTGAATCAAAAGGTTCCTTAGCTATTTCAATGTCATTTTTTGTGATTTTCATTCCATTAAGGTTTATTTCATCATTTAAGTAGACCAAAACGTCATGTATACCACCATCTCGTGATTGTTGAATGATTTGTGCAAGTAATTGTTTTTGTTCTTCAGACAGCGAGCCAATAAATTCATTAACTTTTATATTCTCTTCTGTCTTTGGCCACCCAGTAGTCAATACCCATCTTGATAACACTCCAGGCCGAATTTCGACTAATCCATCAATAAAATCTTTGTAGTTCTGAACACGGATTGAATCGTTGTCTTCTTTCATATTTCCCTCCGCACTTTTTGGAATTTCGTATAACGTTTCTGTATTCACGAACCCAGGATATATTCTTCATCTTTAAGCCTTGTCACCTTACAGTTCTCAGTGGATTCAAATTCTACTATTCTCTCTTCAATGGTTTTATTAGTACTATCTTTAAATATGTCATCTCGATCAGAGTGAGGAAAAATAAGCTTGTCAGTTACTCCTAATGCCTTAAAATCCGTTAAATTCATTGTGTTCATCTGTGGAGTAAAGAAATCCACAATGTTAATATTCGGCCCCAGTAATAACGTTCCTGCACTTACTCCAACGATAATTACATTCTGTGCGGCCAGTGTTCTGATAATTTCATCTGCACCACTTTTCTTAGCGTAAAATAATGTATATGGATTTCCACCATTGATATATATAACATCTCTATGTAAGAGAATTTGAGGATCATCAAATTCAATATCTACAAAATTGATATGCTGAAATCCCATGTCCTTAAACTCTTGCAATGCTCTTTGTGCATATCTATTAGTTTCTTTTGAAGGGGATGCTGTTGTAATAATTGAGACTTTTAATTTAGAAATATCTCCATCAATAAAGTCGAGAAATTGATTTTTAATATCTTCAGTATAAAAACCACAAGAGGTTAGTAACAAACTACTCATAGAAATCCCCCGTCCTTAACTATTAGTTTATCTAATCTTATAATTTAATTAAGCATTCCCCTGATTTCTGCTAACGTTCCTTTATCTTCAATCCTAGCGATTGCTAGGGTGTTCGGCTTATTCAGTACCAAGGGCACATGCCCGATGCGCGAATTATGATGATATACTGTCTTCCTGATCTGCTTCCACTACTTACTTTTATCTATAAAATCTCTATATCTATCATGTAGTTGTATTCCATTTTTTATAGATTCCCCTGTTTTTTTGTCTATCACATCAAGATCAAAACCTAAATTACTATAACCATCAAGAATTTCTAATATTGAATACATTACTTCTTCTATTAATTCTGCTTGGATATGATTGAACTTTTCCTCGTTAATTACTTCCCCAATGGTTTCATATTCTTTTTTAAATTCAGTCCACGGCATTTTTGAGTTCTTATGTAAGCACGAAGAAGATAATTCACCATAAGTCTGTTTAAAGCTGATTGGACGTTCTATGAATGTACTGTTAAATTAACCTTGAGTTACCCCCAAAATCTTTCTAAACTTACAGCAACACCGTTTTCATCATTGTTAACAGTTATTTCATCAGCAATTTCCTTCAATTCCCTAATCGCATTTCCCATAGCAATAGAATATCCCGCCATCTTAAAGAGGCCTACATCATTATGATCGTCACCAAACACAATGACTGAATCCAATTCTACATTATATAATTCACAGAGTTTAGTAACTGCCATTTCCTTAGATGCCAGAAGAGGCATGATTTGTACTAGTTTATTATTCTCCGTAATTAGTATATTCACTCTACCCTGGAATTTTTCAATCAATTCAGAACTGTAATTATTGCCAGAAATGAGTATCTTCGTAGCATCATAGTGCTTTAATTCTTTTAAAGGTTTCACTATGGGGTTTGATTGTGCGTTCATTGAGCTAATATAATCAAGCTCTCTTAAACTAAACCACTCATCCTTCACTTCCATAGTCAGCTCAATTTGAGGGTCACACTTCAAACAGTAATCAAGAATTTCTGAAGTTACATTAGCAGGGATTGTTTCATTAATTTCTATCTTGGTTTCCTTACATATCACTTGAGCTCCGTTGTAATATACAAAAGCCCCGATATCTACTAATCCTTGTGGAAGAAACCAATTAACCGCCCTGGGCGGTCGAGCTGTTGCATATATTATTCTAGTTCCTTTCTGATAACAAGATAAGACCGCATCTATGTTTCTCTTAGATACTTCTTTTTTTGAATTTAATAATGTTCCGTCCAAGTCAAGAACTACAGTTGAATACTTCAATGAATCAACTCCTAATATAAACTTCTTCGTTATTTTATCTAAGGTTCATGTATTCATGAACCCCAACGGAGTTGTCTGCTGAATTGCATCTCTGTATTCCTTCCCGCAGATAAAGGCTCCATTGGAGCCCCAGCTTGAGTATTATGTTATCTGATGGATTGACCTTCTTCGAGTAGAGATAACACGTTAGATTATATTTTTTTATTGATATTTATAAGCTATTACCAATAAGCCTTTATTTTCTGTTGTGATTATTATTTCTCTATTCTTTACGGATCTCTCTCACTTCATTAATTAACACATCTAATTTTTCAATAATTCTTTCATCATTTTCAAGTTTCTTTTTTAATCTCCCTTCTATAATTGCTATTCCGATAACAATAATTATAAGCAGGATCAAAATTAGCACGTTGATCAATTCCCCCTCCCCCTCTAGCAACAGATCGTTGCAATTGAATTAACTCTATAATTAGAAAAAGCGCATTAGCTCGTGCAGGGTTGTCCGGCTGTCCCCACTTCCCCGAGGTGAAATGCCCCTGCCGGACCGAGAGCCGGATGGAACGATGCGTGAACATGTTGTTACACACAGCACCCTCTTCTACGAGCAAACTTTTCGCTATCTGTTTTTTAGCTTATCCCATAATTCATTCTACCTCCTCTTCCTCTCTTTGTTTTCGTTTCATCTATCTTTCGTACTTTTAATCCTCTTTTTATGAGCCATTCTTCACCAGGATTCATTGTAGTTGCTGGATTTTATGTTAGGTGATGTCAATTTCTTATACCGCGCTACTCTTTAATCCCTTTTTATATAATTCGAAAGAATATTTACTTATTGTTTTTAAAATAATCATCTACTAGCTCTATATATTTAGCATACATATTTTCGATTTGAGTATTTACCTTTATAAATTCTGGTGAAGTTTGATCTAACAGTTCTTCTTTTTCTTCATCTTGCATATTTACTATGTCTTTACTAATCAGCATGACGTCGTTATTGATATCGGTTATCAATTTTGAAGCTTCTTCTTTATTTAAAGTACTTTGGCCAAGTGATAGATCAGCAAACAATGGATCATAAGCAAGTGCCAGAAGATTTTTTAAGTCTTTTGATAAGAGAGTTGAAGAATTGTGAGTTGTTTGATTGACCAATAATCGATACCTACTAGCTTCTCGGAAATCATTTTTAATATAGTATTGGTCTATTGTTTTACATAAATAATAGATTTCATTGTATTCAGTAGTCAGATTTTGTACAGCATCTTTCTTTAATTCATTGATATGTTGGGATAAAAAAACATTATGCACTCCAAGCATAAGCACTATAATACTCACAAAGATAAATGAAAATTCCAATTTTCTATTTCTCTGTTTTTCCATCAATCCCCCTCCAATATACAAAAAACTACTTCCAAAAACTTTGTTAAAATACTTAATTGCTTGTAGTGCTTTAATGGGTGTTATACGACGATACTGCCTTCTTCGATTCCACTAATAATATCTCTTACTTCTTTTAGATCTCTACATATAAATTTGGGTTCTGCAATATCTGTTTTAATCTTATTTAATCGATTTAACCAGACTGTCGCTATTCCTAAATTGCTTGCTCCACCGACATCACTCATTAAAGAATCCCCGATATGTAACACCTCTTTAGGAGACAGATTGTGTCTTTCTAGGGCTTCAATAAATAATTCTGGTCTTGGTTTATATGATTTAACGTCTTCACTTGTAATTACTTCATTTACCTTAATACCATGATAAACTATTGCGGCTTTTACATCAGCTGTGTCAATATTCGATAAAATGTAGACTTCATATCCTTGAAGAGATTCTAGAAATGGAATTGTATCAATAAATATTTTAGGCTCACTCCAGTGGTCGAATTGCTTCTGGATGATCTCATTTACATCTCAGTTTGATCTATATTTAGAAATCGTCTCAGATAATGATAGAATCCCGAGTTCGCGCTGGGATTTAAATGTCTCACCATAGCTGTTTCTAAACATACTCGAAAACATCTTCCACCAGTATCTCCCAATATCACTCACTTCGCATTCTTCCATACTATTTTCTTGTATTTCCTTACAGATCAATGGGATGATATCGTCATCCTCATGAACCAAGGTTCCATAAAAGTCCAGAAATATTGCTTTAATACTCATTATCTCGTCTCCTTTTCGCAGCGTAAATATTATGTTATGTGGTGGTACTGCCTTCGAAAGATATCTACAAATGAGTTTCTTTATTCAACTAATCATCAATAAATCTATGTCTCCCTAATCGAACTGTTTCAAATTCATCTTTTTCTTCCAGTCTCATTACTCCTAATATTTCTAGTGACTGATTAATTGCATTATTACTTAAGGTCTCTTCAAAAATCACTTCTCCCAGTTCCCAAACAATACCATTTTGTGATCCGGCTCCACCAAAATATTCAGCTTCAATATAAGCTGTCCTACCAGACTGTGATATTTCTGAACAGAACTTTCCGATCGTGTCTGTTAAATATTCATAATTCTTTATTGTCATTTCTTGATTCATATTTATTTCATCGAAAAGATCTTCAGTGAAGCGGTATTGCTACAAATGAATTAATTAAGGAATTATGACTAAATTTCTATATCTGTTTCTATATAAATCAATAAACTCGACAGATGTAATAATTCCACGAAAGTCATATCCCACAATTTTTCCTCCCTCATTTTTTATGATTTAATAGTATTTGTAATACTTTCACATAATGTTTCTGTATTTGGTTATCTGCTGTAAACTCTCTCTGAAATCCTTCCCGCAGACCCAGGCTCCAACGGAGCCGACGCTTGGATATTTTCATATGTGAAGTTCCCTCTTTTTCTTTACAATCGATTTTCTAAGTCTTTTATTGTATTTAACCAGATCGAATATTCTTCTGATTCTTCCCATAGCTCTTTTAGTTCTGAATCTTTCTTAATTTTCTTAACTGCTCGTTTAGCTTTTGAAATGAGTTTTTTTCCTTTGCCTTTATGTGTAATAATCCAGTCATGTAGATCTTCAGTATTACTTCGATTATTCATTATCTCTTTACCAGGACTGCCTTGTAATGCTGCAAGAATCTCAATTGCGCCTAGAGCATTTGAAGCTAAATCTGAATAAATATATTCTTCTTCTAATACTTCTTCAATCGTCTCTTCAATTAATTCGATGTCATCAGAATCAAGTAAATCTGCCTTCCAATCTAATACATCATCGTTCTCAAAGATTCCAGTTCCCCATGCTCCCATTAATTAACCTCCAAAAAAATGTAATTATATTTTAAAGCTCTTAGGTATTTTCACATAACGTTATTGTATTCACGATGTCCCGCCGACTTAAGCGACCAACGGGAGCGGCCGCAAGGCGGTTAATCGGTGCGGATGTGTCCGGCTGAATCTGCTTCCTCGAAAACTAAAATGCCACTCCGAATACCCAATACGTGAATATATTTTTATAGGATGTCAGCGCCTTCTCCGAGATCCTTACAATGTATTTGAATCTAAAGCTTTCAAAATATCCTTCACTAATAATTCAGTTATCGTATCACGTGTAGATTCATTAATACTTACTAGCTGTACTTCCTTGTTATATTTGATTTTGTCTATTCCCGGATGACTATCTAGCGGAACTGTCCCTAAAACAATTCGATTATCATAAATGATTTCTTGTACTTTTCTTTGGAAAGATAAGGATAAAATCTGCATGAATCCAATCTCATCAATTACAACAATCTTTTTAAATGTCACGGCCTCTTGTAATACTCTTAAAGCAAATTCTTCGAATTTTTCTATATCGATTCCGTATCTTCCAATTCGAGCTTGACTGGGACTCTCTACATGCGCAATTTCCACACTCTCTCCATCAACGGATATGCATCTGAAACCCATTCGCTCATTAATTGAATTAGTTATTTCCTCAGTGTAAAATCCACCCCAAGTTTCTGATGCAATCTCATTTATAAGTTTTTTTATCAAAGTTGATTTCCCTACTCTTGGCTTTCCCGTGAGCAAAAATACTCTTTTAGAGCTCTGCTGTTCACCGTCTATTCTTGACAATAACTTATAGTCAGGTGGATTCAAATTCCACGTCTCATAGGGAACAGAGCGTGCCACACGTAGCGTATCTAAAATGTGAGATTTTAAATGAGGCCGTTTAATATATTCATCCATTGTAGTTTCATCCAAGTGTAAAAACTTCGCATCTAGTATCTCTTCGGGTTGTATTGTTATTTCACCGCTCACATAATCCGCATTAAAAACCACAGACAATACGTGAAGTCTTTCATTATAGTAGACGCCGGACACTCCGATGGGGCGGATGACAACTCCGGTTTCTTCAAGAAATTCACGACACACCGCTAGTTCTAATGACTCCCCAGCATCAACAAATCCTCCCGGCAATTCCCAAGTATCAGCTCGTAAATGCGTTCGAACCATCAATACATGCCCCATCTTATTCTGAACTAGTGCGGATACAGCTACTAAATGTTTTGAATGTTCTTGCATTGTCAAACACCACCGATCAAGTATTTAGTATTCTGTGCGATATCAAAAAAAGAACTTTAACGTTTAGGTTTTGCGCTGTTTTCCTATAACGTTCCTGTATTCACGACCCGACGTATGTCGGGTGTCCGGCAAATGCCGGACCAAGGACGAATGTCCGCAGCGTGAATATTATGTTATAGGATGACAGCAGCTTCTACGAGTACCCTAGCATCTATTATTTCATTTGAAATACTTGAACAGGTCCATTCCAGCTTTCATTGTTTAAAATAACTTCTTCGTACTTCCCACCTGTAAACTCGTTAATTACCTTGTTCCAAAATAGATTTGCTGGCCTATTTTGTGGAGTCTGTCGTACTTCCCATATCCCTTTATAGGTATTAAAAATAAAATGGGCTACTTCTTTTCCATATCCCTTATTTCTGAATTTGCGCATTATAAAAAAATCACTAATTACATTTGTCTGAGTTGATGTACTTGCTTTTACATACTCTTTAGGAACATCTGTTAAAACAAGTACGAAGCCAGCCAGTTCTCCATTAATTTTTAAGTAAAATGGCTTACGATAGTCATCTGTCCATTGATGATCTAGATACTTGTAAAGATAAACTCCATGATTAGTCAATTCATATCCATCAAATTCACTTGAGTCATATCTGTAGAACTGGATCAAACTGTTTAAGATTATTTTATCTTCATATGGAACTCTCAAGATCTCTAACATGTTATTTCTCCTCTGTCTGAAATTTCTTATTTATTTTATGTATATGTTTTTCCATTCTGGTTTCATATACACCTTTAGTTTTTTGCTGATGCGTGAATATATTGTTATCTGATTTCAGGATAATCTATGAATAACTTTCAACAATGTTTCAACTATGATCTTCAATCAGTATCAACTTCTTATCTTTCATTTGAAATATTGATTTCCCTTGAAGTTTTAATGTTTCTCCTGCCTTCATTCCATTAGGGAGATCACTGGATAATATTCCCTCATAATCAATGTCAACCTCTGCTTTATCTCCTGTGTAAGTAATGTTCTTTATTACTTGACGCCTTTGAGAAAATACCTGTATTGACTGCTCTGCTAATGTGCGAAATTCCTGAATCCCCGTTGTTTCCGAATTCACTTCACCTTTAGAAATGTTTCGAAAATGAATATTCTCATTCAAAACCCCTATCATTCCATCAATGTTAAACGTGTTATATGCGCTCAGGTATTTTTCAATAAGATCTTTTAAATTTGAGTTCTCCAAGTCGAATCACACTCCTAGATTTTGATATTACATATTTGTCCTGATTTCAGATAACGTTCCCGTATTCACGACCCGACGCATGTCGGGTGTCCGGCGTATGCCGGACCCAGGGCGAATGCCCGCAGCATGAATATTATGTTATAGGATGTCGGCAGCTTCTTCGAATGGCTTATCCCTCTTGTAACTCTCCCTTTACATCAACTATATTTTTCTTTTAATATTTCTATATATTTCAGTGGAATTTCTGTGATTTTCGAAATGTCTGATACTTCAATTCCTAATTTTAAAGCCCTTCTTGCAGTCTTCAAACTATTCTTTACTTTAATGATCCGATCTTTAAGTAATACGTCTCCAAAATCCAGATAATCATCAGCAATCTCACCATTTAAAAAGAACTCTATATCATAAGTTCCGATGTGCTCTTCTATGTAAAAAACATTAATCGAGCAAAATACTACGGCTTCTGTTGTATTAAAACTATATTTTAGGTATATGGCTCGCTCTTCAACGTTTATAAACTCATCATCTAATTTGCCCATGAAAGTACCATGATAATCGCTTTTGTTCTCGTCACGCCACTTCCTATACGTTTTCCAGTAGTTTTCTTTCGTGTTCTTCATCGCACTATGCTTACTGTCCCACTCAAGTAGAACATCTTTATTCACTCCATCACTTCCCTAGAAAAATTTTGAATACAATTAGTTTTCTTTATGTGTTTGCTGATTTCCTATAACGTTGTTTTATCCACGAACTCCAACGGGGTTGTCTGCTGATATGCCTCTTCGAAATTCACCTCGCAGACCAAGGCTCCAAAGGAGCCACAGCGTGAATATTTTGTTATAGGATTTCAGCTTCTTCTTTGAAACACTAAATATAAATTGTTATTGCTCATTCACAACCACAAACAAACAATTAAGTGGTTCTATCTAAATTCTTTAATTCCGTCTTCAAAAGCTTCTGCATCATTATGATCTATCCCATGTAGAGCTTCCTGTAAAGCAAAGGTACTTCTATAAAAATGGACTCTTTCTGAAATTTGTCTTCCATTTGGGTATAACTTCGTGCAGATTTCGAAAAATTCTTCTCCGTAGCTAGAAAGAATTCCTGCTAAGTCATAGGCTGGATCTCCAAGTCCTGAGCCTCCGAAGTCAATAATGCCTGCAATTCTTTTATCTTTTGGATTCCATATAATATTGCTTGCTCCAAAGTCTCCATGAATCAAAGTTTTCTTCAAACTCTGATTATCAATATTATTTAAAAATGCATTAAAGTTCTCTACTACTTTTTCTCGCGCATCTAACCGCATAAATGGAAATAGTTTTTCTTTTATTCTAGTAAACAAAACTTCTATAATTCCATGTATACTTTCATACTGTTTTTGCAATCTTATCGCTTTCGGTATGTCTATGGAATGGAGTTCAATAAGAAACATAACAAGTTGTGAGGCAATTTCATTTATAAATTTTTGGCTTTTGATAGTTATTAATTCGTCCTTCCATAAAGGAGCGCCTTCAATCAGTGAATAACCCATGAAGGTCTTACCCACCTCCAACTCATCGAATGATTGATAGGCTGGATAGGGAATCTGCAGAGTTACAGTCTTTCTAATTGTTTCTAACAATCCTGTTTCTCGCTTAAATTTTTCTAATCCTTGCTTATACTTAGGAAACCTAAAGACGAGAGATCGATTAATAATAAATACGTCATTATTCTGACCGATCTCATTTCGTTTTACATCTTGAATATGTAAATCTGGATAAACTTCTTTAATGCGTTGAACTTAAGTAGAGATCATGTATACAAGCTCCTTTGATAATAACTGTTTTACTTTCATGAATTTGGCTGATTTCCTATAACGTTCCTGTATTCATGAACCCCAAAGGGATTGTCTGCATGCACGCGCTTCCCCCTGAATTATCTACGGCAGACCAAGGGCCGAACGGCCCGCAGCGTGAATATTATGTTAGGTGGAGTTATTGCCTTCCTCGAATAATTGCATCAATTTTTCTGTTTAATCCATTCGTTTACTAATAAACAAATTAAAGATTTTGCTTCTGTTATATACATCGGTTCTTTAGGAGGTTCATAATCTAATGCATGTCTTGCTTCCATTCCAATTGCTTTATAGCTATTAGCAGTCCTAGTAAATCTCTTAAGGTTCTCTGAAGAAATTGAAGAAAAAGATTTTACATCAGCATCTTTAGCTATTACTTCAAAAATTTTATATAATCCTACCCAACTTTCATCATCGTACGATATCAATTTTATTACTTTATCAATTACCTCATGTTTTTCACACAGCTCTAACAAATCAGGTACAGAATCAGCAGGGTTAGAAATTTCAATTGTTCCATCGGCTTTTATTATTTGCGGAATTGCCGTCATACTTGAAGAACCAGAAAGCACCGCACTCATAAAGAAAGTGCGTCCTCCATAATCATTTAGAAGATAAATATCCGATACGGTAATTCTCCTGTGTGCTCCCAATACCAACTTTGTCACACCATCGATTAGCTTCACTAGATTTTCTACTTTTTTTGAAACCTCTTTATAGTCGTCAGTAGAGGAAATATCTAATGATTTTAAACGATATTCACCTTCTTCTTTGAAAATTGTTAGCTTTTGGGTATTGAGTGACTTTGAAAGTTCATAAAGCTCTTTTTCATCTCCAGCTAAACATATAACCCACTTCATAGTCCACCTCATTTCATTTTCACAATAATTACACCTAACATCATATCTACGAACTTCGTAAGCACCTCTTCTTTTTACGAATATCCAAACTACATATAATATAACCCATAATAATCCATCTGCGAAGTCACCAACGTACTCAAAAAAGCAGCCCGAGTAAACTGTCCTATATGTTAGCCATAACTAACACGTAGAATGCAGTTTACACCTGGGCTGCTCTTACCTCACTCAACAATAGATGAATCGCCGATAACCTTCAGTGATCTGACTTTGCTCCCTTTGTTCCCCTTCACACAAAACATTTATTTCGCTCCACCACTCCACACCACGCGCTCGCTCATCGCTTTATGTTGTGCAATCAGGCAGAGTTCTGCCGCTTTAAAGGCATGTTCCTGCGTCATGGCTGTCTCGGTGCGGTCCAGACAATCACGAATGAGTTGGCCGAAGAACGGGTAACCGACCTTGCCTTTTACATTGTAGCGGTACTCTCCTTCATGATTGACCAAGTACACTTGATCCCCCTGAGATTCCCTTGCGATGTCGATATACTTCCGCAGCTCGATATAACCGTCCGTTCCCAGAATAACGGTACGTCCATCGCCCCATGTGCCCAGACCATCCGGTGTGAACCAGTCCACTCGGAAGTAACCGGAAGCACCGTTATCCCCGATCAGCGAAGCTTCGCCGAAGTCTTCCAATTCCGGGAACTGTGGGTGATTGAAGTTATGCACCCGGCTGAACCCTACCTCAGCGTCCGTGCATGATGCAAACGTCAGAAATTGTTCAATCTGGTGACTTCCGATATCGCAGAGTATGCCGCCATACTGCTCATGTTTGAAGAACCAGTCGGGTCTTCCTCCTGCATTCAGGCGATGCGGACCAGTACCCATAACTTGCACTACTTTGCCGATTGCCCCTTGTTCAATGAGCTGACCTGCGTAGATCGCACTTTCCACATGCAGTCGTTCACTGTAATACACCATGTACTTTTTGCCTGTTCGCTTCACTTCTTCTCGTGCAAGCTTTAATTGCTCCAGCGTGGTGAATGGGGCTTTGTCTGTAAAATAGTCCTTGCCTGCGGCCAGAACTCTCATGCCAAGCGGCGCGCGATCTGAAGTGATTGCTGCACTTGCCACCAATAACACCTCATCATCTGCAAGCACTTCCGCCTCAGATCCAGCGGCTTGAGCCTGTGGGAACTGCTTTTGGAATGCCTCTACCTTCTTCGGGTCCGGATCATATACCCACTTGAGGGTAGCCCCAGCATCCAACAATCCTCCAACCATCCCATAAATATGCCCGTGATCCAGCGCAACAGCAGCAATGGTGAACTCACCCGGACCACATACGACCTCTTTGGTAACACTTTTCGGTGCGTAGAACATCCCGTCTTTAGCCATGTCATCCCATCCTTATTATAAAATGTTGTTTACAATGAACTCATCTCATCTAACATCTTCATTTAAACGTCTGACTCAAATCAGCAGGTTGACTGCCGCTTATTGCTTTGTCTTTCTTCGTCGTTGAACTAGCAATGCGCTCCTGCAGATGTTCGTAGAACAGATCCTCATCGATTGGCAGATCCACCCAGTTATCCGTCCAGGTGGACAGCAGCATTGCATTCGATAATGTTAATCCGTGAATACCGTCCTCACCTGGAGCAATAAGTGGTGCGCCTGTACGAATCGCAGCCACCCAGTTACGAATCAGACCCGGGTGCCCCGTTTCCACACCTGTAATTGGAATCTCGCATTTCCAGCATTCCGGCTGTCCAAAACCTCTGGTAAACCGCTGATTGAATTCCGGCTCAGATTCCCGAAGTCGCCAGAACGTCAGCTTTCCATCTTCGATGACGATTTTACCTCGGTCTCCGTTGACCTCGAATCGGTTCGTACCTGGTGCTTCACCAGTAGTCGTTACAAAGACACCTGTTGCTCCATTTTCATACTCCACATAAGCGGTTACATCATCTTCCACTTCAATATTCCGATACTTGCCAAACGAACAGAACGCACGCATTCTTACCGGCATCATGCCGATGGTCCACTGCCACAGATCCAGTTGGTGCGGGTCCTGATTAATCAGTACACCTCCACCTTCGCCTGCCCAAGTTGCCCGCCAGCCGCCGGAATCATAGTAACTTTGGGACCGATACCAGTTCGTAATAATCCAGTTGGTGCGCCGTACCTCTCCCAGCTCCCCCGAAGCGATCAAGTCTCTTAGTTTAATGTAGAGTGGATTGGTCCGCTGGTTGTACATCATGGAAAAGACTTTACCGCTGGCTGCGGCGGCTTCATTCATCTTGCGTACCTGCTTCGTATACACGCCGGCCGGCTTCTCGATCATGACATGCAAGCCATGCTGGAACGCCTGAATCGCCTGTTCCGGGTGGTCATAGTGCGGCGTTGCAATAATGACCGCATCAATCGTACCCGAAGCCATCATCTGCTCTGCATCCTGCCAATAGGTGACCGTAGCCGGCAGATGGCTCGATACCCAGCTCTCCATTTCTCTTCTTACATCACATACAGCGACCAATTCTGCACCCGGTACTTCTCCGGCAACCAATGTTCTGGCATGAGCTGCCCCCATGTTGCCTATACCAATCACCGCTACTCGTACGATACTCATGACTGCTCCTCCTCGTCCACACGACGCTCAATTTCGGCAAAAACGTCTGCAAAATGCTGTAACATCGCCTTGGATTCCAAGGCTCCACTAAAGTCCTCAATGCCGTAATATCCGTCATACCCGACGGCACGAAGATCCCGCACCATCTGTACCCAATCGACCATGCCTTCAGTCAGGGGGGTCCATTGACATTTCCAGGCTGTATTCAGAGCCAATCCGCTACTCTTCCCAGTCATATTAGCCTTTTGCGAATCTTTCGTTTCTGATTCAAACCACCCGGCATTCTTAACATGCACATGAGCGAGATACGGACCCAGCAGCTCAAGCCCCATCCGATGATTCTCATACCCTTCATGCACCATGTTGCCTGGATCGTACAATACACCCACATGCTGCGGGTCGAGCGATTGCACAAGCCGATAGGCCAGCGATGCCGTCGGTGCAATCGTCTGATGATGTGTCTCTACAATTGCCTTGATGTTGTACTGTTTGGCTAAATCTTGTACTTCACTCAGGTAATCAACGGCTTTACGATACAACTCAGGATAGCGGGTCTTGCGATCATATCCAGGAACACCCACACGCATCATGGTTGCTTCCAACCCAGCCGCAGCCTGAAACGCCTGCTCGGTGGCAGCTAGATCTCCACAGTTCAGATACGGGACGAGTGCAATGGATTTCCTGCCTTGCCCCACCGCCGCTTCACGAAAAACAGGAATCTGTTCCTGCCAGCAGCTTGGATCTACCGAGCATCGATTATTTCTCCAGTAAGATGGCTCCTCGGATATCGCATCTTCAGGAATTCCGCGGAAACGCCACTCTATTCCATCAATCCCGGCTGCTGTCGCAGCCGATGCCAGTTCTTCCGCATTCAGATCAGGGGTAGCCACGGTGAATACAGACAGTTTCATCATGATTCATCTCCTTATGTAAACGTATTCATTTCATGTCGTAAAGGCATTGTATCACTCCACCGAACGTCCCCATAGGGGAAAACGCCAACAGATGAATGACAGATAACGAACAGAGCATATTCCCCATTCAGAGATAACTTCTCAAGATAATAATGTTATAATCTCATATCAAAAAAGACATCCTTGGAACAGATCTCAATTCTGTTCAAAGATGCCTTGTACAATATTTATTTATAGGATGAAATCATATCTCTCTAATCTCGATCAAAGAACACGTGTTCAGCCTGTAATTTACCCTGCTCTATTGTCATGATGCCAAATGAATATTGCTTCTGAAAACGTTTATCTGTAGGCGACCCCGGATTAAATACGAGCGTGTTGTCCACGGTATGCATCACCGGGATGTGTGAGTGTCCGTAGATCACAGCATCCACATGCTGGCCTGCAAAGGTATGAATGGCATTTTGCTCCGTACCCTTTGACCCGAGATGACCGTGAACAAGACCCAGACGAAGTCCCTCCACTTCAACAACACGGGAATACCCCAGTTTTTCAGCGATTTCGGACGGGTCCGTATTACCAGCTACCCCTTCGACAGGTGCATACTCGCTAAGCAATGGGTATACGCTCCAATCCGACCAGTCACCAGCGTGAAGAATGAGATCGGCACTCGCAAGTACATCCAAGAGCCTGGCAGGTAACTTCTGAGATTTACGTGAACAATGCGTATCGGAAATGACTACAATTTTTTTCATATCACAACCCACCTTTCCTTTAAGAGGTTGTTCAAAAAGTCCGCTTTTGATTACGAAAGATGCCTAGTGGCATCATCAGCATCGAATATGGAATTCAGCCGAAATGTCCGTTCCTCACGTAGTTTCCTACGCTCCGCTACTCCATTTCTAGCTTCATCCCATCTTTTCGGTACTGAAAACCACCCTTTTTGAACTTGTACTTTAAGTCTTTATTACCATCTATTCTGACTGTGATGGGACAGCTAACATCTGGGAACTGGAACGTTCCATATCTTCAAGTGTAATCGATGCGAAGAACTGCTCTACCTTCTCCTCGGCAACCTGATACAGATTAGTCAGAAGGCTGTCTATATTCAAGCCCACTTCACAATCCGGGTTACAGTTGCCGTGAATCGGGAACAATGGACCTTCATCCTTGGCAGCTTGATAGATCATGGCTAAAGTAATTTCACTCGCCGGTTTTGCCAGATAGAAACCTCTTGTTCCAGGAGAAGAGTTCACTAATCCCGCCTTTTTCAGCCCGCCCAGAATACGTCTGACGACAACAGGGTTGGTATTCACGCTACCTGCAATGTGTGCAGACGTGATTCGTTCAGGCGCGCTGAGTGATAACAACAACAAACAATGCACACTGACCGAAAAATGAGTACTCATGATTAACCACCTTTATTTAATATAATCCAGGACATGCTGACGTTATTCAGAGAACAGATCCTTTTCGGGACGTGCTCTGATCTTGAGCTGCCGCACACTGTATTCCAGTTGTTTCACAATATCATCCAGCTGTTTGCGATCAATCTTGGTCGGATCTTCCACTGGTTTTGCGGACGACTTGAGATCGCGGATCGTTAACTGCTGCTCTTGCCATTTGTCCATCAGATCTGCAATATTGGCATAGAAACGTTCATAGTCTTTGATGACCAGATCAAGATAAGCATCTACCTCATCCGGATCATAACCACGAAGTTTATAATTAAATTGTTTTTCATGTATCGATAACGCATCTAGCTGTACACCCAATTGTTTAAACAATTGTCTTTGTTTATCCAATCTTCGTTTCATATGTTCATCCATATTGACAACCTCCATTATAAGCCAAGCCGTGGTTCCTTTTATCAATGAAGAACATACGGCATTTTCTCTCTCTATTTTTTATAACACATAATCCGTCAGATATAAAATGATACGACCCTTTTCCTTACGAAAATGATTGCTTTTTATGCAATTCGGGTAAAGACTCTCTACACCCCACAACGGGAAAGGAGCATGTTCTTATGAGTACATTAACCCAAGATCAACGTCAAGAATTGAAAAACGCCCTTTTGGAGCAACGCGAAAACTTGCAGCGCCATTTTGAATCCAGCATGGAAGACGGTGCTCCGGCCCAGTCGCTGAAAGATTCAACGGGTGAGCTGTCCTCCTACGATAATCATCCGGCAGATGCCGGTACAGAAACATTTGAACGCAGCCGTGATCTGGCGATTGACGATACATTAACAGACGAATTCAATCAAGTGAATGACGCATTGGAACGTATGGAACAAGGTACATACGGAACCTGCGTAACGTGCGGAGAAGATATTCCTTTTGAACGACTCGAAGCTATCCCCTATACCGCTTACTGTATTGATGATACGCCTAACCGGGAGATCAGCAACGATCGGCCCGTTGAAGAAGAAGTAATGACTATGCCACCAACTGGTGCGGGAGAAGGAAGACAGCGTAACGCTGGCAAGTTCGACAATGCAGATGCTTGGGAAGCAGTCGAAGAATACGGCACATCCAATTCCCCTGCAACTGCAGCCAAACGTGATGTGAAGGACTATGATGAGAACATGTAACTTCGTTATGAACTGAAGGTAAGCGTCAAAATTGAATTTGATTCGATAGGCTGCTTCACCATTAACCTTCCTTATCACGCATCAAAAAGCCGCCAATGGCGGCTTTTTCTAGTTTTCTGCAATGAAGACTTCCACGTTTGCTGTCACTTACTTCAAACGATATCACTGGACACTCTTTCCGTTCGTTTATTCTTCCGTCTCACTACCAGATGATGAAGATTCCTGCCGCTTCGAAACAGATCGGGATGCTTTCGGGGTGGATTTGACCTTACCGGACGCACCTTTCTTTTTCTCTTTTGCATCTGTCTTGGAAGCAGGTAATTTCATTATAGGTTTAGAAAGAGCAGAAAATAACTGAAACACCTCATGTTCCCCTTGTTGATTCTCTTTCGTTGTATAGGGTTCACAGAGTTTTATGATGTTCTTATACAACTGCTCTACTTCCTCACGGGTTGCATACAACGTGATGTCCGAAAGAAACATCCGATCTTCATTTTCCGCCTGATGCATGAACCGCTGACGACTCTGTTCGAACATCTCATTTAATAATTTGAGCGTTTCAGACCGAAACACCTGTTTCAGTGGTGAGTTTTCATTGTCTTCATCTTCATGACGAAGATGGATTTCTCCGGTGAATGGTTCGTAATATTTTGCGATAATGCCATTAATCTCACGTGTGGAAACGATGGTCAGCAGACCAATTTTCTCCAGCTTTTTTACATGATAGTGAACTTTGGCTGGCACCTCACCCATCTGGTCGGCGATTTCTTTGACAGTGGATGGTCTGCCCTGCTTGTTAAACATATTCATGATCTGTATCCGATACGGATCGGAGTAGATTTTAATTTCTTCAATGGTTGAAAGAACCTTGTGCGCCATCCCTGTATCCTCATTTCCGGGGTACCTGTTGTCCATCAATGTCTCTATTATACCGCTGCGTCAGGGCTTCGGTCAAAACGCCGGAAATGAACTGATACAAAAAATTAGCTAATGATTTCCTCTGAATGTACTTCACAGAGCACTTCGAAAACTTTTGCTAAATAATAGCATACCTGCTGACATGGCGAGCATAATACCGAAGACGATAAACAGAACAGGCATGCTCATCCAATCTGCAAGTGCTCCCGAAACCAGGCTCCCAAGTGGTGCAACACTCAAGACAAGCATACTCTGAAGAGCATATACTCTACCCAGCATATCGGAAGGGGTAACTTCCATAAGATACGTAGCCAGCGGGGTCGTAGCCATTGGTATACCCATACCCATCAGTAGACAAAAGGCCGCTGCAACAGGCAGTTGGAAGGATGTCATATAAGCCGGGAGGGCCGTCATGGCATAACTGAGACCCAACATGACAATACCACTGATGACAAGAACACTTTTACGATAGTTGGCTCCTCTTTGCGTCAACCACACCCCACTAATCAACATGCCTCCCACCATCAACCCACTAAGCAGACTTAATCCACCAGCGCCAGCATGCAACGTTTCAATGACATAGGGCGTACGGAGAACATTGAACGGCATCAGGCAGAAATTAACGAAGGCAAACAAGATGGAGACGATTAATAATAAGGCATGTTTACGAAGAAAATAAAAAGCTTCCGCCATTTCGGAGAATATACTGCGTTTCTCGGATGGAACAGAACCCGTTTCAGTTAATGTTTCATTTTCATTGTTAGCAGATGTTGATACTTCAGGGTAGCCAACTCGGCTCATCATTAAAGCACTAAGCGCAAACAAACCCGCATCAATCAGGATCGTCCAGGCAATACCTATTGAAGCAATGAGTGCACCAGCCACTGCAAGTCCTGCGAGTTCGGCCACTCTGGTTGCGGAAGAAGACATGGCATTACCCGATAGCAGCATGGATGGGGGAAGCAATCTGGGCACACTGGACACTTCCGCAGGAGCAGTGAAGCATTCCAGCAAAGAATTCAGAATCGTGATGACAAACAGATGCCAGACTTCAAGTTGCCCCAATCCAAACAGCAGCGCTGTAATCCCTACGAACACCCCCCGGCCTGTATTCGTAATCACAATCACTTTTTTGAGAGACATGCGATCAACCAATGCCCCAGCGAACAATCCCAGAAAGATACTGGGCAAGAAATTCACCGCCAGCAATGTCCCCATCAGCACTTTCGAACCGGTCAGAATGTACACCATCCAGCTGTAGGCAATCGAATCAATGGAATCACCAAAACGGGATACTACTTTACTGAGCATAAACTGCATATAAGGCTTGAAACGTAATAATCCCCCTATACCTTGCTTGCCAACGACTGCGCTATCATTCATGACCTTCAACTCCCCAACGTTAAAATATTTTTCATGTTAATTTTATTTTAACGCATATTCTTCATAAAGCAATACCTCCGTGAAAATAATTTTAACGTCGTGTAAGACAAGTACAATCTCGTTCTTCTTTCAGATGATTCGTAATCAACAGCAGACTTGTCAAACAACCTCCTATAACACAAAAAAACAGACCACATGTGGTCTGTTAAGCTAACTTATCAGAGATTCGCGTTTTCATTTTCCTCTATTTCATGCGTGTAAAAGATGCATAGTGATCTGTCGTTTTGTAAATGAGCCCATCATTGGAATACACAATTCGATCCGAATTACGGAAACCGGAAGTGTAGTTAATATCCGCTTCACGCCATGTACGTCCACTCGCTGTTGGTAGTAACCCTTCCCGATTGCCAAACACATCTCCGCCGATGCTTTTTCCGGGAGCCACTACAGCCAAGTTTCCTTGTGACGCTACCCAGCCGAGTCCTGTGGCTTGTGATTTGGTAATGTAGTTACATGGCAACGTGCCGTTTGCACTCAAATAGTTTGCTACACCTGTAAACGTATTAATGATGGTACATGTTGCAGCAGATGCCTTCTGCTGTGGGGCTGGAGTGAACTGTGATCCTGTGAAGAAAACAAACGTTAACAACAATGCCAGTAATGCGGTTGAAAGTATTTTTTTCATCAATCCGGCCTCCCGATCCCTCAAAGTAGATGAACGTTGTCACGATATACCCTCTGTAAGTTGTAATTGTGTGGTTGGACGTTCTGCTAGATTATAGTAAACAAGTCATCTCATGACTATTTATATCACACCAGTTTGGTAGAAATATCAAATTGAGAGGTTTAAATTGTAAAATATTATAATTATGACATTATAAGATAGAAAAAAGACTCTCATCCCTGAAGATGGAGTCTGCACTTTCTAATATATTTAAATTAACTTGACCTAAATCTAATCAATCAGTTGCACACGTTGACGCGTTCGCGCTGATTCCAGACACGCATCAATAACACGCATGTTTTGAATGGTATTTTCCGGACTGAAAGGCAATGCCTCTCCATCAAGTGCAGCCGTTGCAAACGTTTCTACCTGAAGAACATATGAATTTGATACCGATACACGCTCCTCACGGCTGACCGAATCGGTATGAATGATGATCTGAGGTGGAATATCGCTGTTCTCCCAGCCAAACACTTTTGGCAGTTCAATCCGCCCCTCCGTCCCGAGAATCTCCATCTCCGCTCGCCCTGAAGCCCACATGCCACAGTCAAAAGTTAAGGCTACCGAATTCGGAAATTCTACCAGTCCCGAGGCCATCATATCCACGCCATCATGCTCGTCCGAGAATAACGCGTGTACCGTCACCGCTTCCGGTTCCTGTCCCAGATACATCCGGGCTGCCGAGATCGGATATACGCCTAGATCGAACAAAGACCCGCCGCCCATCTCTCTTTTGAACCTTACATTTTCCTTGTCATCAGCGGTATTACAGGTAAAGTTGCCATGGATGGCTCTGACGATACCAATCTCTCCACTGGCTATAATCTCTTGCACACGTCTGTGCTTGGGATGATATCGATACATAATCGCTTCTGCAAAAAGAACACCCTGCTGCTCACACGCCTTAATCATTTCTGCTGATTCATCTGCATTCAGGGCAGCTGGTTTCTCACACAACACGTGTTTGCCAGCCTGTGCAGCTTTGATGGTCCATTCTTTGTGCATATGGTTAGGCAAAGGAATATAGACGGCTTCGATATCCGGATCTGCGATGAGCTCTTCATAATTGCCATACGATCTGGCAATGCCCAGTTCTTCAGCAAGGGCTTCCGCCTTTTCTTTGCTGCGGCTGGCAATCGCCAACACCTCACCACGTTCGGACTGCTGGATCGCGGGAATGACTGCATTTTTGGCAATGTTTGACGTACCGAGTACACCCCACTGTAACTGTCTGTTCATGCTCATCTTCCTTTCGTACCGTAATTGTCCTCTTCTGCCTTGTGTAACATGCCTAGACAACGATCCAGATCCGCTTTGACCTGTTTCTTGTATAACTCAGCTTTCTCCGCACCATCATCCGTGAAATGATATAAAACGATTTCCTGAAAATCGACCTTCGGATCATTGCCCTTCAGCTTCTTCGTGCGATAAAAGACCCCCTGCTGTACCAATTCATGTAGTGCCCGATATACCTCGCTCTGGGGTGGAACATAACCGTAGTCTTTGAATTCCTGCTTCATCGCCTCCAGCATCTCGTAACCATACCCCCTGTGCTGTTCAACCATCGTAATCAGATACAGCTTGATAAATGCCCGCTGTGCAATCATAAAAGCCACGTTCATTCCCCCTCCTGTCAGAACCTATATATCTAGTATTATAAAACTTATGTTCGGGTTCTGCCATCTTTCTCCGCTTTTCCTCCCTTTTATTCTTCTTCATAAGGAAGCGAGCAAGAAATCGCTTGGATGTCAGATAACCTGAGGTAGCACGGAAAGAGGCTTCCTGTTGTGAATTTTTCATGTATTGAAATTTTAAATCGTATTTGAAAGGTTGTTTTATTTCAGGCACTCAGCGATTCGTTCGATTGAATCCTAATCATACTGTGCGGAGGCTGTTACATTGGTACTCCTGAATCCTGTATCCTGCATACATGAATCCTGAGTGGCCTGTATAGTGAGTCCTCTGTTGCCTTTGTTACTAAATCCTGAGTAGCCTGCATTATTGATTTCTCTGTTGCCTGTAATACTGAATTCTGTATTTCTTTAGCGGGATACACCCTGTACAATCCTGTAAAATCCTGTACAGCTGATTCTGTTGAGAATTTTTCATATGTTGATGGATTCATTTGGTATGGACAGATTTTGGCACGGCTCCCACAATCCATTTTCCCCAGCTTACACGAGAGATGAGCCATGTCAGTACACAGGATAGTGCAAGAGCGAGCAACCAAGTAATGATCATGCGAACGACAGGATTCCAGCCCATAGCGACATAGAACAACTCATCCGGAATATAGCTGTATCGCAGCATCAACATATGCATCAGATAACCGCCATACGATACACCACCAATCCATCCGAGCAATCGTACAGCCCTGAGATTATGCAGTTTCCCGGCCAACTGGTACATGACCATAATGGAAGCGATCAGAAAGAGCGCCATATCAGGGCGGATCAGACTGACTGTGTAAAATGTAATTTTGATTCCCTCCGGCTTCTGAAACTCCAGCATTAATAGATATGTAAACCGAAGTCCCAGAACGATAAACACCATCCAGTATACCCAGCGTAACCGATGAATCCATTCATTCCAGTACTGCACGGATAACCCGGCTGCTGCACCAAGCACAAAATAAATAAAGAAATAGAGGAAATTCCGGTCTGCATACGTTGTAAAAGCATCTGTCAGCACCGGGATATTCAGCCATTCCATGAACTTGGCAATGTTTCTTAATTGGTCCGCAAGCACAAGATACACAACACCCGAAATGAGCAGAGCAATCAAACGGCCCGTGGCCTCATATTGGTTATATACATAACGAATTGCACGCAAGAAGAGCGGAAATAACAAATAAAACTGGATCAGCATAATAATGTACCAAAAGTGTGAAGTCGTTTTGCCAGTAATCAACTTCAGGCCTAGGTCCGGAATGTCATTCCATCCAAATCCGGTCCAGCCACGCGGTGCAAGTGTAAAATAAATAAGTGACCAGATCAGATAAGGCACGATGACATCGTTTACTCTTTTTCTCATGAACTGGCCATAATGCAGCTTGTCTCCCGTGTTATAAAACAGCACCATCCCTGTTATGAATATGAATAATGGAACTGCAAATTTGGAGAGCATCAGCAGTATGGCCAGTAACACGCCATCCTCCAGTCTTGTTTCCGGGACCAAAGAGTAATGTGCGATGGAATGCTGGAGAACCACTGCGGCAAAGGCGATTCCCCTTAAACTTTCTATTTCTGTAATTCGTTCTTTGCGAGGCATACATTCAGCCATCCTTTCTTGGTTTTGCAATTAAAACAACGTACAATGAAGCCGTATAACTAATGAACGGGGTTGATTCACATTTCGTTAACAGACAAAGACGTAACCACTACCGATTCCAAGTATGTCCAACAGCATCTGGCTAACGAGCGAACTTTTCTGGCCTGGGTACGCACGGGTATTGCCATGGTGGGCATCGGTTTTCTTGCTGCCGGATTTGGCTTCAATTCGTCGGCGTATGATCGACTTGCACATATTGCCGCCATTATTACAGGTATCACATCTCTGGTTGGCGGCATATCCATCATTCTGTATTCGGCAGCAGCCTATCATCGGAAGCGTAAACAAATCAATGAACAAACCTTTCAGGCATCGACCGGCTTAATTCGTTTTCTTACAATGATGCTACTGGTGATTGGACTTGCTTTGGCTGTACTGCTCTATGTATTGTTATTCCCTGTCTGACTGGGTAAAAACACCACCAGCATTATGGGGATGCCCACATGTCACACAGGGACAAAAGCCGGCTTCCCTAAAGGAAACCGGCTAATGACCATCTGGTGGATCATATATGTCATTCCATTTTGCAGATAATAAGTCCTTGGGTTTTATTTCATATCAGCCGAATGTGGCAAGATCACAGGAATGTATTGTTACCGAATCGTGCTGCCTTGTTTTGGGCTTCCAATCTGCGTTCTTCCATATCCAGATCCGGTCGTTCAGCAGGTACATCTGTACCATGAACTTGAGCTCTATCCCGATTAAGTTGGCTGTTGCTGCTAAACACATTGTACACATCGGTGTCTCGATCGGTGGAGTCTACGAGCAGCAAAATTTTGCCATTCTGTACATACTCCTCATACTGTTTAGCATCCTCTTCCGGAATACCAAGACCTACCAGACCACCCACCAATCCGCCAGCTCCTGCACCCACAGCTGCACCGGTAAATGCTGCTGCAATGGGGCCTGCGGCCAAAATGGGACCTATGCCGGGTATGGCCAATGCACCGATTCCTGCGAGCAGACCGGCTACGCCACCAAGCACGCCACCTGTTGCTGCACCCGCAGCCACACCTTCAGGGGCTTTTGTACCCGTCTCTTCCCGAATCGCTTTTAATTCATCCCGATCTTGCGTAACAACGGAGATCTCGTCTGAAGTGAATCCTTGTGCTTTCAGACCCTCGATAGCCTGCGATGCTTCACGTTCTGTATTAAACACACCTACGATTTTCTTCTGCATAGTGAATTCCTCCTCATATTATTGAGTGGTTCGCTATGTTATTACCCGCCCAAGTTTCTTTCAAACGCTTGCAAGGCAATATAGTATGTGCTGATAGTAATGAATGGCTGGTTATTCAACCAACGATAGAGTGTCAACTATAGCGAGTTTCAGATTTCTTAGAATGTTGCGGCCATTTCAAATCACTGAATAAGACGTCACAGGTTCGTTAGCACTCAGGTTCAGGTTCTGGTTATACATTGAAGGATGTCAGGGGCCAAAACATCTTACTATCCCGTTCCCCCCGACTTTCCCTAGGGTTAAAGACAGGCTCTGAGGCGTGCCCATTATCTCTAAAAAGCAGATTTTGCCCGAATCTCGTTCCATGTCGGAAGTTTGCCACAAGCGAACCGAGGGCACGCGAAGCGAACGTGACGCAACATGGGCTTAAAAGGCAAAGTAACGCAGCAAGTGGCAAAAAGGAAATTTGAAGTAACACGGGACGAAAGGGCAGTTCAAAATGCACTCAGCAGGTTTGGAGACACATCCCGGTTACAGGGTGACTACTGACGGATGAGTATGATTCGATCATTTACAATACTGCACGTTGTGGTTCATCCGAGTCTAAGCCTGATGAAATTTCGCACTGGCGTGCAGCTCCCAGCACGCAGTGCAATGCTTCATGACGAGGGTGGTCAGCCACATCATTTGGGAGCCCAGTCGTTAATACCTGAAAAAAATAATCATTTATCTATTTTCCCCGTGGCTTGGCCCGATTTGTGGCGACTGCTTCAAGTGGATTATCCGGCCAGTAGTGCTTCGGATAACGACCTTTCAGATCTTTTTTGACGTCAAAGTACGTCTCTCGCCAGAAATTGGCCAAATCTCGTGTAACCTGTACAGGTCTCTGAGCCGGCGATAACAAATGAATGGTCACTGGGACTCGCCCACCAGCTATACGCGGTGTCTCCTGTTGTCCAAACATCTCCTGTAATCTCACCGCCAGAGCAGGAGCCTCTGGACGGCTGTAGTCCACCGGAATACGAGATCCACTGGGCACCTGTATATGCGTCGGAGCTTCATCGTCCAGTTGTTGTCGTTGTGCCCAGCTCAGACCACCAAGTAACACATCTTGCATCGACAATCTCTTCAGGTCAGCCGCCGATCGCATGCCTGTCAGATAAGGTGTCAGATGTTCTGCCAACTCTTCGGTCAGATTATCTTCGATCAGGTCAGGCCATTCGGGTACATGGAGATGCAGGAACCGCACCCTGTCCGCAAGTTGTCTGGATGTTTTTGTCCATGGCAGACAATCCAGCCCTTCCATCCGTATTCCGGCCAACAGTGCTTCCAGCACCTGATCTTCAGGTGGCTGTGCAATACTGCTCTCTTTGATCACAAGGGCTCCAATACGAAGTCTCTTATGTGCACGCACGCTGCGGGTATTGGCATCCCAGGCTACTTGTACTTCACTATGCAGCAGGTGCTGACCTGCTAGCAACAGTGTCTGTTCCTGCAACGGCGCAGCCAGCAGGATGCGCGCATCTGCGCCCTGGTCGTCTGCCTCGGCTGCGACCAGATACGCTGAACGGCTCAGCGATTCTGTCGCTGCGAGCCGTACGCCGCGGCCGCTGCTCAGCAGATAGCGGCCGTCCTCCCGGCGTTGCCCGATCCGGTCCGGATAGGCAAAGGACAGCAGCAATCCGCAGCTGTCCTCAT